>CAWBRU010000023.1:0-406189 GCA_963791325.1 uncultured Alphaproteobacteria bacterium | reverse complement strand
CCTCGGCGACCCGGATATCCCAGTCGAGCCCGGCGATGTTCTCGATCAGCTGGCCGATGGCGAGGGCTGCGGGGACATTTCCGGCAGTCACGGCGGGATCGCGCTGCAGACGCTCGGCGCGCTCGCGCAGCTCGCCAATCTCGTCCCATACAATCGAGCAGATCCATCAAAACAGCGTTTAATCCTTAACCTCGGCCAGCCCGAATGCATCGCGAACGAGCCAGATCGACCGGCTATCGGGCACCGCATCCGGCTCGCGCTGACGATAGGCGCGGCTCATCACCAGGTAGCCAAGCGCATCGACCAGGTGATCCTCAAGGTCGTGTCGAGATCCTCTGGATGGTTTGGATCGTGGAGCATCATCGGCGTCGTCCTGATCAGCTCGCGGCAGGTCGAGAACACAAACAGCATTGGATGGCCGTCGAGGTCACCCTTGAGGCGGCTGCGCAGCTCGCTCCAGCCGCCCATCTTCTTGGGGATTCGACACCCTGGTGTTCTGCCCCTTCGGCGCGGCGGAAGGTGACGCCACCACGCATCAGCGTCTCGGCCATCACGGGCCGGAAATAACGGCAAAGCAGGCCGGATCGGCGGCGCCGTAGTTGATCTTCTCGCGCTTGCCCGTCGCCGGGTCGGTCTCCCGCTTGACGATTTCGCGGGCGACTTCCTCGGCGTTGGGCTTGCCCAGCTGCATGCCGCAGTAGTCCGCGATAGATGACCAGCGCCCCGCGAGGAATGGTGCGGCCGTCGTGCTCAAACGTGTCCTGGACGACGGCGGCCCACAGCACCGCGAACGGCCTGGCGCTGCCCCAGTCAAGGCCACGGGCCCTGGTCCAGCCCTCAGGGATCGCCGAACGGCTCGACAACGTGCTGGGGTCCGCGATCATTCGGTGAAGAACTGGCCTTCGAGGCCGAGCATCCCAGTCGCCGTCCATCCACATCCGCCTCAACTCGGCGCTGCCCGAGGCCATCAGCCGGTTGACATAGTTGGGGTCGTTGGCGAGCAAATGCGGATTGTCGGCGATCTTCGAGGGAATGAAGCAGCGGGTCAGGCCGGTCTCGGGATCGCGGACGATGCAACCCCGGGACCGTTGTCGACAAAGAACGATTTCAGCGCGAAATGGCTGGGGCCGCCAGGATTGCAGGTCAGCCGCATCTGCACTTGACCCCGGCCGAGCTGCGCAGCGTCGCCATCAGCCGCCAGGTTGGCGCCAGCGAGGTGAACTGGCCGGCCTCCTCGATGTAGACGCGGGTCAGCGACCAGCCCTGATAGGCCTCGGCATCGGTCTCGCGCTCCAGTAGGCGCACGTACAACCGGGCGCCGTTGGGGAACTGGAAGTCCAGGAGCCGTGCTCGTGCCACTCGGCGGCCGAGCCGTAGCCGGATCGCGGTCAGGATCGTGTCCCTGAGGTCGGTGCGCTGCTTGCGCACCATCAGGCGGGCGCGCGTGGCCTCGCCGTGCTCGATGGCGTGGTACCAGAAATCGAGCAGGCTGCCGATGGTCTTGGCGCCACCCCTGGCGCCGCCAAACGGCACACATATTGGCGGGGCAGGTGATGAAGTCCCACTGCCGCCTGGTCGGGGTGACGGCGATTTCGACGGGCATCGCGTCAGTGCTGCGACAGCCGCTGCTGCCAGTCGTCCTCGGACAGGATGACGCCCAGCAACGTCGGGGGCGGGAGCGGGCCGCCGGACGACCGCCTCGATCTGCGCCTTGTCGATGATCAGGCCATCAGCTTGTCTGGGCGACGATGGCGGCGACGGCGGCGCCGTGCTGCGGTCCTCGACCGCATTGCCGGCCGGACTTCCTCCAATTTGGCGTACTGCCCGTCGACGGTGACGGCGGCGCGCGCGGCATGCTTCGCCTGGAGTTCGTGCCCCGTTCGGCGATCTTGGGCGTTCTTCGCCGACGGTGGGCTCCGACGGCGGCGGCATTCGGGGTTGCTGCTGGTAGCCGGCTTCCTGGCCCGCGTCCACGCCGCTCATGCCGGACGCAACAGCCTGCGCGAAGCGCTCCTGTCGGGAAGACAGTTTTTCCGGCTTCGGCTTGGTCGACATGGCGCGGGCACCCAAGATAACACTGATTTGTTGCGGGCAGAAACCGCCAGGAAGGCGGCGCGCCGTCACCCACCCTCCCGCCTCGAGCCAATTGACGCCTGCGTTGCGCCCCCGCGCCGGATTGTGAGGGTTGCGGCCCATGCGGAAGGGCCAGGCAGGGCAGTCGTACATCGCGAGCGTCGAACCTCGAGAGACGGCTCGGATCAGCAGTCCATGCACACCACCTCGCGCAGCTGGGTTAGCCGTTCGGAAATCCTGGGGCTGGAGCCCTAGAAGCCCATCATCACCCTCTCTGCCGTGGTCTACACCGTGCATCCACCTTCAAGCGCGTCAGAACGCTTCTACGGCAGTCTGCGGATGGCCAGCAGCCGTTAAAACGTCGAGCGACAACGTCATCGGGTCCTTGCCAACCAGGTTGCCCAGTTCGTCGTCGTCGCAGAGCCAGTCCCGCCACTCGTGGTTCTCCGGCTGGTAGGTCGCGTGGCGCTCACCGTCGCGGCGCACCATCCGGCCGCGATAGGCTACCGCACCGACGGTTGCGGGCCGTATGGTCCCCCAATCAAGCACGGCGCACGCCCTCCCACTGGCTCGCTGAGCGTGCGGTGTGTCGCGTGGCGCGCATGATGTCCTGTCCTTCAACAGGCCGACCAGGCTCGTGCCCTGCCTGGCGGGGCTGTAGTGAGCGTGTCCTTGTGGTACATTATCAGGTCCAACTGTGGGGTTCAGATCGTCCATCCAAGACAAATCGGCGCAGCGGCGCCGGATTTGGGGAATGGGCAATACCCTACGTCAAGCGCGACGACCCGTACCGTCGGCCGGAAGCGCGCGCTGCAGGAGCCATGTCGTCGTTGAGTATGCCGCCGCCTGGCTGGCCGTGCACCACGAGATGCCGACCGGCATCCACCGGGCACATACGGTCAAGCCGCACCCGATGGGCTTCCGCGATCTGCCGACGCTGACGGTCGACTTTACACTTCTCCATGGGCTCCGCGAGCGCCTAACCCCTGAACAGATCGAAGAGCAAGCCACCGAAATGGCCATCACCGGCCTTGAAGAGGTGGCGGCCAAGCTTGGCTTCCAGCCTGATGAGTACGGCATCTTCAGCGAAGAGGCGGCCGACGCCGTGCTGGCGCACTTTCGCGACTTGGCTGACGCCGGTGTCAACACTCAGGTCTTGAACGAGCCTGCTCCAGGTATCGCATAATCCCGTCGAAGCCATTGCTGATTAGCCTGCTGCATCGCTAGGCGCGGCGAACAGATGTAAGCCCGCTGGCCATATAGCCGGCTGGGCGCCTGGTGGACGTGCGCGCAGCTATTTCGGGCAAGAAGGGGCCTGCCGAGGCGAACACGCGTCCTGGGGCCGGTGCCGGCCGATTTGGATAGAGAACTAAGAGACGAAGGCTGTGCTTGCCCGGCGGCCTACTGTCCTCTCTGGTCCGCGCGGTCGCGTAAATTCTCCGCCCGTGCAGCGGCCAGCACGCCAGGATTTGTCGGTTTTTATCAATGCGTGGAAGTTGCCGCGCCAGGATCGCTTGGCCGGCGCTAAAACGGATAAAGGCATCACCAGCGCGCCGGCAGCGCCGCTGCTGACATCGCGCCGAGCCCGCCAACCGTGGTGCAGCCCGCAGCGTTAGTCAGGCCCAAGGCGGCGGCTCCCGTCGCGGCAGCTGCGCCGCCGGTTGCCGCCTTCATGCCGGCCAATAGTTCGGCGCCCTGGCGCTCAGCGGTTGCCGGAACTCTTGGCTTTCTGCATGACGACTTCAGCAGGGTCGGCGAGATCCTGAAAATCGTCGCGGCCGGTGGCGCGGGAGCGCCCGCCTTGGGTTGCCTTGACGCCAGCTTGCAAGGCCCCCGGCGTGATCTCGCCGGTGCCTTGGCTGGGGTCCGGCCGGGCCGTTCCGCCTTCTCCAGCGGCAGGAAATTCCGATACTGCGCGCAACCGTCCGAAACGCTGCCTGGTCGGCCGGCGCCATGTAGTGTTGAGCGGCGTCATCCAAAGCGTCCTGCCTGGCTTACCAGCAGCGGCAGCAAAAACGCCGCCTTGGAAACCAAAGCGGCCCCCCCGAAAAGGAGAATGAAGTGCGATTGGACGCGGCGATATTTGGATGGCCCCGCCGATTCGTCGAGACGCCTCGGCTTTGATCTTGGCGGTCTCTTCGTGGGCAATGCGCACCGCAGCGCGCACCAGTTTGTCCGAACCAATACTTGACTGCCCAGACGGCGACGATCCAGAAGAATCCCCCATTTCAGGACCGGCCACGCCCAGACGACAAATCCGACGAGCGTTACAAAGAGATTTTCTATAGCCGGCCTGGATGGCGCTGCCGGCGTCACCCAGTACGCGGTCTCAGCAGCGGCCGCAGCGAACCGATCAGGGTCGCGACGATACCGATGAAGACGAGGAGGAACGGCATCACGCCACCACATCAGGCCGGCCGCCCCGCCATCGGGTCAGCCGCCCCCGGCCGCGCCCCTTCCAGGCGGTGCTCCAGGCGATTCGTCGGCCGACGACACGCTCCAGTCCCGCCGTGCAGCACTGTCGCGCACAGCTCGCGATAATTCCGCTTATGCCAAGCAGGAGATGCGCTCCGGCCGCCTTCCTGCACCATCACGCTAAGACACCTGTCGGCATCTGTTCCCGCGCACCGACCAGGGCGAGGCGATGGCGGCGCGGAAAGCCTGCTGTTGGGCTAGTGTCGAAAAGAAGGGCTTTCGAACTGAAATCGAGGAAGGGTGCCGCGGTTGCAGGCAAAAAATTGGCAACCAAGCATCAAGCAGCGCGCGCGCCAGCGACCCATCTGTCAGTCGAAACACACACGTACAGGACGGGGCCTGAAACCTGCCCGCCAACTAGGAGCAAGGTATGCGTTGCCTACTCACTCGCAGAAACTAAACGGCCAAGAAAACCAGCCATGCCTGGTCAACGCACCTGGCCGCAGCGGGCCGATCCCAAAATAGTAGCGTCCCGGGCCGAGCGCCTGGACGCCAGGGGAGGCCGCGCGGCTGATGCTCTGGGACCTCATCGCAGCAAGGGCAAATCTCCACCAGCGCAAGCGCTGGCGGAGATCGCCGAGGCGGCTCACCGGCTCCAGAGTTCGTGGAGCTCTTCGCCCAAGACCTCGGAGCTCTCGAGAGCGAGCTCGAGGAGAAGGGCCTAATCGACAAGCTCTAGCAGCTTGGGCGGGGGCCGGCGATGATGTGCTACACCTGATCCGTGCCTGGTTCGGCCGGCGCTGTACGCGCCCACACGAAAGCAACACACCCCAAATGGACCGACGTGCCGGAGGACTACACCGCCTTCGATGGTGAGGTGAAGATCGGCCGGGTGCACCGGCTGGCCAGCATCAGCGCGGGCGGCTGGTACTGGACGATGACTGCCGCATCGAATGGTCCGGCTCGGCGACGGGACGGTCGAAACGCGTGACGAAGCCTGCCACTCGTCGAACGCGAATACGACGCGATGGTGGCGCGCATTGCGGCGGCGAAGGCAAAGGGGTGGAAGCCTGGCAGGGTCCTTCGAAGGGTATTGCTCGGCAAATGGCCGGGGCGCGAATCGAGAAGAACGCGTCCTGCGCGAATTGCGGATAGAAGTCTATCCCCCGTCATCGGCTGCACGCGATTCGGGCTTGTTGACGGGAGTGCTCCTGTCACGTGTGGGCGAGCGACATGGCAAGCCAAAAGTCCTGGCCTACAGCCGCGCTTTGAGAATCAGCACCGTTTTGGCCGTCCAGCGGCCGCCACGCGCGGTCTGACCTGTCGCTGGTTGAGCGCGTTGGCAATGGCGTTGGCAGAGACGATGCCTTCCGCCGCCAGCTTGTCGAGCACACCGCTCAGACGGCCGGCGTGGGCGTCGGCCTTAGCCTGGATCACAGCATGCGCCTTGGCGCGATCTGCCTCGGTGGCGAACGCCGGCACGCCCTTAGGCCGGCCAAGCCTCACGCCCTGCGCCTTGCGCACCGCGAGCGCCGCCTTCGTGCGCTCGGAGATGACGTTGCGCTCCTTCTCGGCGAAGGCGGCGTAGATGTGAAGCATGAACGGATCGACATCCAGGCCGAGCGCGGCGACGACGAAGGCGACCTTCTGCGCCATCAATGAGGAGATGAACGCGACATCGCGGCTGAGCCGTCGAGCTTGGCGACGATCACCGGCGCGCCGTAAAGGCGGGCGGCGTCGAGCGCGGCCTTCAGCTGCGGCCGGCGCTCAAGCGCATCAGCACCCTTGCCTGTCTCGATCTCCTCGAAGATGTCGACCAGGTTGAAGCCCTCGACTTCGCAGAAGCCGGTGATCGCCTCGAGCTGCGCATCGAGACCGAGATTGCTGCGGCCGTCCTTGGACAGGCGGATATAGGCGATTGCGTGTTTCATGGATCTGCATATAACGAACGTTTCATCCTTTTACAAGTGGCTCAGGCTAAGCTATTTCACGGTGGCCAATCGCAGGCCGAGCCGGACGCGACGAAAGCCGGTCGCCGGGCGGGCAAGGTCGCGACATCGGACAAGGTCAGCAAGCCGCGTTAGTGATGAGCCTCGCCCACGTGGCAGCAGCGACAGACCTGATGGCCAAAGGCGGCCATGGGCTCTCATTCGCCCTATTCGCTCAGACCTGAACCTCGGCGACGCCATAGACGCGGTGTAACGCCGTCCCATCCTTCAGGAGGCTTAGGCCACCCAGTCAATGGTATGCTTTGACATGGCGGCTTTGCGGAGCGGACTGTTGTCGGCCGATCAATAGCCGTCATGAACCTGGGATGTCGTGAGCAAGCTTCACCCGATCCACGCCTACCATATGGACCAAGTGGGTCGCTGACGCCCACGGCATCGTGGCAGCTGGTCAAAGAGATCGTAGCCGGTGCTGGCCGCGACCAGCAAAACCTGAGTGGCAAGCTGCCTGGCCGCCCTCGCAGCACCTCGGGTGGCGACGAGCACAGCATCGGACAGGAAGACGAATTCAACCGACTGAGCGTTTCAATTCGGCCAAAGGCGACCGATCCCAAACAGGGAAAACATCACACGCCAGATCCAAATGCGTGCCGGCAACATCGACGGGCTCCGCGCCATAGCCGACCACGGCCGTGGTTGCCTGCCATGCCGGGATATTCGCCATTGGCTGGATCGGGGGTGTGGCTGTTCTCGTTATTTCCGGGTATGTCGTGACGACTTCGGTACTCGCCCCGACCGGGCCCCTCGGCGTTCGGCCAATTCGGTATCCGCGTCTGCGCCGCATCGCGCCGATCTACTGGGCTTACATCCTGATCGGCCTCATAGTCGTCGGTGGTACCGCCGACTGGCGCGCGGTGCTCGGACTGCTCACCTTCACCAACAACCTCGCTGGCATGTTCGGTGGTCACTATCTCTGCTGCGGCGGTTGGCCGACCGGCCATTTGTGGACGATCCGGTCGAAATGCAGTCTCTACGTGGTCTATGGCGCACTGCTTTTCTGGGCGCCACGACGGGTTACTCATCCTCACGCCGTTGGCCACGTTGGTCGTGGCCCCGCTCTACCGCTTCGGGTTAAGGGAAGCTACGTGCCGGGACCAGGCGATTGGCGTGGCTGGCTGATCCACGCCGGGCCGCTGACCCAGGCTGACAGTTTCGCCGCCGGCTGCTTGCTGGCCTTTGCCGCGAAATACAGCAAGGTTGACCTTCGGCTGGCGGGCGAGTTGCTGGTGATCGCCATTATCTCTCTCGTCATGGTCCTGCTCGGCAGGCTGATCGACCGTGACCTCTACTATGCCCTGCGCGCCCCATTCGCCTACGCGGCAATGACGTGGTTCTTCGCCGCCGTCTGTGCGGCCGCGCTGGGGTGCCGTGGCGCTTCCCGCGCTTGGAACGGATCGGGCTGGTGAGTTATGGCGCTTACATGTTGCACGAAACGTTGCTCGACGCACTCACCGTGACCGGCCTTCGCCGGTCGCCGTGTTCGCCATAAGTTACCCGTTGGTGATCGGCGCCGCCGAATTGTCTTATCGGTTCTTCGAGAGCAGGTTCTACCGCTCCGCGCAAACTCATCAGCGACCTAGTCGACGAATTCATCATTTTGATCGCCAGCCCATGGCACTCACTGAAGCATCGCTTTCTGTATCGCCCGAGCCAGATCGTCGCGGCTCGATTCCCGGCCGCCACAGCGGCTGCGATTGCGGCGGCAGGCTCGGCAATTGCCGGGCGATCAACAGGTCGGCGATCTCAGGCGCGGTAGCGGCAGAGTTCGGCCGCCGCCTTGCCGGTGCCGGGCTGGGCTGGCCGTTGGCCTTGTTGAGGGCTCGGGCGAACAGCGCCAGCGCGGCCGAGGCGCGGTGGCCATCGCTGACCGGGCCGGTCGCGTTGCCGTCGCGTCGACGCGCTCGGCCAGGTCGACGACCAGCGCCTCCTGATAGTGCTTCGACGCAACCAGGCTGCGCACCGCTTCGATCAGCTCGGTGGCCTGTTCTGGGGAGTAGCCGTGGAGTTCGGCCCAGACCGCGCGCTGGAGCGGCACCGGGATCGGCTGCAGCGATTCTTACGGGCACACGCCTGGCGTGACGTAACGGGTCGATAGGGGGCGCCCAGGGCCGCGCCACGCGCCGTTGAGAGACCTTCATCCTGGCGGCCAAACCACGGAGCACAGAGCACCCAGAGCGCTTTTCCTATAAGACCCCAATTTCCCTATAGGAAGTTCCCGATCCTCTATTGGAATCTATTTATATCGTCTCTGTTCTGGTGGTCTGTGTTTTCGTGGTCGAAAGCGCAGAAATCCGGGCTTTTCCAACCACAGAGCACCCACAGAGCACCGACCAAGCACTTTCGCAAAGCTCGTCACCCCAAACCCCGTTTCGCAGACCTTTCTCAAAAAGTGCTCTGTGGTGCTCAGTGGTCTCATGCGGCCAACCCCCACTCAATTCGACCCTTCCCGGTCTGGCCTCTTCGCACCCAGCCGAGGCACTGAAGCACCGAGGCGATGCGGCGCTGGTCGGCGCTGCCGATGCGCGGCGTTTCGATGTGCAGGATGTCGTGGGCAATCTCGTAGATCGTGACGGCGTGGCGCGGGCGGACGGCCTGTTCGATCACCTCTTGCCAGGCGTCGGCCTCGAACCGAGCCTCTGCTCCGGAGTGAAGTGATCGCGCTCGAACGCGAGTCCGGCCACCACTCTCCCCCGTCGCGGTAGAGTGCACGGCCTCAGCGAACAACTGGTCGCGATCGCGTGTCAGCGCCTTGAGGTCGATCCTCGCGACCTTCACCGGCCAGAACCGGCGGCCCCGGTCTCGTCGCGCAAATAGACGGCCTTGTTCGTAGTGCCGACGAAGACGCACTGGCGCGGCTGGATCATCTCCTGGCGGCCGTAGCGCGGCCGGTACCGCTCGACCGTGCGCGTCATGAACGCCTTCAGTGCGCTGGCCTCAGCGCGCGTCATCGCCGACATCTCGGAAATCTCGATCACCCACTTGCCCCCCAGATGCACGGACATCCTTGCCGCCCGTGATTTCCGGTAGGGCGTCCGAATACCACACGCCGCCGAGGATCGTACAGGCGGCCGATTTGCCGACCCCTGCGGCCCCTCGAACATCATCATGTAATCGACCTTGCAGCCGGGCTGGAAAACCCGCGCCACCATCGAGATGAGGAACATCGGCCCGACCGCCGCGACGTAGGGCGTCATCGGCGCGACACCAGATAGGTCGATCAGCCAGCAATAGAGCCGTGGCTCGCCGTCCCAGGCGAGCTTTCGAGATCGTCCCGGACGGGATGGAGGAGTTGTCGCGAGCCACGACATCGACCGCCTGGAACACGATGTCGTGGCCGATGCGACCGGATGCCGGCGTGCTGAAGCCATTCCTGAATCGCGCCGACATCGGCATCGGTGAGTGGTCGCGGCACGAAAACCCTGGTGACCGGGAATGGCTTTGACAATCGCAGCAATTGTAGCTCGTCATAGCCAGCATGCCAGGCATTTCCAGCGCCTTCGCGCAATGCGACCAAGGCATTGGCGAAAATCGGCAGCGGGTTGCCGTTGGCGTCGGCTACGCACTGGGATAGCCAGTTGACCTTGAGCCTCTGCACCGGAGCCGTCATCAGCGAATCCTCAACTTGGGCGCGGCTTCCGCGGCGCGGCGTGCTTCTTGGGCTTGCGTTTGGGACGTGGCGTGACCGGCCACCATGGCGTCGGCTGTTGCGGGTATTCGCCATCAGCCGGGCCGCCCGGCGCCCAATAGCGCTTCGATTTCACGCGCGCCTCGGCGGCGGCCTGCTTGAACGGCGGTCGCCAGAGCCGACAGGTAAGGCTGTGGCTCAAGGGCCGGAGCCGGTTCGAAGTTCCCGTTGGCGGGCTGCCGCCCGCGTCCTGTCGGCGGCGGTTTGCGCGGCTCGCCGGGATCCAGGCCGGCGTCGATCTTCGCCTTGCGGCGGGCCTCGTATTCGGCCCTCTCCTGGGCTTCCATGCGCGCCAGCGCGGCGCGGCTTCGCGGTGTCGAGGCGAATTCGTTGTCGCTCATCACCGGGGCTCCGTAGCGCCGTGACGATATACAAGGCGGTGCCAGATCATGTTGCGGGCGATCTGGGCGAAGCCGAAGTCGACCTCCTGGAGCAGGGCCAAGAGCCATTGCTCCTCGTCATCGGGCGGTTGGCGCAGGTCTTTGGGGCGCAGTCGGGTGACGGCCATCACCGGCGGCCTCCCGGCAGCAGCCCGGCCTGCTGCATCGCCTCGCGCGCGGCCTGCACACGCTCGGCGGCGGCAGCCTCATCCACGGCCGCAGGCGCCGCAATCGCCGGGCCTCCTCGGCCTCCTCTACCGCGCTGCGGGCCATCCCGGCGCCGTCGTCGGCGCCTGGCGTGCTCGAGCGTCCAACCGGCCCGCCGCTCCCTCGGCAAACAGTTCGATCTTCCTCGCCGCCGGGAACATCCGGTCGACACCTGGCGTAGGCCGCGTCGGGCTTGCCGCCTGGCTCATGCACCCCCCCCGACGAACACCGAGGGTGGCGTGCCCACCGGCGGCAGGATCGGCGTGCCGCGCGTGCCGAAAAGCAGCAGATCCGGTGTCCGTCCGCGAACAGCCCGGTGCCGTTGTTACGCAGTGGCGCACCTCCGCTCAGGTCCGTCGACCAGCACGCACACGAGCGGTAGTGGAAGTCCCAGCCGGCCATCACCCGGAGCGCGTCGGCCAGCATCGGCGCCGTCGCCCATAGGGCCAGGACGCTATCAGCGGCGGCCGGCTGGATCTCGCAGCCGTAGCGCGACGAACATCCTGTAAGCGCAGCTGCCAGGGCGGCGTCGCCAGGATCAGATCCATAGCGCCCGATTGATGCGAGCGGCCGCGCCACGGTAACCTGGCCTGGCGACGCAGTCGCGCTCTGCGGGGATCGGCACCGAGCTGCGCTGCGGCGGGCTTGGCCTTGCGCGGCTTGGCCTTGACTTCTTCTGCCGGGCCCGAAACGCGCGCATGCGCTCGACAGCCGGCACCGGCTGGCCGTGCGGGGCCGCCCACGCCGCCGGATTTTGGTGACCCCCGCGCCGTTGCCGTCAGCCGTCATGGTCACCTCCGCCGCCAGCGGAAGGCCACCTTTTTGGCGGCCACAGGGGATCGAATCCGCCGCCTCGCGACGCAGCTGCGCTCTGTCCCTACGACTATGATTATTCGCGGTTTCTGGTGGTTATCGTCACGCACTCGCATGGCAATCTCCGGTTACGGAAAATCGCCGGGAGCCTGCGGTGGCGGGCGGGGGTCGGCTTAGATCTCGTCACGCTTCAACGTACGAATAGCTTTCCCGCCGGGTGGCGCGCAAGCCGCCCGGCGTTCATTCGGCCGCCTCGGCGCCATAGGACGCCGTCGAGCACTGTGTCTCGTCAGCCTTTCTTCGACCCACCGGTCGAGATCCTCAGCCGAGTACAAAACCGTGTTGCCGTTGAGCCGGAAAAAATCGGCCCGCCGCCCGCGAGGCGCAATTTGCGCAGCGTCGCCGGCGCGCGGCGGAAGCCGTGCTCTTTTTCGATAGTCAGAGAGCCCCATCCGTGGTGAACTTCTTGGTCATGGCATTGCCTCCGTACCGTTCAGAAACTCATCTCGGCGGTTTTCGTCGGCCGCCTCCGCCGCGCGCGCTCATCGATGGTCAACGGACCAGCCAGCGCACGCGCGTCATCATAGATGGCACCGCCATCGCGGGAGGCGCGAGAGGTTTCCTCATTTAAATCAATAGCTTAGTGACCTACCAGGACACGTGTCCCGGCGGCAATGAGGAGACAGGGCGACGGCTTGCCTTATCGGGGGGAACTTCTCGCCGAGCGCTTCCATCGTCTTAATGGCTTCCATAGCCTTGGCGGTGGATTTCAGCCTTGGCGGCTTTCTCTGGCCTCAGCCTCAGGGCCACTTCTGCGCCACCAGGACATGATATGCATCGGGGTAGTGTTTGGGCAGTCGGCAAAAGCCGTCCGCAGCACCAATGCTGCGGACAAGTTCGGCAAGGTTCATGGCTGCTGTACGCTCTTGGCGGCACATTCCAAGGCTTACCGACATCGACCATTTGGTCTCGCTCACCCATTCGGCGAACGCCTTGTTGGATATCCGGCGCCCATCCCGCTCACGGCCCCTCCTGCAGTGCCCTGCCATAATCAATCACGGCTTGGATCGCCTTGAGCCGGCCATCGGCGGCATCAGCGACCGCAGCGGCGAGCTTCGCCAGGCTCAGCGGCCGGCCTTGCTCGCAATCGACACCACCTCGGCGGCCGGCTTGCCTTCCAGCGCGGCCGCAATCGGCGCGATCGCCCGGTCGGCGGCGGCGCGCGCGGGCTCGCGCTGCAAATGCGCGTAGATGGCGGTGCTGCTCTGCTTGGCGTGGCCCAAGATGGCGCCCGTCAACGGCAAGCTCTCGCCGCCGCTGACCGCCTGGGAGCCGACCGAGTGGCGCAGCGTGTGCAGGCTGGCGCCAGTGCCGGCGAGGCCACTCTCTTCGAGGATCGCCTTCCAGGCTCGCTGCAGGCCGCCGTAGGGGCTATCGCCGCGCTGGCTCGGAAACACCCAGGGCGAGCCGTCGACCCGCGTCAGTGAGGCCAAGAGAGCGGCTGCCGGGGCGGCCAGCGGCCGGACCGACTTGCCGGTCTTGGTCTCGGCCAGCACCAGCCGCATGCCCTTCAAATCGACCTCGTCCCAGGTGAGCCGGTTGATCTCGTTGCGACGAGCAGCCGGTAAACAGCAGCAGGCGGACGATGTCGGCGGCCTTCGCGTTGATCCTGCTTGCCGCCTCCAGAGCGCCGATGGCTTTGCCGAGCAGGGCGATCTCGTCGAGGCTGAGATAACGCTCGCGGCGAGCGTCGGAGCGGCGAACCGTGGCGAGGGGGCAGGGGTTGGCGGCCATCAATCCGCGCCGCATGGCGAAGCTGAACATTGCCGAGACGATGCGCACCGCCTTCGTCGCCGCGCTCAACCCGCCGCGAACGTGACGGCCGATCTGGCGCCTGTCGCGGGCCTTGCCGGTCTTGCCGGCGGCAACTGCCCGGCTGAGGCGCTCCATGTCGCCGGGGCCGATGTCGCCCAGCTTCTTCGCCCCGATCAGCGGCGCCACATGGTGGAGGAGCACTGCGGTGACGCCCTGGACTGTTGCCGGTTTCATCGGGGCGCCCGCACGATGGCCGCTCTGCACGGTGAGCCCCTCGGCGAGGTAAAGCTCAATCAGCTGGAGAACGGTCAACTCGCGGCGGCGGGCGAGGCGGGCCGCGGCCGGGTCGAGGCCCTCGGCCCGCATCGGCGCGGATGGCGAGCGCCTGCTTGCGTGCCTGCTCGGCGGTGATCTCGGTCGAGCTTCCCAAGGTCATCCGCTTGACCGGGGCGCCGCGACCGCCGGGGGCGACCCGGTACTCGACCCGCCACGTCTTGGTGCCGGAGGGCGCCACGCGCACCGAAAGACCGGGTCATCTCGCTGTCGTAGACGACGTAGGCCTGGCGGCCGGCTTGAGGGCGTCGATGGCTGTCTTGTTCAGCCGGCGGGCGCCGTGTCGTCACCATGTCGTCACCTGGGAGTAAAACCGCGCCACTCGCGGCAACACCAAGGTAGGGGCTAGCAACAGCGGTAACAAGTAGCCTTTCGGCGGATTTCCGCGCTTTCGCGGAGCCAAATCCAGGCCCGGCAAGGGCCGGGGTCTCAGCCAGATTCATCTTCGTCCCTGACCAACGCATCGAGGGTGCCGACCAGGCTTCGCCGGAAGGCGCGGATCTGCGCCTCGAGCCCAACCTCGAACCGCTGGGTGCCGGTGTCGAGAACGCACTCTCCCGGGGCGAGCTGCTCGTCGATCAGCACCGCAACGGCGCCCGAGGTCGGGGGCGCCGTTTCGCTCTCCGCCGCCTTCATCGCCGGGTAGTCACGGCGGCAGACGTGGATGGTGAGCCTCGTTTCGCCGACGCGCCGGGCAATTGCGGTGCGCAAGGCGGCAAGCCCGGCCGTCCGCTGCGGCGCCTGGCCGAGGATCTGGCGGACGGCATCGTCGAGAATGGCCGCCAGAGTGCCGGTGACGTCGCGCAGTCCCTGTTCATAGGCAAAGGCCGCTGAAGTGAGCCGTTCGGCCAGCGCCCTTCCGAATTCTGCCTCCGCCTGCGCAGAAAGCGCCGCGCGATGAGCCTCGGCGGCAGCCTGCGCCTCGGCCAGGATCGCAGCCGCCTCGAGGCGGGCGCGTTCCACCGGATCGGTCGGCACCATCGCCCGGCCGCCGTCCGGGCCGAGGCGCGCGACGAGCCGACCCGCATAGGGCTTGGCGGCCGTCATCCTAAAGGTCCGGTCGCGAGTTCGGCGGCGATGCGCCTGACGATGGCAGCGGCTGCGCCCGCGGGCAGATCGAAGCCCCGGCCGGTCTCGGGCGGCGGCGGTACGCACAGCATCATTTCGTCGCGCAGCCGTTCGGGAAGGCTGCCGATCCAGCGGGCGATGCATTCCGCCCCGGCGGCTTCGACTGCCTGGGACAGCCGCGCAAGCTCGCCTTCGCCGGCGAACCTAAGCCCGTCGAGGTCCGGCATGCGGCAGACGAGCTGCAAATCCGGCAGCGGAAACATCGCCGCCAGAGCCGCAAATTCCCGGCGCCCCGTCTGCCGGCGGAGCAGGGGCGCATGGAGGGTCATGCCGCAAAGCCGCCTGAACTCGCTCGGGCTGGCGGAGATAGGCATGCGCCTCGAAGAGGCGCGCCTCGTCGACCGGCGCCGGCAGCGCCCCGAGGTGATTGGCCGCCAGCGCGCTGACGACGACGCGCTGGCGCAGCCGCGGGGCAGCGGCGAGCGCGGCGGCGATGCGGTCCGAGCCGATCGCCCGGACCCAGGCCTGACGTGCGGCCTCGTTCAATTGCGACACCGTTTCGATGGCCACCGCTTGCATCTCAGTCCCCCGCCTGCTCAACGCTGCGGACGAAGCGCAGCAGCAGAAAGAAGGCGCTCACCAGCGCTGCGAGCAGGATTGCGGGCCAGACGATCCCGGTGGCGCGGATCGCGGCGCCGCCCGGGGCGGGCAGGGCGCTTTCGTCGAACATGGCGACTTCGATGTTGTCGTAGGTGAGACCTTCGACGCTGTTCAGCACCAGGTTCTTCACCGTCGGGACCATGCTGGAAAGATCGGCTCCCGCGCTCTTGTAGATGAATACCGAGGCGCGCGGTGCCGCCGCCTTGGTGCTGAACGGCGAGGGCTCGGGCACAATGATATGGACGCGCGCGGACGCTACCCCGCCGATCCGGGAAATGCTGTCCGAAAGCTCCTGGTTGAGCGCATACATGAAGCGTGCGCGCTCCTCGAACGGCGTCGAGACCAGCTTGTCCGATTTGAACACCTCGCCGAGCGAGCCGAAAGACTGGCGCGGCAGACCCTTGGCCGAAAGCGCGGCGATCGCATCCGCCAGGCTCGAGCGATCGACGGAGATCGCGAAGCGGCCGCTGCCGGCTTCGGTGCGGCTGGCCTCGATCCCGGCCGCGGCCAGCACCGCCACCATCTCATTGGCTGCGCGCTCGTCGAGATCGGAGTAGAGCTGCGACTGGCAACCGGCGAGCAGCAGGCCGGCCAGCGCAGCCGCCGCAACGTTGCGGACGAGCTTGGACCCCATCCGCCGCATCCCACACCCAGCTTCAGTTTTGGCCATTTGCCGCCGCCTATTGCTGCCTGACCAGTGTCCGGGCCGTGTCGCCCACGCCACTGACCACCTGGTTGACGGCCGCCAAGAACACCGCATGGTCGAACGCCTTGTTCAGCATATCGAGGCCTTCGTTGCTGCCGGCTCCCGGCGATCTGCCCGAAGCCGAGAGCACTTCTGCATCGGGCGACAGCTTCTGCTTCGCCGCGTCCACCTTCGCCCCATCGCTTGCAACTTTCGGTTTCAGCCCAACACCGATCGCATCGATTGCTTCATAAATCCTTGCACCGACCGTCTCGGGGAGGCTCGCTGGCTCGATGGACGAGCTGGCCGCGGGCCGGATCGAAAGGGTAGGCGTCCCCGGATCGGCCGCCGGGAGCGCCGACTGCGCCGGCGGCCGCGCCGGTTCGGTTGCCGTCATCGGAAGGCGTTGGAGTGATTGCGATACCGGATCGATGATCATGCTGGTCACTGGTTGCTGGCGTTTTCGTTGGCGGCGGCGATCACCTGGTTGAGCACGCTGGCAAAGGCGATTGCCATCGCCTGGCTCTGCTGCTGCGTCGGCTGGCCGGCGGCCCCTGCCGCAGGCGTCAGCTGTGGCAAATTGTTAGGCGTGTTCAATGCATTGGTGGCTATCGGCTGCATCGGATGGATCCTTTCATCGAGGTCCGGCGGTGGCGGGTTGCAGAGGCCGGCATGTCAGACCTGCGCCTTTTCCCCAAGCTCCTGAAGTGTCGTTGAATACCTAGGTAGTCTGCTAGGCGGCGAGCTCCTCGATGGGGATTGGGGCGGCCGGGACGCTCAGCGTGCCGACCGGCGTGAACAGAAAGTCGGGGGTGATCTCGCCGAAGGCGAGCACGGTGACGTCGAGCCCGTGCGTGCGCAGGAATTTCGACAGCGGCCAGCGCAGCTCCTCGACGGTGACCAGGATCGGCGCCTGGGCGCCGAGCTCCGCGGCCTGGAGATTGGCGGAGACCTGCTCGAGAAGCGCCGATGCAATTTCCGGACGAGGCGCCAGCGCCAGCTCGTCGCTCTCCCGCGCCAGGCTGCTGCGCAGTTCCACCTCCAGCGCCGGCTCGAGCAGGTGCCCGGCAAGGACGCGGCCCTGGTCGGCGTGACCGGCACAGATCTGGCGGGCCATCGTGGTGCGCACCATGCCGGCGAGGTGGCCGGCGCTGCCGCCGGTCACGGAAGCCTCGAGCATGGCCTCGAACAGCAGGCGCCGCGGCGCCAACGGCACGCCTTCGAGCAGCAGACGGCGCATGACGTTGAGCAGCTGGACCGCCGAAATGGTCTGCGAGATCTGCACGGCGAGCTGCTCGTGCTCGATGCCGAGCTCCTTGACGATCAGCTGAACATGCCGATAGCCGAGGATGCGGTGCGCGTTTCTGCGCACGAACGAGCCCGTCGTCCGCACGATCAGCGCCGTCGGATCCAGGATCTGTGCATCGACGGCCTCCAGCGTGGCGATTGCGCTTGGATCGACCCAATAGGCCGAGCGCAACCGCCAGACCGAATCGAGGCGGATGCCGCCGAAGCCGTTGATGGTGAGAATGTCGGGATCGCAGACCGCTGCGCGCACGCCGTCGGGCAGCGCGGCGGAGAAGCCCGCGACGCGGTCGAGCAGAATGCGAAATCTCGTTCGCTCCCAAGCTGAGGTCGAGGGCGATGCCGAACGGCTGGAACGCCAGGCCGGTCTGCTCCTGCAGCGCGTCCAGCTCCCGCTCGCGCATCACGGCGAACAGCTGCCGGTCGATCGCCTTGAAAACCGCGCTGCCGACGGCCACGATCACCGTGTCGTCGGCGCTGGCGTCGATATCGCCAGCGGCGGCGGCAGCGGCTTTGCCGAGCGGCTGGCGCTTGCCGTCCGCGGTCATCGGCTCGGCCGCTTCCGCCTCGCGCCGTTCGCGGCGCGCCATCTTGGTGGCAGCGCCGGCGAGCAGCGCGGCGATGGTCAGGAACAGCATCAGGGGGAAGCCCGGGATCAGGCCGAGACCGGCGATCATCGCGGCGGCGGTGTAGAGCAGGCGCGAGCGGCCGGCGAGCTGGGCCAGGATCTCGCTGCCCAGATCGGCGTTCTTGCCGCTGTTGACACGGGTGATGATCGTGCCGGCGCACATCGACAGCAGCAGGGCGGGAATCTGGCTCACCAACCCGTCACCGACCGTAAGCCGCGAATAGACGTTGAGCGCGGCCTCGATCGGCATGCCCTTGGAGAGCAAGCCGACGCCGATGCCGCCGATGAGATTGATGGCGACAATGATCAGCCCGGCAATGGCATCGCCCTTGACGAATTTCATCGCGCCGTCCATGGCGCCGAAGAACTGATTCTCCTTTTCGAGCTGGATGCGGCGCAGCTGCGCTTCGGCCGCAGTGATGTCGCCCGTTGCGCAGTTCGGCATCGATGCTCATTTGCCGGCCCGGCATGCCGTCGAGGCTGAACCGCGCCGCCACCTCGGCGACCCGCTCGGAGCCCTTGGTAATGACGAGGAACTGAACGGTGGTGATGATCAAGAAGATCACCAGTCCGACGACCAGGCTGCCCCGGGTGACGAAGTTGCCGAAGGTATCGATGATGGCGCCGGCATTGGCCTGCGCCAGGATCAGGCGCGTGGTGGAGATGGTGATCGCCAGGCGGAACGTGGTGGCGATCAGGATGACCGCCGGCAGCGCGGAGAACTCCTCAGGCCGCTTCAGATAGACGGCGACCACCAGCACCATCATCGTCAGGCTGAGATTGGTGGCGATCAGCAGATCGATCAGCGGTGTCGGCAGCGGGATGATCATGACCACCACGATGGTCATCAGCAGCCCGATCAGGATGATGTCCTGGCGCTGGGACAGCGAGTTAAGAAAGCGCTTCATCGTCGTCTCTCGCACGGGCGGTAAACTTGGCGAACCAGGCAGAGGCCTCGGAAAGGCGGCTGAGGTGGAACGCGATCAAGCTTCGGTAGAGGGCAGAAATTCTGGTCGACCGAGGGACCAGAGCCGAGAGTTCGCCGAGGATCACTTCGGCCTCGGCCCAGTGAGCGGCCTTGATCAGGGCGGCGGCCAGCAGCTTCACCGTCTGCGGATCGCCGGGACCGCTTTTGCGCAATGCCATCAGGAAGGCGATCGCCTCGTCCGGATGTCCGTAGCGGATCTGTTGCGCCGCCAAGGCCAGGATCAACCGGCGGTCTTCGCTGCCGAGTGCAGCGGCTGAGCCGGGTCCGCCCGAAGCTGCCCCACTGCCGCGGCCGCGAAGCGACGTTGCCGGCGCGGGCTGCGGCGCGCCGCGTCCGAACACGATGCTCATCACCGCGAACCCGGCAGCTGAACGCCGGCCGGCGGCCGGGCCACCAGCAGATAGCGGCGCAGGCTCTCCCGGAGCACGGTGACGAACAGCGCATCGACGGCATCCAACCCACCCGGTGAGCCATTCTCCATGTGCACCAGCACGCGGCTCAAACCGGTGATGACGTCTTCGCTGCTGCGCCGGTTCAACTCGCAGACATGCTCGTCGCCGATGTCGGTTGACAGGCCGGCCGCCCACACTTGGCCGGCGGGCCGGCGGCTGAGGGCGCGGCCCTTGGGCGCCAGCCGGCGCACCGGCTCCGGCTTGAGCGCGCGGCCGATGCCGGCCGCCGCTTGACCGGCGCCGGCGCCGTGCGCGCGTTCGGAGGCGGCGGGCTGAAAAGCAGTGTCGATGCGTGACATGGTCGGCAAGCCTCGAAAGTTCAGAAGGAAAGTGTCACTTGTACGCCGTTGCGCTCGATCAAGACGCCGGCCTCGGCGATGCCGACAACGCGCCAGCCGTCCGGACCGAGCTCGCCTTGCCGGGCACTTGCGCCATCGGCGAAATAGACGGTGGCCGGGGCGTTCAACCAGACGGAGGCGAGCTTCGGATAGGTGGGCGGACCGTCGCTGACCGTCGCATTCCTGATTAGGACCGGCCGCTCGCCGGTGCTGTCGTACCAGGAAAGAAAGCTGGTCCATGCTGCCTTGCTCTGCGCCGGGGCCTCGCCGGCAGCCTGGAGCGAGCCGTCCGCGGCGGCCGAGAGCTGCACGAAGGGGCCGAGTCCGAGCTCGCCCAGCCGCTGCCGTGCCGCATCCAATGCGCCGACGTTGGCCTCCCCGGTCCGCAATGCCGCTGACGTGGGAAGCGCGGGGGCGCTCCGCGCCGAGGCGCCGACCGTCGCGACGACGCCGGCCCCGAACGAGGTGGCGGCGATGGCGAGGTTCTTGACCAGCGAGAGGCCGACCAGCATTGCCGCAATCGCCACGCCAACGAGTGCCGCCCTGAGCGCCAGCTGACGGAGATCCCGCGGATAGCCAATCCGGCTGACCACCAGGGTGGCTCGATCGGCAGCGACCACCGTGCCTTCCCGGAGCGGGGCAGCCTCGCCGGGAAAAAGCGCCGTTCCGTCGACCTCGATCGCACCGTCCAAGGAGCGAATGCGGGGGGTGGACAGAAAATTCTCGGCACCCTCGATGCTGAGGTGATGGGCCTGAAGGTGATCGGCGAACAAGACCACGTCGTTGTCGCCGTCGCTGCCGACCGAGATGCGGCGGCCGCCGCTGTGGACGATGCCGCTATGGGCTCCGCCCGTGACCGCGACACGGAGCTGGCCGAATTGCCTGACCGTGTCGGCGGCGGATTTGATTGCCTGTGCAGTCCGAGCCATTGCTGCGCTTCCGGTGCGGGTTGCGGGCGGAGCCGCCGCTTGGCGCGGCGGCTCCCATCATCATTGCGGACGTTGCTTCAAGGCGTAGAGATCCGCGCCCTTCTTGGTGGTGATCGACAGCGTCATCTGCGCTTCTTTGATTGCGTAGTCGAAGGCCTCTTTCAGCTGGCTGTTGCCTTCGCTGCCTCCGCTTACGGAGCCGGCCGCCTGTCCCACGGCCCCCGTCGGGTTCATGTCATGTCCTTTCCTTCACATTGGCGTTTCGCGCGGAGAGCCGGTCATGGGCCCTCCTTCCCGCCGCGGAAAACCCGAACGGATCCATGGCGCTTGACCTGCGCTTCCGCGATGAGCTCGACTTGAGCGACCAGCGACGCCGGTCCCTTCAGCGTGACCGAATTGGAGGGCGCGACGTAGTTGAGGGCGAGATCGTCGGGATTGATACCAGCCGCCGCGAGACCGGACTTGAGTGTCTCGAACGGCAGATTGCCCAGGTCGATGACATGCACCACCGCATCTTCGGCAGAGGCGATTTCGATGGCGTCGCCCTGGTGCGTCCAGGAGAAGTCGAATTGCCCGGCCAGCGCGTTGAGCAGGCCGTCGAGATCTGCCGGCAAGGTCGTGTTGCGCACGGTGGCGCGCAGCTTCCGCGAGACGTTGATCGCCACCCCGTTGCGCAGGCCGGCCTGCTGAAGCAGATCCCTGAGCCCGATCTCGACCACGCGTACCGTGCCGGGATGGACGGGCCGGACCGCAGGCGCCCGGCTTTCGGGGTGCTCCTCGCTTCCCCCGCCGGCCATGGCCGGCGCCGTCTCGTCGCTCCCGACAAAGACAAAGGAGGTCGTCGCCGCAGCTTGAGCCCATGCTCCGCCGAGGAGGAGCGCGCCGGCCGCCATCCCGATCAGTGCGGCGGCTGTCAGCGCGGATGCTTCGCGCGTCATGATCCCGCCTCGCCGAAATCGCTGCCGCCGCGGCGCTCCGAGCCCTGCGGCGGGTTGCCGGCGCCGGGATAGGATGCCCCGCCCATCGGGCTCAGACCGATGGCGCGGGCGATCCGCACCAGTTCCGACAGCACTCCGGCAGAGGTCTTCTGGCGGATCCGCAACCGGTGGGCTTCGACGGTGCGCACCGAAAGCCCCAGCCTGTTCGCCACCTCCTTGTTGGACAGACCGTTGGTCAGGAGCCGCAGCACGTCGATCTCGCGTCCGGTCAACCCATAAGCGCCGGCTCTGCTGGCGCTCGCCGATCGGTCGGCCAGCAGGCGATGCGCCAGGTTGGCGGAGAGATAGATCCCGCCGGCGAGCACGGCGTGGGTTGCGGCGATATACTCCTTCGACTTGGCATCCCGGCCGAGCAGGCCGCTGCATCCACAGCCGAGGAAATCGGCCACCAGCGCAGCGTCCTCGGCGACGGAGCAGGTGAGGATCTTCACTCCGGAAAACGCCTTGGCATAGTCGCGCACCACATCCAGCGTGTTGGAACCGGGCAGGATCGCGTTGATCAGCAGCACCGAATGGGCATGCTGTCGGCCGGCAAAAAAGGCGGCGAGCGCATCTTCGGCTTCGGCGATGATCCGCAGGGCCGGGTCGCGCTCCAGGCTGAGCCGCAAACCTTCACGCACCACCGGATGCGGATCGACGACGATCACATCGGCGAGGGGATTGCTGTCTTCGGAACTCGACACGCGACGCTGCATCCTAGAAACCGCCGCCATGATCCCGACGGCACAACTCTCCACGCAAGCTTCGTGCCAACTTTAGATTGTATATTAGTGATATAAACGCAAAGCGCGAGCGTGCACCGTTCGCACCGATCGTCCGGCGCCGACCCTGGCGATTGCGTCCGGCTCGGCGCCGCTATGGCACGTTTTCTGTTCCTTCTCGGGACGGCCGGCCCTAATGCCCGCGCGCCAGGCCTCTGGCCGTCAAGGCGCATAGCGCGGCCTCGAAGTCCGCCGACGCGGCGCCGTCCTCCCAGGCACCGAACGCGGCCTCCCCGATGAAGATCGTACGTCCGACCTGGACGGGTTCGGCACTGTCGGTCTCGGCCGATCCCGCCATGACGGCCAGGCTCGGCAGCTCGGTGCCGCTGTCGCGGAGCTTGACCATCGCCATGGCGAAGTCAGGGTTGCGAAAGCGGGAGATGAGGTCGCCGAGGGCATAGACCCGGGTGGTGGCATAGCGAGGCGCGCCCCGAGCCATGCCGGCCGGAGTGCCGCCCGGAACAGAGCCGGATAGCGGCTCGCAGCTCGGCCGCGGCGCGGCGCTTTGCTCCGAAGCTGCGGCAACGGTGCCGGCCGCCAGGGCGCGCAAAAACGGTCCCCCCGGCGCTGGCCGACCCGGATCTGCTCGCTGCGCTCTAATCTGGTCGAAGCGGATCTGTGCATCGACGATCTTGGCCATGGCTGCAACCTTGCTGCCCCGGACGAGAGGCCGGGACATCGCCAGGATAGCCGGTTCTCCGCCGCCGGCCATTGTCGCTCACCACGCAGCCGGGTGCGGACAGACTACGCATCGGCTCGGTACTCTTCGCGGTCGCTTCGGCAGTTGCCACAGATGTCCTTGAGCCCCGCTTCGGCGGATAGTCGGCTCCGTGGAAATGAGCGCGGCAGATGGCGGCTGGCCGCACAGGGCCGAGGAGTACCCCATGACTTTCACGATCGGACATGCCGGAAGCTGCACCACGTCGACCGGATCTCAGACGCACCATGCCTCCGGGGGACGCGGCGGGCAAAAATCGTCCTGCGGTGGCTTCCGTGCCTCGATGGACAGGGCGCGGGGGTCGTCCTCCGGTTCCTGCGGATCGACACATCGGTCGGCCGGGACGGGCAAGTCGACGCAGTGCAGCACGCTTCACAGCAAGCCGGGCTCCGGCTCGAACCATTGCGCCTCGCAGCACCGGGCGAGCTCGAATTCCAACGATTGCAAGTCAAAGGGTACGTCGCGCTCGAACTCCACTGCGTGCGGCGGCCAGGACAAGACGACACACTCCACGTCGAACGATTGCAAGTCGCGGGGTACGTCCAACTCAAAGTCCAGCTCATGCGGCTCTCAGCAAAAGACGAGCTCGAATTCGAACGACTGCAAGTCAAACGGCACGTCGGGCTCGAACTCCAATGCGTGCGGCTCTTCGCAGGGCGGCGGCAGCAAGGGCGGCTGCGGCGGCACGTCGGGCGGCAGTTCGAGCAATGGCGGCGGCAGCTGCGCGGGTGGAACCGGTCAAGGTCAATCCGGCGCTTCCGGATGCGGCGACAATTCGGACTGGTCGGTGTCCAAGGTCGGCAATGGCCAGGCCACGATCCACCTCGGCAGCCGCTACGATATCTCGCTCAACGAGCAGGACGGGCAGTGGACGGTCAAGGACAATCAATGCGGCACCAGCACCCGGGTCTGGGGCGATCCGCATGTCGATATCGGCAATGACGGCAGCTCCGAGTTCAGCTTCACCAAGGACGCGACGTACCGCCTTGCAGACGGCACGAAGATCAGCGTCGGCACCGTGTCCGCCGGCGGCGGCGCGACGATGTCCTCGTCGCTGACCATCACCAACGGCCGCAACGCGGTTCAGGTGACCGGTCTCGCCGACAGCCTGGATGGCGCCAACAACCTCCAGGTCACGCAGTCGCAGGACGGCTACCGGCTCGACCGGGCCACCTCCGACGGCGCCTTCACCGCCGACGAAGCGGGCGGGAGCTGGCGGATCGGCGGCCAGGCTGTGACGCAGCAGCTCGTCAACCAGATGGAGGCCGCAGCGGCCTGACGCCTTGGGGGGCGCCCGCGGACAGTGGGGCGAGCCTCGCTTGCACCGCCCGCCTCGGGCTTCGGAGGGTCGTCCGGAAACGCGTCGCGTAAAGGAGAAAAAGACATGGCAAGCATTCCAGTGAACGGAACAGCCGCGGGCGGCGCAGCGACCGGCTCGGCCGGCGCCGGCGGCGGCAGCACGAGCGGGACCGGCGATACCGCGGGCAACGATCAGCTCACCCAGGCATTCGACAACGCCATCCAGCAGGCGCAGCAGACCCTGGCGATCAGCACTCAGAAGGGTGCTGTCCTCTATGCGCTGAAGCAGCGGCCGCAATAAGCCCGGCCGCTGCCGAGGCGTCCGTCCAGCGCCGCCGATCCATGGCCTCAGGCCATGGATCCTTTCTTGGCCCTGCGCGTGGCGCTTGCCGGAAAGCTCGGTTTCGTCTCAGGGTTTCGCGCTGCCTCGGGCCATGACGTGGCGGCCGCTCCGGCCTGCCAAGGCCTTGGTTTTGCAGCCAAGGCGGTGTTAGAGAGAGCCGGATCACGGCCGGGCCCACCCGGCAGGACCCGGACAAATGCAGCAAAACCCGACCCTCGGATACCAGCATGCCATCGCGGTCGCGCCGATGATGGACTGGACAGACCGCCATTGCCGGTTTTTCCACCGCCAGCTCACGCGGCAGGCGCTGCTCTACACCGAAATGGTCGTGGCCGAGGCGGTTCTGCGCGGCGACCGCGACCGGCTGCTCGGCTTCGATCCGGAGGAGCATCCGGTGGCGCTGCAGCTCGGCGGTGCTGATCCCGACCGCCTGGCGCGCGCTGCGGAGATCGGTGCGGCATTCGGCTATGACGAGATCAACCTCAATGTCGGCTGCCCGTCCGACCGGGTGCAGTCGGGCACGTTCGGCGCCTGCCTGATGAAAACGCCGGCGCTGGTGGCCGACTGCGTGGCTGCAATGAAAGCCGCCGTCGCGATCCCCGTCACCGTCAAGTGCCGGATCGGGGTCGACAGCCAGGACCCGGAAGCGGCCCTCGACGAACTGGCGGACCGGGTCCATGCGGCGGGCGCCGACGCTCTCTGGGTGCATGCGCGCAAGGCCTGGCTCGAAGGCTTGAGCCCCAAGCAGAATCGCGAGATCCCGCCGCTCGACTATCCCCGGGTCTACCGGCTGAAGCGCCGACTGGCACAGCACTTCGTCGGCCTCAATGGCGGGATCGGCTCGCTTGCCGAGGCGGCCGGACACCTGCGCTCTGTCGACGGCTTGATGTTCGGCCGTGCCGCCTATGGCAATCCCGGCCTGCTTGCCGGCGTCGACCGGCTGGCCGACCCCGCCGCCGCGGCCGACATCGACTGGAGCGCGCTGCTCGAGGCGATGTGCGCCTACGGCGCCCGCCATATCGCCGCCGGCGGCCGGCTGGCGCATGTCAGCCGCCACATGGTCGGACTGTTCCACGGCCAGCCCGGTGCCCGCCGCTTCCGCCAGATCCTGTCGACCGAGGCAGCACGGGCCGGCGCGGGCCCTCAGGTGCTGCGCGCCGCCTTCGCCGCAATCGAGCTGGAGGCGGCAGGCATGGCCGCGGCCTGACAGGCGCGCCTTCCGCTTCACACGCCATGGTCCCGCTCCTTACCCCCCACCGTCCCGCGGAAGAGTGAAAAGCAAATGCATGGACTGACGATGAGTGCGGGCGAGATCGGGGTGTTTGCGGCGGCCATCGCTGTCTCGGGCATCGTCTCCGGGCTGTTGGCAGGCGTGTTCGGCATCGGCGGCGGGGCCGTCCTCGTGCCGGTCTTCTATCAGGCCTTCGGTCTGCTCGGCGTCGACGAGGTGGTGCGCATGCACGTTTCGGTCGGCTCGTCGCTCGCCATCATCATTCCGACCTCGATCCGCTCCTTCAATGCCCACCGCGCCCGCGGCGCCGTCGATATGGAGCTGCTGCGCGACTTCCTCATTCCGGTGCCGATCGGGGTGATCCTGGCGGCGATCGCGGCCGCCTACATCACCAGCGAGGGCCTGCGCATCATCTTCTCGGTGATCACCGTGCTGGTCGGGCTGAAGCTCTTGTTCAACCGCGAGAGCTGGCGGATCGGCACCAAGATTCCCGGCAATCCGTGGCGCGCCGTCATCGGCGTCGTCATCGGCTTCTTTTCGACGCTGATGGGGATCGGCGGCGGCGTCATGAACAACACCTTCATGACGCTCTACGGGCGGCCGATGCACCAGGCCGTGGCGACCTCCTCCGGCGTCGGCGTGATGATCGCGATCCCGGGCACGCTGGGCTATATGTGGGCCGGATGGGGGGATCGCTTCCTGCCGCCCATCTCCACCGGCTTCGTCAACTGGATCGCGGTGCTCCTGGTGATCCCGATCGCGCTGATCATCACCCCCTATGGCGTGAACATCGCCCATGCGCTGAAGAAGCGGCATCTCGAAATCGCCTTCGGCCTGTTCTGCCTGGCCGTCTCGGCCCGCTTCTTCGTCAGTCTGTGGGGCAACTGAGCGCGCCGCTACAGCCGGTCGAGGAAGTGCTGGGCGATCGCCGCGTAGTCGCCATCGAAATGATGACCGCCCTCGGTCTTGAGCTGCGTCACCTTCTTCAGGCTGGGATCCGGGCAGGAGCTGTCGTCCTCCTCCTCGCCGTAGACGCAGATCACCCGTTCGGCCGGCAGCGCGGCGATCGCCGGCGCGATCTGGTAGCCGCTGTCGTCGATGCCGAGCCAGCCCTCGACGGTGACTTGGAACGAGGTAGTCAGCCCCGGCGCCAGCAGCGCCAGCACCTTGGTGCGGTCCTGCAGCGGCTTGGGCAGCAGCGGAAAGGCAAACGGTAAGACGTCGGCACCGAACGAGTAGCCGATCAGCATCACCGGCAGATGGTGCGTCGGATCGGCGTCATCGATCAGCTGGGCCATGTCCGTGGCCAGCTGCTGCGGCGTTCGTTTCGACCAGAAATAATGCAGCGCGTCGAGGCCGACCACGTGCACCCCCTTGGTCGACAGCCACTCGCCCATGGTCTTGTCGAGATCGCGCCAGCCGCCGTCGCCGGAGATCAGGATGGCAAGCGCGCGCGGGTCGGTCGTCGACGGCAGGTCGATCGCCGGCAGGTCGCCGAACGGATTGTTGTTCTCCGCCATGTCGGACACGGCCTGGACGATGGCGTCCGGCGGATCGTCGGCGTCGAAGGAGGAGACCGTGACCAGGCGCTGGGTGGTGGCCTCGGCGGTGATCTCGTCGATCTTGTCGGCCGTAACCAGCAGCGCGGCGGCCTCCGGCATGGTGCTGTCGAAGGCGTAGCTGTAGGCCTTGCCGTCCGGCGACTTCTTGGCGGTGGCGCCCGGACAGAACGGCAGCTTGAGCGTCAGCCGGTTGGCGAAGCCGGCCGCGACGGCGCCGCCAAGCGTATTGGCCGGCGCATCGGCGAGCGCGGCATAGGCGAAGGTCGCGCCTTCGCCGGTGCCGGCCAGGATCGGCGGCAGGTAAGTCTGCAGGTCGAGCTGCCGCTGCGCGGTCTGGGCGAGGTCGGTCAATTCGCCGACAACATAGAGACATTCGCCGTCGTCGGCATCCAGGGCTTTGCCGTAGCGGGCAAGGTCGACGGCGAGCACGGCATCGCCGTCATTGACCAATGCCGTGGCCACCGCGTCGTCGCTCGGCTGCCAGCCGCTCCGGTCGGAGAAGTAGATGACCAGCGCCTTGGGTGCCGCCTTGGGGGCGAGCAGCCGGACCTTGTCCAGCCGCCCGCTCTGCACCGTCGCCTTGTCGGCGGCAGGGCTGGAAGCGGGGGCGGCAAAGGCCGCAGGGATTGCGAGGAAGGCGGCAACACTCAAGGGAAGCAGCGGGGGCATTCGCTTCATCGTTTGAGGATCCTCATCGGAGAACCGGAAATCAGTGTCGTCACGTCGAGCAGCACCTGCGGCATGGCGAGCCCGCCGGGGCAGGCCATGTATTGCGGCGTCCATACCGGGTCGAACTTCTGCTTGAAGGCGCGCAGGCCTTCGAAATTGTAGAACTCGTCGCCGCGCCGGTAGATGAAGGTGCCGACCCGGCTCCAGGTCGAGGCGAGCGGATGGTCGGCGAGCCCGGCCAGTGGTGCGGCGCCGAGATTGAACCATTTGTAGCCCTGGTCGCGGCCGTAGAGCAGAATATGGGAAAACAGCGCCTCCATCATCACCTTGGAGACGCCCGGCCGGTAGCGCATCAGATCGACCGACAACTCGTCGCCGTCGCCGGCCCGCCACAGGTTGGCAAACGCGACGATGACGCCGTCCTTGGTCAACAGCGCGCAGTCGAACTCCTTCATGTATTCGTCCTCGAAGCGGCCGAGGGAGAAGCCTTTTTCGGTGCCGACCTTGTTGGCCATCCATTCATCCGACACCGCCCTGAGCTCCGGCAGCAGGGCCGGCACCTCGCTCTTGTCGACCACTGAAAACACCAGCCCCTCGCGCGTCGCCTTGCCGTGGGCATAGCGGAACGGCTGCCGGACCGGTCCGGCAAGGGTGAAGTCGGCGAGCGGCACGCGCGCATTCTCGCCGATCTTCAGGATGGCGAGGCCGAGGTCGAGATAGTTGGCGAGCGCCTCCGGGGCCACGCCGTAGAACACCGCTCTGGCGCCGGCCCGGTCGGCCGTCTCGGCAAAGCGCCAGACCAAGGCGCGGCAGGATTTCTCGTCGCCGACCGGGTCACCCATGGTGATCCAGCTGCGCCCCGACACGGCGTACATCAGAAACGCCTTCTCGCTGGTCGAGACCATGAAGGACTTGTCGCCGAGCAGCGCCACGCAGGGCTGGGTGCCGGCGCAGGTGTCGAGCACCCGCCGGACGGCGTCGGGGATGTCGACCTTGCCGACCTTTGGCTGGTGCGGACGATTGACGAGCGAGTCTGTCGCGATCACTGCGGCGACGATGACCAGTGCCAGCGTGGCGCGCAGGAAACGCGGCGCATCGCCGTCCCAGGCGAACTGCCACCACAGATCGTTGTCGTAGTCGACATGGCGGTAGGCGAGCAGGCCGACCAAGGTAATCGAGGCGAGCACGATGACGATCATCGCCAGCCACGTGGCGTTCGGCCGGAAGGCGCGCCAGTCGCTCTTGCGGTAGAAGGCGCTGCCGTAGAAATACAGCAGCCCGGCGATCACGGTGAGGATCGTGGCCTCTTCCCAGTCCAGTCCCTTGAGCAGCGAGAACGCGGCGCCGGCGAGCAGCAGGATGATCGACACCAGCCTGGCCAGCGCGATGCGCCGGTAGAGGCCCCGGGCGAGTACGATCAGCACCAGCCCGACCAGGCTTGCCAGCAGATGCGACGCTTCGGCAAACGGCAGCGGCAGGATGTCGCTCAGGAAGTCGGTGCGCTCGCCCTGCGCCGGCAGATTGCCCGACAAAAGCAGGACCAGCCCGCCGACAAACACCAGGGTAGCGGCGACCGGCGGCACCAGGCGCCGGGTAACCGCGAAGGACAGGCTGGTGACCGCGGCGACCGAGGCGCGCGCCCGGTAGGCTTCGAAGGCGAGCAGCGCCAGCCCCGCCAAGGCGAGCGGCCCGATATAGTAGATCAGCCGGAACACCACCAGCGCGGCGACCGCGTCCGGGCGGGTGCCGGCGCCGAGCCCGAAAAGGATCGTCGCCTCGATCACGCCGAGCCCGCCCGGGGCATGGCTGATCACTCCGGCGGTGATGGCGGCCACGAACAGGATCAGGAAGGCGGAGAAGCTGTTGGCCAGGTCGGCCGGGAGCAGCACATAGAGGGCGGCGGCGGCCGCGGCGATATCGATCGCGCCGACGACGATCTGCGCGGCGGCACTGCGGGCGGTGGGCAAGGGAAAGCGCCAGCCGAGCAAGGTCACCTGATGGTTGCCGCGCGCCAGCCAGACGAGCGCCGCCGCCAAGAAGACGAGAATGGCGACACCGATCAGCCGGTCGTCGAGAGCCGACAGCAGCCGCATCCAGGGAATGCCGAACGGATCGATCAGCAGAGCCAGTCCGACGGTGGTCAGGATGCCGGCCGAAAAGGTCAAGAACGAGATGCCGACGACACGGCCGACATCGGCGAAATCCAGGCCTGCCGTCTGGTAGATCCGGTAACGGACCGGTCCGCCGACGAAGACATGGAAGCCGATGGCATTGGAGATGCCGTAGCCGACGAAGCCGGCGAAGGCGGCCAGGCCGACCGGGACCTTGTCGGGGGCGACGCGGCGAACCGCCATGATGTCGTAGACCGACATCGCGACGAAGCTGATCAGGGTGAAGGCGATCGATTGCCAGACGGCGGCGACCGAGGTCTGCCGGATCGCCGCGCTGATCTGGTCGAGGTGCAGCGCGCCGGTGATCTCATGGACGACGACGAGGCCGATCGCCACCATGGCCGCGCCGACCAGGGGACCCAGCACGCGCGGCTCCAGCACCTGCTCGATAATGCGGGCAACCCGACCTTCCACAGGCCGGTCATCGACAGGCAAATCCGTATGCGACATCGCTCGAAAAAATCCGTCTCCGCAATCCGGCCCTAACTAAAGTCCGCCTTGAGTTGCTGCAAGTTAGGCAAAGATAATTTAGGAGCCACTTGAAGTTGCCACAAAGTATCGTCTACCCCGCCAATTGCGGCGGCTCTTGCCTCTTCCACGACACAAAGCGGTTGCGCCAGTCGCCTGACCCCTAGCGGCAAAGCACGGCTGCTTCATGGCATAGGGCAGGGGGTCGAGCCAGAACCGCGACCGGCGACGCTTGGCCGCGGCGAGAGTGCGGCTCAAGGCACCCGGTAGAACGGGTTGGGCAACAGGAAGATCCGCTCGGCATAGCCGCCGAGGAGGTCGGAGGGCTGGTCGCCGACATTGGCGATGATGGTATAGCCTTCGGCCGCGATTCCTGCCCGGATCCCCGTCTTGAAGTCCGCGGCGGACGCAAACTTGGCCCCAAGCGGCACCATGGAGAGGCGCTCGAAGCCGTCATAGCCGGCCTGGCGCAGGTTGCGCTCGGTAGCGGCGCGCTGGTCCTCGGGGCGGCCGGTGATGAAGAACACCTTGGCCTTGGCGGCGATGGCCGCACGGAAGGCGGCGAGCGTCGGCAGAATCGCCGTGTCGACGCCCAGCTGGTCCCACGCCGCCCAGCCGCACGGCCCGTCCTTGGCCAGGTCGCAGGCGCCGGGTACCGGCCGGCCGAAATTGTCGCGCCTGATCACCTCCCAGTTGGAGAGCGCGGTATCGTCGATATCGAACACCACCGCCGGCCGGCTCGCCTGCGGCGCCCGCGCGCCGATCCAGGCGGTCGCCTGGTCGGCGACCAGCGCAACGTCGCGGTCGTATTCGCCGGAATCGTGGTAGCGCGTTGCGGCCAGAATGGTGTCGCCGACATTTGCCGGCTGTGCCGGGCTGGTGACGAACACCGGCGTGGCGGCGGAGATCGCCGCACCGGCCTGGCTGTCGGCTGCCGCAGGCAGCGTCGCCAGCCCGAGCAAGGCCGCGATCAACGGGCCCGAGAGCCAGGCCGCCAGGGCGGTTCCGGAGGAACCGGATCCGGTCTTCCGACCGGACCTGCGGCTGAAAAACGGAGGTAGAGGAGCATAGCGAACCCAAGCAGCGGGTTTCCGTTCCAAGCTGATTGGCGTGGTCATTGTCCCTCCTTGATCCCCGCCCGCCGAGGCTAGCCGTGCTCGAGACCCGCGCAAAAACCAGCGCCCGGCTGAAACCGGCAGGCGCTGCCGCACGTATATGAACGTGAGAGGCGCGGCACCCAGGGTCGAAAGGGCCGCGCCTTCACCGGCACCGGCGCTTTCCAGATAACCGGAAATGCTAGCGCAAGCGCAGCGGGCGCCGCACGAGCGGAGGCTTCCGCGTCCAGCGCAGCATGCCGCCGACGGCCAGCAGAACGATCGCGGCGGCGATGCCGGCCGTGGCGATGCCGGCCGGGGTCACCCGGGCGCTGCCTTGCAGCGAGACGCTCTTGCCCACCCGCAGGTTGAACGTCGTCTTCATTTCCTCCGGATGGGTGGGGATAGTGTCATAGCCGGGGAGGGCTTCCCATTCAGGCTCGTCTTTGGCCATATCCGGTCCCATTCTGAACTGTCGCCATCACAATGGCAGGTCCGCTATGAGCCTTCAAGACGGCCTCAATGCTGCATCCGCTTGATCACCGCGATTAGCCGCTCCTTATCGGTGATACCGGTGTGATAATAGGCGATGATCTTGGTGGCACGGCCTTCGCGCTCGCTCGGCGTCTCGCCGGGGACGCCGGTCGCCTCGAATACCTCGCTCAGCAGGTCGAGCTCCTCCGGCTTGAGAACGCCCATGCGCATCGCCTTGTCGCGCAGCGGGGTCATCGGCGATCCCGGCCGCCGGCGCCGCGGCGAGCGCGCCGACGGGATGCGGTAAAGGCGGCTTGGCCGAAGTCCGAGCAAGGCAGAGCCATTGCCAACTCATGGCAGGTCGGCCGCTCAGCAGCATTCAAATTTGACGTATGAGCGTCTGCCCGTGCTTCAGGCGGCGGGCTCGTGCAGGATCAAATAGGACTGCGGCGCCCTGACCGAGACATGTCCGCCGCTCGGCGACGGCTCGTAGACGGTCCGTTCAGGCAGCCAGGTAACGCTGACGATGCGCCCGCCGGTCTGACCCAGCTGGGCGATCAGCCGTTGCAGAGCGATGTGATCGGCAGCGCAGAGATCGGATTTGTACGCGGACACCGGTTTCCCCTCACCAAAGCAGAGGCGATCGACGACGCGTGCGCGGGGTGAAACGCGTCGTCGACGCCCTCTCCGGACGTCAGATTGATAAGAGCCCGGTAAGACGAACTTTGAAGAGGCTCGGTTAAGGAAGCGTTTCGTCGCAATGCCGAATGCCATGTTTTCGCAGCCGGATGGCGGCGTAGCGCAAGGGATTGGCGACTTGTCGCATCACGGTGCAGCGGCGACGTGCCCATCTGAGGGCAAAACCGGGCGCAGCCTTGCGCCGGGAGAGGTGCGCACGCCCCGCAAGCGGCGGCAGCCGACCATGGGAGCAGAAAGAAATGCGATCACCACGCGCCGATATCGTCGAGCGGCTGCGCGCCAAGGCCTGGCAGAGCGAGGAAGACCGCGAGCTGGCCCGGGCGGCTGCCTCGGAGATCGTCCGGCTGCGCTACTCGATGCGCCATGCAGAGCGGCTTGCCGAGAGCGCCAAGGCCGATCTCCACGACATGAAGAGCGCCTATCTCATCAACCGCGGCACTTGAGCGGCGCCTCCGCCCCCTAGGTCGGGGTCGGTGCGGGCATTGCAGCGCCTGAAGCGAGTTCCGCTCGCGGCCTTGTGACGCCTTCTGGCGCGCCGTTCAGGTTGGCGTCAGGGTTCGGCCGCAACAATCCGGGATGCGGCCGCACTCTCTCGATGTCTCGCCTGAGACATCGGCCGCACGGTCTGCGGAAGCGTCGCTCCTGCCCTTCTCGAGCGGCGCTTCCTGCACGCTTTTCCGGAAACCTCGTGCCTGCGCCGTGCCCGCGGCTCACCGCCGGGCGCCAAAGCCCCTGGACACGGTGCGTGTTGCCGATATTCTGGCCTTCCTAAGAGTGGTGCCGCGCCAGCCTGGTGGCGGCAACCGCCACATGATGACCGCCGGCTTGCCAGATCTCGGCACCCGGGCGGTCCAACAGGGAGGAAGTGGATGAAATCAGGACCGATTCTGGTCGGGCTCTCGGCCCTATGCGGGCTCGCGGCCGCACCTTCATTGGCGCAGGACAAGCCGTTCGCCGGCGTCACCGTCAATGTCATCACCCAAACCGGCGCGATCCAGGAGCCGCTGCAGCGGCGCGCGCCGGAGTTCGAGAAGCTGACAGGCGCCAAGGTCAATGTGATCGCGGTGCCGTTCGCCGATCTTTATCAAAAGGTCCTGACCGACTGGGCGAGCGGCACCAACTCCGTCGACGCCGCGGTGTTCGCGCCGCAATGGATGGTCGACTACATTGCCGGCGGCTATCTGGAGGATCTGACGCCGCGCATCGAGGCCGACAAGGACATCAAGGAAGACGATGTCGGCGCGTTCTTCCGCGACTTCTCGCAAAAGTACAACGGCAAGTCCTACATGATCACCCTCGATGGTGATTTCCACATGATGTACTACCGCAAGGACGTGCTCGACGCCGCCGGTCAGAAAGTGCCGACCACGTGGGACGAATATCTCGCGGTCGCCAAGGCCGTCAACGGCAAGGACATGAACGGCGACGGCACGCCCGACTTCGGCTCGTGCATCGCCAAGAAGCGCAATGCCCAGAGCTACTGGTTCGTCACCGACGTGGTCGGCTCGATGACCCAGTCCAAGGGCACCAGCCAGGGCACCTTCTTCAACACCAAGGACATGACCCCGCTGGTCAACAACGACGCCTTCCGCAAGGCGCTCGACTTCCTGTCCGAATCGACCAAATACGGACCGCCGGACGAACTCAACCTCGACGTCTCCGACACCCGGCCTCTGTTTGCGTCCGGGCGCTGCGCGCTCAACCTCGACTGGGGCGACGTCGGCACCATCTCGATCGATCCCAAGCAGTCCAAGGTCCAGGGCAAGTGGGGCGCGGCGATCATGCCGGGCTCCAAGGACGTGCTCAATTGGGACACCGGCAAGCTCGAGGCCTGCTCGGCCGAAAGCTGCCCGCATGCCGTCGACGGCGTCAACCATGCGCCGTTCGCGGCCTTCGGCGGCTGGGGCGGGGGCATCAATGCGGCCGCCGACCCGAAGGTGAAGGACGCCGCCTTCGCGTTCTTCTCGTTCATGACGCAGCCGGCCCAGTCGAATGCCGATGTCACCGTCGGCGGCACCGGGTTCAACCCTTACCGTGCCTCGCAGCTCTCCTACAGCGACCTGTGGAAGCAGGCCGGCATGACCGAGGACGAGGCCAAGGTCTATCTCGGCGCCATCAATGAGAGCATGAGCAGCCCGAACATGATTCTCGATCTGCGCATTCCGCAGAACCAGAAGTATCAGCAGGTCGTGCTCGACGAGGCGGTGTCGCGATTCCTCGCCGGGGAGATCGACAAGGAAGCCACGGTCAAGGCGATCGAGGACGGCTGGAACGAGCTCAACGACGAAATCGGCAAGGACGAGCAGCTCAAGCTCTACAAGGCCACGATCGGCGCGCAATAGCTGCATCCGGCAGGAACGGCCCGGCCGCACGCCAGCGCGCCGGGTCTTTCCGATCAAAGCACCCGAAGCCGCCGATGACCACGACCATCACAACCGGGATCGACGCCGCTCCCCGCCTGAGCTGGGGGGAGTGGGTCGACCGCCGGTCCGGCGGGCTGATGGTGATGCCGGCCGTCATCGTCCTGTTGTGCTTTGCCATCTTTCCGCTGATCATATCGGCGTATCTGTCGCTGTCGCGCTTTGCCCTGGCGCAAGGCGGCTTCACCCTGCGCTTCATCGGACTGGCCAATTTCCGCAAGCTCTTGACCGGCTCGCAGCAATATCACCTGCTCGGAAAGTTCGGCACGCCGGGCATCGTCCACTGGCTGGTTCTCATCGCGTTCGCCGCGCTGCTCATCTGGCTTCTGGCCCGCTATTTCGGGCGCCGGCCGACGGTGCTGGGCACGCTCGGGCGGCTGTTGTCGGTTGCACTGGCGCTGTCGCTGGCCGCCGTCGCGGTGGTCACCTTCGCGCCCGGCGGCGTTCCCGGCACGGTCATCACCACGCTGCTCTACGTCGTCGTCGGCGTCACCGCGCAATTCGGCCTCGGGCTCGGCCTGGCCTTGCTCTGCGGCCGGCCGATCCGCGGCCGCAACTTCTTTCGCGTGCTGTTCTTCATTCCGCTGATGGTCACCCCGGTCGGCATCGCCTACACCTTCCGCATGCTGGCGGACATGCAGAAAGGCCCGTTCGCGCCGCTGCTGCGCGCCTTCGGCATCAGCGAATGGTCATGGGCGACTGAGGCCTGGTCGGCCCGGCTGATGGTGCTGATCGGCGACACCTGGCAATGGACGCCGTTCATGTTCATCGTGCTCCTCGCGGCGATCGAGAACCAGCCGCGCGACCAGGTCGAGGCAGCGCGCCTCGACGGCGCCAATGGCTGGCAGATCTTTCGGGATATCACTTGGCCGGCGATCGCGCCGGTCGCGGCCACCGTGGTGCTGATCCGGCTGATCGAGGCGTTCAAGATCGTCGACCTGCCCAACGTGCTCACCGGCGGCGGGCCGGGGCTGGCGACCGAATCGATGACCCTGCACGCCTTCATCGCCTGGCGCACCCAGGATCTCGGCGGCTCGGCCGCGGTCGGCTACATGCTGCTGTTCATCTCGACCGTGGCCTGCGTCTCATTCTTCAATTTCGTCGTCCACCCGGCGCGGAGGTTCGAGGCATGACCGGGCAAAGCAGCTCTCGTCTTGCCCGGCTGTTCGAGCCGCCTTCGGTCGAAGACCAATCGCCGGCGGGCAAGGTCTTAACCTATGCGCTGCTGTTCGTGTGGTCCCTGGTCGTGCTGGTGCCCCTCTATTGGGCGCTGATCACCTCGTTCAAAGGTGCCGGCGAGGTCGACAACGGCCCGTTCTATCTCCCCTTCGTCGACTTCAAGCCGTCGCTCGAGGCGTGGAATTTCATGCTGCTCGAGAACAACACGCTCGGCCCCTATCTCAACTCGGTGGTGGTGGCGCTGGGCAGTACGGTGCTGGCGCTGCTGATCGGCACGCTGGCGGCCTATGCGCTGGTGCGCATCACCTTTCAAGTCAAGCTCGCCGCCGTCGCCTTGTTCCTTATCCTGTTGGTCGCGGTGATCGCCGCCGTGGCGATGTTCGGGGTGCCGTGGGAGATCGCCGTCGGCGTCGCGCTCGCCCTTTTTGTGCTCGGGCTGATGACGCTCGTCGGGCGCACCCGGCTCGCGGTCGGCAACAGCGACATCGAGTTCTGGATCATCTCCAACCGGATCATGCCGCCGATCGTGGCGGTGCTGCCGATCTACGTCATGTTCCAGCAGCTGCGGATGCTCGACACGCAGGCCGCGCTGATTGCCACCTACACCGCCGTCAATCTGCCGATCGTGGTGTGGCTGACGCGCGATTTCTTCGCCGGCATTCCGCTCGATCTCGAAGAGAGTGCCGAGATAGACGGCGCCTCGAAGTTCCGGGTGTTTTTCACCATCGCCTTGCCGCTGGTCCGCTCGGGGCTGGTCGCCACCTTCCTGCTGGTGCTCATCCTGGCCTGGAACGAGTATCTCTTGGCGCTCTTCCTCTCCAACGCCAAGGCGCAAACCATGCCGGTGCTGGTCTCGGCCCAGAACACCACCCGCGGCCCGCAATGGTGGAACATGTGCGTGCTGATCGTGGTGATGATTGCGCCGGTGGTGGTCATCTCCAGCGTGCTGCAGAAGCACATCGCGCGCGGGCTCCTGGTCGGCGCAGTGAAGGGTTAGCCGATGGGGGTCACGCTCGCGCAAGTCTACAAATCCTTCGGGCCTGTCGAAGTGGTCAAAGGCCTCGATCTCACCATTCAGGACGGCGAGTTCCTGGTCCTGCTCGGACCGTCCGGCTGCGGCAAGACCACTGCCTTGCGAATGGTCGCAGGGCTGGAATCGGTGACATCCGGCCGTATCCTGATCGGCACGCGCGACGTTACCCAGGTGCTGCCCAAATACCGCGACGTGGCGATGGTGTTCCAATCCTACGCGCTCTATCCGCACATGACAGTGGCCGAGAACATCGGCTATCCGCTGAAGCTGCGGCGGGTCGCTCCTGCCGAACGCGACAGCGCCGTGCGCGGCGCGGCAGTCAAGGTCCATCTGCAGGATTTTCTCGACCGCTATCCGCGCCAGCTCTCCGGCGGCCAGCGCCAGCGGATCGCGCTCGCGCGCGCCATGGTCCGGCGGCCAAGCGTCTTTCTGATGGACGAGCCGCTCTCCAATCTCGACGCCAAGCTGCGCGGCCACATGCGCTCGGAGCTCAAGCGGCTGCAGGCCGAACTCGGCGTGACCACGATCTACGTCACCCACGACCAGGTCGAGGCGATGACCCTGGCGCACCGCGTCGCGGTGATGAACCGCGGCGTGGTCCAGCAGATCGCCGAGCCGCGGCGCATCTATGACGACCCGGCCAATCTGTTCGTCGCCGGCTTCATCGGCTCGCCGCCGATGAATTTTCTCACCGGCGAGCTCGCCGATGGGCAGTTCAGCTCTGCGGCCGGCCGCTTTTCCGTGCCGCTTGGCGAGACCCGCCGCAACGTCACCGCCGGGGTCCGGCCGGAGGACTGCGCCGTGACGGCGCCAGGGGCGGGCAAGCTGTCGGCCCGGGTCTATTCGCAGGAGCTGATGGGCGACCACACATTGGTGACCTGCCGCCTCGCGGACGAGCTGATGACCGTCAAGGCCGACAAGCTCGCCCAATACGCGATGGACGAGTCGGTCGGCATCGCCTTCAAGGACAGTGGCCTGTTTTTGTTCGATTCAGAAACCGGCGAGCGGTTGAGGGGCGCTCCCGGCTGAGCGGGACGGCGATCTGCCCGAGCTGGCGATGGCAGCCGGGCTTCCAGTCCCTTCCTTCAGTCTGGCGTGCGGCCCCGCGCCGCGCGGGCCAACAGCCGTTGGGCGCGAGCCAGATGGGGCCGGTCGTACATCTTGCCGCCGACACCGACGACGCCTGCTTGGCCTGCAGCCGCAAACGCCGCCGCCACGGCTTCGGCCTCGGCCACCGCTGCGGGCGAGGGCGTGAAGGCAGCGTTGATGATCGCCACCTGATCGGGGTGGATCGCCAGCTTGCCGACGAAACCGTCCCGCTCGGCTGCCAGGCATTCGCGCCGCAGCGCCTCGCCGTCGCGGAAGTCGACGAACACTGTGTCGATCGCTGCGGTCTGGGCAGCTGCCGCAGCCAGCAAGGTTGTCGCCCGCGCCAGCCTGAAAACATCGGTCAGGCGGCCGTCTTCGTCGCGGCTCGTCCGGGCGCCGACCGCGGCCGACAGGTCCTCGGCGCCCCAGGTCAGTCCGGCAAGCCGCGGCTGAGTCCCGCGAAAACTGGCCGCCGCCAGCAGCGCCGCCGGCGTCTCGGTGGCGATCGCGATGATCTCGGTGGTGCCGTCGGTGCGGCCGGCCTCGGCCTCGTGCACCCTGAGCTTCGCCGCCAGATGGGTGACGTCGGCGCTGCCGACCGCCTTGGGCAGCACGATGCCGTCGGGCAGGGCGGCGAGCACGGCGGAAAGGTCGCCATCGGCCAACCCGCTCTGGAGATCGTTGATCCGGACATAGATCTTCTGCCGCGTCGTTTCCTGGCGGACGGAGCGGATGAAACCTCCGGCGATGCGCCGCGCCGCGTCCTTGTTGGCCGCAGCGACCGAATCTTCGAGGTCGACGATCAGCACGTCGGCTTCGGTGCCCCGCGCCTTGATCAGCTTCCTTTCCTGGTCGCCCGGCACGAACAACAGCGAGCGCATGCTCAGGCCTGCCGCTTGCGGATCATCGCCTGGCGAATGGTGCGCGCCACCAGCGAACCGTCCTGTTTGAAGGCCCGATGCTCCAGTTCGACGATGCCGCGATCCGGTTTCGAGCGCGATTCGCGCACCGACAGGATCTCCGTCTCCACCCTTAGCGTATCGCCGTGGAACACCGGCGCCGGGAAGGTGGTGTCCGACATGCCGAGATTGGCGATGGTGGTGCCAAGCGTGGTCTCGTGGACCGAAATGCCGATCATCAGCCCGAGCGTGAACAGCGAATTGACCAACGGCTTGCCCCACTCGCTCTTGGCGGCGAAGTCGAAATCGATGTGCAGCGGCTGCGGGTTGAAGGTCAGGCTCGAAAACAGGATGTTGTCGCTCTCGGTCACCGTGCGCGTGATCGCATGGCGGATGATGCGGCCGACCTCGAACTCTTCCAGGTAAAGTCCAGGCATCGCCGGCCCCTCCGTGCCGCTTGTTGATAGGCGCTCGCCCGCCGGGCGGCAAGACGGCCAATGGCTATGGTGAACGCTTCGTCAATAATTGGCGCCTAGCCTCGCGGCGAGGCAAATGCAGGGCAGCGGACGATGATCGACCACCTTTTGCACGGATTGGCCACGGGCAATGTGGCGCGCCGCGCAGCGGCAGCCGGGGCGCTGGCGCGCGCTTTGATCGACGGCCAGTTCGCTTTCGCCGAGCGCTGCGCGGCCGAGGCGGCGCTGACGGTCTTGCTGGAGGACCCGTCGCCCAAAGTGCGGCTTGCGCTCGCCGATGCGCTGTCGCTCAGCCGGCAGGCGCCGATTCATCTGATCGATGCGCTGGCTTCGGATCAGCCGGAGGTCGCCGCGCTGGTGCTTGGCCGTTCGCCGCTGCTCGGCGAGGCGGATCTGGTCGCGCGCGTGGCGTCGGGCAGGGCGAGCACCCAGCGGCTGATCGCCGGCCGCCCGAACCTTTCCTGCGCAGTTGCGGCGGCGCTGGCCGAGGTGGCCGATGCGGACGCCTGCCTGGCGCTGCTCGCCAATCCGTCCGCCGAAATCTCGCCTTCGGGCTTCCGCCGGATGGCCGACCGGCTGGGCCACATCGGGGCGGCAAGGAAAGCGCTCGCCGCCGATCCCCGCCTGCCGCCCGACTGCCGCCACACGCTGATCGTCAAGCTGGGCGGGGCGCTCGCGTCGGCGCCGCTGGTGGCGGCGAGCCTGGGCCCGGCCGGCGCCGAGCGGGCGGTGCTGAGCGCCAGCGTGGCCGCCGTCCTTATGCTGATCGACGACACGCCGGCCGATCTGCTGGCAAGCCTGGCCGACCATCTGCGCCGCGCCGGCGCGCTGACGGCAGAAATTTTGGTTCGCGTGGTCGCCGCCGGCCAAGTCGATTTTTTCGGTGCCGCTCTGGTGTCGCTCACCGGCCAGTCGAGCCGCCGCGTGCAGAGCCTGCTTGCCCGCGGCGGCGATGTCGCCGTCGCGGCGCTGCTCGGCCAAGCCGGCCTGACCGGCCCCGCCGAGCGGGCCATGCTCGAAGCGCTGAAGCTGTGGCGCGAGGTTGATGCCGGCCGGCGGCTGGCCGGCAGCCAGGAGGTGAGCCGGCTGCTGATCGCGCGGCTCGGCGAGCAAGACCGTGGATCGGAGATTGCCGAGCTGCTGACGGAATTGCACCGGGCGGCCGTCCGGGAAAACGCGCTCGGCCATGGCCGTGCGCTGGCGGCCGCCTAGGGCCGCCCGGCTTTGGGCTGCGACGGGACCAAAGTCCGTCCAGCCGCCGGCTTTGGTCTGCCGCCGCCGGCGCAAATGTCCGAGCGAGGCAGGGTCGAGGAACTCGCGACCGCGGGCTCCGTTGCTCGTACCGGAAGTACGGAAAACGCCTTGTCTGCCGGCCTCTCCGAGGGGCGGAAAGGGTGGCGGGGCGGCTATCGCATGCCGCTGAACTGGACCGTCGGCGTCGCTATTTGTCCCTTCCGGCGCCGACTTGGCCCATCGCCCGGCTTGGGGCGATGGGCCGTTTCTGGCACCATGGGCGTCCGGAGGACGGCGTGGAACAAGGGAACTGCAAAATGCATCGCCGGCTGCGCAAGTGGCTGCTGATCGGGACGGCCGGCGCGGCGCTGGCCCTGTCGCCGTTGGCAATCGTTCGGCACGGCGGCAGCCTTGAGCTGGTGCCGTCCAAGGCCCACGCCAAGAATGGCGGCAATGGCAACGGCGGCGGCAACGGCAATGGCGGGGGAAATGGCAACGGCAACGGCAATGCCGGCGGCAACGGCAATCGGCAACGGCAACGCCGGCGGCAACGGCAAGGGCAACGCCGGCGGCAACGGCAAGGGCAATGCCGGCGGAAGCGCGGGCGGCGCGACCGGCGGCGGCAGCACCGGCACTGCGGCCGGAGACAGCGCGTCGTCCGGCTCCAGCAGTCAAGGCGGCGCCGCCGCGGGCGCCGGCAGCGGATCGGCCGGCGGCACGGACGGCTCGGCGGCCGGAACCGCCACGCCGAGTTCCGGGCAGTCGACCCGCAGCGTCAACCGCGTGACCGGGGACGTCTTCAGCATCGACGGCGCGCGCGTCCAGGTTATTCACCGCAACGGATTGCGCGAGGAGCTCGGCAACGGCCGCTACCGGATGAAGGATGCCAAGGGCCGCACCATCGTCGATCGCCGCGCGACCAGCAGCGATCGGGCACGCCTGCGCGATCTCGGGGGCTGAGCCCGCCGGCGCGGTTTCGCGCGAGGCTTCAGGGCCCCGACGCAATTTTCAGTAGCGGAACTGCTCGGCGAGAATGCGCTCGTTCCAGGAATGGTTGGCGTCGAACAGCAGGGTCGCCGTCACCTTGCGCGATTGGCTGACTTTGACGGAGACCACCGACTTGAACTCGGTGTGGTCGGCCGCGACGTTGACCGGCCGCTTGTCGGCCTCGAGGATTTCGAAGCTCACCTCCGCTTTGTCCGGAATGAGTGCGCCGCGCCAGCGGCGCGGCCGGAACGGGCTCACCGGTGTCAGCGCCAGAAGCGGCGCGTCGAGCGGGATGATCGGGCCATGGGCGGAGAGATTGTAGGCCGTTGAGCCGGCCGGAGTGGCCACCATGACCCCATCGCAGCTGAGCTCATCGAGGCGAACCTTGCCGTCGATGGCGATGCGGATCTTCGCGGTCTGGTAGGATTGGCGCCAGAGCGCCACCTCGTTGATGGCCAGAGCTCGGCAGAGCTCGCCGTCCGCGGCCGCCGTTTCGAGCTCGAGCGGCCGGATGGTCTCGGCCGCGGCGGCCGCGATCCGCTCCTCGAGACCGTCCAGCCGATATTCGTTCATCAGGAAGCCGACGGTGCCGCGGTTCATGCCGTAGACGCGCTTGCCGGTGCCCATCGTCTCGCGCAGCGTCTGCAGCAGGAACCCGTCGCCGCCAAGCGCCACCACGACATCGGCAGCTTCGACCGGGGTCTGGCCATAGCGCGCCGCCAGGGCAGCGAGGCCGTCGCGGGCGTCGGCGCTGTCGGAAGACACGAAGGCGAAGTTGCAGCGGGGCTTGTCCATCGCGTCGGTGAAGGGGATGATCGGTGCGACCGGGTTAGCATGGGTGGCGCGCATTCGCCAGCCGATGCGGCGGGACAGGAGGTCCGGCAGATGAAAATCGATGGCGGCTGCCATTGCGGTGCAATCACCTACCGGGCGGAGGTCGATCCGGCGCGGGTCAGCATCTGCCACTGCACCGATTGCCAGACGCTGACCGGAAGCGCTTTCCGGGTCACCGTCCCGGTCGCCGCGGCCGACCTGGTGCTCGACGGGACGCCGCGGATCTACGTCAAGACGGCCGCCAGCGGCCGCCGGCGCGAACAGGCCTTCTGCGGCACCTGCGGCGCACCGATCTATGCAACCTCGGCCGGCGCCGGCCCGAAGATCTACGGTTTGCGCACGGGCACCGCCCGTCAGCGCGACCAGCTCGTTCCGCGCCGCCAGATCTGGCACGGTTCTGCACTGGCCTGGGTCGAGACGCCGGCCTGCGTGACCGACACCGTCGCCGGCGAGCCCTGAGGGACTTCAAGGCGCTTGGCGGGTCCGCGGCGCTGGCGGCGGTGGCGGTCGGCTCTGGAGGCGCGGGGAGGGGCGGAGTTTTCCGCTTTACTGGCCGACCATTTGCCGCTACCGCATCTCCGCTCGGTTGCCCTTGTAGCTCAGCCGGTAGAGCAGCGGTTTTGTAAACCGAAGGTCGCGGGTTCGATTCCTGCCGGGGGCACCACCAACTCCTTGATAAATAACGGGTGAGTTGTGGCCACTCTACAATAGACACCACCACTCTGCATCATGTACCATCGAATTCAGCTGCAAATTTGCTGCAAAAACGCCCCAGCCCCTGCAAAACCGGAGGCCCTTCATGGGCGACGTCGTCAAGCTGAAAACCGAAACGACCGCAGAACGATCGTCGGGCAAGCACAACCTAAAAGGCTCTGGTCGCCATCTGCAGTTGACGCCGAAGCGCATCGACATGCTGATCCGCGACGGCCAGACCGGTTATTTTTACGACGAGAAGTTGCGAGGTCTGGCGGTCCGGATCGGCAAGACCAAGGCGGTATATGTGCATGCATTGCGGGTAGGCGCCAGCTACCAGCGCCGCACGCTGGGCAACGTCGGCACCATGCTCCTCGCCGACGCCCGCAAGGCGGTCACCGCCGCCGCCGGCTCAATCGCCCGCGGTGACCTGCCGACGGCGCCGCGCGAAGAACGCCGGGCCGCCAAGCGGGAGAAGTCGCAGGCGCGGGTCCGCGAGAGCTTCACTGTCGACAGGGCGTTCGCCAACTACCTCGACGACCGCGAGCTGAAGCCGAAGACCAGGCGCACCTATGAGGATGTGTGGCGCCACGTCCCCGCCGACGTCAGCGCGATGCCGATGGCCGAGCTCGACGACGATACCGTCGCCAACCTGCACCGCAAGATCGGACGCAAGACCAAGCGCACGGTGAACAAGCTGATGGTCCTGCTCTCGGCGGTGTGCGGCAGCGCCGGCCGGCGCGCCAACAACCCGGTCGCCGAGATCCGCCGCTACCACGAGAAGCCGCGCGCCAGGCGCCTGACGCCCGAGGAGGCCGATCGGCTGCACGCCGTGCTGGAGCGCGGCCGGCAGGATCCCGACATTGGTCGGCGGATGATCGCGGTCTACGTCACCACCGCGCTGCTGACGGGCGCCCGGCGCAGCTCAATCTCAGCGATGCGCTGGACGGACCTCGACCGGCGGGCGGGCCGCGGCAGCTGGTCGATCCCGGCGGAGTGGTTGAAGAACGGGCAGGCGATGACCGTCGCCCTCACCGACCAGGCCGTCGCCGTGCTCACCGAATGGCGCGAGCAGTGCCCGCCCGGACAGTGGGTGTTCCCGTCGGCGGACTCGGCGACCGGCCATCTGATGGAACCCAAAAAGGGCTGGGGCCGGATCCGCGCCGCGGCCGGCATTCCCGACGTCACCCTGCACGACCTGCGCCGCTCGCTCGGCTCCGAGCTCGCCGCCGCTGGCAGCAACGCGGCGACGATCGCTGCCTGTCTCGGCCACGTCAGCCTGAGTTCCGCGAAAGCCTACCTGCATCTGAACGTCAATGAAGTGCGAACCAGCCTCGAGAGGATCAAACATGACCGGGACAGCGCAGTCTCAAACCGATGACGTATGGGCCACCGAAGACGCCGGCGCCGGTGCCGCCAACGCGGACGAGCAGGGCGGTTGAGGGTGGCCATGTTCCGTCGCTACCTTCGCCGCCGGCGCGGCCGTGGTCGGCCACGCTCCAACGGCACCCAGGCCGCCAAGATTTGGCGAGACGTGGCCGAGTGCGAGAAACAGCTCGGCCCGCGATCGCGCAATCGGGCCGTGCTGATAGTCGCGGAGCAGCGCCACCTGTCGGAACGTCACATTAGGCGGCTGCTCAAGGAGCACCGGCAGAACCTGCACGCGGCCGGTGTCCACCCGGTGCGGTCGGGGATGGATGTCAACGTGTACGTCGCCGGGCACCAGCTCACCGCCTTGGCAGGTGCGATTTCCTTCAAAGCAGGGCGGCGGTCCGCCGATCTGCGTTGAGGCGATTGCGACGCGGGCGTACGCGGTGCAAAGGCGCCGGCGGATCGATCACGCGGCCGTTGCCGTAGCTGCCGGAAGCTTTATCGCGACCGCCGTCGGCCAGGTAGCCATGCGATGAGTGCGCATACTCCAGCGCAAGTACTGACCCGAGAACATGGAAGCGTGGACACGATTGTTGAAGCACAATGAGCGAGTAAGAACGGGCGGGATACATGCGGTACTTCACCAGCATAGCTCCAGCGACGTGTATAACGACAGTAAGCGCTCAGGCGGATTAGAAGTGCGACATATGGACACGTCTTGTGTCATAGCTTGTTGACAGGCTGGCAAGACGTTTGAGCTTGGAAATCTCAGCTGGTTTCCTCAATATCCCCCCATTTCCCACTTTAATCCCTACTTACCCTGCGGGGGGTGACCGGTCCCACCTGCCGCTACCCCCCGCTGGATGCCTGATGGGACTCCATCTTGGTCCATACAAACCCGCGCGAAGGGCCGGCCAAAAAAATTTCGCGCAAAAATTTGCAGATGGGGCTGCTTGGTCCGCACGCCTCCCCAGTCACCTATCCCACGCAACCGGCCTGAATGTGTGACTCTCGGATGCTGGAGCATGGCTGACCGCGCCTCTCCGGAACAGCGAGGACCCCCGTGATGTGACGCGCCGTGACATCATCGCTCCAGGCCCTTGGCCGCCTTGATCAGCTTGGCCTGCCGTTTGGCGCTCTCGTTGACCTCCTTCTCGATCAGCGCACGGCCGCCCATCTTGGCCCTGTAGCGCGCCGCCGCTTCCTTGTTGAGGATGCGCTTCTTCAGCTTCCTGCGCTCGCGCTCAGCCTTCCGAGGCGCGGTGACGATGGTCCGCACAGTCTTCGGCGACAGCCCGGTCGCTGCGACGATAACGCCGTAAGAGGCGCCGCCGTTTTTGAGCCGCAGCACCTCGGCTTCCTGCGTCTCTGAGGCGGCATGTGGCCGGCCCCGGCCGCGCAGCGGTCGTTCGGCGACCACGGCATTGTACTCCGCCACGAAGCGGTTCCACGCGCGCACCAGCTTGTTGAACTCGTCGAGCAGTTCCTCGTGCTTCGCCCAAAGCTCGGTCTGCTCTCTGTCGAACAGCCAATTTCCGTCCTCGTTCATCTGCATGTCGAACGCTTCGATCCAGTGCTCGCGCAGTTCGCCCTGCTGCTCGACCTCCTCGCGCATCTCCGCCACTATGGCGTCGGCCGCTTGGAGGTCGCGCTCCTTGTCGGCCAATCTGCGCCGGACATGGCGCAGGTTCTCCTTGAGGATGTCGGGGTCGTCGGTCTGGTCGTCCGGATGGTCTTGATCGGTGCTCATATGCCGAATAGCGCATTTTCGGCATAGGGCAAGAACCGCAGAATTCAAGGCATTACTTGTCTGGACGCGCCGTAATCGTCACGCGTCAGGCGAGCCAAAAGGGCGGTACGGAAATAGGGACGCAGCCGCTTGCCCCACATTCCTGCGCGTCTGCTTGTCCGCTACAGCCCCGCCGCAAAGCTTCTATCCCGCCAGGTCCTGGGCGGCGGCTCGCCTCCTCACTGAGTCAGAAAGCAAGAGCAAACCGGGAGCCTCGCATGCCGCTTGGACAGGCCGCCCATGGTCTTGAACCATTAGCTTCTTGTCCATTTGGCGCGCCCTACTGAAGCGCGGAGGATGAACAATCTTCAACGGCATCCTCGCCGCTCCGCCGATGGATCAGCAGTTGCCCGTCCTCGGTTCGGCCAAACGAGAGGTCAGCGTTGGCCAACTTCGGCTCCAGCGCTTTTACGGCTGCCGCCATCGCCAGCGGATCGGCCGGCCAGTCTTTCCTCGTTGCAGGTGTGCAGTCGTGAGACTTGGAGAGCGTGTCGTACAACTCCTCAAGCGTGCCGGTCCAATCGCGACGGCCAGCCATCATCAACCTAAGGGCATTTGCCACCGGGCCGTTCGGTGAGGCCCCGCTTGCACTCAAGGATTGGATAAAATCCGAAAATCGAATGGCTGGAGTGCGGCAACGGTGAAAGCGGTCCGCAATTGCCGCCTAATCCATTCGTCGTTGCAACCGCCGCAATTGCATATCCAAAGACGCGTTCGCGGCCTGGCATCGTTGTCGAGCGAATCGATGACGGACAACTCGAAAGGCAGAGAGTTCTTTCAGGAGCCTCTCTGGTGTCCCGATCCAGTCATCAGTGCCGGCCACGACATCATCGTAACGATTGCCTTGGCCATAGGCCCGCCACAGCAGAACACTTCCTGCGGTCGAGCCGCCGCCCGGCAGCGGGCAGGTCAATCACGAAAAGCCCGGGTCGGGCGGGCGACCTCCTCAGTCCTGGGGCAGGCGCAGCTGCGCATCAAGCTCAAGCTCTTCGATGGCGTAGCTGATCCCGCAGCGCCACAGATAGCTCTCGACCGGATCGGTGATCTTATCCGGACAAGAGCGGCGCGGGTCGAACATTGAAGCGCAGTCGGCGTCGAGCCAGGCTTGCATCGACAGCTGCTTGCCGATCTCGGCGCGCCCCCGTGTCGAGAAAGCTTCGGTCCGCCCGCCATCCTCGTCGTGCAGATGCAGCACATATATTTTCAAGCGCGTTCCTCGTTTTCGCTCGGCTCGAGGCGCTGGCCTCGGCAATCCATTTATGCGGGCGGCGAGATGGGCAAGCGCTGAGCCGCTTCTGGCCTTGCTGTCCAAATTCGTGCGCCCTACTGAACGGCAGAGGACGAAGACTCTCCAGGGGCATGTTGGCCGCTCCGGCGATGAATGAGCAACCGACCGTTGTCGATTCTACCGACCAAGAGGCAGCATCGGCCCCGATAACGGCAATGCTACCGTCTGGAAGGTTGATTCATCTGTGCCAGTCATGATTTGAAACGTGACCTCGATTAATCCGATGGATACATAGCGCACGACTAGTTGTATATTCAGCGCCTTTATGGGGAGGGATACTGGTTTCTAGAGAGCAATACCAGAACTGTATAGCACAAACGTGGGAATACCTCAAGCCAACAAGCTAACCTAGGGCCCTTTGACAACCCAAATTTATGTTGTCTGGATGGCTCTTTACTTTGGAAAAATAGTGCTGAACCTACCATTCGCAATGACCGAGTCAGGTGTTCGAGTTCACCTAAGCGGCACCAAAAATTTGTTATGTATTTTCATTGGTCTATAGGGCATCCTCGTTCGCCCAAATCACGAAGTTTCCACCTCTGGTCGGCACGGGGTCGGCACAGTAGGCAAGTCGGTGTCGTTGCAAGCGACGTTTCCGCCGACCGGCAGCCGGATCGCCTCGGAACGATCCAGCCATGCTTCGAGGCACGTCGGACCGGATCGGCGTCGCGCGTTCGGCAGCGGTTCCCGAACCTTTGCGGTCAGTGCGGCAGCGCCGCCAGCCGATCCCTGAGAGCTTCCAGGGCGTCATCGGCACGCTCGGCGGCGAGGTGATCACCTCGTATGATGGCGTCGAGCCGCTGCTGGGCAATCATATTTGCTGTCGAACGCAGGCGGGCACGGATGTCGTCGAGATCGACGGCACCCTCGAGCACTTCATCGACCCAACGCCCGGCGAAATGAGGATAGAACTCGATGTGCTCATCCAGGATTGCGAGCCGCTTGAAATAGTCGAGGAAGGCTTCCTCGTCACCGGCAGTCCGCGCAGTGTCCAGTCCCTGCTGTGCCTGCTGCCTGCGGCGGATAAGTTCAGCCATCGATGCCCTCATTGCTTCAATCTCGCAACTCCGAAAACCCCAAGGCGTTCGCGACAAGGTAGGGCGAGCGGGAGGTTTCGTCTTCGAATGGTTCGTGCGCACGGTAGGGGCGTGAAAGAACTCCGTACCTGATGCTATCCGCAAAGTGATCATCACCGTCCGTGTCGACATCCTCGGCGTTGTGGGCGTCGTGCTGGAGAAGAGGCAGGGTCCGGATGATGTCCCGGCACGTTGAGAAGAAGTAGATGAGAGGCCGTCCATCGCCATCGCCCTTCAGGCGGGCGCGTAACTGGTCCCAGCCGCCCTTGCGGCGGTCATGCGAGATGGCCGATGCTCTTGTGTTGTCGGCCCGCCGGAACACCGCGCCATGACGCATGAGGGTTTCGCCGTGCTGGGTCCACGCTGGACGGCGAATGCGCTCGGGCCCTACCGTCCCGATCCGTCTCGCGGGCGACGATCCCCGGCGGCGACCTCTTCCGCGGTCAGTTTGAGGTCGACATTCGGGGCGGACGCTCCGTACCATTCGCGATAAACCACGAGAGCGTTGCGGGGGATGATGCGACCGTCATGATCGAAGTTGTCCTGGCAGACGGCCATCCAGTGCAATGCAAACGGCGATGCCGACCCCCAATCCATCGACCTGAATTTCGTCCAATGCGCCGGAACCGGAAACCGCGGGATGACATGCCGCGCCGTCGAGAACTCGCTGAAGAAGGCTCCTTCAATCATGTTCCAGTCGCCTTCGAGCCAGGCGCGCACCCGCTGCGGGCTCCCGGTGGACTTCAGCCGGTGGATGTATCGCGGATCGGCCTGGAGCAGAGCCGGGTTGTCTTGAACGCGGGCTGGAATGAAAACCCAGCTTAGCTGTCTGGTCCCACATTGTGGTGGAATCAGATTAGCTGATGCCGATCGGAGGGATCAGCTATGGGACAGGTACTCCACGGCAGCGCCACGACCACGCACGCCATCCGAACTGCGATACAGCGATCGAAGGCTCCGCTCAAAGAGCTAGCCACCCGCTACGGTCTCAACTCGAAGACCGTCGCCAAGTGGCGCAAACGCGCCTTCGCACACGATGCTCGCATGGGTCCCAAGGTCATTCGCTCCACAGTGCTGGCGACTGAGGAGGAAGCAGTGATCGTCGCCTTCCGTAAGCATACCTTGCTGCCGCTCGACGACTGCCTCTACGCACTGCAGGCCACTATTCCGCATCTAACCCGCTCTTCCCTGCACCGGTGTCTCCAACGACACGGCATCAGCCGGTTGCCCGAAGTCGAAGGCAATAAGCCCAAACAGCCGTTTAAGACTTACCCGATCGGCTACTTCCATATCGACATCGCTGAGGTGAGAACCGATGAGGCCAAGCTCTACCTGTTCGTAGCCATCGACCGCACTTGCAAGTTCGCCTTCGCCAAGCTGCATCGTAAGGCGGACGTCAGCACCGCTGCCGGCTTTCTGGAGGCTCTTGTCGACGCCGTCCCCTACCAGATCCACACCGTGCTTACTGACAACGGCATCCAGTTCGGCGATGCCATCCAGCATCGCTCAGGGCCAACAGCGCGCTACCGGTTGCATAGGTTCGACCGGGCGTGTCTCGAGCACCGCATCGAGCATCGCTTCACCAAGCCCAATCACCCCTGGACCACTGATGTGATCGACAAGAGCCTTTTGGATGGATCTGCGCTATTTTCACGTTGCGCACGGAGGACCGCGTGGCGAAGAGCAGGGTCTGAGGTGAAAGCCCTGCCGCGCAGCCTCTATCGTCGCCCCTCACTTGCGGCATCCGTGCGCGCCTTCTTCGGACCTCGCGGGTTCCAGCCCGCGACGAAGCGGGCATAAGCACCCTCGGCCTGCTCCACCCAGCGCCGCTCCTCTTCTCGGTGGCTCTTGATGTTGTAGGCATGCGCTGCACCCTTCTGGCCGCGTGCAGCCTTGCTCCCGGCCTTGAGTTCGATGTCGCGCAGCTTCTTGGCATGCAGAGAAGGGCGAGCCCAGGCGTAGCTCTCCTGCTTGGTCAACAGATGCCAGATTACGACAGCCAGCTTACGTGCGGTGGCGACGGCCGCGACATGCTGGCCACGCCGGGACCGCACCCGCAGGAAAAAGGCCCGCAACGGTCCCGGTGCCCGTGCCGCCGCCCAGGCCGCCTCGACGAGCATGCCGCGCGCATGTCCGCGGCCTTGTTTGCTAATCCGTCCATGGTAGGCGGGACCTGGTCCTGATTGCCTGACGCTCGGATTGAGGCCCAGATAGCTCACCAGCTTCTGCGGTTCGGGGAAGCGCGACACGTCGCCGATCGCTGCCTTCATCGCCAGCGCGACGGTCATGTCGATGCCGGGAATGGTCATCAAGCGCTTCACGCCTTCATCGTCAAGAGCCGAGCGGGCAAGGTCACGCTCGATGACCTGGAGGTCTTCGCCGAGCCGATCGAACTCGCGCAGATGCCGCTCGATCGCCAGGCGCTCGTCCTCGGGTACGAACTGCTCGTTCAACCACGACCGTCCCTTGGCGCCGCACAGGTCGGCATGCGGGCAGGACGGGATCAAGTGACCATGGAGGATCGACTGGATGACATTCTTCAAGCGCGATCTCTGGCGAACAATCTGATTGCGCCGCGTCACCTGCCGGCGTAGCGCCTGCGTCGGCTCATCCGGAATCCAGACTTCTGGCAGGAACCCGCTGGCATAGAGTTGTGCAAGAACGCCGGCATCGATCGTGTCCGTCTTGATCTTGGCATAGGCGATAATGCGCACCTGCTTCGGGTTGGCGATCACCACTTTGTTCACATAGGGCGCGACAACTGCCGCAGCCGAGGTAGAATTGCCCGTAGCCTCGATCACCACGACGTCAGTCGCTGACAGCCTTGCCGCGAACGCCTCGAGCAAGTCACGTCGCATGTCGACACGAGCCTAGTCGCCTCAGCCTGCCGTCTTCCCAAGCCACTGCCTCGGCGAAGGTGCGATGGATATCCAGTCCGATGATGCGCATGCCCTTCCTCCTTCCTGCTTGGTCAAGGACGGGAGCTGGCGGGCAACACGACATCTACTGATCCGCGCTCGCAGCGCATCCGGGAAAGTCGCAAGGGGCGGCCATGTAACGAGCTCGGGCTCTCAGCCCACGGTCTTTGGACGGCCTGCCCGCACCTTCGTGCTCCCGGTGCCCCACGTCCCGGATGGGCTCACCATAAGGCCGTTCCGAACAAGAACAGCAGGACGAAAGGCACCAAACATCACATACCGGATAACGGCCAAGTCGAACGCATGAACCGAACCCTTAAGGAAGCCACCGTACGCCGATATCACTACGCCACAGACCAGCAGCTCCAAGAACACCTCGCTGCCTTCCTGGATGCCTACAACTTCGCCAAGCGTCTCAAGTCCCTCAACGGCCTTACACCTTACGAAGCCATCTCCAAGGCTTGGGCCGCCCAACCAGGTCGCTTCCTACGAGACCCAACCCAGCTCAATACGGGACTGAACACCTAGGATCGCGAGATTGCCGTAGGGGGTAACTGCGGCCGGAGAGCGGTAGAACCCTGAACCAACCATGTTGCCGGGGCCACGATAGCCTGCAAGTGCCCATTCCAAGGCTCTTGCCGCGTCCTGACGATAGCATGCCCCCCTTGGTCCTGCCGTCCAGGATCTGCTTTATATGAAACCACTGGTATGTGCTGGGCGCCGGCACATCCGAGCTACGAAAATGCTCAACGAGCGAGGCAGTCTGCGCGTCTTGCGACGTTTCTGAGCGAAGAATCCTAAGCTTCTTACCTTTCAAAAGTGAGTTTCTCGCAGTCGCTTTCAGATCCCAGTTCCGGCGCTGCTGTTGGTTGAGGGAGCAGTGATATGAACCGCGAGTAGCTCTGAACCTTGAGAAGAGGCAATTGTTTGGGCGAAGCGTTCCTGACGAGTTCTACTCAGGCCGGCATAGCGTCCTATAGCATTATAGTTCCCATGGGGCCCAAGAGGGCAGACGCACCTGATAGCCAATCCTGCCGAGGAACTCTGGATCCGCCTGTTAGCGGAGAGGCGCTCTGCAATACGTGCAGACCGCTTCTCCCTACCAATCCACGGTTGATTACTCCAGCAGACGTCCGAGAGTTGGTTTGACAACAAAGCAGCGGGAGCGGCAAGATCGGTCTCACATGATGATTTGCGATCCCGAGAAGAACTTCGAGGAGCTGTGGGAGACTTTTTACCACAGGTACCCCTTCTTCGCGCTACGAGGGGTTGACTGGGGCAGGCAGTTCAACGTCTACAGACCGCGGGTCACAACTACAACCAACAACGATGAGCTCTTCGATGTTCTTTGCCAGTTGCTGAATCCGTTGGACGACGGACATGTCGAGCTTAGTACCAATCCAGACGACAAGGGGAGAAAGCGCTTTTTCAGCGCGGAGAAAAAAGCCCGGTTCCACCAAGAGTTCGCCCAGCGTCAGATTAAGCAACTCTTCATGACGACGGAGAGAACGCTAGTTGCAAACGGCTTCGGACGCCTTGCGCAGACCGACGCGTGGATGCTTCGGTACTGCCGGTCACCAAGGATCGGCTACTTGCGGATCCTTGAGCTCGAGCGTGTCGAGAAGAGCAGCTTGACAGCCGCTCTGGATGCGATCGCTCGTGACTTCGCCGATCTGCAGGGCTTCATCGTCGACATCCGAAATAACCCCGGCGGGGACGACAGCACTGGCATCACCATCGTCAATCGATTTTGTGATCGCTTGAGAGTGGCGTTCCATAGAAAGACAAAGATTGGTCCTGGCGAGGACGCGTTCACTCCGTTGAAAACCTGGCACATTGAGCCCCAGGGTGACGTACAGTTTACACGCCCGATTGTGCTACTGACTTGCGATGCCGTTTTCAGCGGCGCCGAGACGTTCGCTCTTGCGATACGGCAGCTACCCTATGTCACGATAGTTGGCGACCACACCAATGGAATTTTTTCCTACCAACTTGAGAAGAAGCTTCCGAACGGCTGGGAGTACCGCCTATCATATCAAAAATACCTTTCGGCTGATATGGTATGTTATGAAGGTAAAGGCGTACCCGTCAATATCGAGATGTTCAACAGGGTCGCTGATATTCAGAACGGGGTAGACCCGCTAATCACTCGCGCGCTCGAAGTGTTGATGTGGAAGCAGCCGACACCGTGATTTCAGCTGGTTTGCGGCGGATGCGCATGACATCTAACTGCCGCTGCGAATCACGAGCGCTATGCAGCTATTAGCCTTTTCCATTGTATAGGCTGAAAATCGCTCCGGTCCACCGTAAGCTCGTGGCGCATCGATCATGCGGATGCTTGGGTACAACTCGAATCGGAATGCGTCGAGGCCGAAGGGCAATCCTTCTCCTATGGATTTAAGGGCTGCTTCTTTAAACGTCCAAAGTTGAAAGAATGTTCTCATTCGGACCAATTCGCCGGCGTCCTCAACGGTCTTCGCCTCAGCTCTTGAGAAGTACGCTTGCGCGATTTCCGTCGCTTCGAGGTTTGTAGTCTGATCTTCAATGTCGACACCGATCTGATGTGTCGAAGACCATGCCCCGACATATCCAAGTGGACAGGAGGAGAAGCTGAACCAGTATCCCTGGAAATCCGGGAGATAGGGACGGCCATTCGCCGTCGTAGCAAAAGCGATTTGCGACAATGGCAGCGCCGAGCTGGTTGCGAGCGCACCGCAGTAGCGTTGAAACGCGCGCTGCTGTTTGAAATGTGGTCCGCTGCCTTTTGCCAAGAGGCTTTGCGCCCGCAATTTCTCCCGCTCTGAGAGGACGGACGCGCAATGCCCAATTACGTCAGGATCGTGCAAGACCGGTGCAAACAAAACGCGCGCCCTGTGACGAGCGGGCGTCGGGGTGCAATCGCGCGCGATGACGGCGAACAGATCGACGACGCGTGTGCTAGCGTCCGATTTCATTTGAACGGTGACACTCTGTAGAGAACCCGGCCACAGGTTCCGCTGGGCTGCCCTCGTAGATGGCCGATCGAAGGTTCGTTTCCTTGAGGACGAGGGACAACGGCAGGACCGTTGTGTCATGCTCGATGAACACGCCGCTCATCACCGTTGCACCGGTGGATATGGTACACCCATCCTGGATATGAGTTTGCTTCACCTTGAGAACCATGTTTTCGAACGTGTGGAACTGTAAAAAGCCGTCGATCACACAATCGCCATCGAATTTCACCGCGTTCCAGTCGGAGCACTGCATGGGCTCAGTCACGATCGTCCGCTGTCCGATCTGGCATCCCATCCACCGCAAAATTGGGTTTGCAAGTACAGTTCCAGCGCAAAAGTTCAGAGGTCCCTGGCACCATACGAAGAAGCAGTCCTGCGCGAAAAAGTAGGCGAAGTGCCGCAACGACCAGAAGGCCGTGGCGTGGTTCACTCCCCAATTGCTGCCAACAAGAGCCTTCTTGATTGCGACGACGAGCAAGACCAAAAGAGCCTCGGTGAGCAACAGCGCCAGCAACGCGCTGATGAACGGCCCGAACCCTATCCGCAGCAAACAGATGTACAGGATTGTATAGATCAACCCCTCGGCGATCCGCAGGATTCCAACGCCAAAAAAATCGTTCAGCAAAACGCGGATCAAGAAGAGCGGAAAAGTCGGCAGCTGATTGTTTTCAGGCCCAGCGCTGGCAAACTTAAGCGGGGGACATCCTGCAACAGCGCTCGGCTCGCCGAGGCGCGACCGCATCTGTCGCCGGAAGTCAATATCACTGCAAGGCGTCGACACGCCCAGGAGGAAATTGCTGGGCAATTGCCCGTATTCCGCCACGCAGTTGTTGCCGCAAAAAAAGTTGCGAGGCATGTCGAGACGGCGGGACGTTAGGTGTCGGGCGCCGTAGTCCAGCATGTTTGTGAAACAGCCATTTGACCAGAACACCTGGGCGTCTGCCGTTGCAAGCTCGGGGACGAGGTTAACCATTACGTCGCATTCGGACGCGCCCAACCGCGTGAAGTGCATTCCGGCCAGCGCCCGCAAGTACTGTCCTGTAATCGTCCAGGTCCACAGCAGCTGGATGCTGTTGAGCTTATGCATGCGGTACATGAGGAGCGCACCGCTGAAACCGCGCGCGCTGTGTAGCCCTGGCGGCGCGGCGGTGTAACGGATAAAGAGGCAGCCGAGCAACGAGGTAACGACGATGGTGAGCCAGGCGGTAATGAAGGTGTACGGCACTAGGCACCCGATAATTTTGTAAAGCGGCGTCACGCTCAAGTAATTGCCGAAGACATCGTCGCCGACTGCAGCAGGCGCGAAATCGCGCGCAAGCCCAAGAATCACGGTGGCGGGAACTACGTTGGTCACCGAGAAAACTGCGATCTGCATGAAGACGTTGCACGCCTCCGTCAGCCAGTACGGGTAAGCTTCCTGGCAGGCGCTTGCCGTACGCCGCAACTCCGTGCACTGCCCGATAAGGCGTGCAGGAGCGCCTTCCCAGATCTGACGTTCGCCGACATCTCGCAATACCGGGGTGAAAGGAGTGACCCAGCTGCCGCGCCCCACTCTCACACCATTGGCGATAGCGGCGCGCATCCCGATCTTGCAACCGCTGTTAAGTTGGATTCGACCGACGAGCAGGTTCTGCCCCGACCATCTACTCGCCTGGATGTAAACCCCGGTCTGGATGGCAACATCATCTTCAATGGCAATTAAGTCCAGAGGTGCCGAGAAATGGGCGTCTGACGCGCATTGGAGATTTTTGCCGACTGTGGCGCCGAGCTGCCGCAGCACGAATGCCATTAGAGGCGGACTCCGGTACATGAAGCGTAGAAGCCGGAGCGCCAGACTTTCCATTCGACCAATGCACCAAATCCGCAAGTGCATTTTGCTCCATTTGGGATAGATTCCCGGCGTCACCTTGTTGCGATAGACGTTGCCGCCCAGAAAAAACTTTATGGCCATGACCCAGAGCAGAAAGGCGAATGGCAATAGGAGGCTGAGCAGGTACAGGCCCAGGCCGGCGACAATGAAACTCCAAATGCCGGCGGTCGCGAAGAACGTTCCAATATCCACGGCGCTCAGGAGGTCTAACAGAGCCAATAATCCTGGCGAATAAAGCAAAGTCACAAATAGGATTTGAATACTCGTGAACGTGCTCACCGACAGGACCTTGGCTGCACTCTCATCGCGGCCAACGCTGACGGGTGAGGATCTTGCGCCGACTGGTGCCGCTGCCGCGGCGGGCGACTGAACGTGCCGCGTTCGGATCGCCACTTTGCGTGCCGTATTGCAGTCGCTGAGCAGCGCTCGCACTGTGACCATCCATCCCGAGGACTGCAAGCGAAGCGCCAGGCGTGCGATGGCGATCGAGTGTCCGCCGGAATCGGCGAACTCCTCATCCCATCCGATGGGCCTCTCGAGGACGGACCTGCATATCGCCAGCACTTCCACGGAGCCTGGCTGCATTCCCCTGTCGACGTCAGGCCACGTGCCCTCACGAAGCTCCGCGTCTTCAGCTCTATGAGGTGCCTCGACGCCGCCGTTGCGCGGCAGCAGCGACAAATCCGGTAAACATTGGCGGTCGATCTTCCCGGACACCGGGTTCAAAACGAATTTTTTTACGAGCAAGATCCTAGTCGGGACAGACGGCGCCGGAAGTTGCTTTTTGAGGGTAGCTGTCACCCGCGCGCTCCACTCTGCCGGCGCAGTTAATATCTCTGAGAGCTCTCCTGGGGAGATTGAGGGTGCCATGACGAAGGCGACTAACGCGTCGTTCTGGTAATCCAGCACAGCGGCCTCTATTTCGCTGAACTGAGTCTGCAGGATATCCTCAACGGCCTGTGCCTCGACCCGGTGTCCGCGCACTTTGAGCTGCGTGTCGATCCTACCGAGGAAGTGCACGCGCTGCGTTCGAACGTCGATCTTGCATCTGTCGCCGGTGCGGTAAAGGCGGCCGAATTGGGGGTGGGTGATAAATTTCCGTGCAGTCTGCTCCGGCAAGTTACGATAACCGCGCGCGAGATGAACGCCACCGATACAAAGTTCTCCGACTTCGCCGTGGAGCAGTGGACGGAGCTCTTCCATGCCGAGAATGACGTATGTTACGTTGGGGAACGGCGAGCCGATGGTGATCGGTTCTCCTGGCCGCAAATTCTGGCGACTCGTGTCGGTGCTGGCCTCTGTCGGACCGTAGGTGTTGACAACCTGCCGCCTGCACCGTGTCCAAGGCTCTACGAGAGCGCTGGGAAAAGCCTCGCCTGCAGGCACAACGTATCGGCACAACGGATACGGAAGATCAACCTCCGGTGTGGAGGTGAGTGTGGAAAGTAGGACCGGGGGACAGAAAAGTACTGTAACCTCTGCTTCACGCAGCACGGGAAGAAGGGCAGGGCCGGCGCTAATCTCCTCCTTGGTCAACATGATGACGGCGCAGCCTGACACCCAAGCACTATACATCTCGGAGATGGAGCCGTCGTAGCCCAGGGATGACGTGAGCGAGCTTGCGTCCATACCTGGGATGAGAGCGAAATAGTCGGCGTAAGTGAGTGCCAGGTTTACATAGCCAGCGTGAGGGCACTCGACCCCCTTCGGCATTCCGCTCGTCCCGCTCGTATAGAAGATGGTTGCGAGTCGCTGGGTCGGATCGTCTAGCCAAGGCGGCGGACTTCTTCTCGACGCTCTTTCGGACAATGTCAGTACGTCGAGCGTTGGCAAGTCTCGGAACTTGCCGCGTCCCCGCGTAAGAACGACCACCGGCCGCGTGTCCTCGATCATATGGGCAATGAACGCCTCGGGCAGGGTGGTATCAAACACGACCAGCGTAGCGCCAGCCCTGAGCACGCCGAGGTGAGCGGCGACGATCTGCCAGTTATCTTGCGACATGGCAACGGCAACCACCTGGTCCGCCCCCGTCAGCAATGGCTGTACCGCAGCGGCCACCTTTTCCGCCTGCGCATCGAGCTCGGCGAACGTAAGCGACTCTCCGCTGTGGGGAATCTGCAAGGCCGTATAATCGGGGTACTTCTCGGCGGAGCGGCTGAACACTTCCGTGAGCCATCGAACGCCCTGTTGGTGAGGTGCACTCGCGAATGGACGGTCGCCGAAGACATCAGTCAAGCTATACGGACAAGTGTCCTTTGGCTGCTCTGCTGCCTCCCTCGCCGCCCAGAGGTACCGCCTCCAGGCCGCATATATCAGACCAAATGCGATCACCAGCAGAATAGCTGTCAGCGCCAAAATGTTCCCCCACGTGATCCATGTAAGCTGAACGTTGACGTATGTGAGTCTTTGGCTCCCAAGTCCTTATACCAGCCCAGAGACAAAATGAAAGTAACACCTAGTCAAAGTACCGCTGCAGTTTCCCTCGGCGCCTAATGTCCAAGGTAACGCAATGGGGACCTCCCCCCAACATCTTAGAATGCCGCAATCTCAACGGGATGACGTTAAGACCGTGCCTTTCCAGAAGCTTGATAAGCGAGAGTTGATTTCTGTCGACGACAACCAGATCCGGACTGATGCTGAACGCATTCATATCAATCCAGTCGCTGCCGATGCTTTTGGAAATGTAATCGGCATCATGCCTGCTGGTATTCTCCATTGGTGGGCTGTAGATCACGTTCCACTGCTTCAAGACGGGTGGCAGCGTTTCGGAGTTGAGACGAGCTGGATTACAAAGAACCAAACCGGGGCGCAGAGCCACCAGAGTCGAGTCGATGTGGCTGCCGAAATAAACATCTCTGAGAAAGTGGATCCGGTATCCATCACCCAGTATTCCCTGCAACCAGTAACCACCTATTTCGTTGCCGGTGGAGCTCACGAGATAGATCAAGTCCTGGCCTAAACGTAACACGTTTGCCGCATCGAACGCCGGCTCATCGTTGCGTGGCGTAGGCCTCTCCAGATCGACGCCCTCGAACAGCGAGTCCAAAAGCATCGGCCGCGGCGCGCTATACCAGCGCGCCCCCGAATTCATGTATTCAACGAGAAGAGCCCGGTAGCTGAAAGTCTCCTGCGATCGGCTCCGAATGACATTCGGCGTTTCAATGATCTGGTCACCAATCACCAGCATGATGTCTCGTGGACAATAATTGTAATACCCCTGGCATTTCCAAACAATAGTCGAGAACGCCCGATCATGGGGCCAGATCTCAGGACGGTTTACTTTGACGCCTTCCTTCTCAAGAACCACCTTAAACTCGTCTAGATCTTCATCCGTCTCTTCAATGATACGTTGCGGAAAAGGACCGCTGGGAATGTCACCCAGCGAGCGATCAGGGAATTCTGCCATTTGGGTGCTTAGATCTGCTGTCGGATATCGAGCCTTCAGAGGATTGCCCAGGATAACCTCCTCGAGCGGATCCCACTCATTGCAGCTCCACACACGGGACATAGACATGATGCCTTCGATACTCCAGCGCGCCCGAATTTCAGAATAGATAGTCCAACCAGTTGCTCCATGCTTGCGGCGTATCTTACATGAGAAAATAGGTGACTGAACCTTCCTTATTGGTTCACCATCGGACGGAATTGCTGAAGAAGTCCGGCAGTGCCAGCGCTGTGCCGGACGTCACTGTCTCCTGAAGAATGAAATCGCTTACCGCAATATCGAGAATGCCCAGCCCAAATGGTGAGAAGATGCGCGCTTTGTCTAAGTCCCGCTCAAGCCTTCCGTCCAAAACATCCACTAAGGTGCCGTCGATGAAGCCTCTGTCCCCTCGCGCCTTTTCTGCCAGATGCAATGAAGTGTTGGCTTGAAGGCAGTGATCGATATCGTCGACAACATTTTGTGATTCCAAGATCAGGTTTACTGCTATGTCTCGTAATGATATGTGCAACACTGTAGGCGAGTGCGCGAACAAGCTTTCATCGGCGAGGTAGGGCTCAAGTGCGGTGGTGGCGACTATAACGAGAGAGGCCGATCTCAGTGCGTCCTCCGGGCTGCAATGCAGTTCCGCCGCGAGGCCCTGCTGATCTTGCAGCCACGTCGCGAATTGCTCTGCCTCTCTTCGATCGATATCGTACAGACTGACTCTGTGGAACTTCCAACCTCGAAATATCAGCCACTCGATCGTACTACGGGCAATAATCCCGGTGCCAATGACGCTCAGTGTGCATTGAAAAGGTATAGGCGAAAGATGTTCGGCTGCCAGTGCGGCAGAAGCGGCGGTCCGCGTCGCACTCACCAAAGAAGCCTCGAGGCAAGCCAGCGGATAGCCTGTCGTGGGGTCGTTCAAAATCTGAACTGCCGACGCGCGGGCGAGATTGCTGGTCCTGTTGGCAGGAAAGCTGGAAATCCATTTGATGCCGCTCTTATTAACCTTACCACCAAGATGTGCCGGCAGGGCAATAATGCGGGCAGCGGGATTGTGGGGGTAGCGAAGGAAATAACTGGCAGGGTTTACGGATTCACCAGAGGCGTGGCAACGGTATGCTGCCTCCACCGTTTCAAAAACGCCTTGACGGTTCTCATCTATTGCCTTCTTAACCGCCGAGCCGGGGACAACGTAAAAGATCGGCGCTGTTGCCAAGCCTTATTCCCCTGTGCTTGCCTTGGCCTGAGGTGCAATGACGTCCTGCACCCAGGTAGGGTTGTATACAGTGTCTAGATACTTGTCGCCAAGGTCTGCGGAAATGGCAACAATGGTGTCCCCGGACACGAACTCCGAGGCCAGCTTATGCACGGCGGCAAGCACGGTTCCTGTGCTCCCGCCAACAAGCAAATGGTAATCTCGCACGAACGACAGACACGTTTCGACGGTTGTCGCTTCGTCAATCGCGACGATCCGGTCCGGATCGCACAGGCCCGCTAGTTTCGGGCGCGCGCTCGTTCCGATACCCGGAATATTCCGCTTACCGGGGCTGCCTCCGAACGTAACGGAGCCCGTAGGTTCGACTGCCACAATCCTGATTTCCGGAAACTCATGACGAAGGCGTTCACAAATTCCGGCGAGCGTGCCGGTGGTTCCGGCCCCCACGAAAATCCAATCCACCTTTTCGAATTCGCTGGCAATCTCACTAGCCGTTTCAGCGGCGTGAACATTCTTGTTGGCTATATTAGCGTGCTGGTTGAGCCAGACGGCCTTCGGCTCCGCTTTTAGAATGCCATCTATAGCTTTGAATCGGTTAGCGAGAAAGCCGCCATCGGCATCCCGTTCCTCGACGACGAGGACTGTAGCTCCGTAAAGCTCCATTCCTCTGATATTGGCCCGGGTGGAGTTGGAATCCGTGACACAGATGAACTTATAGCCCTTGATTGCGCAGACGAGGCTAAGAGCTATTCCAAGATTTCCCGACGACGATTCCACGATGACAGTTTCATGCGGCGTACCAACGCCGCGTCGTTCCAGATCCTCAATGAGACCTATTGCTGTCTTCATCTTGATGGAGCCGGATACATTGAATCCCTCGAGCTTCAGGAATACGTCATGGCCCTGCGCAAAGGCGCGGAGATGATAAAACAAGTCGCGAAAAACCATCTCTAAGGGCGATTCGATAATCATGGCGCGACATCCTAACGCAGCCTCAGTATCTCATATGGTGCGTCACCGGTAGTCCCATGTCGGCACATCAAAGGGTCGTAAGTCACAACCGGGCAGGCGCGATCTCCCTGTTTAGCAAATAGTCCGGGCCGGCTCAAGTGCCGCCCGACGAATCAGATACGCCGCTCAGAGAGAGTGGATGCTGCACCTCGCGCGGGCCGTCATGTGTTTGTTTCGCTGCGGAACAAGTGCTACCGATCAATCGCGCCACAGGGTGAATCTGAAGTGCGAGCATGGGTCCCCTTCTCCAATCCGCGGCAGTATACCGCCGCGACTCATTGGCGGGTTCAGATTCGCTGGACCCAGTGCTCATCCGCCCCACTATTGAGCCCTTAGCTGCTTCTCCGAAACCCGTCCCTGCGAAGCGAGCAGCTCAACCTAAGCTGCTTCGCAGTTGCTCCTGAGTGCCTGGCCATCCGCTATCCTTTCATCCGGTTCGGGATCGGGGACACGCTCAGACCGCACGCTGAACCGAGTGAATCCGGTCCCGAAATTCGTGGGCGAGCGGCCCTGTGCCGAAGCCGGACATGTGACTGTACTTGACGGACCAGTAGGAGGCGCTCAACAAAACCGCTGTTGGCCGGCGGCCGAGAATGAGGCGCTCATTGCAAGTCGGTTATCACCGATACCGCTTTCTCGATTCCTAAAGAGCTGTTCTACCTAACTATTGGCTTCTTTCCTTGCCGGGAGAGCCGAGTGGCACTATCATGGGATCTTGGGTCAGCTTTCCGTTAGACTAATTGCCGGCACTTAGATAGACCACTATGCCCTCCGAGGAGACAAGTTTGAGTCAACCACCGAATAGGGGCGCGGTTCCCACTTGCCCGACTCCTGCTGTCGATAATAACGACTGGCTTAAAGTCGCTGCAATCTTATCAGTGTCTATCGACCATTTCGGATATTTCTTCATCGAAGATGATCTTTGGTGGAGCACTTTTGGCCGCATAGCGGCTCCCATTTTCTTCTTCTTGTTGGGGTTTGCCCAGACTCGGGCCGTGCCGCTCCGCTGGATCGGGCTCGGTGTTGTCCTGACTCTGCTCGAAAGCTGGAACGAGGACTGGACCTGGGTTGCAGCGAACATTCTTATTAGCCTGGCGGTAGTTCGCATGTTGCGTCCCTATGCCCAACTTCTTGTCCAAAATCAAGGGTGGGCCGGCTTTGTCTTACTCGTGTGCGGGCTCTTGGCGGTTATGCCGCTAACTTCGAAAGTCCTCGACTACGGCTCGGAAGGATGGCTGTGGGCCCTCTGTGGCTTATGTCAGCGTATGTATGTCGATCGTGCAAGGATAGTCACTGCGCGAGGGGCAATCTCAAACTTGGTGAGGGTTGTTCCCACAGGGTTGGTGAGGGTGGGCCTGATGCGCCTGCTGGCGTGCGCCATAGCTGCGCTAGTTTACGTCTGGCGAGAACAAGCGGAATATTCGTTTCCGCGGCTTCAACTTACCGCCTTTATTCTTGAAGCCGGTGTTTTATCCGCTACCCTTTGTCTTTTCCATCGCGGGGCGAGCCGTTTTCAACCGCCAGCGGCTGTAGTCGGCTTGCTGCGCTTTATCGGTCGGCACACGCTAGAAATTTACGCCATCCAGCTTGCCGGCTCTGAGCTCCTTGTTAGGCTTTTGCCCAATATCACTCGGTGATCATCGCCCCTATGGAGTTGGGCTAGTGAAGGTGAAACCGCAGAACGGGCTAGCGGTATCTATTCTAGTAGAGTGCTTCTCTTCCAAGAACGAATTGCGCCGGAATGGAAGCTCCTAAGGTTCTTCGCAAATGATGGTCTGGGGAGCCTTGCGATGCGAGCAGTGATGCTGCTCGTCCTAAAGATCCTGTCGAGTGGCGCGGTAGTATGATCTTCCCGCCCAGGCGGGGGATCTGGCCACAGCCCTATCGCCGGCCGCCCAAGTTCTGCGAACGAGAAATGCAGACGCGCCAATAGAATACCGATCTCCTCCACTGACACCTGATACGGAGTGGTCTATGGTTGGTGGACCACATGAAATCAAACAACCCAAGGCTCGGCCGCTATAACTCCCGCCACTGTCAGTCTTGCTCTGACGATATTGCTGATCACCATTGCAAACGAAACAGCTGTTCGAGCCGGTCCACCGCGAGCAGGAAGCGCGGGAGCGTAATTGACTAGGATCTATCCGCAAGCGCTAAACCGGTTCGAGCAAACTATATTCCGCGAATGCATGCGTGATCTGCCTATCCCCCTGCTACATCTTGGAGACCGCCTCTAATGCGCTCGCCAGCGTGGCATCGCCGTTCTTTTTGCAATAGTCAGCGATCTTCCCCGCATTCGTGTCCGCTTTGTCAGTATCCACCATGGCGCTGCCTGCTTTCCCATGAACATAGCCGCTAGCCCACATGGCTACAGCAGCAATCTTGATAGGTGGCATAGCGATGACGTCCTTGCAGGTGAGCTTCGACACGTCCACTTCCGCGCTCATCGACGGACCAGCAAAGCCCATAATTGCGACCACGACTGCAATTGGAAAATATCGTTTCATACTAGAGCTCTCCCAGATAGCGCTTGTGTCGCCCGCAGGCGACAAGCGACCAATGTCTTGCTATATGCCCGATTGACCGACAAAAACAGATTGGTTTAGCCGGAAGCAACCTTGAGGCAAGATAACGATACAACATTTGATTATCTGAGTCTCGGCAGAATTTTTTTTGACTTAGGAGCTGCGGGCCTGAGGTTGATCAACGGCCCTCTCACGCCCAATTCGGACCACCCATCTCGGCATCGATAGTGAACGCAGCAAGTTGCTGAGGTGGTAGCCGAACGCTTGAAGGCAACTGAAGTCCTGTATGACGATCCTGTTCACTTCATCCTGACATTGACTGCCATTCGACGCGACGATCCTTCGACCAGGCAAGGATCGCATTCGAGGTGAACTCGGTGCGGTGGTCGGGTACGATTATGTCGGGCTTGTCGCGCCGGCCGATCAACTCGGTCAGCTCACGTGCAACCCGGCGACTGGAGATCGAGGTGTCAGGAATGGCTGCAAGGCATTCCCGCGTCACGTCATCGACAAAGTTCAGCACCCTGAAGCGCCGCCCGCACGCGAACTGGTCGTGCACGGAGTCCAGTGACCAGCGCGCGTTCGCCCTCGCTTCAACCAAGATCGGCGCTCGCGTGCCGACAGCCCGTCCGCACGGCGCTTGCGCACTGTCAGTCCTTCCTCCCGGTAGAGCCGACAGATGCGATTGATCCCGGACGGCTCGCCCTCGTGACGCAGCAAGATGAACAGCCGCCGATAGACGAAGCGCCGGGGCGTTCGTTGGCATGGTCGCGCATCCTGCCGCGCACGGACACCCCCACGATCTCTTGCCAGACTTTCCGAGCGAGTGCGCCCCCAGCCTAAGGCTCTGATCGCTCAAACCGTGGCCAATCGCTGACAAGCGTAGATGCGGCTACCCAGAACTTACGAGAAACTACGCACGGCGTCATTTTCCCTACCAAGTCACATGCTAAGGCTACAGGTGCACCGATCGGCTCGAAGGTGTCGGCGTCCATAATCAATCTGGAGACTTGCCATGAACACCGGTTCCAGTCGCCCCGCCGACGATCTCAGCAGGGCCGCCTGGGGTGCCTTCGCACCCGCCTTCGCGTACCTCATCGACAGCGCCCAGCGAGCCACGCTATTCCTCGACGTCATGGGCCAGCGCGCCAGTCAAAGGCGCGAGCACAATGCGAAGCCTGTTCCTCATGTGCTCTCCTACGAGTCTGAAGTGGTGCTGGACGGCCGGACGTTCGAGCGGCCAGTCAACTATGCTTTGGTGCGTATCGCTCCTCCGGGAGGGATTACGATTGATCCCGGGCGTCGCCCGTTCGTCATCGTTGATCCTCGGGCAGGCCACGGGCCTGGGATAGGCGGCTTCAAGGCCGACAGCGAGGTTGGCGTGGCGATGAAGGCAGGGCATCCCTGCTATTTCGTCGGGTTCCTGCCATGCCCTGAGCCGGGTCAGACGATCGCAGACATCGCCCGCGCGGAGGCGATCTTCCTGGAGAAGGTTATCGAGCTTCACCCCGACGCCGACGGCAAGCCCTGCGTGATCGGCAACTGCCAGGCCGGCTGGGCGGTGATGATTCTGGCGGCGCTGCGCCCGGAGCTCTTCGGCACCATCATCGTGGCGGGGTCGCCGCTCTCCTACTGGGCCGGAGTGCGAGGCAAGAACCCAATGCGCTACACGGGCGGGCTGCTGGGCGGCAGCTGGCTAACGGCGCTCACCAGCGATCTAGGCGCCGGCAAGTTCGATGGCGCCTGGCTGGTACAGAACTTCGAGAACCAAAATCCTGCAAACACGCTGTGGAGCAAGTCCTACAACCTCTATTCCAAGATCGACACAGAGGCGCCGCGCTATCTCGGCTTCGAGCGGTGGTGGGGCGGCCATGTCGACCTCAATGCCGAAGAAATACAGTTCATTGTGGATGAGCTGTTCATCGGCAATAAGCTGGCGGCCGGGCTTATCACCACCTCGGACGGCGCGACGGTCGACCTGCGCAACATTCGCTCTCCGATCGTTGTTTTCTGCTCCAAGGGCGATAACGTCACCCCGCCACAGCAGGCGCTCGGCTGGATCCTCGATCTCTATGAGGACGTCGATGACATCCGCTCGCACGGGCAGACGATCGTCTACACCATCCACGAGACAGTCGGGCATCTCGGCATCTTCGTGTCTGGGGATGTGGCGCGCAAGCAGCATGGCGAGTTTTCCGACAACATCGACCTGATCGACGTGCTGCCTCCGGGGCTCTATGAGGCCAGATTCGCGCAGAAGGACCAGCAGACCGAAGGTGCCGATTTGGTCAGCGGCGACTGGATCATGCGGTGCGAGGCGCGCACCTTGGACGACCTACGGGCGTTGGGGGGCAACGAGGCCGCAGACGAGCGCCGGTTTGCCACCGTCGCGCGCGTGTCGGAAGTAAACCTCGCCCTATACAAGGCATTCCTGCAGCCTGCGGTACGCGCCCTTCCGACAGCCGAGCTGGCGGAACAGATGCGGCGCTTCCATCCGCTTCGACTGCAATACGAGGTGTTCTCCGAGGCAAATCCCTGGATGGCGCCGGTCCGAGCGCTTGCTGACCGCGTCCGCGACGAGCGGCAGCCGGTGTCGCCGGACAACCCGTTTGCCAAATGGGAGCAGGCGGTGTCGCGGCAGATTGTAGATGCCCTGGATGGGTGGCGGATCGCCGCCGAGGCCGGAGCGGAAGCATTGTTCCTTTCCGTTTACGGGATGCCCGCCTTGCAGGCGGCGGTCGGCATCGATCCGGCCGACGAGCGTCCTCATCGCAAGGCGGGGAAAAGCGCGCTTCATCATGAGCTGCTGACGGAGCGGATCGCCGAGCTCAGATCCCGGGTGGCAGAAGGCGGTTTACGGGAGTGCCTCGCCCGTGGGCTTCTCTATGTCGGCATGGCGCGGAGCGACGCCGACGAGCGCGGTTTTGCAGCCATTCGCCGGCTGCGGTCGAAATCGGACCTGCTGCCGCCCCTCACGCTTGCGGAGTTCAAAACCTTGCTGCGTGAGCAGTACTTCATCCTGCTCATCGATCCGGGCGGCGCACTCGAAGCCATTCCGTCTTTATTGCCCTCCGATGCCGAGGTGCGGCGGCGCGCGCTCGAGGCGCTCGAAGAGGTGCTGACTACCCGTGGCGCCCTGAGCGGTGAGCCCCTCCTGCGCTGGCAACGGCTGGTGAAGCTGTTCGGGGTCGAGCCGGCTCCTGCCGCCAAGGCTGTCCGGGACGCAAGAAACAACCACCAGCCAAGAAACGAACCACCAGCCAAGGCAGGGACGCGAGCCGCGGGCTAGTCGATCGAGAGAAAGGAAGCCAGCAATGTCTGTCGACGACCTCGCGCCGGGAACACGAAAGCACGAGAAATACGAGGCGCTCATCGCCCGCGCCAAGACCGTTACGGCGGCAGCGACGTTGGTTGTACATCCTTGTGACGTGGCCTCACTCTCGGCCGCTTGCGAGGCCGCCGCGGAAGGCCTGATCGACCCAATCCTGGTAGGACCGAGCGACAAGATCGCCAGCACAGCCGAGAACGGCGAGCTGGATATCAGGGCCTTTGAGCTGATCGATGTTGAGCACAGCGAAGCGGCTGCCAAAAAGGCGGTCGAGCTGGTGCACGCGTCCAGGGGCGAGCTGTTGATGAAGGGCAGCCTTCATACCGACGAACTGATGCGGGCCGTCACCGCCTCGTCCACCGGGCTGCGCACGGCACGCCGCATCAGCCATGTCTTCGTCATGGATGTGCCGAGCTATGCCGAGACGCTGATCATCACCGACGCCGCGATCAACATCTTCCCCGATCTCGACGCCAAAAAAGACATCATTCAGAACGCAATCGACCTTTTCCTCGACCTCGGTGTCGGCGAGCCGCGTGTGGCGATTCTTTCCGCCGTCGAAACAGTCACTGCCAAAATCCCCTCCACGATCGAGGCGGCGGCGCTGTGCAAGATGGCCGAGCGCGGTCAGATCGTCGGCGGGGTTTTGGACGGACCGCTCGCCTTCGACAATGCCATCAGCCCCGAGGCGGCGGCGATGAAGGGAATCCGGTCTGCTGTTGCCGGACGGGCACAGATCCTGGTGGTCCCGGATCTCGAAGCCGGAAACATGCTGGCAAAGAACCTGACCTTCCTTGCCGAGGCCGACGCGGCTGGACTGGTCCTCGGCGCACGCGTGCCCATTGTCCTTACCTCGCGTGCCGATTCCGTGCGCAGCCGGCTGGCGTCGTGTGCTGTCGCTGTACTGCTTGCGGACGCGCGCAAGCGCAAGAAAGCCGGAGCGATCAGCTAGCCGTGGACACTCTGCTGGTCCTCAACGCCGGTTCTTCGAGCCTCAAATTCCAGCTGTTCAGCATTGATGGCACTGCCACGCTGCAGCGGATCGCCAAAGGGCAAGTCGATGGGGTAGGGACCTCGCCGCGGCTTCGCGCTGTCGACGCAGGCGGCGCCTCGATTGTTGACACCGGCTATTCGGCGCAGGACATTCCCGACCTTGCGGCGGCCACGCGCGTTGCAGCCTCCTGGCTGCGCGAGACCTTCGATGTTCAGCTGGTGGCGGTCGGCCACCGCGTTGTCCACGGTGGACCGGATTTTGCCGCGCCGATGCGGGTTGACGAAGACCTGGTCGCGCGTCTTGAGCGCTTCGTTCCGCTGGCACCCTTGCACCAGCCCAACAATCTCGCCCCAATTCGCGCCCTGATGGAGTTGCGGCCCGACCTGCCGCAGGTGGCCTGCTTCGATACCGCCTTTCACCGGGGGCATCCCGATCTCGCCGACTGCTATGCCATACCGCGAGAGCTGCACGAGGCAGGGGTTCGGCGCTACGGCTTCCACGGACTATCCTACGAGTTCATCGCTCTTCGCCTGGCCGAGCTCGCACCCGCGCTTTCGGCCGGGCGCGTGATTGTCGCGCATCTGGGAAGCGGCGCCTCGATGTGCGCGCTGCGCGACGGCCGCTCCGTGGACAGCACCATGGGCTTCACCGCGCTCGACGGGCTGCCCATGGGCACGCGCTGCGGTCAGATCGATCCCGGCGTGCTGCTCTATCTCTTGGCGCAACGGCAGATGTCGATCGAAGCGGTTCAGGACCTTCTTGTACCGGGATTGCGGCCTCAAGGGCCTCTCCGGCATCAGCAACGATGTGCGCGAACTGCTCGCGAGCGATGATCCGCCGGCGCGCTTCGCCCTTGACTACTTTGCCTACCAGGTCGGGCGCCTGGCCGGCGGTTTAGCGGCCGTGCTGGGCGGGTTGGATGGTTTCGTGTTTACGGCCGGCATCGGCGAGAACGCGCCTGTTCTACGCGCCCTGATCGCTGAGCGGCTGGCCTGGCTAGGGATGAGACTTGATTCCGCAGCCAATGATCACGGCGAGATCACCATCTCCGACCCGGCGAGCCGTGTCGCGGCATTGGTCATTCCAACGGACGAGGAACTGGTCATCGCCCGGCACACCCAGCGACTGCTCTCTGGTTCGTAGACCAAGGATCCAACAATGATTCCTGCAATGAAAGCAAAGCTGCTCGAAGGCAAAAAGGGCCTCATCGTCGGTATCGCCAACGAGCATTCGATCGCCTGGGGCTGCGCCAAGGCCTTTCGAGCGCTCGGCGCGGAATTGGCGGTCACCTATCTCAACGATAAGGCGCGACCGCATGTCGAGCCGCTCGCGCAAGAACTCGAGGCTCGGATTTGCCTGCCGCTGGATGTCGCAGTCCCCGGCCAGATGGAGGCTGTCTTCGCTGCCTTGGCGGAGCAGTGGGGTGACCTCGACTTCGTGATCCATTCGATCGCCTATGCGCCCAAGGACACCCTGCAGGGACGAGTGGTGGACGCCCCGCTCGACGGGTTCCTCACGACCATGGAGATCTCGTGCTGGTCTTTTCTGCGCATGGCGCATCTGGCCGAGCCGCTGATGACGCGTGGTGGCAGCCTGTTTACGATGACCTACTACGGCAGCCAGCGCGTAGTGAAGAACTACAACATCATGGGGGTCGCAAAGGCAGCGCTGGAGAGCGCGGTCCGCTATGTCGCCGCCGAGCTCGGCCCAAAGGGCATTCGGGTCCATGCAATCTCGCCCGGCCCGTTGGCCACGCGCGCCGCATCTGGAATTCCCGAGTTTGACGAACTGCTGCACAAGGCTCAGGAAACCGCCCCAGCCCGCAGCCTCATCAGCATCGAGGACGTGGGGCTGACGACCGCGTTTCTAGCGCATGATGCAGCGCGGCTCATAACGGGAGAGACGCTCTACATTGACGGCGGGTATCACATCATCGACTGAGTGGCCTCAAACAGCACTCTGACCGCCGACACTACATTGGCTACCAGGGTCCTCCGGACATCGCGCTCGATGGGCGCGCGATTGAGGTCTCTGCGGCGGAGTCCGTGGAGTAGCTCGCTACACGTGTGGAGGTATTGTGGTATCAGTGATTTTCTGCTGAAGGGCCTCAGCCATCCAAGCGTTGAGCAGCGTGTAGGCCACTGCCAGAACGGTCGGGCCGATAAAGATGCCCAAGATGCCAAACGAAATCACGCCGCCGATCACCCCGCCGAGGATCAATAGGATCGGCAGGTCCGCGCCCCTGCGGATCAAAATGGGACGTAAGAATTGATCAATCGTCAGAGCGACGACGGTGAAGATCAGCAGCACGGACGCCCAAAGCGAGTCGCCTGAGTAGTACATCCAGATCACAGCCGGAACCAACACCAAAGCCGGGCCGAGCTGAACCAGACACAGCACAAACATCAATGCAGTCAGCAAGCCTGCGAAAGGGAGACCGGCCACCCATAGCCCGATCCCGCCTATAACGCTTTGCGCCAAAGCAGTCACCACGACGCCGAGGGCCACGCTGCGGATCGCCTGCCCGGCCAGCTGTACGGCCCGCTCTCCGCGCTCGCCGGAGAGTCTCCTGCCAAAGAGCAAGACCGCCGCGGCCGTTTTTTCGCCGCCGGCATACATGACCGCCGCGATCGCGGTCGTCAAAAGCAGTTGTAAAAACATTGCGCCTAGGCTTCCTGCCGCTGATGCGACCCCTTGAGCAAACGCCCCGCCGTAGGGGGCGAGCTTGGGACCCAGCGCCTCGACACCGGACGACGCTAGTTTCGCCCAGGCACTTGCGGCGCGCGCTCCGATGACAGGAACCTCTGCCAGCCAGTTGGGCGGTGGCGGGACGCGCAACGACAGAACGGTCTGGACGAGGTCGTCGACCACATCCAAATTGCCGACGATGGTGCTAACGGCCAGCCAGAGCGGCACGATCACGATCGACAGTATCGCCACCGTCATGACCAGTACGGCGATGCCACGCCGATTGCCGACATGGCGCTGCACCCGGAGCATCAGCGGCCAGGTCGCCAGGACCAAAGTCGTCGCCCAGAGGATTGCAGGGAGAAACGGCAGCAGCACCCAGACGCTGACGATCAGCAGTCCAGCGATGACCACGACGGTCAGCGTAACGCGGCCAAGGTCCTGGTGTGGAAGCCTCACCTTGTCTGGGATCAACTCTGCCATGGATGTCCTCCGGGCAGTCGAGTGGCCACCCGAATTATCACGACGACAGACGGGTGACTGGATCTGCGGCTCGTGATCAGATGCTAGGTTGCCATGTCCAAGAGCCCCGGAACAGAACAATCGGGTAAATCGCCGTTTGTAGACCAACTCTTCGAAATCACCCTCGTCAACGGCAGCGTTGCCGATCGATGATCCCGACAAAACCGGACCAAGCCCAGGCGAGCCCATGGTGATGGAGGAGATCCCGAGTTCAGCTTTGCCATGGGTAGAATTTCGCGATGACGAACAGGAGTTATAGCTTGGCAACGGCCTTTATGGCGCTGGCCAAGGTGGCGTCGGGGTGCTTTTTGCAATAGGCAGCGATCTTCTGTGCATTGGCCTCTGCCATGTCGCCGTCCACCACGGCGTTCCCAGCTTTGCCATGAACATAGCCATTCATCCATATGGCAATGCCGATCGTCTTGCTGGCCGGCATATGCCCGATTTCTTTGCAGGTGAGCTTCGACATATCCATTTCCGCAGCCATAGCCAAGCCAGCGAAGCCGAAAATCGCAACCGCGAGCGCAATCGGTAAATAGCGTTTCATGTCAGTTGCCCTCCCAGCATGCGGGCTCAGTATTTTTCCGAGATCCAGCGCCGGTCCGCCATCGGCGTGGCGTCGTCATAGGCATGCTTTTTGGATCGTTTCGGCAGGCGCACCTCGTCGCGCGGCACCGGCTCGTAGGGGATCTGAGACAACAGACACGAGATGCAGTTCAGCCGTGCGCGCCGTTTGTCGTCGGAGTGCACGATATGCCAAGGCGAGTGCTTCGTGTCGGTCGCATCAAGCATCAAGTCGCGCGCGCGCGAATATTCATACCAGCGCTCACGCGACGGGATATCCATCGGCGAAAGCTTCCACTGCCGCAGCCTGTCGCTTATGCGGGCCTCGAAGCGTCGCTTCTGCTCGGCGTTTCCGACCTCCAGCCAGTATTTGAGCAGGATGATGCCACTCTCGACAATGTGTCGTTCGACGGGCGGGCAGAGCTTCAGGAACTCGGCATGCTGCTCCTTCGAGCAGAATCCCATTACATATTCGACGCCCGCACGATTGTACCAGCTGCGGTCAAATATGGTGATCTCCCCGGCGGCCGGAAAATGCTGCAGGTATCGCTGCATGTAGAGCTGCGTCTTCTCCCGGTCGGACGGGGCAGGCAGTGCCACCACCCGGAACACACGCGGGCTGACGCGTTCGGTCAGCGCCCGGATCAGGCCACCTTTGCCGGCCGCGTCTCGGCCCTCGAAGACGAGCACGATCCGTTGGCCGGTGTATTTGACCCATTCCTGAACGGCGCAGAGCTCCTCCTGCAGCTTCCTGAGCTCCCGGACATACTGCTTACCCGTCAGTTTGTCCTGGGCCGAGTCTTCCGGACCTTCTTGCTCGGGTTCCAGTTTGGTGTCCACCTCCGGCCTCCGTTCAGTCGAACCAGGTTGAGCCCCGCGGGGCTTTGCGAGAATCTTAGGACAAGTCAGGGCCGAGAGGCGTGTATGTTCGGGTAGAGTCGGTGTATGTCGAGACCGCGCCGAAAGCGAAGCGCCGCTAAAGTTTGCACCGTGTGTACGGGAAGGTCATTTCCGGAAAACCGGGATTGAAGCGCTCGAACCGATCGGCGTCGATAACACGAAAGCCAGTCGTCACGGTATCGAACATCAGCGAGGTCGCGCAATTCATCATCACAGTGTAGTCAGTCTTGTTGACCTTCCGGACTCGAGCGGCTGTGCATGTCATGTTGGCACCTTGGATTCGGTTGCCACTGATGATCACACCGTTCGTTGCCGACGACCCTGGATGGCGAAAGGTAATTTTTGACCCCGTTTTCTTGAACGCATCCTCGCAGCTGCCCACCATGGTCCAGGCACCCTGCACGGCATCCAGCCCCGCCGCCTGTGCGGCGTCGCTGAGTGTTAGAAGGAGCCCAGCGGCGGCTAGGAAGCGGGCAGCGGTGTTTGGCATTGTTCATCCCCTCTCAATTCGGAGCCATCGTTTCATCATCAGGCAAGATGGGACCGGCTGGCGTCATCCCCTCAGCCCACCAAATTCCGTCTGAACTCGTAGATTGCGGCGAACCCTTGTGACGTAACGTACGGTAGCGAACTGCCTCGTGCGAGCAACGGGTTTGGGTGAGAGCAGCGGGCAAGTTTGCGCACAGCACCGATGGGCGCCGAGCAGCGCTGCTGATCCACTTCCTCCAGATGCTACGCGATGCTACAAGCACTTCGCAGTTGATGCCGCTTAAACTGACCTCTCAGCGCAGAGGTCTTGAATGCTTTGTAAATTCGCAGCGGCCATGATCGGGCTGATTGTGGCAGTTGGACTGCCGGGGGTCGCGAGATCGCAGCAGTCTGCTGAACGACCGTCGCCGAGCAGTAACGAAATTCCGGCTGCAAGCGAAACCGAAGAAACTGCAGCGCTAACGCTTGAGGAACTCGAGGTCCTGGCGGCGCCGATCGCGCTTTACCCGGACGATCTCGTTGCTCTTTGCATTTCGGCTTCGATCTATCCCTTGCAGGTCGTGCAGGCGGCCCGCTTTCTTGACGACAAACAGAAGGACAAGGACTTGGAGCCCAACCAGAAATGGGATGGCAGCATCGTTTCGCTGCTCAATTATCCGAAAGTCCTGGAGATGATGAGTGACGACCTCGACTGGACCCAGCAGCTTGGAGAGGCGGCCGTCAACCAGCAGAAAGACCTGCTTGTCGCCATCCAGCAGCTCCGGGACGAGGCGGTTTCGAAAGACATTCTGAAGTCGACAGACAAGGTCAAGGTGAAGAACGAGGGCGAGAATGTGATCATCGCTTCGGCCGATCCCAAGACAATTTATGTCCCCACCTATCCGCCCGAAATGCTTTATGAGCCTGGCTATGTGATCCCCAGCCAGCCGATCGTCTACGATTCCTATCCGTCCTACTACTATCCAACCGCTCCCTACTGGGCAGCGTTGACGACGGGCGTGGCTTTTGCGGCGGTCGTTGACTGGGACAATTGGGGCACCTGGGGCGGCGATCTCGACATCGACGTTAATCTCGGCGATCGCGCCGATATCGACTTCAACAAGATCGATCTCGACAAGATCGACGTCAACAAACTGAAAAACCTGGACCTGAGGAATATCGACCGCTCGAAGCTCAACCTGACTAATGCCAATATCGATCGCAGCAAGCTCAAGCAGAACCTGCAGAGCAAGGATTTTAACAATATTGCGCGGCGCGGCCGGGAAAACCTCGCCGCGCGAGGCCCGATCGATCGCCAGGTCCGCGCTGGGGATCTGAAGGGCAAGGACATCCGCAAGAACGCCGCCGAAGGGCTCAAGCAACGCCCTGGCGCACAGCTGCCGGCGCCGGGCGCCAAACTGCCCGATACCAAACGGGCCGGCGATCAACTGAAGTCGGCAAAGGTTTCCCAAAGGCCTGCGGCCGGGGCAGGGCAAAGACCAGCGGCGAAGGCCGGGCAGAGGCCGGCGGCGAAGGCCGGGCAGAGGCCGGCGGCCAAACAGGCCGCTCAGAAGAAGGCGTCGGGGCCGAAAGCGGCGACGCGCATTGACAACCGCCCGAGCAAGCCTTCGGCGATCGGAAACCCGCGGCCGGGTCGGGCGACTGCCAACTATTCCTCGCGCGGAGCGGTGAGCCGCGGCGGCGGCCCACGGGGTGGCGGGATAAGCCGGGGTGGGGGACGCGGTGGCGGAGGTGTGCAACGCGGCGGCGGTCGTGGCGGTGGCCGAGGAGGACGTCGATGACCTGGGGCTACTGCACGGCACGGGGGACGCTGTTGAGATGATACGCACATTTGCAAGTGCCTTGCTCGGCGCCACCGCGCTGCTTGTTTTGGCGGCGCCGGTGGCCGCCAAGGATGCGCCTCGAAACGATCTCGGCGAGTTCAGGGCATTCGTCGGAGGCCCGCCACCGTCGTTCGGGTCGAGCGACGATCTGGTCAAGCAGTTCCGGGCCGTCCTGGCAGAAGGTGACAAGGCGAAACTGGCCACTCTGCTCGGGCTTTCGCCAGCGCAAATCGAGAAGTCGGACGAGGTGACGCAGTCGCTGCCGGAGATCCAGGCCGAGGCGGCCAAATCGATCGGGGTGAAGCAGGTCGATCCGGATCGGGTGATGCTGCTCCTCGGTGACCAGCTCTGGCCGTTCCCGTTCCCGGCGGTGCGAAAGGATGGCAAATGGTCGTTCCAGACGGTGGACGGCCTCGAGGAGGTGATCAACCGGCGGATCGGCGAGAACGAGCTCACCACGATCGCCAATCTGAGGCAGATCGTTGACGCCCAGGAGCTCTATCGCGCCACCGATTGGGACCAGGATGGGGTCAACGAATACGCACAGAAGCTGATCAGCTCGCCGGGGGCGTATGACGGTCTCTTTTGGCAGCCCGGGGACGGCGTTCCCGACAGCCCAATCGGCCCGCAGCTGAGCGAGGCCGAGCTGGCCACGTCAGCTAAGCGCGGCTACTTCGGCTACCGCTATCGCGTGCTGACCAGGCAAGGGTCTCATGTCGCAGGTGGCGCCTATGACTATGTCATCAATGGCAACATGATCGCTGGCTTCGGGGTGATTGCCACCCCCGTAGAGTATGATCGCACCGGAGTGATGACTTTTACTGTCAATCAACACGGCACGGTCTACGAGAAGGACCTCGGACCAAACTCGGCGAAGATCGCGGCAGCGATCAACACCTTCGATCCGGACGATAGCTGGGAGCTCGTCACGGATCCCGGCGACTGACCCGAGAGGCGCGCGTCTGCCGCGCGTCGTCGAAGGCATTGATCGAGGCTAAGGGTTTTTCGAAACATGAACAATGCCCACGACGTCGGAGGGGCGTTGCGTGTCATCGATCCGGGGCAGCCCTTCGTCTTCATGCATCGCGCGACTTGGTCAAGCTCCTTGCGGCTGAGAAGCGTTGTGCGGAGGCCCGACGAACTGATGATGGCGCGCACCCTCCGAGCGCCTCGGCTCGGCAGGCGGCGAGATCTTGCTGATTGGCGTGCTCCGGCGAAGCCCGTACCGATGAGAGCACCCCGGCGCAAAGACCGCCACGGTGCAAGGGTCGCTGGACGCAGGAGGAGCTGTCGGGTCGCGGAATAAGTCTCTTTTGCTTCAGCCGTAGCGCATCTCCCCAGCCGCCACGTCGACGGTCGTTCCCTTCTCGCCACGCACCGCAGCCGGCACATCCGGCAGCGCGCAGATAACGGCGCGCTTTCCGGTCGCGCGCGCAAAGTCCTGGGCTGCCTCGACCTTGGGCCCCATCGATCCGGCGGGAAACTCGAACTGATCGAGCGAGTCCGGCGTTGCCGAGCGGATCGCCCTCTGTTCCGGCTTGCCCCAATCGAGATAGACGGCGTCGGCATCGGTGGCGACGACGAAGAAGTCGGCGCCGATCTCCTTGGCCAGGAGGGCCGAGGCCCGGTCCTTGTCGATGACGCATTCGACACCGACCAGATGGCGTTCCTTCCCCGGCTCGTACATGGTCGGAATACCGCCGCCGCCGGCGGCGATCACCACCGTGCCCTTGTCCAGCAGCCACTCGATCGGCCGGAGCTGGAAGATGCGCTTGGGGAGCGGCGAGGGCACGACGCGGCGCCAGTGCTTGCCGTCCGGCTTGACTTGCCAGCCCTTGTCGGCCGCCTCGTTGCGGGCCTCCTCTTCCGTGTAGACCTTGCCGATGAATTTGGTCGGGTCGCGGAAGGCGGGGTCGTGCGGATCGACTTCGACCATTGTCAACAGCGTAGCGATCGGCTTCTCGAACGGCAGCATGTTGCCCAGTTCCTGCTCGATCATGTAGCCGATCATGCCGACCGTCTCGGCCCCGAGCACGTCCAAAGGATAGTCCTCGCCCTCATAGGCCAGCTCCTGCAGCGCAAGCAGCCCCACCTGGGGGCCGTTGCCGTGGGTGATCACCGTCTCGTGCTCCAGGCAGAGCGGCGCCAGCATCTCGGCCGCGAGCCTGGCGTTGCGGCGCTGGTTCTCGGCGGTCATCTCCTCGCCGCGCTTGAGCAGCGCATTGCCCCCGAGGGCGACGACGACGCGTCCCATGGCTCAGTTCCCCAAGGTGGCGACCAGGATCGCCTTGATCGTGTGCATGCGGTTTTCGGCCTGCTCGAAGGCGATGTTCGCTGGGCTCTCGAACACTTCTTCGGTGACCTCCATCTCGGTGATCCCGAATTTTTCCGCCATCTCTTTGCCGATCTTGGTCTCGGTGTTGTGGAAGGCGGGCAGGCAGTGCATGAACTTGACGTTGGGGTTGCCGGTCTTCTGCATCAGCGCCTTGTTGACCTGATAGGGCTTGAGCAGCTTGATGCGGCTCTCCCACACCTCCTTGGCTTCGCCCATCGACACCCACACGTCGGTGTGGACGAAATCGACGCCCTTCACGCCTGCATCGATATCGTCGGTGATCAGGATGCGGGCGCCGGTCTCGGCTGCGTGCCGGCGCGCCATCTCCTGCACCTCCTCGTGGGGCTGGTTCTCCTTCGGCGCCACCATGCGCACGTCGCAGCCCATGATCGCGCCCATGACCAGCAGCGAATTGCCCATGTTGTTGCGGGCGTCGCCGAGGAAGGCATAGCTGATCTGGGTGCGCGGCTTGTCGGCGTGCTCGACCATGGTAAGCATGTCGGCCAGCATCTGGGTCGGATGCCAGTCGTCGGTGAGGCCATTATACACCGGCACGCCGGCGTATTGTGCCAGCTCCTCGACCATGCCCTGGCCGGCGCCGCGGAATTCGATGGCGTCGAACATGCGGCCAAGCACGCGGGCGGTGTCCTTCATCAATTCCTTGTGGCCGATCTGGCTGCCGCTCGGGTCGAGATAGGTGATGTGCGCCCCCTGGTCGTAGGCCGCGACCTCGAAGGCGCAGCGCGTCCGGGTCGAGGTCTTTTCGAAGATCAGGCAGATCTCGCGCCCGGCCAGCGCCGGCTGCTCGGAGCGGGCGTATTTGGCCCGCTTCAGATCCCGCGACAGATCGAGCAAATAGAGCATCTCGCGCTGGGTGAAGTCGGTGATCTTGAGATAGCTGCGGCCCTTGAGATTGAAAGCCATGACAGTCCTCCCGAAGTGCTTTGGTTGATCAGTAGGCCGGATCGCGCAGGATGGGGCAGGTCATGCAGTGGCCGCCGCCGCGGCCGCGTCCCAGTTCCTGGCTGCCGATGGTGATGACTTCGACGCCGGCGCGGCGAAGCAGTGTGTTGGTGTGGATGTTGCGGTCGTAGCCGACCACCACGCCCGGCTCGAGCGCGACGACGTTGTTGCCGTCGTCCCATTGCTCGCGCTCCTGCTCGAAGCCGTTGCCGCCGGTGCCGATGACCAGCAGGTCGGCGAGCCCCAGCGCCTCCTTGTAGACGTCGAAGAGAGGCCGGCCCTCCTTGCGGATCTCGATGCCGCCATTGCCGTCGGGGCGCAGCGAGAAGCAGGCGATCTGGTCGACGACCTCGCGGAACGCAGTCACCTTGTCGTGGTCGAGGCAGGAGAACACGGTGTCGAGGTGCATGGCAGCGCGCGACTTCGGCATGACGCAGGCGATGACCCGCTCGGCAGCTTTCTTGGCAAACAGCCGGTCCGCCACCTGGTTGACCGCCTGGCGCGTGGTGCGCTCGCCCATGCCGATCAGGACGACGCCGTTGCCGATCGGCATGACGTCGCCGCCTTCCATGCTGGTATTGCCCCAATCCTCGTCGCCGTCGCCCCACCAGATCTCGAACTCGTTCTTGGTGAACAGCGGGTGGAATTTGTAGACCGCGCGCTGATAGAGCGTCTCCGGCTTACGGGCCGGCCAGAACATCGGGTTGAGCGTGAGGCCGTTGTAGATCCAGCAGGACGGGTCGCGCTGAAAGAGCGCGTTGGGCACCGGGCGCAAGATGAACTCATTGGACGAGAGCACATCGCGCATCAGCGGGGTGATCATGCCGGCCGGCAGGTCCTCGAGCACGATGCCGCCCAGCAGGTGCCGCGCCAGGAGGGGCCCTTCAAGCTCGTCGAGCCACGGCCGGAGCAGCTTGGCAAAGGTCGGCCCGACATAGTTGTCGTTGATGCGGCGGTCGAGGACGAAGGCCCGCCCTTCGGGCGAGGTCTCGAACACCTGGCCGAGCAGGTCCTGGATGTCATAGACGTCGATATCCCGGTCCTTCATCCTGAGCACGAAATCGGCGTGGTCGGAGCGCGCCTTCTGCACCCAGATCACGTCGTCGAAGAGAAGGTCGTGGCAGTTGCCGGGCGTCAGCCGCGCATGGGCGAGCGAGGGCCGCGACACCATCACTTTCTTGAGCTTGCCGATCTCGGAATGGACGCCGAACTGCATGGTCGAAATCTCCCTCAGTTGTGCGAAAGCCCGCCAGCGGCGCCGATGCGAGCGCGCTGCGCCTTCAGCCAGACGTGGATGGGGATACCCGCGAGAATGAGCAGGAAGCCGAGGAATACGGTCTCGGCGCCTGCCCCGTAGATGGCGAGCGCTGCGTAGAGGAAGCCGACCGCACCCAGGACGGCCACCTTGGGGAGGTCGCGCCCTGCTTCGCTCCGGCCGCGCCGCGCCAGGATCATCAGTTCGGCCAGCGAGCAGAGCGCGTAGGGCAGAAGGCTCGACATGACCGCGAGCAGGATGATGGTGTTGAAGGCACCGACCAGCCCTTGGGAGAAGTTCATGATCACCAGCAGCGAGGCGAGCAGGTTGGAGAAGATGAGCGCGTTGGCCGGCGTGCCGAAGCGGGAGAGCCGCGCCAGCCAGTCCGGAAAGACATGGTCCAGCGCGGCGCCGTAGGGCACCTGGCCGGTGAGCAGCGTGAAGCCGTTCAACGTGCCGAAGGTCGAGATCACCGCGCCGAATGCGACCAGCGTTCCGCCCAGCGGTCCCCACATCGTCTTGGAGACATCGGCAAGCGGTGCGGACGACCTGGCGAGGTCGGCCGAGGGAACGACGCCGATCGCGACCGTCGTCACGGCGATGTAGACTGCTGCGGCGATGAGGACGCCGATGATGGTCGCCCGCGGAATTGTCTTCTCCGGCTCGACCACCTCGCCGGCCGGCACCGTCGCGGATTCCAGGCCGAGATAGGCCCACAGCGTGAGTGCGGCCGAAGCCGAGACGGCGGAAAGGTTGGACGTGCCGCCGGTGTTGACGGGCGTGTAGTTTGCCGGATCGATCCATAAAAGGCCGATGGTGCCGATCAGCACGAGCGGCACCAGCTTCAGCACGGTGGTGACGATCTGGACAAAACCTGCCTCGGCGACGCCGCGGACATTGACCAGCGTGAGTATCCAGATGGCAGCGAGGGCCACAGCCAGGCTGAGAGCGGGCGAAACCGCGACGGCTGGGACCAAAAAGCCGACGTAGCCGGCCAGCGCGACCGCAACGCCGGCGTTTCCGGTCCACAGTGCGATCCAATAGCCCCAGGCGATGATGAAGCCGGCGAAGTCGCCATAGCCGGCTTCGGTATAGGCATAGGGACCGCCCGTCTTCATCACCAGGCGCGACAGGCGGCCGAAGATCACCGCCAGGACCAGCGCACCGAGCGAAGTCAGCACCCAGCCGGCCAGCGAGATCGGACCGAAGGCAGCGAGCGACGCCGGCAGCAGGAAGATGCCCGAGCCGATCATGTTGCCGACCACCAGCGCCGTGCACGCGGTGAGCCCGAGAGCGTTCTGTCGCGCGTCCTCTCGGGCGGGGAGCACAGCTTCCTGCAGCATGGCTTCACCCCGTCGCGCCGGCCATCGCGGGCGGTGCGGCGGCGGGGCCAAAGCTCGGGATGAGCGGTCGGCCGTACTGGCCGGTGGAGACAATCCACGTCAGCGCACTGACCAGCGTGATCAGCAAGAATAGAATAAGGAATGCGATCGGCAAATTCTGTGGCCTTTTTATTTCTGTTCCGGTGAGTTGCCTCAATCGGCACAATCAGACCCTTACCGGCAACCTGTCTGTTCGGAGCCGAGGGGCACGAGTTCAAAGAGCGGCTCTGAGTTCACCGAGTCACCCCCAGGATAGATAAAAGCCGACGTCGCCGGGGATCCCACCGGGGAAATTGATGATCATGGCTTTGAGCTTGTAGCCGCGCGGTTTAATCGCTTCCTCGTACCGGTCGTAGAGTTCGCGCGCTTTGCCCTGCAGCGTATCGGGCCAGCCCGGCGCGGCACTGTTGATCGCCCGTCCGCCGTCCGTGCACAGATCGCTGGAGAAGCTATAGACGAGCGCCTCGGTCTTGCCCTGCTCGACGGCAGCGCGGACCAGTCGCTGGATCTTCGCCCGCTCCGCCTCGGTGACGTGTTCGGTCAAGAACGTCTGTGCAACGTCCTCATGCTCCTTCGCTTTCAGTCGCCTGGCCTTCTCCTCTTTCTCCATCTCGGCCATTTCTTTATCAAGCATCAGCTTGCGCAGGTCTGCCGCGCTGGGGATCGGATTGTTCCCGCTCGAAGATTTCGTTTCAGCCATTGCTGCCTCCAATTTTGAGTTCCCAGATCTGCGCTCAGCGGCCGAAGTGCTCCTTGAGTGTCGACCAGGCGGTATCGAGTGAGACCGTGGCAACGACTCGCGCATCGCAGCCATTGGCGAAACCACTGCGCGCCACGCACTCGTCGTCGCTGAGATCGGTATCCCAGTAGCGGACGTCGAAGGTCAGGGCTTTCCAGCTGTAGGAAACGCCCGCCGTCCAGGCGAGCTGCTCGAACGCTTTTGGATCTTCGAAAAACTGATAGCCAATGCCGGCGTAAACGGAGAAATCATGCGGCAGCGGCACCTTGATGCCGCCGGCCACGAAGGTCGCTGTGTCGCCGCTCTGATTGTAGTCAGGGGCGAAGAAGACGCGCGCCCCGAGCGTGAACCTGTCGTTGTAGTTGTAGTCGGCCTTGGCAAACAGCTCGCCATAGTCTGGGCTGACGTCCTTGGGCGCATAGAAATAGTGGACGTAGCCGAGGTCGAGCGAAAGCGGGCCGAACTCTGACCTCACCCCAATTGCCGTATCGATCTCTGCGCCTTCAAAGTCCTCACCGAAATCGACATTGGAGGACCAGACGTTCAGATAGAGTGGTCCGATGCTCGGCTCAACGTAGCCTTGAACGGCAGGATGATCGCCCGAGTTGGTAATGCCCCGCGACACATAGTTGGTGGTGAAGGCGACGCCAAAGGAAACATCAAACGGAAAGGTGGGCTGCCGCTGCCCGATCTGCGCCTCGGCTTCGGAGGCCGTCGGCTCGATCGGTTCGAAGGCCTGCTCGATGGCATGCGCGTCGCACATCATCAACCAGCTGGTCGCAAAAATCAGGATGAGCGATCTGAGCGTGACTTTTGTACCCATGATCAATCCCAAAATTCGGCCCTGTCTTGCTGAAGGTTGCTCGCCTAGCCGCCTGAGAACCAACTCAGCCCATCTAGCGTATCAACTCGCGCGCAACATGTCCCGCGCCACATGCCCGTATGATCGCGTAGCCTCGGGTAACGTGGCGGAGCCCCGACGTAAGCCATGCGTCAGGCGGTTCGTCGCTCGAACGCGGCGCAGGCATCTTCCAGATCATCGAAGACCATTGCCGGTCCGATGCGCTCCAGCACGCCCGATCGGCGAAGAAGAAGAAGCGGCTCGCTGTGCAGCTCCGCGATGCCGAAGCAAATTCCTTTTGCCTCAAACAGCCCAAGCGCGTCCTCCAGCATCGCGGCCGCGGTGGTGTCGACGTCAACGACGGCACTGGCGTCCAGGACGAACCAGCTTCCGGCAGGGAGGGATGCCGCCAAGCTGTCGAGGCGGTCCTTGACGTGCTCGGCATTGAAAAACAGCAGGCTGCCCTGGAACAGCCACAGCGTAAGGCCCTCGATCGCGCGCGCATCGGGGTGCCGATGCAGTTTGAATAAGCCTTCCCGGCCGGGAATTCGGCCGAGCAGGGCGTCGTGCGGCGCCAGACCCTTGATCAGCAAGTAGACCAGAGTCGCGGAGACGGCGACGATCACGCCTTGCAGGACGCCGAGGCTGATGGCACCGATCATGCCAATCAAGGCGAACAGGAATTCGGCCCGACTGGTTCGCCAGAGCTTGGCGAAGGCCGGGACGTCGATCAATGAGACCGCGGCCGAGGCAAGCACGGCGCCCAGGGCGGCGGTTGGAACGAGGCTCAACGGACGGCTGAGAAACACCACCGCCAGCATCAGCGACAGAGCGGCGACCACGCCGGCGACCTGGCTTCTGCCGCCCATCGATAAATTCACGGCAGTGCGCGAATCTGACGCGGTCACAGGAAAGCCGCCGAACAGGCCCGAGGCAATGTTGGCCGCGCCGAAGCCGATCAGTTCGCGATTGGCATCGATCCGTTCGCCGGTACGCGCAGCAAAGCTCCGCACGGTGACGATGCCCGAGCCGAAACTCACCAGCAGCACGGCTCCCGCGCCAAGCAGGAGCTGATCGAGCGGCACCGGAGTGCCGACAGGCAAGTGGAAGGCGGGCAGCTCGGAAGGCACAGCGCCGATCACGGCAACGCCGTGGGCCGGCAGATTCAAGAGCATCGACAGTGCGGTGGCCACCAGATGGCGACGAGCGGTCGCGGAATGGCCGGCAGGCGCGCTGCCAGAAGCCGCAGCATGAGAAAGAGCAACATCGCCAGGACCAGGCTTGCCCAATTCACCTCCGCCCAACGGCGAGTGATTTCGACGATCGGACGGATCAGGCCGTCGCTATCCAGCTTGACGCCGGTAAAGCGACCGATCTGGCCGACCAGGATCGAAATGGAGATGCCACTGATGAAGCCGATGAGGACGGGGCGCGACAGGAAGTTGGCGATTACGCCGAGCCTGAGCAGGCTGGCCAGGACGCAAAGCAGGCCAACGATGACCGCAACCGCGGCGGCAATGACGACGTTTTGCGAGGCTGTGGTCTGGCCGAGTGAGGCGAGCACGGCGGCGAGCACGATGGTCGTACCGGCATCCGGTCCAACGATCACGTAGCGCGACGACCCGAACAGAGCATAGCCCACCAGCGGCAGCATGCCTGCATAGAGGCCGACTTGAGGCGGCAGCCCGGCGATCGCCGGGTAGGCGATGGCACTGGGCAGGCCAACCGCCGCGATGGACAGGCCGGAAAGCACATCGGGAGTCAACCACTCGCGGCGGTAGGTGATTGATTTCGGCAAATTGGTCACAGGAAAGGCCCTAATCCTTGCGCCGCTCAAATACCAGGCGCCGCGCTTCTAACGCGGCGCCTGGCCAGCTGTGCTGCTGCGGACCGCCCTCCGGACCTCATCGCAGAGGTCAACGATCCAGCTTTCGCATTCGGACAGTCGACTTTGCCTCAGAGCTTCAGGGACAAGGGCCACCAACTCAAGTGCAGATTGCGCTGCCGCAAGGTCGTCGCAGAGGTCCACGAACGACTTGTTGTGCATCGCCAGCACTCTGATCCGAATTGCAAGTTCGGGCATAAGCCGACAGGCAAGAGACACGCCAGGGCTCATGTGTAAGGCCCTTGTTCCCTGAGATCGGTCAGGATCCCACATTTGCTTTCATTCGTCCCGGCAGCTAACGTAAAATACCGTAACGAACATGCATCGAGCCGCCGAAGGAGGGATTGGTGGTCGGGCTTGGCGTGGCTGCCCCCCTGTCGACTTATGATTCAGCGACCGCTGAGCTGGTGCGCCGAGAGCTTGCATCTGTGCTCGAAAGCGCGGACTTCATTGTGCCTGAGCGGGCTCGACGCTTCCTGAGCTACATCGTCGAAGAGTTGCTTCCGGCCGGGCAGACCGCATCAAGGCTTTCTCCATCGCAACCGATGTGCTGGGGCGGGGTTCGTCCTTCGACGGTTCAGTCGATCCTGTGGTGAGGATCGAGGCGGGGCGCGTGCGCCGCGCGCTCGAGCACTACTATCTGGTCGCCGGCGCCGACGATCCGATCATCATCACGATCCCCAAGGGCGGCTATGTCCCGATCTTTACCCGTCGTGACATCAACGGCAGCAGCGACCAGGTTTTTGTCGACGAAAAGCAGTGGCGCAACTGGCACCGTCTCGCCTGGCTACTCCTGCTCGTGGTTGGGCTCATTGGCCCGGGCCTGATCGCCGGGTGGAGTTACGGGCGCCTTCCGGCCCTTGAAGCAGAGTCGAGAACTCAAACACCGTCGCTTTCAAGGCTGCTCGTCTCTCCGTTCACCAACGATGGCGACGCGCCGCACGCGGCGGCCATCGCCCAGGGCTTGACCGAGGAAGTCGTGCGCCAGCTGGCGTCCTTCCGCGAAATCGAGGTGGTGGCCGGGCCGCAGCCGACGTCATCCGGCATGGCCGATCCGATTCAGTACCAGCTTCGGGCGCGCTGCGGGTGATCGACAGGCGCTATCGGTTAAGTGTACGACTAATCGACATCGCCGACGGCTCGGTGGTCTGGGCGGAGAACTACGACGGGGAAGTCGACCCCGCCGAGCTCCTGGACAGCGAATTGGCCATCGCCGCCAAGGTCGCAACTGCGGTCGCCCAGCCCTATGGCGTGGTCTTCCGCACCGATGCCGCAAGGCTCGAGCGTGAGACGCCGAACGACTGGGCCGCCTACCAGTGCACGCTCGCCTACTATGCCTACCGGGCCGACCTCAATCCGAAGGCCCACAGCGCCGTGGAGAGATGCCTGGAAAAAGACCACAGTCGCGTTCCCGACCTATTCCACTGCCTGGGCGCTTTTGTCGCTCACCTACCTTGATGAGGTCCGTTTCCGCTATGCGGTCGGCGGCGGCTCGACCCCGCCGCTCGAGCGCGCCTTCGACGCCGCACGGCGGGCCGTCGACCTTGATCCCAGCAACGCCCGTGCGCTGCAGTCCTATATGGCTGCGCTGTTCTTCAGCCAGGACGTCCAGGCCGCGATGAAGGTCGGGGCGCACGCTATCGCCATCAATCCGAACGACACCGAGCTGCTCGCCGAATACGGGTTACGCCTGGCCTTGACTGGCGAGTGGGCGCGCGGCCGCGATCTGATGCTCAACGTGCTCGACCGCAATCCCGGACCGCTCGGCTATTATGAGAGCGTGGTCGCGCTCTGTTATTACATGCTCGGCGACTATGGCAGCGCCGGGGTGTGGATCGGAAAGGCGAAGCTTTCCGCCAACCCGATCTACCACGTGATCGCCGCCGCCATCTATGGCCAGCTCGGCCGCCGGGAGGAGGCTGAGGCCGAACGGCAATGGTTCGCTAAGGCAGCCCCCGATTTCTTGACCGAGCTGGCCAAGGTGATCCGGATGCGCAGCATCAAGCCCAAGGACGAGGCCCACCTGCTGGAGGGGCTCGCCAAGGCTGGGTTCAAGACCACGGCATCCTGACGCTCTCCCTCCGCCGCGATCGTTGGCGTCGTCTCAGTGCCCACCCGAGAACACTAGGGTCTGGATTGGCAAGAGCAGCGCCTGGATGCGCAGGACGATGGCATGGACGATGCCAACCGTGTCAATCCCGTGTAGGACGAAGCTCTCGAACGTGCCGACGTCGGAAGAATCGAGCCGGTCATAGTTGCTGGTATAGGCATTGGCGATGCAGGTGCTACCCGGGGGAATGCCTTCGAAGCCGTTGTCGAACATCGGCTCGAGATAGACGGTCAGCGTTCCGGGCCGGCTCACCTGCTGCGCATCGATCAGCTGGTCGGACGCCCTCAACTGCCCGGCCGCGATAAGCCCCTGGACGTTGGTCACCACCATCGGGATCACGGTCATCGGCTTCGACACGCAGGCGACCTCGGCCACCATGCCGGGCTTCATCACCTGGGCTTCGAGTTGATTGAAGCCGGCGATGACTCCCCAGCGCCCGGCCTCAGAGGGAACTAGCACGCCGGCGGGACGCATCAGCGGGTTGACGACGTCCCCCTTTCGCAAAGTGAACTGCTCGACAATCCCGTCGACGCCAGCGTGCACGATCGTTTTGTCGAGCTCGACCTGTGCCTCGGCCAACTGCGCGGTGGCGCTCGCCTGTTGCGCCGGCAACACCGTCGCAATCTGTGTCGCGATCGTCTGCTTGCCGGCGATTGCTGCCGCCACGGCAGCCTGGCGTCCGTCGACGACATTCTGCAGCCGCTCGATCTCCCGCGGCGCGACTGAGGGCGAATTGCGGGCCTTGAGTTCGGTCCTGGTGGCGAGCTCGTCGACGGCCTGCCGGTAGGCGCTCTCGGCCCCGCTGATCTGCGCGTCCGAGACCACCAGCTGGGTTTTGGCCAGCTCAATCGCCGCGCCGATCTCGGCGAGCTTGCGCTGGGCAGTGTCCAAGCCGGCTTTTTGCTCGGAGTCGTCTAGCCGGAAGATCGGCTGACCGGCTTTTACCTTGTCGCTGACGTTGACGAAGATCTCCTCGACCCTGCCGGAGCCTTCCGGAAGGATCGGCACGGTCCGGTAGAACGAGATCACATTGCTGGTCGAAGGATGGAAATAGAGGATCACAGTCAGCAGAAGAATGGTCAGGAACAGGCAGGCGGTGATCCCGTAGCGAAGCTCGAACCAGACAGAGTAGAGAGTGATGTCGGTGCCGATCTTTTTCCCCTGGCCGTAGCGGCGGTAGAGGAAATCCGGAAGAATGGTGAACACCGAGCACAGGAATAGCTCGATCATGCTACGCCTCCTCCCGCCCCGGCCCCTGACGTTTCAGGCTTGCGATCCGTTCAGACTTTGGGCGCCGTTCTACTTGCCCGTCGATGTCGGGGCGCCAGGTCAGGGGCGAGCGTCACCGCCGACGCAGTATGCCGGTCAAGGTCGCGCCCATTGCCATCGACAGTAAGCATTTTGCCGGGTTCGCTGCCATCCAACGCAACTCCATCGCCACGGCGACGGGGCCACCTCGCCATCTTGGCGAGCGACTCGGCCATCCCAGCCAGCGGACCGTAGAGGTCGGGGATGGGAACGATCGCCAGCAGCAGAGCGGCGACCCAGAACCAGCTGTTGTGGGTGAAGAGCGCCAGCAGGGCCATCACCGACACCACCTCGAACTGCAGCTTGCTCGCCTTGCCGTGCGACAAATGCTCCGGCAGCGCATGAAGACGGAAGTAGAGACTGCCCAAGGTGATCACCGCAATGATGATGAAGATCGCACATCCGACGAGAAAGACATCGGTCTGCCCCGGCGCGGTGATGAACGGCGGCAGGTGGTGCGGTGCGGCCGGGTTCATTCCTTGCGTCATCGCCTTGTTCTCCCCTGTCGGCGGCACTAGCCGCCGCCTCGGATCCACAAGCTTACCGCGGGGGCGGCGCCTTGGCTCCTAAAAATCGTACAATCTCGGGCTCGGCAACTTTTTCGACAGGTGGTGTCGATCAATCTCATCGATCGATCTTTTTCGTCTAGGTGGAGGCGGGCAGCACTTTTCTGGGAAGTCGGATCGCCTCTTCCAGCAAATCAGGCCGAACTCAAGAGTACAGAGGCGGTGATGCCACGCTGCGCGGGAGCTTAAAATGGCTGCTCTGTTCGGGCAGGATGTTCCAACAGATCCCCAGCCACAGTATCAAGGCATTCGCCCTCAGCACAACCGCGAGCCAGCCAGAGATTTAGCAGGGCCGTTACCAGCCACGAGTGCGCGTTGCTTCAACGAGCCAAAGAGGAAACGCCAGTTCACCGATGCCGGGTGGCGGCATAACTATTGACAAGGAACGGATGTGTCCGCGCCCATGCGGGCGCGGACTGCTTATCCGGTTCGCCCGGCTCAACCTACACCCACAGTGCGTCGAAGCCTTGTTCGCGGTGGCCTTCAGACTGCCCGCCCTATAGGGGCCTCTTCCCCATCTCCTCTCGGGCATCAGCCGGAGGCTCCGAACGCAAGCAGCGGTCAGTGCCAAGTTCACCGTCTCGGAAGTGCACACCTCCACTTGCCTCAATCGGCGACCGGCGCTTGATAAGGAGGTCGCACTCGCGCCCAGAAGCGGCCCTTGCGGCGAATGTAAGAGGCCCGCTTTGCGGCCGAAAAGCGGAACTGCCTTCTACGTCTCCAATGAGGCGATTAGCCCGGAAAAACTCATCTGCCGAAAGGCCTCCCGGTCAGATTTTCGCCGTCCTTAGCTCCAGGCCGTCGGCGGATTTGCCACTGCCTTCCGGGATGCACAACTGGTTTGCCGGTCATCGAACCGGGCAGCAACCGGGAAACAGCCTTCAGTGCCACCTAGCCGCTCGCCCGGGTTCGCCGGCATACACATCTGCGGTCACAGGGCAGCCAACTTGATCGACCAGCTGTCAGCCGATCTCGCGAGGACGGTCGATCCTAGCCCGCCCTGAGCGGACTCTCGGCCTGTCAGCGTCGAGAACGGCTTGGTCACTGCCCAGGCTTGCACATCGCCTGGTGACCTCGAAAATGGCGAGCCGCGGTCGTGCCCAAACCCGAAAATTCCCCCTTCCTCTGTCTTCCTGGTATCGTGAAGCTGAGGGGGAGGACGGGCCCATGAGCGAGAATCGCAGGCTTGTCGCCATTCTGGCTGCAGACGTGGTTGGATACAGTCGACTCGCCAGTACGGACGAAGCTCGCACCTTGGCCAGGTTGCGGGCATTGCGCAGCGATCTGATCGATCCGACCATCGCGGTGCACAATGGGCGCGTGATCAAGCGCACCGGCGATGGAGCGTTGGTCGAGTTCCGCAGTGTGGTCGACGCCGTGCGCTGCGCCATGGAGGTGCAGAACGGCATGGTCGAGCGCAATGCCGGCGTGCCGCAGGACCGGCGCATCGAATTCCGGATCGGCATCCATCTAGGGGATGTGGTGGAAGAAAGCGACGGCGACCTGATGGGCGATGGCGTCAACATCGCCGCGCGCCTGGAAGGCGTTGCAGCGCCGGGGACCATCTGCCTGTCCGAGGATGCCTATCGCCAGGTCAAGGCGAGGCTCGACATTTCAGTCAGTGATCTCGGCATCACCCAGCTCAAGAACATCGCCGAACCTATCCGAGTCTATTCCCTGCAGGTCGGCGCCGCAGTTCAAGCGACGGCAGTTTCGACCGCGGAAGTTCCGGCCGCTCCGGCTTTGGCAGCGCCGCCGCAGAAGCTCTCGATGGCCGTACTTCCGTTCGTCAATATGAGCGGCGAAGCCGAGCAGGAGTATTTCGCGGACGGAATTTCCGAGGACACGATCACAGCTCTGTCAAAGCTGCCGCAGCTGTTCGTGATCGCCCGCAATTCGTCGTTCACTTTCAAGGGCAGGAACGTGAACGTTCAGGAGGTGGGCCAGAAGCTCGGTGTCCGCTACGTGCTGGAGGGGAGCGTCCGCAAGTCCGGCAACAGGGTCAGGATCACTGCGCAGCTGATCGACGCGGCCACGGGCGGACATCTTTGGGCGGAGCGTTTCGATCGCGACCTGACCGACATCTTTGCTGTTCAGGACGACGTGACACAGCACATCATTGGCGCCCTTAGACTTAATCTGACGCAGGCCGATCAACAGCGGCTCGTAACCGAGCAAACCGACAACCTGGAAGCGTATGACTGCTTTCTTCGCGGCCGAGAGCTGCTGTGGCGGTTCACGAGAGAGCAAAACAACCGGGCTCGGGAACTGCTGCAAAGCGCCATCCAGCTGGACCCGAAGTTTTCTTCCGCCTACGCGCTGCTCGCTATGACACACGGGCTGGACTACATGAACCGATGGAGCTCGTCGACGTCGGCATCGACGGAACAGGCGGAAGAGTTTGCGACACATGCAGTGGCGCTCGACGACAGCAATCCCAGGGCGCATTGGGCGCTGGGCATAGTCAATCTGCATTTGCGACGGCACGACCTGGCCCTCCGCGAGGCGGAGCGTGCAATCTCGCTTGCCCCAAATCTTGCGGACGGGCACGAAAGTCTCGGCAACACGCTGCACTATTCGGGCAGGTCCGAGGAGGCGCTTGCCTGTTTTGATCGGGCAATGGCCCTGAACCCGTATTATCCGGACCTGTGGTTGCACTTCAGGGCACAAGCGATGTTCCAACTGGGCCGGTACGAGGATGCCGTCGCTTGTCTCAGGCGGCGACTTGTTCGTAACCCAGAGACTGACGTCTCCCGTGTACTGCTAGCTGCGAGCTACGGTCACTTGGGCCGCTTCGACGAGGCGCGAGTGCAGTGGCAGGAGGTGTTTCGTGTCAATCCTGACTATTCCCTGGAACACCGCCGCAAAGTGCTCCCCTACAAGAACCCTGCCGATTTCGAGCGGGTGGTCGATGGGCTTCGCAAGGCGGGGCTTGCCGGTGAGTAGTTGGGGTTCACTTCGCACTTGCTCGAGCCGTGAGTTCCAGCCGGGTGGATGAGGGTCTGTGCTGCCTCGTCCGCTCAAATGTCCTCGCCTGACACTGTAACCGCCGAGATGCGAGTGTCGCACAAGCCAGACGATCGGTGCGGCCACTCGGATTCCCCGTGTCGGCCGATGACTTGGACCGGGCGCGACGATGCAGTCGTCCAAACGGTCTGTTTTAGCATTTACAAATATCGGCTAAGGTGAAGCTGATGCCGAGTTGCGCTCGACCGGGAGGTTTGAGTGTCTGTTTGTTCACGCTACTCCCCAGGCCTATTGGTGCCTGCGCTGCCGGCCCGGGACGACAGGGACTGGGCGCGTAATGCGATCAATATCCTTCAGGGAGATGGCCTTCGATCGGCCGACACCCATCTGATCAAGCCAGTTTTTCGGGGTCTGCGCGGTGTTTCGTTTTATCTCAAGGACGAATCCACTCATCCGACGGGGAGCCTGAAGCATCGGCTGGCGCGCTCGTTGTTCCTTTACGGGATCTGCAACGGCAAGATTATGGAGGGCACGACTCTGGTGGAAGCCTCCTCGGGCTCAACGGCGGTGAGTGAGGCCTACTTCGCGCATCTTCTGGGATTGCCGTTTATGGCTGTTATGCCGCGGGCTACGAGCCGTCAGAAGGTTGAGGCGATCGAGCGGTTCGGCGGAACTTGCCATTTCGTCGACAGGCCAACCGCTGTTTATGATGTGGCTGCGCGACTGGCCGATGAGGCCGGCGGACACTACCTTGATCAGTTCACCTATGCCGAACGCGCGACTGATTGGCGTGGCAACAACAACATCGCCCAGAGCATCTTTGACCAGATGCGGGCAGAACAGTACCCTGAACCCGCCTGGGTCGTGATGAGCGCAGGCACAGGGGGGACTTCGGCTACGATTGGGCGCTATATCCGCTACCGAAATTTCAACACGCGGCTTTGCGTCGTCGACGTCGAGCATTCGGCTTTCTATGAGTGCTTTGTGAGCGGCAATCGTCAGGCAACTTGCCTGCAGCCGTCACGCATTGAGGGTATTGGACGGCCGCGTGTCGAACCGTCTTTTGTCCCAAGTGTAATCGACCATATGATCAAGATACCTGACGCTGCATCGATTGCAGCCATGCATGTGTTGTCGGATCGGCTGTTTCGGCGGGTTGGCGGATCCACTGGCACGAATTTTTTTGGGCTGTGTTGGATCGCGGCGAGCATGATTGCGGAAGGGAGGGAAGGATCGCTGGTATCTCTCATCTGTGACGGTGGCGACCGATACGCTTCTACCTACTACAATCCCGACTGGCTCAGGGAAAACCAAATTGAGATCAAGCCCTATCGAGACATGCTGGAGAGCTTTCTAGATACCGGCGATTTCAGGACCTTACTATAGTGGTGCTCCGGTAATCCGAGCGACAGAGACCCCGGTGCCAATCGGATCACGACCGTCGCGAGCAACGTTCCCAAGGACTTGATGTTGGGGTAGTTAACCGTTGTAACAGCCGGCTCAGACGCAAAACCCGGCCCGATGCAGACAGCGAGCATTACCGAATGTCGCCGTTGGAGCGGTCCGACAGTAGTGAGCCCCGAAATCATGGCAACCATCAGTTCGGTGAGGCATCCGGAAATGTGCAGCTCGGCTAGTATATTGTCCTACAAATAGCTTTACAAACGAGACGCCAAAAGGCGACTTATTCCACGGTCAGTTGATTGACATTGTGATCGCCTTGGGATCGAGAACTCACCACTCCGTGCGGCGAAGGAACCCCGCTGTCGTTCCGGCGAACGCAAGCAGGTACTCAGCTCATCACGGAGAAAATAGAGGAGCAGCTTACAATGCATCCCGAAGGAGCAGCCTGATCGGATTGTGCGATAGCGGACCAGAGCGCGAATGATCGTCCGTGGGTGGCTGATACCGCTCTTCGATTAGAATTGCAGGATGATGGAGACGCCGCTACCGTGTCCCCAGTAATACCCATTGTAATAACCCGGGCCGTAATAGGGATGGTAGTGCCCATAGTGGCCGTAATAGGGGCGGTAATGCCGGTAGTGGCCGTAATAGGGGTGGTAAGGATGATAGGGCCGGTAGTACGGTCTATAGTACGGCCTGTAATAGGGTCTATAATACGGCCTGTAATAACCACCGCCGTGCCGCCAATATCGATTCCCATTCCATTGACGGTGATAGCCGTTGTAGTGTCGCCAACCGATTTGGTGAACGAGGTTTGCATACGCCGGGCGTGCCGTGGGTATCGGCACCGCCGCCGCCGGTAGGATGGAAGAAAACGCTAGGGTGAGGGCCGCAATTATTGGGGAGAGTTTCACCGGTTTTAGTTCCTTCTGGGTCCGCTCCTTGGAAAGACGGCGGCCATCAAGGAAACGACCGTCGCCCAACATCGAGCGGCCATTGCCAATATAACACACCACAGCAATATTAGCCAATGGCGGGCGGAGGTCATTGGAACTAAGCAGTCGCAACTCAGAAGTTTATAAAGCCCACCGAAATTGCTGGGGCAGAACAACTACGGTTCGCGGCGTCACAGCTCCTGGTGAAAGGAAAGTCCACTGAACTCGCGTAAGGGTGGGCGTCCAGCAGCTTTGCGCCCGACCTGAACACCCACCCCCCGACCAGGGACCCCTAGTAGCTTCAACATAGCACAACCTAGGGCCGCAAATTATCTGGCAAAAGATTTGAGCCGCCTCATCCGAACAGACAAGCCCGGGCCTAATCTCGTTACTCGCTACGTCGGCGAGCTGAGCAATCGGTCAAATGGAAAAAGATGTGAGGCGGCGGTCACCCACCACTTGAAAAGTGACCGTCGCCTCTGGACCGTTCCGTTTGGGATATAAGGGTAGGGTGATGAGCCGGAGGGGGTCCCTGGCTCAACACGGAACAGCCGCGACATTTTTAGCACGTCGCCGGTGACAGCGCACCCGTGATCGAAGCAATTTTGCACAACATCCCTGCGAAAGTGATCTGCTGTCGAACAGCCACACCAGAGGCGTCCGTCGCCTAGACTTCGAGAGGGAAGGCGACGGGCGCCCAACACCGTATTGCTCTGCAGAAAGAGACAAGCCGGATCACTATGACGGACCTGTTGCAGAGTGGGTCAATATCGAAATTTAAACGGCTAAATAAAGTGGCGGCGGCCACCCTTCCTTCAAAGTGACCGGCGCCTCCTAACCGCTCCGTTGGGGCATCAAGGATGGATGCGTGAGCCGAGAGCTACTATCGGATCAGGACAGAGCGATCTCTTTCCCATAGCATGCCAGGAGGGGCAGCGCGCAACTAATAAGGCGGCTGCCACCTTGCAGGTGACCGTCGCCCAGTCTCTCCATGTTCACCTCATTCGGGCGGAGTGAGGCAGAGCCGGACAATGTTTTAGCGAACGAGGTCCGGCCGCAGCACGGAGCGGCTATTTCCAACGTTTAGCACATGACATCAAGCCTTGCCAACATATGTTAATGCGCTATGTTAGTCGTTGCCGTGCCCCAAACACGGTTTGGGTGGACTTCCGTGCGACGCAATCTTCGAAAGTCCACCCTTCTGACTGTGCGGAAAGAGCATGCGCTTGGGGAGCAGTTGCTAAAAAAAGACGGCGTTCACCTTGCCTGATTGATGACCGCCGCACCCTAGAGCTAACTGAAGCACCCCTTCGTGCTGGAGTGCAAAGAACGGCAAATTGCACTCCTGAACTGCCCCCCATTTCGACCGGCCACCCGGCATAAGCAGAAAGGCTCAAGCACAGGCTTGAGGATAGGCTTATGTCCGAGGAGTATCAGCGCATTGAGGTGATCACAGGCGTCGCCCGGCGTCGGCATTGGTCGACGGAAGCAAAGCTGCGGATCATCGAGGAGAGTTTCGAACCGGGCGAGACGGTGTCTTCGGTCGCCCGGCGCAATGGCGTGGCGCCCAATCTTCTCTACCGATGGCGCCGGCTGTTGAGCGAGGGAGGTACGGCAGCTGTGGATTCGGACGAACCCGTGGTCGGCAGTTCGGAACTCCGGCGTCTTCAGGAGCGGGTGCGCGAACTGGAACGCCTGCTTGGCCGCAAGACCATGGAGAACGAGATCCTCCGGGAAGCGCTCGCCAAGTCGCAGGCAAAAAAACTGACCTTGCGGCCGCTCTCGCTTGCGAAGGGAGGTTTGCGGTGAAGCGGATCGCCGAGGTGCTCGGCGTCTCACGTTCCAACCTCGCTGATCGGCACAACCGAGGGACCAGGCCCCGGGGCGCTTACCGCAAGGCCGATGACGAAGACTTGCTGCCGCTCATCCGCCGCTTCGTCGACGAGCGGCCGACATATGGCTACCGCCGCATCACGGCGCTGGTGAACCGGGAACTAGCCCGGACTGGACGGCCCATTGTCAACCGCAAACGGGTGCACCGGATTATGCAGCAGGCCGCGCTGCTCCTGGAGCGCCATACTGGCCGACGCGAGCGGCGCGTTCATGACGGCAAGGTGATGGTCATGCGCTCAAACCTGCGCTGGTGCTCCGATGGCCTGGAGTTCGCCTGCTGGAACGGCGAGATCATTCGCATGGCCTTCATCATCGACGCCTTCGACCGGGAGATCGTCGCCTGGACCGCCGTGAGCCGGGTTGGCATCAGCGGCTCGGACATCCGTGACATGATGCTCGAAGCCGTCGAGAAGCGCTTCGGCTCCGTAAGAGCTCCACACCCGGTCGAGCATCTGTCCGACAATGGAAGCCCATATACCGCCAAGGAAACGCGCGACTTTGCCGCCGCCCTGAACCTCGTCCCTTGCTTCACGCCGGTGAAGAGCCCCGAGTCCAACGGAATGTCCGAAGCCTTCGTGAAGACCTTCAAGCGCGATTACCTGCGCATATCCCCCTTGCCGGATGCGCCTTCCGTGCTACGGCAGATCGCCGGATGGATCGACGACTATAACGAAATCCATCCTCATTCAGCGCTCCGCATGCGCTCCCCAAGGGAGTTCATCCGAGCCCAAACCCAGTAGTCGGGTGTCCGGTGAAACGGGGGGCACTACAACTCCAGCACTGAGCGGTCGCCTCTAATAGCATGCTGTAGCCGACCGCGGTAGACGGTTGGCGCGCGAATAATCGAGGAGCGTCCCCTTGAAGAGTAAGGGGACGGTCACCGCATCTGGTATGACCGTCCGCTCGGAACCGCCCCATCATGGATGCTTGAGCTTGGGATTGTGAGAGGCTCAGTACGGAGCGGGCCGTTCCTACCGTAGCACAGGACCGAATACCGCTTGCCGCAACAAAGGTTAAGCACCAGGCTAACTAGCCGCCGCCCAAACGCAGCAGTCGGGTGGGCTTTCGTACGAAGCAATTCTCGAAGGTCCACCCTCCTCCTGATCACAAGAAAGCAGCGGCACCCCCTGAATGACCGCCGCTGATTGCTCCCTGCATCGGGCTGGGGTTGAGCGGCACGAACGAGGGACCTACCGCAAGCCCGGAGTGGTCATTCCGACCCTAGCACAGCAGCCAATACCGCCCGCATAACAGTTAAGCCAGGAAGGCGGCTTTGGCCGCGCGGCTTCGCCGCCTTGGACCAGCCTTGAGCCGTGGGGGCCGACTCGCGCGTTGCCATTTCAGCGCTCCGGCCCCGCAAAAAATTCCGAGATTCGCGGGAGCGGAGTTAGCGCGAAGGATAGGCGGCTCCGGCGGTTCGATGTTGCTTAGCGTACCGGTGCCTGCTTCTGCGCTGATGTGTGGCAAAGCATATCGATGCGGCGCAAATGGTCGCGGACCTCAGCGATTGTGGCGCCCTTCTTGAGTTCGTCCCAATTGAGTGAGCGCGGGCGGGCAGTCATCCCAAACGACCGGTCCATGGCCTTCTCCTTTTTCGAGTTGCCGGATTGGCAATCGAAGGAGTTCGTAGTCGCGCCCTGTCTCACTGCGATGTCGTCAATTCGCTGGCTGGTTGCAGGGCTGAAATGTCACTGAACATTGGCCCGAGGCGGCTAAGGCGGCGATGCTGGGGCGAACGCCTCCACCTCACGTCGCAGTCAGTCGAGGATTCCGTGTATTGCTGATTGACCTTTCAAGAATTGCCGGCGTCATCACCACGCCGACAGTCGACCGGGACAGCGAGCTGATCAAGACGCCGGGATTGGACCCCGCCTGGCCCGCCCTGCGGCGAATACCGCAGCAGAGGGCATTCCACGAAACCGTCCGGGCTGCCACCGTGTGAGCGCTCCCAGGACAGTGTTACCGAGACGACCGAGACGAGAAGCGGTTTTCACTGTGCGCGCTTTGCATGGCTCTAGCCAAGCCGAGCACGGCAGCAGTGGGCATCCGCCTCGCGGGCCGAAGAGGGTGGCAGGCGTGCGAGCCAGTCGCGAAGGCGTGGCGACTGGCCCGCCCTCACCTCCTCCGCGCGGCCGCTGGTCGGGGCAACAGGTCCGGATACGAAGAAAAGAGCGGCGGCAGATTATGCCGCCGCCGCTGAGCCAAATGGGGTTTTCATGCAAGCACCCCACTTTCGCATGATTCTCGGAACACAAAAAGAGTCGGGCGGAGTTCGGGACTTTGGACCGGCTTCCGTCAGACCAATACCGGCGCTTCCCCTATCAAATTTAAGTCGCTAGCGTTGATCGAATCGGTCAGGTTCGACCATGTTGTTGCAAAAACACCCCGCAACAGCTTCGCTGAGGGAGCCCGATGTCGCGATCGGGCCCCCTCTAATTCTCTGCCCCTCCAGATTTCGAACCCCAAGCCCAGCGGAGAGCGCATGGCCGCCACGGCGGTCAGCTCGAGGGGCTTTCGTAGGTCTGAATGGCGCTCTGGCGCGTAGAGACAAAAAGGAACCCAGCGGACCGGTCGCGATCGGATCCCTCCGGGCGAGGTTTAAGATGTCAGTCAACCCGCGACGACCGGAGATGCAGCCGCCGCGCGAATCCGGAGGCTTTATCTGGGCACTGTTTGCCGTCATCCTGATCGCGGCGGGCACCATCAGCGCGGTTTACTTGTGCGCATTTTAGACAGGTTGGGATGCCCGTATCGGCGCTGCCGGCCCGCTGGCTTCGGACGGGTCTGCGTACCCGATCTTCGTGCTCAGCCGCCAAGTTAAAAAGCGGCGACGTCTTGGACGATAGTCTGGCCGAACCGCGTAAAGGTGAAAACCGAGCCAGGCGCGACTGCTCAGGCCGTGGTAAATTTGCCCATCCCACCCCGACAGAGCGGCCGCAAGGCTCGGCTGCCCATTTACGCACGACTTAAATGGCCCCTGACTATGCTCTTGTGCGATGAGATGCGAGAGCGGCGAGCGCCGCCCAAATCGTGGTGCGCATCATCTCGTCGGGCGAAATGTCGGGCAAGGCGTCTAGCGCAGCGAGGCGAACCGCCACGCGGTCGGGCAGATCAACTGGTTCAGCATCGGCTATCAGTTCGTCGCCGTCTTGAAGGTCGACATAGTAGCGCGGCACCGATCACCCTCCTTGAGAATAGCTACATGACGGGGCCGGTAATCGGGAAAGGTGCCGTCAATCAGCTTAGAGATGAGCTCGACGCGGCGGCCGCCATCGATGCCGGAGAAGCGGATCCAGGTGTTGGCACTATGGACGCGAACCGGCCCGCTGAACATCGGCATTTGTAAATCAGGCACGATTGCGGGCGCAAGCAACTCAGCGCCGGGCGGCATTTCGATGCTGGTCATCGAGAGGAAGTTGCCGTCGGTGGCGGCAAATTCGAGACGGCCGTCCTGGATCGACCAGCCCATGCCGGTCAGGCAGTAGCGATGCTTCTCCGTCGAGATCGCATACGCAACGCTTTCGAGACAGGCGGCAAGCTCAGCCCCGTCGATCTCGAAATTGACCTCAGCTGGCGCCGCCCCAAAGGGCTCAGGGAAATCGCCTGCGGGGAGTGTTGGGATGCGCCCTCGTGCGCCTCCCGAGCGCATCTCCAGCAACGTTCCGGCCTGTGTCAATTCGACATCAGATCCGTCAGCGCCGCGGACGAAGCCCGCGATCAGACCGGAATTGACCGCGAGCGCGCCCTCGGTCTCGACGTCCGCCTCGACGGTGGTCCGGAAGAGCAGGTCGAGGTTGGTCACTGCGACCTCGATCTCGCCGCCACCTGCCCGCAGCCGCACAGTCGACAGCACCGGAACGTCAGTGCGATTTGTTACGTACTTGAGAGCCTGAGCGAGGGCGACGGCGAGGCCATGCCGCTCAACTGTGACTCGCATGGTCAGGTCGGCTTTTTACGGACCTCAATCATGCGAAGGCGCGCGTCTAAGGGCTGGATGATATCGCCGCTAGCATGGCGAAAATCGCCATAGATCGATTTCGCAGTCGGGTCCTTGCTTGTCAAAAGGGCTAGCTTGTCAAGCGCCTCCTCGAGATTGGAGAGCGTAGCCAACTTATACCAAAGCCTTGCTCTAATGTGGGCGTCAGGCATTGCTTTCCTCCCCCTGTGTGCAGGCGCCCGCCGGCTTACGCTCATGCCCGATACAGCGAGCCAAGACCCTCGCGGCGAACACGTTCGTCGAAGCGTGAAAGAGCGGAAAAGACGCGCTGGTCTATGTGGATACTTTATAGAATAGTATCTGGTTTTCAAGCGTAAAATAGAGTCTAGAGTTGTCACAGATGACTTGCAAGTATCGGACGACATTTGTCACTAGTTGCTACCTCATTGAATAACGACTATACTGGCACGTCCGAGATCGCCCGAGGATAGCTCCATATTCCAGCCGCCGGCTCAGCAGCGTACTGGCGCGTGTGTTTCGGTGATCGGTGATGACTGAAGCTCGGCCAAAAGTAGGTGTTCAGTTCCTGAACTGATCGCACCGGCATCGGGAGATTGATCGAGATGCAGGTAAGCAAAACGGGCCGAGGACTAAGGCTTCACTCCACCGCCTCCAACCGCGAGCGCAATTCGCGATATCACCGAATGGTAGGGGGCGACCTGACCGACAAAACTGTTGAATGTCGCTGCGGCTTCGAGGGATGGGGGCGGTGATCTAGTATTCAGGAGAACGCTATGCCGCGCTGCGTGCATGATGCGAACGGCCTGACGGTTAGGCAGGAGGTATTTGCCCAATTGCTGGCCAGAGGCCAGAATCTCAGCGATTCATACCGGCAGGCCTACGCTTCAACCGGCAATGCCAAGACGGTCAATAAATCGGCGTCCCGGCTTTGGCAAAAGCCGGAGATCAGAGCAAGGGTCGAAGCCCTCTGTCAGAGACAGAGTGCTGAGATGATGCGGGATAGCATAGCGATCAGACGCCACGTTCTCTCTCGGCTTCTGGCTGAAAGCCAGGACATGGAGAACAAGGGATCGGAGCGCATCGCGGCTCTGGTTCACCTCGGTCGGATCGATACCGTTTCGATGTTCCGGGAAGTCCATGCCGTTGAACGGTTCAAGGATAGGCCACCAGAGGACATCGAGGCGGAATTGCGCGCCAAGCTTGGCGTGTTCCTCGAAGGATCGACCCGGGAAAGAGGAACGGAACGAACATCCTCGTCGAGGAGTACCGAGATCAATGGCGTTTCCCTCCTTCGTAGAGGGAATGACCAGACCGACACCGACAGCGTAGCTGGGAGTCAGGGTGCCAACGGCCAGGACCGGTAGGGCTTATCGCCAACATGCTTCCATGCTGAGCCAAGCAACTATGTTGCTCATCGTTGGTGAATCTGTGCGGTCATAATTCTTGATCATGAACCGTTGGTCACCTTATCTAAGGCCTAACATCCTGACATGAAGGGACTCTCTGGTCTCCAACAGGGAGACCGGAGAAGCCCCTACGCACCTGTCGTTTGTGCGTAGGTGACGTGCGCCGTCTGGTAACGTCCGCGGATGTGGTGGATTTTGGGGTGTAGGCTGAGGTGGTCATCAGGGTCTGCGGCTAAGGTGGAGTTTGCGGACTTCAACCGAGCCTGAAGGAACACCCGATGACCGAGGACAGACTACCGCTTGCCGAGTTGCTCGCGAAGAGCGGGGACGCCGACTTCCTGCGCTCTGTGGCCGAGAGCGTTTTGCAGATCGTCATGGAAGCTGATGTGGACGGCGTGATCGGCGCCGGCCGCTTTGAGCGCAGCGCTGACCGCCAGACTTGGCGCAACGGCTATCGCGACCGCACGCTCGAGACGCGTCTTGGGCCCCTCAACCTGAAGATCCCCAAGCTCAGGACCGGCAGCTACTTTCCCGGCTTTCTGGAGCCCAGGAAGACGGTGGAGAAGGCGCTGGTCTCGGTGATCCAGGAGGCATGGATCGCCGGCGTCAGCACGCGACGGGTCGACGAGTTGGTGCAGGCCATGGGCATGTCTGGCATCAGCAAGTCGTCGGTCAGCAAGCTCTGCAAGGACATCGACGAGCGCGTGAACGCCTTCCTCAAGCGCCCGCTTTCCGGCGAGTGGCCCTATCTCTGGCTGGATGCCACTTACCTCAAGGTGCGCGAGGGCGGCCGCATCGTTTCGGTCGCCGCCATAATCGCGGTGGCTGTCACGACCGAGGGCAAGCGCGAGATCGTCGGCCTGCACATCGGCCCCTCCGAGGCCGAACCCTTCTGGACGACTTTCCTGCGCGACCTCGCCAAGCGCGGGCTCAAGGGCGTGAAGCTCGTGATCTCCGACGCCCACGAGGGGTTGAAGAACGCCATCACCCGCGTTGTCGGCGCCACCTGGCAGCGCTGCCGCCTGCCTCCACTTCATGAGGAATGCGCTGGCGCACGTGCCCAAGGGCCAGACAACCATGGTGGCGGCTGCGATCCGGCAGATCTTCCTCCAGCCAAGTCACGCCGCGGCGGTGCAGTCCTGGCGGCATGTCGCCGACCAGCTCCGCGCCCGCTGGCCGAAGCTAGGCAACTGCATGGACGACGCTGAAGCCGACGTGCTCGCTTACATGGCCTTCCCCACCCAGCATAGGTCGAAGCTCCACTCGACGGATAAGATCGACAAGCGCTTTCTTCCTGGTCGTGGTATTTTTCCGACAGCGCGGGCGACCTCGTGGCGAAGCGCGGCGCATCGGCTGAAAGCGCCGCCAGGCAGCCTACTCGAGCCTTGCTGGATTGAGGCGCCCGCGCGCCTTCTCCTTTGGCGAGCGCTGGCGCCAGGCTTCGACGAAATTCTCGTAGCTCTCCTGGGCCTTCCTGGCGATATGCGTCTCTTGGTTCCGCAATTCCTTGACATTGTAGGCATAGGTTGAGCCGCGCGAGTTGCCCTTCCTCTGTGGCTTCCCGGCCTGAAGTTCCATGCCCCGTACCTTGTGGGCCACCAGGCTGGGCCGCGCCCACAGATAGTCTTTCTCCTTCGTTAGCATGTGCCAAACGAGTACTGCCAGCTTGCGCGCCACGGCGACTGCGGCCACCTGGTGACCGCGCCTTGCGCGGACACGAACGAAGAAGGCATGCAGTGGTCCGGGTGTTTTTGCCGCCGCCCAGGCCGCTTCGACGAGCATGGCGCGGGCATGGCTCCGCCCGACCTTGCTGATACGCCCATGGTGGGCAGCGCCGAGTCCGGACTGACGCACACGGGGATTAAGGCCGAAGTAGCTGACCAGCTTCTGCGGGGATTTGAACCGGGTGACCTTGCCAATCGCCGCCATCAAACCGGCCGCCACTGTGAGATTGACACCGGTGATGGTCAGAAGTCGCCTGATCGCCGGGTCATCCATCGTGCTTTCGGCTATCTCCCGGTCAAGGATCGCCAGGTCCTCGGCAAGCCGATCGAGTTCGCGCACGTGCCGCTCGATCCCAGCACGTTCATCATTGGGCACCGGCTGGCGCATCAGCCAGGCGCGACCGCGACCATTGAACAGATCGGCATGCGGGCACTTCGAGATCAGATGAGCGTGAAGGATCGCATGCACCTCGTTCTTGATCCGGGTGCGATGCCGCACGACCTGATAGCGGCGCGCAACGAGCCGGCGCATCCGCTCGGTGGCGGCATCCGGCGTCCATATCTCCGGCAAGTAGCCAGCCGCACGAAGGCTGGCCAAGGTGCCGGCATCGACCTTGTCGGTCTTCACATGGGCATGGGCGATCGCCTTCACCTGCAGCGGATTGGCAATCACCACCCGCTTCACGAAGGGCGACAGCACCCGGGCCACCGCCATGCAGTTGCCGGTCGCCTCGATCACCACCTCGTCCGTCGCCAACAGGATCCTGCCAAAGCCCTCCAGGGCCGTTCGCGTCATGTCGATGCGGCCGGCATGGCGGAGCCTTCCTTCTTCCCAGAAAACCACCTCTCCGAAGGTTCGGTGGATATCGATCCCAATTACGCGTCGCATTCGCGCCTCCTGTCAGAGTTTGGAAGACGGGAACGGCGGGCGACACGACAACTACGGATTCGCGCTCACGGCGCAACCGGGCGAGTCGCAGAGGCGGCCAGCTACTAACACGAGCTCGCAGCTCATCGTGTGCATCGGCCTGCCCGCACCTTCGTGCTCCCGGTGCCTCTGTCCCGGATGGTCGCACCATACGCCGCGAACAAGAAACCGCAGCCGGACTTCGGCACCACGAATCTTATACCGGTTACGAACCCGCTGGAGCGGCTGAACAAGGAGGTGAAGAGGCGCGCCGACGTGGTCGGCATCTTCCCCAACGAGGATTCCATCACACGCCTGATCGGCGCGGTGCTGCTCGAAGCCAATGACGAGTGGCAGCTTCAGCCCCGATACATGCAGGTCGAGGGCATGGCCGAACTTGCCGCGCCGCAGACCGATGAGATGCCCCAGCTACAGATCACACCGAAAGCCGCGTGACCGATGACCACCCGCGACTGCACCCAAACCTACACCTCATTGACGGACGCTACCCGCCTTCTCCCTACTTGCAAGGAAGTCATCCTCGCGGACTGGACACGGGACAGGACAGGACATCCCCCAATAGGGTGTGTCCCTGTCCTGTCCCGTGTCCCGGTGTCCGGGCAAGGGAGGACGATGTTATGTGACGGGATTTGGAGTGTCGCCGCAGGTTCTTTCGCCTGCGAAGGGAACAAGCAAGTTTCCGGCTCTGTCTCGGCGAACAACCTCTTTCAGCGCGTCCAGATCACGTTGGAATCGCTTTTTTTTGGCTTCTAACGTCGGGGCATCCGAATATAGTTGCACGTATGCGGCTTCTCTCGCCCTGGTGGTCGGCACTGAGAAGTCGGTGTCCCCATTGGATGCCCTGCGATATTGGTCGGCAGGGGTAGCCATCCCCTGGAACAACGCGAGAAGGGCGCGCCCTGAGGACTTTGTACTCTTAGGTTTGAGGAACGCTTCCTGTGATGGGCTCGGTTCTGCGTCAGCAACCAGCTTAAGAACATAAGATATTTCGGTTGCCTTATCCTCGATCTCCAATTGGACCTCTTTCAACCGAAGTTGAAAATGCGTGCCGCTCGGACCATCACGCTGTTTTTTCACCTCCACAGAACAAGACTTGCCTTCTTTTTTGACCTGCAAGATTGTATCAGCGCGACCTTCAAGCACATTGTTCCCGCGCAAATCGTTTGCGTTCGACTTACTCGGATGGTGAACGCAGACAACTGCTGCGCCAGTTTCCGAAATGATCCTGTTGCAGTCAGCTACTACATGCGACATCACTGACTGCAAATTTTCGTCTTGGCCCGGGATGGCATTGCTGAGAGTGTCGAAAACAATGATCTTGGCAGGCAGTTTGGCATCTTGGCTGGCAGCCTTGATTCTCGCAATCAGATCATCTGTGTCACCCGTCCGAGCAAAGTTGAAATCCCCGGGCATCAGCCCAAGGACTACTGCCGACTTAATGGAGTGCTCTTGCTCCCAGGCTGCGGCGCGGTAGCGCAATCCGCTCCTGCCTTCACCAGCAACATAGATCGCTAGCCCCTTCACGGTCTGGCGGCCGATCCACGGGCTTCCGGTCGCCACCGAACATGCAAGTGCGAGGGCGAGAAGAGATTTGAAGGCGCCTGACTTGCCAAACATAACCACCAAGGCTTCTTCGGGAAGCAGACCATCAACTAGCCAGCGTCGAGTTGGCAACGCTTTGGCATCACCAATCGGTCGTAAGGTGAAGCGAGATTTTGGGCCGGCGGTCTTGTCTTCCGCTGCTGACGGTCGGTGCGGCGGGACCGTGGCCGGGTCCGGGAGCGGGGTCATCTGTCCTGTCCCGACCCTTCACGCCGGACGGCATCGTTCCAGTCACTCCCCGGCTCTTCGGGCATCAGAATTCGTACAGCATGCCCCGCCAGTGCCCATCGGTCGGCAAAGGTCTCTGCCGCCTTGATCCCGGCTTCGTCGTTGTCAGCCCAGACGTTGATGTTCCGGACGCCCGAGAGGGGCTCAAGCCCTGACAAGTTAGCCCCGACAGTTGCCCAAACAGGACCTCTCCCACCGGCAATTACCGACAGAGCGGTTTCGATTCCTTCCGCAAGCCCAAGAGCCGCCCGGCAATCGGTGGCACGGGTCAATCGCACGACTCCACCAGCAATGGCATGATTGGCCAGATTTGGACGTGCTAACCCACCGACCTTGTATTGGGTGCCAGGATCGAGCCGGATGAAATGCAGGCTCATGGGCTCATCAGTGTGGAGATCGGTGACGCGGGCGACCAGGGACGGAAGACGCTCCCTTGCTGCGAGGAACCGCAGGTCCTGTGCTTCCGGAACATAGCAGCGGCGGGTGCGGAGATAGGCCTCTCCCATGGTCCCGGCCAGCGAGGTTGCCGAGTCCCAGATCTGTTGAGCCTTTCCTGACCACCGTTGTCCCGGGGAAACTGTTCTGGCAATTGCGGCCTGCATAGACCGCTGAGGCAGCCCTGAGCGTTCGAGATCTCGGAGAAATGTCAAAGCGTCTCGGTAGGCAACGCCATGAATCCATCGGACAAGGTCCACGAGATCGCCATCTTGCCCAGTCTCGAAACTGTGAAATCTGCCTTGGCGCGGTCCAGCAATATTGACGACAAAACTTCCCTTCCGACCCCAACGGAGTTGCGTGCTAGTGCGATATGTCGGCTGGCCTAGGAGCTTGACGGCGACCTCGCCCGCAAAGGATGCAAACCGCTTCGACAGGTCGCCCATCAATAGGTCACCCGCTGAACTTGACAAGGCTTCGATCAAGATTCCTCGTTCCCCCACCATTCAGGTCGAGGGCAGTCGACGTGCTCGGTCACGAAACGCAGAAAATCGAACTACCGGCGCTTCTAGGTGAAGTCACCGCAGGGCAGGGCTTGGGCCACCTGGTTGACCTTGAACTGGCAGACGACGCGTCGTTGAGGTTCGCTAGGGCGAGCCGCTTGCCGGCGCCGTCGCCGAGCTGCGGGAACTCCGAGGCAATTAGCAGGTCGCCCTCGTTCGTCGTGGATGGCGAAGCCGTTGTTCAGACCAGGATCCGCGGCGAGCAGGGTCACGACGCCACCACCACACGCGACTTGATGAAGGCGCGAATGTCGCCGAGGCGCCAACGCGGCGACATCGTGAACAGGCGAACCGGGGTCGGCAGACGGCCCTGGGTGACGGCGTTGGTGACGCCGCCAGGCGACATGCCGAGCACGATGGCAAGCTCGTCGCGGGTGAGCAGCAGGTCGTCGGAGGCGGCCGCGATCGCCGAGCGAGCGGCGATTTGCTCGGCCAATGAGATGTCCATTGAGGGGGTCCTCTGCGAAACAATGGCTAGCTATGATAGGCAATGGAAATCAGCTGCATAGCTGACATAAAATAGAAAATGCGGACATTTGATCGGGGCGTCGCGGGCGAATAAATGTCCGCAATTTCTGCTGCAAACCTGCTGCAAAACGCCAATCTGCTCCCAATCAGGGAGTGGTGATGGCAGCTAAAGCTCCAACGTTTTTAGGTTGTTGGGCCGAAACAGCTCAGCCGTAGAGCGGCGGCTTTGTAAACCGAAGGTCGGCGGTTCAATTCCGTCCGGGGGCACCAGCGGTCTCACCCTGCCAGCGCAGCCGCGGCTCGCCGCTCCATGGGGTGCCCTCCACATCAAAAAACCAAGCAGCGACAGGCGCTTATCTGCCACGCTTAAGGCTGCATATTCATCGGCGGGGGAGAGGCCATCATGTTGTCGTTGAGGTCGGAGATGATCACCATCGAGCCGAAGACGACCAGGCCGACCACCATGATGCCGAAGGCCAAAGCGAGGAAGTTGTTGGTCTGATCGGGCGCGCTCGAGAGGTGAAAGAAGAACACCAGATGGACGCCCATCTGCGCGATCGCCAGCACGCCGAGCAGGAGCGGCACGCCCGGTCCGTAGATCAGACCGGTCGAGGCCGCCCAGAACGAGGCCAGCGTCAGCACCACGGAGAAACCGAGCCCCATCAAGAGGCTCGAGACACCGCTCTCGCGGCGCTCGGAGTCGCCGGGAACTTCGTTTTCGGCAGGTTCTCGCGGAACTCATCGGCCGGCTCCCAGATAGACGATGGTGAAGACGCCGACCCAGACGATGTCGAGCGCGTGCCAGAACAGGCTGAGGCAGAGCAGCCGGCGCCGCACCATCGGGATCAGGCCGAGCGTGGCGACTTGCGCCAGCATGACCAGAAACCACAGTGAGCCGGCCGTGACGTGCAGCCCATGCGCCCCGACGAGCGCGAAGAAGGCCGACAGAAAGGCGCTGCGCGAGGGCCCGTTGCCGGCGGCGATCATGCCGGCGAACTCGCTGACCTCGAGCGCCAGGAAACCTGCCCCGAGCAGCACCGTCACCCCCGCCCACAGATAGACGGAACGGCGATCGTCGCGGGCCGCGGCGAGCGAGAACAGGCCGCAGGTGAAGCTCGACAGAAGCAGCAGCGCCGTCTCGGCCAGCACGCGGCCGCGGTCGAACAATTCGGCGCCGCCCGGCCCCCCGGCAGTGGCGTGGGAGAGCACCGCAAAGGCGGCGAAGAAGCCCGAGAAGACGACGATATCGGAGAGCAGAAACAGCCAGAAGCCATAGGCGACGACGACCCTGACCGGCGCCGGGCCGCGCAGCGACAGGGGTACCTCTTCGGCCCGGGCGGGATCGGCGGCGTCCATCAGCGGGCGCCCTCCGCTATGGGTTCGATGTCGCGCTTGGTCTCGGTCTGCCAGGCGCGGGTCAGCGCCACGGCGAGCACACCGAGCAAGCCGGCCCCCGCCAGCCACCAGATATGCCAGATCATGGCAAAGCCGAAGGCGGTGGCGAAGAACGCGATGATGAAGCCCGCCGGGCTGTTGCGCGGCATCTCGATCGGCTCGGCCCGAACAGGCGGGCGCGGCGCGCCATGGCGCTTGGCCGTCCAGAAGGCATCGATGCCGTCGACCGCCGGGAGCACGGCGAAATTGTAGGGCGGCGGCGGCGAGGTGGTCGACCATTCGAGCGTGCGCCCGTTCCACGGATCACCGGTCGGGTCGCGGCGCGCCTGGCGCGTCCTGATGCTGACGGCGAGCTGCGCCAGGATCAGAACGATGCCGGCCAGGATGAGCAGTGCGCCGGCGAAGGCGACGATCATCAACGGCTGCCAGCCGGTGTCGTCATAGTGCTGCATGCGGCGCGTCGCCCCCATCAAGCCGAGCGCATAGAGCGGCATGAAGGCGAGATAGAAACCGAAGAACCAGCACCAGAATGCCGCCTTGCCGAGCTTTTCGTCGAGGGTGAAGCCGAATGCCTTGGGGAACCAGTAGGTGTAGCCGGCGAAGGCCCCGAACAGCACCCCGCCGATCACCACATTGTGGAAATGGGCGACGAGGAAGAGGCTGTTGTGGAGCACGAAATCGACCGGCGGGATGGCCATCAGCACCCCGGTCATGCCGCCGATGACGAAGGTGACGATGAAACCGAGCGTCCAATGGACGGCGGCGGTAAAACGGATCGAGCCGCCATAGAGGGTGAACAGCCAGTTGAACACTTTGACCCCGGTCGGCACGGCGATGATCATGGTCATCACGCCGAAGAAGCCGTTGACGCTGGCGCTGGCGCCCATGGTGAAGAAGTGATGGAGCCAGACGAGGAACGACAGCACGCAGATGCCCATGGTGGCGGCGACCATCGAGCGGTAGCCGAACAGCGGCTTGCCGGAGAAGGTGGCGATGACCTCGGAGAAGATGCCGAACGCCGGCAGGATGAGGATGTAGACCTCCGGGTGGCCCCACGCCCAGATCAGATTGACATACATCATGGCGTTGCCGCCGGCAGCATTGGTGAAGAAGTGGAAGTCGAGATAGCGGTCGAGGATGAGCATCGCCAAGGTCGCCGTCAGAATCGGGAAGGCGGCGATGATCAACAGGTTGGAGGCAAGCGCCGTCCAGCAGAAGATCGGCATGCGCATATAGCCCATGCCGGGCGCCCGCAGCTTAAGGATCGTGGTGGTCAGATTGATGCCCGACATCAGCGTGCCGACACCGGCGATCTGCAGTGCCCAGAGATAGTAGTCGACGCCGACGCCCGGCGAAAACGGGCGCTCCGACAGCGGCGGATAGACCAGCCAGCCGGTGCGCGCGAACTCGCCGATGACCAGCGAGACGTTGACCAGCAGCGCGCCCGAGGCCGTCAGCCAGAAGCTGACCGAGTTGAGCACGGGAAACGCCACATCGCGCACGCCGAGCTGCAGCGGCAGCGCGAAGTTCATCAGCCCGACCATGAACGGCATGGCGACGAAGAAGATCATGATCGTGCCGTGGGCGGAGAAGATCTGGTTGTAGTGCTCCGGCGGCAGGTAGCCTTGCGCGCCGCCGGCGGCGAGCGCCAGCTGCGAGCGCATCATGATGGCATCGCTGAAGCCGCGCACAAGCATGACGATGGCAAGCAGCACATACATCGCGCCGATGCGCTTGTGGTCGGCGCTGGTCACCCAGTCGCGCCACAGATAGGGCCACCAGCCCTTGAGCGCCGTGTAGAGCAGGATGCCGAAGAGGATCAGGCCGACGACGGCCGCGGCCACCAGCGGGATCGGCTGGTCCCAGGGGATGGAGTCGAAGGTGAGCTGGCCGAACATGGTTAGTGGCCTCCATGGGCGGCGGCACTGCCTGCCGGATCAGCCGCGCTGCCGTCCGGATCGGCGGCGATGCGGTCGAACAGGCCGGGCTCGACCGCGGCGAAGGTGAGCGGCTGGGCGACGACGCCCGGCCGCGCCAGAGACTGGTAGGCGTCCGCGTCGAGCGGCTGGCCCGTGCTGCGCGCCTCGGTGACGAAGTTGCGGAAGCCGCCCTGATCGACCGCATCGACGGTGAAGCGCATGTCCGAGAAACCGTCGCCGCTGAATTGAGCCGAGAGGCCGGCAAAGCTGCCGGGGCGGTCGGCCTGCAGATTGAGCTGGGTGGTCATCGTCGCCATGGTGTAGATCTGGCTGCCGAGCTGCGGAACGAAAAAGCTGTTCATCACGGTGCCGGAGGTCAGCCGGAAGCGGATCGGCTGGCCGGCCGGGACGACGAGGCGGTTGACGCTGGCGATGCCTTCGGCCGGATAGATGAACAGCCATTTCCAGTCGAGCGACACCACCTCGACGGCGATCGGCTCGGCTTGCGAGGCGATCGGCGCTTTCGGGTCGAGGCGATGGGCGCTGATCCAGCCGATGCCGCCGAGAAACAGCACGACCAAGGCCGGGATCGACCAGACGATCATCTCGATCCGGCCGGAGTAGCTCCAATCCGGCAGCCGCCGGGCGCGGGAATTGCCTTCGCGGAACCACCAGGCGAAGGCGAGCGTCAGCACGATCACCGGCACGATCACGGCCAGCATGATGGCCAAGGCGTCGAACAGGATGACCAGCTCGGCCTGACCGATCGGCCCTTGAGGGTCGAGTACGCCCTGCATGTCGAGACCCCTCATCGTCGAAGGTTCAGTTTCCACAGTGAAGGGGGGTTCGGCAAGCGTGGCGCGGACGACACGCGTGGCGGGACCCGCTCGGCTGTGCCGCCTCGGGGGTCCGATCTCCGGTTTGCGGCCTTTCCGGCAGCCTTCTCTTGCCAGGTGACCCCGAACGTGAAGAACTATGCCGCCCCGAAACGCGAGGATGATTTTACGACATCTCGCCTGTTTCCTGAGCGGACTCGATCAGCGGAGGTACCGATGAGCCCAGCAGCCAAGCGCAACGCAACGTCCTGGACCATCGGCGGGGGAGGAGAAGGCCGCGGCCAGGCCATCAGTGCGCCCGTCAGCGGCTCGCGCTACTTCTCCTCCGCTCCGGCCGACTGGCAGCCGACCGACGCTCAAGGGTTCTGGATCAAGCCGCTCTATGAAGACACCGCCCGCGGCGAGAAGACGATGCTGATGAAGGTCGATGCCGGCGCCTTTGCCGGCAGCCATACGCATCCGGGCGAGTTCGAGCAGATCTATGTCCTCGAAGGCTCGTTCTACGACCAGCAAGGAACCTTGCGCGCGGGCGACTATTGCTGCCGGGCACCTGACGCGGCGCACACGTCCGGCTCGCAGGACGGCGCCGTCGTGCTGATCATCTATACGCGCCGGGAGCCCTAAGCGGGCAGATGAGCCGAAATCGAAATGGCCCGGGGCGGTCCACGCACATCTTCTTGCGTGGGCCGCTCCGGGCCAGCTGCGCTGCCTTCGACGACTGCAGCAGAAAACCCGGTGGTCAGACGGCGATCTCGCCCTGCTCCTCGCCGTCCCAGTATTTGATAGAGTTGGCATGCGCCTTGATGAGCACGATGCCCGGCGTGTCGATCCCGTCGGGGAACCACATCTCGAGATCACGGGTCCAATGCTCGGCGAACGCGTTGCGATCGCGCACGAGTTCCGCCTCGCCCTCGATCGAGATGAAGATGCCGGGTGACCCCAGCAGCCCCTTGCCGGCGGTAAAGGTCAGCGACACGTTGCTGTCGTGCTCGATCTGCCTCACCTTGCCGCTGTCCTCATAGCTGAAGAACCAGGAATCGCCGTCATATTCGACGTCGCCATTGTTGCTCATCGGCCGGCTGGCGAGCGAGCCCTGGTTTTTAGTCGAGAGCATGCAGAAGTCGATATCGCTCATCTTGCTGGACAATTCTTTGACGGTAAGCGTCATGACCGATCTCCGCTGGCGACCCACGATTTGGACAGCAATCAACCAACTTCCTGCGCCAACGGTTCCCGGCGCCGGCCAAAATTTCAGCCGGGCGTCGGGTGAATTTGTAGAGATGAAATCATTCAAGGCGGGCAGATTGGCAATTCGGCGCTGCGCACCGGCACGCTGATCTCTTAGGGCTGTGATTCGCTTCTCGGAATCCTGTGAAAAGCCTCGATCGAGTCTTTGCCGCGCCGGCCTCGGACTAAAGTCTGACGAACTCCTGCCGAAAGTCCCGGTATCCGAAAGACTGTGGGCCGCGGCCAAATTGCTTTGGTCCTGCGCCGGGAACGAAGCGGGGCGGTCCGGATTTTGAGCCTGGTCGCCACGGCGAGAATCGGCCGGGCATGGCGATACAAGGAAGGCGGGTGCTGAATTGAGCAACGGATCGGTTGAAGAATACGGCCGGCACGGCGCAACGGCGCCGACGCTGAGCGTCCTGATCGAGCGGTTCGCCGAGCAGAATGCCATTCCGCTCGACGAAGCACGCAATCTGATCGCCATGTTCGGCCGCGGCCAAGACCGAGCTACCGACCGACGGCTCGAGCGCGTTGCCTGACACCGACTGCGGTTGAGCCACAGCTCGCAATCGATAAAGAGAAGAAACCGGTCGATGCCTCTGTCCCTGATCTTTCGCAACTGCGTCATTTGCGGCGCCGACATCAGTCGTCGGCATCCGCGCGCCATGGTCTGCTCCGACCCGTGCGCGGCGGAACGCGAGCATCGCCGTTATGAGGACGATCGAGAGCGCATCACAGCGCGACAGCGCGACTACAATCGGCGCAAGGCCGCCGATGTGCGCGAGGCCCGGCTCCGGCGCTTCAGCGAGGCATGACCGGGGCTGGGGGCGGCGCCGGAGTGCTGTGCGCTGGGCGGGCACGGCTGCGGCGGCGGTTTCGGGGTGTGCTGGCGGTCGTGCTCCTTGCTGCCGGCGCAGCAGCCCAGCCGGGGCCGGTCGTGGCAGCGCCGGTGCCGCGGGAGTGTCTCGCCATCTTCGGCCGCGAATTCGCTACGCGGATGCAGGCCGCCTATCCCGGTGCCGAGCGTTCGGCGCTGGCGCTGGGCGACCAGGTCGGCGACCCCGAACGGTTCATCCTGCTTGCCGGCGCGCTCGCCCGGTCGGCTTCCTGGGAGATGTCCAGGGTCGGCGAGGCGATGCGCTTCGGCGCTGCCGAAGCGGCGCTCGATGCGCAATGCGCCAACTTTCAAGCCGAGCTGGCCACGCTCGCCGAATATTATGCCAGCCGCTTCTCAGCCCTGGCAGATAGCGGCAAGCCTTAGCTCCGTCGTCCCCGTCCGACCGCACCGGTGAACTCGGGACAGCTCGCCGGCTTGGCAGACCTTGCACGCGTGGCGGGGACGGGTATGAGGGATCATGCGGCGCCCGGGGGTTCGACATGCAGCGTGCGGCGGTGACGAGCTGGTTGGTTCTGGCATGCGGGGTCATGCCGCTCGCCGCGCAGGCCGGCTGGACGGCAAGGGAGCGGACGGAGACCTATGCGGTCGAGGGCACCTCCGGCGCCGAGCTCTACCAGTCGATCGGCGCGCGCGGCCCGAAGATCGATGGCGACCGGCGGACGATCGCCCACACCAATTTCGAGCTCACCTGGACGCGCAGCTACCAGCCGCGCGGCCGCTCCTGCGTGCTCGCCAAGGCCGTTCCCAAGCTGACCATCGTCACCACGCTGCCGCGCGCCGCCGGACCGCTGCCGTCCGCTGTGCAGGCGAGCTGGCAGACTTTCGTGGCGGGCCTGCGCCGGCACGAGGCCGTGCATGGCGGCTTCATCACCGACATGGTCAAGGCGATCGAGGCGCAGAGCGTCGGCCTCGCTGTCGCCGATGACCCCGGCTGCAAGAAGATTCGCGTCGAGCTTACCGGCCGGCTGGCGGCTCTGGCCGAGGCGCAGCGGGAGCGAAGCCGCGAGTTCGACCGGGTCGAGATGCGCGACGGCGGCAACATCCAGAGTTTGATCCTGGCGCTGGTCAACGGGCCGTGATCCGGCCCCATTCGACCGCGGCCCCGGCCGGGTCGGCGCAGGCCTCTTTCCCCCGCAGCCGATCCGGCGTAAGCGAGCGGGCGAGGATGCCGACATGACACCGACGGAATTGAGGGTAGCCAAGGACCGCAGGCTGTTGACCGTCTCCTATCCGGCCCATCCGCCGGCGAAGTTGCCGGCCGAGCTGCTGCGGGTGCTGTCGCCCTCGGCGGAAGTGCAAGGCCATTCGCCTGAGCAACGGGTGACCGTGCCGGGTAAGCGCGACGTCGCCATCTCCCGGATCGAGCCGGTCGGAAACTATGCCGTGCGCATCATCTTCGACGACGGCCACGGCACCGGGATCTTCACCTGGGCCTATCTGCACACGCTCGCGCATGACGGCGAGCAGCGCTTCCAGGCCTATCTGGAGGAGCTCGGCCGGAAGGGCTTGTCGAGGGATCCGCGATGACGAGGATCGCATCGGTCGAGGCGCTCGAAGCGCTTTATGGGGAACCGGGAGAGGCTTCGATCGTCAAAGAGCTCGATCGCATTATTCCGGAATATGCGGCCTTCATCGCCGCATCGCCGTTCGTGGCGCTGGCCACCGCCGGGCCGGAAGGCCTGGACTGCTCACCGCGCGGCGATCAGCCCGGGTTCATCCGGATCGTCGACGAGCGGACGCTGATGATGCCCGACCGGCGCGGCAACAACCGCACCAATTCGCTGAAAAACATCATTCGCGACCCCCGCGTCGGACTTCTGTTCCTGGTGCCGGGTTCGGGAACGACGCTGCGCGTCAACGGGCGTGCCAAGATCTCGGCCGATGCCGGCCTCTGTGCCTCGTTCGCCGTCGACGGCCAGCCGCCCCGGTCGGTGACGGTGATAGCCGTGGACACGGTGTACTTTCAATGCGCCCGCGCCATCCACCGGTCGGACCTGTGGAATCCGGCCCGCCACGTCGATCCGAAAAGCCTGCCGACGCCAGGTCGGATCCTGGCCGCCGCAAGCCGCGACAGCATCGATGCCGACAGCTACGATCGGACATGGCCGGCACGGGCCAAAGCGAGCCTCTGGTAGTTGGCGCCGTGCGGCCTGGCCGCGGCGTCAGCGCTTCGGCGGCAGTGTCGGCAGCCCCGCCGCCTGCCAGGCCGTGAACCCGCCGGCAATGTGCTTGACCGGGGCAAGCCCCATGTCCTGCGCCATCTTGGTCGCCAGAGCCGAGCGCCAGCCGGCGGCGCAGAAGAACACGAAGGTCTTGCCGGAGGCGAAGATCGGCTTGTGATAGGGGCTCTCCGGATCGATCCAGAATTCGAGCACACCCCGGGGCATGGACTGTGCGCCGGGGATCGCGCCTTCCCGCGCCAGCTCTGCGGGCTCACGGATGTCGACGAAGACGATGTCCTCCCGGCCGATGAGTTGGGCCGCCTTGGCCGGCGTCAGCGCCTCGATTTCGGCTTCGGCCTCGGCAAGCAAGGCCTTGTATCCCTTTTTCATCGGCGGACTCCGCACCGAACAGATCTGACGCCGCCCTGCAACGAACGGCGCACCCCTACGTTTGCTTAGGCCAGGCGAGAAGACAAGCAGGAGACATGCGCCATGGACGGCAAGGACAAGCGTCGGGTTGAGAAGCTCGACACCGATCGCCGGACGATCGCCGGCTCGACCGGGAGGACGCCGCGCGAAGCACGGGCCAAAGGCGCGCCCGATCCGGGCTCGACGGCGGACCGCGACGCCGATGCCAAGGATGCGCCGGCGGCCCCGGCCGCCGAGAAGCAAGGTGGCTTCCGCGCCAACGAACCTGCCGAGCGCAATGGCGGCCGGAAGCCGCCGCGCGAGCGCGACCGCGACTATGATCCCGACGGGGATCGCACCGGCCGATGAGCCAATCGGCTGATCACCAGATTGTGACGAAGCCGAATTTCTGAAAATTTATCGCGGCTTAACGAACGCTGTCTGAACTACTATAGTGCCGGCCAGCCGGCGCCGGTTCGGCGACGGGGCAGCTGTCGGGACTGTGCGCCGATCTGATGGTCGGGCGAGAAGAGGGAGGCCGGCCCGGCAGGTCGGTGAGTTCGCGCATGGCGTATTCCATCAAACGGGCGGGGCTGGCGACGGCGGCTGCGGCTCTCTGGCTCGCTGCGACAGCACCGGCGGTGCAGGCGCAGGGCTTCTTCGAGCGGCTGTTCGGCGTTCCGCAATACCGTCCCATCTATCCCGAAGGCTATGGCCGCCCCGGCAATCGCCAGGTCAGTCCGAACGGGCGGCGCAACCAGGATGCGGCGCGCAATCGCGTGCCGAGGGGCGCCGTGGCACGCGACGGCGGCGCCTCGCGCCCGACCATCGATTCCCCTTCCTATTACACCTACAAGGCAGATCCGCTGGCCAAGGTCGATTTCGCGGCGCTCGCGGCGGCGGTTTCGCCGGCGCCGTTCGAGCTGCGGCTGACGGCCGCCAACCTGCGCGACACCCTTGCCGGACTGAAGGCGTTCGAGCTCACGGCCGAGCCGGACATCGCCAAGGCGTTGGTTGCCTATTACAGCGCCAATCCCGATTTCATCTGGGTCTCGGGTTTCTCGGCCAATGGCCGTGCCCAGGCTGCGATGCGACTGCTCGGAGAGGCCGCCGGCTACGGGCTGGATCCGGCCGATTATCAGGTCGTGGTGCCGCCGGCCGCATTCCAGCTCGACAACACGGCCGAACGGCTGGCGGTGCTGGCCCGGTTCGAGATGACGCTTTCGGCGCGGGTGTTGCGCTATGCGCGGGATGCGCATCAGGGCCGGGTCGATCCGAACCGCATCTCCGGCTATTATGACTTCCCGGCCAAACCGCTCGACCTCGCCGCGCTGTTGAAACAGCTCGCTGCCAGCAATGACGCAGCAGCCGTGCTGGCCGATCTGCATCCGAAGGGCCCGGAATACCAGGCATTGCGCGTCGAGCTCGAAGCGCTGCAGGCAAGTGCCGCAGACGAGGTGACCGTCGATCCGCAGCTCATGCTGCGCCCGGGTGAACAGAGTGCGGAATTGCCGAAACTGCTCACCTTGGTGGGGCGCACGCTGGGTGCTCCCGACAGTTCGCCGCATCGCGAGGCGCTGACCCGGCTCGCCACATCGGTCGAATATGCTCCGGATCTCGTGCCGGTGATCAAGGCGGCCCAGGAAAAGGTCGGCCTGAAGGCCGACGGCGTGATCGGACCGAAGACCGTCGCTGCCTTCGCCGGCGAGACTTCGGCCCAGCGCATCGACAAGATCAAGCTCGCGCTCGAAGAGCTGCGCTGGCTGCCCAGCGATCTCGGCCAGACCCGGGTGTTCGTCAACCAGCCGGCGTTCACGGCCGCCTATTTCCGGGACGGCACCGAGCGGCTCAACATGCGCGCTATCATCGGCAAGCCGACCAACCAGACCAGCTTCTTCTACGACGAGATCGAGCAGGTCGACTACAATCCCTATTGGGGCGTGCCGCAATCGATCATCGTCAACGAGATGCTGCCGAGGCTGAGGCGCGACCCAGGCTACCTCGACCGTGCCGGCTACGAGGTGACCGATGCCAAGGGCCGGCGGATACCGTCTTCGGCGATCAACTGGGGACGGTACGGGGCCAAGGTGCCGTTCAACGTGCGCCAGGAGCCGAGCGAGGCCAACGCGCTCGGCGAGCTCAAGATCCTGTTTCCCAACAAGCATGCGATCTACATGCACGACACGCCGCAGAAGGAGCTCTTCAACAAGCCCATGCGCGCCTTCAGCCATGGCTGCATCCGCCTGCAGCAGCCGCGCGACATGGCGGCGGCGGTGCTCGGCACCGATGTCGAACATGTGGCCAAGAAGCTGAAAGAGGGCCATTCCTCGGAACAGGTACCGCAGAAGATCCCGGTCTATGTCGCCTATTTCACCGCCTGGCCGGATCCGGACGGCAATGTCGAGTATTTCGACGACGTCTATGACCGCGACGGCCATCTGACGATGGCACTGGAAAGGACCGAACAGGTGCGGCAGCCGGATGCGGCGGCCGTGGTCTCCGCCTCCACGCCCGGGGTTCCCGCCGCCGCCAAAGACGCGGACGCGCAAGGCAATGCCGAGGCCGCAACTGCCCCCGACATCGTCAACTGAGCCGGACTGCTCTAAGCCATTGTTTTCGCCGGAGTTCCTAACGGAAAAACCGATTCCGCTCCGGCCGGACTTGCGCTAGGCCCGCGCGCGTTGCTGCTGAGCTCGGGCAAAGCGGCCGATTTTTGGTGCTCTCAGCCCGGCGGGAGCGGTGATGCTGGCCAAAGTCGATGACCCCAACCGCGGCCGCGCGTCGATTGCCGCTCGTCGAGGCGCCGTGATCTTGGCGCCTCCTTGCCATTGCCCGGCCGATCGGCTAGGCCGCCGGCCATGACGGCTACCGTACGCTTTGCCCCGTCGCCGAGCGGCAATATCCACATCGGCAACGCCCGCACCGCGCTGTTCAACTGGCTGTTCGCCCGCAAGCACCGGGGCCGCTTCATCCAGCGTTTCGACGACACCGACCGGCAGCGCTCGCGCCAGGAATATGCCGACGCGATCCTCTACGACCTGCATTGGCTGGGCATATTTCCCGACGCCGTCGAATACCAGTCGCGGCGACTGGCCCACTACGATGCGGCGGTCGCCCGGCTGCAGGCGGCCGGCGTGCTCTATCCCTGCTATGAGTGCGAGGAGGAACTCGAGCTCAAGCGCAAGGTGCTGAAATCGCGCAAGCTGCCGCCCATCTACGGCCGCGATGCGCTCAAGCTGTCGGCCGCCGAGCGCGCTGCCCTCGAAGCCGCGGGCCGGCAGCCCTACTGGCGCTTTCTGCTGCCCAATTTCCGCAGCGACCCATTCGCTCCCGAACGCACCGAGGTCGCCTGGAACGACCTGGTGCGGGGGCCCGAGACCGTCGACCTTGCCTCGCTTTCCGACCCGGTCCTGGTGCGCGAGGACGGCAGTTATCTCTACACGCTTCCCTCGGTCGTCGACGATATCGAGCTCGCCGTCAGCCATGTGATCCGCGGCGACGACCATGTCACCAACACCGGGGTCCAGATCGCGCTGATGAAAGCGCTGGGGGCAGAGCCGCCGGGCTTCGGGCATCACAATCTGCTGACGACGACCAGCGGCGAGGGGCTGTCGAAGCGCAGTGGCGCGCTGTCGATCGCCAGCTTGCGGGACAGCGGCATCGAGGCGATGGCGGTGGCCTCGCTCGCCGTGCTGATCGGCAGCTCCGAGAGCGTGGCCGCCTGCCGCTCGATGGCCGAGCTCGCCGAAAAGTTCGATCTTGCCGCCACGTCGAAATCCGCGTCCAAGTTCGATCCGGCCGAGCTCCTTGTGCTCAACCGGGAGCTGATACACGGCATGCCGTTCGCCGAGGTGCAGGGCCGGCTCTTGGCGCTCGATATCGACGGCCCCCGCGCCGAACCGTTCTGGCTGGCGGTGCGCGGCAACCTCGGCACGCTGGCCCACGCGAGAGACTGGTGGCGGATCGTCCACGAAGGTCCCACGGCGCACCCGGCGCTTGCCGGCGAGGACGCCGACTTCGTCCGCCACGCCTTCGACCTGCTGCCGGCCGAGCCTTGGGATCAGGCGACCTGGAAGAGCTGGACGGACGTCCTCAAGAAGGAGAGCGGCCGCAGGGGCAGGGCGCTGTTCATGCCGCTGCGCCTTGCTCTTACCGGGCTGGAGTCGGGTCCCGAGCTGGCCGAGCTGCTCCCGCTGGTCGGTCGGGAAGGAATTTTGGCCCGACGACCCTGACCTTGCGCTGCCCGGGCGGCGGCAGCACCGTTGGCGGCGTCCTGAGCGTCGGCTCGCCGGCAGGAAAGGTGACGATGCTGCCGGACGGCGCGCCGGAAGCGGGATCGACGGAATCGCGGCCAGCCGACGCCTGCGGCAGGCTGAACGTCACGATGCTGCCTGCGTCCTGTCCTTGTGCCCGCGCGGCCGGTGCTGCATCCGACAACGCGGCCGCCACCAGCACGGCGGCGAGCGGCAGAGCTGCTTTGCCCATCTAGGCAGGCGCCTTGTCCTTCGCCTCAGTCAGCTGGTGCGCCGCCTCGACCACGGCCAGCGCCGTCATGTTGACGACGCCGCGCGAGGTCACCGAAGGGGTCAGGATGTGGGCCGGCTGCGCGGCGCCGAGCAGGATCGGGCCGACATGCAGCGCATCCGTCATCTCCTTGACCGTGGTGAGCGTGATGTTGGCCGAGTCCAAATTGGGGAAGACCAGCAGATTGGCCTCACCCTTGATCAGCGAGCGCGGATAGACGCGCTGCCGCAGCTCCTCCGAGAGAGCCGAATCGCCGTGCATCTCGCCGTCGGTCTGCAGCTTCGGCGCAATCCGGCGCAGGATCTGGGCGGCATCGCGCATCTTGAGCGCGCTTGGCGAATCGCGCGAGCCGAAATTGGAGTGCGACAGAAGCGCGGCTTTCGGCTCGATGCCGAAGCGGCGGATCGCCTCGGCCGCCAGCACCGTCATCTCGGCGATCTCGGCGGCCGTCGGGTCGAGGGAAACATAGGTGTCGGTGAAGAACACGATGCCGCGCTGGGTGATCAGCATCGACAGGGTCGAGAGATCGCGGTCGTAGACGCCGTCGCGCGGACCGATGATCACCTGGACGTGGCGCAGATGGCGCTCGAACCGCCCTTCCAGCCCGCACAGCATGGCATCGGCATCACCGCGCTTGACCGCCAGCGCGGCAATCACCGTGGTGTTGGTGCGCACCAAGGTACGGGCCGCCTCCGGGGTGATGCCGCGGCGGCCGGCGAGCTCGATCAAAAGGTCGACATAGGCGCGGTAGCGCGGATCGTCCTCCGGGTTGATCAGCTCGAAATCGGTGCCCGGTCTGATGCGCAGCCCATAGCGCTTGAGCCGGGTATCGATCACCTGCGGACGGCCGATCAGGATCGGACGGGCCGTGTCCTCTTCGAGCACTGCCTGCGTCGCCCGAAGCACCCGCTCGTCCTCGCCGTCGGCATAGATCACCCGCTTGGCGCTGGCTGCCTTGGCGGCGGAGAACACCGGCTTCATCACCAGGCCGGAGCGCCACACGAAGCGCGACAGGCGGTCGAGATAGGCCGGCCAATCGCCGATCGGGCGGGTGGCGACGCCGCTGTCGCAGGCGGCCTTGGCGACGGCCGGTGCAATCCTCAGGATCAGCCGCGGATCGAACGGCGAAGGGATCAAATAGTCGGGTCCGAAGGTCGGTGTCTCGCCGGAATAGGCGCGGGCCGCGACGTCCGACGGCTCCTCGCGCGCCAGCGCTGCGATGGCGCGCACCGCAGCCATCTTCATCTCTTCATTGATGGCGGTGGCGCCGCAATCCAGGGCGCCGCGAAAGATGTAAGGAAAGCAAAGCACGTTGTTGACTTGATTGGGAAAATCGGATCGGCCCGTGCAGATCATCGCATCCGGCCGGGCCTTGCGCGCCAGCTCAGGCATGATCTCCGGCACCGGATTGGCGAGCGCCAGGATCAGCGGCTTTGCCGCCATTCCGGCGAGCAGTTCGGGCTTCAGCACGCCGGCCGCCGACAGGCCGAGAAACACGTCGGCGCCACCGATCACATCTGCCAAGCTGCGCGCCTCGGTCGGCTTGACATAGGGGTCCTTCCAGCGATCCATTTCCTCGACGCGGCCGCGATAGGCTACGCCATGCCGGTCCGTGACCCAGATATTGTCCCGCCTGGCGCCGAGCGAGACCAAAAGGTTGAGGCAGGCGATCGCCGCCGCGCCGGCGCCGGAGGTGACGATCTTGACCGTCTCGATCGACTTGCCGGCCAGTTCCAGCCCGTTGACCACGGCCGCGCCGACGATGATCGCGGTGCCGTGCTGGTCGTCGTGGAAGACCGGAATCTTCATTCGCGCTTTGAGGCGCTCCTCGACCTCGAAGCATTCCGGCGCCTTGACGTCTTCCAGATTGATGCCGCCGAAGGTCGGCTCGAGCGCGGCGACGGTTTCGACCATGCGCTCGATCTCCGGCGCGTCGATCTCGATGTCGAAGACGTCGATGCCGGCGAACTTTTTGAACAGGACGGCCTTGCCCTCCATCACCGGCTTGGCGGCCAGCGGCCCGATATCGCCAAGCCCGAGCACCGCGGTGCCGTTGGAGATCACCGCGACCAGATTGCCGCGCACCGTGTAGTCGAAGGCGCTCGCCGGATCGTCGCGGATCGCCAGGCAGGGAGCGGCGACGCCCGGCGAATAGGCGAGCGCCAGGTCGCGCTGATTGCCGAGCGGCTTTGTCGCCTGGATCTCCAGCTTGCCGGGGGTCGGATATTTGTGGAAATGGAGCGCCGCCGCATCGAGATCGGGGCGCGCCGGCTTGTCGGGTTCGGCATCCACGGCAGCTCTCCCTCCCGCTGGCGCAACCTCCTCAGAATGCGCTGACATAGCTGCCGCCGTCCACGGGAATGTTCCGGCCGGTGATGTAGCCGGCATGCACCGAGCACAGGAAGGCGCAGATCTGGCCGAATTCCTCCGGCGTGCCGAGGCGCTTGGCCGGCACGTCGGCGGAGAGCGCGGCGCGGCGCTCCTCGGGCGGCACGTTTTGCGGGCCTGCGTCCCGCAGCCGGTCGGTGTCGAACTTGCCCGGCAACAGGTTGTTGATGGTGACGTTGGCGGCCGCAACCTGACGCACAAGTCCAGCCAGAAAGGCGGTCAGGCCGGCGCGGGCGCCGGAGGACACGTCGAGCCCGGGGATCGGCACGTAGACCGATAGCGAGGTGATGTTGACGATGCGGCCGAACCGGCGTGCAGCCATGCCGTCGATCACCTTTTGCACCAGCTCGATGGGCGTCACCATGTTGTTGACGACGCCGTCGACGATCATCGCCCGCGTCAGATCCCGGAATTCGCGGCGCGGCGGGCCGCCATTGTTGTTGACGAGGATGTCCGGCTCGGGGCAGGCGGCCAGCAGCGCTGCCTGGACCCCCGGATCGGCGACGTTGCCGGCGACCGCCTCGACCCCCACGCCGAAGCGGTCCCGCAGCTCTGCTGCGGTAGCGGCGAGGGCCGCCGCGTCGCGGCCGTTGAGCACCAGGCTGCAGCCGGCTTCGGCGAGCGCGCTCGCGCAGCCGCGGCCGAGGCCGCGGCTGGAGGCGCAAACGATCGCCCGCTTGCCTCTAAGACCGAGATCCATGTCATTTCCTCCGCTTCCCTTCACCACAGCCTAGCGCCGCCGGCAGCGCCGCTGCAACTCGCCTGCTTCGTCATACGGCTGTTGCAGGAATCGCGGCATGAAGGCGGCGGCTTCAACGGCAACGGGAAGGTCCGCATGTCCGCAACGCCGCCGCCCAGACGCCTGCGCACGCTGTTCTTGTCCGACCTCCACCTCGGCTCGAAGGCGGCCAAGGCAGAGCTTTTGATCGACTTCCTTCGCCACCATCACGCGGACACCATCTACCTGGTCGGCGACATCGTCGACGGCTGGCGGCTGCGGCGGGCCTGGCACTGGCCGCAATCGCACAATGACGTGGTCCAAAAGCTGCTCCGGCAGGCGCGCAAGGGCACCCGCATCGTTTACATCGCCGGCAACCATGACGAGTTCCTGCGGGATTTCCAGGGCACCCATTTCGGCGGCATCGTCGTGGCCGACCGGGCGCTACACGAGACTGCCGACGGCCGCCGCTTCCTCGTCGTCCATGGCGATCAGTTCGACGGGGTCGTCCACACGGTACGCTGGCTGGCCTATCTCGGCGACCGTGCCTACGACCTTGCTATCGTCATCAACCGGCTGATCGCCCGCTCGCGGCGGCTGCTCGGGCTGCCCTACTGGTCGTTCTCTTCCTGGGCAAAGGTCAGGGTCAAGCGGGCGGTAAGCTTCATCAGCCGCTTCCAGGAGGTGGTGGCCGACGAAGCGCGCCGCAGCCAAGTCGACGGCATCATCTGCGGCCATATCCACCATGCGGCGCTCGAGCGGATCGGCAGCGTCGACTATGTCAACACCGGCGACTGGGTCGAGAGCTGCACCGCGGTCGCCGAAGGCTACGACGGCACGCTGGAGATCATCCGTTGGGCCGACCTCGTCGCCCGCCGCGCGGACGTCAGCCGCCTGCCGCTTGCGGAAGGCCGGGAGCCGGCCGCCGAAGCGGCTTAGCGCGGATCACCTTTTCCTGGAATTGCTTCTGCTTCGGAGGCGTCGCATCCCAGGCGGTGGGCGTGCACGCCGGGCCGGTGCCGTTCCGGCCGGCCGCGCGCCGTGTTATGGGAGGGTTGCGGCCAACAATTCCCGCGCCGACGCCCCGTTTCCCGTTTTCCCCGACGTGACCGTTTCCGCCTTGCCGAGCCACGACATCCCGGTCAAGCCGCGCCAATTCGAAACGCGGCTGAAATTGCTCTACACGGCCATCTTCCTGCCGCTCGGCCTGCATCTTCCCTATTTCCCGCTGTGGCTCGCCGGAGCCAGCTTCAGCCCGGCCGAGATCGCCGTGATCCTGTCGGGGCCGATGTTCCTCCGGGTCGCCACCACGCCGATCATCCTGACGCTTGCCGATCGCGCTCGGGACCGGGTGCATGTGCTGACCCTGCTTTGCGCGGCGACGCTTGCCATCTCGGGCGGATATTTCCTGCCGCCGACCTATGGCGGGGTGCTGGCGTTCTCGCTCGCGCTCGCGGTGGTATGGCCGCCGCATTCGCCATTGGCCGATTCGCTGGCGTTGTCGGGCGTGCGCCGCTTCGGCTCGGACTACTCGCGCATGCGCATCTTCGGCTCGATCGCCTATCTCGCCGCCAACTTCTTCGGCGGCTTCATTCTCGCGGCCTTCAGCGAAAAGATCATCCCGCTGTTGCTGACCGCCTGTTTCGCCGGCACGCTGGCTGCCGCGGCCGTGACACCGCGGCTCGGTCGCCCGCGGCGCCCGTCGCCGCTGTCGGCGGCCGAGTTGCCTGCGGCGGCATCGTCGCTGGCCACGCCCTATTTCGCCTCGTTCGTGGCCGCCGCCGGGCTCATTCAGGCGAGCCACGCCCTGCTTTACGGATTTTCCTCGATCTACTGGAAATCGCTCGGCATTTCGGACGAGATCGTCGGCCTATTGTGGTCGGTTGGGGTGGTCGCGGAGATCGGTGTCTTCGCCCTCTTCACCCGGCTGTTCGGCAGCGTGCCGGCCAGCCGGACCCTGATCATCGCCGCGCTCTCCTCGATCCTGCGTTGGATCGCCTCCCCGCTGATCTGGCCGGCCGGCCTGGGTGTCGCCGGCTTCATGGCGATCCAGGCGCTGCATGCTCTGTCGACCGGCCTCATCCTGCTCGGCCTGCAGAAGATGCTGGCCGAGACCGTCGGCGAGGAACGCATGGGGGCGGCCCAGGGCATCACCTATTTCGCCAGCAATTTCGGCCTTGCGGTGGTGACGCTGCTGTCCGGGCCGCTCTATGCCGCGCTCGGCGCCGGCGGCTTCTATGTCATGGCGCTGATCGCGCTGGCCGGGCTGGCGCTGGCGCTTGTTGCCCGGCGCTCAGCCCCACAGCTCCGGCTCCGGCGCTGACACCTGCGAGCCATGGTAGGCAAGGGCCGGCTGGCGATCGCGGGCGAGCAACAGCGGGCCGTCGAGGTCGACGAAGTCGGCGCCTTGGGCCAGCAGCACCGCCGGTGCCATCGACAGCGATGTTGCGACCATGCAGCCGACCATCACCTTGAAGCCCATCACGCCGGCACGGTCGCGCAGCCGCAGCGCGGCGGTCAGCCCGCCCGTCTTGTCGAGCTTGATATTGACGGCGTCATAGCGGCCGGCCAGCCGGTCGAGATCGTCGGCGCTGTGGACGCTTTCGTCGGCGCATACCGGGACCGGCCGCGCGATGCGGCCGAGCAGGGCATCGGCGCCGGCCGGCAGCGGCTGCTCAACCAGCCGGACCCCGAGCGCGGCCGCCTCGGCCAGGTTGGCCTCGAGCTCGCTTTCCGACCAGCCCTCATTGGCGTCGAGGATCAATGCTGCCTTCGGCGCGGCCGCGGCAACGGCGCGAATGCGCGCGAAATCGTCGCCGCTGCCGCCCACCTTGAGCTTCAAAAGCGGCCTGCCCGCCTGGGCGCAGGCCTCCGCGGCCATCGCCTCAGGGCTCGCCATCGACAACGTATAGGCGGTGGTGAGCGGCCCCGGCGGCGTGCTGCAGGCCGTCTGGTGCACGCGGGCGCCGCCGATCTTGGCTTCGAGGTCCCACAGCGCGCAGTCGACGGCGTTGCGGGCCGCCCCGGCGGGCAGGATTTCGAGCAAGGCTTCGCGGCCGATGCCGGCGGCGAGCTCGCTGCGCACCGCCTCGATTTGGGCGGCAACGCTGGTCATCGTCTCGCCGTAGCGTCGATAGGGCACGCACTCGCCGCGGCCGCGCCGGCCGAGCGCCGAGATCGTCACGGTCAGCACTTCGGCCACCGTCTTGGAGCCCCGCGAAATGGTGAAGCTGCCGGCAATCGGGAAACGCTCGGTCTCGACGAAAATGTCACGCGTCATATTTTTCTTCCTTGAAATCAGCGCGCTAGTGTCCCGCCAAAGTGACACGAGCGGGCCGAGCGGGTATGAGATCAGCCCATGTTGACCGACGCTCCGCTGGAAGCAAGCCGCTCGCCGGATGCCCAATACCAGCCGCAGATCGAGGTTCGGGAAGACGCCGACCGCCTGGTCTGCGCCCTGTCGGGCAATTGGACGACGCGGCGCGTTTACCAGATCGACGACGCGATGCGCGCGCTCGAACAGCGCGACGCCCGCGAGGTGGTGCTCGACGTCGCCGGGATCGGGCGCATCGACACCGCCGGCGCCTGGCTGATCGAGCGCCTTGTCGCCGCCTTGCGCGCCCGCCAGGTCGACGTGCGGGTCGAGGGGGAGAGCGAGGCGGCGCGCATTCTGCTTGCCGCCGTCGGCGAGGCGACCCGCGGCAAGGAGCCGCCCGCGCAGGCGCCGAAGGGCAACATCGTCATCCGCTTCCTGTCGGCCATCGGCCGTGCGGTCTACAATGGCCGCGACGATTTCATCGCCGCCATGTTCATCCTCGGCTCGACCATCCGCGGCTCGCAGATGAAGCTTGGCCGGGGCCACGGCATCAATATCGCCGCCATCGTCTCCCAGATCGACCGCATGGGGGTCGGCGCGATCCCGGTGGTGGTGCTGATGTCGGCGATCGTCGGCGCCATCGTCGCCCAGCAGGGCGCCTTTCAGCTGCGCTATTTCGGCGCCGAGATCTTCGTTGTCGATCTGGTCGGCATCCTGGTCTGGCGCGAGATGGGGGTGCTGCTCACCGCCATCATGATCGCCGGCCGCTCGGGCAGCGCCATCACCGCCGAGATCGGCTCGATGAAGATGCGCGAGGAGGTCGACGCGCTGACCGTGATCGGGCTCAACCCGGTGGGAGTGCTGGTGTTTCCGCGGCTGGTGGCCCTGGTCGTGGCGCTGCCCTGCCTGACTGTGGCCGCCAACTTCGCCGCCATCGGCGGCGCGATCTTCGTCGCCTGGGCCTATTCGGGCATCCCGCCGGAAGCCTTTCTGGACCGGATGCGGGCGAGCATCGATCTATCGACCATCTTCGCCGGGCTGATCAAGGCGCCGTTCATGGCCCTGATCATCGGCGTGATCGCCTCCGTCGAAGGCATGAAGGTCGGCGGCAGCGCCGAATCGCTCGGCCAGCACGTGACCTCGTCGGTGGTGAAATCGATCTTCGTGGTGATCATCGTCGACGGCTTGTTTGCCATTTTCTATGCGGCGATCAACTTCTGATGGCGATGGTCGAGCCTGCCGAGACCGCTGAGGAAATGCCCAAAACCGCCGCGGGCCGCGAGGTGGTGCTGTCGGCACGCGACGTCACCGTGAAATTCGGCGAGAACCTCGTCCTCGACAAATTGTCGCTCGACATCTACCGCGGCGAGATCCTCGGCTTCGTCGGCGCCTCCGGTGCCGGCAAATCCGTCCTGCTTCGCACCGTGCTCGGCCTCAACCGAAAACAATCCGGGACCATCAAGCTGTTCGGGGTCGATGTCGACAAAGCGAGCGAACTCGATCGGCTGAGGCTCGACATCCGTCTCGGGGTGCTGTTCCAGCACGGCGCGCTGTTTTCGGCGCTTACCGTGCAGGAGAACGTCCAGGTGCCGATGCGCGAATATCTCGATCTGCCGGAGCGGCTGATGGACGAGCTCGCCCTGCTCAAGATCGAGCTGGTCGGGCTGCCGCGCGACGCGGCCACGAAGGCGCCGTCGGAGCTGTCCGGCGGCATGATCAAGCGGGCGGCGCTGGCGCGCGCGCTGGCGCTCGACCCCGACATCGTCTTCCTCGACGAGCCGACCTCCGGCCTCGACCCGATCAGCGCCGCCGACTTCGACGAGCTGGTCGCCAAGCTGCGCGACACCATGGGGCTCACCGTCTACATGGTCACCCACGACCTCGACAGCCTGTTCTCGGTGTGCGACCGCATTGCCGTGCTGGGCGACAAGCGGGTGCTGGTCGAGGGCACCGTCGACGACATGCTGAAGAGCGAGGAACCCTGGGTGAAGTCGTATTTCCGCGGCAAGCGGGCCCGGCAGCTCGACCTGGCGGCGAGGGCTTGATGGAGACCCGCGCTAACTACGTCATCGTCGGGATCTTCACCTTGGCCGCCATCCTCGCGGCCTTCGGCTTCGTCTATTGGACCGCAGCCATCGGCGACCGCGGCGATACCGTGCCGCTCAGGGTGCGCATTCCGGGCTCGGCCTCCGGCCTGGCGCGCGGCAGCGTGGTCAATTTCAACGGCGTCAAGGTGGGCGACGTGCGCCGGGTCTATATCGACGTCGACAACCCGGCGGTGGCGATCGCCGACGCCGTCGTCGACCGCTATACCCCGATCACCCAATCCACCCAGGCCGACATCACCATCGCCAGCCTGGCGGGACAAGCCAATATCGAGCTGCGCGGCGCCGATTCCCACGAGCCCAACATCCTGGACGAGGCCGAGGCCAACGGCACGGTCGCCGAAATCACCGCCAATCCGTCGGCGGTCGCCAACCTGCTGCAGACCGCACAGAACATCTTCAAGCGTGCCGACAATGTGTTGTCGCAGCTCGAGGGGTTCGTCGGCGATGCCCGCGGGCCGCTCACCGATACGGTCAAGAACGCCGACAAATTCTCCAAGGCGCTGGCCGACAATGCCGACGGGGTGCAGCGCTTCCTGCAGGCGGTGAGCGACCTGTCCGGGCAGATCGGCGGGGTCTCGGCAAAGCTCGAAACCACGCTCGATTCGGCCGACAAGCTGTTGAAATCCGTGGACCGCCGCCAGGTCGCCGACATCGTCTCCAACGTCGACACCTTCACCCGGGCGCTGAAGGACAACAGCGACGACCTCAACAAGATCGTCGCCGATGTCGGCCGGACGGTACGCTCCTTCAACGGCTTCGCCGACCGGGCCGGCGAGGCGCTGTCGCAGGTTTCGAACAAGGCCACCCAGACCTTGTCCGCGGTCGACGGCACGCTGGCCAAGGTCGACAAGGTGGTGGCGGCGGTCGATCCGAGCACGGTCAAGGGGGCGCTCGACAATTTCGCCCGGGCGAGCGGCAGCATCGAGAAGGCCGGCGACAACATCGAGAAGGCGAGCGACACGATCGAGCAGGCGAGCCGCACCGCCGGCCGGGCGGTCGACGACGTGGCCAAGGTGACCGGCAAGATCGGCCACCGCGCGGACGATGTCGACCAGATCATCGTCGATGCCCGGCAGATGGCCGACCGCCTCAACCAGGCCTCCGTCCGCGTCGACGGCATCCTGGTCAAGGTCGACAATCTGCTCGGCTCCAGCGATGCCAACAGCGTCATGGCCGACGTGCGCTCCACGCTCAAATCGTTCCGCCAGGTCGCCGACACGCTGAACGCCCATCTCGGCACCATCACCGAGGGGTTCGCCCGCTTCTCCGGCCAGGGGCTGCGTGAGATCGAATCGCTGGCGCGCGACAGCCGGCGCTCGATCAACCGCATCGAGGAGGCGGTCAGCGACTTCGAACGCAACCCGCAGCGGGTGCTGACCGGCGGCGCCGGCGGCGTGCGCGAGTATGACGGGCGGGCGCGGCGTTGACCGCGCCGGCAGGCCGGGCCAGGAGGATCGCCGGGGGATGAGCGAAGTGTCAGTGCGCGTAAGGGGAGTGCCGCGGTTTCGTGACCTGGCTGTGATGGCGGCGCTGTGCTTTGCGCTCGCCGGCTGCGCGCTCCTGCCGGGCGGCGGACCGACGCCGCTCGACACCTATGAGCTGACGGCGGTGGCGCCGGGCGGCGGCACCAGCCGTCACGGCCGCCAGATCCTCATCGCCCAGCCCTCGGCGCTGAAATCGCTCGACAGCCAGAACATCGTCATCACCACCGCGCCGGGTTCGATCGAGTATCTCAAGGGCGCGCAATGGGCCGACCGGCTGCCGCGGATCGTTCAGGTCCGGCTGGCCGAGACGTTCCAGCGGTCGGGCAAGCTCGGCGGCGTCGGCCTGCCCGGCGAGGGCTTGGCGATCGATTACCAGGTGCTCACCGATGTCCGCAGCTTCCAGGTGGCGGTGCACGGCGCGACCGCCGCCGACGTCGAGATCTATGTCAAGCTGGTCGACGACCGCAACGGCGTGGTCCGCGCCTCGCGCGACTTCACCGCCAGCCAGCCGGTCACGGCCGCCGGCAACGACGCCTATGTCGCCGCGCTCGACCAGGCCTTCGGCGCCGTCGCCGACGAGATCGTGCGCTGGACCTTGGCGCGGATCTGAGCCGCGCCAGCCGGCGTCCCGGCTCCCGCTTTTTTGCCGCAATTCGTGCCGACAACGCCGCCCGGGGACCGACGGCTGCATCGCCGGACGAATCGAGGAGAGGGGATCATGCGCAAGTCGACACGCATCATCGCGGGGGCGCTCGCCGGCGCGCTTCTGGCCGGCTGCACCACCGATCCCTATACCGGCGAGCCGAAGGTCTCCAATACCCTCGGTGGCGCCGGCATCGGGGCGCTGGCCGGCGCCGGGCTCGGTCTGCTTGCCGGCGGCAACGACCGCCGCAACGCGCTGATCGGGGCCGGCATCGGGGCGCTCGCCGGCGGCGCCGTCGGCGGCTATATGGACCGCCAGGAGGCGGAGCTGCGCGCCCAGCTGCAGGGCACCGGCGTCAGCGTCACCCGGATCGGCGACCAGATCGTCCTCAACATGCCGTCCAACATCACCTTCGCCACCGACCAGGATGCGGTCAAGGCGGGCTTCTACCCGACGCTGAACTCGGTGGCGCTGGTCCTGAAGCGGTTCAACCAGACCACCGTCGACGTCTTCGGCTTCACCGATTCGACCGGCGGCGCCCAGCACAATCTCGACCTATCGCAGCGGCGGGCGCTGTCCGTCGCCAACTACCTGTCCGGGCAGGGGGTCGATCCGCGCCGCTTCGCCGTCACCGGCTTCGGCGCCGACCGGCCGGTCGCCAGCAATGCGACCGAAGCGGGCCGCGCCCAGAACCGGCGGGTGGAGATCCAGCTGTCGCCCATCCGGCAGAGCTGACCGCTTCAAGCCTTGGCCGAGCCTGTCCGGCTAAGCCATTGATTCTGGATTGCTAAGGCTGCGAGGCGGCCAGCGCGACGGCGATCTGCGCCGCCAGGCGGGCATTGTGCTTGACCAGCGCGATGTTGGTGGCAAGGCTGGCGCCGCCGGTGCGTGCCAGGATCTCGGCCAGCAGGAACGGCGTGACCGCCTTGCCGGTCACCGTCTCGCGGCGGGCCTTGTCCTGCGCCGCCGCGATATGTCCGGCCATCGTTTCGGCGGAAATCTCGTCGGCTTCCGGCACCGGATTGGCGACGAGCAGGCCGCCTTCCAGGCCGAGTTCGGTGCGGACGCGGAAGAACCGGGCGATCGCCCCCGGCTGGTCGAGCCGGAGCGGCGCGGCGAAGCCGGAGCGCCGCGACCAGAAGGCCGGCATTTCGCCGGTCCGGTAGGCGACCACCGGCACGCCGCGGCTCTCCAGCACTTCGAGCGTCTTGGCGATGTCGAGAATCGCCTTGGCGCCGGCCGAGACGACGATCACCGGCGTGCGGGCGAGTTCGTCGAGATCGGCGGAAATGTCGAAGCTCTCGGCCGCGCCGTGGTGGACGCCGCCGATGCCGCCGGTGGCGAAGACCTCGATGCCGGCGAGGCGGGCGGCGATCATCGTTGCGGCGACCGTGGTGCCGCCGGTCAGCCCTTCGGCCAGCGCGAAGGCCAGATCGGCGCGCGACAGCTTGAGCGCGCCGGTCGCCTCGGCCAGCCGTTCGACCAGCGCCCGCGACAGCCCGATCTTCAGCCGGCCGTCGACCACGGCGACGGTGGCCGGCACCGCCCCTTCGGCCGCGATCTCGGCCTCGACGGCGGCCGCCATCGCTGCGTTGTCCGGGTAGGGCATGCCGTGGGTGATGATGGTGCTTTCCAGCGCCACCACCGGCGCCTTGGCCTGAAGCGCCGCGGCGACCGCCGGATCGAGGTCGACGAGGGGATGGGCAGCCGCGCTCATGGCGCCCTCATGCCACGTCCTCGGGGGCCGGCACAAGCGCCAGCGCCGCCGCCAGCCGGCGCGCATCGGGCGGCGCCGCGGCCGCCGCACTTTCCAGCGTGATGAGGGCCGCCGCCACCCCGCGCCTGAGCGCCGCGCGCCACGGGGTGCCGGCCATCACCGCGGCCATGGTGACGCCGGCCAGCGCATCGCCCGCGCCGGTGACGTCGACGATATTGCGGGCCGCCGGCGGGGTCAGCCGGAACAGGCCGGCCTCGTCGAAGCCGATCAGCGGCGCTGCCCCTTGGGTGATGACCCCGCGCGCCAGCCCGGCCCGGGCGAGCGCGGCGGCGGCGGCGACCGGCGCTCCGGAGTCCGCGCCGGCCAGCGCCGCCGCCTCGCGCGCCGTCATGAACATCCCGGTGAGCCGGGGAATGAGCGGCTTCAGCCGCACCGCCTTGGCCGGCGACACCGCCAGCGCGAATACCGGCGTTTCCCGGCGGAGCTGGCCGGCGAGGACCGAAAAAGCCCTGTCCGGCAGATTGGCGTCGACCAGCACCGCGTCCGCCGCGGCGAGCGCGGCGCGTGCCTTGAGGCGGACCAGCTGCTTGGCGAAGGCGACCTCGTAGAGCGCCATGTCGGCGAGCCCGGCAATCAGCTCGCCGTCGGCGGTGATCAGCGCCGTATAGCTCGGCGTGGCGCGGTCGAGGAACACGGCCGACAGGTCCTCGATGCCGGCCGCGGCGATCGCCTGGGCGACCGCGGCGCCGGCCGCGTCGCCGCCGCGCACCGAGATCAGCCGGCCGGCGATGCCCGCCGCCACCGCATTGCGCAGCGCGTTGAAGACGCCGCCGCCGACATCCTCCGTCAGCCTGCCGGGATTGGAGGCACCGGGGTGATAGGCGCCGAGCACCCGGCCGCGCCGGTCGAGATGGGCGCCGCCGATGGCAAGCAGCGTCTTCGGCTGCGCGGGAGAGTGAGCCATCGCTCGGTTGGGGCCCGTGTCGGTAGGGGCCGACCATAGCCAAGCCGGCGCCGCCCTGCAAACGCGGGATCGCCCGGCCGGCGCCCGAATCGGCGGCACGGCAGCCCAGCTGAGCGCCGCTGCGCGCGCCTTTGTCCGCGCTCAAGCGTCCTTGTGGAACAGAGTTCGAACAAAATCCGATTGAACGGCGGAATCAGACGCTTGAAGGCTCTTGCCAGATCGGAACAAAACGGGTACATCAACAGGGAGACGATTGCTTGTCCGGCCTTATTGACGACCACGGGGTGATGTATCATGGCACAGAATTCATTGCGGCTTGTAGAGGACAATACGGTGGACAAATCAAAGGCGCTCGATGCGGCGCTGTCGCAGATCGAGCGCGCCTTCGGCAAGGGCTCGATCATGCGGCTCGGCCAGAATGAGCAGGTGGTGGAGATCGGCACGGTGTCGACCGGGTCGCTCGGTCTCGACATCGCGCTCGGCGTCGGCGGGCTGCCGCGCGGCCGCATCATCGAGATCTACGGGCCGGAAAGCTCGGGCAAGACGACGATGGCGCTGCACACGGTGGCGGAAGCGCAGCGCAAGGGCGGCATCTGCGCCTTCGTCGATGCCGAGCATGCGCTCGACCCGATCTATGCGCGCAAGCTCGGCGTCGATCTCGAGAACCTGCTGATCTCGCAGCCCGACACCGGCGAGCAGGCGCTCGAGATCTGCGACACGCTGGTGCGCTCCGGCGCCATCGACGTGCTGGTGATCGATTCGGTCGCCGCGTTGACGCCGCGCGCCGAGATCGAGGGCGAGATGGGCGATTCGCTGCCCGGGCTGCAGGCGCGGCTGATGAGCCAGGCGCTGCGCAAGCTCACCGCCTCGATCTCGCGTTCCAACACGATGGTGATCTTCATCAACCAGATCCGCATGAAGATCGGCGTGATGTTCGGCTCGCCGGAGACCACGACCGGCGGCAATGCGCTGAAATTCTACGCTTCGGTCCGGCTCGACATCCGCCGCATCGGCTCGGTCAAGGACCGCGACGAGGTGGTCGGCAACCAGACGCGGGTCAAGGTGGTGAAGAACAAGCTGGCACCGCCGTTCAAGGTGGTCGAGTTCGACATCATGTATGGCGAAGGGGTGTCGAAGACCGGCGAGCTCATCGATCTCGGCGTCAAGGCCGGCGTGGTGGAGAAATCCGGTGCCTGGTTCTCCTACAATTCGCAGCGTCTCGGGCAGGGCCGAGAGAATGCGAAGCTTTTTCTGCGCGACAACCCGGAGCTGGCCAACGAGATCGAGACCGCGCTTCGGCAGAACGCCGGGCTGATCGCCGAAAAGTTCCTCGAGAATGGCGGCGGCGAAGGCTTCGAGGACGACGCCGCCGGCATGTAGGCGGCGGCGCCCGCCGCGGCGGGACGGCAAGGGCGGAAGGGCAAGGAGGCCGCAGCGCGGCGGCCGACGCCGCCGTCCGTGCCTAATTTCCCGCCCGCCGGCGGACCGGTCCATGCGCGCAGCGCCCCGCTCAAGCGGTCGCTACCCGCTGACGTCTGCCGCCGCCGCGTGCCCCAGTCGCGTGCCGCCGTCGCCTGTCATTGTCACCTGTCATTGTCGCCCGCCCTTGTCATCCACTGCGGCTCGCCGTCGTCGGGCGATTTCTGGACAGCGCCGTTGGCCGGCGATAAAAGGCGCTGTCATCTCAGGCCAGCCAGGCCGGCGAGTTGGCGTTTCCGGCATCTGGCGTGAGCAGGGCAGCGCAATGAGTGGCGTTAACGAAATCCGGTCGGCTTTTCTCGACTTCTTCGGCCGCAACGGCCACACCATCGTCCCGTCCGGCCCGCTGGTGCCGCGCAACGACCCGACGTTGATGTTCACCAATGCCGGAATGGTGCAGTTCAAGAACGTCTTCACCGGGCTCGAGCAGCGGCCCTATTCGCGCGCCGCCACGTCGCAGAAATGCGTGCGCGCCGGCGGCAAGCACAACGATCTCGACAATGTCGGCTATACCGCCCGCCACCACACCTTCTTCGAGATGCTCGGCAATTTCTCGTTCGGCGACTATTTCAAGGACGAGGCCATTGCGCTTGCCTGGACGCTGATCACCAAGGAGTTCGGGCTTGCGGCGGACCGCCTCACGGTCACCGTCTATCACACCGACGACGAGGCGGCCGCCCTTTGGCGCAAGATCGCCGGGCTGCCGGAGGAGCGCATCATCCGCATCGCCAGCAGCGATAATTTCTGGGCGATGGGCGACACCGGCCCGTGCGGGCCGTGCTCGGAGATCTTCTACGACCATGGCGAGGGCATCCCCGGCGGGCCGCCGGGCAGCGCCGATGCCGACGGCGACCGGTTCATCGAGATCTGGAACTTGGTCTTCATGCAGTTCGAGCAGCTCTCCAAGGACGAACGGGTGGCGCTGCCGCGGCCTTCGATCGACACCGGCATGGGCCTCGAGCGGATCGCCGCGGTGCTGCAGGGCGTGCACGACAATTACGACATCGACCTGTTTCGCACCCTGATCCGCGCTTCCGAGGAGGCGACCGGCGTGCCGGCCGAGGGCAGGAACCGCGCCAGCCACCGTGTCATCGCCGATCATCTCAGGGCAGCGAGCTTCCTGATCGCCGACGGCGTCTTGCCCGCCAATGAGGGCCGCGGCTACGTGCTCAGGCGCATCATGCGCCGCGCCATGCGCCATGCCCAGCTGCTCGGCGCCGAGCAGCCGCTGATGTGGCGGCTGGTGCCCGTCTTGGTGCGCGAGATGGGCCAGGCCTATCCGGAACTGGTGCGCGGCGAGGCGCTGATCGCCGAGACGCTGAAGCTGGAGGAACGCCGCTTCCGCAAGACCCTGGCGCGCGGCCTGTCGCTGCTGGCCGACGCCAGCCGCGATCTTGGGGCGGGGTCGCGGCTCGACGGGGAGACCGCCTTTCGCCTCTACGACACCTACGGCTTTCCGCTCGACCTGACCGAGGATGCGCTGCGCCAGCGCGGCATCGGCGTCGACCATGCCGGCTTCGACGCCGCCATGGCCCGCCAGCGGGCCGAGGCGCGGGCGCATTGGGCGGGCTCCGGCGAGGCGGCGACCGAGACCGTCTGGTTCGCGGTGCGCGAGCGCACCGGGGCGACCGAATTTCTCGGTTACGGTACCGAGCAGGCCGAGGCGGTGATCGAGGCGCTGGTCGACAACGGCCGTGAGGTCGACCGGGCCGCAGCCGGCGGAGAGGTCGAGATCGTCGTCAACCAGACGCCGTTCTATGCCGAGCAGGGCGGCCAGGTCGGCGACACCGGCTGGATCACCGGCGAGGGGCTGCGCGCCGAGGTGCTTGACACCCGCAAGAAGGCCGATGGCCTGGTCGTCCATGTCGCCCGGGTGGTCGAGGGCGAGGCCCGGGTCGGCGCTGCCGTCGAGCTCAGCGTCGATCATGCCCGCCGCCGGGAGATCCGCGCCAACCATTCGGCCACCCATCTCGTCCACGAGGCCTTGCGTGAAGTGCTGGGCGACCATGTCGCGCAGAAGGGTTCGCTGGTGGCGCCCGACCGGCTGCGTTTCGACTTTTCCCATCCCAAGCCGATTTCGGCTGCCGAACTCGACGAGGTCGAGCGCCGCGCCAATCGCGTGGTGCGCGACAATGCCGAGGTGACGACGCGGCTGATGGCGGTCGACGATGCCATCGCCGAGGGCGCCAGGGCGCTGTTCGGCGAGAAATACGGCGACGAGGTGCGGGTGGTGGCCATGGGCCGAAGCGAGGACGGGACCAAGCCGTTCTCGATCGAGCTCTGCGGCGGCACCCATGTCGGCGCGACCGGCGACATCGGCCTGGTGCGGCTGGTGCAGGAAGGCGCGGTGGCGGCCGGTGTCAGGCGCATCGAGGCGTTGACCGGGGAGGCGGCGCGCCGCCACCTCGACGAGCAGGAGCGGCGGCTGAAGGCGATCGCTGCGGCGCTAAAGGTGGCGCCGGCCGACGCGCCGGCGCGTGTCGAGGCGCTGGTCGAGGAGCGCCGCCGGCTCGAGCGCGAGCTCGCCGAGGCGCGCCAGCAGCTGGCGCTGGGCGGCGGCGCGGCGGCGGGTACGGCCGAAGCCGAGACCGTGGCCGGCGTCGGCTTTCTCGGCCGCAGCGTCTCGGGGGTGGCGCCCAAGGACCTGAAGCCGCTCGCCGATGCCGGCAAGAAGTCGCTCGGCTCGGGCGTGGTGGTGTTCGTCGGCGCGGCCGATGACGGCAAGGCCAGCGTGGTGGTCGGCGTCACCGATGACCTGACCGGCCGGTTCAGCGCCGTCGATCTGGTTCGCCGCGCGTCAGCCGCGCTGGGCGGCCAGGGCGGCGGCGGCCGGGCCGACATGGCCCAGGCCGGCGGCCCCGACGCGTCGAAGGCCGGCGCCGCGATCGCGGCGGTGAAGTCGGCGATGCGCGCCGCCTGAGCCGCGGCCTCTGCCCCGACCGGTGCCCGCACCGCTTGCGGCGGCAATGACGGCGACAGCTGTGGCCGGGTCGCCTCCGCGGCTGCTCCGTTCGATCCCGGGGAACAAGGCAAACCGGCGCCCGAGCTGACTGGGACGGCGGATCTCTGGTGGAGCGATGGCATTAAAGACGACTGGGAAGGCGGCTGCCGGCAGCGGTGTCAGTCCGAAGCTGTCGTATTCTTGCGAGGACCTATTCTGGCGAGATCTCGTTTAGATCCCCGAGGTAGGATCAGCCGACGGCGAAATCCGCCGGCCGGCCCGGCTGCAGCCAGCGCAGCCGATCACCGAGCCCCGCCTGCTCGAAGGCTGCGGCGATTGCGCCGCGTCCCTCGGAAAAATGCTGCCAGCCTTCATAATGCAGCGGCACGATCGCGGCGTCGGGCATCGCCTGCGCCGCCAGCACGCCTTCTTCGGCGGTGAGCGTGAGATGCGCCGGGCCGGCCACGGCAACGCGTGCTGCGCCCAGGAACAGAAATGCCACCTTGACCGCGGCGCGGCGGGCCACCTCCTCGACGCCGGCGTACCAGACCGTGTCCCCCGAGACATAGATCGCCGGCGTGCCGGGGCCGGCCTGAGCATCCGCTTGCGTCAGCAGGAAGCCGATCACCGGCCCGCGGTCGCCGCCGGCCGGCCCATGACGGGCCGGCGTCGCCATCGCCCGCAACCCGGGCCGGCCGCCGAGATCGAGGCTCTGCCAGGGCGCCAATCCGACCGCATTGCCGCCGAGCCGCGCGGCGCCGGCAGGCGGCGCCAGGGTCCGGCGCGCCCGCGGCAGCATCGCCCGCCCGGCGCGATCGAGATTGTCGAAGTGATGATCGTGGCTGAGAAGCACCGCGTCGATCGGGCCGACGGCGTCGACCGTCAGGCCGGGATCGGTCGATTTGTGGAGGGTATAGTCGGGGGTGGTGTAGCTCGAGCCGGCCGGGTCGAAGTTCGGGTCGGTGAGCAGCCTGAGCCCTGCCACTTCAAGCAGCGCGCAGGGACCGCCGATGTAGGTCGCCGTGAGGTCGAGGGTCATCTCAAGCCTCCCTGTCTCGGCCGCAAAGACCCCAGTATAGGGCGTCTCCGGGGGCTGGACAGGTCAAATATCCACGGACCGTGGTGCTCTCTGCACCGTCTGAGCGGCTGGGCCCGGACGGGCCCCGCCGGGCAGGGGCGGATCTGCCGCTGTCGCCGTTCCCGGGTAAGGTTCCGGCGAGGAGAGCAGTACGGTCCCCAACGGAGAGAGCGCACCCGCTGCTTGGGCAGTGTCGGGTCCGAGGCCGCATCGGCTTTGATTGCGCCACGTCGGCTGGCCGGCTCTCCGGCAGTTGCCGCCGACGAGCCAATGCGTGACCGGTCCATCGGGGTCCAGGCGCCAGCAGATAGAAGCGCTTTCCTGTTGCTGCGGCGCTTTACCGGGCGGCCATGGCCGGCGAAGATGTGGCCGGCGGCATGCAGGAGCTTTGAAGGAGGAGTTCGCAAATGAAGATCAGCGCGCGCAACGTGCTCAAGGGGACGATCGTCGGTCTCAGGAAGGGCGCCACGACGGCGCATGTCTCGATCGAGATCGGCGGCGGCACCGTGGTCACGGCCTCGATCACCAACGAGGCGGTCGACGATCTCGGCCTGGCTGTCGGCCGCCACGCCTCCGCGGTGGTCAAGGCCTCCGACGTGATGGTCGCGGTCGACTGAACTTGGCTCCGCAGGCAACGCGGCAGCGCGACCGGCAGAGATAAGCAGGCCGGTCTCCCGTGCCGGCGCGCCGGCTGCTGGTGCGGATGAAGGGACTCGAACCCCCACGCCTTGCGGCACCGGAACCTAAATCCGGCGCGTCTGCCAATTCCGCCACATCCGCAATCGCTGCGGCCCATCCCACGGCGTCATGGTTCTGTCAATGTTCGCCGCCAGAGACGGCCGGCAGCGGGGCAGCGGAAGACGGTTGAAAAGCGGCCGTCTCTGTGACAAAAGGCGGATCAACGCTGGCGAGGACTTGAGGTCACGTCTCGGTTCACGTTTCCGCGAGTAAAGGATTAACAAGAGCTTACCGAAAACTTCTTGAGCAAAAGACGAGGCGCGGATCAAAGGGCCGAGGTGCGCAAGTCATGCGCCTATCCGGTTCCCCGGTCCTGCCGCCCCGTCGTCAAGGCTTCAACGGTGGGCAGCGGCCCGGCCCGGCGTGGCGGCCGCCTTTCAAGAGGTTTCATAGGATGCAGGTCACCGAAACACTGAACGCCGGTCTCAAGCGCGAGATCAAGGTCACCGTGCCGGCGCAGGACCTCGAGGCCAAGCTGATGGCCCGGCTCACCGACGCCAAGAGCAAGGTGCGCATCAACGGCTTCCGGCCGGGCAAGGTGCCGGTCCAGCACCTGCGCAAGATGTACGGCAAGTCGCTCATGGCCGAGGTGGTCAACGAGATCCTGTCGACCTCGACCCGCGACATCCTCTCGGACCGCGGCGAGAAGGCTGCCATGCAGCCCGAAGTGGTGATGACGGAGGACGAAAAGGAGGCCGAGAAAATCCTCGCCGGCAATGCCGATTTCGAATTCAGCCTGAACTACGAGGTGATCCCGCCGATCGCCATCCAGGATTTCTCCGCCATCAAGCTCACCCGGCCGGTCTACGACGTGCCGGAGGCCGATATCGAGGAGCAGCTGCGCAAGGTCTCGGCCGATGCGCGCGACTACGCCGAGAAGGATGGCCCGGCCGCCCTCTGGGACAAGGTCACCATCGACTATGTCGGCAAGGTCGACGGCGAGCCGTTCGAAGGCGGCAGCGCGGAGGACTCCGCTTTGGTGCTGGGCTCGGGCCAGTTCATCCCGGGCTTCGAGGAGCAGCTGGTCGGCGCCAAGGCGGGCGAGGAAAAGACCGTGTCCGTCACCTTTCCCGAGACCTATCAGGCCGCTCATCTGGCCGGCCGCGACGCGGCCTTCGATGTCAAGATCAAGCAGGTCGCCCAGCCCGACAGCACTGAGGTCGATGACGAGGTCGCCACCAAGCTCGGCCTGGAATCGGCCGAGCGGCTGCGCGAGGTCGTGCGCGGCCAGATCGAGAGCCAATATGGGCAGATGACCCGCCAGAAGGTCAAACGTGCCCTGCTCGACCAGCTCAATTCCGCCTACAGTTTCGAGGCGCCGTCGAAGCTGGTGGAGGCCGAGTTCAACAACATCTGGACTCAGGTCAACCGCGACCTGGAGGCCGCCGGGCGAACTTTTGCCGACGAGGACACCACCGAGGAGGAAGCGCGGGCGGACTATCAGCGGCTCGCCGAGCGGCGGGTGCGGCTCGGCTTGGTGCTGGCCGAGATCGGCGAAAAGGCCGGCGTGCAGGTAAGCGACGACGAGATGCAGCGCTCGCTGTTCGAAACGATCCGTCGCTTTCCCGCCAACCAGCAGCAGGAAATCTACGAGTTCTACCGCACCAACCCCGCAGCGCTGACCAATATCCGGGCGCCGCTGTTCGAGGAGAAGGTCGTCGACCACCTGCTGGCGCAGGTCTCGGTGACCGATCAGAAGGTGTCGCGCGACGAACTGCTGGCCGACGAGGACGCCGAGACGGCAGCCAAGCCGCAGAAGACGGCGAAGGACAAGGCCGCGGCGAAGAGCGCCGCCGGCGAGGGCGGCGAGACCGGTCAGGAAGCCGCTGCGCCCAAGAAGCCGGCCGCCCGGAAAAAGGCGGCCAAGGCCGGCGATGCGGCTGCGGCCGAGCCGTCCGCCGGGTCGGGCGAAGCCGCGGATACCGGCGGTGCCGCCAAGGGCGAGGCCTGAGGCAGCCGTCCCGTCCGTTTCGGCACACGGCGCGGCAGGGCCGCCGCCGACCTTGGGCCGGCTTTTCGTGCGACGGGGCCCGACGAATGGCGGGCAGGCCGAGCCGCTTTGCCGCCAATGTCGCCACGCCGGCTGCAAGCTGTCCGAGGAGATCTCCGGCCAGGGACTGCCGCTGCCGAATCCCGTGTACGGACCTCGGCCGCGGGTGCCATTCGAGATGCTTGCTGTGCCGCGTTCCGGACGATCGTGATCGTTGGCTTTTGCGTGAAGCCCGGCTCGAGCAAGCGGCGATCGGCTCGAAAGGGCGGGGTGAGAACAGGCGGCGCCGGGTCGAGGTTGGATGAAGCACGAGCGGCCGATCAGCTTTGCGGTGCTGGTCTTCCCGGGCTTCCCGATGATGGCGTTCAGCGCCGTCGTCGAACCGCTACGCGCCGCCAACGTGCTAGCCGGGCGGCCGTGCTATTCCTGGACGATCGTCGGCCCGACTTCGGCGCCCGTCGAGGCGTCGAACGGCGTGGTGATCGCACCCTGCCATGGGGTGGCGAAGGGACCGCGAGTTCGACCGCATCGTGGTCTGTTCCGGCGGCGATGCCGACCATGTCGTCGCCGAAGCGGCGGTCGGCTGGATCCGCAAGAGCCTGCGCGGCGGCGCGGAGATCGGCGCGGTGGCCGACGCAGCCTTCTTTCTGGCGCGCGCCGGCCTGCTCGACGGTCATGCCTGCACCTTGCACTGGACCAGCCAGGCGGCGTTTGCGGAAGCGTTTCCGGACATCGAGCTGCGCCGCGACCTGTTCGTCATCGATCGCCGCCGCTTCACCTCGGCCGGCGGCGTGGCCGGCCTCGACATGATGCTCGAGATCATCGCCCGGGATTTCGGCGCCGAACTTGCCGCCGGCGTTGCCGACTGGTTTGTTCACAGTCTGCTGCGTTCGAGCGCCGACCGCCGCTTCGTGCCGCTCAGGCTGAGAAGCGGCGTCCAGAACGGTCTGGTGCTGGCGGCGATCGCGGCGATGGAGGAGCGCGACGAGGAGCGGTTGACGATGCGTGCACTGCAAAGCCGGCTCGGGGTGTCGGCGGACGCGCTCGAGCGTGCCTTCCGGGGCGAGCTGCAGATTTCGCCGAGCGCTTACTACCGGCGGCTGCGGCTGCGGCGGGCCGCCGACCTTCTCGCCCATTCGGCTCTTTCGGTCCGCGATGTGGCGCTCGCCTGCGGCTTTGCCAACCTGTCGAGCTTCGCGCGCGCTTTCCGCAACGAGCACGGCCAGGCTCCGAGCCGGCTGCGGCGGCACGGATGAGCGCGCCGGTCCCGCTTCCGCCCGAACACTACCGCGCGGTGCTCGACCCGCGGCTCCTCGCCTATATCGACGCGGTCAACGCCTGGTATCCGCCGGAAATCCTTGGCGCGCCGATCACGCAGCAGCGGGACGTCTACAACGCCATGTGCCGCGCCTTCGCCCGGAGCCGGCCGCAAGGCGTCGGCGCCGTGGACGGCAAGCTGGCCGGGGCAGACGGCCGGCAGATCCCGATCCGCACTTATCGCCGGGACGGCCGTGACGGGCCCGCTTCAGTGCTCTATCTGCACGGCGGCGGCTTCGTGCTCGGCGACCTCGACAGCCACGACGATGTCTGCGCCGAGATCGTGGCCAGGACCGGGTTCACGCTGGTCTCGGTCGACTACCGCCTGGCGCCCGAGCATCTCCACCCCGCCGCCTTCGACGATGCGGCCGAAGCGTTTGCCACCGTCGCGGCGGCGACCGCCCGGCCGGTCGTGCTCTGCGGCGACAGCGCCGGCGCCACCCTGGCGGCTTGCGTTGCCTACGCCGGCCGTGCGGCGGCAGCGCAGCCGGCGGGGCAGGTGCTGATCTACCCGGCGCTCGGGGGCGACACGGCCGCCGGCTCCTATGTCACCCATGCCCACGCGCCCCTGCTCAGCACCGAGGAGGTCGGCTTCTACCGCCGGCTGCGCGCCGCCGCAACGCAGTCCGCGGACGACCCGACCTTCGAGCCGCTCGCGGCCGTGGACTATGCCGGCCTGCCGCCGACGGTCGTGGTCACCGCGGCGTGCGACCCGCTTGCCGACGATGGCGGGCTCTATTGCGCGCGCATTGCCGCGGCGGGCGGCAAGGCGGCGTGGATCGACGAGCCCGGGCTGGTGCACAGCTTCCTGCGCGCCCGCGCCACCGTGGCCCGCGCAGCGCAAGCCTTCGACCATATCGCCGAAGCTGTCGAGGCGTTGGGAGAGGGCCGCTGGCCCTGGTAGACGGCTTGCGGATTTCAGCGCATCAGCTGCGGATTGCCGCAAAGTTCCCGCGCCCGGCGGCCCCTATCATGAGAGTGCCGCGGAGCGTCCCGACGGGCGCCTTGCCGCCGCGGCGCCGACCGCGCGCATGAGGCCCCGCGATGACCAAGATGATGTTGACCGACAGGCCGCTGCATCCGCAGGCTCCCGGCGTCGCGGCCGCGTTCCGCGGCGGCCGCCTGAGCCGGCGCGAATACCTGGCGACGATGGCCGCGCTCGGCCTGAGCGCCGCCGGGGCGCTGGCGCTCGGCGGGCTTGGGCCAACCCCTCTGCGGGCTGCCGAAGCCAAGCCCGGCGGCGTCTTGAGGGTGGCCATGAACGTCAAGGGCTGGCGCGATCCGCGCAGCTTCGACGGGGTCGAAATGTCCAACGTGGCGCGTCAATGCAACGAGTATCTGGTCCGCTGGAATCGCGACTTCAGCTTCGAGCCGTGGTTGCTCGAAGGCTGGGAGACCAGCGACGATGCCAAGGTGATCACGCTCAAGGTGCGGCCGGGAATCACCTGGTCGAACGGCGATGCCTTCAACGCCGACGATGTCATCCACAACCTGACCCGCTGGTGCGACGCCGCCGCGGACGGCAACTCGGTCGCCCAGCGGATGGGCACGCTGGTCGACCCGGCCACCAAGAAGGCGGCCGCCGGCGCCATCCAGCGGCTCGACGACCGGACCGTCAGGCTGACGTTGAAGCAAGCCCGACATTTCCGTCGTTGCCGGCTTTGCCGACTATCCGGCGCTGATCATGCACCGCAGCTACGAGGGCGAGACCGATCCGATGAAGGCGCTCGCCATCACCACCGGCCCGTGCGAGCTGGTGCGCTGGGACGTCGACACCGCCGCGGAGGTGCGGCGCAAGGACAAGCCGTGGTGGAAAGGCACGTTCCTGCTCGACGGCATCCGCTGGATCGACTACGGCTCCGACCCCAATCCGATGTACTGCCGCCTTCGAGTCGGGCGAGATCGACACCAACCACGAGACCTCGGCCGATACCCTGTCGCAGGCCGAACAGCTTGGCCTGATCAACTCCGAGATCGCGACCGGCTCGACAATCGTCGCCCGGTTCAACGTCGGCAACCCGCCTTACGCCGACGACAAGGTGCGCCGCGCCGCCCAGCTTGCCGTCGACAACGCCGCAGTGCTGAGGATCGGCCTTGACGGCCACGGCACCGTCGCGGCCAACCACCATGTCGGCCCGATGCATGCCGAATATGCCGACATCGGCCCGGCAGCACGCGATGTCGCCGAAGCCAAGGCGCTGCTTGCGGCCGCCGGCCAGTCCGACCATGAATACGAGCTGATCTCCGTCGACGTCGAATGGCAGAAGTCGACGGCCGACGCCATCGCCGCGCAGATGCGCGACGGCGGCCTGAAGGTCAAGCGCACGGTGCTGCCGGCGTCAACCTTCTGGAACGACTGGAACAAATATCCGTTCTCGTGCACCGAATGGCTGGGACGGCCGCTCGGGGTGCAGGTCCTGGCACTGGCCTACCGGTCGGGCGGCGCCTGGAACGAGAGTGGCTACGCCGACCAGAGCTTCGATGCGCTGCTCGGCGAAGCGCTGGCCACGCCGGACGCCGACAAGCGGCGGCCGATCATGGCCAAGCTGGAACAGACCCTGCGCGACGTCGGGGATCATCATCCAGCCCTATTGGCGCTCCGTCTACCGCACCGCGCGGCCCGGTGTGCACGGCTGCGAGCAGCACCAGGCGCTGGAGCAGCATTTCGAGAAAGCCTGGATCGAACCGAGCTAGCCCCGAAGCTTTCGGTTAAGGCGCCACCCGGCACGCCGGGTATTTGTAGCGGTCCTTGGTCGAGATGTTGGTCGGGCAGCCCGCCGTCAGCGGCGGGGTCGGCGGATTGGCGGCCGGCGTATTGGCGTCGGCGACCACCGAGGTCGGCGAGGCGCTGGACTGGCAGCCGGCCGCGGCCAGCAGCGACAAAGCGGCGATGGACAATAGTTCGCGTCTCATGGAGGCAACTCCCTGTTTCCACCTCGCCCGCCCGAGCAACAGGGGCCAAACCTTCCGGCGGGAGATAGGTTCCCGCGGGCTGGACCGGGCAGCGTCGCATTTGCCATGATGAAGCGAGCCCGCCCGCAGTGGAGCGGCCCGGGCAACGCCGGGAGGCTTGGCGACTGATGCGCGGACTGGTCCTGTTTGCAGCGCTTGCTCTGTCTTCGGCGCCGGCGCTGGCCACCGCGGTGACGCTCGAATTGCCGGGGACCGAGCCGCCGAGGACGACGAAGGTCAGCTATCGCTGCGGCGACCGCACGATCCCGGTCACCTACATCAACACCCCGGACAATCAATTCGCCGTGCTTTCGCTCGGCCGCGAGACGGTGGTGGCTGTTGCGGTGATGAGCGGCTCCGGCGCCCGCTATGTCGGGCAGCATTACCAATGGTGGTCGAAGGGCACCGGAGCCGAGCTCACCGATCTGATGCAGGAGGGACAGGCGCCGCTTGCCTGCAAGAGCCGGGCCGCGGCTCAGTAGCTGAGCTTCGGATACCAGTCGCCGCCGCGGCCCTCGGGGGTGAGGTCGAGGACCGACCACAAGGACGCGATGTCGGGCGCATCGCGCGGGTCCTGGCCAGGGTCGGCCATGGCGGAGGTCATCTCGCTGGCCCAGAACAGCCGGACCTTGTCGCCGTCGCGCTTGAACACCACGAGTGCCGGGTTTTCGCTGCCGTCGGCATTGATCAGCCCGAGATCGCGGGCATAGTCGTCGCCGACCGTCTGGACGAAGTCGAGATGCTGCCAGCCGCGCTCGCGGGCGAAGGCGAGCTGCCGCTCGACCGGGCTGCGGCCGAGGATCTTGAGGGCGACGCGCTGCTTGATGTCGGCCGCATTGCCGTTCACCGCGCCGAGCCAGTTGGTGCACATCGGGCAGGGGCGCGCCCGCTGCGGCCCGAACATCCAGAAATACGTCACCAGCGCGTCCTTGCCGCCGAACAGGTCGATCAGGCCGACCTCGTTGCCGTTGGCGTCCATGAAGCGGTAGGCTTTCTCGATCACCGGGCCATCCGGCAGGCTGCGGCGCTGTTCGGCAACCCGGGTCATGTGGCGGCGAAACTCGATCTCCTCGGCGAGCAGCGCCTGCCTGGCGCGGCGATAATCCTCCGTTTCGCCCGGAAAGGGGGTGCGTGCCGCGGCAGCCAGCTCGGCTGCCGGAGTAGGTGTGTGCATGGTCATCGAAGCGTCCTCGTTGCTGCCGTCGTCAATGTCGGCCTTTCGTCTCGGGTTCCGCCAACCGCCGGTCGTGCGGCGGTCATCGTCTTCCCGAAAGGACAATACCACCCCCCGACGTTTGGCCTAGAGTCGCGGCCATGTGATCTCGGCGGCAAGCGGGGGTGGCGATCGAGCTCAACTCGGCCCACTCTGGAACGGCTGATTCGGGCTGCATCGGCGGGGGGCATGGACCAAACCGATGAGGAGGGAACGATCGTGACGGTTCGCTACCACGCTTTGATTGCCGCGGCGCTGATGGTGCTGGGCGGCTGCCAGTCGGGATCTCAGAACAGTTCCGTGCCGATGCCGGATGTGCCGCTCGGCGGACCGCCCGGTGCCATGGGCACGCCGGACGACGTCTCCGACCTGCTCAACTCGCTCGCCACCGACGCCGAGCCGCAGCTCGGCCAGCGCGGCTATCAGCGGGCCAAGCAGCAGGGCCTGACCTCCTACTGGTGGAACCCGAAGACCAAGGTCTGCACCCAGTCGGTCACCAGCAACGGCCGGGTCACGTCGCTGCAGAGCGCCAAGCCGAGCGCCTGCGGCCATTGACCTTCGCCCCTTGCTGCGGCGATCCGAGCCGGATCCCGGCCCGGACGCCGCCTGCGGTGCGATGGGTGGCCGACCGTTGGGCCAAATGCAGGGTTGCGGTGGGGTGCGGGGTTGAATCCTAGACCCAGGCTCATCCTTCCGAATACGGCTGACCCCGCTTCTACATACCTCGACGGTGGAATTGCCGCACCGCAAAGGCGATCTTTGCGCCGGCTGCAGGGTCACTTATAGACTTTGCAAAACTACAATTCCTATAGAACAGACCGGATTGGTGGAGAGGAAAGAATGACCGCTGTCTACTTCGACCCTGGGTTTGACGATGCCAAGCAGCGCGAGCGGCTCTACGCCGGCGACATCATCATCATTTCACCCTCCGAAAAGACGAAACAACTGATCGCCTTGGCAAAGGGCATGCTCGAGGAAGCTTTCGCGCCTCATGACCCCCGCTACATACAAGATCACATGCCGGTCGAGGAGGTCGTCTCCATCCTCGCCGTGCTCAAGCCGAACTTTATTCACCACCCCGAATGCAAGCGGCTGATCAGCGGCATCCTGGAGGAGAACGGCCAGGATTTGGACAAGATCTACTTTGACGTCCCTCGGATGCGCTCGGCCTATCCGTCGAATTTCCTATCCTCTGGCATCGCTTATGCCTTCCATGCCCATCGTGATACTTGGTATTCCGCGCCGATGTGCCAGCTCAACTGGTGGATGCCGATCTATCCGGTCGAGGCCAACAATGCGATGGCGTTCTATCCCCGCTATTTCGGCGAGGAGGTGAAGAACAATTCGGAGATCTACAACTATTACGAGTGGAACACCAACAACCGGGCGAGCGCGGCCAAGCACATCAAGTCGGACACCCGCGAGCAGCCAAAGCCGCAGCAGCAGCTTGAGCCGGTGCGGGTGACCTATCTGCCGCCTCCGGGAGGGCTGATCCTATTCGCCGGCGCCCAGCTGCACGAGACGGTTCCCAACACTGCCGGCGTCGCCCGCTACAGCATCGACTTCCGCACCGTTCACATCGACGACGTCGCCGCCCACCGCGGCGCTGCCAATGTCGACTCGCGCTGCACGGGCACCACGATGCGCGATTATCTGCGGGCATCCGACCTGGAGAAGCTGCCGGAAGAGCTGGTGCGCCTCTATGACGACGGCACCGAGACCGCCGACAAGGTGCTCTACTTCGGCGACAAGCTTGTCGCCCAGCAGGAGACGGTGGCAGCGTCCTGAGCCGCGTCACCGGATAGGTTCGCAGGAAAGGCCGATCGGCAGACGCCGGTCGGCCATTTTTTGTCCTCTTGGTTCAACGGATGTCAGCGCGGGCGCGCGGCCGCTGGTCGTTGCGCTCATGCGCAAACACCGCCGGCGGCAGCGGCGGCACCCCGCGGATGAGGTCGGCGCCCTTTTCGCCGACCATGATCGTCGGTGCATTGGTGTTGCAGGAGGGCACCCGCGGCATCACCGAGGAATCGCAGATCCTCAGTCCGTCGAGGCCATGCACCTTGAGGTCCGGCCCGACCACGGCATCCCGCCCGGCGCCCATCCGGCAGGTGCCGACCGGGTGGTGATCGGTCTTGGCGTTGGTACAGGCATAGTCGAACAGCTCGGCCTCGCTGTCGACCCCAGGTCCGGGCAGCCGTTCGGCCATGATAAAGGGCTTGAGGGCCGGCTGCTGCATGATCTCGCGGGCGATCCTGAGCCCCTCGAGCGACATCGCCCGGTCGTGTGGGTCGGCGAAGTAGTTGGGATCGATCAGCGGGGCGGCGGCGGGGTCGGCGCCGGCCAGCCTGACCGTGCCGCGCGAGCGCGGGTGCAGATAGGCCGAGTTGAGGGTCACGCCGGCGTTCTTCAGCCGCGCGACCCCGGCCTCGATGCCGGATCCCAGCCCGAGATGGAACTGGATGTCGGGCGAGCGGGCGTCCGGGTCGGCATACCAGAAGCCGCCGGTCTCGAACAGCGACGAGGCCACCGGGCCGCTGCGGAACAAAACGTATTGCACGCCGGCCCAGACCGTCCGGTCGAGCCGGGTGATACCGTCATAGGTGTGGTCGCCCGTACATTCCGAGATGACGAACAGGTCGAGGTGATCCTGCAGATTGCCGCCGACGCCTGGCAGATCGTGGTTCACCGGAACGCCGACCGCCGACAGATGGTCGGCCGGACCGATGCCGGATTGCAGCATGAGCTTCGGCGAGCCGATCGCGCCGGCAGCGACAAGCACCTCGCGCTCCGCCCGGATCACCTCGCTTTGCCCGCCGCTCCCGGCCAGCTCGACACCGACGGCGCGGCGGCGTTCCAAAACGATCCGGAGCACCGCTTGGGCGGTTCGAACGGTGAGGTTCTTTCGTGCCTTGATCGGAGCGATATAGGCCATCGCGGCAGAGGAGCGGCGGCGGTCGCGCTGGGTGAGCTGGTAGAAGCCGACGCCGGCCTGCTGCGCTCCGTTGAAATCGTGATTGTAGGGGATGCCGAGCTCTTGCCCGGCGCGGATATACGCATCGCAGATGGGCAGCGCAGAGACCGGCATCGACACGCCCAGCGGCCCGCCATAGGCGTGAAAGTCGTCGGCGAAGCGCTGGTTGTCCTCCGCCCGCTTGAAATAGGGCAGCACGGAGCGGTAGTCCCAGCCCGGGCAGGCTTCCTCGCTCGCCCACAGGTCGTAGTCGGCGGCATTGCCGCGGGTGTAAAGCTGGGCGTTGATCGAGGAGCCGCCGCCGATCACCTTGGCCTGGGTGTAGCGCAAGACCCGATCCTTGAGATGCTTCTGCGGCACGGTCTGCCAGCCCCAGCTGGCCAGGCCCTTGGTCATCTTGGCGAAGCCGGCAGGCATGTGGAACAAGGGATGGCGGTCGCTGCCGCCGGCTTCGAGCAGCAGCACCTTGACGGCCGGGTCCTCGCTCAGCCGGTTGGCGAGCACGCAGCCCGCCGGTCCAGCTCCGACAATGATGTAATCGTAGCTCATGCTTGCTCTCTCGTGCTTCACAACCGGCCGATCGACAGCCCGCCATCGGCGTGGATGACGGAGCCCGTGGCGAAGCCGAAGCCGCCGCCCGCGAGGCCGGCGCAGATCGCGCCGATGTCGGCCGGCTCGCCCCAGCGCTGGGCCGGGACCAGGCCGCCGGCGATCTGGGCGTCGTATTTCTCGGCGACCGCCGCCGTCATTTCGGTGCGGATGATGCCGGGCCGGACCTCGAAGACGGCGATGCCGGAGGCGGCGAGCCGCAGCGCCAGGCCCTGGACGAACGCCGAAAGGCCGGCCTTGGTGATGCAGTAATCGAGGCGCTCGGGCGAGGTCAGGGCGGCCGAGACCGAGGTGATGGTGATGATCGAACGTAGACCCGCTGCAGGCAAAGCGAGCATCCGCCTGGCGACGGCCTGGGTGAAGAAGACGGTGCCGCGCAGGTTGGTCGACATGATCCGGTCGAAGTTTTCCGGGGCAAGCGCGAGGAAGTCGCCGCGCGCCACCGCCCCGATGCCGGCATTGTTGACCAGGCAATCGATCCGGCCGAACGCAGCGAGCACCGCGTCGGCGGCGGCGTCATGACCGTCGAGGGCAGCGAGGTCGGATCTGACATAAAGGGCGGCAGCGCCGAGCGCCTGCAACTGCTTAACGGCTGCACGGGCAGCCGGCGGCTCGCCGAGGTCGGTGATCGCCAGGTCGAAGCCGGCGCGCGCCAGGGCCGAGGCGATGCCGAGCCCGATGCCGCGCCGCCCGCCGGTGACCAGCGCGACAGGCTTTGCTGCCGCGGCGGTCATCGGCTGAGCTCCTCGCGGCGGATATGGTCGGCGACCCGCAAGGCTTGCGCTGCGACGGTCAGTGCCGGATTGACCGCCGCAGATGTCGGCAGGAAACCGGCATCGACGACGAACAGATTGGCATGGTCCCAGGCGCGGCAGAACCGGTCGAGCGGGGCGGCAGCCGGGTCGAGCCCCATCCTGACCGTGCCGCATTGATGCGACGGGGTGCGCTTGTCGAAGGCGCGCGACAGGACCACCGGAAAGCCGGCCGCCTTCAGCACCGACTTCAGCTTGGCGACGAGCATGAGGTGGGCGTTCCAGTTGGTGCGCTGCCACTTGAGCACGATGCGCTCGCCGTCGACCATGACCCGGCTCTCCGGGTGGGGCACGTCCTCGCTCATCGCATAGAAATCGACGGCATGCGCGGCGACGCGCTCGAGCAGGGCTTCGGGCACCAGGCGCAGGCTTGATTTCAGGATGGCCCCCGACACCCGGCCGAGCAGCTGAACATTGCCGAGTGGCGGGCCGCCGTTCCCGTCATCGAGATAGAAATCGTTGAAGCCGAAGGTCTTCTGATAGACGGAGGTGTTGCGGAACGTCGGCGAGACGGCAAGCACGGCCGAGGCGTTGTGGTTCATGAAGTTGCGGCCGACCTGGTCGGAGCGGTTGGCCAGCCCGCCGGCAAAGCGGCTATCGGCCGAGCGCAGCAGCAGCACCGCCGACTGCACCGCGCCGGCCGACAGCACCACCAGGCGCGGCCGCAGCACGTGCTCGGCGCCGCCCTCGCGGTAGTGGACGGCGGCGATCCGGCCACCGGCTGCCGCTTCCAGCCGGGTGACGCGGCAGCCGGTCAGCAGCGTGACATTGTCATGCCGCAACGCCTGCGACAAGGCCGCGGATCTCGGCATCCATCTTGCCGTCGTCGGCGTGCGGATGCGCATCCCAAGGCGTCCGGCGCCGGCCGAGCCAGCGCTCGAGGTCGACACCCAGCGGCAAGGAATAGGGGTGGACGCCGGCACGCTTCAGACGCGCGCGCACCTCGGCGATCGGCGCCTCGTCCGGCACGGGCGGAAACGGGTAAGGCCGGGAATGCGGCGGCTCGGTCGGGTCCTGACCGGCCGCGCCGCGCACCTGGTACATCTCCTCCGCCAGGCAGTACCACGGCTCGAGCTCCTCGTAGGGGAACGGCCACGCCGGCGAGATGCCTTCGGCGTGGGCGATGGCGCCGAAATCCTCGCGCCGGTAGCGGGTGAGCACGGCGCCGTAGAATTTCGAATTGCCGCCGACATTGTAATAGTTGCCCGGATTGAACGGACGGCCGGTCGCCTCGTACCAGCTTTCCTTGGGACGAAAGTGCCCGCGCTGGAAAATCGCCCGCTGGTCGCGGTTCTCCGGCCGGTCGGCAATCCGCTCGCCGGCTTCGAGGATGGCGATGGCGCGCACCGCTCGGCGCCAGGCCGGCCGCGAGTGTGGCGCCGCCGATCCCGGAGCCGACGATGACGACGTCGGGTTGTCCTGCCATCTCGTGATCCGCTCAGGCCAGGCGCGACTGGCTCTGCGGGTCGAAGAACACCGCCTTGTCGAGATTGAAGGCGAGTCGAGCCGCCTGGCCGGGCTGGATGCGGGCGTCGGCCCGCAGCCGCGCGACGATTTCCTTGCCGCCCAGCCGGGTGACGGCGAACGTGTCCGAGCCCGCCGGCTCGACCACTTCGATCAGGCATTCGCCCTCGGCGATCGAATGTGCATTGCGGTCGGCGCCGTCGGGATCGGTCAGGGCCTCGGGGCGAATGCCGAAGATCACCTCCCGCCCGGCGTGCCGCGACAGCGCCTCATGGCCGACCAGCGGGAGGGTGAGCGGACCGCCCTGGCTGCGAGCCAGCGAGACACGCAGGCCGTCGGCACCTTGCTCGATGGTGCCCGGCAACAGGTTCATCGCCGGTGAGCCCATGAAGTCGGCGACGAACATGTTGCCGGATTGTTGTAGATCTCGGCCGGCGTGCCGAACTGCTGCAGGACGCCGTCCTTGAGCACCGCGATCTTGGTTGCCAGCGTCATCGCCTCGATCTGGTCGTGGGTGACGTAGACGATCGTGGTGCCCATGCGCTGATGCAGCCGCTTGATCTCGGTGCGCATGTCGATGCGCAGCTTGGCATCGAGGTTGGAGAGCGGCTCGTCGAACAGGAAGACCTGCGGGTCGCGCACCAGGGCCCGGCCCATCGCCACGCGCTGGCGCTGGCCGCCGGAAAGCTGGCTCGGCTTGCGGTCGAGCAGATGGCCGATCTGCAGCAGCTGCGCCACCGCCTGGATCGCCTTCTCGCGCTCCGCCTTGGCGACGCCGCGGATCTCCATGCCGAAGGCGATGTTCTGGCCGACCGTCATGTTGGGATAGAGCGCGTAGGACTGGAAGACCATGGCGATGTCGCGCTTGGACGGATGCAGGTCGTTGACCTTGCGGCCGCCGATGCGGATCTCGCCGGCGGTGATCGGCTCGAGCCCGGCAATGGTATTGAGCAGGGTCGACTTGCCGCAGCCCGACGGCCCGACCAGAACCAGGAACCCGCCTTTCTCGATCTGCAGCGAGATGCCTTTCAGGATCTCGGGTCGAACCGAACGACTTTTCCAGGTTGTTGATCTCAAGGAAGGACATCAGCTTACCCCTTGACCGCGCCGGCCATCAGACCGCGCACGAAGTAGCGTCCGGAGACGATGTAGACGACGAGGGTGGGCAGGGCCGCCAGGATCGCCCCGGCGAAATGGACGTTGTACTCCTTCACCCCGGTCGAGGAGTTCACCAGATTGTTGAGCGCCACGGTGACCGGGATCGAATCGACGCTGGAGAACGACGACCCGAACAGGAAATCGTTCCAGATGTTGGTGAACTGCCAGATCACGGTGACCACGATGATCGGTCCGGAGGAGGGCAGCAGGATGCGCCGAAAGATCTGGAAGAAGCGACGCGCCGTCGATCTGGGCCGCCCTGACCAGCTCGGTCGGGAACGCCTCGTAGTAGTTGCGGAAGAACAGCGTGGTGAAGCCCAGCCCGTAGACGGCGTGGATCAGCACCAGCCCGGTGACCGTCCCGGCAAGCCCGATCAGGCCGAGAATGCGGGCGGAGGGAATGAGCACGATCTGGAACGGGATGAAGCAGGCAAGCAGCATCAATCCGAACACCAGGGCATCGCCGCGAAAGCGCCATTTGGTCAGCACGTAGCCGTTGAGCGCCCCGAGCACGGTGGAAATGAACACCGCCGGCACCACCATCAGCACCGAGTTCAAGAAATACGGCCTGAGCCCGATCGGCTGGACGCCGATCTGGGCGGTCGACCAGGCCGACAGCCAGGGCTCGATCGTCCACTGATGCGGCAGCGCCAGCATGTTGCCCTGGCGGATTTCGTCCAGCGGCTTCAGCGAATTCACCAGCATCACGTAGAGCGGCAGCAGATAGTAGACCGCGAACAGGATGAGCACGGCATAGATCGCGGCGCGGGCGAACGCGCCCGTGCGTGCGGCATTGTCCTGGCTGGCGGCGCTCATCGCTTCTGCCCTCCTGCCAGCTCGGAATAAAGATAGGGGATGATGATCGAGAAGATCATCATCATCATGATGATCGCCGAGGCCGCGCCCATCCCCATCTCGTTGCGTCCGAAGGTGAATTTCTGCATGAACATCGCCGGCGTCCAGGTCGAAGTGCCGGGGCCGCCGTCGGTCATCGCCACCACCAGATCGTAGGACTTGATGGCCAGGTGCGCGAGCACCACGAAGGCGGACAGGAACACCGGCCGCATCAGCGGGATGATGATGCGCCGATAGATCATCACCGTCGAAGCGCCGTCGATCTGCGCCGCCTTGATGATCTCGTTGTCGACGCCGCGCAGCCCGGCCAGGAACATCGCCATGACGAACCCCGACGACTGCCAGACCGCCGCGATGACGATGGTGTAGATCGCCATCTGGCCTTGCTTGATCCAGCGGAAGGAGAAGCTGTCCCAACCGATCGAATGCATCGCATGCTCGAGCCCGATGCCGGGGTCCAGGAACCACTTCCAAGCAACCCCGGTGACGATGAAGGAGAGTGCCATCGGGTAGAGATAGATCGGCCGCAGCGTACCTTCCCCGCGGATCTTCTGGTCGAGCAGGATCGCGAGACCGAGCCCGAGCACCGTGCAGACCACGATGTAGAGCGAGGCGAAGATGGCGAGGTTCTTGAGCGCCGTGATCCAGTTCGGATGATCGAACAGGCGCACGTAGTTGCCGAAGCCGACCCAGACGGAAAAATCCGGCAACAGCTTGGAATTGGTGAACGACAAGACGGCGGTGAAGAGGATGAAGCCGTAGACGAAGACGAGGATCAGCGCGAAGCTCGGCGCCAACACGATCTTCGGCAGCAGTTCCTGCAGCGTGGCGCGCGGTCTCGTCACCGCATGCGCAGCAGGCATGGTTGCGTCGGCCATGGTTTCCGGTCCTGATACGAGAAGCAGCCGGTGCCCCGGCTCATCGACCGGGGCACCGTGACGAGACAATCAGCCCTTGGCGGCCGCGACCGCGTCAACGAGCTGCTTCGCCGCCTCCTTGGCGTCGATGTCGCCGTTGTACTCGCGGGTGATGACGTCATACATGGCGTTCTTGATGGCGGCGGGGCTGGCGTGACCCTGCGACATCGAACCGTAGAGCGTGCCTTTCGCACTCGCCTCGGCGAGATCCTTGATGCCCTTCTTTCCGCAATCATCGAAGGCGGTGTCGGGCACGTCGGTGCGGGCCGGGACCGAGCCCTTGACCACGTTGAAGGACGATTGGAAGGACGGATCGAGGATGTCGGTCGCCATCTTGAACTGGGCGTCCTGCTTGTCTTCGCCGACCTTGAACATCATGAACATGTCGGAGTTGAAGGTCACCGCGCCCTGCGTGCCGGGGAACCGGATGCAGACGAAGTCGACGCCCGGCTTCTGGTTGGCCTTGACGAATTCGCCCTTGGCCCAGTCGCCCATGATCTGCATGCCGGCCTTGCCCTCGATGACCATCGCGGAATCGAGGTTCCATTCGCGTCCGGAGAAGTTGTCGTCGACATAGGAGCGCAGCTTGGACAGCCGGTTGAAGGCTTCGACCATCTTGTCGGAGCCGAGCGCCTGCGGATCGAGGTCGATCATCGAGGCCTTGTAGAAGTCCGTACCGAGCGACAGCACGACCGAATCGAACATGGTCGAGGCGTTCCAGGCATTGCCGCCGCCGACGATCGGGATGATGCCGTTGGCCTTCATCTTGTCGAGCATGGCGATCAGCTCGTCCCAGGTCTCGGGCGGCTTGCCGCCGGCCGCGTCGAGCGCCTTCTTGTTGATCCAGATCCAATTGGTCGAATGGACATTGACCGGAGCGGCGATCCATTTGCCGTCGTATTTGGCGAAGTTCTGCAGCGCCGGGGGGATAACCTTGTCCCAGCCTTCCTTCTCGGCAAGAGGCGACAGATCGCCGACGACGCCCTGCTTGGCCCAGTCGGTGATGTCGAAGCCGAGCGCCTGCACGGCCGTCGGCGGATCGCCGGCGGTGACGCGCGCCCTGAGCGCCGTCATCGCCTGCTCGCCGCCGCCGCCTGCGACCGGCATGTCCTTCCAGGCGACGCCTTGGCTTTCGAGCTGCTTCTTCAGGACGTCGAGCGCGGCGGCTTCGCCGCCCGAGGTCCACCAGTGCAGCACCTCGACATTCTCGGCGGCGCGGGCGGCGCCGGCCATGATGGTGAGCGCGATCGCGGTTGTTGTCAGCAGTTTACGCACAATTACCTCCCACGGTGTTGAGAAGCGGAAACCATTTCCGCTTCGGTCCGCGCAGCCCTTGCCGGGAGCGCGGGCAATTTCGGTTCAGCCCGATGCGGGCCGAGTCGGGTGCGGCATCCACCAGCTGGTGCGCCTTCCGATATGCATGTTGAGCGTCTTGGTCTCGGTGTAGTCCTCCACGGCGTGGCGTCCGAGCTCGCGTCCCAATCCGGACTGCTTGTAGCCGCCGAAGGGCAGCTCGGAAGCGCCGTCCATGAAGGTGTTCATCCATATGGTTCCGGCGCGGACGCGCCGGCCGACAGTCAGGCAGGTATCGATATCCCTGCTCCATACTCCGGCAGAGAGGCCGTAGTCGACGGAATTTGCAATGTCGACGGCCTGGTCGGCGGTTTCGAAGGTCAGCACCGACAGGACCGGGCCGAACACCTCTTCCCTGGCGACCGCCATCGCCGGGGTGACATCGCAGAGCACCGTCGGCGCCATATACTGACCGGCGCCAAGGTCGAGGGCAGCGCCGCCCTGAACGATCGTGGCGCCGCCGTCGGCCGCGCCGGCGACATAGCCGGTGATCTTGTCGAGATGGGCGGAGGTGATGATGGCGCCGACCTGGGTGGCCGGATTGAGCGGGTCGCCGACCATGACCTTGCCGGTCGTCTCGGCGAGCCTGCCGATGAGCTCGTCGGCGATCGGCTTGGCGACGATCAGGCGCGAGCCGGCATTGCAGCATTCGCCAGCGTTGAAATAGCCGCCGAACACCGCCGCATCGACGAGTGCCTCCAGATCGGCATCGGCAAACACGATCTGCGGGTTCTTGCCGCCCAGCTCGAGCGCCACTTTCTTCAAGGTTCCGGCCGCATTGGCCATCGTCAGCTTGCCGACGCCGGTCGAGCCGGTAAAGGACACCATGTCGACCGCAGGGTGGCTGGTCAGAAGCGCGCCGACATCGGGCCCGGTGCCGACGACGATGTTGGCGACGCCGGCCGGCAGGCCGGCCGCCATCAACAATTCGCCCAGCAGCAATGTCGAGCCGGAGGTCAGCTCGGACGGCTTGACCAGCGCGGTGCAGCCGGCGGCGAGCGCAAAAGGCAATTTCTGGCTGACGATCAGGAACGGGAAATTCCACGGCGTGATCATCGATACCACGCCGATCGGCTCGCGCAGCACCACGCCGAGCGTGGCCTCGCCCAGCGTGTTGTAGCTTTCGCCGTGCAGGTCGCGGGCGAGCGCTGCGGCATAGCGCCAGATGTCAGCGGCGCCGGCGATCTCGCCTTTGACCTGGGTGATCGGCTTGCCGGCCTCGAGCGCGTCGAGGCGGGCGAGTTCGTCCTGGCGCGCCTCGATCAGGTCGGCGGTGCGTAGCAGAATGCGCGACCGCTCGGCGGCCGTCATCTTCGGCCACGGTCCGGAATCGAACGCTCGCCGCGCCGCGGCGATCGCCCGCTCGACATCGGCCTTGCCGGCCGTCCGGTAACGGCTGACGGCCACCCCATGGCCGGGCGCGATGCGCTCGAGGGTGGCGCCTTCGCCGGGATCCCACCTGCCGTCGATCAACATTTCGAACTGGCGCGCCGCAAACGTCCCGAGCGGGGCGGGATCGAGCTTGACCGTCATCACCATGCTCCCGTGAACTTGGCCGCGCGCTTTTCCCGGAACGCCGCCACGCCTTCGGCAAGGTCGCCGGTCTTGGCGACCAGGATCGAGCCCAGCGCCTCGACCGCCGCGCCTTGGTCTTCGCCGGCGGCAATGCAGACCATCAGCTTGGCGGTCTCGACCGCCGCCGGCCCGCGCGCCGCGACCCGTTGCGCATAGGCTTTCGCTGCGGCGAGGGCTTGGCCGGTCTCGACCAGCTGGTCGATCAGCCCGTGGCGCAGCGCCTGCTCACCGTCGAAGATCTCGCCGCCCAGCACCATCCGGCGCACGAGCTGGGCGCCGAAGCGGCGCGTCAGGCGCTGCGTGCCGGACCAGCCAGGCACCATGCCGAGCGCGGTCTCCGGCAGGCCGATCCTGATCTGCGCCTCGGCGATGCGGATGTCGGCGGCGGCGGCAAGCTCCAGGCCGCCGCCGAGGGCAGGGCCGTTGAGCGCGGCGATCACCGGCATGCGCAGCGTCGGCCAGCCGGTCGAAGACGCGGTGGCCGAAGCGCACCCAGGCGTGCCCGAACGCATTCGGCGCCAGCCCCGACCAGGCCTTGATATCGCCACCTGCGGAAAACGCCTTGCCTTGCCCGGTGAGGACCACCGCCCGGACGGCCGGGTCGGCCTCCAGGCGGTCGCAGGCTGCGGCGAGCTCCTCGAGCATGGCGACATCGAAGGCGTTGAGTTTCTCGGGCCGCGCCACCGTCAGGATGGCGACGTGGCCTTCGGTGGCGATCGAGAGCTTCGGCTCAGCCATGGGCATCGGCTCCGGCAAGCACGCGATCGGGCCTGCGCCGGCAGACTGAGGCCGAGCGGCGCATCGACGAACAGCGCCGCATCCATGGTCTTCAGCCCGTCGGCGACGATCAGCGGGAACCCGGCCTGGTCGAGCATGTCGCGCCTCGAGATCCACGCCCGGCGCAATCTCGGTGACGACGACGCCGCGCGGCGTCAGCTTCATCACGCAGCGCTCGGTGACATAGGTGATGTCCTGGCCCTGCTCGATGGCGCGCCGTCCCGAGAAGGTGACGTGCTCGACGTTCTGAACGAGCTTCTTGAGCTTGCCCTCCTTGGCGATGACCAGCCGGCCGTCCTCGACGCCGAGCTTGGCGCCGGCAGTGAACAGCCCGGAAAAGACGACCTTGCGGGCTCGCGCGGTGATGTCGACGAAGCCGCCCGCGCCGGCGGTGACATGTGGACGGAAGGCGAGCTTGGAGACGTTGACCGAACCGTCCGCGCCGATCTCGAGGAACGACAGCAGCGAGGCGTCGAAGCCGCCGCCCTGGAAGTAGGTGAACTGGTAGGGCGAAGGCATGTAGGCATCGGCGTTGGAGGCGCAGCCGAAGGCGAAGTCGAGCAGCGGCACGCCGCCGACAGCGCCTTGCTCGATGACCCAGGTGACGGCCCCGTGCAGGCCTTCTTCCATCAGGATCCGCGGCACATTGGCGGAGATGCCGAAGCCGAGATTGACGGCGCTGCCCGCCTCGAGCTCCTGGGCAACCCGCCGGGCAATTACCTTCTGGATGTTGAACTCCGGCACACGGAAGGAGGAGAGCGGCCTGAAAATCTCGCCCGAGATCGCCGGGTCGTAGAGCGTCTGCGTCGTCTGCTTCTGGTCGGGATCGACGACGACATAGTCGACCAGCATGCCCGGCACGCGCACGTCATGCGGCCTGAGCGAGCCCTCCTTGGTGACCCGCTTGACCTGGGCGATGACGATGCCGCCATTGTTGCGCGCGGCGAGCGCCTGGTCGAGGCCGCCGAGATAGGCGCCTTCGTGCTCGTAGGTGAGGTTGCCGCGCTCATCGGCGGTGGTTGCGCGAATGATCGCGACGTCGGGCACGATCGCGGGAAAGAACAGCCATTCCTCGCCCTCGAACGTCGACCCGCTTGACCACCGGCTCTGCGGCAGCGGGCCGGTTCATGGCGCAGCCCTCGCGGCGCGGATCGACGAAGGTGTCGAGGCCGATCTTGGTCAGCACGCCCGGGCGCTTGGCAGCGGCCTCGCGATGCATGTCGAAGAGGATGCCCGAGGGAATGTTGTAGGCGGACAGGGCGTCGGCGGTGATCATCTGCCAGATCAGCGGCGGCTCGGCCGAGGACGGGCCAGACGGATAGGATCCGCCGATGATGCGCGTCAGCAGCCCCGGCTTGGCGATGTGGTCGACACCCTTGATGCCGCTCATGTCGCCGGCGGCAATCGGATGGAGCGTGGTCAGGTCGCGCGGGTGGCCGCTGGCGTCGAAGCGCTCGCCGATCGCCTTCAGCACCAGGTCGGGGCAGCCGAGCCCGCTCGAGGAGGAGACCGAAACGACGGCGCCGTCCGGGATAAGCTTGGCGGCCTCGGCCGCGGCGACGACCTTGTTCATCGGACGGCTCTAAATCCCGGATCGATGGCGACGCTGCGGCCGGTGCGCGCGGCTTGTGCGACCGCGAGGCCGGTGGCCAGCGACCAGATGCCGTCCTGCGGCGCTCGCCGCCGGGGTACCATTGCCGGCGATGGCGCCGTGGAAAGCCTCCAGCGCCCGCTCATAGAGGTTGCGGCCGTCGAGCGGCAATTCGCGGCTGCCGTCCCGATCGCGCAGGGTGACGCTGCCGACCGCGCGCTGGGTCATCACGTCCCGCCCGATCAACGAGCCCTCGGTGCCGTGAACCTCGAAGCCGGTGCCGGCAAAGCTCGGTGGTGAAGCCGTCGTGGAACTGCGCCAGCACGCCGGAGCGGAAGCCGCAGCACGCCCATCACCGCGTCGGCCAGACCAGCTTGGCTGCCCATCGGCCCTTCCTGGGTCATCGCCACGACCTCCGCCGGATCGTCGTCGAGCACGAAGCGCAAGGTATCGGCATCATGCACGGTGATGTCGAGGATGACGCCGCCGCCGGCCTCCGGCCGGTCGATGCGCCAGCCCTGGAGGTGCGGCGGCAAATGGACGGCGTGAAAAACCCGGGCCGAGAGAACGCCTGCCGATGCTGCCCTCGGCGATCGCGTTCCGCATCGCCCGATGGCTGGCGGCGTTGCGCAGATGGTGGTTGGTGCCCATCACCACGCCGGCGGCGCGAAGCAGCCTCGGCCATCTGATGGGCATCGGCGAGCGTCAAAGCGAGCGGCTTCTCGCACAGCACGTGCTTGCCGGCCCGCGCAGCCGCGATCGCCTGGTCGCGATGCAGCTCGTTGGTGGTGGAAATGTAGACCGCGTCGATGTCGCTGCTGCCGACCAGCGTCGTCGAGCGCCGTGGTCGAACGGCCGATGCCCATTTCGCGGGCATAGGCCTCGCCGCGGGCGGCGTCCGAGCTCATCACGCTCACCACCTCGCCGCCGGTCGCGCGGATTGCGCCGATCACCCATTCCCTGCGCGATCGTGCTGGCGCCGATCAGTCCCCAGCGTGCCGTCATGACGCTTTCCTCTCGAAGGCGAGCGGCCGGCCTGCGCCGCAGCTGTCGCGCACCACCAGGCGGACCGCCGTGACGATCGCCTCGGGCTCGGTCGTGCCGGCATTGATCTGCTTCAGAAGCTGCTGGGCGGCGCGGCGCCCCATCCCCTGCGGATCGACGGCGACGGTGGTCAGTGCGGGGACCGCCGTCTTGGCCTCGATGACGTCGTCGAAGCCGACCACGGCGAAGTCACGCCCCGGCTCCATGCCGCGCATGCGCAGACCGTCGCAGACGCCGAAGGCGACCGCATCGTTGAGGCAGACTGCCGCGGTCGGCGGCTGCGGCGCCGCCAGTGCCGTGCCGACGGCGTCGACGCCGCCGGCCCGCGACGGGGCGGAGCTGACGATCAGCCGATCGCTGGGCGCGATGCCGGCTTCCTGCAGGGCGGTGCGGTAGCCCGAAATGCGCTCGCCGAACACGGCGGTGTCGGCGAAACCGCCGAGAAAGGCGATCTGGCGGTGGCCAAGCCCGATCAGGTGGGTGGTTGCGGCATGAGCGCCGGCGCGGTTCTGTGACATCACCGTGGACACCTTGGCGCCCGGCACGTCGCGGACCGCGATCACCACCGGCAGCCCGCTTGCCGTCAGCGGCTTGAAGTCGGCCGCCTCGGTGCCGCGCGCCGGCGAGATCACCAGACCGGAAACGCCGTGCTCGCGCATCGAGGCGATCACCTCCCGCTGGCGGCCGATCGCCTCGGCCGTATTGGCCAGGAACTGGACATAGCCGGCCGACTGGATCACCTCGTCGACGCCGACGGCCAGCTCGGCGAAGAAGCCGTTGGTCAGATCGTTGACGACGAGGCCGACGATCTTGGACTGGGCGTTCGATTGGCGCAGATTGGCGGCGCCGCGATTATAGACATAACCGAGATCGCGCATGACCTCATGCACCTTGGCGCGGGTCTTGCTGTTGACCAGCGATGACCCCCTGAGCACAAGCGACACCGTCGATTTCGACACGCCGGCCGCGCGGGCGATGTCGATCACGGTGACCCGCTCTCCTGCCATGCGTTGCCTCCTCGTGAACCGCTGCACACCGGTCTATTTGGAACGTTCTAAACTGTCAAGCGGATATTTCTCCCATTGAGAGCGGAATTTTGCTTGAATTTTGGAACGTTCCAAAATATGGGCTAAGCGTTGAGAGGCGAAGGAGCCGGAGATGAGTTTGTCACTCAAGCTGCCTGATGCGCGCGGCGGAACGGCTGAATATCGCCTCGTCGGAACTCCGATCGCCCGGCCGGCGGACGTGCCTCTTTTCAACCGCATCGCCTATGCGGCCGCGCATGTCGTCGCCGATCCGCTCCGGGAGGTGGACCCCTGGCATGCCGCCGCGGTCGACTGGGACGCGACGATGGCGTTCCGCCACCATCTGTGGCGCCTCGGCTTCAAGATCGCCGAGGCCATGGACACGTCCCAGCGCGCCATGGGTCTCGATTGGACGGGCGCGCGGGAGCTCATCCGCCGGTCGCTGCAAGAGGCGCGCTCGGTTCCGGGCGCCGACCTTGCCTGCGGGGTTGGCACCGATCAGCTTGCGCCGGCGGACGCTCGCACGCTGGACGACGTCGTTGGCGCTTACCAAACCCAGCTGGAATTCGTCGAGAAGCATGGCGGACGCGCAATTCTGATGGCCAGCCGCGCGCTGGCCGCGGTGGCGGCCTCGCCGGACGACTATGTCCGGGTCTACCGCCGCATCCTAAGCCAGGCGAAGGACCGGGTGGTGCTGCATTGGCTGGGCGAGATGTTCGATCCGCAGCTCGCCGGCTATTGGGGTTCCGACGTGTTCTCCGATGCGCTTGCCACCGTGCTCGGCATCATCGAGGAGAACGCGGCCAAGGTCGAAGGCATCAAGATCTCGCTGCTCGACAACGCCAAGGAGGTGGCGTTGCGCGAGCGCCTGCCGGAAGGCGTGCTGTGCTTCACCGGCGACGATTTCAACTATGCCGAACTGATCGAAGGCGACGGCCGCCGCCACAGCCACGCCCTGCTCGGCATTTTCGACGCGGTCGCCCCGGCGGCCGCGCAGGCGCTCGTCGCCCTGGCAGCCGACGACAGCGAAGGCTTTCGCGCTGCGATCGCGCCGACAGTGCCGCTGTCGCGCAAGATTTTCGAGGCGCCCACCCAATATTACAAGGCGGGAGTCGTCTTCCTGGCCTGGCTGAACGGCCACCAAACCCACTTTTCCATGGTGGGCGGGATGCAATCGGCACGGTCGGTGCGCCATTATGCCGAGATCTTCAAATTGGCCGATCAGGCCAACGTGCTCGACCAGCCGGAGCTCGCGATCGAGCGGATGAAAAAGCTCCTTGGCCTCTACGGCTTGGGCTGAGCCGCGCACTGCCGGCGGACGGGAACGTCGAACGCCGGGCGGCTACTTGCCTTTGCCGCCTCCGCCCTTGCCGCCCCCTCCGCCGCCGCCTTTTCCTCCACCGCCTTTTCCACCGCCGCCTTTGCCGCCGCCATGGTTGCCGCCCTTGCCGCTGCTGCCCGACGAGCTTTGCGTGCCGCCTTTCTGCGGATCGCTGTCGGCGCTCGCCGACGGCCCGGTGGGCAGGCTGTTGGCAACGTAGGGCACCGGGTTGGCTGCTTGAGGTCCCTGCGCGTCGCTGGACGTGCAGGTCAGGTGCGTGGAACCGCCGTTGCGGATCAGGGTGTCGGAGCCGGGAGTGTGGACGAAATACATGTCATGGCCGATCAGCCGCCACGACTTCTTGCCGATCCGTTCCGACCGCATCCGATAGGAAACGCCGTCGATCTCGAGCAGATTCATGTCCTTGAAGGCCTTGACCCGGCCGCAATCCGTCGCCGCATGGGCGGGGAAGCCGAATGCCGCGGCCACGGCGGCGAGAGCGAGCACGCTGCGCATGGGATCCCTCTTCCCTGGACAGGAACTCCGATCGGCCTTCGCCGACCAAGCAAACCTTAAATCCGTCGGCCAGGCTGCGTCAGGCTGGCCAATCGGCGTAGGCTGCGAGCGCAAAGACGGGTGCGCTTCGGGAAAACGCCCCTGCCGCCGCCGGCCGCCATCGCCGCGGGTCGAAGACGTGCGTCGTCAACCGTCGTTGGAAGCGTCGAGTTCTTCCGGGCGCAGGCCTTCCGCGGTGAAGCTCCGGCCCAGCCTTACGCCCGGCCCCTCGCCATGGCCGTCGAGGAAAATGACACCGCCTGCCTTGAGCGCGGCCACGATGCTCTCGGTACGTGCGTCGCGCACCGCGGCACCTTCCACGCTCTGGAGTTCTGCTTCGCCGAGGCCGGCGCGTTCTGCAAGCTCAGCCAGAGACCAGCCAAGCAGGGCCCGCGCCGCCGCGATCTGTCGCGCCAGAATGTTCCGATTCATTGTCGATGCATGCCTAGCTCCCGCATCTCAGCAACGGCCCGGCGGGGCGCGCGGTTCCGCCCCCGCCGTGGCCCAAGACACGGGGGATGGCCGCCCTTCAGACATTGTCGCCTTCGGTCGACGTCGCCGGGGCCGCGCTCTCTCCCGCCGAGCCCCATTTCCAGCCGCTGATCTCGGGTATGTCGTCGCCGTAACGCTCAATGTACAGGCGATGCTCGATCAGCCTCTCCTTCAGCTTCTGCTTGAGATGGGCGGCGCGGGCGCCGAGCTGCGGCAGCCGGTCGATGACGTCCTCGACCAGGTGGAAGCGGTCGAGATCGTTGCGCACCACCATGTCGAACGGGGTGGTCGTGGTGCCTTCCTCCTTATAGCCGCGGACATGCAGGTTGCGATGGTTGGTGCGGCGATAGGTCAGCCGGTGGATCAGCCAGGGATAGCCGTGGAAGGCGAAGATGATCGGCCGGTCGGTGGTGAACAGCGCGTCGAAATCGGCGTTGGAAAGGCCGTGCGGATGCTCTTCCTTCGGCTGCAGCTTCATCAGGTCGACGACATTGATGACGCGGACCTTGAGCTGCGGCAGCTCCCGCCGCAGGATGTCGACGGCGGCCAGTGTCTCCAAGGTCGGCACGTCGCCGCAGCAGCCCATCACCACGTCGGGCTCGGCGCCCTCGTCATTGCTCGCCCACCTCCAGATGCTCAGCCCGGCCGCGCAATGCTTGACCGCCTGGTCCATGCTGAGCCATTGCGGCGCCGGCTGCTTGCCTGCCACCACGACGTTGACGTAGTTGCGGCTTCTCAGGCAATGGTCGGTGACGGACAGCAGCGTGTTGGCATCCGGCGGCAGATAGACGCGGATCACTTCCGCCTTCTTGTTGACGACGTGGTCGATGAACCCCGGATCCTGGTGGCTGAAGCCGTTGTGGTCCTGGCGCCACACATGTGAGCTGAGGAAATAATTGAGCGAGGCGATCGGCCGCCGCCAATGGATCTCGCGGCTCACCTTCAGCCATTTGGCGTGCTGGTTGAACATCGAATCGATGATGTGGATGAACGCCTCGTAGCAGGAGAAGAAGCCGTGCCGGCCGGTGAGCAGATAGCCCTCCAGCCAGCCCTGGCACTGATGCTCGCTCAGCACCTCCATCACCCGGCCGTCCGGCGACAGATGATCGTCGTCGTCATAGATCTCGGCCATGTAGCAGCGGTCGGTGACCTCGAGCACGTCCTGCCAGCGGTTGGAGTTGTTCTCGTCCGGAGAGAACAGGCGGAAATTCTTGGCGTCGAGGTTGCGCTTCATGACGTCGCGCAGAAAGGTGCCCATGAGGCGCGCCGACTCGGCCACGGCCGCACCCGGATGAGACACCTCGACCGCGTAGTCGCGGAAATCCGGCAGCTTGAGATCGTGCAGCATGAGACCGCCATTGGTGTGCGGATTGTCGCTCATCCGCCGGTGGCCTGCGGGTGCCAAGGCCGCGAGCTCGGGCCGCAGCTGGCCTGCCGCGTCGAACAACTCCTCCGGGCGGTAGCTCTTCATCCAGCCTTCGAGGATCTGGACGTGCTCGGGCTTGTCCATGTCGCTCATCGGCACCTGGTGGGCGCGCCAGTAGTCTTCGCACTTCTTGCCGTCGATCTCGGCCGGACAGGTCCAGCCCTTGGGCGTGCGCATGACGATCATCGGCCAGGCCGGCCGCGCGCTCGATCCCTGTTCGCGCGCCGCCTGCCGGATCCGCTTGATTTCGGCCAGCGCGCTGTCGATCGCCGCGGCGAGCTGCTGGTGAACCTCGGCCGGCTCGTGGCCTGCCACGAACAGCGGCGCATAGCCCATGCCCTCGAAGAACTTGCGCAGCTCGTCCTCCGGGATGCGGGCGAGGAAGCAGGGATTGGCGATCTTGTAGCCATTGAGATGCAGGATCGGCAGAACCGCGCCGTCGCGGGCCGGGTTCAGGAATTTGTTGCCGTGCCAGCCGGTCGCCAGCGGGCCGGTCTCGGCCTCGCCATCGCCGACCACGCAGGCGACGATCAGCTCGGGATTGTCGAAAGCCGCGCCGAAGGCATGGCTCAAGGCATAGCCGAGCTCACCGCCCTCATGGATGCTGCCGGGCGTTTCCGGCGCGACATGGCTGGGAATGCCGCCCGGGAAGCTGAACTGCTTGAACAGCCGCTGCATGCCCTCGGCATCCCGGCTGATGTTCGGATAGACCTCGCTATAGGTGCCCTCCAGATAGGCGTGGGCGACCAGCGATGGCCCGCCATGCCCCGGCCCGATCACATAGATCATGTCGAGGTCGTCGCGCTTGATCACCCGATTGAGGTGGACGTAGATCAGGTTCAGCCCCGGGGAGGTGCCCCAATGACCGAGCAGCCGCGGCTTGACGTGGGCACGTTTGAGCGGCTCTCTCAGCAGCGGATTGTCGAGCAGATAGATCTGCCCGACGGCCAGGTAATTCGACGCCCGCCAGTAGGCGTCCATGGCCGCCAGTTCGGCGTCTCCAAGGGGCGCGTGGCTTGCTCGCTCCGCCTGGGGTTCGGCTTTGCTGGTCGCGCGCTGAATTGCCATCGCCTTACTCCTCTTCGGATCTGCTGCCGCGGTCTGGTCTCTGCAGATTCCTCCGGCAGGTCAAAGGGCGCCCGCCAGGCTCGCCTACACGCTATTCAAGCACAGCTTGGTGACGCTTCTGCGCCGTGCTCGGTCGAGATGAATTGCCCGTATGATCGCATCATATCAGGCACAACCGGGCAAGCCTCTGCCCATCTAGCCAAATGATCAAGGGATCCGCTAACAGAAGTTTGATTTACCGATCATGTCGCGACTTGTGAGTGGGCCGCCGAGCCACCATCGACGCGGCCCAACGGCAGAAGCAAGGTGAAGGCGGGACGTGAAGAAAGCCTCTCAGTGCCCGTCCTCTGCAACGACTTTTGTCATCCCTTCGGGTATCGCCGACAGATCGAGCTTGCTAATTTTCTGGCCTGACGTAGCATACGGGGCCAGACCAAAAACAACGGTTCTGATAAATAAGGGAGCGTGCCAGATGAGGGTAGGCCGTGCCTCTCAAATACAATGTTATCGGGGCCTCGCAACCTTAGTTGCCGTGACCGCACTCTGCTTGATTATTGTGGGTTCGCGTGCTTCCGCGCAAAGTTCTGCAGATCAGTCCTGGCGGCTCGACCCGACATCAAGCACGCTATCCTTCCAATCGGTGAAGAAGGGGACGATCGTCGAAACAAGCAAGTTCGCGACCTTCGAAGGGACCATTGATCCGAGCGGAAAAGCGGAGGTGAAAGTACAGCTGGAATCGGTGGACACGGGCATCGACCTCCGGAACGTGCGGATGCGCTTCCTGTTCTTCGAGACCTACAAGTTCCCGGTGGCGACGATCACCGCCAAGATCGACCCGGCTGTTCTGCCCCAGCTGCAGCAAAGCCATCGGCTGCGCACCGATGTCGACTACGAGTTTTCTCTTCATGGGGTGACCAAGACCTACAAGTCTCCGGTCGTGGTGACCATGATCGACGACAATTCCGTGTCGGTCGCGTCGGCTGCGCCGATCATCATTGCGGTGGCCGATTTCAACCTGGGCGACAACATCACCAAGCTTGAGACGGCGGTCGGCAACATTACCATCACGCCGAGCACCTCGGTGTCGTTCGACTTCGTGTTCAAGAAAGCCGCGCCGGGACCGGTGGTGGCGGCTACCGAACAGCAGCCGCCGGAGAAGACGGCGCTGGAAAGCAGCGGCAACCTCACCGGCGAGGAGTGCAAGACGCGCTTTGCCGTGTTGTCCCAGACGCAGGCGATCTACTTCCGGAGCGGCAGCTACATGCTCCAGGATGAGAGCCTGCCGCTCCTGGAGACGGTCGTCGAGATTGCCAAGCGCTGCCCGGATCTGCGGATCGAAGTGGCCGGCTACACGGACTCGGACGGATCGGATGAGTTCAACCAGAAACTCTCCGAGCAGCGTGCGCTCGTGGTGGCCGTCTATCTCGAGAAGCGGGGCATCGCGTCGGCTAGGCTGAGCAATGTCGGCATGGGCGAGAAGGACCCCGTCGCTACCAACGATTCGCCGCGCAACAAGGCGCGCAATCGGCGCATCGAGTTTCATCCGAGCGGAGCGTCGGGCTGATCCCTTCATCCCAAGATGACTATTGGCCAGTCGTGTCGGAGGTCGGCGTGAGAAATATGAAGGTGTTGGCCTCGTTAGGGGTGGTTCTTGCCCTCGTGCTCCTCCCCGGGCGCATGTCGGCTGCCGAGCTGTCGGCCGAAACCGGATCCGAGGCGATCTTCGATGCCTTGCAGAAGAAGGTCGCGCCGCCGGTTTTGCTGGTCCAGGAAAAGACCGAGGAGGCCCCGCGCCACCTGAAGATCGAGCAAGGCGACGAGCCGATCCACTACGACACCAAGCTCAGCGAGCCCGGCACGCCGCTGGACGGCAAATCAATCGAGGAATTGATCGTCGGCAAGCCGGTCTTCCCGCCGATCGAAGGGCTGGACCCGAGCATCTGGCAGAACAAGAACTGCGGGACCTGCCATCAGTGGACGCGCGAGCGCCTGTGCACCCAGGCCAAGACCTATATCGGCCATGAGAATATGGTTGAGCGGCTGAAGCACCCTTATGGGCTGATCTTCAAGCAGGTGCTGGAACGGTGGGGCGAGGAGGGCTGCCTGTAGCGGCCACGCCGGCACCGCTTCGAACCCGCGAACTCTTCGCGGCGGCGCGCCTGCAGCGCAAACCCCGGATCCATGGATCCGTTCGAGTCGGCCGTCGCCGTGGGCCGGCAAGGTCGAACATCCGACCCTCGGCGATCAGGTAAATTTCGCGGCCGTCGGCAAACGTCGGGGCTGTCGATGCCGCGCTCGGCCCCCGCGCCTTGTTGTCGCGGCAAGGCAACGATGGCTTAACCACTGTTGGTGCATCCTCCGGTTGTCGGGCGCGTGGCGTACTGAGCCCGAGACGACGCCCGGCGGATGTGGTTCTTCAACCAGCTTCCGCCGGGCGCTTGTGCTTGCGTTGCGGAAAAACCCTGGCGATCGGGCTTAGGCGGGGGGCTGATTTTTTTCGCGGTCCGGCCTCGCCGGATGCGGCCGGTGGAACGGGCGACGAGCCAAGCCTTCCGCATTTTCCGTTTCGGCTTTCTGTGAGACATCTCACAGACGACCGCCTCGAAATTGGCCGACTGATGCAGGGAAACGGGCTACAAGCATGCTCGACAAGGAACTCGAGTTCTCTGGAACGGGACGGGCGGAGGCGCAACCTTTCAGACGGCGTCCGGACGGTCTCGCTGCGCGTTGGCAGGTCCGCTGGAGGGGTGCTCAGGGCCTCGGCAGCCAAGAACAGAGAGAGACATATGGGCTGATGTGTCGAGCATCCGACGAATAGTGCGGCAAGACGGAAACGAGGTACGAGCTCAAGGAGCGCCTAGCCAACTGTCAGGGTAGGGCGCTATCTTTTGACTCTGATCGAAATCTGAGCAAAGTCTGATCAAATGAGGCTAAATCAGAGTCACCCTCCAACCATCACAATTTCATTTACCGGTACCTGCAACCTGAGATGTGCGCACTGCTATTCGGATTGCGGTCAACGAAGTTCGGATCAAGAGCTGTCTACGGCTCAGTGGTTGGAGTTCATAGATTACTTGGTCCGGAACGATTTCATCGCTGCCTATTTCGAAGGCGGAGAGCCGTTGGTGCGACCCGGATTCATGCGGGTGCTGCAACGCGCCAGCCGATCAATGATGACTTGGCTGCGCACTCACGCCACCTTGATCGACGCCTCAGTCGCTCGGAACCTGAAAGAGGCCGGTCTGGGCGGCGCCTTCGTCGAGGTGATGGGGGCGAACCCTTTGACCCATGTTTCCTCGACGGGAGTGCCGGGCAGCTTCGAGGCGACCTGCCGGGGCATCGCGCATCTCGTGAACGTCGGGATCGAGACGCGCATCGTGGTGATCTTGACGAGGCGTACGGCCCCCGAGCTGAACGATGTTCTCGCTCTGGCGCGCGATCTCGGCGTGGAACAGGTCAGCGTGCTCAGGCTTTACCCGATCGGCCGCGCCAAGCGGCTGTGGGGAGAATTGGCGCTTTCGCTGGACGAGCAGACGGCCGCCCTCAACGCGTTGCGGCCGCCTCCAGGGGTGCGTGTCGCGCACTCATGGCATCCGCACGACAAGAACTGCTGCTGGAGTTCGATAGCGGTCAACGCCCATGGCGATTCGATCGGCTGTCCATATCTGCGCGAGTTCGTGAACTACGGCAATGTTCTCGAAGTCCCGCTGCTCGACAGTTGGCGCCAGGATCCGCTCTACAGGTTCTTGCGCTCGGGCGAAGTCAGCGGCGGCTGTGACGAATGCGAGACGCGCGAAGGGACGCGAGGGGGCTGCCGGTCGACGGCCTTCGCGTTCTCGGGGCGCTGGGATGCTCCCGATCCGTTTTGCTCCGAGCTGAACGGCGGCGTCGACTTGCGAGCTCTGCCGGACCGGCAAATCGATCTTGCCGGCATGCGGGTACCCCGCCTGCCCGATCAAGCGGTGGGCCAGCCGGCTCAATCGGATGGGCCGATCGGCCGATCCCGGCAGCAGCGAGATGCGCGGCCGGGCAGCTACCGCCTCGTGGAGGGAACGCGAATGAGGGAACTCCCGGATCGGGACCTCTGCATGGTCTACACCCCACGCGCGCCCGCGCTCTACGCCCTGCAGGACGAAGCCTGGCTGATCCTGCGTGAGTGCTTGGGCAAGACCCGCGACGAAGTGATGGACAGCTACGCTTCGCTCGTCGCTGCAGCCGGCGTCGACAGCGACGACGCGGCGCTCGATGTCCTCGAGGGCCTCGGCGACCTCGAGAGCAAGGGCATCATCGAAGAAGTTCCCCTACTTCCGCATTTGGATATCAGCCGGCGCGAGACGCTGCATAGGAGGACCCATGTCTGACGACATCAAACAACGTCTGATCGACCGCATCGCAAGTCGTGACGGGCGCGCGCGCTCGCCCCAGGCCGTGAGGCTGGAACCCGAGGTGCGGACACCGATCGATGTCGTTCCACTCACCCAGCCGCGGCCCGGGACCACCACGGACCTACCGACCTTCGATCCGCTGCAGGCTATTGACGGGCTGGTCGGACCGTTCCTGTTCGAGTGGCAATACAACGTGCCGCTTGACAGTGTCGATGCCTTTCGCGCCTGGCTTGCGGCATACGAAGAAACGCTTCGGCAGCTTTGCCCGGACCACTTCCGCTATCTCGGGACATTCGAGGGCTTATTCGGCGCGAGAGGTCAGTCGAAGGATGGCCGGTTCCGGACCCTTTGGCAGCACGCCGCGATTGCCGGAACTCTTCACATCCTCCGCGGCAATCAGCAGAGTGATAAGAACGGTGAGGATGAATTCATAAAGCTGTTCAAGGAGCTGATCTCATTTCAGGATACAAGTCCGAAATCAAAGCGAAGAGACCAGCTGTATCAACTCTTGTCGGCGCGATGATTGACGGATCGATGATCCAAAACCGTCCCCTCGCCTGGAGACAGAGCCATGGCCATTGACACCCGATTCAGGATCTTCCTGCAGCCGCCCTATGTCAGGGGTTTCGAAGAGCCTGTGACCGTTGTCGTTGAAACCGATGTGAAGATCGAGGACGGTCCCACCGATAATCTCCTCTACGTCTTGGACGCTGAAAACAAGCCGGGTTATCGGGCCGAGGCCCCAAACTATCAGCCTTACCGGGGCCGGCCTTGGAATGGTCGGGTAAGCCGCCGCCGCGCGCGGCCGAGAAATGGCCATTTCGATCATCTGGCTCCAGATGATCCCACCTTTCCCGCAGCCTCGGTCTACGCCACCGCCCGGCTTGTTCTCAATTTTTGGAACCGCATCTTTCGGGAAAGCGGATTGGCCGAAGTCGATACCTGGCACCACTCCGTGCAAGATCTGCTGGACGAAGGGGAAGAGGTCAGCCTGGCTCCCCGACTGCAGCTGGTGCCGCGATCCGTATCCGCCGGGTCGCGATCCGGATACGGCTATGTCGAGGTCGGCTACGACAATCCCGGCCATCAATACATTGCGGCCGGGGAGGTTCGTTTCACCTATCAGAAGGGCAAGATGTGGCAGAACTTCGATGTGATTGCCCATGAAATGGGTCACGTCATTCTGTTCAAACGTATCGGCTTTCCGCAGTCGGCCGGCGAGGTTACGGACTGGTTCCAGATCCAAGACGCCGAGTTCTTGGCGTTCCATGAGTTCGATGGCGGATCTCTGCGCGATCCTGTCGCTGCTTGACATCAAGCAGGCGCGCGAGCGCATTCTGGCGACCAAAGGGGGAATCAACGTGCTTGCCGGAGTAGGTGAGTTGCAGAACTTGGCGGAGCCTGGCTTTCTTCCCATCCGCAGCGCGTTGAACAAAGAAAAGTATCCTGGACCAGGCCAACTGCAGAACAACTTGGAATCTCATAAGCATTCTCTGCCGCTGACGGGCGCGGTTTTCGACTCTCTCCTGCGCGTATACGAACGGCTGGAGGACTCATCCGCAAATCCCGACCAAGCTGAAGAAGCCCTGAACGAAGCCCACGATATCATCGCCCGCGCCCTGGCGAAGCTGTGGTCCGATCCCGCGAATATGTGGGAATCGCCTGAGGATCGAACGGGTTTCAGTCTGCTCAAGGCATCGGCAGCGCTCGTCGCGCTGATCGAAACCGAGCTCTCCGGCCGCATCAACACCCAGGCTAGTTCGAGCGGCGAGATCGCTCGGCAATTTGCGGCGCACGATCTCTGCCAGCCGCAGGCCAAGTCGGCATAGGGCGGGTCACCGTTTCTGCAAATCGGGGCTCCGCTCTAAGTCTTTGTTTTTCCGCAATTCCGGACGGAAAACCCGATCCACTTTCCTGAACCGACTTAGCGCCTCAGGCCGTCGGCTGCCAGCCGCACCAACAGCTGGTCTGCGGCCGTCAGCTCCGGGGTGGACTGTTGATCGGGAGAGCGCCCGCGGATCTCGGCAAGCATCGACCGCGCCTCGGCATGGCGATCGGAATCTGCGTAGACGCTGGCCAGAGCCGTTGCGGCCCGCAGCTCGAGAAAATAGGCTCCCTGGCCAGCCGCGTTCAGTACCGCCTGACTGAGGCAGCTCTCGATCTCGGCCGTATTCGCGCCGGACGCCCGCAAGGCACACCCCTTGAGCCGCAGAAGCTCGAACTCATAGAAGTGGATTTCCTTGTCTCGCGTTCTGAGCAGCGCCTCGTCGAGGATGACGATCGCCTGCTCGTTCCTTCCCATGAGGAAATTCGCTTCGGCAAGCAGCGCCAGCGAGTAGGGCCGAAACAGTTCGGCTCCGGTCGAAGCATAGTCTTCGATGCCTTTGCTGAGTTCGGCGATCCCGTCCTCCGGGGCGCCTACCTGCGTCACCGCCCAGCCATGCACGATGTGCGCCCAGGCCGTCCAATAGGGATAGCCATTGTCTTCGGCGAGCGGCAGGGCTCGGGCGGCGAGGTCCTTTGCCCGGATCGGATCCCACCGTGCCGCGCAGAGCGCGCTGAGCACGCACGTGCTGTAGGTGAGACTGAGAAGATGGCCTTCCTCCTCGGCCAGCTGCAAGCCGGCTTGTGAATGGCGCTCGGCCTCTGCCGTCCGACCTTCGGCCCATCGCACCCAGGCCAGGTTGCAATGCGAGAAGACCCCCGGATGGTCGCCATAGAGCCGAACGTGCAGCTGATGGTCCTTGGGATCATAGAGTTCGAGGGCGCCCTCCAGGTTCTCTCCGGCCTGCGTGAGCTCCCCCAGCCAAAACAACGACCATCCCAGGCGTCGGCGAGCGTCGAGCAAGCGGTGAGGCTCTTCCGGGCGCCCGTCGGTCAAGGCGACCAGCTGGTCAGCGAGCTCGCGCGCGGTGCGGAGGTTGCCCTGAACGTGGTAATAGGACTGCAGGCCGGGAAGAACATCAAGCAACAGCTTTTGATCTTCGATCTTGGTGCAGAGGCTTTTGGCCCGGTCAAACGCCTCGGCAACGGCCGGAGCTGCAAAGCCCTGCGTGGCCCTCTGGGCCGCTCCCAATGCGGTCAGCAGCCGGATGTGCTTCTCGGTGCGTTTCTGGGTGGCCGGCAATTTCGCCACGATCTCCAACCCGCTGCGAAGATGGGACTCGGCTTCCAAGGTGGCCGACCGCTCGATCGCGAGCAGCCCTGCGGCCAGCCAACCCTCGAGGGCCTGGTCGAACAAGCCGGCTCTTGTCAGATGCAAAGCCAGCAGTTCAGGGTTTCTTTCGATCTCCGATGCGAAGTGGGCGCGCAAGGCCTCGGCGACGCGGCCGTGAAGCTCGCGGCGGGTGCTGCGCAGCATGCTGTCGTAAGCCGCGTCGCGCACCAGCGCATGCTTGAATGAGTAGGTTTCCGGCGAGACCCCCGACAGCCGGATCACAAGTCCGACTTTCGCCAAGCCTTCGAGCGCCTTGTAGAGCCGCTCGCGCGTGATCGGTGCGATTTCAGCAAGCAAGTCGACCGTGAAGTTGCGCCCGATTACCGCAGCGAATTGTGCAACCTCTTTGCCTCGTGCGAGACGGTCGAGACGCGCCAGGAGAGAATCTTGAAGCGTTGTCGGGATGTCGGAGTGCAGCAACGGGCTGCTGAGCTGAAAGTGGTCATGCTGTTCGCGCAGATGGCCGGATTCCAGCACCGCCTTGGTCAGCTCCTCGACGAACAGCGGAACGCCTTCGCTCCGGGCGATGAGCTGAGCCTGCAGGTCTTCCGGCAACGGCTTGCCGCGTGCAACGCGCCCGATCAGCGCGGCCGTATCGCTCTGTTCGAGACGCACGAGATTCAATTGCACCAGAACCGGCGAGGCAGGCTTGGGCCACGTGTACTCCTGGCGGAATGTCGCCAGAAGCAGGATCGGCGCCTTGGGCGCGCAGGCTACCAGCCGCTCGAGCAGTTCCGATGAGGTCGGGTCGATCCAGTGAACGTCCTCGAAGAATATGACCAGCGGCTTCTTCGACGCCATGAACTGGAAGAGCTGCACGATGGCAAGCAGCGTCATTTCCCGCTGCCGCTCCGGGGCCAGGGTCAGCGGCGGGTACCGGTCGGCAGTCGGAATGTTGAGCAGCGCTGCAAACAGGGAGATCCTCGCCTCCGCCCCATCGGCGCCGGCCGCCAGAAAAGCCTCCAATTTGTTCAGCTTTACGGCGGAGCTGTCGTCCGGAAGCAAGCCGGCCAGACGCTGCAGCTCAAAGATCACCGGGTACAAGGCGCTCAGCCCGAAATCGGCTGAGCATTGGCATTGGATCCAATCGTGCGGCCGATCAGCGATCCTTTGTTGGACGACCTGGATCAGGCGGGACTTGCCGATCCCGGGTTCGCCGGAGACGAGGACGACTTGGCCGCGGCCGGCTTGTGCCTTCTGCCAGCGGTCCAGGATCAGCGCGAGTTCTGACTCGCGGCTCACGAAGTCCGTCAGGTCCGACGCTGCGTCGAAGCGGGTCAGCCTGCCGGTCGCCTGACGCACCCGGAAGAGGCTCACCGGCTCGGACACGCCGTTGAACATCTGACGACCGAGATAGTCGGTCAGGAAAAGGCCTTCTGCAAGCCGCATGGTGCTGCCCGTGGCGAGCACGGCGCCTGGCTCTGCATAGCTCTGAACCCGGGCAGCAACATTGGGGGTCTCACCCACCGCGGCCATGTTGCCGTCGACGGCACCGCTCAGCGTATTGCCCACGACGACCACGCCGGTGTCGATGCCGATGCGCGCATCCAAATTCAGCCGCTCCTTGCCCGGCCAGGAGATTTGGATGTTGCGCACCGCGGGGATGATCTCGAGCGCGGCCCGCAGCGCCCGCGCCGCGTCATCTTCATGGGCCTTCGGGTAGCCGAAATAGATCAGGATGCCGTCGCCATAGAATTGAGCGACCAGCCCCTTGTGGCGGTCGACGATCTCGCCGCAAAGCTTGCGGTATTCCAGAAGCAGATCCCGCATGTCCTCGGGATCGAGGCGCTCCGACAGGGCCGTCGATCCGACCAGGTCGCAAAACATGACCGTGAGTTGACGCCGCTCCGCCTTGACGTGCGGGCGCAGCCGCTGCCGCTTGTCCGCCCCTTCGGAAGAGCGCTGTCCCGCCGGGGCGATCTCGATGCCGCAGCCCCCGCAGTAAAGATCGCCGATTTCGTTGACGAAATCGCAATTGGGGCAGGCTACGAGCGAGTGCCCGCAGGCGCGACAGAAGCGGCGGCCCTTCAAGTTGCTCGCCTGGCATCTCGGGCACTGCATAAGCTCAGCTCGTTGCAGACAAGGGTGTAATCTTTCAGCCGCTGGCCACCTTGCAAGTATGGCGAGCCTATTGTTGGCAAACAACCTAAATCTTCGACTGGTGTCTCAGGAAGTTGTACCTTCGTGGAAGGATCGGATGAGGCGAGCTCGGAGGTGTCACTCATCGTCCCGCGTCGCGCCGAAAATGATGGAAGTCAGTGGCTTGCAAGGAACGGTTCGCGTTGGCGACACAGCAACCGGCCGCATGTGCGATTACGGAACCGGATCATGACCGCCGTCGAGGCCGGCAGCTCCGCCGGCGGGTCCGGGCTGGCCCCGGACCCGGCCTTGTGCGCCGCACAACAAAGAATCTGATCCAGGCTGATTGACAGTCGCGAGAGCGCCCGCGGAAGATGCGCCTAAAAAGCAAGGGCAAGGACTGGGGGCGAGGGCTCGCCAAACCGTCGCGAACTCGTCCTGAACGCGATGCAGAAACGACAAGCAGCGATTATCGGGAGTGCGTCGAGTGACGGTCCGGACAAAACGCCCTGTGCCGCCCCCCGAGCGCGCCAGGTTCTTGCAGCGCGCCAGCCTCCTCCATCGCCCCTTGGATCGGCTGGGGCTGGCCGGGGGGCGAATTGGCGATGATCGAAAGCGCCAGGGCGCGATTTGGCGCCGCCCCGACCCAGGTAGGAGCGATCCTTCGAGCCAACGCGCGGAACCGGCATGAGCAAGACGCCGCTGCTGAAGCTCGACGGCATCTCGAAGTCGTTCGCCGGCGTGAAAGCGCTGGTCGATGTGGATTTCGGGGCGTGGCCTGGCGAGGTGCATGCGCTGCTCGGCGAGAACGGCGCGGGCAAATCCACGCTGATCAAGATCATCGCCGGCGTGCACCGGCCCGACTCCGGCACGATCACCATCGACGGGAAGCCGGTGACGTTCTCCACGCCGCGCGAGGCCACCCATGCCGGGATTGCGACGGTCTACCAGGAACCGCTGCTGTTTCCCGACCTGAACGTGGCCGAGAACATCTTCATCAGCCATCCCAACCGCGGCGCGGTGACCAATTGGCGGCGCATGTCGCGCGAGGCAGAGCGCCTGCTTGCCACGCTCGGGGTGTCGCTCGACGTGAGAAGTCCGGCCCGTGGCCTGACGCTGGCTGCGCAACAATCCGTGGAGATCGCGAAGGCGATCTCGCTCAATGTCCGCGTCTTGATCATGGACGAGCCGACCGCGTCCCTTTCGGCGCACGAGGTTGCGCAGCTCTTCAAGATCGTCCGGGACCTGCGTGACCGCGGTGTCGCGATCGTCTTCGTCAGCCACCGGATGGAGGAGGTGTTCGAGGTTGCGGACCGGATCACGGTGTTCCGCGACGGCCGGCTGATTTCAACCAGGCCGAGCGCCGACATGACGCCGCAGCGAGCGATCGCTGACATGGTTGGCCGCGAGGTGCTGTTCCAACAGCGCACCCCGGCCAAAAAGGGCGACGTGATCCTATCGGTCAAGGGTCTCGGCAGGGCAGGCGTCTTCGAAGACGTCACCTTCGACCTGAGGCGCGGAGAGGTTCTGGGCTTCGCGGGGCTCATCGGTTCCGGACGCACCGATGTCGCGCTGGCGCTGTTCGGAATTCAGCCGGCCACTGCCGGCTCGATCCGGCTGAGCGGCAAGGATCTGACGATCCATTCGCCGCGCGAAGCGATGGCGAGCGGCATCGCCTACGTCTCCGAGGACCGGCGCCAGCTTGGCTTGTCGCTGCCGATGTCGATCGCTGCCAACATTTCGCTGCCGAGCCTCAAGCGCTACCTCTCTGCTTTCGGCCTGGTGCGCACCGGCTTGGAGCGGGCCACGGCGGAATCGTTCAGGCAGCGCCTGGCGATCCGCACGCCGTCGGTCGACGTGGCCGTGGCGAAGCTTTCCGGCGGCAACCAGCAGAAGGTCATGCTGAGCAAATGGCTCAATACCCACCCGGCGGTGCTGATCCTGGATGAGCCGACGCGCGGTATCGACGTGGGCGCCAAGACAGAGGTCCATGCAATGATCACGGCGCTCGCAGCCGAGGGGATCGGCATCATCATGATCTCGTCCGAACTGCCCGAGGTCTTGGCGATGAGCGACCGCGTGCTGGTCATGCGCGAGGGCCGGCAGATGGCGATTCTCGATCGCGGCAAGGCGAACGAGGAGAACGTCATGACAGCCGCCATGGGGCAAGTTCTCGAACATCAGGACGACGCGGCGTGAATTGGCTTCAACGGCACATTCGGCCGGAGCAGGTTCGGGAGCTTAGCCTGCTCCTGCTCATCGTCGTGGCGGTCCTGATCTTCGGCTCGATGATCGACGGCTACTATTCCAACCGCACCTTCAACCGCATAGCCTCGGGCGTCGCAATCATCACCGTCGTGGCGGTCGGCCAAACGCTCGTCGTGCTCACCCGCAACATCGACCTGTCGGTCGGTTCCATCGTCGGCAGCACGGCCTTCATCGTCGGCATGGAGATCGCGTATCACCCGGACATGTCTCCCGTGCTGGCCGTCGGGATCGCAGTCTTCATGGGCGCGGCGATGGGCGCGTTGAACGGTGTGCTGGTCGCCTGGGGCGGAGTGCCGTCGGTGATCGTCACGCTCGGAACTCTGGCGATCTATCGCGGCATCCTGGTCGAATCGTTCGGAGGGATGGTGATCACCACCGACAAGCTGCCGAGTTGGCTCATCGACCTGCCGACGCTGACGCTGTTCAACATCGGCGGCATCGAGATCCGCGCGATCGTCGCGCTGGCCTTCGCCGTCGTGGTCGTCTTCCATATCCTCACCGGCTACTTCAACTTCGGCAGGAAGTTCTATGCGATCGGCTCGAACCCCGATGCGGCAGAGCTCAGCGGCCTGCCCAAGCGCCGGATCATCTTCACGGCCTTTCTTTTGTCGGGAGCGCTTTCCGGCCTTGCCGGCTTCATGTTCCTCGGGCGGTTCGGCAATATCACCGTGCAGGCCGGCAACGGGCTGGAGCTTCAGTCAGTCGCCGCGGTGGTGGTGGGTGCGGTCAATATCTTCGGCGGTTCGGGAACCGTGTTCGGCGCCATGCTCGGCGGCGTCATCATCGGCACGCTGGATCAAAGCCTGCTGCGTCTCGCCATCAGCGAGTTCTGGCGCGACGGGGTGCTCGGTCTCTTGATCCTGCTGGCGGTGGCGAGCGACGCGATCATTCTCGGCCGGCTGCAGAAGCTCTGGAAGCCCACCGACCTCAAATTGATCTCGAAGCCGCCCGAGAGCGCGGCACAGGAACCCGAAGTGGCGGCCAATCCATGAACGCCCTGGCGCGTCTGCAGAGCTGGGAGGGCCTGCTGGTCTTCCTTCTCGCGATCGTGGTGAGCTTCAATTTGGGAAGCTCGCCCTACTATCTCGGCGTCGACAATCTGGTGAACCTGTTTCAGCTGTCGATCGAGAAGATCATCGTTGCCTTGACCATGACGTTCATCATCATCAGCGGCGAGATCGACCTTTCGGTCGCCTCGATCATGGGCCTGGCAGCCTGCGTGATGGCGAGATTGTTCGAGCTCGGGGTGCCGCTTCCGCTGTGCATGGCGGCGGCCATCGCCGCGGGCGCCATCGCCGGCCTCAACAACGGGTTCTGGGTCGCCTATGTCGGGCTGCCGTCGCTCGCCGTCACGCTCGCCGGGCTGATCGGCTACCGCGGGGTCGGGCGCATCCTGGTCGAGGACCGTTCGATCGGCGGATATCCCGGCTGGTTCAACGCCATCGGCCAGCAGCCGATGTTCGGCCCTCTGACGCTGTCGATCACCATTTTCATCATCCTGTTCGTCATCAGCCTGATCGTCCTCAACCGCTCTGGCCTGGGCCGTCTCGTCTATGTCCTCGGCAACAATCTGGAGGCGGCGCGCTATTCGGGCGTGCGCACCCAGCGCGTGAAGCTCTGGCTGTTCGTCGCCTCCGGGGTCAATTCCGCCCTGGCGGGCGTGCTTTATGCATCCCGGCTCGGCGCCGTCCGCGGCGATATGGCACTTGGCTTCGAACTCGATATCATCACCATGGTCCTGCTCGGCGGGGTCAGCATATTCGGCGGATCGGGGAACCTGGTCGGGGTCGGACTTTCGATCCTCGTCATTCTCAACCTCCGCAACGGCATGGGCTTGGCCAACATCACCGGCAATGCCCAGACCAGCGTCATCGGGGCTCTTTTGATCCTCTCGGTTCTGGTCCCGAACATAGCTCAATGGATCCACAGCAAATGGAAAGGGAGAGAAGCATGAAAAAGGTGCTACTGACGTCAGCGGCATTGGCGCTTGTCGCGGTGTCGTCGGCTGCCTTTGCGGCGGACGGCAAGGCCACGCCGGGCAAGACCCTGGACATGGTCCTGTTGCCGAAGTTTTCCGGCAACGCCGTGTTCGACCAGGCGCACAACGGTGCGATCGAGGCCCAGAAGGAACTGCAGAATTCGAAGGACGTGCAGTTCCTGGCGCCGCCCGCATCGGCGTCGACGGGACAGATCGACATCGTCACCAACGCCACCACCCAGGGCGTTGCGGCAATCATGATCTCCGACAACATCGGCGATCAGATCGTGCCTGCGGTGAAGGCTGCCCATGACAAGGGCATCAAGATCGTCACCTGGGATTCGCCGATCCCGTCGGCCGAGGCCGAAGACGTGTTCGTCGCCCAGGTCGATTTCACCCAGACCGGCAAGGTCATGGCCGACATGGCGCTGAAGATCCTTCCCGACGGTGGCAAGTTCGCCATTCTTTCGGCGTCGCCCGACGCCGCCAACCAGAACGAATGGATCAAGGCGTTTCACGATCTGCTGAAGAGCGACGCGAAATATGCGAAGCTGCAGGAGGTCGACCTGGTCTACGGAAACGACGAGTCGGAGAAGAGCTACAACGAGGCTCTGGCGCTGGTCGACAAACATCCCGACCTGCAGCTGATCATGTCGCCGACCACGATCGGCATCGTGGCTGCCTCGAAGGCGATGCAGGACGAGAAGCTGTGCGACAAGGTCAAGGTCAGCGGCCTCGGTCTGCCCAGCGAAATGCTTGCCTACACCAAGAATGGCTGCGCGCCGGAGTTCGCACTGTGGAGCTTCGTCGACCTCGGATACCTAACCTACTACACCGCCTATATGCTCGCCGCCGGCGATCTGAAGGCCGAGGAAGGCGCCAAGTTCACGGCCGGCCGGATGGGTGACTATACGATCCAGAAGGACGCGACTCGCGGCAAGGGTCTGCGCGTCCTGATGGGCGGGTTCTCACTCTACGACAAGGACAACGTCGAGGCGGCAGCCAAGTAAGCGGCCGTGCTGAAGGGCACGGTGCTGCGGCGCCGTGCCCTTCCGGCAATTTGCTGCGCCGGATGCTGCCACCGATCCCGGCACCGCAACGGAGTTCGGAAGCGGAAGCAGCCCCTTTCGAACGGGTTCGAGAGGGCGACGATCGGCGCCTTCGCATTCGGGACGAGAACGAGGTTGGTTCCTGCCGTGAAGTGGTCAGGTGTTGGACCAAGCTGGAAAAGCTAGCGACCGTTGAAATCGCTGGCACGCCCAACGGGACTCGAACCCGTGTTTCCGCCGTGAAAGGGCGATTGCCCAAGGGATCTTTGTCCAGGATGATCCCGTTCTGTCCCGCCTCTGATCATGCTGTGTTCAGGGTGCATCCACAGTTGTCCCACGTCGTGCATGGGCATATATTTGACGAGGTGTTTGATCGGATTGACTCGTCACCATGCCAAAGAGATTGCAGGAGAGCGCGCTCTCGACACGCAATGCACGCTCCAAGCTGAATGCTGGCCTACACTGGCGCGGGCTCAATGCCGACGTCCACCTGGGCTATCGAAAGAGCCGACGCGCCGGGCGTTGGATTGTGCGCTGGTATCTCGGTCGCCAGAAGTATCGGCAAGAGACGCTCGCCGTGGCCGACGATGCACTGGATGCGGACGGGCGCGACTGTCTGTCGTACGAACAGGCGAAGTCTCGTGCTCTGGCGAAAGTTGGAGAACGCCGAATTGAGGCGCGTGCTGCCGCCCATGGCCCGGTCGCAACGGTCCGCTCTGTGGTAGAGGCCTACATAGCCGTTCGTGAAGCACGTGAGCAGGGATACGCCTCCGGCAAGCATGACGCCCGCACGCGGCTTTCAAAGCATGTGCTGTCGACTCCGATCGCCGATGTGCCGCTCCATGCGCTTTCGGAGCGAGATCTGACCAGGTGGCGTGAAGGCCTCCCTTCCAGCCTCGTCCCTGGGACTGTCCGACGGCTGATCAACGACTTCAAAGCGGCCTTGAACGCGGCGGCCTTGAAGCACCGTGCAGCAGTGCCGGCCGACCTGACACTTACGATCAAGAACGCGATGAAACTGAACGATCCTAGCCCGCCCGTGGCTCGGGACAAGCAAGCCTTGTCCGATCAGGAGATCCGACGCCTGATCGAAGCAGCACGTCAGGTCGACAACGCCGATCGATGGGACGGCGATCTCTTACGGGTGATCGTCGTTCTTGCGGCAACCGGGAGCCGCTTCTCCCAGGTCACTCGGCTGTCTGTCGGGGATGTCCAGGTTGACCAGCAGCGCATCATGGTGCCAGTGAGCCGCAAGGGGCGTACCAAGAAGACGAAATCTCACATTGCAATGCCGATCGGGTCTGACGTTATCGCTTTCCTGCTCCCCGTGATCACTGCCCGGCGTCCGAACGAACCGCTGCTGGAGCGTTGGCGACACAGGCAGGTACCCGGGACCCGAGCACAGCCGCCGCACTGGGTCCGTGACCAACGAAGTCCTTGGCTAAATGCGAGCGAGCTAGTCAGACCTTGGCAGAAAATCATCGGACAAGCTGAACTGCCTGAGAACATTGTGCCATACGCGTTGCGGCACTCCTCGATCGTCCGTCAATTGCGCCAGGGCCTGCCGGTGCGTCTCGTAGCCGCCCTTCATGACACAAGCGCAAGTATGATCGAGGCCCATTACTCGGCTGCCATCGTGGATGCCCTAGACAGCTTGGCAGCCCGTTCAGTGGTCCCGCTAATATCGCAAGAGGATCCCAATGCTCAAGGCGGAGACGAAAATATGGTGAGGCTGACCCGGTGATCGGACGCGGTCGCCAATTCCGACGGTTGGGAGTGGCGTTTCACTATCGTCCGCCGGCGCGGCTTGCTGACACTTGAAACCGTATTTCGAGGCGCGTCCGACTTAACAGGAACGGAGATCGACATGCTGTTCAGCGGCAGCAATCAAAGGACCAAGGCTTCACCTGGGCGGCTTGACAGTTTGCTCGTACAGTCGAACTCTTCAGGGGTGTGGCTTCTGGGCAGCGCGTTTCAGAAGCGATTGTTTGGTTTTGCCAAAAAACGAAACATCGATGTTTCGAGATCAGACTGGGAAGCCCGAGCCTTGAGGGCAGCGGCCGAAGAGCATCCAGAGCTGCGGCAACCCAAGAAGGGCGGGCGCCCGAGGAAGATGCCGAAGGGGACAGGGATCTTCTTCGAAGAAGATGAGCGGGTGGAAGCTGTCCGCAAAATCGACGAGATGAATTAAGAGCGCATTCAGCGAGGGCTGCGACCCGTGTCCGACAGGGAGTGGGCGAAAGGTGATCTCGAGGTGAGGGGCCTTTCGAAGAACCTGCCTACCGTGTTGAATGCCCTGAATGAGCGCATGGCTGAAACTGCTGGGCTGCTGGAAGCCGAGTAGCCACGCGCAGCTTGGGCTGCACGCTGTCTAGAGCGTTCTGCATTTAGTTTGACGCATAGCCTGCGTTTCTGAAGTAGTTGGCGCACTCTTGGGGTGGAGCTCAGAGCGACGGTTGATCAGAACTCTCATCCGCGTTAAGAAGCTCTCAACCTCGGAATCTGATAGGTGAGAGCAACGACATGAAGGCATTTTTGAACAGCGACGCAGTTATCCATTTTGAAGCCACGGAAATTGTGCAATGTCGCAAGACACTGGACTTGGCCGCCTGTGTTGTCCCATGGTGTGTGCATCATGAAAATTACTGCGCTTAAATCCATCCTCGTTGATTTGCCGACTATTCGCGCCCACAAATTGGCCCGGCAGACCGTGATGCAGCAAACCCTTGTCATTCTGAGGCTTGGGACTGACGCCGGTATTGAGGGAATTGGAGAGGCAACGACAATCGGCGGATTGTCTTACGGCGAGGAAAGCCCCGAGAGCATCAAATCGGCTTTGGATTGTTATCTGGCTCCCATCATCTCTGGTCAGGACCCAAGCAACATCAACCACATCATGTCTGAGGTCGATCGCCACGTGGTTGGCAACAGGTTGGCCAAATCTGCGTTGGAAACAGCGCTTTTTGATATCTTGGGAAAATCCCTTGGCGTGCCCATTCATCAATTGCTCGGCGGCCGCGAGGTGGACGCCATGGAATGCATATGGGGCCTGGCCTCTGGTGACACGACCAAGGACATTGAAGAGGCTGAACGGGTGCTTTCCCAGAAGCTGCACCGGGGTTTCAAGATCAAGGTGGGCAGCCAGTCGATTGAGAAAGACATTGAACATGTATCCAGGATTGCCAAGGCCGTAGCCGGTCGCGGATCATTGCGGATTGATGCCAATCAAGCGTGGGACGAACTGACGGCAACCAAGGCGATTGCCGCCCTAGAGGCGGGTGGCGTTACCCTTATTGAACAGCCACTGCCCAGAACAAACCTTGAAGGTATGGCGCGGCTTGCTGACCAATTCGATGTCGCCATCATGGCGGATGAAGCGGTAGCAACTCCACAAGACGCTTTCGCCTACGGAAGGCACCATGCTGCTGATGTGGTGGCGCTGAAAATTGCCAAAGCCGGCGGGTTACAGGCCACGCGGAATGTGGCGTCCATCGCCAATGCTGCGGGTCTCGGTCTCTATGGCGGCACGATGCTGGAAGGCACAATTGGCACCATTGCGTCACTACATGTGTTTGCAGCATTGCCGCAGAACTACTCGTTTGGGACCGAACTTTTTGGCCCACTCCTTCTCAAAGATGATATTGTGCAGGAGCGCCCGAAATATCGCGACTTCTCAATCGCCGTCCCTGATAAGCCGGGGCTTGGCGTTGATATCGACGAGGACAAGCTCGCGCACTATCGGCGTGACAAGACCCACACGCTGAAACCCGTCGCCGCTTTTAAACACGGGAGCGCTTGAGAGATGCTGTTCCACGTTCATATGGTTGTCACGCCGCCAGAGGGCATGGACAAGAAATCATTTGAAGGACTCAAGCTCAATGAAAAAGCGCGCGCGCAAGAATTGATGCGCCAAGGCAAGTGGCGTCATCTCTGGCGCATCGCGGGCAAATACGAAAACTACTCAATTTTCGACGTGAAGGATGCCGGCGAGTTGCACGACATCCTGACGTCACTCCCGTTCTTTCCGTTCATGACGATGGATGTAACGGCACTTTGCCGACACCCGTCTTCGATACGGGACGATGACACGTAAAAAAAGTTGGAGGATCCAATGGCTAAGCGTGCGGTAAAAAAAGTGCCTACAAAAGTAGAAGAGAAGACCATGAAGGCGCTTGCGAAAAAGGCGAGCGGTCTTGGCGGAAAGAAGGGTGACAAACGCCTGCAAGCCATTACCAACCGCATTCTGCTTGATTTGTTCAAGACCATGCAGGACTTCAAGATCACGCCGGACGAAGCCTGGTCAGCCGTCTCATATTTTGGCAGCCTGGGCCACGAGGCGGGCTTGTTGACACCTGGGCTCGGTATTGAACACTTTATTGATCTGTTGCAGGACGCAGCTGACGCCAAAGCCGGTCTCAAGGGTGGTACGCCACGCACAATCGAAGGACCACTCTATATCGCTGGCGCACCTATTTCCGATGGTTTTGCCCGCCTTGATGACGGCACAGACAAAGCCGATATCTTGATCGTTTCTGGGCGCGTGACCAGCAACACAGGTAAGCCCTTGGCCAATGCCGTTGTTGACATCTGGCATGCAAACTCCATGGGCAACTATTCGCATTTCGATCCGTCGCAATCCAAGTACAATTTGCGCCGCCGCATTCGCACAGACAAGGAAGGGCGTTATAGCTTCCGCACCATCATGCCGGTGGGCTATGGCTGCCCACCAGGCGGGCCAACTGAAACATTCCTCAAGAAACTTGGTCGCCACGCCAAACGCCCGTCGCATGTTCACTACTTTGTCTCGGCCAAAGGTCATCGTCAACTCACAACACAGTTCAATCTTGCCGGTGACCCGCTGACCTATGATGACTTCGCTTTCGCGACGCGCGATGGACTTGTCGCTGATGTAAACCACGTCAATGATAAGGCACGCATTGCTGAACTGGGCCTCGACGGCCCCTACAATGAAATCACATTCAACTTTGAACTGCAGCCTAACAAGAAAGGCGCCCCCAAAAGCATCGTCCGTCGGGACCGCGTTTCAATCGGCATAATCAGCCAACAGGGAGGATACAACATTAAACTCAATCGTCGACATATTCTAACAGGGTTGAAAAAATGCGTTTGTTCAAGGAACGTCACCGAAATCCCAGCGTGAACAGACCGGAATCGGAGCGGGAACGTTGTTCACTTTTTCAACAGCCTGCTAATCCGGCTTGCAATGAGGTCCGCTGAGTGGGCGGCATTGACGTCGTGCCCGCGGACCTCACAGAAGCCTCCACATTCCCAAATCGCGGCGATTTTGATTCAACCTGTTGGCTGGGCGGAGGCCAGCAGGGATGCCGAAGCCGTATTCGCAAGACTTGCGTGACCGGGTGATTGACGCGGTGGAGAGGGACGGAATGAGCCGCCGCGCGGCGGCGCGGCGCTTACGAGAGTCAGCTGAATCCGTGGCGATCAAATGGCTTGAGCGGGTTGAACGGGATGGCTCGCGAGAGCCGGTCGGACACGGCGGCCACCGGCCTTCCAGCTGATGCCGCACCGTGATTTTCTGAAGGCCGCGCGGGCCGAGAAATCGGACATCACGCTTCAGGCGCTGTGCGATCGCCTTTTGGCCGAGCGAGGCGTCAAAGCCGACACCTCGATGATGAGCCGCTTCTTTCGCCGGATCGGCGTCACGTTCAAAAAAAGACCCTCGTCGCACGCGAGCAGGATCGCCCGGACATAAGCCGCCACCGCACACGATGGCGAACCTATCAGGGGCGCATCGATCCCAGGCGCCTGGTCTTCATCGATGAGACCTGGACGAAGACCAACATGACCCGCCTGCGTGGCTGGGCGCCAAGGGGCGAGCGGCTCGTCGACAAGGTCCCGCACGGCCACTGGAAGACCGCGACTTTCCTCGCCGCCCTGCGCAACGACCGCATCGAAGCGCCCTGCCTGTTCGACGGGCCCATCAACGGCGAGCGCTTCCACGCCTATGTCGAACAGTTCCTCGTGCCGACGCTCAAGCCAGGCGACGTCGTGATCCTCGACAACCTCGGCTCCCACAAGGGAAAGGCCGTGCGGCGAGCGATCCGCAACGTCGGAGCCCGCCTCGTCTTCCTGCCGAAATACTCGCCCGACCTCAATCCGATCGAGCAGGTCTTCGCCAAGTTCAAAACCCTGCTGCGAAAGGCGGGAGCGCGAAGCTACGAAGCCGTCTCCACGCCTGCGGCACAGCTCCTCGACCAGTACCCGCCCGCAGAATGCGCCGCATACATCAGGAACGCAGGATATGCGTAAACCCAAAAGCAGAACGCTACCTCCTAAGTGATTGCGCTGACCCACAGTCATTCACGGGCATCACAAGATTTTGGCCCTGATGGGCTGGCTACGTTGGGTTAACGTTCTTCCTCCCGTGCTGGGCTTGACCTTCACGCCCTGAGCGGCCTCGCCTTGGTCGCGATCGCCGCCCTTATGGCGCTGTCACCGTGATGCGTCCCTTCATGTTGGGATGGAAGCGGCAAAAATACTCGATGGTCTCCACCTTATCGAACTTGATGCTCCCGGACTTCTTCGACCGGGAGCATCACCTCCCAGCGGCCCTGGACGGTTGCCGTGTGGGCGAACGCATCCTTGTTTCACCCATTCGACGATGTCGCCAACCTTGGCGCTTTCGCCGTCGGAGAAAATACCATCTTCTCGATCGTCACCGTCGTCGTTTCGGCGTCTGCCGAGAGCACGTGAAACGAGCAAAACAGGACGGCAAGCGCCACGGCCGCAGGGCGGAGATCATCATCCGCCCCTATTTCAGTTCCATGGCGACATGCTCGGCATGCTGCTGGTGGCCCTGGAATATCTTGAGGCCGGTTTCGAGCAGGCTCTTCAGCTCGGCATTCTCGGCTGACGGGATCAGCAAGGTTTCGAGCGCGCCGTTCACCTGCTTATGGTAGGCGACCTCGTTCTCGACATAGGCCTTGTCGAAGGCGGCGCCGTCGAGTTTGTCGAGCTTCGCGCGTTCGTCGGCCGCAGCTTCGGTCAGCGCCTTGCTGGTCGTTGTCCTCCGGCGTGACCTTGAGCTTCTTGACCAGATCGAGCGCCTGCACGTTCACCGCCTCATGGTCGCGCACCATGTCGTTGGCGAAGTCGACCACCGCCTTGGTCTTCGATTTCGCGATCGCCAGCTTGGCGCCTCGATGTCGATGACGCCGGCGGTATAGGCGATGTGGGCGATCTGCGGATCGGTAGGTTTGTCTGCGGCTTGAGCAATCGGTGCGAAGCCGACCAGGCAAAGCGCGGCCAGTGTCGCAATGGGTCGAACAAACATGGGAAAACCTCCTTTGCCGAAGCGGGATACGCTCTCGGCTTACTTTAGTTGACATTCATTGGATGCGAGCCGCCGGAAAGGTTCCCGACAAAATTCAGTCCGGGAGCCCTAGCCGTTTCATCACAGCGGTTGTTCAGCGTTCGCAGCGCCGTCCTGCGAACGGAAATGCATCGAGAGGACAGGCCCGATTTGCGCGTCGAGTTCCTTGCGCATAAGCGAGCGGGCGCGGTGCAACCTCGTCTTGACCGTCTCCGGTCGCAGGCCGAGTAGGCTCGCTGTCTCTTCGATGCTCTTAGCGACGATCCGAGTTTGTCCATCCCGATAAGGGACCCGAAATGTATCGCTGCGTTGGTGAGTTAGGCGCGAACAAATCGATTCCTTGACCTGAGACATTGGCATCCTGCGTCGCCGCAAGTCTCCATTGGCAGCGGTCTTCATTGGGATACAGGCACCAGTCTTGAAACTCGTCTCGTGCCGTGGTGTGCTACCGCGTTGGGTAACAAGAGGGTAGCAGAATGTTCACTGGCTGTTCACTGCGCTGCCACCTTTCCTCCATCATCCTACCGCCTGCTGATCTCTCCAGCGTGCCGGCGGAGCGCCGAATTCCCGCTTGAATGCACGGCTGAAGGCTTCTTCCGACTCATAACCCACCGAATATGCCAACTGGCCGATGGTCTTCTGGCCCTCGCGCAGCTGCAATTTTGCAGTCTGGAGTCGCCACAGTATCAGATACCGGATCGGCGGCATGCCCATCAGTGTGGTGAACCGTTGCACGAATGCGCTGCGCGACATCGAGACTTCCCGGGCGAGCGCTTCGGCCGACCAGGGCGCGCTCAGGTTTTCGTGCATCAGCGCTAAGGCGCGCCCGACGCGAGGGTCTTCCAGACCCTTCAACCACCCTGCCCCCGAATTGCCTGATATCGTGGCATAGTGGCGCACGGCCTCGACAAAGAGTAGCTCGGACAGCCGCGACATGAGACTCGACGAGGCAAACCTCCCCAAAGTTAGTTCGCTGGCTGCGAACCTGACGGAAGCGTCGACAAAATCGCGCGACGCTCCTTCGCGGAGATCGAGTTTGAGAATTCTTGGCAAAGCGGCAATGACCGGATTGTAGACGTCCTGGCTACCGAGAAAGCCGCATACGATGTGCGTTGTTTCGCCACCGCCGCCGTGCGATATCCGCGCCAGTCCGCCGTCATTCGATGGCTGGATCAGATCGTGCGCGCTGACGCGAGCCAATCCGTAGTCGCTCCCCAAGACGTGCAGATCATTGCGCGGCAGAAGTATCACCTCACCGGCACGCACCTCGATCGTTGGCTCACCTTCGACAGTAACAAGAAGCCTTCCTTCGACGACGAAATGATAGGCGATCAGCAGCGACAGATCCGTCATGTGCTGCCCACAGTCCTCGGCGGAAAGCCTGGTGACCACGCACCACGGCGCGGTAAAGCGAGCGTCGAGAAAGATGCCGCCTGACAGTCGAAACGACCTGAGAACGTCCGAAAGCGGATCCATGGGCGATCTTCCTAATTTGGACGATTGGTCAATTGTTACGGTCGCGCGATCATACGCGACGGCATCAGCGCCTTCTATACACCCCTGACCAAGACGGCCGCCACATGGCTGGCGCCGCGACGCCTCGAACGATCCTTGAAGAATTGGAATTTTGAAATGAGCGCCGAAAGCACAATCGGGCAAAGGAGCCAATATGTCGATTTCTGGAATACGGTACTGGTTCCCAAATTCAACGCGTGGCGACACGTCCTCGTCGGAGGCCTGGGCCAGCACAGTGCGAAGGTATTTCCTGCACTGGCACTGCAAAGGGGTGACAACGTATTGGATGTCGGATGTGGATGGGGTGAAACGGCGATCGAGATAGCCCATCGCGTCGGACCGACTGGTCGTGTTGTTGGGCTGGATTGTTGCGATGCCTTTCTCGACGCCGGCCGCGCGGACGCAAAAGCGGCAGGCCTAACCAATGTGCGTTTCGTCGAAGCGGACGCGGAGACTTACGCGTTCCGGCCGGAGTACGATTTCTGTTTCTCTCGGTTCGGAACCCAGTTCTTCGAAAACCCCGTCGCGGGTCTGCGCAATATGCGCCGGGCGCTGCGACCAGGCGGCACCATGACGATGATCGTCTGGCGCACGCGGGGGGACAATCCCTGGCTGACGCTGTCCAAGGAGGTTGTGCTGCGCTATCTGCCGCCGGTGAAGGAGCAGGCCGCAACCTGCGGACCGGGGCCATTCTCGATGGCCGATACCGAGGTCGTGACCAAGCAGTTGCGGATCGCCGGCTACACGGACGTCAAGTTCGAGCGCGTTGACGCCGATGTGATGGTTGGGCGCGACATTGATGAAGCCGTCGCCTTCCAACTGGCGATCGGGCCGGCGGGCGAAGTCGTTCGCGAGGCGGGCGCGGAAGCGAAGCGACGCCATCATGAAATGGTTGCGGGTTTGACGGACGAATTAAGCCAGTTCGTGCGGCCTGAAGGCGTGATGATGAAGTCCAGTTCCTGGATCGTGACCGCCCGGAACTCCGGCGCCAGCGTTTACTAGCAGTATGCCAATCAGCTTGGTGAAGGAAATCTTCAGAACCGGCATTGGCTGTCGATTTCCACGATTGCATCCGCGCCGAGTCCAACGCTGCAATTGCGATGCTTATGTTTAATCAACAGCCCCCTAGTTTTTACACAGTAAGACTAGCTGCCATGGTCGGGGTAAATTAAAAGGAGACCTCAGATGTTAAAATCCACAACTACCGCGATGCTGCTTGTGCTGGTTACTTCGACACCATTGCTGGCAGACGATATGCCGATGCCCGTGAATACGGACGCCATCAAATGGGGACCGGCACCTTCCTTTCTTCCTGCCGGCGCCAAAATTGCGGTCATGGCCGGAGATCCCTCAAAGGACGGCATTTATGTGCTGCGATTAGACATGCCTGCAAACTATAAGATTCCGGCGCACAATCACCCGACGTCGGAATACGTGACCGTGATCTCGGGCGACTTTCACATCGGAATGGGAGACAAACTCGACAAGGCAAAGGGCATTCACCTGACCAGAGGTGGATTTGGCGTCGCGCCCGCGCACATGAACCACTACGCATGGACGACAAGCCACACGATCGTCCAGGTTCATGGCGAGGGTCCTTTTGCAATGACTTATGTCAACAAGGCGGACGACCCAAGCCAGTGATGCTACCACGTATGTAAGGTCGCGGCCCTGTCGGGCCGCGAACCTTCTGCAGGGATGTCATTAGATCAGATTGCTAGACAGGCTATGGCAATCTGTTTCACACACTCAGGGTCAAAAGCGGCAATTTCGCAGTGTGCGCTAGAATCTCTGGTTTGCGCCGCGAGGCCGGCTGCTCGGCTTCGCGATCTCAACCCAGTGCCGGCCCCGCTGAACTGCGCAGCTATCGGCCGCAGAATGGCGCGGCAGTGAGCTGCCCTTAGGCACCACGCCGGCGCCAAAGGAGCAGCGCAGTGAGCCGGATAACCCCAAGGACACCACTGCCGCCTCCGGCGATCAAAGCGACGCAAAACGGCAATCACCCCCGAGAATCGAGGCGCTGCGGCGCCAGCGCCTGTCCGGCCCGGCCATCGCCCGTCGGCTCGGCCGGCCGGTCGCGACCGTCGGCCTGCGTCCTGCGGCGGCTCGGCCTCGGCCGGCTCGCCGCCCTCGACGCCAAGCCCGCGGTCGTCCGCTACGAGCGCGAGCGGCCGGGCGAGCTGATCCACATCGACACCAAGAAGCTCGGCAGGATCGACGGCGTCGGCCACCGCATCACCGGCGACCGGCGCCCGGCGACGCGCCGCGGCATCGGCTGGGAGCACCTGCACGTCGCCATCGACGACGCCTCCCGCCTCGCCTACACCGAGATCCTGCCCGACGAGCGCAAGGAAAGCGCCTGCGCCTTCCTCGACCGGGCGCTCGCCTTCTTCGCCGGCCATCGGCGTCACCGTCGAGCGGGTCATGACCGACAACGGCTCGGCCTATCGCAGCCATCTCTTCCGCCAGACGCTTGCCGCATCGCCGGCCTCAGGCACAAGCGCACCAGGCCCTACACGCCGCGCACCAACGGCAAGGCCGAGCGCTTCATCCAGACCAGCCTGCGCGAATGGGCCTACCTGCACGCCTTCGCCACCTCGGCCGAGCGAACCGCCGCCATGCGCCCTGGCTCCACGGCTACAACCGCCAGCGACCCCACTCAGCCCTCGCCGGCAAACCTCCCTCTCACGGCTGAACAAGGACAACCTCCTTGGAAACGACAGCTAGAGCGCTAACCGAGACAGGTTTCAATTCATCAGCAAAACGGCCCTCGCGCAGGGGTCGTCGACTGATCGCCCCGTCGCACTTAACCTCTCCAATCGGTTGACAAGTGTCACGTGGACGAATGGTGTGGAATTCGTTAATTTTCTCAAATACCGTTCCGTTTTTAATGGTTTGGGTCAAGGAGCAACAATGCCCAAGCTGCCTGATCTCTCCGGATACTCGTTCGAGGAACTTTCCAGGCTCGTTGCCTTGGCGACGAAGAGGGTGGGGGAGATCCGTGGAAAGCGTATCAAGGAGCTACAGGCCGAACTCGGTAAGCTGGAAGCTGACGAGGGTCGGAAGGGCCCGCGGTTGCACAGAAAGAGCCGTCAACCGCGCTCTTCCTCGGGCCTGTCTGTCCGGAAGCTTGGACCAACAATCGAGAGAAAGATCGCCGCGCAGTTCCGCGGACCGAACGGAGAAGGGTATTCAGGACGCGGCGCCATCCCGAGATGGGCACGTGACCTCGGCGTCAATGATCGCGCTGGGCTGGAGAAGTACCGTCTCGGCTAACGCTCGTCGGTGGCCGGATCTGGTTGCGGTCGGTCGCACTTCGCCCGTGACGGCGCCCCAAGAGCTCCAGAGGCCGGTAGCAGGTTGCGTGCCGGAAACTCCAGTTTCATCCTGGCCAAGAGCACCTCTCCCTTGGCGCCTCCTCGAACTCATGCCTCAGTCCTGTTCGCGCGGACGTAAGATTAGGGGAGGACCGCGGTTCCGCGGTCATAGTTGGCCTCGTCGCTGGCAGCGAAGGGACTGTGCGAGCGACATCGCGGTCTCAGCTCGGTCGTCATTCGTCGCATCCTTCCCTTTCGGGAAGTCTTCAGGCCTGATCTCGTTGCCCTAGCAGTACCACTCAGGCCTGCGTGCGAACAGTCCCAGAACCGTACTGAGAACTCCGCCGATCTGGAGGGCAAGTCTCTCCGTGCCTCGGCGGACGAGCGGCGCGTCGGGGCGGACAGCCCGGCCCCCGCTCTAAGAGCATGCGGATAGGGGTTGGGGGCCTGGCGGTGAGTACGACCTCTGATCAAGCCTTGAGCGAACCGTTGTCACGTCCCATCAGCCTCACTTTTCGGCCAGGTAGTCCATTGGTCATTGATTGGCCAAACACCTTTACCGCGCGATATAACTCGGATGGAATGGGGGCTCTTCTCAGCCCTCTATGGAGACCACCCATGCCAAGCGGCGTGAGAACTGCGGGCGGCTTGACGCCAAAGATGGAAATATTTGCCAACTTGTTGGCCCGAGGGTTGAATTTGTCTCAGGCCTATCGGGACGCCTACCAGAGCGAAGGCAATTTCCGTACCGTGAACCAGTCGGCTTCGCGGCTTTGGGCGAAGCCCGAGATTCGGGCAAGGGTCGAGGGATTGCTTCAAGAGCAGTCCACCCGCATGTTGCGGGATAGCGTTTCGATCCGGAGACATGTGCTTAGCCGGTTGCTGGCTGAAAGCCAGGACATGAAGAACAAGGGCAGCGAACGGATCTCGGCTTTGATTGCCCTTGGCAAAATCGGCAGCGTTGGAATGTTTAAGGAAATCGGCTCAGTTGAAAGACTGACTGACCGTCCGCCGGAGGAGATCGAGCGGGAATTGCGGGCGAAGCTTGACGTGTTCCTCAACGATCCGGGCAGCAAGAGGAACGGAGCGACCATCCTCGTCGAGGATGGAGCGAGTACCGAGATAGAGGCTGTGGCTCTCCCTCTTCAAGGGAAAGACCAGTCCGGCACCATGACCGTCGTAACTGGGGACCAGGGAGCTGATGGCCGGGACCGTGACCCTTAGGCTTGTGGCTATGGCTATCGATCATCAACGTCGAGCCAAGCAACTATATTGCGAGATTCATGCGAACCTGTGCGCTAATGCTGCCAAGATGTGGCAGCATTTGTATCAAACCTCAGGTATAAACACCTGATATGTATGGGGTGTTTCGTCTCCACCGGGAGACCAAACAGGCCCACGCAGAGGCACAACACATACGTAGCGGTGATCGAGTGCCACCCACACCCACCTCCCCGTGTGCCCGGGTCGCAATCACACCAAAATATAAGTAAATCTGCGCTGCCCAAGTGGTAGTTTGCTGCCACTCCACCTCTCACGTCAGGGTTCCGAAGCCCCTGCCACATTCGGTGTCTGGTCTCAGTTCCGGAGCCCCAGACAGGGCTACAACAGGATGAGAGGACGGGTGCATTCCCTCTCGAACAGGCTTCATCAGGGCGGGCCTACTCACATAGCTACACCAAGTCCCACACGGCTACCGCCTCCGAGTCCAGGTATGGCTTGCGCCGATAACTAAGCCGCTTTCCGCCCGAAATTTCGATTGCCGCCGTTTCAGTCGTGAGCGCAATGATACGGCGGCCCTCGACGACCCACAGCAGGCCGGCACGGTCGAGCCGAGCGAAGGGCCTGATCGGGTCGCAACCGAACACCGCAACTGACGTCCAGCCGAGTTGGGAAGCGCGCGATGCCCACTCGTGGGCGAACCGGCCGCAGTCGCCAATGAACAGCAGCCATCGCTGTGGCGGAACATCGGCAGGTGGTCGCGATGGGTCGAGCCGGGCCAGTCCTTCCGCCCAGAGGCGAGGAACGCCGCAGTCGAATTCAGCTTGCGCCGCGAATTCCTCATGTTCGTCGGTCCAGCCTTCACCGGACAGGATCGCGAGGATTTCGGCCTTGTGAGCGCGCAAGTCGGCCAACAGGCCGTCCGGCGGCTTGCGCTCGGCGCGGAGCTTCAGCGTGCTTCCGGTGGGCGTGATGCTGACTCCGTGCTGTCGCGCCCTACTCAGGACATCGAAGGCGGTGTTCATAGCTCACTTTCCCAGGTCTCTCCTTCCTCGACCGCGACGGAGGCATCATCGAAAGTGTCAGCGCTCGCGTTTTCCGGCGCAGATTGGGGAGGTTTTTTGCGTCCGCACCGTCCGCATGGTCCGCGCCATTGATATTTCGGTGTATTAGCGCGGACGGTCGAGCTGCTACCAGCCTTTGAACCGTCCGCAGGATCGCCGACCGTCCGCACGCCTTGCACGGCGAAGCGATTGGCCGGATTGGCTTTCGGCGGATTGGCGGACGGTGCGGACGATGCGGACGGTCGCATCTCTCCGTATTCTGGCGCGGAACTTGCCTGTCCTGGTGATGCGGATCGTCCGTCGTCCGCGCCCTGCCTTGCCGCTCGAAGCCGATGTCGATGCCCAGTCTTGCGCAGGAAGGTCGCCGCCCGGCGCAGGCGGCCCGAAGCGCCCGAGGGCTATTGGGCCAGGTCTTGACCTTTGGGACGGGATCGCCCACCAGTTGGGCAAGGGCAACCAGAAGCTCCGAGGCGGTCCCCGCCCACTCGGCTGCTGCTCATGAGAGTGCGCACAGGGCGAGCGACCGGATCGGCGTCGATCATGGCGTCGATCGCCTCCTCCCGATTGCCGCAGTAGGCCACCCCGAAGGTGCCCTCAGGCCAGAAGGCAGTCTCGCAGGCCGTTGCCCAGAGCGCGAAGTCAGCCATGCGCGGCAGCTTTTCGAGCTTAGTCTGCGGCAGCTTTGCGATGCCCGTTACCACGGCGTCCAGCAGCGCGCCAAGAATGCGCGGGCGCTCGGCCTCGAAGCGCCGCCCAGAGTTCCCCTTCCGGCCGACGGCGTTCCTCAGGGATCGCCTCCAGCGCGAGAAACAGAGCGCGGTCGGCCAGATCCGGCCGGGTGACAAAGTCCTCGATTCCGTTCAGGATTATCGGCCGCGTGGCGTCGAACAGGACTTCGTCTTGGTCGGTATAGAGCTGGCGCACTGCGAATCCGCCGCCTGTGGCGAGGCGGCAAAGCGTATCGGAAAGCCACGCCGGAAGGCCCGACACGTTATCGAAGGCGAGCACATGCCCGTTGGTGGCCGCAATAAACAGGTCGCGATCCTCCCGCGGCAGAGCCCGCAACGGGGCGGTGTTGGGATCGACCAGAGCCCGCAAAATTCCCGAGAAGGTTGATTTCGCAGAACCCTGTTCGCCCGAGAGCACGAGCACCGGATAAGGACCGCAATCACGCAGGCATGCCAGGAGCCAGGCAACTACCAGCACGAACTCAGAGTTCGATTGAAGGTTGAGGAAGGAACCCAGCATCTCAATCGACCCGCCTTTCTCCGGAATTGGCAACGACTTCATGCCCGAGGTGCGGCGGAAGCGGATCTCCGGATTGTCGACGACACGCCAGCCGTCGGCGTCGATCTCCACGGCCCGCCATGTGTCATCGCAAAGGTCGAGATAGAGCCGGCCGCCGAGCCCACCAACGCGGATATGGACCTGCCGTTCCGGCGCATCGAAATGTGCCTTCGCCTCGATTACGTTGAGCGCCGATTGCATGGCCTCCGAACTGGGCGCACCGCCTGTTTCCTCGAAGAAGCGCCGGGCGAGCCAGCGGCGAGTGCCCTTCGAGCGGATCGGCCAGGTCTCGCTATGACCGTTGATGTCGAGGTCGACAAAGCCGACTCCGTCCGAAGTGTGGAACAGTTCAGCGGTTTGGGTGAGGCCGATAAGAATATCAGCCTGCGTCGGCCCGCGCCCGCTTGGTGTGCCGTTTTCTTTGGAGATGGCGTCATCGAGCGCCGTTACCCGGCACCTGGCTTTCTTCAATTCGGCCCGCTGCGCCTCGAAGGCGGCGGGGTTGTCCTGTTTGAGTGCCGTCAGGGCTTCCAGTGCCTCGGGTCTAAAGGGCGCGCCTGGATCGACGGCGGTCCTCTCGACCAATCCGGCAAGCGGATCGGTTATTTCCTCTGCGCCGTTGATCGCGTCCGCGATCAGCTGATCGGGTTCAAAGACAGCGTCAGGGTTCATCCTCCGCCCTCTGCGACGCGACCCATGAGCATGTCGTTGAAGTCCATCCCTTTCGGGGGGCGAGCAATCCGGACGCATCGGCCTTCGCACATCCAGCGTCGCGCACAATCCCGCGCAGCCGCTTCGCCGGGATCGTCGCCATCGGCGAGCACGATCACGTCGTGAACATCGCGCGGCAGATTGAGCGACCGGAGGCCTGAAGTGGACAGCGCCGCCCAGGCAGCGTGTCCCGTTGCCTGCATGGCCGCAAGGCAGGTCTCGATCCCTTCGCCGACCATCAGAACGGCGCTGGGCTCGCCAAGGCGAACAACTCCACCACGACAAGGCCCAAGCATCATCTTCTGTGGACAGACCGGCGCTTTGCCAGGGCCGTCTCGGTCAAGAAAGGTTCTATGGATCGCCAGCGGCAATCCGGTTTCGCCCTGTGTCACAAGGGCCACCATTGCGGGCCAGCGCTTCCTCGCCGGGTGCCACAGTCCGGGGTGAAACCGGAGGGCAGATGGGGGAGAGATTCGTAGCCCACGCCACCGCAGATGGATTTCCAGCGGCGAGCCGTCCGCTGGTTCGCATTCCTGCCAGACGGCAACGGCCGCAGCGGTACGCTCCGGAGCCTCGGGAACAGTCTCGTTGAAAATCGTACGGTGATGCTTGCGGCCGAACACACCCTCCGACGTGCCGGCTGTATCCCAGAGACCACGTGCACGAAGAGCCGCGATCACATCGCGCTGGTCGCAGCCGGCATGGCAATGAACAAGAACCTTGCCAGTTGGGCTTGAGCTGATGGAGAGGCTCGGCGCTTGGTCTTCATGAGCCGGGCAATGAGCCATCCAGCTAACGCCGACCCTCAGTCCGCGCAGTGCCCTGGCAATCTCGGAAGCACTCATCTCCAACCACCAAATCATCCGGCTCCAGGGCGTCTGACTCACTGGATTTCGCGAACGCGGCTTTCTCGGCTAACCGGCGGAACGTCTGGCACGTTCACTGATCCAGGCCATGACTTCGCTCTCTCGCCATCCGACCCTTCGCAGGCCGAGCTTGAGTCGCCTGGGAAAACTTCCTTTTCTCTCGAGCCGATCGATGTGCGAGCGCGAGACAGAGACCATCTCGATCACGTCCGAAAGGCGAATGATGCGGTCGGCGGCAGTCATCGTGTGCTCCTTTGTGACCATCCGAGAGCGTTCACGATAGAGCCTGGGGGCTCGGGAGGCACCGAGGTTTAATCAGAAATAATCGTTCTAGCGCAATAAGTTGGCCTGACTCCCTCAAAGATCAGGGATGTCCGGCAGTCGGTTCCGTTCGTTGACGTGACGCGCGACCGCGTTCTTTGCCGATTGGCGGACGCCCGCCACCTGAAATACGTCCATTACGAGGCGCTCAAAATTGCTTGCTACCGCGCCATCCCATGAACGAGTGCCCAATTGATCCATCTGTGCCGCGTACAAGTACGCCAATCGATCAACCAGGAGGTCGATCAAAGGCACGGCCGGCCGACCACGTCGCCGTTGTCGCGGCAGGATCGGCAGGCCGACTTCTTTCAGTGCTCGGGTGGAGGTCGAGTCGGGCCGAGAGGCACGGTGATATGCGTTGATTGCCGCAGTGACTGCCCTCACTATTCGTGCGTGTTCGTCGTCCGGAAAGAAGTCCCACGTAGCGACGGTCTTGGCCACCATGTCTCGGGTCGAATCTTTCATCGGTTTCTAGGCCCATTCGGATGCAACTCAGTTGCGACCAACGAAGCTCCGTCCGCCTCAGCAACCCTAGTTGCATACCCCGTCTGTTCAGTAGCGCGCAAGTCTCACGAGACATTGGTAGGAGTAGCCGCAAATCTCTCCTTCACTCGATGTGAACTTTCCTGAAATTGGGAGCCGCTCGGTCTGCTGAAACTTGTTCTGTGAGAGTCAAATATTCTGAATGACCTGAGACTTTGTGGCGGGCGAGGAACTAATCTTCGGAACGAATGGCGATTGTCCGCAACGGTTCAGAAAAGGGCTTCCCGACATCTGACATACCAGCGACGCCTGATCCGGCAGTGAAAATAGGAAACATGTCTGACTGGGGCCGTGCTAGCTGGGGGCAGTCAGCGTGATTGGCCAACTGCCGCGATTCTCGCGGTTCAAAAGGTCGCGATGAAGCCGGAACTTGCGGTCGCGATGGACTACTGAATTTCAGCGGTCACGATTGCCAGGACAATCGTCGACCAGAGCTTCAGCGCCTCGCGTTTTTGCTCACGGTACTGCGCCAGGTTGTAGGTTCCGGCGACACCAGACTTGTGCCCAACGTGGGCGAGTAGTGCCTCGACGATGTGTGGCGGGACTCCTGCATCGTGCAGCCTGGTCGACATCGTCCGGCGAAAGTCATGGAGGCCCCATGGCGCCAACTTCAGGCGGTGGTCCAAGCGTTGCTTGCTGCGAGACCAGCCGCTATAGCCAGCGCCCTTCGTCTTGCCGAAAACGTTCGCGTAGTTCTCCCTGGCCGCTGGAAGGCAGGTTAGCGCTGCAGGCGTGAGCAGCACCTCATGGGGCTCACCGTTCTTCATACGTACTGCCGGTACGGTCCAGATGTCTCCATTAAGCTCATTCCACATCATCGAGCCTGCTTCGCTTCTCCTCGCACCGGTCAAGAGCAGAAATCGAATGATACGGTCATAGTCGCTAGCCGAGCTAGTTCCGGTCCAGATCGTACGAATTTCGTCGTCGCTCAGCTGGCGCTGCCGTTCGACCTCGGCGTTCTTAGGCACATAAGAAGCTGGGTTGTCCTCGCGGTGGCCTTTGCCGATCGCCCAGGTGAAGAACCCCGACAGCGAGGTGAGCACGCGATTGCCTTGGACGGGGCCGCTCTTGGCGGTGACCTTTTCGTGCACGTGCGAGACGTCGCTCCGCCGAATGTCGCGCATGGCCGTCGACTGCAGCGACTTAGCGTGCGTTTCAAGGTTCAGCTTCGTCGCTTGGTGCGTCGATGGCCGTTGCCGAGCCGAAGCATAGCTGAGGTACTGCTCGATCAGCTCCCCGAACTTCACTGCCTCGCGTGCTGCCTTCCTGGCCTTGGCCGGGTCCCCACCGCGGGTGACGTCGGCCAGCTTGAGCTTGGCTTCGGCGCGTGCGTCATCTGCCTCAAGCACCGCTGCGTTCCCGATAGTCAATCGGCGGGTCGTGCCGCCGGCATCACGAAACTGAATGACCCAGCTTCGCTTTGCGCCCTGCAGCCTGAGCCCGAACCCGGTCAGCCTGGAGTCCCAGAATAGATGATCCTTCTTGCCGGCCGGTAGCGACAGTTTCTTCACGGTCGCCCTGGTGAGCGCGACGCCGTGCCGGCGGCGATCGCGAGCTAGGACCGCTGCAGCGGGCTCGGCAATGTTGAGAGCCATCCCCCTTGGCTCGGCCGGATCCGGGACGACTTTCGATTTAGTAAGCATACAGGAAGCATCTCCCCCGGTTCCTTGTGGTTGCTCATGAGTAGCTATGAACCTTCCGGACAAGAGCGCTACCACGCAATGGCCTTGGGCACAATGGACTTTCCGAGCTACGATGAGCCGTTGGGCTGCTTACTGAGCCGATATGAGTTGATAGCATTGACGCTAGCGCATTCGCCTGGGGGTCAAGGGGTCGTGGGTTCGAATCCCGCCGCTCCGACCAATTTTAAACAATGCCTCAGCTCAGATCGGTGAGAGCACCTGCCGGGCAGTGTCGCCACCGTTCTTTTCGCGCCCTTGCGGCGATCTTCTCCCGGAAAGCGCGGCTGAAGTGGACTCGGGCTTTCGAAGCCGCAGCGATAAACCGCCGGCAATCCGAGACGAAGTGAGTAAAATCAGACTGGTTTATGAGTATTGGTGGGCGATGAGAGACTCGAACTCCCGACATCTTCGGTGTAAACGAAGCGCTCTACCAGCTGAGCTAATCGCCCGGTCCGAGCGGCAGCTTTTAAGCGGTCGGGCGGCTCGCGGCAAGCGGAAAGGCTGGCGCTCAAGCCCTGCTGCCGAGACCGCCGTACGGCTCGGGATCGAGCCTCCGCGTGGCCCGGCCGGCCGCGCCGCGGCGGCTTGACACCCGCCGATGAACCCCGTAATCACGCCCCTCGACGTCACCGCCCATGCGGTCGGCGTCTTGGTGCGCGGGTGTAGCTCAGTCGGTTAGAGTGCCGGCCTGTCACGCCGGAGGTCGCGGGTTCGAGCCCCGTCACTCGCGCCATCAGTTCAACGACTTTGGCCGATCTTGCTGTTCGGGACCCCTCAAACCGGCCAGGTTCGAGCGCGTCCTTGCCCGAGAGGGCTCAGCGCGGCTTCCGCGTCCGGGACGGAAAAAACCCGTGTCCACTTTTCCTGGAATTGCGGCAGCCCAACCGAGAGACCACCGGCAGCAGGTGCCGGCGTCAGCCGGCATCAATGTGGACACGCGCCGTCATCGTCTTTGACAGGGAGATAGAATCGCCGCCGCTCGCATGCGGTCAGCTCCCGTGGAACAATGTGCCTCGCAAACTGGATCAGCTTCTCCGCCGTCTGGAAAATGCGGATAACGCGGACGCTTTGATCACCGGAAGGAATTGCGACACTCGTTCCATCGGCGTTGAACACGGCGCGCGTCAATGCCGGCTGGTTGCCGGCCTGCTCCTCCGACAAGGACTGCGATGGGATCCCCGGACCGTGCCGCCCACAGCCGGACCGTGCGATCCTGCGATGACGCCGTTACCAAATATCTGCCGTTCGGACTGAATTGCGCACTGATGCCGCCCCCGGCACGGCCTTTGAGGACACCTTCTCTTTGCCCTCCGGAACGGTCCAGATTCTCACGGTCCCGTCGCGTGCGGCGGTCAGCAGCGATCGGTTGTCCGGACTGAATGCGGCCGCTGCCATCAACTCGTCGTCGGCACCCTTCAATGTCGCGATGTTGCGGCCGTCCTTGGCCGACCATATCCGCGCCGTGTGGTCGAGCGAGGTCGTCGCAACGAACTCACCGTCCGGACTGAATGTCGCCGCCGTGATTTCGCTGTGGTGTCCGACCAAGGCTTCGATCTCGGTCCCGTCGGTTTTCAACAGGTGTGCCGCGTTGTCGCTCCCGACGGCAAGAACAACATCGCCGCCTTTGCCGAAGCTGACCTCCAGAACCAGCCCGCTGGTTTGGATGGTTGCTCCCTCAGCGCCGGTAGCGACATTCCACAATTGCGCCGCGCCGCCTGCCGAACCTGCCGCCAGGATGTTGCCGTCGGGACTGAACTGAACTTTAAGCAGCCCCGCCGACGTCTTCAAGCGCACGAGCTCGCGCCCGGTCGTCACATCCCAAACGACGATCCGACCGGCGAGCGATGCCGCCGCATTGCGTCGCCCGTCGGGGCTGAACGTCGCGCTGCCGATAATCTCCTGGGTGTGGAAATCGGCGACAATGCGCTCAATCGCGGTGTCCCAAAGATGCACCTTGTTGTTTCGGCCGCCGGTCAGCAAATGATGATTGTCAGGGCTGAACAGCGCAAAGGTCGGAGCATATTCATGCATCAGACTGGTCGAGAGAATACCGTCGACGTCCCAAAGGCGAGCGGTCCCGTCGTGCGAGGCACTCACCAGGACATTGCCGTCAGCCGGAATCGCGACAGACCTGCGCCAGCGCCGCCGGTTCGCAGCCAAGCTCCGGCAGTGCTCCCTCAGGGAGCAGCCCTGCGGCAAGCGACTCGAACGGATCCGACCCCTCGGAAGGGCGGAACAGGCAGATACGCCAGATTTCGATGCCGGCCACCGCCCCCGGCCGCGTGATGGAAGGCAGCACCCCCCGCTCGAAGCAGGGAGGATTTGCCGGAGTCGCTCATTCCATAGATCAGCAGGAACGGTTTGCCTTCGGCTGCCTGCTGCCTCAGCCGTTCACACAAACGGCAGCAGCCTGCGCTCGCCCAAAAAGCAGATCGGCGTTTTTCGATGAGGAGAGGCGTGGAACCGGCCCGGAAATCGGCAGTCGGCTGCCTGTCCGACACTCACTCCACGGCGCCCGTCGGCAGGAGCGAGAGCGGAGACGCTATCAGCCCATCCAGGGCATCTCGACCGCGCCGAGCGATACGACGATCCCCAGAGCCACGAGCAAAATGCCCAACGCACCTTCGAAGCGGCGGCCGGGCGCCAGCAGCTTCTCGACGAAGACGACCAGCGTCAGGAGCAGCATCCAGGCTATGCTCATGACGCCGGCCGCGACCAGCACAGCAAACAATGCCCAGCAGCAGCCAAAGCAATAAAGACCGTGGCGCAGACCCATGTGGAGCGCGCCGACCCGCCCGTCACGCCAGTGCTGTGCAACGAAGGCAAGCGGCGAACGGCAATGGCTGAGGCAGATGTGTTTGAAGGTCGTAAATTGGTAGAGTCCGGCGACGCAAAGCGTGATCCCGAGGGCGAGCGGCGCCCATTTCGAGCGCTGAGGCGGATCGAGGCTGGTTGCAAGCTCGCTGCCGAACTGGACCAGGACATAGACGAGAACTCCCGCTGCCGCCCAGACGACCATGTAGCCCGCGACGAACATCCATGTCGGGACGGCCGCGTGCCGTTCGCGCCTGGCCTGCGCCGTCGCGAACATCAAGATCATGGGCGCCGCGGCCGGCAGCATCATCGCCGCCATCATCACGGTCCATACGGCGACAAAGGCACCGGCGCCGGCGAGCGACCAGCCGTCGGCGGCAATTCCGTCCATCGCCATGCCGGCCATGCCTTTCATCCCCTCCATTCCGCCGCGCACTGCAATGCCCATGGGCATGTCCATGCTGACGGATTGGTAGAGGGTGAGCGTCCACGATGCGGCGGTCAGCACCACCAGCGATGCGAGCAGCCCAAGCGGCATGCCACGCAGGTTGCGGGCGAACCGCCACGATTTTCTGGGGAACGCGCCCGGCAACGGCACGTCCTAGTTCGGGCCGGTCCAGTCGAAGGGGATGTGCTTGCTCGAGCGGGCCGTCCCCGTCCAGTCGAGCCCGAAGCCTTTGGTGCTCACCTCGACGGAGCGCCCCCAGGTGGCAACTTGGCCTGGGCCGACCTCCGAGCCCGGCGGGTTGATGGTCTGCACACGCTTGCCGGGAGGTGTTGTGGGACCGGAGAGCGCTTCGGCGCGCCCGACGACCAGGCCAGGGATCTCGACCCGCCAGGTGGCGAGGTCACCCGCCACCTCAAAGCTGATCGGCACGAACTCCATGCCGCGCATCTCGCCGACATTGGCGGCAAAGCCCGCGGGCCAGCCGCCGGCCTGGCCGCTGAAGATCGCCTGCAGGGCGTCGCGCTGTCCCGCGGTTGCCTTTTCGTCGACGTACATGCCCATCACGGCCTTTGCCTCGCCGGTCCAGAGGTTGCCTTCGAACTCGCCGAGGGCCACCACCGTCAGCCCGTCAAGCTCGACGCCGCCGTACCGACCCTCGCGCACATGCCAGGCGAGCACGCCCTGGCAGTGGTTGTTGGTCGGCCGCTGTGCGAACTCGCAAGGGCAAGGGATATCGCAGCTGCAGATGTCGAACCAGTCACCTGCGAGCCGCCATTGAGGCACTGCGTTCATCGCCGTTCCTCCAAAGATGAGCGTCAGACTATATGTCGATGCGGGGCCGCACTCCAGCGGGTTCGTGAGCCTCTCGCCGATCGAGCGGCAGCCCCGGCGCGCGCAGTGTCGGAGCTCTCGAAAAAGCGCGGCGGCGGCGAAAGACTTCTCTCCGACGCTTGCGGTCCAGGCCGCGGCTGGACGAAAGTGCAGTCGGACAACATCGAGGCATGGAGCCCGCTCGGCGCTGCGCGATGAGCAATTGGCTGCACAATCTGCCGGTCGCCTGGATGGCGGTGGCCGTCTTCGGGGCCACTTTCGCACTCGCGGGAGTGACTTTCGCGCTCGTTGACCGCTTCAAATCGGCAACGGCCATGGGAGCCTTCAAGGCCGTTACGCCCGGGATCTTGTCGCCGCTCGGCGTTCTTATCGGACTGTTCGTGGCCTTCACCGCGGCGCAGGTTTGGACCGATACCGACAAAGCGCACGACGCCGTCAACCGCGAAGCCAGCGCGCTGCGCTCGGCGGTCATCCTGGCCGGGGTATTCGGCACATCGACGGAACGCAATTTGCGCGGGCTCATCCATGCCTACATCACCGAAAGTATCGGCCAGGAATGGCCAGCAATGGCCGCAGGCTCGGCAACTCTGACCACCAGCCCGGCAACCCTCAACCAAGCGCTGCGATCGACGCTGGCCTTGACCCCGGCCAATGCCGGCCAGGAAATCGCTCAGCGCGAAATCGTCGCCGCGCTGGAACGTACGCTCGAGGCACGACGGCAACGGGTGCTGGTCAGCCAGTCGCAGGTTGATCCGACCAAATGGGTCTGCTTGGCCCTGCAAGCGGCCTGCGCCTTTCTCGCCATCGCCATCATTCATGCCCACAATCGCCTGGCATCGGCGCTGACGCTGGCGACCTTTGCAGCGGGCGTGGCGGCGGCCGTGCTTCTGATATTGGCCAATGACCGGCCGTTCACCGGCGAGCTCGGAGTCAAGCCGGAACCGCTGCTCCAGGTGATGCCGGCGCTGGAGCCCGAGCCGGCCGCCGAGCCATAGCAATCCGCTTCGCGCGACTGGACGCCGGTTGGCGCCCGCTTCGCGATTGCCGACAGCTCACCGGCTGGGCGACCACCCGCTCCCTTCTTCGCAGCTCGGATCTGGTCCCGACGTGATGAAAGTCGGCTCCTGCCCGTATCCAAAGTAGGCGTTGCAACAGCAATTGAATTGTCAAGTATCGATCAAAGGCGGACAATAGTATTCTCGCAATTTGATCGAATGGCTTTGAATTACCAGAGGTGTGGACAATAGCGCACGACAGGAGGCTGCCATGCATGCTCATCGTGTTCTTGGATATTTAGGTGTTCCCACGACCTTGGTTGCCGCCATCGGCATCGGCGCCGCCGGTGCGCACTTCACCGCGGCAACCGGTCCCGCAGAGGTTCTGCCGTCAGCCCCCCATTGCCGCCTGGCCGACATCCCCGCAAAGGCCATGTCGCCGGCGGCCGTCAAGGCCTATGAGGACGCCGCTCCCCCTCTCTGGTCCGACCTCGGATCCCTGAGCTACCCGATCACCACGGCCAATCCCGAGGCTCAGCGCTATTTCGATCAAGGGATGAGACTTGCCGCCAACTTCAACCACGCCGAAGCGCGCCGCGCCTTCAAGAAAGCCCAAAGCCTCGACCCCGACTGCGCGCTCTGCTTCCTGGGCGAGTCGCTGGTGCTTGGCCCCAATATCAATGTGCCGATGGATCCGCAGGCCAACGCTCCGGCGCTTGCCGCCGCCGCGCGCGCCCAAGCGCTCGCGGCGGGCGCGACTGAGAAGGAGAAGGCCCTGATTGCCGCAGTGGCGACGCGCTACTCCGACGATCCGGCGGCGGAGCGGCCGCAGCTCGACGCCGCCTTTGCCGATGCCATGGCGGCGCTGGCCGACAAATATCCGCAGGATCTTCTGTTTGCGGTGATGGCTGCCGAGGCGGGCATGGACACCCAGCCCTGGGACTATTGGCAGCCGGGCGGCAAGCAGCCGAAAGGCCGCGCGGCCGACATCGAAAAGCGCCTCGAGGGCGTTCTGGCCAAAGATCCCAAGAATGCTTGGGCGATCCACCTCTATATCCACCTGGTGGAAGCCTCCGACCGCCCGGAGCGGGCCGAACCCTATGCCGATCAGCTCGCCGCGCTGATGCCGGGGGCCGGCCACATCGTGCATATGCCGAGCCACATCTATTACCGCATCGGTCGCTACACCGATTCGCTCGCCGCGAACGAGGCTGCCTCGCAGGTCGATGAGAAGTACCTCACCGAGACGGGCGCGGTCGGCGTCTATCCGATCGGCTACTACTCCCACAACATCCACTTCGTGCTGGTTTCGGCGCAGCTGCTCGGCGACACGAAGACGGCGCTGGCCGCGGCGGAGAAGCTGGACAAATGGCTAAGCAACGAGGTGGCAACCGCCGTCCCGATTGCCCAGCCGGTCAAGGCAGCCCCGTATTTCGCCTGGGCCCAGTATGGCGATCCCGACATGGTGCTGGCGCTCGCCGACCCTCCGGATGCCCCACCCTACGTGAAGGCGATGTGGCACTATGCGCGCGGCGCGGCCTTCGCCGCCAAGAAGGACACGCGGGGTGCAGAGGCCGAGGCCGCTGCCATCGACGCCATTCTGAAGGGCACGGACTGGGCGGAGCTCACTGCCTGGGGGATCCCGGCAGAGCCGGTGCTCGGGGTCGCTCGCGACGTCGTGCTGGCGCGGGCCGCCCAGGCCGGCGGCAAGGACGCCGAGGCCATGGCGCTCTGGCAGAAGGCGGCCGAGACGGAGGACACCATCCCCTATATGGAGCCGCCCTATTGGTACTATCCGGTGCGCCGCTCGCTCGGCGCAGCGCTGCTCAAGGCCGGCCAGCCGGCGGCGGCGGAGAAGGAGTTCGCGGCGGCCTTGGAGCATGCCCGCGGCGACGGGCAGGCGCTTTACGGGCTGGCGCAGGCGAGCAAGGCCAGCGGTGACACCGCGGCCGCCGAGAAGGCCCAGGCGGCGCTGGACAAAGCTTGGCGGGGCGATCCTGCAATGCTCAGCCTCGAGCGTCTGTAGGTCCGTGGGGTGATTTCCTCGGTCGGCCCCAACGGATCGCCGCACAAGCTGCATGCGATACGGCCGGTCGAAGCATGGCAATGACGACCGACGCGCAGACCTACGCGTTCAAGAATGCTATCGGTGGCCAGCGCGAGCGGCTGAGGACCCTGGAGCTCCTGTTCGACCCCGGCACGATCGGCTGCCTCGAAGCGCGCGGCGTCGGCCGGAACTGGCGCTGCGCCGAGGTCGGTGCCGGCGGCGGCTCGATCGCCGCGTGGCTGTGCGACCGTGTTGCTCCCGAGGGCTCCGTGCTTGCGACCGACCTCGACACAACGGTCCTGCGCGAGCTGGCGCACCCGAACCTCGAGGTTCGCGTCCACGACCTGCTGAGCGACAACCTGCCCGAGGGAGAGTTCGACCTTGTCCACCTGCGCCTGGTCCTGGCATGGCTGGGCGACCCGCGACCGGTGCTGCCGAGGCTGGTCAAGGCTCTGAAGCCGGGAGGCTGGATCGTCGCCGAGGAGCTGGACTTCGTGTCGGCGGTGGCCGATCCCCGGATGGAGCCGGCGGCGAGCGCGCTGTTCGATCGCGCCATGCAGGAGCACTGCGCTGTGCTGGCGGCGCGGCACCGCTTCGACCCATTCTATGGCCGACGTGTCCCAGGTGATCTTGCCGGCGCCGGGCTCGTGGCCGTCGGGTGCGAGGGCCGCACGACGATGTGGCGCGGCGGCGAAGCCGGCGGCCGGCTCTGGGGCCTTACATTGGCGCAGCTGCGTGAGCCGATGATTGCCGCCGGGCACCCGACCGCGGACGAGATCGACGAGGCCATCGCGCTTTGCTTCGATCCCCGCCTGAGCGCCTTGGGCCCGCTCATGATGGCGGCGTGGGGTCGGCGCGCGGCCGCTTAGGCTATTGCGGGCTCAGCTGGCGGTGGTCTTGAAACCGGCTTTGGCCAAGCCTTGCAGCAGCCGTGCTTCGTCTGCGGGCGGGATGTTGCGCATCCTGATGACCTCCGGCAGCTCGTCCAGAAAGGCCGGCGCATTGTCGGCGAACCAGTTCCGCTCCGCCGAGGATTGCGCCGTCAGTCCGAGCTGGCCGTAGATCGCCGCAGCGATGACATGATAGATGGGATTGGCCGTAAGCTTGGCCTTGCCGATCCACATGCCGGCGGTCTGGTAGTCGCCCAGCATGTAGTAGCAGAGTGCGACCACGCTCTCGTAATAGCCGAGGGGGCCGGGGTTTCGGTCGAGCACTTCGAGCATGAGGTCGCGGCCTCTCGACCATTCGCCCGTCAGCGCGAGCCGCAATCCATATTCGGCGAGCAGCTCGGTGTCGTTCGGGTTGCTGGCGATCGCGCGGGCGCCGACCTTCAGCGCGGCATCGACGTCCTGCTTGAAGAACAGCGCCGTCATATAGGCCTGCAAAGCTCTGGCATTGTCGGGGTCCAGGTCGACCGCGCGACGCGCCGCGTCAAATGCCTGGTCGATGGGCGGCGTCATGCTGCCGCCGACGGCATAGCGGAAACGAACGGCATCGAGATAGGTGAGCGACAGAAGTGCCCACGCCGTCGCGTAAGTGGGAAATTGTTGCGTCGTGCGCTCCAGACAACTTTCTACCGCGTTGTGAGTGCGCGGGTTGAGGTCGGCCCGATAGGCATAATAGGCCAGCGTGCATTGGTAGGCGGCCCAATCATTCGGCGTCTCGCGCTCGAGCCGCGCCGAATCGGTGCGGAAAACCACCCCGTAGGGCTGAGCGACCGCCGTCGCCACCTTCGCGGCAATCGCGGATTCGCTGTCCAAAAGCCTCCCCGCATCGAGGTCGGCATCATAATTCTCGGCCCAGACCACCGAGCCGTCGGCATTGTCGATCAGCCGCGCGCTCAGCCGGAAACGCTGGTCGGTCAGCCGCAGCGCGCCTTGCAGTTCGTATTGGATCGGCTCTGCCTGGCCGCGTGCAGCCACCAGCGGGCCGGCGACGACCTCGATCTCACGGAAAGCGGCCAGTTGCCGGACGACCTCGTCGGTCAATCCTTGGGCGATCGGTGGCCCGCGCGGCGCACCGGCATCGGCCGAGAAGGGCGAGACGAGCAGGCGTGACAGCGCCGGCGTCCGCGCATGGGTCACCGCCTCGAGGGCAGTGACCGGTGCAGGGCTGAAGCGCGCGATCAGCCCCGCACCGGCGAGCAGCAGGGCGAGGGCAGCGGCCCCGGCGACGCGGCGCCAAGCCGGCCTGGATCGGGCTTGGCTTTGCCGCTGCGGGTCGGCGGGCGCAACATGCGCCGGCGGCAGACGTGTCCGCCAGGTGAATGTCGGGACGTATCCGCCCTTGGGAATGGTGATGACGATCGGGTCGTCGGCCCCGGCAGTCAGGTAAAACAGCTCGAGGGCGCGGCGCACCCGTCCTGCCTCGATGCGGACGACCGGATCGGTCGAGCCATCGAAAGAGGCGTCGCGGCCGAGCACGTCGGTGGCCACCGAAAAAGCCTTGATCCGGTCGGCCCGGCCGTCGAGCGTTTCCTCGACGATATAGGTCAGGAAGCGTCGCGCTCGCTCCGGAACCAAGAATTCGGGGCTTTCGAGCAGACGCCTGACCTGATCGCGCACAGCTTCCGCATGCGTGCGATCATAGGGCAGCACCTCACCTTTCACACAGTGAGATGCCTCTCCGGGAGGCATGACCACCAAACCCTCCTTCGGCGGTGCGCTGCATGTTCACTACGGTATTTTACGTTACTTGTCGCGACGAACAAAAGCAAATGTGAAACTCTGGTTGGACCTTGCGGAACATGGCCTCATCAACATGGGTTCTGGTGTGCTTGTTGCTTGTCGTCTGATGCCGGAGCTGGCTGCTCAGATCCGGGTCCTGGCGATGCATGACGATGAATTCGTCGAGCTCTGCGACGATCTTGCCGAGGCGCAGCGGGCGCTGGAGGGCGTGACCTTGCTGCCGGAAGTTCTCAGGAAGCACCGGTTGGCAGAGTGCGAAGGGTGGATCGTGAGCCTGTGCGCCGAGATCCGGGCGGCGCTCGGCCGCATGTCGTTGGCGCGGCCGCCGCGACGGCCATGACCGCCCTGCCGGCGTTGGCGCGGCGCCCGGGCGGAGCGCTGCCGTGACGGGTCTTCCGCCCGCGTTCCGCTATCGGCGCGAATGGCTGCGGCCCGATCTGCTCTCGGGCCTGTCGATCGCCGCGGTCGGCCTGCCGAGCGCCATTGCCTATCCGGCAATTGCCGGCCTGCCCCCGCAAGTCGGCCTTTACGCAAGCATGCTGCCGCTGCTCGGCTATGCGCTGTTCGGGTCGTCGCGGTACGTGATCGTGGGACCGGACGCCGGCACGACCATCGTGCTTGCCGCGGTGCTCGCCTCGCTCGGCCCGGCTGCCGCGCCGCAGAACGTGGTCATTGCCGGGGCAATCGCTCTCACCGTCGGTGTTCTCTGCCTGCTGGCGAGCCTGCTCAGGCTCGGCATCGTCGCCAATTTCCTGTCGCGTCCGATCCTGATCGGCTTCATCAGCGGCATCTCGATCTCCATCCTGGTCGGCCAGATCGGGCGCGTCACCGGCGTCAAGCTGGCGAGCGACGGGCTGGTCGGCCCGCTCTTCGAAATCGCCCGCCGCTGGACGGAGATCAACGCGGCGAGCCTGGCATTGGCCGCAGGCTTGTTCGTCATGCTGCGGCTGCTGGCGGCGCGCTGGCCGGCCCTTCCCGGACCGCTGGTCGCCATCGTCCTGGGCACCGCCTTGTCGATGCTGCTCGACTTGCCTGCGCAAGGTGTCGCGGTCATCGGCCAAGTGCCGTCGGCGCTGCCCGCCTTCAGCCTGCCCTGGGATGCTCATCTGCCGCTCGACAAGCTGCTGCTCGGCGCAGGTGCCGTGCTCCTCGTCAGCTTCGGCTCGGGCATCGTCACCGTCAGGAGCTTCGCCGCACGGACCGGCGAGCGGATCGACGCCAATCGCGAGCTGATCGGCTTCGGCGCGGCCAACATCGCCGCCGGCCTGTTCGGCGGCCTGCCCGTGACCGCTTCGGATTCGCGCACCGCCGTGAACCTGTCGATGGGCGGCAGGAGCCAGCTCGCCGCCGTGGTCGCCGCACTGTCGCTGATGCTCGCGGTGGCCTATCTGAGCGGGCCGCTGAGCCAGGTGCCCAATGCCGCGCTCGGCGCCGTGCTGGCTTCCGCCGCAATCTCGCTGATCGATGTCGGCGCCTTTGCCAAGCTGTGGCGCACCAGCAGGGCCGAGTTCCTGTTCGCGGTGATCGGCATGGTCGGCGCGATCGGCCTCGGCGTGCTGCAAGGCGTCATCGTCGCCGTTGCGGCCACCCTCGTCTACCTGCTGGTCAAGGGTCTCGCGCCCCATGATGCCCTGCTCGGCCGCATCGCCGGGCGGGAGGGCTTTTTCAAGCTGCACCGTCATGCCGATGCGCGGCCGGTCGAGGGCCTGACGCTGTGGCTTTTCCAGGGCAGTCTGCTGTTCTTCAACGCCGAGCATGTGCGGGAGCGCCTGGGCAGCATCGCCAATTCCTTGCCGGCGGGCAGCTGGTTCGTGCTCGACGCCAGCGCGGTCGTCGACATCGACAGCACGGCGACGGCGATGCTGGAGGAGGCGCTCTCCCTGTTCGAGGCGCGTCACGTGCGCTTCGGCATCGCCGAACTGCACAGCGAGCCGCTGGCGATCCTTGCGCGATCCGGGGTGCTGGAGCGGATCGGTCGGGCGATGGTGTTCGACGATCTGGAGGATGCCTATGCCGCGTTCGAGGCCGCACCGCAGGCCGGCCCTGCCCGGTGACGGTCCAAAGCGGGTCCGACTACACCGAGATTACGCGATGCTACGCGCCTGGCCTTTGCCGCGCCTCTATGCTTTTGTGAATGTGTGCCGGCCACTGCGGTGAACCGACCAGGATCAAGGCAGGATCAAGGAGAGTGCGATGGCCGACAGCAAACCCTCGACCCCCAGCAGTGCCATTCCGAGCGCCGAGGAGCTGCGCATGCAGATGCTCGAGCGCGAAATGGCCGAGATGAAGAAGGAGGAGAAGGCCAGGAACGAGAAGGCGCGGGAGCACGAAGAGTTCGCCAAGACCTTCCTCACCGAGCACGTCAGTGAGGCCGAACGCGCCAAGATCCAGCGGCTGGTGCGCGCGGCGGTCGAGCAAGGCAAGACCGAGGCGCTGGTCTACACCTTCTCCAGCGACCTGTGCTCCGACGGCGGCCGGGCGATCAACAATGCGACCCCCGGCTGGCCCGATACGCTGCAGGGCAAGGCACGCGAGCTCTACGATCGCTACGAGGAGGCGATCAAGCCGCGCGGCTATAAGCTGAAGGCGATGATCATCAACTTTCCCGGCGGGATCCCGGGCGATGTCGGCTTCTACCTGTCCTGGGCGTAGGCTCGGCCTGTGGCCGGTTGCGCCGGCTTGCCTGCTCGCCACGCTGGCCCTCGCCGCCCCGCCCGAGCATGCCGCGCAGAGCGAGCTGGACGGCTGCCGCCGGGAAGTTCTCGGAAGCGCCTCCCCCGCGACGGCCGGGACGGCGAGCCATTCGCAGAATGAGGTGCTCACGCGCCAGGAGATCGACGCGGTGACGGATTGCATGCGGTCGAAGAACTATCTGCGCATCGACGATACCGTCGGCATCTGCGACCACGTCGCCATCGTCCAGTGCTTCGAGAAGAGCCCTTGAGCCAGCCCGCGAGCGGCGGCCGCCAAACGAGAGGTGAGTGAACCGATGCGACCCTTCCTGCTCCGTCCGCTGGTTCTCGCCGCCATCGCCATGTCGGCAAGTTCCGCCGTCGAGGCCGCCGGGCTGGACGCCATCCAAGGCGCCTGGACGCTGTCGGGCACCTGCAGCGAGACCTTCAAGAAAGTCGGTTCGAAGATGCGGTTCCGCGACCGGAGCTCGAACCTGTCCACCGGAGTCATCATCGACGGCAAGAAGATCGAGGGCTCCAATATGAGCTGCACGGCAGCCAAGGTGCGCGAGACCGGCAAGGGCGATTACACCATCATGATGAACTGCGCGTCGGCGTTGATGTTCGACACCGTCTCGACGGGTTTTCGCGTCATCAGTGCCGACGAGTTCGAACGTTTCAACCCCGGCTTTCCGGAAATGACCTTCAATTACAGGCGCTGCAAGCTTTAGGAGACGGCGGTGGATACCGATCTCGAATCCGGCAAGGACGTTGCCGAGCCCGCTCCCAGGGAGAAGCTCAACGGCAAGGACTATGTGCGCGAGCTGAGGAAGCTGCAGGAGGAGCTGTGTGCCATCCAGGAATGGGTGAAGCACACCGGCCAGCGCATTGTCATCGTGTTCGAGGGACGCGATGCGGCCGGCAAGGGCGGCGTCATCCGGGCGCTCACCGAGCGCGTCAGCCCGCGCGTCTTCCGGGTCGTGGCGCTGCCGGCCCCGTCGGACCGCGAGAAGTCGCAGCTCTATATGCAGCGCTATCTCAAGCACTTCCCGGCTGCCGGCGAGATCACCGTGTTCGATCGCAGCTGGTACAATCGCGGCGGGGTCGAATATGTGATGGGCTTCTGCACGAAGGAGCAGCACCGGGAGTTCCTGAAGCTGTGTCCGCCGGTCGAGCGGCACATCGTCGACAGCGGCATCATCCTGCTCAAATACTGGCTGGAGGTGGGCAACGCCGAGCAGAAGCGGCGGTTCGAGGCCCGCATCGAAGACAAGCTGCGGCAATGGAAGCTGTCGCCCATGGACATTCCCGCCCGGGAACGCTGGTACGACTATTCCCGCGCCCGTGACCTGATGCTCGAGGCGACCGACAGCGAGCATGCGCCCTGGCACATTGTCCGTTCCGACGACAAGCGCCGCGCCCGGTTGAACACCATCGCTCACCTCATCTCCCAGATCCCTTATGAAGCGGTCCCGCGGCAGGAGATCAAGCTGCCCAAGCGCGCCAAGAAGCACGCCTATGACGACCTCGCACCGATGAAGGACCGACGCTGGATCCCCGAGACGTATTGATCGCACAAAGGGTCTGCCGGGACGAAGCCGGACGAGCCCGCCCCGTCTGCGTGGCGGCGTCGCGTTGCGGCTTCGAAACGGCGGCGGCGGAACGCCGGCATGCGGCGGTTACCGGCGCTGATTGGAGCAAAGACAGGACAATCGGTTTTCCGTCCGGATCGCTCGACGAATACCCCAGCCGCGAACCATCCCTGCCGAGATCGGCAAAAAAGATAGCGGCTCACCGATCCCTGCAATCGGCGAACCGCTCCTGACGTTCCTCCTGGGCAGCTGCGACGGAAAGCGCTTCCGCCCGTCGGGAGGCCGCTTTAATTCACGGCGTCCTTCAACCCCTTGCCGGCGGAAAACTTCGGCACCGTGCGGGCCGGGATCTTGACCTCCGCACCGGTCTGCGGATTGCGCCCCGTCGATGCAACACGCTTGGAAACGGTGAAATTGCCGAAACCGACGAGCCTGACTTCGCCGCCCCGCTTGAGCTCACCGGTGATGACGGAAAACACCGCGTCGACCGCCGCCTGAGCGTCGCCTTTGCCGATCTTGGCCGCGTCGGCCACGGCGGATGCAAGTTCGTTCTTGTTCATCAAATAGCCCTTCCTCTCAAGACCGGACGCACGACTCAACCGGCAGGACACGAACCTTAGAAAGAGTTGCTGCCCGAACCAAGATGCCGGCTCTCGAAAAAACGCAGAAATCCGCGGGTTTGCGGGCTTGCTCACAGAAAAGCCGGGCTCGATGAGCCCGGCTTGCAAGGTCTTGCCCTTCCGGGCGGGTGGTCAGTGGGCGAAGGTCGCCGCGCCGGCGTCGTCGCCGACCTCGGCCTGGCCTGCCGCATCGCCGGCCGATTCGACCCATTCGATCGGCTCGGGCATGCGCACCAGCGCGTGGCGCAGCACCTCGCCAACGCGGCTCACCGGGATGATCTCCAGTCCGCTCTTCACGTTGTCCGGGATCTCGGCCAGATCCTTGGCGTTCTCCTCGGGGATCAGCACCTTCTTGATGCCGCCCCGCAGCGCTGCCAAGAGCTTCTCCTTGAGCCCGCCGATCGGCAGCACCCTGCCGCGCAGCGTGATCTCCCCGGTCATGGCGACGTCGGCCTTCACGGGGATGCCGGTCATCACCGAGACGATCGCCGTGGCCATCGCCACGCCGGCCGACGGCCCGTCCTTCGGCGTGGCACCCTCGGGCACGTGCACGTGGATGTCGCGCTTGTCGAAGATCGGCGGCTCGATGCCGAAGTCGATCGCCCGCGAGCGTACGTAGGACGCGGCCGCCGAGATCGATTCCTTCATCACATCCTTCAGATTGCCGGTCACCGTCATGCGGCCCTTGCCGGGCATCATCACGCCCTCGACCGTCAGCAGCTCGCCGCCGACCTCGGTCCAGGCCAACCCCGTCACCACGCCGACCTGGTCGTCGGACTCGACCTGGCCGTAGCGGAACCGCGGCACGCCGAGATAGTCGGCGAGGTTCTCCACGGTGATCTTCACCGACTTCTTCTTGGTCCTGAGGATCTCGGTCACCACCTTTCGGCCGAGCTTCATCAGCTCACGCTCGAGATTGCGGACGCCCGCCTCGCGCGTGTAGGTCTGGATGATCCCCCGGATCGCTTCGTCGGTGACCGCAAACTCCTTCGGCTGCAAGGCATGATCGCGGATCGCCTTGGGCAGCAGATGGCGCTTGGCGATCTCCACCTTCTCGTCCTCGGTGTAGCCGGCAATGCGGATGATCTCCATCCGGTCCATCAGCGCCGGCGGGATGTTCAAGGTGTTGGCCGTGGTCACGAACATCACGCTCGAGAGGTCGTATTCGACCTCGAGATAGTGGTCCATGAACGTCGAGTTCTGCTCCGGATCGAGCACCTCGAGCAGAGCCGACGACGGATCGCCGCGGAAGTCCATGCCCATCTTGTCGATCTCGTCGAGCAAGAACAGCGGGTTCGACTTCTTCGCCTTCTTCATCGACTGGATGACCTTGCCGGGCATCGAGCCGATATAGGTGCGGCGGTGGCCGCGGATCTCGGCCTCGTCGCGCACGCCGCCCAGCGCCATGCGGATGAACTCGCGGCCGGTCGCCTTGGCGATCGACTTGCCGAGCGAGGTCTTGCCGACGCCGGGCGGGCCGACGAGGCAGAGGATCGGGCCCTTGAGCTTCTTCTGGCGGCTCTGCACGGCCAGGTACTCGACGATCCGGTCCTTGACCTTGTCGAGCCCGTAATGGTCGGTGTCGAGCACGTTCTGGGCGAAGTCGAGGTCGTGGCGGACCTTCGAATTCTTCCCCCACGGGATCGACAAGAGCCAGTCGAGATAGTTGCGCACCACGGTCGCCTCGGCCGACATCGGCGACATCGTCCGCAGCTTCTTGAGCTCGGCCTCGGCCTTCTCGCGCGCTTCCTTGGTGAGCTTGGTCTTCTTGATGCGCTCCTCGATCTCGGCAGCCTCGTCGCGGCCGTCCTCGCCCTCGCCGAGCTCCTTCTGGATCGCCTTCATCTGCTCGTTGAGGTAATATTCGCGCTGGGTCTTCTCCATCTGGCGCTTGACCCGCGAGCGGATCCGCTTCTCGACCTGCAGAACCGAGATCTCGGCCTCCATGAAGCCCATCGCCTTTTCGAGCCGCTCTTTGACCGACAGCGTGCCGAGCATCTCCTGCTTCTCAGGGATCTTGATGGCAAGGTGCGAAGCAACCGTATCGGCGAGCTTGGAGTAATCGTCGATTTGGCTTGCGGCGCCAACCACTTCGGGCGAAATCTTCTTGTTCAGCTTGACGTAATTCTCGAAGTCGGAAACCACGGAGCGGGCCAATGCCTCGATCTCGACCTCTTCTTCGTCCGGCTCGCCGAGCACCTCGGCCTGCGCCTCATGGAAATCGGCGCGCCCGGTGAAGGCGGTGATCCTGGCGCGGGCCCGGCCCTCGACCAGCACCTTGACGGTGCCGTCGGGAAGCTTGAGCAATTGCAGCACATTGGCGAGCGTGCCGACATCGTAGATCGCGTCGGGCTCGGGATCGTCGTCGGCGGCGTTCATCTGGGTAGCAAGCAGGATCTGCTTCTCGGCACCCATCACCTCTTCCAGCGCCTTGATCGACTTCTCGCGCCCTACGAAGAGCGGCACGATCATGTGCGGGAACACGACGATGTCGCGCAGCGGGAGGACTGCGAAAACGCCGTCGCTGGAAGACCTGGGAAACTTGGCCATTGTCCAACCTTTCTGTCGCGGCCGCCTCATGGCCGACCGCGATTCTCATCTTAACGGCCGCGAGCCGCTCCGCCTACCTGACCCTTCGCATAACCGGGAAACTAGCACGGGAATCGGCCCCGACCTCACTCGTTAGGTGGCTATGATCTATGCCCCGATCAAGGGCACCGGCCGGCCCCGACCAGCCCTCGCAGTCGCTGCCGCGCGGCCCGGTCGGCAACCTCGGCCGGCCCCCCGCAATCAGGCGCTGACGCTGCCCTTTTCCTTCTCGGCATAGATGTAGAGCGGCCGGGCGCTGCCCGAGACCACCTCTTCCGAGATCACCACGTCCTGGACGCCGTCGAGCGCCGGCAGCTCGAACATCGTATCGAGCAGGATCGCCTCCATGATCGAGCGCAGACCGCGTGCGCCGGTCTTGCGTTCGATCGCCCGCTTGGCGATCGCCGTCAGCGCGTTCTCGTGGAAGGTGAGATCGACGTTTTCCATCTCGAACAGCCGCTGATACTGCTTGACCAGCGCATTCTTGGGCTCGGTCAGGATCTGCACCAAGGCTTCCTCGTCGAGATCCTCCAAGGTTGCCAGCACCGGCAGCCGGCCGACGAATTCGGGGATCAGCCCGAATTTCAGCAGGTCCTCGGGCTCGACCTGGCGAAACAGCTCGCCGGTGCGCCGGTCCTCGGGGGAGGCGACGGTGGCGCTGAAGCCGATCGAGGTCTTGCGGCCGCGGTCGGAGATGATCTTGTCCAGCCCGGCAAAGGCGCCGCCGCAGATGAACAGGATGTTGGCGGTGTCGACCTGCAGGAACTCCTGTTGCGGGTGCTTGCGGCCGCCCTGCGGCGGCACCGAGGCCACCGTACCTTCCATGATCTTGAGCAGCGCCTGCTGGACGCCCTCGCCCGAGACGTCGCGGGTGATCGACGGGTTGTCGGACTTGCGGGAAATCTTGTCGATCTCGTCGATATAGACGATGCCGCGCTGCGCCCGCTCGACATTGTAGTCGGCCGACTGCAGCAGCTTCAGGATGATGTTCTCGACGTCCTCGCCGACATAGCCGGCCTCGGTCAAAGTGGTGGCGTCGGCCATGGTGAACGGCACGTCGATGATGCGCGCCAGCGTCTGGGCAAGCAGCGTCTTGCCGCAGCCGGTCGGGCCGATCAGCAGAATGTTCGACTTGGCGAGCTCGACGTCGTTGTTCTTGCCGGCATGCGCCAGCCGCTTGTAGTGGTTGTGGACGGCGACCGACAGCACCCGCTTGGCATAGGGCTGGCCGATCACGTAGTCGTCCAGCACCTTCAGGATCTCCTGCGGGGTCGGCACGCCCTCGCGGGACTTCACCATCGAGGACTTGTTCTCCTCGCGGATGATGTCCATGCACAGCTCGACACATTCGTCGCAGATGAACACGGTCGGGCCCGCGATCAGCTTGCGGACTTCGTGCTGGCTCTTGCCGCAGAACGAGCAGTAAAGCGTGTTCTTGGAATCGCCGCCGCTGTTGCTGACCTTACTCATCGTCTCAAGTCCCTTTCCGGTGCCGCCTGCCGGTGCTCTGGCTGCGGCTGGAGAGCAATTTATGGCGCCAACCCGCCGCCGCCAACTCGAAGTTGGACCGTGCTGCGCATTCCGTACCCGAAAACCAAATCAGAAAACGCGGCCACGATTCACGGCAGCCCCACCCAAGGCTATGCCGTCGAAAATCAACATAGACTTAACGTAGGATCTGCGGCCCGTCGAGCCAACAAAAGATTGTGACAGAAATGCCGCACATTCCGTCCAAAATGCGACATGCTTCGGCGTGCCTCCGCCGATCCGTCAAGCCGCCGCGATCCCCTCGATCGCCGACCTGGAAGATATCACCTTGTCTATGATGCCGAAATCCTTAGCTTCTTCAGCAGTCATAAAGTGATCGCGATCAAGAGTGCGCTCGATCGTCTCGTAGTCGCGGCCAGTATGCTTGACATACACTTCGTTTAGCCGGCGCTTCATCTTGATAATGTCTTGTGCGTGCCGCTCGATATCCGATGCCTGGCCCTGAAAGCCGCCCGACGGCTGGTGCACCATGATGCGGGCATTGGGGGTGGCGAAGCGCATGTCCTTTTCGCCGGCGCACAACAGCAGCGACCCCATCGAGGCGGCCTGGCCGATGCACAGCGTCGAGACCGGCGGCTTGATGAACTGCATGGTGTCGTAGATCGCCATGCCGCTGGTGACCACGCCGCCCGGCGAATTGATATAGAGCGAGATCTCCTTTTTCGGGTTCTCGGCCTCCAGAAACAGGAGCTGGGCGCAGACCAAGGTGGCCATGCCATCCTCCACCGGTCCGGTAATGAAGATGATGCGCTCCTTGAGCAGACGGGAAAAGATGTCGAACGCCCGCTCGCCGCGGTTGGTCTGCTCGACCACCATCGGCACGAGATTCATGTATCTTTCGACGGGAGGCTGCATGAAGGTTCCTTCGCGATAACTGTCGGTGCAGGGCCGCGGGCCCTGCGCGGCGGACTCGGGCCGCGCGGATCTCGCCTTAGATAGGACGCCCGGTCGGCCTTGCGCAAGGCCGCCCATGTGGCCAGGCCAAAGCGCGGCCGGCGTGCCGGCCTAAAGCGGCCGCGGCAGCCGCGGCTGGCCGAGCGGACATTCCAGGGCGCCGACATCCCAGCTGCCGAGCGCGGCGGCGGCTCGGTAAGTGCTCTCCAGAAACGCCGTCAGCGCGGCCTCTGGATCGGCACTCGCCCGCACCGCCTCGTAGGGCAGCAGGAACTCGCCCAGCTTGGGCTCGAAATAGGCCGCCGCGGGCGCCACGGCAGCGGCGCCGAAGCCGGCGGGGCTGGGATAGGCATAGGCGTAGAAGGCAGCGAAGTCGATGCCGCCGCCGCCCGGCCAGAAGCCGGCCGAGGCGACCTCGTGGCTGTAGGCTTCGCGGGTCACGGTGTCGGGCAGCGCCGGAATGCCGCCGGGATGGGGCGGCGCACGCCGGCCGGAGAAGCGGGTCACCGCAAGGTCGAAACTGCCCCAGAAGAGGTGCACCGGGCTGACCTTTCCCAGAAACGCGGTGCGGAAGCGCTGCATCACCAGCGTGACGCTCACCAGCGCCCGGAAGTAACGGGTGACGGCCGCAGCATCGTAGGGGCGCATCGCCCGGTCCTCGGCAAACGGCAGCGGGTCCGGCAGCTCGTTGGGGACGCCGTGGAACTCTGGCGTGCCGCCAAGCTCGGCAATCAGCGCACGGACGCCGGCGTCGAAGTCGGCGGCGGAGGTCGGACCCAGCGGCAGGCTGGCCGACCGTCCGGCAGTCGAATGGCCGACCAGCTGATGGTCTAACAGGTCGAATGCCAGCTCGATCGCGCCGGGGCTGTCCGGCACCAGCCCGGTGGTCAGCCCGCGGGCGGAGGGATAGAGCGTGGCGTGCCAGGAATGGTTGACCCACGGCGTGCGGGCGAGCCGGTACTTGCCGACGATCTGGCAATAGAGATGGAGCGCCGCAGCCGTCTCGCGCCAGGCCGGGTAGTCCAGTTCCGGCCAGCGGTCGCCGGTCGAGCTCTGCGATGGGGTCATGACGCGCCTTCGATGCCGCGCAATCATGCCCGATCCCGGGAGGTAGGGAAAGGCTGCGGCGGGCTGCGTTGCGCTTGCACGCGGTTGAGTGTTACCAAAGAACCAGGGCGGCGGGCTTGCGCCAGGCATCCTTTGCCACGACATAAGTGTTTGAGGCATGGCGGGCCTGCCGGCCCGGCACGCGGCGATACGGGCACAACAGCGAGGTCGGACAAGTTCGGAATGATCGATCCATTCGGCCGTAGGATCACCTATCTGCGCGTCTCGGTCACCGACCGCTGCGACTTCCGCTGCACCTATTGCATGGCGGAAGACATGCATTTCCTGCCCAGGCGCGACCTGCTCAGCCTCGAAGAGCTCGACCGGCTGGCCACCGTGTTCATCGACAAGGGCGTGCGCAAGCTGAGATTGACCGGCGGCGAGCCGCTGGTCCGCAAGAACATCATGCATCTGGTGCGCCAGCTGTCGCGGCACCTGGCAAGCGGGGCGCTCGACGAGCTCACCCTGACCACCAACGGCTCGCAGCTGGGGCGCTTTGCCGCCGAGCTTGCCGGCTGCGGGGTCAAACGCGTCAATGTGTCGCTCGACACGCTCGACCCGCAAAAATTCCACGCCATCACCCGCTGGGGCCAGCTGGAGCGGGTGCTCGCCGGCATCGACGCGGCGCAGGCCGCGGGGCTGAACGTCAAGATCAACACGGTGGCGCTGAAGGGCTTCAACGAGACCGAGATCCCGGAGCTGATCCGTTGGGGCCATGGCCGCGGCATGGAGCTGACGCTGATCGAGACGATGCCGATGGGCGAGATCGCCGCCGACCGAACCGACCAGTATCTGCCCCTGTCGGCCGTTCGCGCCGGCCTTGAACAGCGCTTCACCCTGAGCGACATCGGGGCGCGCACCGGCGGCCCCGCCCGCTATGTCGAGGTGGCCGAGACCGGCGGCCGGCTGGGCTTTATCACCCCGCTCACTCACAATTTCTGCGAGAGCTGCAACCGGGTGCGGCTGACCTGCACCGGCACGCTCTATCTCTGCCTCGGGCAGGAAGACGCCGCCGATCTGCGCACGCCGCTGCGTGCTTCCGAAGGCAACGACCTCGTCGCTGCCGCGATCGACGAGGCGATTTCGCGCAAGCCGCGCGGCCACGACTTCATCATCGACCGCGCCGGCCGCCGGCCGTCGATCGCCCGCCACATGAGCGTCACCGGCGGCTAGGCAGCCATGAGCACCCCGGTCTTCGGCATCGGCGGCTGGAAGAACTCCGGCAAGACGACGCTCACCGAACGGCTGGTCGCCGAGTTCACCCGCCGCGGGCTGCGGCTCGCCACCGTCAAGCATGCCCATCACGACTTCGACATCGACAAGGAAGGCACCGACAGTTTTCGCCACCGCCGGGCGGGGGCCCGCGAGGTGGCGATCGTCTCCGGGCGGCGCTGGGCGCTGATGCACGAGCTCGACGGCGAGACCGAGCCGACGCTCGACGCCATCGTGGCGCGCCTGTCGCCGGCCGATCTCATTCTGGTCGAGGGATTCAAGCGCGGTTCGCATCCCAAGATCGAGGTCCGCCGGCTGGGCGCGCGCGAGGTGACGCCGCTGGCGCCCGGCGATCCGGCGATCGTGGCGATCGCCGCCGACCATGCGGTCGAGGCCGACCTGCCGGTCTTCCGGCTCGACGATGTCGCCGCGATCGCCGACTTCATCGCCGCGAAATGCGGCCTGCCCGGCCGCCGGACCTGACCTAAGGTCAGCGCCCGTTGCAACCCGGGATGGTCGTCCTAGATTGCTTTTTACGTCGGAAAAATGGGATATCGGCCCAAAGGCATGGCTGGTCAGGCCGCCTGAGCCGCGCCGCCGGCTGCCGGCGGCGGAACCAAGATTGAGGATGAAAGATGCAACGTTCCTTCCGCATGACCCTTGCCGTATCGGCGGCAGCTCTTGCCCTCTCGCTCGGCGCGGCCCGCGCCCAGGAGACCATCAAGATCGGCACCGAAGGCGCCTACCCGCCGTTCAACAATCTCACCGCCGACGGCAAGCTCGAGGGCTTCGACATCGACATCGCCAAGGCGCTTTGCGATGAGATGAAGGCGAAGTGCGAATTCGTCACCCAGGATTGGGACGGCATCATCCCGGCCCTTCAGGCCGGCAAGTTCGACGCCATCGTGGCCTCGATGTCGATCACCGACGAGCGCAAGCAGAAGGTCGACTTCACCGACAAGTATTACAACACCCCGCCGGCGATCGTCGCGCCCAAGGATACCGCCATCAAGGGGGTCACCAAGGCCGACCTGGCCGGCAAGACGATCGGCGTGCAGGGCGGCACGACGCATTTCAACTATTCGGAAAAGACCTTTACCGACAGCGAGATTAAGCCCTATCCGTCGGCTCAGGAATATCAGCTCGACCTCGCCAATGGCCGCCTCGACGCCGCCAATGACGACGTCGTCGTCCTGCAGCAATGGCTGGACACCCCGGACGGCGCCTGCTGCAAGATCGTCGGCATGATCCAGCCGGTGGTCTCGATCCATGGTCCGGGCGCCGGCATCGCCGTGCGCAAGGGCGACGATGCGCTGCGCGAGCAGTTCAACGCCGCCATCAAGGCCATTCGCGCTAACGGAAAGTACAAGGAAATCAACGACAAGTACTTCAAGTTCGACGTTTATGGCGGCGAGTCCTCCTGACCCGCTGTTGGGGCGCGGCGGCGAGGCGCTGATCACGCCCGCCGCCCTGCCCGGCTGAAGACGAGCGAACCGGGATGGACGTCTCGACACTGCTGAGTTTCGGCCCGGAGGGCTGGGGCGACGACATTGCCGCCGGCCTGCTGGTCACTCTGTCCCTGTCGCTCGCCACCTTGCCGATCGGCCTGCTGATTGGCTTCTTCGTCGCCGTGGCGAAGAAGTCGACGGAGCCGGCACTCAGGCTGGCCGGCAACATCTACACCACCATCTTCCGCGGCCTGCCCGAGCTTTTGACCCTGTTCATGGTCTATTTCGGCGCCCAGATCGGCGTCCAGCAGGTCGTGCACCTCGTCAAGCCGGATGCCGCCGTCGAGATCAACAGCTTCATCGCCGGAATGGTGGCGCTGGCGGTGGTGCTGTCGTCCTACGCCAGCGAGGTGTTCCTGGCGGCGTTCCGGGCCATCCCCAGGGGCCAGTATGAGGGCGGCTACTCGGTCGGCCTCTCCGACCGGCAGACGATGTGGCTGGTGGTGATGCCGCAGCTCATCCGCATCGCGCTGCCCGGGCTCTCCAACCTATGGCTGGCGCTGCTCAAGGACACCGCGCTGGTCTCGGTGATCGGCCTGGCCGACATCTTGCGGCAGAGCGAGATCGCGGCGCGTGTCACCAAGCAGGCATTCCTGTTCTTCGGCACCGCATGCCTGCTCTATCTTGCGCTGGCGATGCTGTCTTCGCTGGCCTTCGCCGCCATCGAGAGGTGGGCCGGCCGGGCCGAGGCCGCGCGGTGAGCAGCGCGGGCCTGGTCGACCGGGAGCGCCCGCCGATCGCGGCGCGGCCATGGTCGCGCGAACGCATTCTGGGCGTGTTGCTGCTCGCTGCCTGGGCAGCCGCAGGGCTCGGGCTCGCCGGCTACCTCGTTTCGGCCTGGAATCCGGAGCTGATCGCCCGCTACGGACCATCCTATCTCAGCGGGCTCGGCGTCACCCTCTCCTTGGTCGCGCTCTCGATCCTGTTCGGCGCGATCCTGTCGCTGCCGGTCGCCTATGCCCGCGCTTCGCAGAACCGGGTGCTCGCCGTCGTCAGCTATGCCTATGTCTATTTCTTCCGCGGCACGCCGCTGATCGCCCAGACCTTCCTGGTCTATTACGGCTCCGGCTCGTTCCGGGCCGAGCTCGAGGCCGTCGGCCTCTGGAGCTTTTTCCGCGAGGCCTGGAATTGCGCGGTGTTCACCTTCGCGCTCAACACCGCGGCCTACCAGGCCGAGATCCTGCGCGGCGCGATCGAAAGCGTGCCGCGCGGCCAATGGGAAGGTGCCGCCGCGCTCGGCCTCACCAGGCTGCAGACGCTGTGGAAGGTGATCTTGCCACAGGCGCTGATCGTGGCGCTGCGCCCTTACGGCAACGAGATCATCCTGATGATCAAGGGCTCGGCGATCGTCGCCATCATCACCGTCTACGATCTGATGGGCGAGACGCGCCGCGCCTTCTCGCGCAGCTTCGACTTCCAGACCTATCTGTGGGCCGCCCTGATCTATCTCACCATCGTCGAGGCGCTGCGCCACTTGATTGATTGGATCGAGCGGGCGATCACGCGCCATCTGGCGCGCTGAACCGGCGCGGTCGGTCTCGAAAAAATCCTGGAGGGATGAGCAAATGGCGAAGGTGGCTTTCCTCGGCTTGGGCGTGATGGGCTACCCGATGGCCGCGCATCTCAGACACAAGGGCGGGCACGAGGTCACGGTCTACAACCGCACCCGTGCGCGCGCCGAGCAATGGGCAGGCGAGCATGGCGGACGGGTCGCCGCGACCCCCGCCGAGGCGGCGCGCGGGCAGGCATTCGTGTTCTCCTGCGTCGGCAATGACGACGACCTGCGCCAGATCACGCTCGGCAAGGAAGGGGCGTTCGCGGCCATGGAGCCGGGCGCGATCTACATCGACAACACCACGGCTTCGGCGGCGGTCGCCCGCGAGCTGCACGCGGCCGCGGCGGCGCGCAGCGCGGGCTTCCTCGATGCGCCGGTGTCGGGCGGCCAGGCCGGCGCGCAGAACGGGGTGCTCACCGTCATGGTCGGCGGCGACGAAGCCGATTTTGCGCGCGCCCGCCCGGTCATCGACGCCTATGCGCGCATGGTCGGCCTGATGGGTCCGGCCGGCGCCGGCCAGCTTACCAAGATGGTCAACCAGATCTGCATCGCCGGGCTGCTGCAGGGCCTCGCCGAAGGTCTGCATTTCGCCAAGCGCGCCAGGCTCGACGTCGACAAGGTGGTCGAGGTGATCTCCAAGGGTGCGGCCGGCTCCTGGCAGATGGAGAACCGCCACAAGACGATGAACGCCGGCGCCTACGAGTTCGGCTTCGCCGTCGACTGGATGCGCAAGGACCTCGGCATCTGCCTCGACGAGGCGGACCGCAACGGCGCCAGGCTGCCGCTGACCGCGCTGGTCGACCAGTTCTACAAGGACGTACAGTCGATGGGCGGGTCGCGCTGGGACACCTCGTCGCTGCTGGCGCGGCTGGAGCAATTTTAGCCCGGCGGCATTTTGCGGCTTAGCCGGCTGCCGTCCGGCTCAGGCAATCACCACGGTATGCTGCGGATCGGGTGCGTCCTTCTGATGCGCCAGGAACCTTAGCACGATGGTCTTGGCCAGGACCACGATGGTGCCGGTGCGCACCTCGGCCTCCTCGCCCTTCTGCAGCACCCGCCCGTCCACCTCGGTGAGCTGAGACGACACCAGCCTGAGCACGAAGCCGTCATGGCGGCGGTTGAGCTCGAAATGCCAGCGGCTGACCATGTTGCTCAGCCGCTCCTCGCCGAGCTTGATGACGATGTCGTTGGCCTTGACCCCGTCGAGCTCGCCGATGCGGCCGAAGCTGATCGTGTCGAGCGGCGGCAAAGGCAGCATCTCGCCGCTGTTTTCGATGCGCACATATTCGGGGAAACGCGACGGGTCCCACCAAACCAGCTCCATCAGGCCGACCTTGCCGTCGACGCCTTCGAGCTCCACCGGCTCGAGGTTCTTGCACCACATACGCAAAGCGCTCGGCAGTTCGGAAAACACCGACCGGGTGATGCGGATTTCGCCGGGCCGGGCCGAGCCGGCGACCCGCGAGCTCAGATTGACCGCATCGCCGGTGACGATCACCGTATCGGTGAGCACGCTGCCCCAATGGATGCCGATGCGCACGATCAGCTGGTGCTCGCGCGGGCGATGGGAGTTGTCGGCGGATATCCGGCGGTTGAGCTCGATCATCGCCGTGCAGGCGGGCTCGACTTCGGAAAAGCACAGGAAGGCCCCGTCGCCTGCCGTGTCGACGATGCGGCCGCCGCGATCGGCAACCACGCTGTTGAGGTGGTCGAGGTGGCGCTGCTGCAGGCTGCGGCCGGCCTCGTTGCCGAACCGGGCGAAATAAGGCGTCGAGCCGACGATGTCGGAAAATATCAGCACCGCGTGGCGCTGGAACTTCTTGTCGATATAGGTGGACAGCTCCGACTGCAGCCGGATCGCCTCGGTCAGGGACAGGGTCTCGATATCCACCATGGCAGGCAGAATATACCAGTGGCCGAACAGCGCCTACAAGTTTGCCGCCGGGGCAGGTCTCGGCGGTTTTGCGAACGCCCTGAAATCTCAGGCGACGCTCGCCGCCGGCTCCTTGTCCAGCACCATGTAATCGAGCGGCAGCTCGGTCGTGTATTTGATCTGCTCCATGGCGAAGGACGAAGACACGTCGCGGATCTCGATCTTGCCGATCAGCCGCTTGTAGAAGGCATCGTAGGCGCCGATGTCGGGGACCACCACGCGCAGCAGATAGTCGACGTCGCCGCTCATCCGGTAGAACTCGATGACCTCCGGGAACTCCTGGATCACCTCCGAAAACCGCCGCAGCCACTCATGGCTGTGCGAGTTGGTGCGGATCGAGACGAAGACGGTCACCTTGGTGTTGATGCGAGACGGGTCGAGCAGCGCCACCCGGCGCCGGATCACCCCCTCCTCCTCGAGCTTCTGGATGCGGCGCCAGCAAGGGGTCGTCGACAGGCCGACCTTCTTGGCGACGTCGGCGACGGCCAAGGTGGCATCCTCCTGCAGCAGGCGCAAAATCTTTCGGTCCAGACGGTCCATCTTCGGCTCCGGTAGAATGAAATGCTATTGTGCGGCTCGATCACCTGCGCCGCAAGAACGAAATTCTCCGGCTTGGCCGTAAGCTTGGGATCGGCTTGCCTCAGCCCTCCTTCAGGCGATGGCGAATTTCTGCCTTGAGGAACGGCAGCAATTCCATTTCAAACCAGGGATGGCGCTTGATCCAGCCGATGTTGCGCCACGACGGGTGAGGCAGAGCCAGAACCTTTGGCCTGCCCGGAGCCGCGAAGTGGCGCCGCCAGTCCTCGACCGTCGCGGTCAGCGAAGCCGAGCGGGCTGCGCCGAGGTGCCAGGCCTGAGCATAAAGGCCGATGGTGAGCACCAGCTCGATCTGCGGCATCAGCGCCAACAGCCGGGCCCGCCAGGCCGGCGCGCATTCGCGGCGCGGCGGCAGGTCGCCGCCTTTGGCGTCCTGGCCGGGGAAGCAGAAGCCCATCGGCACGATGGCGAAGCAGTGGGGATCATAGAACTCGTCGCGGCTTACGCCGAGCCAATCGCGCAGCCGATCTCCGGAGGCGTCGTTGAACGGGATCCCGGTGGCGTGCACCTTGGTGCCGGGGGCCTGGCCGGCGATCAGCATCCCGGCGGTCTTCGAAGCCACCACCACCGGCCGCGGCTCGTGCGCCAGCGGCCGGCCGGCGGGGTTGTCGCGGCAGATCCGGCAGGCCCTGATCTCGGCGGTCAGCCGATCCAATTCGGCAACGTCTTCCAATTGTTAGGCGTTTGCGCTCGGGCGCGACTTCAACGCCGCGTGCCAGCGAAGCACGTGCCCGAACTCGCCAGGGACGGCGATCCGCGCCGGCTTCATGAAATCGAGGGCGACCAGGCCGGTGATGTCGGCGATGCTGAAATCCTCGCCGGCGACGAAGTCACGGCCGGCAAGCTCCCGTTCGAGCAGGCCGAGAAAGTCGATCACCTTGGGCTTGTTCGCCTCGCCCCATTCGGGGACCTGCGGGATTTCCCAGTCTTTCATCGCCGGATGGATGTGACGGAAGGCGTGGGCGACCGCATTGAGCAGATTGAGCTCGATGCGCCGCTGCCACATCTCGACCCGCGCTCTGCCGAGCGCCCCCGTGCCGAACAGGGGCGGAGACGGGTGAAGCTCCTCGAAATAGCGGCAGATGGCGATCGATTTGGTGAGGATGGTGCCGTCGTCGAGCTCCAGCACCGGCAGCCGCTGCAGCGGATTGCGCGACGTAACGGCCTCGCCGCGATGGCCCATCGCGCCCATGTCGACCGCCTCGAGCGGCACGCTCAGGCCCTTCTCGGCCAGAAAGATGCGCACCCGGCGCGGATTGGGCGCGCGGCCCCCGTCGAACAGCTTCACGGCTGAACCTCCTTGCCGGCCGCCGTTGTGCCAGAAGATGCCGGCGAGCGAAAGCCGAGCAGTTCGGAGAGCCAGCCGGCGACGAGGTCGAGCCAGCCCGCGGCCGTCGCCTGCGCTGCCGGCGCCGCCTCGGCGGGCGGCCCGGCATGCGTGTCGCGCCAGTGCCGCGGACTGTCGAACGTGCCGGCCCATAGGCCGCGCCGCGCCGCCCGGGCCTCGGCCTCGGCATCGTCATAGCCGCCATAAGCGAGCGCCCAGCCGCCGGAGACTTGGCGGCGGTTGAGATCGTCCTCGCCGGCCCGGCAGCGGGCGAGCAGGCGGCCATAGCGGTCATGCTCGGCGCCGCTGCAGACGACGGCGCGGCCGGCAATCAGCGCCACCAGCGCCAGCCGCGACTGGCGCCCGCAGGGATAAGGCTGTTCGTCGCGCCGGCAGATCTGATGGTATTCCGGCGCATCGATGCCGGCCAGCCGGATGCGTGCTCCACCCAAAGTGAGCGTATCGCCGTCATTGACCGCCGCGCGGCCGTCCGCCTCGACCTCGGTGCGGCTGTCGAGCCGCGCGGCCACCAGCGCCAAGAGACCGAGGATGGCCAGAGCCAGAACGGCGTCGAGGAGCATCCGCCGGCCCGGGCGGGTGCCTCGGCTCAGCCGGCGCATGCAGGCCGGCCGGGTGGTGACGGGCACAACGAGCTCTTAATCATTCATCGTTAAACTTGATCCCAAGTGGCTCCTAATACAACGAAAATCTCGATGACGCCTGACCACGCGCCGACGCTGGACAAGTTCATCGTAGACCGCCGCAAAGCGCCGCGCAGCAACGCGGCCGAGACCGTGCGCGCAACGCGGGAGCGGCTCGGCGAACGGGCCGGCGTGCCCGACTGTGCGGCCGAGCTGCTGGCCAGCCATGCCCGCCGCCTGCTGAGCGCGGTGCCGGTTGCGAACCTGTTCGTGCTCGCCGTGGCCGGCATCGGCCTGGCGGGCGAAGGCAGTGCCGCCAATTTGGGCTGGGGCTTGGCGACGCTCGCCGCCTATGGCGGCCTCTATCTGCTGGCCGGCCAGCTCGGGCGCGTCGCTGAGGCCGAACGTGCCTCGCCCGCCTGGCGCCGGCGTCTGCAGGCCGGCCATCTGGCGACGAGCCTTACCTGGGCCTGGTTCGCCGCGCTCGGCTGCCCCGCCTGCGGCGGCGACGGCTTTTTCCTGTTTCAGGCGATCGTGCTGCTCGCGGCGATGGCCGGCACCTGCCTCATCGGCTCGGCCCTGCCCGGCGTCGTGGCGGCGGGCTTTGCCCTGCCCGTCTCAGTCTATGCGTGGAAAAGCCTTGCCGCTCCATGGCCGGTCGGTGTCCTGGCCGCGGCGCTGGTGGTGGCGGCGCTGGCGTTCTTTGCCGGGCTGTCGGAGGAGCTGCGCCGCCGCGCCGCGCAGCTCCTGGTGCTCGGCCGGCAGGCGGATTGGATCGCCGGCGAGCGCGAGGCGGCGACCGGCCTTGCCGACGAGGCGCGGCGCCGCGCCGAGGCCGCCAATCTGGCCAAATCGCGCTTTCTGGCCTCGATGAGCCACGAATTGCGCACCCCGCTCAACGCCATTCTCGGCTTTTCGGAGGTGATGGCCAGCGAGGCGCTCGGCCGGCTCGGCCACGCCACCTACCGCGATTATGCGCGCGACATTCACAGCTCAGGCCGGCACCTTTTGGCGCTGATCGACGAGATCCTCGACTTGTCGCGCATCGAGGCCGGCGCCCGCCCGCTCGAGGAGGAGCCGGTGTCGCTTGCCCGGATCGTCGAGGAAAGCTGCCGGCTGCTCGATCTCAAGGCGCGGACCCGGGGGCTCAGCCTCGGCCATCAGGTGGAGCAGGCCCTGCCGCCGCTGCTGGCGGACAAGCGCTCGGTCCGCCAGATCGCCCTCAACCTCGTCGCCAATGCCGTCAAGTTCACCGGCCGCGACGGCAAGGTGACGGTCAGCGCCGGCTGGACCGCCGGCGGCGGCCAATATCTGAGCGTCAGCGATAACGGCCCCGGCATTGCCCAGGACGAAATCCCGGTGGTGCTGTCGGCCTTCGGCCAGGGCGCGATCGCCATCAAGAATGCCGAGCAGGGCGCCGGGCTCGGGCTGCCGATCGTCCAGGGCCTGGTGGCCATGCATGGCGGCAGCTTCGAGCTACGGTCGAAGCTGCGCCAAGGCACCGAGGCGCTGGTCGTGTTCCCGGCCAGCCGGGTGCTGCCGGCCGCCGCTCCCCCGGCCGACAGCGGGCGGCGGCTGCAGGCGCACGCCTCATGAGCGGCCCATGCCGGAAAGCGACAGCGCCGCGGCCTTGACGATGCCGGCGGCGAGTGCAGCGCCCACCGCTTCGCCATGGTGCAGCTTGAGATCGAGGATCGGCCTTAGGCCGAGCCGGTCGGCGGCGCGCTGATGGCCGGGCTCGGCGGAGAGATGGGCAAGCACGCAGTGGTCGAGCGCCCGCGGGTTGGCGGCGTGCAGCACCGCCGCCGCCGCCGTGGTCGCAAACCCGTCGATGATCACCGGCACGTGCTGGATGCGCGCCGCCAGGATCGCCCCGGCGATCGCCGCGAATTCGCGGCCGCCGACGCGGCGCAGCACCTGGAGCGGATCGCCGAGATGGCCCTGGTTGAGGCTGAGCGCGGCGTCGACCGCCTCGGCCTTGCGCGCCATCATCGTGTCGTCGGCCCCCGAGCCCGAGCCGATCCAATCCGCACCCCGGCCGCCGAGCAGGGCCGCAAACAGCGCCGCGGCGACGGTCGAATTGCCGACACCGAGGTCGCCGACGCAGAGCAGATCGACGTCGCCGGCGACCGCCTCCATGCCGAAGGCGATGGTCGCCGCACAGCCGCGCTCGTCGAGCGCGGGCTCGACCGCGATATCCCCGGTCGGCAGGTCGAGCGCCAGGTCGAATACCTTCAGCCCGAGGTCGGCAGCCGCACAGAACTGGTTGATCGGCGCGGTCCCGGCCGCCGCCCGGGCGACCGTGTCGCGGGTCGCCGCAGCCGACCGGGGCGAGACATCGCGGCGCGCCACCCCGTGGCTGCCGGCAAACACCGCCACCAGCGGCCGCCGCACCACCGGCGGCACCTTGCCCGTCCAGGCGGCGAGCCACTCGGCGAAGTCCTCCAGCCGGCCGAGCGAGCCGCGGGGCTTGCCGCTCTCGGCATAGAGTTGGCGCACCGCGGCCGCGGCGCTCTCGTCGGGCCCTTCGAGTCGGGCAAGCAGCGCCCTGGTGTCGTCGAAGGGGCTTTTCCCGGTGGAGACTGCCTCAGCCATGGTGTCGCTCTCCCAAAACGAAGATTTAAAGGGGCGTGCCGATTCGAGGAAGCGGGGTCCCCTCCAGCGGGTGAGGCGGCGACAGAACCATGCGGTTGTGAAAATCATAAGGCGCACCAGGGCGACGTCGGGCGTCGCCATCCGGGCTTGCAAAGCCGGATGGGCCGTACCATCTGGAACGCGGGCAATTGGTAGGCCATGAGCGGCATCGAATCACCCTGCATCCTCGTCTGTTCGATCGATTTGAAAACCGGTTTCTGCTTCGGTTGCGGACGCACGCGCGACGAGATCGCCGATTGGATCGCGATGAGCCCGGATCAGCGGCGCGCGGTGATGGCCGAGCTGCCGGCCCGGCTTGCCGCCGTCGAGCGGCGGCCGCGCCGTGAAACCCGCCGCGCGCGAATGGCGCGCGAGCGCCGCAGCGAGCGATGAGCATGGCGCGATCGCTGTGGATCGGCATTGCCGTCGTCGGCGGCGGGCTGCTGCTCTATCTGCTGGTGAGCAACGGCAGCGCATCGCTCACCGAGACCGGCGACGAGGTGTCGCGGGCGCTCTATCTCGGCCTGTGGGGCGCGGTGCTGGCCGCCGGGATACTCGGCTCCGGCCTCCGGCTTTCCTATGTGGCGCGCAGCCTGGCGCTGTGGCTGGTCGTCATCCTGGCGCTGGTCGCCTCCTATCAGTACCGATATGAGCTGCAGGACGTCGCGAGCCGGATCAGCGCCGGGCTGATCCCCGGCAGCCCGCTGTCGATCACCGACAGCGAGGGCCGCCAGCAGGTGGTGCTGGAAAAGCTGGCCAACGGCCATTTCGGCGGCCGCATCTCGGTCAACGGGGTCGGCGTCGACGCCATTGTCGACACCGGCGCCACCACCACGGTGCTGACCGCCGCGGACGCGCGCCGGGCCGGCTTCGACACCGCCGATCTCAGCTATACGGTTCCGGTCGCGACCGCCAACGGCATGGCCCGCGCCGCCCAGGTCAGGGTCGATGCGCTCGGCGTCGGCCGCATCGTGCGCAACAATGTCCCGGTGCTGGTTGCCGAAGGCCAGGCGCTGGGCCAGAGCCTGCTCGGCATGAACTTCATCGGCACCCTGGCCGGCTTCGACGTGCGCGGCGACCGCATGATCCTGCGCGACTGACGGCGGCCGGCCCGCTCGTCAGACCGGCGGCAGGCCCGCGGCGGCGAGCGCCGCCGGCTCCGGCGTCGTGCGCCCATGCGGCCGGCAATATTCGGGGATGATGGCGCGGTAGCCGAGCAGCCGGCCGAGCGGCGCCAGCACGGCGAAGGCCGCCGCCTGGACCGCCGGCGGCGGGCTGGTGAAGACGATGACATCGGCGAACTCGCGTGCGATCAGCGCGCCCTGCAGCGGCCCCGGCCGGCCGCCGGCGTCGACCTTGCCGGCATTGGCGAGGCCAAACAGCATGCCGATCAGCATCTCGAAGCGGTCGGCATCGGCGTTCTCGGCGCCCGGCGCGGCGTCGACCTCGACCAGCACATGGGCATCCTCGGCGGCGCTGCCGTTCCACCAATCATGGGCGACCCCGGCTGCGACAAACGCCGTCTCGCCCGGGCCGAGCCGGCTTTGGCAACCCTCGATCCTGGCGTCGAGGTGGCCTGCGATGACGGTGAAGCGCTCGGTCAGGCCGGGATGGCGGTGCTCGCCGACCACCGCTGCACCCGGCCGCGCCTTGAGATGGGCGATGCCCGGCCCGGTGCCGCGGTCCTCGGTGCCGCGAAGCACCACCACATACTCGCCGGTGACCTTGTTCTCGTAGACGTCTCCGCACCGCGACATGGCTGCGATCCCACGGCAAGCCCCACCAATCTGAGGTCAGCATAGGCCGGCCCTGCCGTCGGGCCAAACGACCTCTCCTCCTTCGCACTGCGGCCATGGAACTTGCCGCGGCCGGGCGGCTTCTTCCTCGAGCACAAAGGTGCCAGCCGCACTCACAGGGAGAAGAACCATGAAGACCGTCAGCGGATTGTTCGAAACGGACGCGCAAGCCAAGGATGCCGTCGCAGCACTTGAAGACGCCGGCATCGCCTCGGGCGAGATCAGCCTGGTGTCGCGCGACGGCAAGGCCGGCAGCGATGCCGCCGAAGGCGTGGGCATCGGCTCGGCCGTCGGCGGCATCGGCGGCCTGCTTGCCGGGCTCGGCGCCTTCGCCATCCCCGGCATCGGGCCGGTGGTCGGCGCCGGCTGGCTCGCCACCACCGTGCTCGGCGCGGCGGCCGGCGGCGTCGCCGGCGGGCTGATCGGCGCACTGACGGAGGCCGGCGTCGAAGAGCGCCATGCCCATGTCTATGCCGAACACCTGCGCCGCGGCGGCGCGCTGGTGACGGCACGGGTCGAGGACGCGGAAGTCGATGCCGCCGCTGCCATCCTCGGCCAGTCGGGCTCGGTCGACGTCGAAGACCGCCGCACCGACTACGAGGCCGGCGGCTGGACGGCCTTTGACGAGATGGCACGGCCGTTCGATGCCCGCGACGATCCCGACGGCGAGCCGCATCTCAGGCCGGTCATCCCGCCTCTGCCGCGCTGAGCAGCCGGGCGGCAGCGCGCCTCAGCCCGCCGGCGCCCTGCGGCGTGGCCGGACCAGCGCGAAGAGCGTAGTCGGCCGCAGACCACGGGCATCGACGCCGACGTCGAACTGCCGCGGTACCGGCTTCAGCCTGCCGTGGGAATGGCCGTGCAGGTTGATCGCGCCCTTGCCCATTTGGTTCCAGGTGCGGAACGGATAGTGGCCGAGCACGACCAGCCTCTGGTCTACGACCAGCTCGGCATAGTGACCGACGCTGGCCCAGCCCGCGGCGGCGGTCGGGGCGGCCGCATCGTTGTTGCCGATGATCAGATGCTTGCGGCCGTTCAGGCCGGCGAGCAGTGTTTCGACCCGCAACGCGCCGCCGCGGGCGAAGTCGCCGAGATGCCAGATCTCGTCGCCGTCCCCGACCGTTTCGTTCCACAGCCTGATCAGCGCCGCGTCGTGTTCGGCGAGCGAGGCAAACGGCCGCCGGTCGATGCCGAGGACGCGCGGGTCGGTGAAATGGGTGTCGCTGGTGAAAAACAGCATCGCTCGCTCCCGCTGTCGGCGGACGGCGGCCCGGCACCTAAGCCCTGGTAGAAGTGCGCGACGTCTTGATGGTTGCGCAAGGCCTCCGGCCGGTAGGGCTTCAGCCGGGTGGCGCGGTAAAGCTTGTAGATGTCGAAACGCTTTTCGTCGAAGAACACCCCACCGCGCTGCCCGGTGCCGTCTGAAGATACGATGATGTTGTGCGCCATGCCGTCCCTCCCGCGACCGCCGCGCGAGGCCTCAGACTGAACGGCCTGACATCATACGTCTATGACCAACCTCAATGTGAAGAGTTGGCCGCGTGCGACAGGATATTGACCAGCCGGCCGAACGGATCGCGGACGAAGAAGCGCCGCACGCCCCAAGGCTCGCGGCACGGCCCGTAGGTGATCTCGAACCCCTGGGCGAGCGCGCGCCGGTAAACCGCGTCGAGGTCGTCGACCTCGACCGACAGATCCGGCACCGGCGTTCCCGAACCGCCCTCGCGCATGATGCTGATCTGCGGGGTCATGGCCGCATCGCTGGCGAAGGTGACGATGAAGCCGAGATCCATCGCCAGGCTGAGGCCGAGCAGTTCGCCGTAGAAGGCGTCGGCCTCCTCCAGCCGCTCGGCCGCGATGTTGGCGACGATGCGCAGAACCGTCATCGGCAGTGATCGGCCGAACGGCTCAGCGCCGCGACATCAGCGCCACGGCCAGGCCGACGACGACGAGCCCCACCAGCGCGGCGGTGGCCACCGGATTGTCGCGCGCCGTCTGCTCGACCTGGCGGGCCTGCTTGCGGATCGTCGGCAAGGCCTCGGCAACGCGTTCGCGCAGATCCTCGTAGAGCGCCGCGGTGCTGTCCAAGCTGCTCTCCCAGGCTGCATTGCCCTGCGAGGCCAGCGACTTGCGCAACGCCTTCACTTCCTTGCCCAGAACTGCGACCTGCTCCTGCAGGTCGTCTTCCCAACTGTCGCGAAGCCGAGAGAGCGTCGATGCCATCGGTGCGGATCCTTCTTTGGCGGCGAGAGTGACTGAACGGCAACGGCGCAAGGTTGGTTCCGCAGCAGCCCGCCGGTGCCTGGCCCGGCCGGACGCGCCGCCGGACCGGTCCCGGCGCCCCTTTCCCGGTCAGCATACTCCTCTATGTCTGCATGCCAATGCGCTAACTGCCCGAAGCACGGAGACGCCGCCCGATGCCCCTTCGCCCGGCGACCGATCCGGCCAAGCCGGTCATCGTGCTGTTCCGCCACGATCTCAGGCTCCGCGACAATCTGGCGCTGAGCGCCGCGGCGGAGACGGGCAAGCCGGTGGTGGCGGCGTTTGTCGGCGACGAGAGCCCCGCTGTGCGCCGGCCCGGCGCGGCCCGGCGCTGGTGGCTGCATCATTCCCTGAGCGCACTCAGCGAGGCGCTCGCCGGCTGCGGCGTCCGGCTTCTGCTGCGACGCGGGACGATGGCGGCGGCGGCGGAGCTGGTCGCCGAGAGCGGCGCCGACCTCGTGCTGTGGAACCGCCGCTATCAGCCGGCGGCGGCGGCGGCCGACGCGGCGATGGCTGCCGATCTGGCGGCCGGCGGCATCGCCCGCCAGGATTTCGACGGCCATCTGCTCCACGATCCCGCTGTGCTGCGCACCGGGGCGGGCGAGCCGTTCAAGCTGTTCACGCCGTTCTGGCGGGCGCTCACCGACCGCGTCCATCTGCGCGATCCGGCCGACGCGCCGTCCGCGCTGCGGCCGTTCGGCAAGCGGCTCGCCTCCGAGCGGCTGGCCGACTGGGCGCTTTTGCCCACCGGGCCGGACTGGTCGGGCGGGCTGGCCGACACCTGGACCCCGGGCGAGGCCGGCGCCGAGGCGCGGCTCGAACGCTTTCTCGAGGAAGCGCTCGACGGCTATGCAGAGGGCCGCGAGGTGCCGGGACGCGACGCCACCTCGCGGCTCTCGCCCCACCTCGCCCATGGCGAGATCACGCCGACGCGGGTGCTTTCGGCGCTGCGCCGGCACCGGCGCGGCGGCCGCGATGCCGATAGCTTCCGCCGCGAGCTCGGCTGGCGCGAGTTCTGCTGGCATCTACTGGCCGCCCATCCCAACCTCGCCGGCACGAACGTCAAGCCGGCCTTCGATGCGATGCCGTGGCGCCGGGCCGGCAAGGAGCTGGCCGCCTGGCAGCGCGGCATGACCGGCTACCCGATCGTCGACGCCGGCATGCGCCAGCTGTGGCAGACCGGCTTCATGCATAACCGCGTCCGGATGGTCGTCGCCTCGTTCCTGATCAAGCATCTGCTCATCGATTGGCGGGAAGGCGAGCGCTGGTTCTGGGACACGCTGGTCGACGCCGATCCGGCCGACAATCCGGGCAACTGGCAGTGGGTGGCCGGGTCGGGAGCGGACGCCGCCCCGTTCTTCCGGGTGTTCAACCCCATTCTGCAGGGCAGCAAGTTCGATCCTGAAGGCAGCTATGTGCGCCGCTACGTCCCCGAGCTCGCCCGGCTCGACAATGGCTGGATCCACCGCCCCTTCGAGGCGCCGGCACCGGTCCTGGCCGAGGCCGGCGTGCGGCTCGGCAGCGACTATCCCCATCCGCTGATCGCCCACCCGGCCGCCAGGCAGCGTGCGCTGACCGCCTTTGGTGCGGTGAAGCGCGGCTGACTCGGCCGTGGAAGGGGGTTGCAGCGGCGGCGATCCGATGCCACATCAGGAACCTCGCGCCGGCTGACGAGCCGGGGCTTGCCACATCGGGTTTGCTGTCAGAATGGTCACCTATCTCGACGCCGCCACGGCTCCGCTGCGCAACACCGGCCAGATCAGGCTCTACGATGCAGCCGCCTTCGCCGGAATGCGCAAGGCCTGCAGCCTGACTGCCCGCTGTCTCGACGCGCTCGCCGATCTGGTGGCGCCGGGCGTCACCACCGAGGCCATCGACCGCTTCGTGTTCGAGTTCGGCATGGATCACGGCGCGCTGCCGGCGACGCTCAACTACCGCGGCTACACCCGATCGACGTGCACCTCGATCAACCACGTGGTGTGCCATGGCATCCCGGATGCCAAGCCGCTCAAGGAAGGCGACATCGTCAACATCGACGTCACCTTCATCCTCGACGGCTGGCATGGGGATTCCTCGCGCATGTATCCCGTCGGCCCGATCAAGCGCGCCGCCGAACGGCTGCTCGAAGTCACCCATGAGTGCCTGATGCGCGGCGTAGCCTCGGTGCGCCCCGGCGCCCGCACCGGGGCGATCGGCGCCGCCATCCAGGCCTATGCCGAGGCCGAGCGCTGCTCGGTGGTGCGCGATTTCTGCGGCCATGGCGTCGGCCGGCTGTTTCACGATGCGCCCAATATCCTGCACTATGGCAGCGTCGGCGAAGGGGTGGAGATGCGCCCGGGCATGATCTTCACCATCGAGCCGATGATCAATCTCGGCCGCCCGCACGTCAAAGTCCTGTCCGACGGCTGGACCGCGGTGACCCGCGACCGCTCGCTGTCGGCGCAATATGAGCACACCGTCGGGGTGACCGCCGAGGGCTGTGAAATCTTCACCCTGTCGCCGAAGGGGCTCGACCGGCCAGGGCTGCCCGCGTAAGCTTCAGGCCGCGACCTCGCCCCGCTCAGCTGCCAGGACCGGCTCCTGGCCGCCGGTGCTGTCCGTCGGCAGGGAAGGCGTGAAAAAGGACATATGGTCGAAGAGCGCGACGAGCGTGGCTTCCTGTTCGACGAGCCGCAAGGCACGTCGGCATCGCCCCGCAGCGATGCCAAGCCGCACTATGCCGGCCACCGGCAGCGCCTGCGGGACCGTTTCCGCTCCGCCGGCGAGACCGCGCTCAGCGACTACGAGATCCTGGAGATGCTGCTGTTCCGCTCGATCCCGCGGGCCGACACCAAGGCGCGGGCCAAGGCGCTGATCAAGCGGTTCGGATCGCTCGCCGAGGTGCTGGGCGCCCCCGAGCCGCTGATCCGCGAGGTTCCCGAGATCGGCGAGGCGGCGGCGCTCGACTTGAAGCTGGTGGCCGCGGCGGCCCAGCGGATGATGCGCAGCGCCATCCGCGGGCGCCATGTGCTCGCCTCCTGGGCGCAGATGATCGACTATTGCCGGGCTGCCATGGCATTCGAGGAGCGCGAGCAGTTCCGCATCCTGTTCTTGGACAAGCGCAATGGCCTGATTGCCGACGAGATCCAGCAGACCGGCACGGTCGACCACACGCCGGTCTATCCCCGCGAGGTGGTGCGCCGCGCGCTGGAGCTGTCGGCGACCGCGGTGATCCTGGTCCACAATCATCCGTCGGGCGATCCGACCCCGTCGCGGGCCGACATCGAGATGACCCGCACGATCATCGCGACGGCGCGGCCGCTCGGCATCGGCGTCCACGACCATATCGTGGTCGGCAAGAACGGCCATGCCAGCATGCGGGGGCTGAAGCTGATCTGAGATCCCGCGCGCATGCTTCCGCAGCGCCGGCCACTTGCCGCACCGGACAATTGGCGGGCTCCGCAAGCGGCCGCTGGCAACCGGCTCAGCCGCCGCAGGCCTGGCTGAGTTCGGCCAGCACGTCGTCGATGCCGGAAAGGCTGAACACCGCCTGGCCGGCGCCGGAGAAAAGCCCGTTCTTCCATGACAGGCTCAGCCGATCGCCTTTGGCCAGCCGCGCGATGCCGTCCCGGCCACCGCGCGTCAGGCTGCCGCCGCGGGTCCCGGCCGTCCAAGTCTCGGTCGCGCTCTTGCCGTCGATCTGCACGGTGACCGGCACGGCGCCGCTGCCGACTTGGCCGCGCAGCCGCACCGACTGGCTCCAGTCGCCGCCGGCCGTGCAGCTCAGGCTGAGCATCGGATGATACTCGAGTTGGCGGTTGCCGATCAGCAGGCTGTTGCTGCTGAGCAGCGAGGCGCTGGCCGAGCCGGACCCCCCGGCGATCCGCCAGCGTCCGGTGTCTGCCGCTGCCGCTGCGGCGACCGAAACGGCGAGGGCCGCGCCGAGACAGCGCGCGCCCCATTCCAGCCGCGGCCCTGCGCTGGCTCTGCGATCCATCGATTGCGCCTCTCCCTCTTTCGCGCCAGTCAAGCAAAAAGGCCGCAGCGACGCCAGCGGCCTTGCGTGTCGAGCAGCATCGGGTTCGAGGCGCGCCCGGTCAGGCGGAGGCCGGAGGTGCGGCGCCGGCACGCACGATCAGCCGGAAGCCGAGATGCGAGATCGAGGTGTCGATCGGCTGGGCCATGCGGGCGGCGGGGCGGTAGCGCCGGCAGTAATTGGGCGCGCAGAGATGCGAGCCGCCCTTGGTCACCTTGCGCGGAATGGCGCCCGGCGTGTCGGCCGCCACGCTGGCCTCGCGGCTGCCGCCGCGCGGATTCTCGGCCGTGCAGCAAGGGCTCGCGGCGCCGCCGGGGGCGCCGTACCAGTCGGCGGTCCACTGCCAGACATTGCCGGCCATGTCGTAGAGCCCATAGCCGTTGGGCGGAAATGACCCGACCGGGGCGGTGTATTCGAAGCCGTCCTGAAGCGCGTTGCGCCAGGGAAACTCGCCTTGCCAGGTGTTGGCCATATGGCGGCCGCCCGGGGTGAACTCCTCGCCCCAGGCGAACTCGGCCCCGTCCAGGCCGCCGCGGGCGGCGAATTCCCACTCCGCTTCGCTGGGCACGTCCTTGCCGGCCCAGCGGGCATAGGCCTCGACGTCCTCGTAGGCGACGTGCACGACCGGGTGGTCGGCCAGCTTGCGGATCGAGCTCGCCGGGCCGCGCGGATGGCGCCAGTCGGCCCCGGCGACATAGACCCACCAATTGTAGTGGTTGGCGAGGTCGACCGGGCCGGCCGGCTTCTTGAACATCGTCGAGGACGGAACAAGCATCTCCGGCTTGGCGCCGGGATAGGCGGCCGCGTCGGCCGGCCGTTCGGCCAGCGTGACATGGCCGGTGGCGGCAACGAAACGCTCGAACGCGCGGTTGGTGACGGTGAACCGGTCGATCCAGAAGCCGTCGACCCGCACCCGGCGGGTCGGCGCCTCCTCAGGATAATGCCGGTCCGAGCCCATCGTGAACTCGCCGCCCGGGATCCAGACCATGTCGGCCGCAGGGGCCTCGCGCGCGCTCATCGTCAGCTGTTTCCTTGCCGCAAACGCCGGTCACGCCTTTTCGAACGGGAAGATCACCTTCCAGTCGCGCTTCATGTCGACCATCGTCCATTTGTCGATCGCCGCGGCGTCGAGCGCCTTGTCGAGCCGGCCGACCGGCGACTTGCGGTCATAGGCATATTCGCGCTCGGCGTCGGTGTGATGGACGAGAAGGCCGAGATGCGGCCGGTCCTGGAGGGTCGCCCATTGCAGCATTTCCAGGTCGCCGTCGGAATTGCCGAACGCCGCGATCGGCCGCTGGCCGATGTGCTGGAGGATGCCGACCGGCTTGCCCGGACCGTCATTGACGAAATTGATCTCCGGCAGGCGGAACAGCGTCGGCGTGCTGTTGCGCATCGTGTATTTGGTCTTGATCGACGAGCCGACGACCTGGTCGGGAGGCACGCCGTAGACCTTGCGCGTCCACGGCCGCATGAACTCGATGCCGCCGCCCGAAACGATGAAGGTCTTGAAGCCGTTGTCCCGGAGATAGGCGAGCAGCTCCAGCATCGGCTGGTAGACGAGCTCGGTATAGGGCCGCTTGAAGCGCGGATGCTCGGCCTTGCCGATCCAATTGGTGACGATGGTCTCGAACTCTTCGACGGTCATCCCGGAATGGGTGGCCATGATCAGCTCGGCCATATCGTGCTCGCCCGATTTGGCGAGCGCCTCGAGGTCGCCGTCGAGGGCGGCCTTGAACGGCTGCTTCTGGCGCCAGTCGGGGTGGTTGGGCGCCTCCTGCTTGACCCGGTCGAGCGCAAAGGCGAGCTGGGTATACATCGGCTGCTCGACCCACAGCGTGCCGTCATTGTCGAACACGGCGATGCGATCCTCGGGAGCGACGAAATCGGCGGAGCCCGCCTTGCTTACCCGGGTGACGAAGCCGACGATCGCCGCCTTGGCCGGGCCCTCGTTCCACGACGGCAGCGGGTCGGGCTGGGCGAGCGCGAGCTTTGCCGAGGCAGTCGCGGCCATCAGGCCGAGCGAGGTGGCACCGACCGATTTGAAGAAATTGCGCCGGTTGAGCATGGACCAGATTCCCTCTTTCATGGACCGCCCACAGCCTAGCGCACCCGCTTCCCGGCGCAAAGCACCGCTGCAGGCGGTTCGCAGCCCTCGCCTGCGGCGTCAGGCGCCGGTCACCCGCCAGATGATGTCGCCGACGTCGTCGGCCACCAGCAGCGAGCGATTGTCCGGCCCGATCGCCACCCCGACCGGCCGGCCGAACGAGCTGCGCTCGTCCGCCGACAGGAAGCCCGACAGGATGTCGCGCGGCGGGCCGGCCGGGTGCCCGCCCGCGAACGGCACGAACACCACGCGATAGCCGGAGAGCGTGCTGCGGTTCCACGATCCGTGCTGGCCGATCGCCATGCCGTCGGGCCAGCCCGGCAAGGTGCCGGCAGGTATCCAGCAGAGGCCGAGCGAGGCGGTGTGCCCGCCCAGCGCATAGTCCGGCCGGATCGCCTTGGCGACCCTGGCCGGATCCTGCGGCACCCGGTCGTCGACGATGCGGTCCCAATAGCAGTAGGGCCAGCCGTAAAAACCGCCGTCCATCACCGAAGTGAGGTAATCGGGCGGGGTCTCGTCGCCCAGCCCGTCGCGCTCGTTGACCACCGTCCACAGCGTCCCGGTCGACGGCTCGAACGCCATCCCGACGGGGTTGCGCAGCCCGGAGGCGAAGATCCGCCGCGTGCCGGTCGCGAGGTCGAGCTCGTGGATGGCCGCCCGCTCCTCCTCCGCCGCCATGCCGTTGTCGCCGATATTGCTCTGCGAGCCGACCGCGACGTAAAGGCGCTTGCCGTCCTCGGTCGGCAGCAGATTGCGCGTCCAATGGCCGCCGGTCTTGAAGCCGGTGAGCTTGTTGCCCGCCGCGGCGATCCTGGTGTCGCCCGCGGCATAGGGAAAGGCGACCACCCCGTCGGTGTTGCCGACATAGAAGGTATCGCCGACCAGCGCCATGCCGTAGGGCTGGTTGAGCCCGTCGAGGAAGGTCTCGCGCGTCTCGGCGATGCCGTCGCCGTCGCCGTCGCGCAGCAAGGTGATCCGGTTCGGGCTCTGGCCGAGGGCCGCCGCCCGCCGCATCGTGCTGACCATGGCATAGTCGAACAGCGAACTGATGCCGCCCGCCAGCGTCAGCGCCTCGGCGGTGAGCACATCGCCGTTCGGCAGGACGAGCAGCGAGCGCGGATGCTTGAGACCGCGGGCGAAGGCATTGACCTTGAGCCCGGCCGCGGCGACCGGCAGCTGCCCCGAACTCCAGCCGCGGGCCGTCGGCATCTTCAGCGTCGGGATCCCCTGCGGCCTGGCCGGCGGGATCGACGGCTCTGCGCCGGCGGCCTGGGGCAGCTCGCCCTGGCCGCGGTGCCGCACCAGAATCGTGCCGGCCCCCACCAGTGCCACCACGCGCGCAAAAATGTCCGAAGGCGTCATGAGCTTGTTTCGTCTCCCCGTGTTCAGGCCGTACTCCAGCCAGTGTGGCGCGGCCGACCCGCTTCGATCAAGCCGCCGGCGCAAAGCCAACCCTCGCGCCCGGCGCTCAGATGGCGATAGCGCCTCGTTTGTTCCGCGTCATCGCCGGCTCAGCTAAAACTTGACTAATCAACTCTTCAATTCGATGATGCGCGCCTCGAAGCTGCCCGGCCGGGCGGCGGACCGCCCGCCTTTTCAGCTGCAAACGGGGAAAGCGATGAGACGATTTGGGACGTTGATCGGCGCCGTTCTGGCGCTTGGCGCAGCCGCCGCGACGACGGGCAGCGCCTCGGCGCAAGAGGGCGACGGCATCGTCGTCTACAACGCCCAACATGAGAGCCTGGCCAAGGAATGGGCGGCGGGGTTCACCGCCGACACCGGCATCAAGGTGACGCTGCGCAACGGCTCCGATCTCGAATTCGCCAACCAGATCATCGCGGAAGGCGCGTTGTCGCCGGCCGACGTGCTGTTGACCGAGAACTCGCCGGCGATGGATCTGGTCAATGTCGCCGGGCTGTTCGCGCCGGTCGACCCCGACACGCTGGCCGAGGTGCCCGCCGTCTACCGTCCGGCCGACGGCAAATGGCTCGGCATCGCCGCGCGCAGCACCGTATTCGCCTACGACAAGACCAAGCTCAAGCCGGACGCCCTGCCCAAGTCGCTGCTCGACCTCGCCGATCCGAGCTGGAAAGGGCGCTGGAGCGCCTCGCCGAGCGGCGCCGATTTCCAGGCCATCGTCGGGGCGATGCTGGCGCTCAAGGGCGAAGAAGCGACCGGCGCGTGGCTGACGGCGATGAAGGACAATGTCGTTCCCTTCCGCGGCAACAGCAACGCTATGAAGGGCGTCAACAACCACGAAGTCGATGGCGCGGTGATCTATCACTACTACTACTTCGGCGATCGCGCCCGGACCGGCGAAAACAGCGAGAACGTCGCGCTTCATTACTTCCGCAACCAGGATCCCGGCGCTTTCGTCAGCGTCTCCGGCGGCGGCGTGCTGGCATCCAGCAAGCGGCAGAAGGAAGCGCAAGCGTTTCTGAAATGGATCGCCGGGCCCGGCGGCCAGAAGGTTCTGCGCGACGGCACCTCGTTCGAATACGCCGTCGGCGACGGCGAGGCCTCCAATGCCGCCCTCGAGCCGCTCGCCAAGCTCCAGGCCCCGCCGGTCGATCCCTCCAAGCTCGATTCCAAGACCGTCATCCGGCTGATGACCGCCGCCGGCTTGCTCTAAGGCCCCCGTCGTCCCGCCAATCGCGAAATTTAGAATCGGTTCTATTTTCTTCCACTGCCGAGACGCCGACCCGCCAGCCGAGGTTCCTTGTCAGCCAGCACCCAACCCATCTCGCTTGCCGCCGCCCGCAGCGGCCGAGTGCGCCCGGCAGAACTGGCGCCGCCATCGGCCGTCGTGGGTTTGGCGGTTCTGGTGGCGGCCGTCAGCCTGGTGCCGCTCGGCTTCATCATCTATGTGGCCGTCGACACCGGCTGGGCGACCATCGAGGCGCTGGTGTTCCGGCCGCGGATCGGCGAGCTGCTCATCAACACGGCGCTGCTCGAAGTTTTCGACCCTGCCGCTGGCTGCGACACTTGCCGTGTCGCTCGCCTGGCTGATCGAGCGCACCGACCTGCCGGGTGCGCGCCTATGGGGCGCGCTGGCCGTGGCGCCGCTGGCGATCCCCGCCTTCGTCCACAGCTATGGCTGGATCAACGCCTTCCCGCGCTTTCACGGCCTGCCGGCGGCGGTGCTGATTTCGGTGCTCGCCTATTCGCCGTTCATCTATCTGCCGGTGGCCGCGCAGCTGCGTCGACTCGATCCGGCGATCGAGGACGCCGCTGCCTCGCTCGGCAAGACGCCGCGCCAAGTGTTCCTCCACGTGGTCCTGCCGCAGCTCAGGCTGGCGCTGCTCGCCGGCGGACTGCTCGTCAGCCTGCACTTGCTCGCCGAATACGGGCTCTATGCGATGATCCGCTTCGACACGTTTTCGACGGCGATCGTCGATGTGTTTCAATCCGCCTACAACAGTCCCTCGGCCAACATGATGGGTGGCGTGCTGCTGATCTTCTGTGTGGTGCTGCTCGTCACGGAGTCCGGCCTGCGCGGCGGCGAGCGTCTGGCGCGCGTCGGCCAGGGCGCTCAGCGGCCGCCGTTCCGGCGCCGGCTGGGCAGCTTGCGCCTGCCGGCGCTCGGCCTGACTGCGGGGGCCGCACTGCTGGCGCTCGGCGTGCCGCTCGTCACCGTCGCCCGCTGGCTGCTGTTCGGGGGCCTAGCCGTATGGCCGGGCGACGTGTTCGTCGCCTTTGCAGAGACCGTCGGGCTGGCGCTTGCCGGCGGCGCACTCGCTACGGCGGCTGCAGCGCCGGCCGCCTGGCTTGCCGTGCGCGCGCCCGGCCGGCTGCAGCGGACGCTGGAGGCGGCGCACTACTATGTCGGCTCGCTGCCCGGCGTCATCGTGGCGCTGGCGCTGGTCACCGTCACCGTGCGGCTGGTGCTGCCGCTCTACCAGACCTATGCGACGCTGATCCTGGCCTACGTGCTTTTGTTCCTGCCGCGGGCCATGGCCGGTTTGCGCGCCAGCCTGGCGCAAGCGCCGCCCGAGCTCGAGCAGGCGGCGATGGCGCTCGGCCGCACCCCGTTCACGGCCGTGCGCCAGGTCACCTTCCGCCTGGCTGCGCCGGGCGCTGCGGCCGCGATGGCGCTGGTGGCGCTCGGCATCGCCAACGAGCTCACCGCCACGCTGATGCTGTCGCCCAACGGCACCCACACGCTGGCGACCGAGTTCTGGGCTTATTCGGCCGAGCTTGATTACGCCGGCGCGGCACCTTATGCGGTGATGATGATCCTGTTGTCGCTGCCGCTCAGCCTGCTGCTCCACGCCCAGTCCGAGCGGCTCGCCGGACAATGAGCCGGCTCGAAGTCGAAGGCGCGTCGAAGTCTTTCGGCGGCGTCGTCGCACTTGCCGCGGTCAGCCTCCAGGTCGAGCCGGGCAGCCGCACCGCCGTGGTGGGTCCCTCCGGCTCGGGCAAGTCGACCCTTCTGCGGGTCATCGCCGGCTTCGAAAGCGCCGACGCCGGCCTCGTCCGCCTCGACGGCGAAACGCTGTGCAACGGCCGCCATTTCACCCCCGCGCACAAGCGCCAGATCGGCATCGTATCGCAGGACGGCGCGCTGTTTCCGCATCTGAGCGTGGCCGACAATATCGGCTTCGGGCTCGACGGCGAGAGCGACGCCAAGCGCGACCGAGTGCGCGAATTGCTGGCCACCGTCGAGCTCGACCCGGCGACGGCCGAGCGCCGCCCGCATCAATTGTCGGGTGGCCAGCAGCAGCGGGTGGCGCTCGCCCGGGCGCTCGCCCGCAAGCCCAAGCTGATGCTGCTCGACGAGCCGTTCTCCGCCCTCGACGCCGGGTTGCGCGAGCATATGCGCCGGGCGGTGGCCCGGCTGCTCGATGCGGCCCGCATCACCGCCGTGCTGGTCACCCACGACCAGGCCGAGGCGCTGTCCTTCGCCGACCAGGTGGCGGTGCTGCGCGACGGCCGCCTGGTCCAGGCGGGCACCCCGCAGGAGCTCTATTTCCGCCCGCGCGACCGTGAGACGGCGCTGTTCCTCGGCGAGGCGGTGGTGCTGGAGGCCGACTTGGACGGCCAGGCGGCCGAATGCGTGCTCGGCCGCATCCCGCTCGACAAGCCGCATCCCCCCGGCCGGGCGATGATCATGATCCGACCGGAGCAGTTCGCGATGGCCCCCGCCAAGGCCGAGCACTACGGTTCGGTCGGCTGCCCCGGCGAGATCATCTATGTCGAGTTCGGCGGCGCGGCCTGGACGGTGGCGGTATCGGTGGCCGGCGGCACCCCGCTGACGGTCAAGGTCAACAGCGCCGAAGTGCCGGCGGTCGGCGATCGGGTACGAATCGATGTCGCCGGCAAAGCCCATGTGCTGGGGGGCTAAGCCCCGACGCCGGCCTGAATCGGCCGGCTGGGGGCGGCTGCCCTACAACTTTCTCGCGAGGGGCATCACAAAGCTGGGATAAACTCAGTCTTCTTGCCGATTGCCGTACCCATCGCTTCCACACTCCCTATATCATGGAGAAAGGGAGAGTCGGCGAAGCAGGAAGGTGCGACGATGACCCTCGCAATGGCACGGAGCAAAGGGCGGGCGATACCATGGCCTGCCGATCCGGTTGCCTGCGGCCCGGCAAAGTGCGGGCCTGGGGCCAGGCGCGCCGCGCTGGCCGGCCACTGCGAGACGGCCCGACTCCCGTTCAACCAACGCACAGTCGGAGGCCGCAATGCAGCCGCGTGAGTCTGACGTCTTCAACCTTTTTTCGGAAATCTACAGCAGCCAGACGCAGGAGGAGATGAGCCTCCAGCAATATCTGCTCGCCTGCCGCGACAACCGCACGATGTACATCACCGCGCCCGAGCGGATGATGGAAGCGATCGGCGAGCCGAACCTGATCGACACCAGTGCCGACGAGCGGCTCGGCCGCATCTTCACCAACCGCACCATCAAGATCTACCCCGCCTTCGCCGATTTCTACGGCATGGAGGATACGATCGAGCGGATCGTCAGCTACTTCCGCCATGCCGCCCAGGGCCTGGAGGAGCGCAAGCAGATCCTCTATCTGCTCGGCCCCGTCGGCGGCGGCAAATCCTCGCTCGCCGAGCGGCTGAAGAAGCTGATGGAGAAGGAGCCGATCTACACGCTGAAGGTCGGCGGCCAGATCAGCCCGATCTTCGAATCGCCGCTCGGCCTGTTCCATCCCGAGCGCATGGCCGATCTGCTGGAAGACAAATACGGCATCGCCCGCCGGCGCCTGACCGGGCTGATCTCACCCTGGGCGGCCAAGCGCCTCGACGAGCTCGGCGGCGATATTTCCAAGTTCAGCGTGGTCCGGCTGATGCCTTCGCGGCTGCGCCAGATCGGCATCGCCAAGACCGAGCCCGGCGACGAGAACAACCAGGACGTCTCCTCGCTGGTCGGCAAGGTCGACATCCGCCAGCTCGAAAACTTCAACCAGGCCGATCCCGACGCCTACTCCTATAGCGGCGGGCTGAACCGCACGACGCAGGGCCTGCTCGAATTCGTCGAGATGTTCAAGGCGCCGATCAAGGTGCTGCACCCGCTGCTCACCGCCACCCAGGAGGGCAACTACAACGGCACCGAGAATTTCGGCGCCTTCCCTTACCAGGGCGTGGTGCTGGCCCACTCCAACGAATCGGAGTGGCTGCAGTTCAAGAACAACAAGAACAACGAGGCCTTCCTCGACCGCATCCTGGTGGTCAAGGTGCCCTACTGCCTGCGGGTCACCGAGGAGAAGCACATCTATGAGAAGCTGCTGCGCGAGAGCGAGCTCAACGCCAATCCCTGCGCCCCCGAGGTGCTGGAGATCTTGAGCCGCTTCACCGTCTCCACCCGGCTGGCCGAGCACCAGAACTCGCCGCTCTACACCAAGATGCGCGTCTATGACGGCGAAAACCTGAAGGACATCGACCCCAAGGCGAAATCGGTGCAGGAATATCGCGACGCCGCCGGGGTCGACGAGGGCATGACCGGCGTGTCGACGCGGTTCGCCTTCAAGGTGCTGTCGGAGACCTTCAATTACGACACCAAGCAGGTGGCCGCGGATCCGGTGCATCTGATGTATGTGCTGGAACAGGCGATCCGCCGCCATCAGTTCCCGCAGGAGCTGGAGCAATCCTATCTCGACTTCATCAAGTCCGAGCTGGCGACTCGCTATGCCGAGTTCATCGGCCACGAGATCCAGAAAGCCTATCTGGAATCCTACTCCGAATACGGCCAGAACCTGTTCGACCGCTACATCGCCTATGCCGATGCCTGGATCGAGGATCAGGACTACAAGGATCCCGACACCGGCCAGATCCTCAACCGCGAAATCCTCGACGCCGAGCTGTCGCAGATCGAGAAGCCGGCAGGCATCGCCAATCCGAAGGACTTCCGCAACGAGGTGGTCAAGTTCACGCTGCGCGCGCGGGCCCGCAACAGCGGCCGCAATCCCGCCTGGACGAGCTATGAGAAGTTGCGCGAAGTCATCGAGAAGCGCATGTTCGGCCAGGTCGAGGACCTGCTTCCGGTGATCAGCTTCGGCTCCAAGAAGGACAGTGCCACGGAGAAGCAGCATACCGAGTTTGTCCAGCGCATGGTCGAGCGCGGCTACACCGAACGTCAGGTGCGCCGCCTGGTCGACTGGTACATGCGCGTCAACAAGGCGGGCTAGGTCCGGAATGCTCGTCAGCGCTGTCAGGCCCTTCGGCTGCACGCGGGCGCCCAAGCGGCCGACGGAGGGGCAATGGCCAACTACATCGACCGGCGGCTGAATCCGAAGGACAAGAGCCTCGGCAATCGGCAGCGGTTCCTTCGGCGGGCGCGGGACGAGCTCAAGCGGACGATCAACGAGCAGATCCGCAGCGGCAAGATTTCCGACGTCGATGCCGAGCACTCGGTGCCGCTGCCCGCCAAGGGCACCGGCGAGCCGACCTTTCAGCACGCCCCGAGCACCGGCCGGCGCGACCACGTGCTGCCCGGCAACAAGGAATTCCGCTCCGGCGACCGCATTCCGCGTCCGGTGATGGGCGGCGGCAGCGGCGGCAAGAACGCCGCCGCCTCGGGTGATTTCGAGGACGATTTCCGCTTCGTCCTGTCGCGCGAGGAGGTGCTCGACCTGTTCTTCGAGGACCTCGAACTGCCCGATCTGGTCAAGCTCAACCTCAAGGAGGTGAGCTCGTTCAAGCCGCGGCGGGCGGGCTTTGCCATCACCGGCGCGCCGACCAACATCAATGTCGGGCGCACCATGCGGATGAGCTATGGCCGCCGCATCGCGCTGCGCCGGCCGAAGCGCGCCGAGGTCGAACGGCTGACCGGGGAGCTGGCCGCGCTCGAGGCGCTGGCCGATCCGGATCCCAAGACATTGGAGCGGCTGGCGGCGGTGCGCGAGGAATTGCGGCTGATCAACCGGCGGCGCAAGATCATCCCCTATGTCGACCCGGTCGACATCCGCTTCAACCGCTTCGAGCAGCAGCCGCTGCCCAACGCCAATGCGGTGATGTTCTGCCTGATGGACGTCTCCGGCTCGATGGGGGAGCGCGAGAAGGACCTCGCCAAGCGCTTCTACGTGCTCCTGCATCTGTTCCTGGCGCGGCGCTACGAGCGCACCGACGTCGTCTTCATCCGCCACACCCATGAGGCCCACGAGGTTGACGAAGACACCTTCTTCCATTCCACCCAGAGCGGCGGCACGGTGGTCTCGACGGCGCTCGAGGAGATGCGCCGCGTCATCCTCGAACGCTATCCGAGCCAGGAATGGAACATCTACGCCGCGCAGGCCTCCGACGGCGACAACAGCGGCGACGATTCGGCGCGCTGCGTGGCCATGCTCGACAAGGAGATCATGAAGCTTTGCCAGTACTATGCCTATGTCGAGATCATCGACGAGCGGGAGCGCGACATTTTCCGCACCACCGACAACGGCACCTCGCTGTGGAAGGCCTACAGGCTGGTCAGCGACCGTTGGCCGAATTTCCAGATGACGCGCATCGCCAAGCCCGCCGACATCTATCCGGTGTTCCACGAACTCTTTGCCAAGCAGCCGGCGACGGCGAAGGTGAGCTGAGCGGCAGGTTGGCGTGGTGAAGCGTCCGTCCCGATCGAACCTCCTGTTCAACAGTTCCGAATGGAACTTCGCGACCCTGTCGCGCACCTACGACGCGATCGAGCAGGTGGCGATCGAGGATCTGAAGCTCGACGTCTATCCCAACCAGCTCGAGATCATCTCGTCCGAGCAGATGCTCGATGCCTATTCCTCGATCGGCATGCCGCTGATGTACCGGCACTGGTCGTTCGGCAAGCATTTCGTCCACGAGGAAGGGCTCTACCGAAGAGGGCGCCGCGGGCTCGCCTATGAACTGGTGATCAACTCCAATCCCTGCATCGTCTATCTGATGGAAGAGAACACCATGGCCATGCAGGCCCTGGTGATCGCGCACGCCGCCTTCGGCCACAACCACTTCTTCAAGAACAACTATCTGTTCCAGCAATGGACCGATGCGGCGGCCATCCTCAACTACATGGAGTTCGCCAAGAGCTACATCACCCGCTGCGAGGAAAAGCATGGCCTGGCCGCGGTCGAGCGGATCCTCGACGCGGCCCATGCGCTGATGGAGCAGGGCGTGTTCCGCTACCGGCGGCCGCCGCGGCTCTCCTCGCTGCGCGAGCGCGAGCGGGTGCGCGAACGGCTCGACTACGAGGAGAAATCGTTCAGCGATCTGTGGCGCACGCTGCCGGCGCGCAAGGACGGCAAGATCTCCAACGAGGCCCAGAAGGAGATCCAAGAGCGCAAGAAGGCGCTCAAGCTGCCGGAAGAGAACCTGCTCTATTTCCTCGAGAAGAACAGCCTGGTTCTGGAGCCGTGGCAGCGCGAGATCCTGCGCATCGTGCGCGTGGTGGCGCAGTATTTCTATCCGCAGCGACAAACCAAGGTGATGAACGAAGGCTGCGCCACCTTCGTCCACTACACCATCATGAACACGCTGTTCGACCGCGGCAAGGTCAGCGAGGGCACCATGCTGGAGGTGCTCGCAAGCCACGCCAATGTCGTCTTCCAGCCGGGCTTCGACGATCCGCGCTACGGGCAAATCAACCCCTATGCGCTGGGCTTTGCGCTGATGCAGGACATCGAGCGCATCGCCACCAAGCCGACGGCGGAAGACCGCGACTGGTTTCCCGAGATCGCCGGCAATGGCGACTGGCGCTCGACGCTGCTCGATGCCTGGGCCAACCACCGCGACGAATCGTTCGTGCTGCAATATCTGAGTCCGGCGCTGATCCGCAAGATGCGGCTGTTCGTGCTCGGCGACGAGGCCAATGAGAGCTACTATCAGGTCGCCTCGATCCATGACGAGCGCGGCTATGAGAAGGTCCGATCGGCGCTCGCCCGCAGCCTCGATGTCAGCGCCTACCAGCCGGACATCCAGGTGGTCGATGTCGATTTGCTCGGCGACCGGCGGCTGCGGCTGCGCCACACGGTTCACGACGGCGTGCTGCTGGCCGAGCCGACCCGCGACGCCACGCTGCGCCAGGTGCGCCGGCTGTGGGGCTACGACGTCAGCCTGGCCGGCGTCGACGCCGAGACCGGCAATTTGCTCTACGAGACGACGGCGAGCGAGCCGTAGCCCTCAGCTTGCAGATACGGCGGGCAGCGGCTTGGTCTTGCCGCTGATCAGCGCCCCCGCCGTCAGGATCTTGGGGCAGAGCGCAATCAGCGGACCGGCAAGCGCCACCCCGCCCGGCAGCGCCGCGAGCGCCGCGAACACGGCCGAGGCGCGCACCCTCAGCGCAAATTGCCGCCCCCAGAGCGCCTGGTACCGGCGCCCGGCCTCGGCCCGCCCCGCAGCGCCGAAATCACCGACCTCGGCCAGCGTTTGCCCGAGCAGCCAGCCCGACTGCAGCGCCATGGCGATGCCCTCGGCGATCAGCGGGTGCGATTCGCCGGCAAGGTTGCCGACGCGGAAGAGATCGTCGGCATAGCCGGCGCGGATGCCGGGCCGTATCGGCCCCGCCGCCAGCCAGCCGCGCTCCGGTACGGCTGCGCCGAGCGCCTCGCGCACGCCCCGGCAGTGCTCCGACACATGCCGGAACACCGCCTCGCCGGCCGGCCGGCCGCCGTAATCGGCGCGCACGGCGGCCAGCACGTCGCGGCGGATGCAGCAGGAGAACGAGACACGGCCGCCATCCGACCAGACCAGGCCGCCATAGCCGCCCGGAAAGAGCACCAGCGGCATCAGGTCGGACGGCAGGGCGGCGCCGCGGAAATGCGCCTTGAAGCCGAACAGGTCGGCGGCACGCCGCGGCTGGTCGAGCTGGCTGTCGAGCCGTCCCGGCTCCCACGATCCATGCGCGGCGATCACCGCGCGGGTGACGAGGTGGCGCCGGCGGCGGCCCTGGACGAGGCTGACGAGCCGCGTCTCGCCGGTTCGCTCCAGCCCCACCGCCTGCCATGGCTGGATGACGACCGCGCCGGCCGCGACTGCGCTGTCGCGCAAAAGCTGGTCGAGCCGGTCGCGCCCGAGCGCCCGGCCGAAGCCGCCGCCTTCGCCCGACGGCATCCGCGCCGCCGCGACATGCTCGCCGGCATAGAGACCGACGCGCCGCACCTCCGGCCCGGCCGCCGCGCACCAACGGTCCGCTAGCCCGATCTCGTCGAGCAGGCCGATGCTGCTGGCGGAGAGAAACTCGCCGCAGACCTTGCGCCGCGGGAACGGGGCCTTCTCGACCAGCGCCACGCTGGCGCCGGCCCGGGCCAGCCTGAGCGCGGCGGCACTGCCCGACGGGCCGGCGCCGATGACAACGACGTCGAAGCTCATCGGCCCGCCCGGTCCCGCGCTTTGGCCACGAACACATGGGCGAACGGCGGCCGGCTGCGCTCCGCGAGGCGAAAGCCCGCTTGGTCGGCCCAGCAGGCGCTGATCTCGCCGTCGCGGAACCCGGCGCGCACACTCACCGGCGCGTCGTGGCGGGTGACGCGATTGGCGCCGAGCGCCCCCAGGCACCGCGAGGCGGCGAGCGACAGAAGATCCCGCCGCGGCTCGACGGCGACGAACAGCCGGGTCAACGCGCCGGCCAGGCCAAGCAGCCTGCGCAGCTCCGCCGCCCGGAAATGGTGCAGAAAAAGGTTGGCGGTGATCACGTCGAATCCGGTCTGATGGTCGGCTTTCATCCAGTCGAACACGTCGGCCGTCACCCTGTCGACTTTCCAGCCAAGGGCGCGGAAGGCCGTGTCCTGCGCCGCTGCATCGGCACCGGGCCCGGCGATATCGACGAGGGTGACGGCGACGCGGTCGAAGCGCCCGGCGAGCCGGCCGGCCACGGTCCGCATCAGACGGCCGTCGCCGGCGCCGAGCTCGGCGATCCGCAGCCGCCCGGCGGGCGCGTGACGGGCAAGCTCGGCGGCGAGGATGCCGGCGTTGAACATCAGCCGGTTGACCAGCACGAGGTCACGCCGGGCGCCGCGCGCGGCCGGATGGTCGGCCGGCAAGGCGTCGAGCAGCTCGGGCTCGACCAGGCGCTCGGCCAGGCGCGCCGCCATGGCTAGCCGACCGCCGTGAACATCATCGTCTCGGCCGTCAGCCCCGGGCCGAAGGCCATCGCCATTCCGCCGGCATCGCGGCTGCCGCGGCCGAGCAGCGCCGCGAGCACGAACATCACCGTCGCGGAGGACATGTTGCCGTGGCGGCGCAGCACCTCGCGCGAGGCGGCGAGCGCCTCGGGCGCGAGATCGAGCGCCCGGCCGACCGCGTCGAGCACGGAGCGGCCGCCGGGATGGACGGCCCACAGCGTCGGCGGGGGCCCGGCGGCTTGCCTGAACAAGGCTGCCCCCGGCCCGCCGAGCAGCTGGTGGAGAGCGGCGGGCACCTCACCCGACAGCACCATGTCGAAGCCGTCATCCTCGATCGTCCAGGTCATCATCGCCCGGGCCTCGGGCGCCACCAAGGCAGCGAAGCGGTCGAGCCGGAAGCCCTGCGGCGCAGCGCTCACCAGAGCCGCCGCGGCGCCGTCGCCCCACAGGCAGAAGGACAATAGCCGCTCGAGATCGGCGGTTTCCTTCAGATGCAGGGTGCAGATCTCGACATTGACGATCAGCACCCGCGCCGCCGGATCGGAGCGGACGATGTGGCGGGCCAGCTTCATCGCGGTGATCGCCGCATAGCAGCCCATGAAGCCGACGATGGTGCGCTCGACATTGCCCGGCAGCCCTGCCCGGGCGATGACGTCGAGGTCGATGCCGGGCGCGGCAAAGCCGGTGCAGCTGGTGACGATCAGGTGGCTGACGGCCGCCCGCTCGTCAGCGCCGAGCAGCCGTTCGACCGCCTGAGCGGCCAGTGCGCCGGCCACGGCCTCATACATCGCCATGCGCTTGCCGGTGCCCGGGAAGGCGCCGCGGCGGAACACGCCCGCGGCATCCAGGGCCTGCCCTTCCGGGTCGGAGCCCGGTTCGAAGCAGGAGAACCGGTGCTCGATGCCGGCGCGCTCGGCCATCCGCAGGAACAGCGAGCGCCGCTTGTTGTCGCCGCCGAGCAGCGAGGCGGCGAAATCGAGAAAGAAGCGGTGAACATCATAGGCCGGGACAGCCGTCGCTATGCGATTGAGATATGCTTCGGACATTCAACATCCCTGGCCCACGGGCCGCCTGGCCGGCTCCAACTCGGCCGGCTCGAAGCCACTAACTCGCAGTAAGCGCAAAAGGTGCGCCTTGCGCAAACGCCGGCCTCAACATTTTTCGTCCCGCGGCGCCGCACGCAAGGAGCTTCGCGACCGGTCGAGCGTTGTTGAACCGCGCGATTTCCCGGGCGTGCGGCCCGGCAAAGGTGACGGTCTTGGCATTCCCGCTCGACGAGCACCGGTCCGGCTTTTTCACCCCCGACGACCTCCGCATGCTGGAGGTCGTGCTCGGCGTGCTCCTGCAACGCGAGGCGCTCGAGCCCGCCGATCCGCGCGCCCACGACCTGGCCCGCAGCCTCTTGGGCGCATTCGAGCGCGGCCTGCGCGACGAGATCAGCCTGCTCAAGGCGATGGGCGGCTGGGGCCGCGACACGTCCGGCCCGGCCACGGATATTGGTTGAAAATTCCGCACAATGGGCCGTCCGCGGAAATGTTTACTTCGCATCGAGCGTCGCTATTTGCCAAATTGCGCGGCGTCGAAGACGACGGACTGACCGTCGGCCAAGCGGGATTGTGAAAGTCATGAACTGGATGAAGTCGCTGTTGATCGCCGGCGCGGTGCAGGTCTTGGCGCTGGGCGCTGCCTCAGCCGGACAGAACCTCGATGCGATCAAGCAGGCCGGCGTCTTCAAGATCGGCACCGAGGGCACCTATGCGCCGTTCACCTACCATCAGCCGGACGGCAAGCTGGTCGGCTTCGACGTCGAGATCGCCGAGGAGATCGGCAAGCGGCTCGGCGTCAAGGCCGAGTTCCTCGAGGGCAAATGGGATGGCCTGATCGCCGGGCTCGACGCCAACCGCTACGACGCCGTCATCAACCAGGTCGGCATCACCGACGAGCGCCAGAAGAAGTACGACTTCTCCGACCCGTATATCGCCTCCAAGGCGGTGCTGATCGTGCGCGGCGACAACCAGGACATCAAGGGTTTCGCCGACCTGAAGGGCAAGAAGTCGGCGCAGTCGCTGACCAGCAATTTCGGCAAGCTCGCCGAACGGTCCGGCGCCGAGCTGGTCGGCACCGACGGCTTCGACCAATCGATCCAGCTGGTGCTCAACGGCCGCGCCGACGGCACCATCAACGACAGCCTGTCGTTTCTCGATTTCAAGAAGCACAAGCCCGACGCGAACGTGAAGATCGCTGCCCAGGAAGAAAATGCCGACTATTCCGGGGTGATCATCCGCAAGGGCGAGCCCGATCTGCTCGACGCGATCAACAAGGCGCTGGCCGCGATCAAGAGCGACGGCACCTACCAGAAGATCGCCGACAAATATTTCGGCCAGGACGTGTCGCAATAGATTTTGGCGCACGGAAGCACGGGTGTTGCCCGTGCGCTCCTGTCCCGCTCCCGGCAAAGGCGCTGAGTGCCTCACTGGCTCGAACTCATGCTGCAATCGCTCGGTCCGCTGCTGTGGGCCGCGCTGGTCTTCACCGCACCGCTGACGCTGCTCTCCTTCTGTTTGGGCCTGCTGCTCGGCCTGTTCACCGCCTTGGTGCGGCTGTTCGCGGCGCCGCCTTTTGCCGCGGCGATGCGGTTCTATGTCTGGATCTTCCGCGGCACTCCGCTGCTGGTGCAGCTTTTTTTGATCTTCTACGGCCTGCCCAGCATCGGCATCGTGCTCGACGCGTTTCCCGCCGCGCTGATCGGCTTCACCTTGAACATCGGCGCCTATTCCTCCGAGATCATCCGAGCCGCCATCGCCTCCGTGGCCAAGGGCCAATGGGAGGCAGCCTATTCGATCGGCATGAACTGGCAGCAGGCGATGCGCCGCACCATCCTGCCGCAGGCCGCGCGTGTCGCCGTGCCGCCGCTCTCCAACACCTTCATCTCGCTGGTCAAGGACACCTCGCTCGCCGCCGCGATCACCGTGCCGGAGATGTTTCAGGCGGCGCAGCGCATCGTCGCGGTGACCTATGAGCCGCTGATCCTCTATATCGAGGCGGCGCTGATCTATCTGCTGTTGAGCTCGGTGCTGTCGGCCCTGCAGGTCAGGCTGGAGAAGCGCCTCAACCGCTACGGCGGCTTCCTCGAGGCGCGGGCATGATCGAGCTGGTCGACATCGTCAAGCGCTTCGGCGAGCTCACCGTGCTCGAAAAGGTGAGCGTCGCCATCGCCGAGGGCACCGTCACCGCGCTGGTCGGACCATCGGGCGGCGGCAAGAGCACCTTGCTGCGGTGCGTCAACCTGCTCGAAATCCCGACTTCCGGCACCGTCCGCATCGGCGAGCAGGCGCTGAGCTTTGCGCCGGAGCGGCGGGTCACCATGGCCGAGGTGCAGAAGCTGCGTCGGCAGACCGGCATGGTGTTCCAGAACTTTCAGCTGTTCCCGCACCGCACCGCGGTCGAGAACGTCATGGAAGGGCTGGTCACGGTGCTCAAATGGCCGAAGGCCCGCGCCCGAGCCCGTGCCATGGAGCTGCTCGACAAGGTCGGGCTCGCCTTCAAGGCCGACGCCTGGCCGGCGACGCTCTCCGGCGGACAGCAGCAGCGGGTCGCGATCGCCCGCGCGCTGGCGCCCTCGCCGCGCGTGCTCCTGTGCGACGAGCCGACCTCCGCGCTTGATCCGGAGCTGTCCGGCGAGGTGGTCGAGGTGCTTGGCAAGCTCGCCGCCGAAGGCACCACCATGATGATGGCCACCCACGATCTCAGATTGGCCTCGAAGATCGCCACGGAAGTGGTTTTCCTGGAAGGCGGAAAGGTGGTCGAGGTGGGGCCTGCGGGCGCGCTGTTTTCGCGACCGCAGCGCGAGCGCACCAAGCGCTTCATCGCCACGCTCTCCGGCGGCGGATAGCGACTAGCGAAGTTCCGGGACCCCTACTCGCGATTTGCCATGTCGCTATTCGCTCCCCCGTCAACCGGGTCTTAAGCGTTCCGGAGGCAGTCTCCTGGCATGTTCGGATTGGCGCTTCCGAAAATGCGATGGCTGGTCGTCGGGGCGGCCGCGGCGGGCGTCTGGGCGATGACCCAGAACCCGACGCCGCGGCCGGGCCGTCACGCGCCCGAAGCGCCGTCCCGCAGCGTCCCGCAGCCGGCCGCGCCTGCTGCGGCGCCGGCGGAGCATGCCGCCGAGCGCGCTGCAGCCGCGGGCGCCGTCCACCACCCCGAGCAGCGCCTGGAGCGCACCATGTTCACCCGCGAGCGGGTCCGCCTACGCGCCGATCCGAGCACCGACGCGCCCGTCATGACCTGGCTGGAAGGCGGCCAGCGTCTGTTCGCGCAGGCGCGGTCGGGCGACTGGCTGCGGGTCGCCATCGGCGGGCGCCAGGGTTGGGTGCACCGCGATTATCTGGCGAGCGCCGACCTGTCCGTGCGGCGGCCGGCGGCCGGCCTGCCTGTCAGGCAGCAGGCGTCCGCGCCGCTCACCCCGCTGCCGACGGCGCGCACCGCCGCCGGGCCGCTGCCGCCGGCGCCGGTGCAAGGTTCCGCGCCCGCCGCCGCTCGGCTGACGATTGCCGACCGGCTGCCGCCCTGGACGTTGTCGCGCCGGCCAGCGCGGGCGCCGCAGAGGGGCGACTGCCAGTGTCCCTACGACCTGATGATCAGCGGCAAGCAATGCGGCGAGCGCAGCGCCCTGATGATGCGCGGCCGCGCCGATTCGCTCTGCTATCTCTGAGATTGGTCGGATCCGTCCCGGCGTTCTAAAGCGTGATCCGATAGCGGGCGAACCCTTCGGCGCTCTTCCCGGCGGGAGCGAGCCGCAGTCCCTTGGCTGTGACCTCGCCGAGGAATTTCTCCGCCCGCGGGCCGGTCTCGAAGATCGCCGTCCTTCCGCCGAGCGGCGCCAACGACCAATTGCCGTCGGCGGCGGGATTGATCGTCTTCCCGGCGACGATGTAGCGCACGATCACATCGCGGTTGGTGTCGGGCGCGGCGTAGATCACCTTGGAGCTGTCGATGCCGGGGAAATTGCCGCCGCCGCCGGCGCGGTAATTGTTGGAGACGACGACGAAGCGGGCTTTCGGATCGATCGGCCGGCCATCGAAGGCCAGCTCGACGATGCGGCCATCACCACGGTCGGCCGGATGGCCCTCAGGGTCGTAGCGGGCCGGCTTCGACACATCGACCCGGTAGGTGACGCCGTCGATGACGTCGAAATTGTAGGCCGGGAACGCCGGATTGATGAGCAGCTGGTCGGGCTTGTCCGGGCTCACCTGGTTGAAGATGCCGGCCGACATCTCCAGCCACTCCTTCACCTCGGCCCCGGTGACGGCAAGCGCCTGTACCGTGTTCGGGTAGAGATAGAGGTCGGCGACGTTCTTGATGGCGATGTCGCCCGCCGGCACGTCCGTGTAGTATTCCGGGCCGCCGCGGCCGCCCGCCTTGAACGGAGCGGCCGCCGAAAGGATCGGCAGATCCTTCCATTCCGTCCGGCCGAGCAGATCCTTGATGTACCAGGTCTGCGCCTGCGACACGATCTCGACGGAGGGGTCGTCGGCGACCAATGCGAAATAGGAATAGAGCGGCGCCGACGTCTTGCCGACCGGCCGCCGCACATAGGCCAAGGTGGCCTTGTGATCGGGCTGCAGCGCCGCGACGATCTCGGGGTCGTCCTTGACGGTCGGCTTGTTCCGGTTGTCGAGCCGCTTGTAGATCGGCCGGGCTTCGGAGGTCGCCGCGACCACCTTCCAGCCGGAGCCGTCGCGCTCCAGCAACAGGTCGATCAAGCCCATATGCGAGCCCCAGAAGCCGGCCATCACCGCCGGCTTGCCCTGCAGCGTACCCCGGTCCGGATCGACCCCGATCAGGCCCTGGAAGTCCCTGCGGCCCGGAAACACCAGATGCTGGTGGCCGGTGAAGACGGCATCGATGCCGTCGATCCCGGCAAGGAAGAACGAGGCATTCTCCAGCATCTCGCCCGGCTTGGTGTCGATGCCGGAATGTGAGAGCGCCACGACGATGTCGGCGCCGGCCTCCTTGATCTCCGGAACCCAGGCTTTGGCCGCCTCGACCATGTCGCGGGCAGCGACCTTGCCGGCGAGGTTCTCGGCATCCCAGACCATGATCTGCGGCGGCACGAAGCCGACAATGCCGATCTTGATCGGATGCGCGACGCCGTCACCGTCGCGCACCGTCTTGTCCAGGATCAGATAGGGCTTCAGATAGAGCTTGTCGTCGCGCGCAGAGGCGGCAGGCACCGTGCCGCGGATCAGATTGGCGCAGACCAGCGGAAAGGCGGCGCCGGCGAGCACCTTGTCCAGGAACGACAGCCCGTAATTGAACTCGTGATTGCCGAGCGTCGCGCCGGCATAGCCGAGCAGGTTCATCGCCCTGATCACCGGATGGACGTCGCCTTCCTTGAGGCCGTGCTCATAGGCGATGTAGTCGCCCATCGGATTGCCCTGCAGGAAATCGCCATTGTCGAGCAGCAGGCTGTTGGCCGCCTCGCTGCGCACGGCCGCGATCAGCCCGGCGGTGCGCGACAGGCCCATCGTGTCGTTGGGCCGGTCGGCGTAATAGTCGTAGGGCAAGACGGCGACGTGGATGTCGGTGGTCTCGATCAGCCTGAGATGCGCCTGGCCGGGCGCGGCGCGCGCCGCGAACGGGTGAAGCGCAATCACCGCGCCGGCCGCCGCGGCGCCGGCCAGAACGCGGCGGCGGGTGAGATCCATCGGGGTGCCGGACATGGCTGCTCCTTGCGGTCTGTCGCGATGGCGGGCGCCAGGCGATACTCGCGCTGATTGCAGCACCTGTCCAGCCAGTTGCAATGGGCGGCGAGAAAAATCGTGCGGCGGCTCAAGCCAGCTCGGGGCGCAAACCCTGCGCAGTGCGGTCGATCACCTCGCGCAGAGCGAACGACGAGTTGATCTTCGTGACATGCGGCATTGCCGACAGCCATTCCTTGTGGATGCGCTCGTAGTCGGCCAGGTCCCGGGCGGCGATGCGCAGGATATAGTCGTACTCGCCCGACATCAGGTGGCAGGAAAGCACGTTGGGGCAGCGCTTCACCGCCGCTTCGAAGTCCGACAGGGTCTTCTCGAACTGCCCCGACAGCGAGATGTGGACGATCGCCGTCATCTGGTGGCCGAGTGCAGCATTGGAAAGCCGCGCGTGATAGCCGCGGATGGCGCCCGATTTTTCCAGATTGTCGAGGCGGCGCGAACAGGCAGACTGCGACAGGCCCACGGCCTCGGCCAGCGCGGCATTCGACATGCGGCCGTCCTTTTGCAGTGCGTTGAGAATCGCGATATCGATCCTGTCGAGGCCCATTGTTCGCACTTTCTTCGAACCAAAGCGGCTTTCGCGCAAGAATACACGAGAATCGGGCTCGTAGACAATGGCCTTCGCAAACACATTCGAGCCCGAATATGGTCTAATCGGCAGCATGTGAGGGCCGTCCGGCTGAACGAGGCGGTCCGCGAGGAGATCGTCAATGCGCGTCGGCTGCCCCAAGGAAATCAAGAACCACGAATACCGTGTCGGGCTGACCCCCGGTTCGGTCCGCGAATATGTCGCCCATGGCCATGAGGTGCTGGTCGAGAGCGGCGCCGGCGCCGGCATCGGGGCCGACGACAACGCCTACCGGGCGGCCGGTGCGCGCATCGCCAAGACGGCCCAAGAGGTGTTTGCCAAGTCCGACATGATCGTCAAGGTCAAGGAGCCGCAGCCCTCCGAATGGGTCCAGCTCAACGCCGACCAGATTCTCTACACCTATCTCCATCTGGCGCCCGATCCGGAGCAGACCAAGGGGCTGCTTGCCTCGGGCGTGACGGCGGTTGCCTATGAGACCGTCACCGACGAGCGCGGCGGCCTGCCGCTGCTGGCGCCGATGTCGGAGGTTGCCGGCCGGCTCGCCATCCAGGCCGGCGCCACGGCGCTGCAGAAGGCCAATGGCGGCCGCGGTGTGCTGCTCGGCGGCGTGCCCGGCGTGCTGCCCGGCAAGGTCGCCGTCATCGGCGGCGGCGTGGTCGGGCTCAATGCCGCCAAGATGGCGGTCGGGCTCGGCGCCGACGTCACCATCATCGACCGCTCGATCCCGCGCCTGCGCCAGCTCGACGACATCTTCAACGGCCGCGTCCATACCCGCTATTCGACGGTCGAGGCGCTCGAGGACGAGTGCTTCTCCGCCGACATCGTCGTCGGCGCCGTGCTGATTCCCGGCGCCGCTGCGCCCAAGCTGGTGTCGCGCGAGATGCTCTCCGGGATGAAGAAGGGCGCGGTGCTGGTCGATGTCGCCATCGACCAGGGCGGCTGCTTCGAGACGTCGCACCCGACCACCCATGCCGAGCCGACCTACGAGGTCGACGGCATCATCCACTATTGCGTCGCCAATATGCCGGGCGCGGTGCCGGTCACCTCGGCCCAGGCGCTCAACAACGCCACGCTCTATTACGGCCTGCAGCTCGCCGACCGCGGCCTGAAGGCGCTGGTCGACGACCCGCATCTGCGCAACGGCCTCAACGTCTATCGCGGCAAGGTGACCAACCGCGCCGTGGCCGAGGCGCTGGGCTACGACATGACCGAGGCCAAGGCGGTGCTCGCCGCCTGAGGCGCGCACCGGGTTCTCGCCGTCACGGCCGCATGACGCTGGCGCTGCGGTCGGCGAAGCTCATCGGCACCACCTTTTCCTGCTTCTGCCCGACCGGGGAGAAGCCGAGCCGCTGATAGAGCGGCAGCGCTGCCGGGTGGTCGAGCGTGCAGGTCTGCACCGCAACCGCCCGCGGTCCGTGCGACCAGGCCGCTTCGACCGCGGCGCCGAGAAACCAGCGGCCGAGGCCCTGGCCGATGACATGGTCCATCATGCCGAAATAGGCGAGCTCGGCCAGCGCCGGCAGGCTGGGCTTGATGTCGAAGAAGCCGGCCGGCGCGCCGTCGACATAGAGCACGCGAATGTCGCGGCCCGGCGCATGGATGGCGGTGGCGAGCGCCTCGTCCTGCATCCTGAGCACGTTCACCCAATGCCATTTGCGCCCCACCCGATCGGTCAGATAGCGATAGAAATGCAGCGGGATGTCGCGGGTCTTCAAAAGCGCGATCTGCCGGTTCATCGGCAGCGGCGGATAGTGCGCCGGCGGCGCAGTCATCTCCAGGAAGGTGACGGTGACGGCGATCGTCTCGTCGCGCTCGGCCTGCATCAGCCGGCCTCGCCGGTGGCGACCGGGGTATCGGGCTCGGCCCCCCACTCCGACCAGGACCCGTCGTAGAGCCGGTTGTCGACGTGGCCGATGCTTTCCAGCGCCAGCGTGATCGCTGCGGCGGTGACGCCGGAGCCGCAGGTCGTCACCACCGGCCGGGTGAGGTCGACGCCGGCCTTCTCCAGCACCGCCTTGAGCTCGGCCGGCGGCAGCAGGCTGCCGTCGCGCGACAGCGCCGAGGACGGCACGCTGCGTGCGCCCGGCATATGTCCGGATCGCAGCCCCGGCCGCGGCTCCGGCTCGGTGCCGGCAAAGCGCCCCGCCGAACGGGCATCGGCGATCGCCGCGCTGCCGTCGGCGACGATTTTCCGCATCTCGGCGAGCGGCACGACGCGGCCGGCGTCGAAGGCGGCATCGAACACGCACGGCGCGATCTTGGTCACCTGCGCGGTCACCGGGCGGCCTTCCCGCTGCCAGCGGTCGAAGCCGCCGTCGAGCAGCAGCACCGTCTTGGCGCCCATCACCCTCAGCATCCACCAGACCCGCGGCGCCGAGAACAGGCCGGGACCGTCATAGACGACAATGGTGTCGTCGGCGGATACCCCCATCGAGCCGACATAGCGGGCAAAGTTCTCGGGGCTGGGCAGCGTGTGCGGCAGCGGCGATTCCGGTTCGGCGGCCGCGTCTTGGTCGAAGAACACCGCACCCGGGATGTGGGCGGCCTCGTATTCGGCCGCGGCATTGCGCTGTTGCGCCGGCAGGTACCAGGAGCCGTCGAGAATCGACAGGCCCGGCTCACCGAGCCGCTCCTCGAGCCAATCCGGCGTCACCGTGAACGGGCTGTGCTTGTCCATCGACGTATTCCTCAAGCCTTGTCTCATCCGCCCGGCAGCGGCCCGAACCGCAGCCGGAAGCGGCGGTTCTCGCGGCCTTTCTTCTCGATCTTGCCGACATGAACCTCACCGACCTCTCCGGTCGCACGCACATGGGTGCCGCCGCAAGGCTGGCTGTCGACCGCGCCGTCGGCGCCGATGACGACCAGCCGGATGCGCCCGCTGCCGGCCGGAGGGCGCACATTCTTCGATTTGACCAGGCCGGGATTGGCGGCGAGATCCGCCTCGGTGATCCACTGGGTGGTCACCGGATGGTCCGCGGCGACCAGCGCCATCAGCTGCCGCGACACCTCCTCCTTGGTGAAGCCGGCATCGGGAATGTCGAAATCGATGCGCGATTCGTCTTCGCCGACCGCCGCGCCGGTGATCGGATAGGGGCAGACCACCGACAGAAGATGGCAGGCGGTGTGCATGCGCATCAGCCGGTGGCGGCGTTCCCAATCGATCTCGAGCGCCAGCTCCTCGCCGATCGCCGGCACGGCCTGGCCTGCAGCCGGGACATGGATGATCTCGTCCTTGGTCTCGCCGGTGAGCGTCGCGGCGATCATGATCGGCAGGGCTCCATCGGCCCGGACGAGGCGGCCGCTATCGCCGGGCTGGCCGCCCGAGGTGGCATAGAAGATCGTCCGGTCGAGCACGATGCCGCCACGCGCATCGACCGCCACGACTTTCGCCGCGGCCCGACTGGCATAGGGATCGTCGCGGAACAGCGCCTCGGTCCGACGCATCAGCCTTTCTCCACCAGCGGCACGTCGATCGCCGCTGTCCTTTCCATCCATTCCGGCACCGGCAGCTCCTTGGAGCGCAGAAAATCGGGATTGAACAGTTTCGACTGATAGCGGGTGCCGTAGTCGCAGAGCACGGTCACGATGGTGTGCCCCGGACCGAGGTCGCGCGCCAGCCGGATCGCCCCGGCGATGTTGATGCCGGTCGAGCCGCCGAGGCAGAGCCCCTCCTCCTGCACCAGCCTGAAGACATGCGGCAAGGCCTCCTCATCGCTGATCCGGTAGGAAAAATCGGGGCGGAAGCCGTCGAGATTGGCGGTGATGCGCCCCTGGCCGATGCCTTCGGTGATCGACGATCCCTCGGCCTTCAGCACACCTTCGGTGTAGAAGCTGAACAGGGCGGCTCCGAGCGGATCGGCGAGCGCGACCTTGACGTCCGGGTTGTTCGCCTTCAGCCCGAAGGCGACGCCGGCCAACGTGCCGCCGGTGCCGACCGCAGAAACGAAGCCGTCGACCTTGCCGCCGGTCTGGGCCCAGATCTCCGCGGCCGTGGTGCGCATATGGCCGTCGCGGTTGGCGGTATTGTCGAACTGGTTGGCCCAGATCGCCCCCTTCGGATCGCTGCGGGCGAGCTGGTCGGCGAGCCGGCCCGACACCTTGACGTAGTTGTTGGGGTCCCGGTAGGGCACCGCGGGAACCTCGATCAGCTCCGCTCCCATCACCTTCAGCGCGTCCTTCTTTTCCTGGCTCTGAGTATCGGGAATGACGATGACGGTGCGATAGCCGAGTGCCTTGGCGACCAAAGTGAGCCCGATGCCGGTGTTGCCGGCGGTGCCCTCGACGATCACCCCGCCCGGCCCCAGCAAGCCGCGGGTCTCGGCGTCGCGGACGATGAACAGCCCGGCACGGTCTTTCACCGATTGTCCGGGGTTCATGAACTCGGCCTTGCCGAGAATCTCGCAGCCGGTCTCTTCCGACGCGCGTTTGAGACGGATGATCGGGGTGTTGCCGATCGCATCGATCACCGAACCGTGCATGAACTGTCCTTTTGAGGGCGCTGCCGCCTGAGCCTAGAAACCGCAGGCTGCGCTTTCAAGGCAGGAATTCGCGTCGAACGGCCGCGGCCGGCCGGGTTTGCATCGAAAACGCGGCAGGCAGCGCAAGCTCATGCACATCGTTCGGAAAGTCCTGCGAATCTGTCTCATCATAGGTTACTGATGCCGGATGGCGAGACTTTACCGTGCACAGCCGAGCGACGGCGCAGCCTGGGTGACAGGCGCGAGCAAGGGCATCGGCCGCAGCGTGGCGCTGGCGCTCGCCCGCGCCGGCTACCGGGTCGCGGCCAGCGCCCGCGACGCGGCTTTGCTGGCCGATGTGGTCACCCAAGCGGCAGGGCTGCCCGGCCGGATCGTCGCCTTTCCCTGCGATGTCACCGATGAGGCCGCCATGGCGCAGACCGTGGCCGCGATCGAGGCCGAGCTCGGCCCGATCGTGCTGGCGCTGTTCAACGCCGGCACCTACTTTCCGGCGCGCGGCGATGCCCTGGACGTCGAGAACTTCCGCAAGGCCTATGACATCAACGTCTTCGGCGTGATCCATGGACTGGTGCCGACGGTCGAGCGCATGCACGCCCGCGGCTACGGCCAGATGGCGCTGATGGCTTCGGCGACGGCCTATGGCGGGCTGCCGATGGCGGCTGCCTACGGCGCCACCAAGGCGGCGCTCAACAACATGGCCGAAGCGCTGAAATTCGATTTCGACAAGATGAACATCCGCATCCAGGTGATCAATCCGGGTTTCGTCGAGACCCCGCTGACGCACAAGAACAATTTCGTCATGCCGGCGCTGATGCCGGTCGATGCTGCGGCTGCCCGGATCGTCGCGGGCCTGGCCGGCGGCGGCTTCGAGATCGCCTTTCCCCGCCGCTTCACCCTGCAGCTGAAACTGCTTCGGCTGTTGCCCCGCGCGCTCTATTTTTCCATCCTCAACCGGCGTCTGGGCTGGCGCCGGCGGCGCGTGCGCGGCACTGGCGGGTCCGGGCGCCCGGCCGGCCGCCGGTGATGGTGCGGGCGTGCTCGGGCGGGCTCTGATCGTGCTTGCCGCACTCGCCACGCTGGCAGCGGCCGGCTTCTTTCTCGGCCCGCGCGTCCCGGTCGACACCACGGTCTCGTTCGATCCGGCCAGCATCGGCAGCGACCCGGCCGGCTATTTGGCACGGCGCGAAGCAAGCGTTCCCGGCATCCGTCCCGGCCTGGAGAAGGAGATCGTCTGGGCCGATCCCGCGGCGCGCGGCAAGACCGCGCTGGCGCTCATCTATATCCACGGCTTCTCGGCGAGCAAAGGCGAGCTCAGGCCGCTGCCGGACAAGGTCGCCGCCGCGCTCGGCGCCAATCTGTTCTTCACCCGTCTGGCCGGTCATGGACAGGACGGCGCCGCGATGGCGTCCGGCACGGTCGGAGCCTGGGTCAACGATTTTGCCGAGGCGATGGCGGTCGGCCGCGCCATCGGCAAGCGCGTCGTGGTGATTGCCACCTCGACGGGTGCTGCCCTTGCCACCTATGGCGCGACGCGACCCGAGCTTAGCCAGGACCTGGCCGCCATGGTGCTGATCTCGCCCAACTACCGCGTCACGGCAGCGGGCGATTTCCTGCTCACTCTGCCGTTCGGCGGCGTGCTTGCCGACCTGCTGGCCGGCCGCCAGCGCGGCTTTCAGCCGCGCAATGCGCTGCATGAGCGCTATTGGACCACCAGCTATCCGACACGGGCGCTGCTGCCGATGGCAGCCCTAGCCGAGCTCGCCCGCGCTGCCCCGGTCGAGAACCTCGCCGTGCCGGCGCTGTTCGTGTTCTCCGATGCGGACCGGGTGGTCCGCGCCGACGTGACGCGGGCGGTGGCCCAGCGCTGGGGCGGCCCGCACGAGCTGTTGGCGATCACCGAAAGCGGCGATCCCGACATGCATGTCATCGCCGGCGATGCGCTGTCGCCGGCGACCACGGACAAGCTCGCGGCCGCCGTCGAAGCGTTTATCCGCGCCGCGACAGGCTAGGGCAATTCCAGGAAAAGTGGACACGATTTTCCGTGCGAGAATTACGGAAAAACAAAGGCTTGGAGCGGGGCAGAGCTTCGAAGAAACGCTGAACCGCCCTGGCGGCCGCGGCTCACGCCGCGCGCATCGCCTTGCGCTGGCCGAACCGACGCCGCCGGTTCCGCTGCGGCCGGGTGCCGGGCGCGCGCTGCGCCTCGGCCGCAGCCACCCTGCCGGGCTGCTGGCGCTGGGCCGGCGGCTTGCCGCCGCCGGGCTTGTGGCCCTGCCGTGGCCCGCCGCGTGCGGCATGATGCGCACCGGCCTGGTTGGCCGCTGCTTCGCGCGGCGGTCGCTGCGGGTCGGGCGCACCGGTGTGGTCGGCCACGACCGGCAGCGACATGCGCACCAGCCGCTCGACCTGCCTGAGCTTGGCCGCTTCGCCGGGGTCGCAGAGCGTCACCGCCACGCCGCTGGCGCCATTGCGGCCGGTGCGGCCGATACGGTGCACATAACTCTCCGCCTCGTCCGGCAGATCGAAGTTGATGACATGGCTGATGCCGGGCACGTCGATACCGCGTGCAGCGATGTCGGTCGCCACCAGGATGCGCGCCTCGCCGTCGCGGAAGCTCGACATGGCCTTCTGCCGCGCGTTCTGCGACTTGTTGCCGTGGATCACGGCGGCGGCGAAGCCGTCACGGCCGAGATCGCGGCTGACGCGGTCCGCGCCGTGCTTGGTGCGGGCAAAGACGATGACGGAGGTCAACGCCGGATCCGCCAGCAGCGCAGCGAGCACCTGCCGCTTCTGCCGGGTCCGCGCCAGGACCACGGACTGCACGATCTCGGCGGCGGCGGTGCCCTGCGGCGCCACCTCGATGCGCACAGGGTCGGTGAGCAGGCCGGCGGCCAGCTCCTCGATCTCGCGCGGCATGGTCGCAGAGAACATCGCCGTATGCCGGGCGCGATGGGTGGCGCGGGCAAGCAGCCGGACATCGCCGATGAAGCCCATGTCGAGCATCCGGTCGGCCTCGTCGAGCACCAGCCAGCGGGTCTCGGCCAACTTGATGTCACCGGCCCGCACCAGATCGACGAGCCGTCCCGGGGTGGCGATCAGAATGTCGACCCCGGGCATCATCCGCTTGACCTGGTTGTGCCGGGAGACGCCGCCCAGCACCAGCGCCGTGGCGAGATGCAGGCCGCCCGCCAGTTCGCGGATCGTGGCCTCGATCTGCACCGCGAGTTCGCGTGTCGGCGCCAGCACCAGCGCGCGGGCCGTCTTCGGCAGCCGCTTTGTGCCGAGGCCGACGATCGCTGCCAGGATCGGCAGGGCGAACGCCGCCGTCTTGCCCGACCCGGTCTGGGCCACGCCGAGCACGTCGCGTCCGCCGAGCTGGGCCGGGATTGCTCCCGCCTGGATCGGCGTGGGCACGGCGTAGCCGGCATTGGTGACCGCCTTGAGCAGCGGGCCGCTGATGCCGAGCGCGGCAAAGTCGCGGGCGGCGAAAGTGGAAATATTCGTCAAAATTCAATCTTCTTTCGGGCGGCCTTGAAGCCGCCTCTCATCATTCCGCGCTGCGCGAGCTGCGGACTCATGTCTTGGTGAAACGACGCGGCGAACCTCCCTTGACCGAGAGCTCGCGCGGCTGCGCTGTCGTGCCGCGTGCATCATGCCCGCGGGCTTGTTCCGCCGTTTGCCGTTTGCTTTACGGGGAAGGAGACGCAACCATAGCCCATCGTGGGGAAGCCGGAATGTCCGGCCCTTGCGCCGCTTGCCGCCCATATGGCCCATCGTTGCCCAAAACGCAAGCGGCGTTGCGGTCGCAGGGCGGACTCGGGTGCCTCAGCTCGGCGGCGCTGCGGCGAGTTCTGCGAGCTTGGTGACGGTGTTCCAGTTGCGCGCGGTGCTGACCACGCCGAGCGTCCGGTCGACCAGCGGCGGCAGCTTGGAGGTGCCGAAGCCATGCGGGGCATGGAAATAGAGCACCTTGCCGGTGACGGTCAGCTGCTCCTGCGGGGCCGCCCGCGCGGCGAGCGCAGCCACGGCCGCAGCGCTCGGCTTCTTGGTCAACAGGAAGGCGTGCAGCGAGGTCGGTTTCTCGGCGGCGTCCGGATAAGGGTTGGCGCGCATCAGTCTCCTCCACTCGGCCGCGGTGGCGAGCAGGATTTCCTTGCCGAAGCCGAACTTCTGCTTGGTCAGGGCGGCGATCTTGGCCGCCACTTGCCGCCGCGGCAGCTCGGAGGTGACCAGGGCATTGCCGCTGTTGATATAGGTGCGCGGGTCGGTGAACCCGGCCTCGCCGAGCGCCGCGACGAGTGCCTTGGTCGGCAACTGGGTGGCGCCGCCGACGCCGCGGAAGAGCACGATATAGGTGGTGGCGCGAGCCATTCCTTTTTCCCCGCTCAGACGAACAGCTCGACCTTCCGGAAGCCGCGGACATCGATCAGGCCGAGGTCGGAGATGCGCAGCTCCGGGATGACCGCCAGCGCCAGCAGCGAATGCTGCATGAAGGCGTTGTTGAGCGTGCAGCCCATCGCCCGCATCGCCGCGACCAGCCGTTCGGCCTTCGCCGCGACGATCTCGGCGCGCTCGTCCGACATCAGCCCGGCGATCGGCATCTCGACCAGGGCCAGTTCGCGGCCCTTGGAGAAAAGCACGGCGCCGCCGCCGACCTCGGCCAGCCGCCGCGCAGCCAGCGCCATGTCCTCCTTGTTGGTGCCGACGACGATCATCTGGTGGCTGTCATGAGCGACCGTCGAGGCCAGCGCGCACTCCTCCCGGTAGCCGAAGCCGGAGACGAAGGCGTTGGTGACGCGGCCAGTGCCGCGGTGCCGCTCGACCACTGCGATCTGGCAGACATCGCCTGCCCGGTCCATCGCCACCACCCCCTCCTCCACGGCGAGGTCTGCCTCGAGCGCACGCGTCGGCGCCTGGTTCTCGACCACGCCGATGACGCGTGCCCGCACCTTGTTGGCGCCGGCGGGCGCGGCGATGTCGAAGGCGGCGGCATCGGGCAGCTTGCCCAGACGCACCGTGCCCTTGGCCCAGGCCGGGTAGTCATGGGCGGGAATGTCGACGGTGAGCCGGCCGGCGCGGGCAAGCTCCCGGCCGCGGGCGAAGACGGCGTCGATCGCCAGCCCGGGCAGATCCGAAACCAGCAGGAAATCGGCCCGCCGGCCGGGCGCGACCGAGCCGAGCTCGCGCTCCAGCCCGAAATGAGCCGCGGTGTTCAAGGTTGCCATCTGGATCGCGGTGACCGGCCTCAGCCCCTGGCCTATGGCGTGGCGGACGACGCGGTCCATATGGCCTTCGCCGACCAGCGTGCCGGAATGGCAGTCGTCGGTGCAGAGGATGAAATTGCGCGAATCGAGGCCGAACTCGGTGATCGCCTTGACCTGGGCGGCAACATCGTACCAGGCCGAGCCCAGCCTGAGCATCGCCCGCATGCCCTGGCGTACGCGCGCCACCGCATCCTCGGCGCGGGTGCCCTCATGATCGTCGGCCGGGCCGCCGGCCGCATAGGCATGGAAGGCCGGGCCGAGGTCGGCCGAGGCGTAGTGGCCGCCGACCGTGCGCCCGGCATTGAGCGTCGCGCGGATCTCGCCGGCCATCACCGGATCGTTGGCGGCGACCCCCGGGAAGTTCATCACCTCGCCGAGGCCGATGATGTTGGGCCAGCCCATCGCCTCTTCCACATCCGCCACGCCGAGCGTGGCGCCCGGCGTCTCCAGCCCGGGTGCGGACGGCACGCAGGAGGGCATCTGGACATGGACGTTGATCGGCATGGCCAGCGCCTCGTCATGCATCAGCCGCACGCCGTTCAGCCCGAGCACGTTGGCGATCTCGTGCGGGTCGATGAACATGGCCGTGGTGCCGTGGGGGATCACCGCGCGGCAGAATTCCGTCACCGTCACCATGCCGCTTTCGACATGCATATGGCCGTCGCAGAGACCGGGCACGAGGTAGCGGCCTCCGGCCTCCACCACCTCGGTCGCGGGCCCGATCGTGTGGGCCGCATCGGGGCCGCAATAGGCAAACCGCCCGGCGGCCACGGCCAGATCGGTGGCTGGAATGATCTCGCCGGAATGGACATTGACCCAGCGGCCGTTGCGCACGACGAGGTCGGCCGGCCGGCGGCCGCTCGCCACGTCGACCAACAGCGTGGCGCATTCGGCCCAGGGCGGCGGCGGCGCGAAGCGGCCGGCATCGGTCTTGGCGGTCATGGCGTCCCTCCGTCTTGGACCGACTTTGCCAAGGCGCGCACGCTTTTGCCAGCTTTGGATTGGCCGCGCGCGGCCGGGGCCGGGTTCACACCGCCACGATCTCGTCCATCGGGATGTCGTGCCATTGCGGATGGATCGTCGGCAGCGCGCTCGCCAGATAGCCGATGCCGATCACCCGCGGCTTGATCGCCATCGCGGCAAGCGTGCGGTCATAGAAGCCGCCGCCATAGCCCAGCCGGTAGCGGGAGGGGTCGAAGCCGACGAGCGGCGAGACGACGATGTCGGGAGAGACCTCCCGGCCGGCGGCCGGCACCGGGATGTTCCACACCCCCTTCTCCAGTTTTTCGCCCGGCGCCCAGCTGCGGAAGGCGAGCGGCGCGCCTTTGGCGACCACCACCGGCAGGGCGATGCGGCCGCCGGCCGCGATCAGCTCGGCCATCAGCGGCCGCAGGTCGAGCTCGCCGCGGAACGGCCAGTAGATGCCGACGGTCAGCCCCGCGGCGGCGCCGATGGCGGCCCGGAGCTTGCCGCCGAGCTCTCCCGCAAGCCGGGTACGATGATCGGCGGGGATCGCCAGCCGCGCCGCAATCAGCCGCTCTCGCTCCTGCCTGCGCCAGCGCCGGACTTCGACGGCATCGGTGGGGTCGATGGTCATGGAGCTGGCGTAGCGCAGCTCGAGACGTGGCGAAAGGCCCTCCATAGCGGCGACACAAGGAGCTTGCGAAGCCGCGCAGGGGCGCACAAGCACACTCGACTGCGTGGCTTATAGGTGTGCTGCCGCCGGCGCATCGGCTGGGATCGATTGCCGCCTGGCGCAAAGCCGGCTTGGTGCGAACGGCGGGGATCGAACCCGCACGGGCAAAGCCCGAGGGATTTTAAGTCTCTTTTGGCCGATAGTCGCCGGTATCCGGCCATCTCCTTCAAAGCCTTGAAAAACTGTGGCTTTGCCGGTAACAAGAGGTAGTTGCCGTGATCATCGGACATCGCCGACTATCACAAAAGTCGTACCAAGAGTCGTACCAAAACCGCATGCCCAGAGTGCTGATCTCCGACGACTTCGTGCGCCGTGCGGTCCTGCCCGCCGGCCGTGACGATTACCCTTACCGCGACCGAAAGCTGACCGGCTTCCAGCTTCGACTCCGCCGTACCGGCGACGGCATCTCGAAAACCTTTCAGATCGAGTTCGGCGGCGGCCCCCGGGGTAGCCGCCGCCCCAAGATGGTGATCGGCGACGCCGCGACTTTCAGTGCCGCCGAGGCGCGTGCCGAGGCCACTGCCATGCTCAAGGCGGTTGCCATGGGCGACGATCCAAAGGCGATCCGCCAGGCGAAAAAGGATGCGCCGACCTGGGAAGACTTAGTCGCGGCGTTCGAGGTGGAGCATATCGCCTTCAAGGCGCCGGGCACCGCCAAGGACTATCATGGTCGCATCCGTCGCAGTCTCACCCCAGCCTTCAAGGGCCTCAGGGCCGCCGCCATCACGTCGGACATGGTCGCGGCGCTGAAGCGCAAGAAGCGGGCCAACCCGACCGACTTCAACCGCGCACTCGCGGTGCTGTCGGTGATGATGAACCTGGCGTGCGCCAAAGGCTGGCGGCCCGACAATCCGGTCGCCGGCATCAAACGCTACCCCGAGCAGCCGCGCGATGCCTGGCTCGACGAGGTGGGCTTGCCGCGCTTTCTCGCTGTCTTGCAGGCGCGCCCGGTCGACCCGCTCCACGATCTCATTCGCTTCGACCTGGTCACCGGCTGGCGGATCAGCGAGGCTCGGCTGCTCGACTGGTCTGAGGTCGATCTGGCGCGGCGGCAAGCCACCATCCCAACCAAGACCGGCAGGCAGGTGCGGCAGCTGTCAGCCGACGCGGCGACGCTGATCGACCGGCAGCCGCGGCATGCAGGCCCTGTGTTCAGTGGCAAGGCGATGCGTCCCCTCGACTACGGCAGGCTCTGCGCCGCGCTGACGGCGATCTGCGCCGAGGCTGGGATCGCCCGCATCACGTTGCACGTGTTGCGCCACACAGCAGCCACCTGGGCGGCGGTCGGCGGCGCTGACCTCTTGGAACTGAGGCAGGCCTTTGGCTGGGCCGGATTGGCCATGCCGAACCGCTACGTCAGCCGCGCCGAGGCGCTCGGGCGCCAGGGCGTGGAGAGGGCGGCGATTATGCTCAACGTGCTCGGCAAGCCTGACGGCGAGGTGCGCCAGTTGCCCCCTTCACGGCGACGGTAAGGGCCTGCACCAGTGGCTTTCGACTGCCTCCGCTGCACACCGTTGACTGAAAATACACTCATGACCGCCCCGCAATGGTTCTACTATCTGGAGGGATGCCCAATCAGGAGCGTCCTGCCATGCCATTCAACGGACAGCCTTCCGCCACCGTCACCCAATTCTGGAAAAGGCTGGCGTACCATGCCCAGCAAGGGCATGGCGGCGCTGAGCTATACCGGCAGCTGGCCAGCGATGCCGAGGTGGCGCCCTTCTTTGATCAGCCTGAAGTCGCGGAAATTTTGGGCGTGTCGGGCGAGGCATTGAAGCAGCGCCGGGCCCTGGGGCGGCCGCCGGAATACATCAAACTCAGCCAAAACCTGATCCGCTACCCCCGAGACGCGGTCTGCATGCTGCTCGCCGACAACTATCGGACCATGCGGCGCGAGGCCGCCGAATGACAATCGCCGGGCGGCTTGCAAAGACCCACCCGGCGACGGTCGGCAGTTTCGTGATGCTTGACGGCCACGACATTACCCGCCCCCGACCGGCTCTGCAAGCCCCTCCGGATTTCGTGACGGAGCGAGGGCATGCGAGCACTTGACCGTCCCCAGCAATTCCTGATCGGCAGCGGCGCCGATGCGCCTGTTGATCGGGCCGCCGTAACGGTCTCCGGGGCGCCACGATTTATTCGGCGTCTCAATAACTTAACCGACGGGCGGCTCCACTGGACAGCGCGCAATTGCGTCGCGTCGCGACGTTGGCCGCCCCCAGTGCCCCCGCAAAAGGTGGGATTCGGCTGGCGACAGCGGTGAGCGGGAGAGAGGCCATGAGCGATGCGAGCAACACAGCGACCGGGACGCGCAAGCGCGGCAGGCCGCCTCGCGACGGGGTGGCGATGACGGATGCCGAGCGCGCGCGCCGCTACCGCGCGGCCAAGCGAAAGCAGCGCGACAGCGCGCAATCCAGCGACGAATGCAGTTTGCGCGAGCGTCGCGAACCGGAGGCCACCGAGGCGAAGCCTGTTCTGCTGGCAAAGCCCGCAGCCCCGCCCACGACGCTCGACTCGCGCGCCGATAGGGAACGCGCGGCCGCACGGGCCCGCCGCGTCGTCGAGGCGGCCGAGGAGGCTCCGTTGGCGCGAGCGGCTGGCTGCGGCCGAGGAAGCGGCTGGCGTGCGTGTCAGGGCCGCCCACGAGGCAATGAGGCAGCAGGGGCTGTTGCCGCGCAACAGGCGCCGCGATCCGGCAGCTGAGGAGTGACGACATGTCCCAGGCGTTCAAGCGACTCCTAGTCCTACCGCGCTGACGATGAGGAGCAGTGGCTTCGAGCGCTATTGGAGTTGCTCGACAGTGGTTTCATCCAGATCGGCCGCAACACAATCTGGGCCCGCTTGGTCTACCGCTACGGCGCCGCGGAGGAGCGGCGATGAGCGGCGAGACGTTCTCGACCCCGGAAAGCCGTGCCGCACTGGAGCGGATGGAGCGCCAAGAGCGCGCCGAATACGCCCGCAAGCAGGTCGCCAAGGAGGCCAAGGCGGTCGCCGAGGCACTGGCTGCGGAAGCCGAAGTGCAAGCCAACGGCCACGAACCGGACCGCACCGAAACCACCAAGCCGCAGCCGAGGCTGCCGTTCAAGCCGTATCGCGACTTCGCCACCGCTTCCACCAAACGTTGGCTGTCCCGCGACCTCTTTGGCGAAGAGGAATTCTCGGTCGCCTTCGGCGAACCGGGATCAGGCAAGTCGGTGCTCACCCAAGACCTACACATGCACGTCGCCGCTAATGCCGGCGACACCAGGTGGCCGTGGTTCGGCCGCATGACACGTGGTGGGCTGGCGCTGTTCCTGGCGCTGGAGCGGCCGCAACTGATCGAGCGGCGTGGGCTTGCCTTCCAGAAACACACCGGGCTCACCGACATCCCTTTCGCCCTGGTCCGAGGGCCGCTCGATTTTGTTGACCGGCGGACCGCGTCGGTCGTGCTCGACATCATCAAACGCACTGAAGACTTCTTCGGCCAGGGACTTGCCCTGCTCGGCATCGATACGGTGTCGGCAGCACTGTGCGGCGGCGACGAGAACTCGCCTAAGGACATGGGCGCCTTCGTCGCCACTGTGCGGCGCATTCAGGAGAAGGTCGGCACTGCCCACATCAACGCCGTTCATCACATGCCGCACGATGCCGTGCGGCTGCGCGGCCACGGCGCTCTGCTTGGCGCCGTCGACACCACCGTCGAGATCAACGGCACGAACATGGCCTGCCGCACCGTCACCGTGCACAAGGCCAATGACGGCCCGACCGGCGGCCGGTTCGGCTTCCGCCTCGACAGTGTGGTAATCGGCGAGGACGACGACGGAATCACCACTGCGCCGCTGGTAGTGCCGGTCGAGGGCGCCCAAAGCAGCGCCAAGAAGGCGGCCACATCGGGCGCTGCGGCAATCGCACTCGAAGCACTCCGCGAGACGGTGATCGGCAGCGGTGTGGTGCCGCCGGTCAGCAACTACATCCCCGACGGCACCAGGGCGGTGACCATCGAGCAATGGCGGGCGATGGCCTATCAGCGCGGGGTCAGCACCGGCACCACCGAGGCCAAGAAGAAGGCCTTCCAGCGGGCCCAAGAAAATCTCGCCGGCAAGAAACTGATCGGTATCTGGGGCGAATGGGTGTGGCTAGCATGAATGTCCCGCTTGGCAAGGGCTACGTAGGCCGGGACATACGGGACACCCTAAAGGGGTGTGTCCCGGTCGTCCCGGTCCCTCCTACGAAATGCCCACAGGCGGGACATGTCCGATAAAGCGGGACATGTCCCGGTGTCCCGGTCAGTGGTGACCGTTGCTTCCGCTATCCTGGCGCATTGAGGGAGTGAAGGGGGAGCAACGCATCGGCGCAGGGTTTGCGAGAGGTGGTGACGCAGGCTCAAAGGGAGCTTCGATGGGCGGCAATCGGGACGCCAACAAAGGTTGGATTGGACACTCCGTCGTCAAGAGGTCCATCCGGCGTCGGTGATAAGAATCGCTAACGCAGCTGGATCAGCGCAGGATCACCCCTCATCGAACCCCGGAACCAGGCGGCGGGCAACAGAGGAGGGCTGAGCATGATCAACCAGGAAATGATGACCGGCTAAGTCGTGGAACACGTCGGTTCGGCCGAACGTCTTGCTGCTGAGCAGCAGGGTTGCTGAAGGAGGTGATTCAGATGCCCAAACCCGAGAAGACCACCTTTGCCCCGGCGTTTGTGGCGATTGCCGCCAAGCTCACCGAGGCCGGCCTGCCGCTGCCGGTGCCGCTCCGGCGCGCCGTCGACCGGGATCCGGTGCCGCTCGCCCTCGACACCCGCGAGACCTGGCCGGTCTGGGCCGAGCCGCACGGCCATTCGCCCGACAGGCTAAAGGACTCCTCGAAGCAGTTGGCAGCCTTGTCGGGTGGAGGCGCCCACCTTTGCTTTGCCGGCCGCCCGCGCCGCCGCCCGCGTCACTCTGGGTAGCCCGCAATTCTTTTGCATGATCAGCGGACCATGTCGGGTCGCTTCGGCGAAATGTGTGAAGGCCGGGGTTCGCCCCGGCCTTCCATTTAGACGCCAAGCTCGGCTTAGACCTGCTTTCCCAGCTTGACCGCCAGTGCGAAGACCTGCACGGCGTTGTCGACGATCAGCCGGCTGAAGGTGGTTGCCGGGCCGGTGTATTTCGGATCGCTGGCGAGATGGGCGAATTGCTTCCTGATCTCGGCGGCAGTCAGGCCGGCGGCGCGCATCGCTGCGGTTAAGCGGGCCTTGGTGCCGCTCTTGCCGAGCATTTCCTTCACGCCGCCCATGCCGGGTTGCAGCGGGATGTCGTACTTCGTCCCGCTGACTGCGTTACCCGCGGCGTTTAAGGCCAAGCCGATGTTCTCGATGTCGACGCAAAGCTGCTGCCGCGCCAGATCGGCGACACCGCGATGGACCAGAGCCCAGGTCGTGTCATTGGCTGCGATGGCGCCCTGCAGCCGCTCAATCGAGTCGAGGTAGCCCTGCGCCGTCACCGCCGAAAACACGGCCTGCTGAACGCAGACGCGGAAAGGTTCGAGCGCCGGATCGGCGACCGCCGGCGGATTGGAGACGCGTGGGGCAAAGGCAACCGGTCGTGCATAGCTTGGCTGCGGCGGGTCGTCGACGAGCAAGTCGAGCACGTCTGCCGACAATTGCAGACCAGCGGCAATGGTACATACGGTGCCCTGAAACTCGAAATCTTCAGGTTCACCAAGAGAGGACCAAGCACATACACCCCAGAACATGTCGGTATAGGTGCTGAATACCGTGCTGATATCTTCATCGGTTTGCTTCTCGTCGTCGGTAACGGTACCGCCGGTTGGCATCGCAGGCCCGCCGCCCTCGCCCACCACGTAAGCAGGCGGCTGCTTCCCTCCAAGCCCGTCACCGAGGCCACCGTCAAGACCGCCGCCACCGGGATCGTGGTGTGTTCCTGAATCACCCATACTATTCTCCTCTAGATGTGATCGTTGAACCAAGTTGTCCAACGGAAAAATTCTGAGGAAGTTATAGAAAGATGAAGTGATGAGCTTCACATTTAATCAAGAACTACGACTTTATTACTAGTAGCCGACGCTGTAGCTGAGTTTTCAAGGCTCATCATCTTAGTTAACTTGCGCTGGAACAGCAAGCACGATCACGTAAGCGGACCAGCCCCCGCTACTCCCCGCGCGCTTTGCGCCGCGTATTGGAAGCGAACGGCGCGCGGCTGCCAATCCGACCTTCAGCGTCGCTTGCGGTGTGACGGAGACAGAGACTGGAGCGCGGAGAGGGGCTCGGGAGGGAGAGGGGGGCGGCGGCGCCTTGCCGCGGGTCCTAGGCCGGTTTCTGGCCGATTTAGGCCAACGAACTATCAGTTCAGTACGACGACCTCGGCAACCTGCTTCAGCAGCCGGCCCGGTTACTCGTCGTCTGTGGCCGGCGGGAACAGCGTGTCGTTGACCAACGCAATGAATGGCTTCCTTGAGCCGCGCGGCGCGGTATCAGCTGGTTGAGCGGCTTTCCTCAGCCTTCGGGCCGCGCTTTCGAGCCTTTCTACCGGCGACTCCCTGCTCGCGCTCTTGGCGCTCCAGTTCACGCAAAAGCGCATCTCGCATCCACACGCTTCGTCCATAGCCGCCGGCCAGGGCATCGATGCGTGCGGCGACGTTGTCGTCGAGCCGGAACGTCATCGTGCGAATTTTCACAGTTCGAGGTGGTCGACCCATTGCGTTCTCCGATAATTGGTACCATGTATTAGTAGGTGGTACCAATATACGGCGGCGGGGAGCCCGCGTCACCAGCCCAACGATCTGAACGGAGAGCACCTGCATGAGCTTCGACTTTGCTTGCGATAATGGCAGGAATGACAACGGCAACCTGCCGGCGATCATCCCTTCCGCCAGCGCCGTCGACCGCGCCCGCAGCCTAACCGGCGAACACGTCAAAGCCTTCGCTGAAGCCAGCAAAGCCCGCAACACACGGGCCAGCTACGCCGCGCAGTGGAAGACCTTTGCCGCGTGGTGTTCCGCAACCGGCGTTGCGGAACTGCCGGCCGAGCCGGAGACCGTCGCCCGCTTCATCAGCGACCGGGCCCGCGCGGGCATCAAGCCGGGCTCGATCAGCGTCGCATTGAGCGCCATCACCGACCGGCACAAGCAGGCCGGCTACCGTGACCTCCCCGGCAAACATCCTGTCGTCCGGGCCGTGCTCACCCGCATCGCCCGCACCTATGCCGCGCGGGCGAAGCAAGCGTCGGCCGCCACCGCCGAGGTGATCGCCACCATGGTCGCGCTGATCCCCGACGATCTCGCCGGCCTGAGAGACCGCAGCCTGCTCACGCTCGGCTTTGCCGGCGCGCTCCGCAGAAGCGAACTCGTCGGCCTGGACGTCGAGCATCTCTATTTCAATGTGCACGGCGTCGACCTCATGCTGGGCGTAACAAAGGCTGACCAGCTGGGCACCGCCGATCCACTGCCGATCCCCAACGGGCGAATCCTGCAGCCGGTCCAGGCGCTGAAGGTCTGGCTCGCCGCCAGCGGCATCGAGAGCGGGCCGGTATTCAGGCCGATAGGCAAGGGCGGCCGCCTCGGGGCGGGAGGCTGTCCGCCTTCTCGGCATCGGAGATCGTGCGGAAGCGGGCCGCCGCCGCCGGCCTGGAGGGCGACTGGTCGGCTCATAGCCTCCGCAGCGGCTACGTGACCTCGGCCTGCGCGGCGCGCGAGCCGATCACCAGGGTGGCCGATCAATCGAGGCACGCGAGCTTAGACATGCTGTTGAGATACGCCCGCCATGCGGCCCGCTACGACGGCCATAGCGGGGCGTCGTTTTTGTGAGAGCCTCACCAAATGATGACCCTCTCCTTTTTCGATTTGACCCGGAGAATTCTCCAGGTCTCGGTGTAAATGCCGGTGTTAATCTGCGACACCCGGCTATCGGCATAGCTGATCGGGGTGCGTGCGTGGGCGACTTAGAGAAGACGGAAGGTGGCGTTGTTGGCTGTAGAAGAAAGCTGCCTTGATCATTCCAGCGCGCGCGCTCGCGGACAAATTCAGGCGAACGGCCAAAGGCAAACTAATCGTCCAGCACTTGGAGCAAGCTGCTCTGGCGAGCCGCGGTCCGCCGGAGCTTGCGTCGGACATCTTGCGGCTCTAGGTGCCGATACTTGCCGCCAGAGAATGTCGGCCAGTCCAGAGCTAATCCCATGAGGACTAGCTCGGCTGCCAAATCGCGCCCATCGGGCAGGAAACATTCTGCCACCCTGCGGTTGTATGAAAGTTCGGGCTTAAATCGGGCTGTCACCGTCCGCCCGTTGCACAAATGGATCAAGGCCCATTTCGACTGCCGGCCCCAAGGGTGATCCAGTTCGGGCGCATCTATGCCGGCAAGCCGAATGCGAATGCCCTTGATCACGATGGTATCTCCATCGATGACGTGGCACCGACCCTGTAGGACGGTTTCGACCGGCTGCGGCCGGCACCGATCCTGGCGAACGGTCTCAACCGGCTGCGGCCGGAAGACCACAAGCTGCTCGGCTTTCGTCCGAAGGGATAGCGGTTCGAGCGGTTCCGTCGTCGTGCGATAGGATTGCGGGCGGCCTTTTCCCGCAAACAACCTCACCAGCACTCGAAAGAGGCCCATTTCTGTACGCCCATTTGGTCATCGTGTGATTTGCCCGACGATCTAGGGCCTGCCGCGACGGCATGTTTGCTTTCCGCTGCCAATCTGTTGTCGGCGAGAACCCGTCCCTGGGGCATCTATGGTATGCGCAGAGGTCCTCGCCATGTTGCGATAAGCGCAATTATCGCAAGCTGTGCACAGCGACCCAGCGCCAGCTGCGCCAGGATTCACTCTTGATCACGTCCTTGAGCATCGCCAGCAATTCGGGTAGCGGAAGTGATCGCAGCCCTTTTGCGGAAAAGATTGCTCGAATACAACTGATAGGCCCTCCTACGCGAGGCCATGTTTGAGATTGCGTCGAGGGAGAAGACTACGGCATCGGCTTCGCCCGCTAACCAATAGACGGAGGAGGATGACATGCCCAAGCTGACGATTATCGCACACCTCGTCGCCAAGCCCGACAAAATCGAGGAGACGAAAGAGTTTCTCCTCGCTCTCACAGCAGCCACGCGCGCCGAGCCGGGTTGCATCAAGTACGATCTTCATCAGGACGACAACAATCCGGCCGAGTTTACCTTCTAAGAGACCTGGGCCGACCGTGGCGAGTGGGACAAGCACATGGAGACCCCCCACATCAAAGAAGTTATCGCCCGCGCCCCCGACCTCTTCGCAGCTGACATACAGGTTCGCCTGATGACGATGATCAGCAAGGACGGCGCAGGTCGGGGTTGAAGCGCACGGGGATCGAATCATGCCAAGAGCGCCAAGGCGTCCGAACAAATCGCCCACCGAGCTGCGGTGCGCAGTTCTCGACGGCCAGCCAGTCCGTTATCGCCGCGAGCGCCAGGAAGCCTGGGTCTTCGACCGCGTTTGGAGGCAGCTGCCGTATGCCGAGCTGTTCAGCACGCAGCTGATGCTTCGGCACGACTTCGACCAGCAGTTCGGCAAGCTGCCAGCGGTGCCAAAGGACGCCTTTCGCGACCGCGACTGACGGGCGAGCCGGTCGTAAGCGGTTGCCGTCCAACGTTCAGACAGCACGTCAGGGGAGCATTTCCGCAATTACGAAATGGTAGGCGATCATGCCGATGAGCAGGCCGATGATGACGACGAACACTCGGTCGGACGGCGGAGGTGGCCACTCGCGTTTCGGCCTGTTGACCGGTGTCGGCATCAGCACGCTACCAGCGGTCCCGGCCAGGCTCTTGCACTGCCGCTCAACCTGCTCGACCAGCACCTCCAGCTTCGTGCCGGGAAACTCGGTTTGCAGCCAGCGCGCCATTGCCCGAACGTCGATCTCGGTTGACGGCAGCATCGTCTGCAACGCCGCGCGGATCGCCAAGTCGATGCGTTGCTCGACCTCGTCATCGTCAGCCATGACGGTGTCCTCCTCGAACCGGCTGACCCGGTTTCCAGCCCCGCGCCTTCGCCGCGGCGATGCGCGCCACCATGGCTTCATATTGACGCTCGACTTCGTGGCAGGCTTCGTCGCGGGATTCGACCGTGCCGGCGACCGAGCCTGACCACTCGACAGCCGCGTTCATTGCCCAGTACCAGCGGCCAGCGCTGGTGCTGTTCAGCCGATGAACGCGACCGATCTTCACCTCACTATCGAAGGCGGTGTAGTCCTCCGGCACGTCGGTCCAGGTCCGGTCCTAGCGATATTTGAACTGCGGCTCGGCCACTAGTCGCGTCCCCGGCGCAAGATCAGCGCCAGATTTACGACGACCAAAGCAACAAACAGCACGACGAGCGTGATCCTCAGCAGCCCCGGTACGGCGATCTGGTGAAGCAGGAGAAGACCCAACATGAGCACCAGCAGCAGGCCGGTGAACGTGAGGGTGAGGATTTTCACGTCCTCAGTCCGGCAAATCGACCAGCGGGCGACCGCGCTTGGTCGGGGTTGAGGCGCACCGTCACCCGGCGGCGGCTGTATTCCTCGTCGTGGACCATCGAAACCGTGCCGACCATCTCGTTGTCATCGCATTTGAAGAATCTGGGCGGATCATCTTGCAGCTTGGAGGCCATCACATGCCCCGTGCCGGGACTTCATGTGGTAGCGTCTCCCAGTCGTCGGGATCGCGATTACCCGAACCGATGATCCACCCTTTCTGCGGACCGTTCTGAACGCAAAACTTCTCTGCCTCATTGATGGCGTCAGCGTCTGCGGCATCATCTACCTCGATCTCGAACTGGTAGTGGACGATCTCGCTCATCTTGATCCGCAGCTTCACGAGGCCCTCCTATCGGCGATTATTCACCGCCATGGCTGCTCCTGAGGCAGGGTGCCACGGCGACCGGGGTTGAGGGAACGACCGCCGCGACCGGGACGGGAGGCAGGTTGGACGCCACGCTACCGTCCGCTCAGTACAAAATATACGGCTGTCGCGGAGTTCCGCAGTTCCCTTTTACCGCCAGTTAATCGTCCCGGCGCACCGTCCCTCATCACTGCAAGCGGGACAATGACGGCTATGGGAAAGAAACCGCCCCATCTCGACCTGACCTTGCAGCTGATCGGCTATCACGCGATAGCCAACATGGTCGCCATCACAACCCTGGCGCGCTGCCTCGTCAATTCCGGCACATTGCCGCCCGGTCTGTTCGAATCGGCCTTTCGCGCCACCGTTGAGCACTAGGACGCCGAGCCCAATCGCCCCGACTACCAGCTGCTGGCACAGCTGCTTGAGGAGTTGGAGAGCACGGGGAAGACGACGAGCCGTCGATGAACTAAGCCTCGGCTAAGTCACGATAGCTGAAGTAGTGCGACATACCTTCTTGACCTGTAGCGGGCTGCGCAGGTGGCGAACTCGTCACCGCTTATGAATAGACAATCCCGGCGAAGTTCCTTGCAAAAACTCTTCAACGTTGGTAGAAGAGTGTCAGCAAGGAACAAGGCCATGACCCGGCACCAAGGGAAGTTTATCAGTTACCTCCGTGTTTCGACGGCCAAGCAGGGCGAGTCGGGACTCGGCCTGGAAGCCCAGCGCGCCGCGGTCGAGACCTGGCTCAACGGCGGCAACTGGCAGGTGGTCGAGGAGATCGTCGAGATCGAGAGCGGCCGCAGCCACCGCAATCGCCCCGGCCTGGCGCGGGCCTGCGAGGCGGCCCGGCGCTACGGCGCCAAGCTCATCATCAGCCGCCTCGACCGGCTTTCCCGCGACCCGGTCTTCCTGCTCAGCCTCCGCGATGCGGGCGTCGATTTCGTCGCCGTCGACATGCCCAACGCTAACCGATTGACCGTCGGCATCATGGCACTGGTCGCCGAACAGGTGCGCGAGGCGATTTCGACCAGGACGAAGGCGGCACTGGCGGCGGCCAAGGCGCGGGGCACCAAGTTGGGTGGCTATCGCGAGGCAGCGGGCTTTCATGACAAGGTCGCGGCAGCAGCCGCGGCTCAGAAAGCCGGCGCAGCAGTGCGCGATCAGGCGGATGCATTCGCTCGGTTGGTCCAGCCGGCGCTTGAGAAGTTGGCCGACCTCAGCGCCAACAAGGCCGCGCAGGAGTTGAACAGGCTCGGCGTCCAGACTGCGCGCGGTGGCAAGTGGACGCATACAGCGGTCCTGAATGCGCGCAAGCGCCTGGAGCGTGCGTCATGAAACTCGGCTTCTGTGTCGCTTGTGGCTCGCGAGACGATTGAAGCCACCACCACCTTGTCACGCGGGCGGAAGTTGATAACACTTAGAAACCGTGTAAGTGTTATCAGGTATGAGTAGGGGGCCAGGCCGAATCGAGCGAGCTATCGCCAAACTCTTCGCTCGGAGCCGCAACCAGGCGCTGACAATTGAGACGATCACCGATGCCGCCTACAGTCTCGCGGGCCGGTCCTCAACCCGCGCCCAGCGGCTTGCTGCGACTCGGGCTGCCCACCGGCTGGTCGAGCGCGTTCTTGAGACCGACAGGCGTCTTGGCCGGATGCACTACGCTATCCGGCGCAGTCCCGAGATGGCGCCGCTGCGCGCCTTCGTCCGCCGGATCGGTATCTGGCGCCGCCGCGGCAGCTACGAGCGGCGGTCCTGGCAGACGACCATGCTCAAGGGACGGCTGCACTTCTATCCAGCCAATCTTCCCTTGCAGGTCTGGGCGGGCGAAACCGAAAAGCATCGCCCCTCCATCTGGACGGAAGTCGTCATCGAGGAAGTCAGCGCCCGGTTCGTCGTCGTCCGCCATCGCGACGAGACCGTCCGTCTCAACCGGAGCGAATTGTGGCACTCGTACGTCACGGTTTACGGCCAGGTCGATGATCGTGGCCTCTTCTACACCTCACGGCGCTCCCACGACGACTGACGATGCCTTCCTGGCCAGCAAGCAGTTTTCGGCCGCTTGTTGACGATCCCGAGATACGGCGACAATAGCTGTGCCGCGCCCGGCCGGCCGAGCAGGAGGCGCGCCTCCCTGACGACGGACCCGATCATGGCTCTTTCCCTGCCGCCCAGCCGCTACTCCACCCTGCGGGCGCCACGCCGATGGCCGATCTCGCCAATCAGGGTGCCGAGGTAGTGAGCCGCCGCAAAGCGGCACGGCACCGCGCTCCGCCGCGCGCGCCATCCCTGCGGCAGTCGGCGCCGCTTTGACCGGCGGCTGGGGCGAATGAGGGCGCCCTAGCTCGGTTGGGCCTGGCCGAGTTGCCGGAGCCGGAGAAGGCCTCGCTCACCGATGACCGCACGCCGCTGCATAGCCGCTGGTGACAACCACCGGCGTGCTGAGCGCAACAGGGATTTATTAGCCTACTCGGCTCACCTTTGAATAGGCGGCTGACTTGTTGAATGCTTTAGTCAAAACGCGCATTTCTTGTATCTATAAACACCAAACCTCTCATCAAAGCGCTCAAAGTGAGCTGCGTCGATGATGCGGAATGACCATGAAAACTTCCTGGATACAACAGCGTCAGAACAGCTAAATAGTATGACGCGCCTGGTGGCGCGGATCGCGGGAGCGAAAGCGAAGGGTTGCAAGCCGGGGAGCTTCGTCTGAGGTGCGGTGACGCCGCCGGTCGAAATGAAGATTGCACCGGCCCCCCAGCTGAAGGGTAGTCCATGCCGGGGCGGAGCCAGTCCGTCGCTGAAACAACTCTCCTCCGCCGGGCCCACCGCCGCCGGCCGGCACGAGGGCACGCTAGTCTAGAGATGTGTGAGGGGCCTCACCACGGGTTAGGAGCCCTCATCCATTTGGATTACATCCTCCTGATAGGGCTGTATTGCTCTAACTTTCTGCCATGTGGCACAGGTAATATACGTCCCTAAGGTTACCTTGCTGTGGCAGAACGACACGTCGCCATTATGATCTGCCTCCTCGTGACGGCAATGAACATGGCTGTTTGTTTCAGTGTCTGGAGCCAGCAGTACACGGTCAAGTGTCCGGCTCCCTCGGCCGGCCTAGAGCGTAGCCACTAAGCCGCAGTACACATCCCGCGCGCACAGGCGAGGCGCGAAGATGAGTTAGGCCGATGAACGAAAATGACCCGCAACGCATAAGCCTTGCCATCTGCGCTGCGTTTGTAGCGCTGCCGGCGACCACTGAGGTCGATAGGCGTGCCATGGCGCGGTGGCTGCAGAGCGAGTTCCCGGGACATCCCATCGAGGAGCTTATTGTTCACGTCGAACGTCATTGTCAGGCGCTTTTGCGCACCTGCCGGTGAGGCTCATGTTCGCCGCGATCCGGCGAACGCCAACGAGGCAGCAATGCCGGCGGGAACGGCAATGGCAATGGTGGCCAGAATTCCGGTGGTGGCAAGGGCAAGTAAAGCCCGAGCACTATAGACCTAGACGAACAGGACAAGGGAAATCACTAATGACACGCATGCTGTTCGCGCTGGTTATCCTTTCTTTGTCAGTGACAGGCGCGCTGGCCAGACACTTGATGCACAACATCCCGTTAGACGTGGGCGGAGAGCTTGAGGACAAGTGCAAAAAGGAGTGGCCGAGCTCGGGATTCAGCCAGGGCTCCTGCATTGACAGAGCCGCTGTCGAATGGCTGCGCACCCACCCAGGTGAGGAACGGTCGGCGCCGCCCGACGAGCCGGTGCAGGGAACCATCACCCTACCCGGCCTGCTAGACCAACCGGAGAATAAGGACATCCGGTGAGCTGGCGACCAATGGTAACAACAGAATTCACAGCATCTCTGATGAGTTCGGCAGCCAAAGAGGAAGGTATGGTTGGCCTCAAGCAACGACCCAACACCGCAACCGATAGCGCGACCGGCCCGATGACGGAGGTTACGACCCCCGACCCCACGGGAGCGCTGCAAGGCGGTGGGCAGCCCCTGCCGCTTTTGCCCGAGAGCGGCGGGGGCTCTTCCGACTCTCCTCTCCAGCCAGGTCTCACAGGAGGCGCGATGGATATGGCAAACGACAACAATTCCGGGCAGCGGCTTGATATCGGCAACTACCATCTCGACCGGGTCGAGCGGTTCGATGGGCTCCGGCAAAGTCGGTGGGGCCGGCTCTGGCGCGATTGGCTTGCTGGCAAGCAGTATTGGCTGGTGATCGTTCTGGTCAGCGGCTTCGTAAGCGTGGTGGCTATCGAACTGTTCACCAATATCGACTTGGGGCTCGTGCCCAATGACCCACATCAGGAGGAACCCACGCCATGACGGCAGCAGGATCGGGACGGCCCTCTTCTGGAGACCGCGCAGCCGTTGTCCAAGGACTGGCTCCGCCCCGGCCTGGACCCTTCCTGAGCCGGCGGTTGAGGACCTCGCTCGGCACACCGCCCGGGCATTTAAGTGAGAGGCAGCCAAAGAGGAAGGCATGGTTGGCCTGAAGCAAGTGAAGTCTAGGAAAAGATCCGCAGCGACGGTGAAAGACTTGCCGACGCCAGACGACGGATCTCAGAGGACCAACGATAACGAGGCGGAGTTTCTGAGGCTCTTCGACGAAGAAGTGTCGCCGCCTCTGCATCCCGTCCTCGCTCCTTTCCCGTTCGAGCGGATTCATCCGCGCCTGCGCGATTGGCTCGCCAGCAAGCAGCATTGGCTGGCAATCGTTCTGGTCAGTGGATTGGCAATCCTGGCGGCTGTCGAACTGTTCACCAACATCGACTTGGGTCTGGTGCCGAACGGCCCAAATCAGGAGGAACCTGCTCCATGAGGGCCAGAAGGTTTGGCACTGCCATTCCCATGTGACTCGACGAAGCAAGAGGACACCGCGGTGCCCTCACGGAGCGCCTCGCCTCAGACGGATGGCCCCGCCCGATCCTCTCCAAGGAGATAGGGGCTTTGACGGGAGATAGTCCCTTTGAACGTGATCCGGCACTTTTGTCGATTATGTCGGGACTTTGGTCCGTCTAGCACCGTGTCGACCCAGCGATATATCTCCTGTTAGGCAAGCTGCGCGCACATTCGGGTCCCGCTTGCGGCAGAAAGTGGGAGGGACCCGAAGCTCCTACAGGTCTGTGCTCTTGGAGTTGAGCCTTTGAAGCAGTCGGCGGATCGGAACTTGCAAAAAATCGAGCTGGAACCTGATGAATTTCCGTTCGCGCGGCTAAGCCGGCCGCGCTTGGTAGATAGAGTGCCTCTGGGCTGGGCACTTGTCCTCGCCTTGCTCGCCTTTACGCTCATTGTCAGCGTGAAGTACCTTCTGGAGCCGACCTCTTTGTGAGGCATCGAGAGCAAAGAATGAGTAGCCTGCCAACCGGCGCTCCGGGCGAAACTGGCGCCGGGGCGCTCAGTCGTGCACGGCCGGTGATCTAGCTTGGCTCAACGGGTGCCGTCTGAACCTCGCCTCTGTGGTCGAGAGATCCCGAGCAGGCGGGTCGTTCATGGCGCCGCTGATCATGGGCGAGACGATGCGCATCATGCGGTTGCCCCGGAGGAGCAACGCTATCTGCAGTCGACGGTGATGGTCGGCCGCCAAGGTGGCGATGCCGGACACCGCTGATTTCCTGGCGGCGGCGCGCTTCGAGAAATCTGCGCTAGATGCTGGTGAGCCGCTGAACACCAGCGCCCACGACGGAGTTGATAACACTTAAAAACCTTTTAAGTGTTATCACTATGAGCAGGGGACCGGGCCAAATCGAGCGACGCATCGCCGACCTTCGCGCGGAGCCGCAACCAGGCGCTGGCAATTGAGGCGTTGCCATCCGCGAGCGGCTGGGGCTGAAGCCGGATGAGACCATTTACGTCGAGAACGAAGTGCTTGGCCTGCACAGGCGCTTTCCCAAAATCCCTCTGCCGGAGATCAAGGCCGCGTTGCTCCGCCATTGCCGGGCGATGGGGCTGCGGACGCGCTGAGCGGTCGAACCCAGGGATGCTCGGGTGGCCGCCACCCTTGAGCAGCATGCACCCGGCGACTATCGTGTTCCGCCATGCCGACCAAGCCGACCAAGCGCACCGCAACGTCCCGGCCGCTCAGCAGCCGGCAGCGGCGGTTCGCCGAGTCGGTCGCGGCCGGCATGAGCAGCGTCGACGCCTGCCGTGCGGCGGGCTACACGGCCAAGCCTGCTGGCGCCAGCGTCCGCGCCCACTGGCGTCTAAAGGATCCCCGGATCGCCAACCTGATCACCGAACTCCAGGCAAAGCATGCAGAGCGTGCCGCCGTCACCGTCGACGGACAGTACGCCAAGCTCGAGGAAGTCCGCCGCAATGCCATCGAGGACCGCCAGCACGGCGCCGCCGTTGCCGCCATCGTCGCCCAGAACAAGCTCTATGGCCTGATCGTCGACAAGGCACAGGTCGAGACCATCGTCCGGCGGCCTGCTCCCGCCCCCGACGTTGCCCCCGGTGTCATCCTTTCCGAGGACGACTGGCAGCGGCGGCTTTCGCGGCATTAGCAGCCTGGAGTAGGCACATGGAGAGGATCGAGGTCGCCGTCACCCCGACCCGGCGGCAGTGGGACTTCATTACCTGCCCCGCTGATATCATCCTGTTCGGCGGCGCCAGGGGTGGCGCCAAGACAATCGGCAGCCTGCTCGATTTTTGGTACCACGCCATCGAGCACGGCGACAATGCCCGCGGCCTGATGGTGCGCAAGCAACGCACTGACCTGCGTGATACGATCCTGACCGCAATCCGGCTCTACGGCTCGGCTGCCGAGTGGCACGAGCACGGCTCTTACTTCCAGTTTCCCAACGGCGCCCGGCTGTCGTGCGCCTACCTGGAGCGCGAGACCGATGCCGAGGCCTATCAGGGCTGGTCGCTGACCCGCGTCTACATCGAAGAGGCCGGCCAGTTCACCTCGCTGGCGCCAACCTGGCGGCTGATGGCGACCTTGCGCAGTTCGGCCGGGGTCAAATGTCAGATGCGGCTGACCTGCAATCCTGGCGGTCCAAGCCATTTCGCCCTGAAATCGTTTTTTGTCGACAACGGCCCGGACAGGATCGTTCGCGATCCGGAAACCGGCCTGACCCGGTGCTTCATCCCTTCGAAGATCGCCGACAACCCGCATTTGCTGGCCAACGACCCCAACTATGTCCAGCGGCTGATGGCCTCGGGCAGCGCCGAGCTGAGGCGGATGTGGATCGACGGCGACTGGGACGCCGGGCTCGAAGGCCAATTCTTCACCGAATGGTCCCGGCGCAAGCACGTCATCGAGCCGTTCGCGATCCCTGAACTGTGGACCAAGGCCCGTGGTCTCGACTGGGGCAGCGCCAGGCCGTTCGCGGTGCTGTGGGCTGCCGTCGTCCAGGACACGTTCGTGCACGATGGCAAGACGTTGCCGCGCGGGGCGCTGGTCATTTATCGGGAGTACTACGGCATGCAACCGGGCAAGCCCAACGAGGGGCTGAAGCTGCCGGCCGAGGAAGTCGCCCGCGAGATTGTCAAACGTGAAACACGCAATGGCAGGCGGGAGAAGATCAATTACGGCGTCGCCGATCCGGCCTGCTTTGCCGTCATCAGCGGCCCGTCAATTGCCGAGACGCTGATGCGTCATGGTGCCGTCTTCCGCCGCGCCGACAACACCCGGGTGTCGATCCCGAAGATGGGCGGCTGGTCCGAATTGCGCGGCAGGCTGAAGGGCGACCTCGATGGCAATCCGATGCTGTTCGTGTTTTCGACCTGCCGCGATCTGATCCGAACAACGCCTATGATGTTACATGATCCCACTCATCCCGAGGACCTCGATAGTGACCTTGAGGACCACCTGGTCGACACGCTTCGCTACCTCGTGATGAGCCGCGCCTATCGAGCGCGCGAGCCGGACCTGTCGGAGATCAGCCGCTCTCCGTATCTCGTCTCCCGAGCTTTTCGGCTGCACGAACTTAAGGATTGACGCCCTTGACGAAGCATTTTCTGGATCTGTGGGATGAGATCGGCTGTATGCGGGAGGCTGCCGAGCGTCGGCAGCTGGCCGCCGTCAACTCGGGCGATATCGCGGCGGCTCGCTGCCTTGGCCAGGTCATCCAAAAGATCATCGCGCTCGATTGGGATATCCGGGTCGCCCAGGGCGTAGTCGAGGATGAGCGCAATCGGTGGAGGCAGCAGGCTCTGGAGAAGGCAGAGCGTGACCGCTTCGACCTGGCGCTGGCCGGGATCGCAACGGCGCTCGGGTCTGTGAGCGGCCGCGGCTCGAGCGGCTGTTCGACGGGCTAGAGTGCTGATTCCTCGCGTGCTACCTTGGGTTCGGACCGAACCGGCCTGCCAGGGCCGGCTCGGCGCTCGAAGTCCCACCGATGCGACGGCCGAACTTCATGGCGACGAACATACCTGACAGCGGCTATCCGGTCTGCATCCGTGCCGACAAAGAGCTTGGCCGGGCGAGTAAGGTTGGTCGCTCAAAGCACGACTTCAATCTCTCGCGCGGCAAGCACCTTTCCTTAAGCGACTCCCCCTGGGTGCTGCTGCGGCTCGAATGCGAGGCGCGGCTCGATGCGCTCGGCGGGACGCCGAGCAAGCCCCGCACTCCACTGTCGCCCGAGGCAAGGCCCCCTCTCACCAGCTGGCTGCGGAGATAAGCCAAGCCGTCGCATTCGCTATCCGCACTGTCTGCAAGAAGGAGCCTCACCATGCGCAATTTGATCTTCGCCACCTGTCTGGCGCTCACAGCAGCCTCACCCGCCCTGGCCAAGGCGCCCGCCGACATTGCCGATCTGGTTGGCGCCCGCGCCGCCGGTGCCGAGAGCGAGATGCAGGCGCGTGGCTACGAGAACGTCAAGAACAACATCTGGTTGAATGCTGCGACCGGCACCTGCGTGAAAGTGTCGGTCAGCCAAGGTAAGTACAAGGCCATTGCGCAGCAGAAGGCGTCCGTCTGCGGCCAGAGCGGCGCGATGAAGGCCAAGGACGCCGGCTCGGCGTCGACGGGCGACGCATCCGGCGAGGTCCCAGAGGCGGCGCTCAACGCCTGCATGAAGCGCGCCGATGACTTCCAGAATGCGGCGGTGGGCACATCTATGGCGAGAGGTGCCCAGCGGTCTGGCGCCAACTGGGTGCTGAAGATGGACACCGGCGCAGAGGGCAAGTCCACCTGCACGGTTACCGGATCGGGCCAGGTCGTCTCGATTGACCCGGGCTATTGATGAGGGGGTTAACCCCCTTCGTCGCCATCTACGCCCTGCTCTGTGTCGGCGCTCTGCTTCTCATTCCCGCCAACGCGGCGGGATGGTTTGGAATGACCCCGGATCCGCTGGTCGGCATCTACGCCATCGTTTTTGCGCTGCCGTGGAGCTTGGCGAGCCGATGGCTGGGCGAAATCCCATTGCCGGGCATCGTGATGATCGGGATCTGCATGCTCCTCAACATCGCCACTCTGCTCGCCATCGGTTGGCTCCTTGACCGGCGACTACGTGCCTAGAGCGACCAGTGCGCCTGCCGCTACCTCGGCGCTCCGCCTCGCCCCTCCCCCAGTGGCTCGATAGCCTGATGCGCCGCGAGCCACCTCGCTGGGAGGACCGCGAACCCGATTGTCGGGCAACCGTCGGGCTCGCTGGTATGCACTGGCACTGTTCCCCCCAGTCGCAGCTACGAGCTTGGTCCAAGTTAGTTTCACCGCGCTCGACGGTTCTGGCGCTGCAGGCGAAAACCTCGCCGGATGGCTTCAATTGCCGTGACAAGGAAGGTCGCCCAGCAGCGGCGCTGCCAGGCTGCCTATGCGGCCAGGAAGCCGCTTGGGGTCCGGTCTGCCACGACCGGCTCAAGGGTCGGGCGAGTAAAGGGGCCTGACCAGTCGCGCTGCAATCAAGGCGGCAGGGATGGCGCCACGCTACGAGGAGCGCAAGGGCCGCTATTTTGCCTTTCGCGGCGGCGCTGCAGAGAGGCATCGTGCCGCAATCTCGCATCTGATCCGGCTGTATCCAAGACGGGCGGCGGACGTCAGCGCTTGTCTGGCCAGATTTTTCGACGAAGCCTAGTTGCCGTGATTGGGTGGGTATTGGGGAAATTGTCTTAAGCACTCCGCCCTCGCAACATTTGCGTTCGAGACACCGCGGCAATTGTCTGGCACACTGAGAACTTGGCTCGCTACAAGGCACAGCGCGCCGACCGACGCGAGTACGATCAGGCCTTGCCAAGTCGCATCCGCACGGCGCATTGAACCGTTATCAAGATCAGACATGAGATCACCCCGTGGAAGTTCCTGCCCAGCCGGGACTATTGCCGGTACGAGCCGGCCGTTCCGCGAACTGGTTCACAGAGCGCGCCAAGCTCTGTTAGATAGAGCGGGCAAGACCGCAGATTGGCGTTTGGTCGCCCGGAAGGATCAGTGCCTGAGGATGCGCCCCGGCTAACCCGACCCTGAGTGAAGCGCCCAGCGATCCTTTGCCGGCCTACTGGCCTGCCAAGAGGGTCTGGGGAACCGCTGAGGACGCCCTTGACCGGCGGAGACGGAAACGCTCATTAGCGGCGCCTCACGAACTGTGGAAATGGGTGGATCTGCAGCTTCGACGATTTCGCACACTTCTCGCCGATGTATGCGCCTTCCTTGGGGAACTCGATTTGCGCGTCGCTTGCGCCCGAACATAGCCAGCAGTCGTTGGAGGCATGGCGAGCGCGAACCCAAATTCAGGTCGCTGCCGCACGAACCGCTCGAAGCTCCGGCGCAGGTGGCTCATCTCGAGCAAGGTGCGGCGCGAGTTCGATGGCGAGGTCAATGTCCGGCGGCAGCGCCAGCCCTAGTTTCGGTCACCGAATGCCAGACTGGCGCGACCCATAAATCCAGGCCCGCCCGACAACGTTCGACTGCTGATCCAGCCAAAGCCGGAGGCCGGCAAATTCAAGATCCGTGAGATGCTTCCCGACTGCGTTTGGATTTGGCGGAGGTAAGTTCATCCTCGCGAGCGACGCTTGGACAAAGGCAAGATCCGGCCGAGTTCGACTGAGATCTTCGCCTCGGGGTCGCAGCGAGGTCGTGATTGGCCTGAAGCGTGAGCCAAAACAGCGCAGCGGTGCGGAACAGGCGAGCAAGTCGAAGGGCCGTGCCGGCAGTGATCGGCTGCGTCTCGGCGACGATGCCCTCGATGCGTGTCCGTGGAACACCGAGCAGCCGCGCCAGAGGCTGTTTTCGGCAGTCTTGCCATTTGGCAAGAACGTGAGATAGCGGCCGAACAGCAGCCGGCGCGAAACCCAGCCGGGGTTCTTGCCAAGCCGCGTGGCGAGATCCTCCTGGGTCCAGCCGGAGCGGATCAACAGCCGCGCCAGTTCCAGTTCACAGCGGTTGCCGGCCTCGGCCCGGCTGGTGCCATAGCGATCCGTCAGCGCAGCAGTCGCTGCAGACAAATTGCCCTTCGACACGAACCTTCAGCGGACGACCATCGAGCTCGAATTCCCAGGCGTAGAGGCCGCCAAGGGTTGGCAGTCGGAGATTGAGCCAATTGTGCTCGGTCAGGTCATGGATTAGCGCGTCGCCCACGGCTGCTGGACGACGCGGGTCGATTGCCTGCTCAGACACATCACAACGCCGCTGCGCTCAACCGCCCTCGAGGACGACCATCATGAACCCGGTCGCAAACAGAATCGATCCGACGATTGTGAGGGCGGGGCTGCCGATCAGCCCACCCCCGATCATGCTGGTCAGCATACCCATTGTGACAGCCAGAATACCGCGCATGCGACATCAATAAAGCACTCAGCTGCGCCGCCAAGGTCACCCTTCGGATGACATAAAGTTGCTTCGCCTCCGAGAGCGGCGGCATGGCCTCGAGCCTGGCGATCTCCGAAGCCTCATAGATGAATGAGACGCTACTCGGGTAGCGTACTATGTGGAACCTGGCCCGCGTCCTTACACCCGACTGCTCGCCGGTGTCGTCGGCCAAGCGGTAAGGCTCGGCTGACCAGGGGCAACTCCATCACGCCGGGTCAAAAATATCTCGTCCATCTCGTCATCGAACTCGGGCTCGCAGCCCAGCATCATCTTGATGCGACGCAAGTCCCGAGACCTGTGGTGAGCGAAGCGAACGGAGGTAGGAACGATTGTTCGACCGCCAGGTGCCTGCACGACCGGAGCAGGGATACAATGAAACACTTCGCCTGGTGACGGTCTTTGTGCCTCGCAACTCCCGTTGGGGCACCAGAGGTCGAACACTACCATAGTTCAGGCCAGTCAAGAAGCCAGCAGCCGACTGCTTCCACTACCAGCAACGCCAGGATCGTTGAGCTGATCAGGAAGCAGGCGCGCCATTGGCCATTCGCAAGCGCGTCGCTTCAATCGACCGCGCCGCCCTAGCGGTTAGGCGATCAGACTTCAGGCAGCTGCGCATCTGACCGATGCCGGCTGGTGCTGCCGGTCAACTGGCCGGCGCCGATCTCCCAACCATCGGCACGCTTGCACCTGCTGTCGCGCTGGCGACAACGGCATCCCTCCTCCCCTTTTAAGGGGAGGGTATTTTTCACGCAGGGTTCGCGGGCGGCGTCGAGGTCGCCGAAGCGTCACGGCGGCACCCCGTTCGAATTCTGTCACGCAACGTCGACGCTGGTTTGGGGCGAATGAGCCGCCCCATCCGTGCTATCCTGCCTTTTGCGACTTCATGCTTGGCCTCCCGGCCGGCGTCTTTGCCGGCGCCGGCCACCGTTCCCGGAGATGAGCCGTGCCCGCTGAAACCGACCCCATCGTCGTTCGCATCGCCGCCTCGATGATGAAGTTCGAGACGCAGATGCCGGCGATGACCTGGTCGGCGGCCAAGAGCGCCTTCCAGACTAAAAAGTCGCTCTCCGGTATCGGCAAGGCCAGTGGCTTCGCCCAGATGAGCCAGCTGGCCAGCCGCTCATGAAACGGCTTCTGATTGCTCTGGCCATCGGTGCGACGGCGACCACTGCGCAAGCCACGCATCTGCTGCACAAGTTGCCGGCCGACGTGGCCGAAACCATACAGCGCGACTGCCAGCAACGCTGGCCCAACTCGGCCTTCGACGCCGGCGCGTGCGTCGACCAGGAGGCGGAAGTCTGGCTGGAGACGCAGCAGAAAGGCGAGCTGCCCAAATTCCAGCCACCCGCGCCCGACCTACTCGGTAAGTCGCCCGACCTGCTAATCAGGCCGAAGTCGGAGGACGACCAATGACCGCGCATCCCTTAGGCCGGCCTGCCCAGATGTCGGCGCCGACCAAGGATCCCGGCTTGGCAGCGCGCGACAGGAGGAAGGCCGCCTATGAGGCCCCGGGTACAAAAGTTGGCGATTGATGCTTTTCACGTTCCCATCTGGTCGCTGAGGGCGGCAGCGCGGACCTGCTCGACAGGGCCATGGCCGGAGCGCTGGGGCCGTTCATCGCCCTACGAGTGGAGTGCGCCCCTGTGGATGGACAGATTGGTGGAAGGGCATTGACCGGCTCGCCGGGCTTTCGAAGGATGGAAGCCCATGGTTCGACATCGCACCCACAGCATCGAGTTCAAGCGTGAGGTCGTGCAGGACTATCTTGCCGGCGAGACGCTCCATGGACTCGCCAGGCGGCATGATCTGTCGCGGAATCTGGTCCGCATCTGGATCCAAAAGTTCGAAGCCGGCGCCTTTGACGACGAGGCTATCGCGGCAAGCACGATCGAAGCCTATGAGGCCAGGATCGCTGCGCTGGAGCGGCTGGTCGGCAGACAGGCTTTGGAGATCGAGTTTCTAAAGGGGGCTCTGAAGCACGGACCGCGACCGAGAAGCGCGACTACATCCATGATCACCGGCCCCGGGGCATCTCCGTCGCCGAAGGGTGCAGGCTGATGGGCATCGCACGCTCGACCTACTACGACCGGCCGGCCTTGAGCTTTGACGACACCGCGCTCGTCGAACGAATGGTGGCGATCTCCGACAACTTCGAGACCTATGGCTATCGCCGCATGCAGGCTGCGCTACGCCAGCAGGGCTTCGTCGTGAACCATAAGAAACTGCGACGCCTGATGCGGGAGCACGACCTGCAGCCTCGCAGGCGCCGTCGTTACATAGCCACCACCGATAGCGATCACGACCTGCCGATCTTCCCGAACCTGGCAAGAGAGATCGTCGCCGATGGTCCCAACCGGCTCTGGGTCGCGGACATCACGTATGTCGCAATCCCAGCCGGCTTCGTCTATGTCGCCGTCATCCTCGACGCCTGGTCGCGCAAGGTGGTGGGCTATGCGATAGCGCGGTCGATGGACGTGCGGCTGACGCTGGCAGCGCTGCAGTCCGCCGTCGAGAAGCGGAAACCGACTACAGGCTGTATCCACCACTCAGACAGGGGCTCGCAATACGCGGCGGGGCCCTATCGGCAGGCACTTGCCGCTCGCGGCTTCATCGGCTCGATGGGTCGTCGAGGCAACCCCTACGATAATGCCAAGGCGGAGAGCTTCATGAAAACCTTGAAGGTCGAGGCGGTCTACCCTTTGGCCTACGAGAGCTTTGCGGATGTCGCCGCCGACCTACCGCGCTTCATCGATCAGGTCTACAACGAGCGCCGGCTACACTCGGCGCTTGGATATCTAAGCCCGCAGCAGTTCGAGGATCAACACACCCGGCATTCTGTCAAAACTGCCGCCTGATCCTGTCGCCTTCGAGGGGCGCACTCCAGACATGCTCCAAAAATTCTGTCACATATGACAAACTTTCTTGCTTCCATTCGTGGCGAACCATTCATATCAACGATGCGAACGAAGGTGAGGAGGAGACCGGAGCATGATCAGAGCGACTGTTTTTTTGACCGCAAGCGTACTCTTCGTCAGCCCAACACTTGCTGACGACCGCTCGGAAGCCGAGCTGGCCTATGCCAGTTGCCTGATGATCGGGATGGAGAATCAAATCCAACTAGGTAAGTCCCTCGACATTTACATCGAGGCCTGCATGCGCGTGAAAAACTGGGTGAAACCTTCGAGCACTTTTACCGGTGATGATGAGTATACACGGCTGCCTAAATAGTATCGAAATCGGTCAATTGCGGCAAATCTCGCCTGGCCGCTCCACAGCAGTTCGGGGCGCGGCCGGGCGCCGACTACTCCGATAAGCGGTGTCGTCGACCGCGCCGAGATCAGGGGCACGTTTCGCCGGCCTATGCGCGAGCCGCTTGGCCGACCGGAGCGATCAGGCATCTGTCCACGCGGTGGGTGACGCCGAGCTGCGGGTCAAGGCGGTGCTCGCCGCGCTTCGTCGCATTGCCGACCGGCGAGCAATGGCCGAACTCGGCCGCATATCGGGCTTTCCGGCTGCACGAGCTTAAGGATTAACCGATGCATCTGCTCGATCTGTGGAACGAGATTGGCCAGATGCGAGAGGTTGCCGAGCGTCGGCAGCTGGCCGCCGTTAACTCGGGTAACATCGCGGCGGCGCGCTATCTCGGCCAGGTCATCCAGAAGATCCTCGTGGTCGATTGGGATATTCGGGTCGCCGAGGGCGCAGTCGAGGACGAGCGCAATCGGTGGAAGCGGCAGGCGTTGGCAGGAGCCGAGCGCAACCGTTTCGGCCTGACGCTGGTCGAGCTTGCCAAGGCGCTCCCCTAGATCGCCGGCGCCGCAAGACCCTTCTCTCGGCTGGCGGCTTTGTTAGGAAGCGAACCCGACCGTCGGGCAAACCATCGGGCTCGCTTCACCCTGGGTATGCCCGCCCAATCGCAGCTACGAGCCCGGTCCAGATAGTTTCACCGTTTCGGTCCCGCGTCGTGAGGTGGGCGCTTGACCCGTCCTGGCACACGGACGAAAAGCTTGCCGGATGGCTTCAATTACTGTGACAGAGACGGTCGTGCAACGGCGTCGCCGCCAGGCTACCTATGCCGCCAGGAAGGCTGCTTGGTATCCGGTCCGCCACGACCAACTCAAGGGCCGGGCGAGTAAAGGGGCCTGACCAGTCGCGCTGCAATCAAGGCGGCAGGGATGGCGCCACGCTACGAGGAGCGCAAGGGCTGCTATTTGCCTTTCGCGGCGGCGCTGCAGAGAGGCATCGTGCCGCAATCTCGCATCTGATCCGGCTGTATCCAAGACGCACGGCGCCCGCCGGGGCCGGGCTTCCCTGAGGGGCGGTTGGCGGCTAGCCGGTTGAGCATCGCCCGGTAACAGATCTCGCCCGAGATGCTCATAAGCCGTTGGCTGCCACGCAGCAATTTGGCGGGATTGAACAAGACCTTCGCCGCAGATCCCGTTAGTAGCGCCCGATCCAAGGGCGAGGGTAGCGCGATGATGTGGCGAAGCAGGAAGAGCCGCGAGCGGGCGTGGCAGCAGGAACTAACCGTCTACCACACCGATCTCCTTGCACTTATCGACAAGGCCGGCCGTTTCCGCGAGAGGGCGCGTCAGGAGCGGCGCTCCAGTGAGTTCGACAGCTGGGGCCGCATCCTCGTGTCGGCACAGCAATTCAACGCCAAGGTCGATCACGCCCGCAGCGCCACCGATTTCTGGATCAAGGCTTTCCGGGTGAACATGCCGGGCTACTACAAATTTCTTGAGCAGCCCTACAACTACAAAGCCAAGGTTTGCACTGAAGTTGGCGCCACCGGACCCTGGTGGGAATGGAAGTAAGAACTGGCGCACCGCTGCCCGGCAGCCATCCTGCTTTTCCGGTCAGGCACTCTCTAGCCAACTAGACCAGAATCGATCTTGCCCGAGTCAGGCTCTTATAGGCCGTGATCAGTGCGGAGCCGATGTCTTCTGCCTTGTCCTTGTCGCTCAGGCCCTCAAGCACCTGCTTGGCGGCGAAGATGTGCGCCAGTGCCTGGTCGATGCCGTCCAGCGCATCGAGTTCGCGGAGCGCATCCGGTATATGCTTGGCTCTGGTCATGGCGCGGGCCTCCTCGCGCGTGGCGGAAGCGGTCGCTGCCGACGCTTTAACGTCGGCCGGCCGCACTCAGACATCGGGCGGCCAGCCAATCCGTCAATGCGGGCTGGCCACCGGAGCCTGGGCCTGGTGGCGTTGCTTTGATGGGAAGTGAGCCCGCCACTGCCCAAAACGAGGGGAAGTGAGCAGTAGGGTCGGCGGGCTCAGCCGGGCGTCCCACCACGGCGCGCCCAGCGGTCGCGCACATAGTCACCGCTGACCGGTCGGAAAGAAGCGAAGCGGGGGTTGGCGGCCTAGCGCAAGACATTGGCTGCCAGCAACAAGTGCAGGGCCATTGTTACCCCGTTGTAACTGGCTCCTGGCCGGGATCGCCTCTACCCGCATCACCTCGAGAACGACCCTTGCCGTCGGGGCTGTCCACCCGCCAGCGCCCGACGGCATGTTTGTCCGGGTCAAACGTTTTCAAGACGATCCAGAGGGCGTGCTTGGATGCGCTGGCGCGGACGGCTGGCCGGGAGCGGATGGTACCTGTGGTGTCGCTCCCGGCCACGCTCAGTTCTAGCGAGGCGACTTTCCGGTACCGGCCGCAGAGAGACCGGCGCCCGGTCGACCTCGTCGCGAAGATCGGTTTTTCTTGGTCCAACTTTGGCTCCAAAGTTTTTTCCCCCTGGATCTTGCGTTTCACAAAAAGTGCGATGCTTGATTTAAGCATCACTCGACTATTTCCCAATTCATCTGCGCGACGAGGCGCAAGAAATGAGGGCTGCCATGAAAAGAAGGACGTTCCTCACCGGAGGCGCAACTTCGGTTGCCGCAATTTCTGCTCAGCCTGTACTGGCTCACTATCAACCACAAGATAATGTGCCACCTGCGCCTGGCGATCTTGCAGCGACTGCCGCTCGGTTACGCGCCCAGTTCATGAAAGACTTCGAACCCGCATATGTCGAGAACGTGATCATTCCGCATTTCCTGGTGAGCGTGTACGAGGGAGAGCGGTCTTTCCTTCCCATGATCGACCTCGCCCTCACCAAGGAAAATGCTCTTCCCAATGATCTTTGGGGTCTGCTAAGCCCGACCTGGAGGCCCGCTCCTGAAGACGGTGTCACCGTCTTTCTGCAAGGATTGGAGAAACGAGGGCCGGACAACCGCCGCAAGCGCATATACATGTCGGCTGTGACGCCCGATCTCTACCGCGCAAAGTACGGCGACAAGGTCAAAGGTTTTTTCGACGAGCTTCTCGCAGACGCCAACGTCGGCAAGCCGCTGATGCGTCCCTATCTGGAGGGCTACTGGGGTCTCTACTGGGACCTGCACCTTGGAGTAAAGGCTGATGCCATCCCGGAGAGGGTCCGCCAAATTGGTGATAGCTTTAACACGGTCTTGGCGTATCGCGATCCGACAACACGGATTGTCTATGAGAATTACATGACGGTCCGGTCTAATCTTGATTTTCTCAAGGCTTGGATCGACGACAGGATTGCAGACATTTTGTCAGGGAAAACGCCTGATCCCGACAAGACTTTTGCCTGGTATTGGGCCAAAAACGGTGAAGACAGCCCATATTTTGACCACAAGGATGTTGTTTTCGAGTGCTTCCATAACTTCGTCGCGTTTAGCCAGTGGGGCAATTCTCTCTACAACATAATGGCGCGACTGGCACAGGGAGTAGGTGATCCCTCAATCCAAGCGTCGTTTAAGGAGACTATGCAGGGCGATCCAGACAACGCAAAAGGCGGTGCGTTCACACCGCTTGAGCGTTTCGTAATGGAGCTCTTCCGGCTCATCTCCCCCAACGGCGGCAGTGTGTCCGCGCTTGGAGAGACGCAGACACCGCAATTTGATCGGCACGGCTACATCATCAGCCCGCACACGTCGACGAGCATAGATCCAGTTCACTGGGAGCATCCTGAAAAGTTCGACCCTTCGCGATATGAGAACGTTCCGACGAGCGCGCAGGTGGATGAGGTAAAAGCCAAGCAAATCGGCTTTGCCAAGTGCCCGTTTGACCTGGCCTCTTTTGACGTCAAGGATGGCCGCAAGGCTTCGATGCACAACAGCGCATTCGGGACTGTTTTTGGAGTGGCGAATGGCCAGGCGCTTCCCGTCTGCGATTATGCGGGCTTTGCACCATTTGGCTTCGGCTATCGCCGCTGCCCGGGCGAGCAACTCACCATCCAAGCCTTCGAGGACCTTCTCAGAAAGGTGTGGAGCGACAAAATCGAGTTTGTGAAACTCAACGTCGCCAGTCCGGAACCGTTGCCAATCGGGCCGAGAACGGTCATTGGCGATGATATTGGATTTAGTCGCTCAGCAGCCTAGCCAAGGTAGTTGGGTGTTTGACCGAGGGTCTGATTGTTTTGGAGCCGGAAACGTCTCCTTGTGAAAAAAGGCCGCCCTGCCCCGGTGCGATCAATCGCGCCATCTAGGTCGGCGTCAGCTAAACTAATCCATCATATTGTGGGAGCAGACAACTGAGGCGATAATTGTCAAACATAGCCGGTTGGTCGCTGGCGCAGCTTTGCCGACGCTCCTAATTCAGACACCGAAGACGACTGGCCTTAGGACCGACGCTCGGTCCTACTGAGAGGGGCCGCTGTCGACCCGCCCGGGCGGTGCCGCCTGTCGCGCGCTACTACCCGTCCTGGCACACGGGCGAAAACCCTGCCGGATGGCCTCAGTTACCGTGACAAGGACGGTCGCCCAGCGGCGCCGCCGACAGCCTGCCTATGCGGCCCGCGAAGCCGCCTGGTGTTCGGTCTGCCATCGCCAGCTTCCCGGCCGCCGCTCGCGCCTCACCTGCTCCGACCGCTGCCGCCAGATCCGCTGCCGTGGCGCGCGCCGTCAGATCGTCATGAGCGTGCACCAGCCCGATGATGGTATGACGGCTCTTTGCAATCAGAACAAGATCGAGGATAGCTCATCGACGCCGAGCAGCTTCAGCTACGATGCCAATTACACCTGGAAAGACGGTGATGGCGACTTGATCTTTAAGTCCTACAATGGGGGAACTCCGGTCGTGCTACCTTTGGCAGTGGCCTGATCAACGGTGGCACCGGGAAGTCCAAAGGCATAACGGGGGTTTCGGTTGGAGCCACGATGACAAGCGCGGGCGAAAACTCGGACTCTACCATCTGCCTGGGAAATAGCGGAGTACCTGCGCTGCTGATCGCCATCTTGCCGCTATCCCGCATCCGATCCGGCCGTACCCGAGGCGGCCGCAGCGCGGCTCCATTGATTGCGGGAGCACGACGGGCGGAGGACCTGTCCGCCGTACCGAAACGAAACTTTAGCCCCGTCCCGGCACAATCCCTAGAACTGTCCTACCGACAGTCCTCGAGACAACGCCCATGGACACGGTCAGCCTCACCTATGCCGAACTCGCCACTCGCCTGGGCGTCAAGGTTGACAGTGCGCGCAAGACGGTGCAGCGCCGCCACTGGGCGAAGACGACCGGCACTGACGGGACAGTCCGGGTGACAGTTCCCGTCGCGTATCGAGACCGTCCCCAGGAAAGTCCTACCGACAGTCCCAAGGACAATCCCGCCGCCATCTACACCCGCGAGTTTATCGAGGGCTTGCAGGCACCAACGGCGGCCGAAACCCGACGGGCCGAGAAGGCGGAGCGCGAGCGCGACCATTGGCGCTCACTCTCCGAGGCGACGCAGCGCCAGATCGAGCAAGCGCATCGGCAAGTGACCGACCAGTGGCCGAAACGGCGTGGCTTCCTCGGCTGGCGAGCGGCATGACCGAACGGCCCGGCGGTCGACCAAGCGGGATCAACAGATCCGCGAATTGCTGAAGCAACTTGAGGCGCTCGGCGCCGATTCGCAGCAACCGGACTTCTTGCGCGATATCCGGGTGCGGCGGACCGTGGACGGGGTATCGCTGGGGCTGCTTGACGACCTAGCCGCCATCCTCGCCGGACTGCTCCCCTGACAGAAAGGACGGCGACGAGCTTTTACAGGCAGGCTTGCGCAACGGATCGTCGACGCTGCGCCAGCGATTGGCCGGCCAGTCGGGGAGGTCGTGACGGAAGTTGTCCAACATTTCCGGCTTGACGCGAAGGCGGCGCGATTGCTGCGAAACACTGTCGACAGGCTCTTGGATGAGCGGAACGCCGAGTGGCCGAGGTCGGAGGGCTCGACGCGCAGATCGCGATGATGCGCGAATAGCGCCAGATCGGCCGTCAGGGACGGTGCGTCTGGCTGGCTACCAGGTCGGCCATGAAGGTGGCGCCGGCGGCCTCGCGAACCTCTCCTGGCTGGGCCTGGCCAGCCAGTCCAGCTTCGCTGCCAGGGCTGGGCTCTGCCGCTCGGGGTCTCTACGCCGTCGGCGCCATGCACGACCGCGGCTGCTACCTCGACAGCCTGAAAGCCGGCTTCAACCGGGCAGAACACTGGCAGGCCTGCGCCCTCGACCCGATTCGGGCTTCGGTCGAGAGGGCGGTCGCCGCTCAATCCTCGACACGGTAGCCGTTGCTGAGCGATCCCGCCGAAGGCATTGCGCCGGGGCGCGAGAACGGCGAGGACAATTCGGCCGACTTCCTGGTCATGCTCAACAGCTGGGAGGCCGGCGTCGACTTCCTTTTTCGGCACGCCAAAAAATCCGCAAGATGTTGATGTTGCCCGGCTTCTCGGAGGGACCCGTGTGTCCGACCGGGAAAGGGGGTCAGGGAGCGATTCGGCCAGGAAGGCGGCGTGGCAGCGCGACGCAAGCAGTTGGCACCCCGGCGCAAGCCGTTGCACCCGACGGCACTCACATGAACCGAAAGCCCTGCCAGGACGGGGCCTGATCCCCTGGCCCATCAGGAGCTAAACATGATCTTCGTAGGATCTGCACTGTTTATTCTGTTCATCGCCATCATAGCCATGGCGCCAAGCCCGGCCGGGAGAGGCGCCAAGAGGCGCAGATCACCCGGCTGCACCGCAAGCTGAAGGGCACTTCGACCCTTTAGCACCATAATCGCCCTGACAGTCATCGCAGTTTGAGCCACGCTGATGAGCGAGTTGAATGAGCTTCAAGTGGACGGCGGAACCCGCCGCATCCTGATCGGTGCCCACCACGTCATATCAGCCGTTGAGCGCGGCCCTGGGAACGTTGAGATCACGCTCTTTCCCTACAGAAAGATCTACGTGCGCGACAGCCTGCAAGCGATCTGGCGGATTGCCGACAGAAAGCTGTAATCGCACCAGGGGATGCTGGCTGCCTGCGAACTCGCCCGAATCCCCCTCGCCATGGCGTTCGGTCGCACCGCCACTTCGCCATGCGGCTGATCGCCGTGATCGGCGTTGCCGCCATGGTTCTGGTGACCACCAACACCGTCGGACAGTGCTCGGTCAGGCCTACCACGTGCGCCGCTTGGCGGTGATCGAACCGACTGCTGATCTCACGCTCGTCGAGGCGGATCCCGCCACCGTCGGTGCGATGAAGGGGGCCTCCGACACCGCGCTTGCGCCATTGCAGACGCAGTCGACGAAGCCAACATGGGGTCGATTAGGCCTCCGGCTCCTCAATAGAGACCAGATGCGCGTCGAGCGTCCGCCTCACGGTGTTATTTGTTGAATCTTTCGCCTCATCCTCAATCAGAAAAGAAGGGCTTGCTGGAATATTTTCCGTGAGTTGTAAGAGTTCTCGTTTGAAGAGTATCTTCTCCGACCTTGACTGAGCGGAATATCTGCTTTGCTTCAAGCTTTTCCAGACATGGCCATCATCAAGCATACGATACGGCATAAATCAGCTTTCTTTAGCGATCTTAGATAGAACCCGAGCGAACGCAGAACAAAGAAGATCGACGGCCTCTGATTGAGCCGGGGGGCAGCAATACTTGACCATTGGAGTGGTTCACAACCAGGCAAGGGAGGATTACAATGTTGCAGTCTCTAACGCATTCAATTCGACTGGCACTGGTCATGTGTCTGACCCTAGCACTCCCGGCCATTGCCGGGGAGGCTCAGCAGAAAGAAGTCGAAGTCAACGGCATCAAAATTCACTACGTCGACGTAGGTAAAGGCGACCGAGCCGGTACTCTTTATCCACGGCGCGATATCCGACATGCGCGTCTACGAGCAGTTGCAAAGCAAGTTTGGCGACAAATATCGGTTCATCAACTACACCCAGCGATACTTCGGCAAGGACGACTGGCCGGATAAAGGCGGGAACTTTGGCGTCCCAACCTTCGGAAAAGACGCGATCAGCTTTCTTAAGGCCATCAACGTCGGGCCGGCCAATCTAGTCGGATGGTCCTATGGCGGCGCCATCGCAATCGAAGCCGACCTACAAGACCCCAGCCTCATCAAGAGCATGGTTCTCTACGAACCCACAGTCCGTCAGCTCATCGACGAATACGAAAGTACCAAAGAAGGTAAAGCAGCCAGGGAATCCCAAGGTCAGATATTCGGCCAAGTGGGACCGGCAGTGGAAGCAGGAGACTCCGTCAAGGCGGCGAAGCTGCTCATCGAAGGCGTATTCAAGATGAAACCGGGCGGTTGGGAAGGCCAAGCCGACGCGCTGAAGACAATGCAGCTCGACAACGCACGGACAGTGCCAGCCATGTGGGATGAGTTGAAATGGGACATCACATGCGACAAGTTGAAGAAGATCAACACACCCACACTCATCATCAGAGGAGAGAACACCCCTTTCTTCTTCAAATACATCGCCGACTGCACGCACCTATGCATCCCGAGCTCTAAGCTGATCGTGATGACGGAAACCGGTCACGAAGGGCCAGTGTCCAAACAGGACGAGTTCGTCAAGATGATCACAGAATTCATATCAGCAACGCACTGAGCCCGTTGGCAAGGCAAGCCGCAGCGCCGTGTCGGCGGTGATCGGCTGGGTTGCGGCGACGATGCGCTCGATACTGGTCCGCGGAACCCCAAGCAGCTTCGCCGCGGTGTTGGGTCTGAGCTGGTGCGGGATCAGGAACTCATCACGCAAGATCTCGCCAGGGTGGACCGGAGGGAGCGGCGTCTGCATCGCACGCCATATTGCGGGGCCAGCGGTTGCTGGTTCAATCCTCTGACGCGGCGCAAAATGTAGGGCAAATCAGGCGTCGACCCCTCACCACGTCACTTTGAGGCCGAGTTTGCCCTCCCAGCCATCAGCGTCGCCGTCGAAGCTGCGGTCGTAGTTGATGTTGGCGTAGACGGTTCTGTTCACGGCGAAGTCGTAGGTGCCGCCGAGGCCGATCTTCATCCAGCTGTTTTCCAGATCAGCGGTGAATGGAACGAAGCCGTTAGCCGAGGAGAACTCGGTCGTCGGCTGGGCAATGAACTCCTTCCAGACATCGAACCGTAGCCAGGCAGAGGCCTCGCGATGGGCACTGGCCGCCGCGCCGCCGTTGGAAGTGGCCTGCCCTTCATCAAGATCCCAGTTGTGCGCCAGCCGGGCGCCGAGCCGGCCCGCTAGGGAGTTGGTATCGGAGTAGCGGACGTCGGAGACCCCGTCGTTGAAATCCGAGATGTTGAGCGCTTGATAGACCAGCTGGGCCTGCGGCTCCAGGATCCAGTTGCCGCCCAGGTGGAACGGGTAGCCGGCCTCCAGCGAGGCTGCCAACCCCCAGCCGTCGGTGTCGCCGTCCCGCAAGCCGCGCCGGGAGGTCATGTCGACGTCGTACCAGGTGCCCTGGAGAACGCCATCGACGTACCAGTCGCTCGGACCGAAATGGGTCCAGTACCCACCGACGCTGAAGGCGTTGAGCTTGTCTGTGCCGCCCTTCAAGGTGAGACCCAGCAGATTGTGCTCGACATCGACCTCGGTGTGGCCGTAGCCAGCGTAAAGGCCGGCATTGTTGCGGCCGCCGTACTGGTCCTCGTTGCGATAGAGATCAAAGCCCATCTGCACGCCGCCCAAGCCGTAGTCGAAGCTTGGTCCGCCGTTATAGATGCCCGGGCCGTCGCGGTGTCCCCAGTGACCGAACGCGCGGGCCCAGGCGCCGTCAGGCGTGCCGTCGTAGGTGCCGTTGCTACCTGGGCCGAGCCGCTGGGCATTACCGCCCATGCGCTCATGCAAGGTTTCGATGGAGTCGAGCCCATAGAGGATCGCAGCCGCCGGTGCAGCCGCGTAGAGTGACACCTCCCGACGCAGGCGCGGGGTGCCGGCTGGCGCCGGTGGATCGGGGAACACAGCCGAGCCGTCACCGCCCGTCTCAGGTTCGGGAGGAACCGGCTGCAACGTGTCTCGAAGATAGTAGTTGTTCGCCGTTCCCGGTGCCGCGCCGCCTCGGAAAAGCAGGTATTCATAGGGGCCAGCCACGGCGAAGCCGCCAAACGCACGCTCTGCCGTTGTGCCGCCATTCACAGCTTCAACGACGAGAATGCCGTCCCCAGTGGTGAGTGCGCCTGGCCCACCGACGTTGGTAAAGCGGATCGGCGAGAACCCGGTAGCTGTACCACCATTGATGATCAGCCGGTCCGACGGCGAGCCGTCCGAGCCCAGGTAAGTGTTCATTGCCATGACACCGCCCTCGCCCACGTAGTTGTTGACGGCGAGCGTGGTGCCTGGAGGGGTTACACCTGGAACTCCGAGCAAGACCGTGCCCGCGTTCGTAACGGTGGTTGTCTTAAAAGGATTATTGCTGTGCCCGTCATTGAGCAGCGACTGACTATTGCCTGCCAGGTTGAGCGTCCCGCCACTCCGCACAACGGTATTGGAGTTAAAACCTAAGACATTTGGGTCGCCCGCCTGAAGCGTGGCGCCGCTAAAGATAGTGGTCTGGCCGCCGTAGTTGGTAAGGAAACCAGGAAATGGCTCCGCTGGTTTCTTTAAGACGGTCGTGCCGGCAATGACGTTAACCGAGGCATTGTTTAGAACCGGGGTTGATCTTGGCGCGTTAATGGTTGACGCGAATACGTAGCTGCCGTCGTTTGACGTGTGATTAAAGTTGATAGTAGCGGCGGTACCAGGGATAGGAACACCCTGTTGTTCGGAACCCTGGATTTGCACAAGAGACGTGTTGAGCGTGCCAGGGGCAACCGCAGGCTGGCCGGGCGCGGCACCAATGTTAAGCGTTCCTCCCCCCGTGCTTTGTGGGCCGAACACGACCAGACAGCACGCAGCATTTACTACTCCCCCGTTTTGAATCGTTAACGTTCCCGTGCCTGCTTGGCCAATAGCGATTGAAGCGTCGGGATTAGTAGTGGTTAACGTCGAACCTGGACCGCTTACGAGGACTGTACCAACGTTAATTCCCGGGAAGGCGCCGCCGGAAGCACTGCTGATGACGAGTGTGTCCACAGTTGCTTGACCGCCGCCCGTAATGTTCAGCGCGCCTATGTTAGGAACATCAGCACCAACAGCGGCACTCGCGCCAACGATGGTTGAGCCGGTAGTTACAAGGCTAGCTGAGGGACCTGTCACGTTCACAGTACCCGTTCCACCACCTGGGTCGAAGAAGCCGCCGAAGCCGCCGATACTCAAATCGTTCAACATAAGCGAGCCATTCGTATTAATGGTGAGTGTGCCCGTCTGCCCATTGGTACCGACGTTCAGGTTGGCGCCTGGGGGTAGGGAAAAAGGAGGAACCGTTGCCTCGGAGTTTAAGAAAAAATCTTGCGCCCGCGCGGGTGCGGCGGCAAATGCGCTCAGCACGAGACTTGCCGCGAACACGATTGAAATAACGTAAGATGGCGTTCTTTTCCGTCTTGAGGACAGGTGGACCGGATCGCGCGACCACCCGAGGGGAGGCTGCTTCATAAATTCGTCTGTCCCGGAGAGGCTTACACGGCCGCCAGCCCATTCGGGTACTGGACATTCATCCTCGACATCACGCGCGAGACTTGACTTTGCTGAACAGCGGCTTGATCCGCCGGCAGTCAAGTCATGGCCACCACGATCAAAAGAACTCGGTAAGTAACGGCAGCCGGTTGTCCGATGGCGTCGGCAACCTTCTCGATATCGACAGCCTCGGCAGTATTGCCTTTGATGCGGAGCCAAGCAGGTGGCCGTAGCTACGATCACCCCCTCCCTGCGGCGAATTGAGAGCAATAGAGGCGGGGGATGCGGCAAGTAAAATGCCTCGTCTATCGCGACCGGCACGGCATCGAGAATGAAAAATCCAACGCGTCATCAAGAGCACCTCGTGATGCGCCCCCGCCCACGAACCTGCCGACCCCGTTTGCGAAGCGGCGAAAAAACTCCGCAACAGAGCGTTAAAAGTATTTCCAAACTCTAAAGAATATCCCTCTGGCGCGCGCAGGTTGCAACCTTGTATGCAGCGATGGCGAGACAAATCAGGTATGTGTGATCGATTGGCAACAGTCCTTTCCTCGCCGCGACCAAAGGCTTTCGACGTGCAGCATAAACATGTTAACTAAAGCATCGCAGACCGGCCGATAGCTATTTGATTAGCAATGGCAAAAAGCTTAACATATTAAAGAACTCGCCAAGGATCAGGAGCCGCCGGCTAGTTCCCGAGGTGGGTGGGACCTACGAAACAGTTGAACACTCCATTTTTCGTGCCATGGCGATCAGCTCGCCCAGGACCACGCCCCGGCCAACTAGGTGGTTGCAGCCCGACGGTTACTACCCGAATCAGATCACCTTGACAAAGGCCTACGGTCTGCCTCCAGGCCACCGGTCGAGTGTCGACGCCAGCGAGGCTCCGGTCGACGGCGCCGTCGACTGTGAAGCTCGCTTCCTCGCCACGCCGGGGATCGGAGCACCTCGTGACTGGATCTATCTCGGCGCTCTGGTCGGGCTTGGCGCCCGGTTCCAGGTGTCATCCGCACTCGCCGCCGATCTCCGCATCGATGTACGGGCTGGGTGGCGAGATTGGCTCGGTCGCGGGTCACGCCTGACGGTTTCCGAGGCTCGCTTTACGCGATGGACCTTGCGGCGAGTCGTACCAAGAGTTCGTACCAGGATTTGAAGGATGGCGTTGGCTTCTCGTCTTAATTGGAACGAGAAGTCGTTTACTTTCAAGCTGGTGCGGACGGCGGGGATCGAACCCGCACGGGCAAAGCCCGAGGGATTTTAAGTCCCTTGCGTCTACCGGTTCCGCCACGTCCGCGCCGCTCTGGTCATCCATGAGGCCGGGCGCGGCGTCAAGTCTTCCTGCCGCTGTCCCGCCGATCCGCCGGCGCCGCGCCCGCGGTCCCCGTCGCGCGCAAGTCCGGCTGCCAAGCGGCCGCCACTGCGCTACAAAGTCGAGCCATGGCTCTCGCCGACGCCCCTCCTCCTTATCTCAGCTTCGACGCGGCGCGGCGCCGGCTCAAGCTCGACCCGCACAGCCCAGCCTTCGTGCAGGACCCCTACGAGGCCTATGCCTGGCTCAACCGCCAGGCCGCCGGCTTCTTCTGGGAAGATTACGGCGGCTGGTTCAGCGGCCGCTTCGACCTGGTCGGCCGGCTGCTCCGCGACAAGGGCCTCGGCCGCCAGCCGCCGGCGCCGCCAGCAGGCAACCGTGCCCACCTGGCCGACTTCGACCGGCTGGAAGCCTGCTCGCTGCTCGAGCTGGAGCCGCCGGCCCACACCCGGCTGCGCGGCTTGGTCAACCGCGCCTTCGTCTCGCGCCAGGTCGAACGGCTCAAGCCGCGCGTCGCCGAACTCGCCGGGACGCTGATCGACGGCTTCGAAGCCCAAGGCAGCGTCGATCTGCTGCCGGCCTTCGCTGCGCCGCTGCCGATCACCATCATCGCCGAGCTGCTCGGGGTGCCTGCCGCGATGGGCGAGACGATGCTCGCCTGGTCGCACGCGATGGTGGCGATGTATCTGCATGCCCCGACGCGCGCCGTCGCGGATGCGGCCAACCAGGCGGCCCGCGAGTTCGCCGCCTTCATCCGTGCCGAAGCGGCGTCCCGGCGCCGGCGCCCGGCCGACGACCTGCTCGGCGCCATGACCGCCGCCCAGGATGGCGCCGGCGCGCTCACCGAGGATGAGCTCGTCGCCTCGACGATCCTGTTGCTCAATGCCGGGCACGAAGCCACCGTCCACCAGATCGGCAATGCCGTCGGCACAATTCTCGGCGCCGGCGGCGACCCCCGCCGGTTCTTCGCCACCGCCGAAGCTACCGCCGCAACGGTCGAGGAATGCCTGCGCTTCGACGCGCCCCTCCACCTCTTCAGCCGGCATGTCTACCGTCCGGTCATGCTGACCCCGGATCTGGAGGTGCAGCCCGGCGAGCGGATCGGCCTGCTCCTCGGTGCCGCCAACCGCGACGCGCTCGCCTTTGCCGCGCCGGACCGGTTCGATCCGCACCGCAGCGATGCCAAGAACGTCTCCTTCGGGGCCGGGATCCACTTCTGCATCGGCGCGCCGCTCGCCCGCCTGGAACTGCAGACGGCGCTCAAGATCCTATTCGACCGGCTGCCGCGCCTTCGTCTGGCAGCACCGCCGCGTTACCGCGACAGCTACCATTTCCATGGGCTCGAGCGGCTGGAGGTGCGATGGTAGCGCTCTGCTGCCACGTTTTCAGAGCGGATCACCGCTTCTTTGCATCGGTGCTCCACTCTAAGTCTTTGTTTTTTCGAAATTCCGGACGGAAAACCGTGGCCACTTTTCCTGGAATTGCTGTCAGCACCGCTGCCCTCAGAGCCGGATCACATAGGCCTTGCGGGTGGTCTCCACGACCTCCCAGATGCCGGTGAAGCCCGGCTTGAGCACAAAGCTGTCGCCAGCCTTCACCCTGCTTGCCGCTCCGCCATCCTCGGTGATGATCGAAATCCCGGCGAGGATGTGGCAGAACTCCCACTCCTCATAGGCGATGCGCCAGGCGCCGGGGCTTGCCTCCCAGACCCCGGCGAACAGACCGCCGCCTGCCTCGTCGAGGTTCCAGGTGAGGAACCGCGGCGACCCCGACAGGACCCGGCCGGGCGGCGGAGCACCCGTCTCCGGCGCGATCCCGGCAAGGTCGAAGGAGAGCAGCCTGGAGGCCATGATCGTCCTCTCTCAGACCTTGGCGAGCGCCTGCGCCAGGTCGGCGATGATGTCGTCGACGGTCTCGATGCCCACCGAAAGGCGCACCACGTCGGGGCCGGCGCCGGCCGCGACCTTCTGCGCCTCCGACAGCTGCCGATGGGTGGTCGAGGCGGGGTGGATGATCAGCGATTTGGTGTCGCCGAGATTGGCGAGGTGGGAGAACAGCTCGACGCCCTCGACCAGCTTGACGCCGGCCTCGTAGCCGCCCTTCAAGCCGAAGGTGAACACCGAGCCGGCGCCTCGCGGCGAGTAGCGCTGCTGCAGGGCATGGTTCCTGTCGCCTTCGAGACCCGGATAGGAGACCCAGGCGACCTGGTCCCGGGTGGTGAGCCAGCGGGCGACGGCCAGCGCGTTGTCGCAATGGCGCTGCATGCGCAGCGGCAGCGTCTCCACCCCGGTGAGGATCAGGAAGGCGTTGAACGGGGAGATCGCCGGGCCGAAATCGCGCAGGCCGAGCACCCGGGCGGCGATGGCGAAGGCGAAATTGCCGAACGTCTCGTGGAGCACCACCCCGCCATATTCGGGCCGCGGCTCCGACAGCATCGGGTAGTTGCCCGATTTCGACCAGTCGAAGGTGCCGCCATCGACGATCGCGCCGCCCATCGAATTGCCATGGCCGCCGATGAACTTGGTCAGCGAGTGGACGACGATGTCGGCGCCGAATTCGAACGGCCGCACCAGATAGGGACTGGCCAGCGTGTTGTCGACGATCAGCGGCAGGCCATGCTCGGCGGCAATCGCGGCGATCGCCTCGATATCGACGAACTCGCCTCCCGGATTGGCCAGGCTTTCGATGAAAATGCCGCGGGTGCTGTCATCGATCCCGGCCGCGAACGATTGCGGATCGCCCGTATCGGCCCAGCGCACCTCCCAGCCGAAGCTCTTGAAGGCGTGGCCGAACTGGTTGATCGAACCGCCGTAAAGCTTTCTGGCGGCGATGAAATTTTCTCCCGGCCGCATGATGGTGTGGAACACGAGCAGCTGGGCGCCATGGCCGGAAGCGGTGGCGAGCGCTGCCGTGCCGCCCTCGAGTGCGGCCAAGCGCTCCTCGAGCACGGCCTGGGTCGGGTTCATGATCCGGGTATAAATATTGCCGAACGCCTTCAGCCCGAACAGCGAGGCGGCGTGGTCGACGTCGTCGAAGACATAGGCCGTGGTCTGGTAGATCGGCGTGGCCCGGGCGCCCGTCGCCGGATCCGGCCTGGCGCCGGCGTGGACGGCAAGCGTGTTGAACCCCGGGCCGTGATCGGTCATCGTCGGCATCTCCCTGTCGTTGAAGGCTGCGCATTAGTGGCGGAGCCGCCCGGCCCTTGCCAAGCATAAAATTGCCTGACATCGCCCGAGAATCGTCGCGTCAGCGCGCGCGGACGCCGAAACTCTGGAAGCCCTGCCGTAGGATCGGCTTCTTCGACGACAGCACCCGCGAATTGACCCCGTTCCAGCCGATCTCGCCCGACAGGCGCCCATATTCGATCTTCGGACAGCGGTTCATCACCACCTTGAGGCCGGCCGCCTCGGCTTGACGGGCTGCCGCGTCGTTGCGGATGGTGAGCTGCATCCAGATCACCTTGGGCAGCGGATCGAGTGCCAGCGCCTCGGCGACGATGCCCGGCACCGCGTCGGCGGCGCGGAAGATGTCGACCATGTCGATCGGCTCCGGCACGTCGGCCAGCCGGCCGTAGATGGTGCGGCCGAGCAGCGTCTTGCCGGCTTGGCCCGGGTTGATCGGGTGGACGGCGAAGCCTTTGTCGAGCAGATATTTGGTGACGAAGAAGCTCGGCCTGACGTCGTTGGCCGAGGCGCCGACCACGGCGACGGTGCGCACGCCGTTGAGGATGTCCGAAATATAGGCGTTGTCGTAGCCGTCGTGATCCATGCCGCCGGCTCCGCGCCTACTCGCCCGTCCAATGCGGCGGACGCTTGCTAAGAAAGGCGCCGATCCCCTCCTCCGCATCGCGCGCCATCATGTTCTCGACCATCACCTCGGCGGTGTAGTCATAGGCCTCGGCAAGCCCCATCTCGGCCTGTCGGTAGAACGCTTCCTTGCCGATCTTCAGCGTCAAAGGAGATTTGCCGGCAATGGTTTCGGCGTATTTGCCGACGACTTGGGCGAGGTACTCGCGCGGCACGACGCGGTTGACCAGCCCGAACTGCCGGGCGCTCGCCGCATCGATCGTCTCGCCGGTCAGCAGCATCTCCATCGCATGCTTGTTGGCGATGTTGCGCGACAGCGCCACCATCGGCGTCGAGCAGAACAGGCCGATGTTGACCCCCGGCGTCGCGAATGTCGCCTGGTCGGAGGCGATCGCCAGATCGCAGCTCGCCACCAGCTGGCAGCCGGCGGCGCTGGCCGGGCCGTCGATTTCGGCGATCACCGGCTTGGGAAGCCGCACAATCGTCTGCATCAGCGCCGCGCAGGTGGCCATGGTGGCGGTGAAGAAGCCCCGCCCACGGTCGGCATCGGCGCGGCGGGCGCTCATTTCCTTGAGATCGTGGCCGGCGCAGAAGATCTTGCCCGCGGCCGCGATCACCACCACCCGCACCGACGGGTCGTCGGCGGCGCCGGCCAGCGCGCCGGTCAGCGCCTGCATCAGCTGAAGCGACAGCGTGTTGGCCGGCGGGTTGGCGAGCGTCAGCCTGAGCGTCGGCCCGTGCCGCGCCACGTCGAGCACGTCCCGCCCATCGGCGCGCTTCAAAGCTACCACCTCGGCCATCATCCGGTCTCCCGCGTCTGCGCGCCGTCTCCCCGCTCACTTGGGAGCCCGGCGGGCCGCCGATAAGTAGCACGGCGGCGGTTGCCGAACAGCCCGGAACTGTGTTTGCTCGACAAAACCGCCCCTCTCTCAGGCGCGAAAGGACGACGGAGCGTGGCCGAGCGGAACGCCTTCAAGCCGGTGCTGAACGCGGAGGAGATCAATGCGCTGCTCGCCACGGCCTACCCGCAGCTCAATGCCGCCGGCGATTGCTACCGGGCGGTCGCGGTGACGCCTGGCGGCTGCATCGTGCGGCTCGACGCCGACGAACGGCACCTGCGGCCCGGCGGCACCGTGTCCGGCCCGTCGCTGTTCACCTTGGCCGACATCGGCGGCTATGCCTGCGTCCTCAGCCACGCCGGCCCCGACCCGCTATCGGTGACCACCAGCCTGACGATCAATTTCATGCGCAAGGCCGGCGCTGGCCCGATCGACGGCCATTGCCGGATCCTGAAGCTCGGCCGGTCGCTGATGGTGTTCGACATCGCGATGGTGGCGGGGCAGGAGCGGAGGCTGGTCGCGCACGCGACGGGAACCTACTCCATCGCTCCGAGGAAATCAACGGTATCATAATACCTTAGCATTTCAATCATTGATTTTATTGATCAAATCGCGGCAAAGTCCAGCGCAACGCGGCTTGACGCGAGCCCGGGCGCCGGACTATAAGCCGCCTCGACTGCGGCCAGCGGTGGCTGCGGTTTTTACTTTGTCCGGGCCGCTTCGGCGGAGCCCGTTCGGCAAAGCAAGCAACAAGAAGACGCCTTCGCATGCGAAGGCTCATGCAGGAACCCGTCCATGAAAACCTTTTCGCAGAAGCCTGCGGACGTGGCGAAGAATTGGGTGCTGATCGATGCCGACGGCCTGGTCGTCGGCCGGCTCGCCAGCCTGGTCGCCAATCGTCTGCGCGGCAAGCACAAGCCGACCTACACCCCGCATGTCGACGACGGCGACAACGTCATCGTCATCAACGCCGAGAAGGTGGTGTTCACCGGCAAGAAGTTCACCGACAAGATCTACTACTGGCACACGGGGTATCCCGGCGGCATCAAGGAGCGCACCGCGCGCCAGCTGCTCGAAGGACGCTTCCCCGAACGGGTCGTCGAAAAGGCGGTCGAACGCATGATCCCGCGCGGCCCGCTCGGCCGCCGCCAGATGAAGAACCTGCGCGTCTATGCCGGAGCCGAGCATCCGCACGTCGCCCAGCAGCCGGTCGCGCTCGACGTCGGCGCGCTGAACAGCAAGAACAAGAGGGTCAAATAATGGCTGAGCTCAATTCGCTCGCGGATCTCGCCGGCGCCGCCGCGGGTGTCCAACCGGCCGCCCCGGTCCACGTCCAGAAGCTCGACCAGAGCGGGCGCGCCTATGCCACCGGCAAGCGCAAGGACGCCATCGCCCGCGTCTGGGTGCGCCCGGGTTCGGGCCGGATCACGGTCAACGACAAGGAGTTCAGCGCCTATTTCGCCCGGCCGGTGCTGCAGATGATCCTCAAGCAGCCGATCGTGGCCACCAACCGCGACGGCCAGTTCGACATCATCGCCACGGTCACCGGCGGCGGGCTGTCCGGACAGGCCGGCGCTGTCCGCCACGGCATCTCCAAGGCGCTCACCTATTACGAGCCGGGGCTGCGGCCGATCCTGAAGAAGGGCGGCTTCCTGACGCGCGACAGCCGCACCGTCGAGCGTAAGAAGTACGGCAAGGCCAAGGCACGCCGCAGCTTCCAGTTCTCCAAGCGCTGAGCGCAGCTCACCGCTCGGGCATGGAAAAAGGCCGCCTCACGGCGGCCTTTTTCGTTGCGGCATCAGCTCAGGCGGTCTTGCTCAGTTCATGTCGGCGGCGAGCCTCGCCTGCTCGGGCGAGGGACGATAGGGGACGCGGTAGCCGTGGCTGGTCAGCCAGTCGATTGCGGCGCGCGGCTCGTCGGTCTGGATGATGGTGGCGCCGCGGTCGACCCAAAAGCCGTAGGTCTGGTCGGGCACGTCGGCGAGCACCGCGAGCTTGTCGCCGCGGCCGCCGGCCAGATAGCCGCCGTCCTTGTGCAGGATGGAATAGGTGTCGACCCACAGATGGAAGTCGCCTCGGGCAGCAACGGCGCGCGCCCGCGGGCTGAACAGGACGCCGCCGTCGGCGGTCATCGCATCGCCGTCCCGGCGCCAATTGATCATCTCGACCGCGTCGGCGTGGACGGCACCGCTGGCCGCCTCCAGGAAGCCGACATCGTGGACCGCGTCGTCGGCGATGATCGGCATGAAATGCGCGTCGGCCAGCGCCGGCAAAAGCGCCTGCATCTCGGCGACTTTGCCCGCATTCCAAAGGTTCTCTTTGATGATCACCTGCCCGGCCATGCCGAGCCCGCGCGCCACCGCAACCATGCCGACCAGATCCGCCGGCTCGAGCTTGTTGTCGAGGTTGACCAGGGCGCGCCCGCGCACGGCGGCGAGGAACTCGCCGAGGGTCGGCACCACCTCCGGCGTCACCACGCCCCTGCCCTCGATCACCAGGCGGCAGCGCTTGAGTTCGGCCACGGTGCGCTTGTCGACCTCGCCCCGGCACGTGGTCGTGCGGTCGAGCCAGGAATCGTGCATGACCACGAAGGTGCCGTCGGCGGCGCGGCGCACGTCGACCTCGATCACCTCGGCGCCGAGGGCAATCGCCCGTTCGGCGGCGGCGCGCGAGTTTTCCGCGGCGACGATCTCGCCGTGCTCCATCCAGCCGCCGCGGTGGGCGACGACCATGACGTGGTCGCGCCATCGATTGGCGTGGGTGAAGCGCTCCAGGATCTCAGCCGCCCGGCTCGGCGGGGCCGCCGCGGCCGGCACAGCCGTAGACAGGACCGCAAGAATTGCGGCCAACTGCTTGAAGACCATCTCGAATCGCTCCCGGGCGCCGATCTGGACGGGGCTTTAGTGCACGGCCGTGACACTGCGATGACGCGAGGCGCCCTGCCCGCCTTACCGACCGCCCGCCCTCGAAGCAAAACTCGGCCGGGTGACGATCTGTTAACGGATCGCTGCCTAGATCGCGTGGCGCTGCGTTAGATGCCGTGAGGCCCGATCATGCAGCCCGCCGGGAGCATCTCATCCGGTGCTCCCGGCCATCCCCGAAAGGCCCGGCTCGGCGAAGCTTTCCGGCAGCCGACGCGCCGGCCCGCTCTCCCGCCCTCAGACATCGCAAGGCCCGGCCGCACCCGCGGGCCGCCAAGAAAGATGTCGCATTTCGACAGCGAATGTCGAATAAGCTCGCCGGGAGTGGGCGCGGCAGAAAAGGACCAGGGATGCCGTCGACGTCGATCGATCACGCTTTCGTCGCACGCAAGCCGGCCGGCGCGGCAAGCGATCCGACCTATGCCGGCGCCCTCTCCTTCATGCGCCGCCGCTATTCCAAGGATCCCAAGGGCGCCGATGCCGTGGTCTGGGGCATTCCCTTCGACGCGGCGGTGTCGAACCGGCCGGGGGCGCGTTTCGGACCGCAGGCGATCCGGCGCGCGTCGGCGATCTTCGACAACGATCCGCAATATCCGTTTCGCCGCGACCTGTTCGAGACGATGGCGGTGATCGACTACGGCGATTGCCTGCTCGACTACGGCAACCATCAGAAGACGCCGGCGACCATCGAGCGCGAAGCCGGCCGGATTCTGCGATCCGGCGCGTTCCTGCTGTCGCTCGGCGGCGACCATTTCGTCACCTGGCCGCTGCTCAAGGCCCATGCGGCGCGTGCACGGGCCGCTCGCCTTGATCCATTTCGACGCTCACCAGGATACCTGGTTCGACGACGGCAAGCGCATCGACCACGGCTCGTTCGTGGCGCGCGCGGTCCGCGACGGCATCATCGACCCCGACCGCTCGATCCAGATCGGCATCCGCACCCATGCGCCGGAGGATTTCGGCATCCGCATCCTGCACGGCCACGAGGTCGAGGACATGCGCCCGGCCGACATCGCCTATGCGATCGCCGAGCGGACCGGCGGCAAGAAGACCTACCTCACCTTCGACATCGACTGCCTCGACCCTGCCTATGCGCCCGGCACCGGAACGCCGGTCGCGGGCGGGCCCTCCTCGGCCAAGATCCTGTCGGTCCTGCGCCAGCTCGGCCACGTCGAGATCGTCGGTGCCGACGTGGTCGAGGTGGCGCCGGCCTACGACCATGCCGACATTACCGCGATTGCCGGCGCCACCGTCGCGATGTATGTGCTCGGCCTGCAGGCTGAGCAAAAGGCGCGGCTTTCGGCAGGCGGCAGGGCGACCAAGTCCGGCGAACGGAATGCATATATGACGGCGAAGATCTTCATCGACGGCGAGCACGGCACCACCGGGCTGCAGATCCGCACCCGCCTGGCCGGCGTGGCGACCTCGAGCTCTTGTCGATTCCGGAGGCCGAGCGGCGCAACCCTGCGCTGCGCGCCGATCTCCTGAAGACGGCCGACATCGCCATTCTGTGTCTGCCCGACGACGCCGCGCGCGAGGCGGTGGCGCTGCTCGACGGCCACAATTCGACCCGCATCATCGACACCTCGACCGCCCACCGGATCCATCCGGACTGGGCCTATGGCTTCGCCGAGATGGATGCCGAGCAGAGCGGCCGCATCGCCAAGGCGCGCCAGGTCGCCAATCCCGGGCTGCTATCCGACCGGCGCGATCGGGCTCGTCCGGCCGCTGGTCGCCGCCGGCCTGCTGCCGGCCGACTACCCGATCACCATCAACGCGGTGTCGGGCTACACCGGCGGCGGCAAGCAGCTGATCGCGCAGATGGAGGACGCCGGCCGCCCCGACCACATCGCCGCCCCGCATTTCCTCTACGGGCTCTCGCTCCAGCACAAGCACGTGCCGGAAATCGAGCGCCACGGCACTGCTCGCCCGGCGGCCGATCTTCTCGCCGAGCGTCGGCCGTTTCCCGCAGGGCATGATCGTGCAGGTGCCGCTGTTCCTCGCCGACCTTTCCGGCCGGCCCTCGCCGGAGGACCTGCATGGCGCGCTGGCCGCCCATTACCGGAGCGGCGGCTTGGTCGAGGTCGTGCCGCTTGCCGAGAGCGCCAAGCTGGCGCGGGTCGAGGCCACGGCTTTGGCCGACACCGACCTGATGAGGCTCTACGTCTTCGGCAATGCCGAGGGCGGCGAAGTCAACCTGGTGGCCTTGCTCGACAATCTCGGCAAGGGGGCCTCAGGCGCGGCCGTCCAGAACATGGACCTGATGCTCGGCCGCATCCATTGACGCGACAGCGGCGGGCGCGCGCTTCGGCAACGGATAGGCGCCGCGGGTGCCGCGCCAGTGCGCGGCGGCGAAGCCCAGCACCACCAGCGCCATCGCCTGGTGGCCGAGCGCGGCGTCGACCGGCACCTGCATGACCAGCGTGGAGATGCCGAGCGCGACCTGCACCGTCACCAGGCCAAGCAGCAGCCGGGCGCGGCGCGCATGGGTACTGCCCGGCGCACGGGCGCTCGCTGCGAGGGCGTGCAACAGGGTCGCCGCGAAGACGGTGTAGGCGCCCAGCCGGTGGACGAACTGCACCGGCTTCGGATTCTCGAAGAAATTGCGCCACCATGGCTCGATCACGAACAGGTCGCCCGGCACCAGGCGCCCGTCCATCAGCGGCCAGGTGTTGTAGGAGAGCCCGGCGTCGAGCCCGGCGACTAGGCCGCCGAGATAGATCTGCACGAGCACCAGCACCAGGATCGCGAGCGCCGTGCGGCGCGTCGCCTTGTCGGCCGGCGGGGCCGAGTGCGGGGCGAGCCCGCGCGCAATCACCATCGTGGCGGTGAAGATCAGGCAGGCCATGATGAGATGCGTCGCCAGCCGGTATTGCGAGACGTCGACCCGCCCGACGAGGCCGGAGGCGACCATCCACCAGCCGACTGCGCCTTGCAGCGCGCCGAGCCCCAGGATGCCGAGCAGCTTGGGCTTCAGCTCGAACTCGAGCCGGCCGGAGAGCCAGAACGCCAGCAGCGGCACGGCGAAGACCACGCCGACGCCGCGGGCCAGGATGCGGTGGGTCCATTCCCACCAGAAAATCGTCTTGAACCCGGCCAGGTCCATATCCTTGTTGATCTGCCGGTATTCGGGGATCTGCTGGTATTTGGTGAATTCCTCCTGCCATTCGGCGGCGTCGAGCGGCGGAATGACGCCGTGGACCGGCTGCCACTCGGTGATCGACAGGCCGGAATCGGTCAGTCGCGTGGCGCCCCCGACCATGACCAGCGCAAACAGCACCACCAGCACGACATAGAGCCAGCCCCGGACCAGAGCGCGATTGCGAAGCAGCGTGGCGCGGCCGGGCGCGGCGGCGCGGCTCTTGGCAGGGCCGATCATGACAGCTCTTCCATCGCTGACCCGGTTGCAACCGGGCCGACTGGTGGACCATGCCGGCGGCGCTGGCAAGACGGGCCGGCGCGCGACATGCCGTCGCGCCGCGCCGCCGCGCCCCTTGACGCGCCATCCGGCGCGGCCCGGTTGCCAGGCGGCGCGCCAGCCTCTATGAGCCGGCCGGTCATGCCGCTGCGCCTCCGGAAACTCGTCGGGTCGATCCTCCTGGTCGCCCTGGTCATCGTCTACGCCATCGCCGCGAGCGCCATCGCGGTTGCCCGGCTCGGCCAGTCGGGACCGCTGGTGCATCTCGGCTTCTTCCTGATCGGCGGGCTGCTCTGGGTGCTGCCGGCGATGGTCATCATCCGCTGGATGGTCGGTCCCCGCCAGCCGCCGGCCGGCGGGTCCTGAGACCTGGTTTCAGACCGTCACCAGGCGGCGGCCACGGTTGGCGAGCGGCGTGGTCAGTCCGGACAGCATCGCGCCCATCCGGCCGAGGTTCTGGAAGCGGCCGTTGACGGAGATGCGCGGCAGCGCCAGCAGGTGGCGGCCGTGCCCCGGAAGCAGCACCCCGTGGCGGGTGGTCACGGCGCTGGCAAAGCCGAGCTCGCCCGCCAAGGCGATTTCGCGCTCACCCACCGCCGCGGCGTTGCCATAGGGGTAGGCGAAATGGCGCGGCGTCCGTCCGAGCGCGGCGCCGAGGACACTCACCGATTGCGCCATTTCATCCCGGGCCGCCGCAGCCGGCAGCTCGCGCAGATTGACATGATGGATCGTGTGCGCCCCGATGGTGGCCAGCGGATGGGCAGCAAGCCGGACAAGCTCCGGCCAGGCCATCAGCACACCTGGCCGGGGCGGGGAAAAATCGATGCCGGCCTGACGCGCCAGCGCCGCAAGCAACGCCCGCTGCCAGTGGCGGGGGCTGCGCCCGAGGAGTTCGGCCAGCCGCCGCAAGGCAGCACCTTTCTCGGCGCGCGTACGGGCCGCAACGACGGTGCCGGCGCCGCCGCCCGGCACGGTGAGCGTCGCCGCGGCGGCGACGATCTCTTCGAGAATGTCCCACCAGAGATCGGCCGCTCCGTCGACCAGGCCGGGCGCGATATAGATGGTGAACGGCGTTGCGTGGGTCTCGAACACCGGCAACGCCTCGGTGAGGTTGTCGCGGTAGCCATCGTCGGCGGTGATCGTCGCCAGCCGGCCGGTGCCCGATCGATGTCTTAGCGCATCGACGATTTCGTCAAGCGAGACAAAGCTGTAGCCTGATGCTTTCATGCAGCATATGAGCTCATCGAGAAACCGCGGCGTTATTCGCAGATGCCGGTTGAAGCCCAGCGGGTGGGCCGGCAGCTCGGTCACCCGGTGCAGCATCAGGATGACGCCGACCGCGCCGACCAGCGGCCGCGCCAGGTGCACCAGCCCGCCCAACCTTGCGGTGTCGATGGCCAGCTTGCGCCAGAGATCGGGCTCGTCGAACATTTCTTCACCTTTTGCGGGCAATCTGAACGGAGTGCAGCGCTGGGTTTCACTGTAACGGGAAATGGATTGAAGCATGGTTGATGCGGCACTTCAGGCCGCCTGGCAGCGGCGCCCCGCTGCCGCCGCAGATGCCGCAGCAGCCGCCGTTGACGTGCTTTCTGCCACCGAACCCACGCTGGCGCTCTACCGGGCCGCGGCCGCCGCAGGCGCGATCGGCGCCCCGGCGCAGCACCCGATATGGGTGGAGAGTTGGCTCCGGGCAACAGCGGCCGATGTCGTGTTCGCGGTCTTCAGCCGGGATGGCCGCGCGGCACTGCTGCTTGCCCTCGAGGTCATCGGCCACGGACCGTTCCGTGTCGCCCGTTTCCTCGGCGGCAGCCATGCCAATGGCAATTTTCCGCTCTGTTCGAGATCGAGCCATCCGATCGACGCCGGCGAGATCGCGGCCCTGATCGGCGCTCTCGCAAAGATCCGCCCCGACATCGATCTTTTGTCCTGCGAGCGTATGCTGCCGCAGCTCGGGGGAGCGGCCAACCCCCTGCTCCTGTTGCCGGCCACGCCAAGCCCCAATGTGGCGCTCGCTGCCGATACCGGCGGCGGCTTCGAGGCGCTGCTTGGGCGGATGAGCGGCAAGCGCAAGCGCAAGCAGCACCGCAGCCAGGCCAGACGCCTCGCCGAGGCGGGCGGCCATCGCAGGATCGAGGCGGCCACCCCGACAGAAACCGCGCGCCTGCTCGCAGCATTTTTCGCGATGAAGGCGGTGCGCTTCCGCAAAATGGGCGTCGCCGACGTCTTCGCCCCCGCCGAGGTGCAGGCCTTCTTCCACGATCTCTTTACCGGAGCGCTGGCCGAGATGCCGAGGCCGTTCGTCCTGCACGGCCTCGAGGTCGGCGGCAAACTGCGCGCCGTAACCGGCTCGTCACGGCGCGGCGACAGCCTGGTCTGCGAGTTCGGCTCGATTGCCGAAGACGAGCTCGCTTTGGCCAGCCCCGGCAATTTCCTGTTCTTCGAAAACATTCGCGAAGCGGCGCAACAGGGTTTCGCGCTTTACGATTTCAGCGTCGGCGACGAGCCTTACAAGCGGCTCTGGTGCGAGGTGGAGATCGGCCATTTCGATGTCCTGGTGCCCCTGTCGGCCAAGGGCAAGGTCTTGGCCGGAGCACTTGCCCTGACCAGCCGGCTGAAGCGGCTGAGCAAGTCCACCCCGGCTCTATGGGCTGCGGCCCGCCGGCTGCGGCGCCGTGCCGCCGGCCAGCCCGAAGGCTGCGGAGACGACTGAAGCCCGCCCGGTCGGATCAGGCCGCCGAGCGATCGGCCAGCGGGCCACTCACGCCATGCGGCGGGACGAGCTGGACCAGGATCACCTCGCGTTGGCCCGCCGCCTCCAGGCCGGTGCCCATCTGCGTCGCCTCTTCCGAACGATGCAGCGTGCTGACCACCACGACGGTGCCGTCGCCGCTCAAATCGGCGATCTCTTCGGCATCGGCTTGGCCGCATTCGATCACCACCAGGTCATAGGCCGCCGTCAGCGAGTTGACGATGATCGGCAGCCGCTCGCCGGCGCTGAGTGCGGTCTCCAGATCGGCGGTTCCGATCGGCACGACATGGCAATCCGAGAAGTGGTCGGCATGGATGACGTCGCCGAACTCGGCCGCGCCCGCCAGCAGATCGGTGATGCCGAGCCGGTCGCGGCGTTCGAGCATCGGCCAGGCCGCGCCCTGGCCGCTGGTGAGATCGACAAGCAGGGCGCGCAGCCCGATATCGGCCACCTCGCGCGCGACCAGGACGGCGGCGGCGGCGGCAGTCTCGCCGTCCGGCGAGACAAAGATGGCGCGGGCAGCGCCGCCGGTGATCAGCCGTTCGGCCGCCGTCTCGACGCTGATCCCCGCCCAGTCGGGACGCAAAGCAGGCTGCCACGCGTCTTCTGTCGCCGGTGGACCGCTCCTCGCGGCCCGCGCCGGGACGGTGGCAACCGGTGCGGCGAGGAGGTCGACGGGGCGCATCTCGATGTCGGCGATCGGCTCGGCCCGGACCCGCGGTGCCGAACGCATCGCGCGGCCGCTGAACAGCTCGCCAAGCAAGGTGACGATGGCCATCACCAGCAGCGACGCGACCAAGGCGGCGCCGGCGATCGGCAGCGGCTTCGGATAGAAGGGCTCGGCCGGCAGCACGGCGCGCGAGAACACCCGCGCATCGACCGGCGAGTAGTTGCGCTCGTTGCGCGAGGCGGCCTCGCGGTAGCGCGTCATATAGGATTCCAGCAGCGCGCGCTGGGCGGTGGCGTCGCGCTCCAGGGCCCTGAGATCGACCTGCCGCTCGCCCGCCCGCGCCGATTGCGCCTTCAGCTGATTGACCGAACCGTTCAGTTCGGTTTCGCGGAGCGCCGCCGTCCTGGCCTCGCCCTGCAGGCCGGCGAGCACCTTCTGGGCCTCGCTGCGGATCTGCACCTGGATGTCGGCTAGTTGCGCGTTCAAGGCACGCAGGCGTGGATGGGCGGGCAGCAAGGTGCTGGAGAGGTCGGCAAGCTGCGCCTTGAGCTGCACCTCGGTCTCGCGCAGCCGCTGGATCATCCCTGCCGACAGCACCACCGGCAGCGTGTCGACGGCGGCGCCGCTGGCCAGCGCGCTGCGCACCGCCTCGGCGTTGGCCTCGGCGGTCGTCCGGTTCGCCCGCACCCGCGACAACTCGGTCGACAGCTCGGAAAGCTGCTGGTCGACCAGCACGGAATTGTTCTGCCCGGCGAACAGATCGGACTGCGAGCGGAAGGCGGCGACCTTCTGCTCGGCGGCCTTGACCCGCCGGCTGAGATCGGCGATCTCCGGCTTCAGCCATTCTGCGGCATCGGCATTGGTCTGGGATTTTGCCCGCTGCTGCACCGCGAGGTAGGTGTCGGCGATGGCGTTGGGAATGGCTTCGGCAAGCGCGGGATCCTCGGACGAGGCCTCCACCACGATGACGCGCGAGCGCTCGACGCGGTAGATGCTGAGCTTTTCGCGCAGCGTCTTGACGACGCGTTCGTCGAGCGGCACACGCGCCGGATCCGGCTTCAGCCCAGCCATGACCAGCACACGGCCGACCGGCGACATGTCCGCTGCCTTGTTGAATTCCGGCAGCTGCCCGAGATTAAGCTTGGCCGCGACCTGGGCGAGGATGTCGGTCGAGCCGATCAACTGGACCTGGCTGGTCACCCCTTCCTCGTCGAGCACCGGGCTGTTGGTGTCGACATTCTGCTCGGCGCGGGTGAACACCGATTCGCGCGCCTCGATCAGCAGCCGCGTCTCGCCCTTGTAGAGCGGCGTCGCCAGCCAGGCGAGGCCAAGCGCTGCAGCGGTCACCAGCAACGCCACCACCGCAATGCGCAGCCAACGGCGCGCCAAGCTCGAGAACAGCCTGCCGAGATCGATATCGACCTCGTCTCCCGCCGCTTTGCCTGGCATTGCCTACCCTCCGGTCACTGCGGGAATCTATCGAGACATGGTAACTCATCGGTTAAGGCGGATTGCATCGGCTTCTACCGGGACGTGCAGGCGCTTTACCGGGCATTAACCCTAGCGCGAGATAACAGGGAAATCGTCACTGAGCGGCCTGGGCGGCGGCCGCGACTTGGGGTCTGGGGTTCATGGGGCATGGGGATCGGCGTGCGCGCGGCGTACGCGGCGCATGGCTGCTTGCGGCCATCTTAACTGGCTGCACCGGCTACCGGCCGGCGCCGCCGGCCTTTCACGCAGCGCTCGAGCAGCCGTATCGGGTCGGGCCCGGCGACAGGCTGCGCATCACGGTGTTCGACCAGGCGACGCTGACCAACACTTACAGCGTCGACCAATCCGGCAGCATCGCCTTTCCGCTGATCGGCACGGTGGCGGCCCACGGCCGCTCCGCGCCGGAGCTCGAAGGCATGATCGCCGCCAAGCTGCGGCAAGGCTTTCTGCGCAATCCCGACGTCTCGGTCGAGATCGACCGTTATCGCCCGGTGTTCGTCATGGGCGAGGTCGGCTCGCCCGGACAATACGCATTCGTGCCGGGAATGACGGCGCAGAAGGCGATCGCTTCTGCCGGCGGCTTTTCGCCCCGCGCCAACCAAGCCGATGTCGACGTCACCCGGGACATCAACGGCCGGGTGATGACCGGCCGCGTCGCGACCACGGACCCGCTGTCTGCCGGGGACACCGTCTATGTCCGCGAACGGCTTTTCTGACGGTCCCGGCCGGCGCTGCCCCCCGCTCCGCATCGTTCACTGCTTTCGCTCCCCAGTCGGCGGCATCTTTCGCCATGTCCGGGATCTCGCCCGAGCCCAGGCCGAAGCCGGGCATGCGGTCGGCATCGTCTGCGATTCGACCACGGGCGGCGCGTTCGAGGCAGCCTTGTTCGCCGAGCTGTCCGGCCGGCTGGCGCTCGGCCTGAGGCGCCTGCCGATGGCCCGCGAGATCGGCCCGCGGGATGCGGCGGACGCCTGGCGCTGCTTCGCCGAAATCAGGCGCATGCAGCCTGACGTCATCCACGGCCACGGCGCCAAGGGCGGCGTCTATGCCCGCCTGTTCGGCACCGTGCTCCGGCAAGGCCGGCGCACCGCCGTCGCACGCCTCTACGCCCCGCACGGCGGCAGTCTCCACTATGACCCGCGATCGCCGGCCGGACGTCTCATCTTCGGCTTGGAGCGGGCGATGCAGCGCTTGACCGACCATCTCGTCTTCGTCTCCGACTTCGAGCGGCAGACCTTTGCGCGCAAGGTCGGCCGGCTCAGCGCGCCGCACAGCCTCGTCTACAACGGCGTCGCCGACGCCGAATTTCTGCCCGCCGGGCGGGCGCCGGATGCCGCCGACTTCCTGTTCATCGGCATGATGCGCGATCTGAAGGGGCCCGACATCTTCCTCGACGCCCTGGCCCTGGCCGAGCGGCTCACCGGCCGCCGGCTGCGGGCGGCGATGGTCGGGGCCGGCGACGACCTGCCGCGCTACCAGGCGCAGGCCATCCGCTTGGGCTTCGGCGAGGGGGTCGTGTTCCTGCCGCCGATGCCGGCGCGACAGGCGTTTGAGCTGGCCGATTTGGTTGTCGTGCCGTCGCGCGCCGAGGCGCTGCCCTATATCGTGCTCGAAGCGCTCGCCGCCGGCAAGCCGATGATCGCCACTGCCGTCGGCGGCATTCCCGAGATTTTCGGCAAGGACTCGCCCGCGCTGGTGGCGCCGTTCGCCCCTGCCTTGGCCGAAAAAATGGCCGCGGCACTTGCCGATCCCGTGGCCTTCCGGGCGAGGATGCCCAGCCCTGCGGCGCTCAGCTGCCGCTTCGGCATCGGCGTGATGGCCGCAAGGATCGAGGCCATCTACCGGGCAGCGCTGGGCCCGTCCGGCGCCAAAACGCTGCAACTTTGAGCTGCAGGCACAAGGGTTTCTTAGCCGCCCTCGGCTATCGTTGAAGCCTTGCAGCATCGGCTCCAGGCTGACGGATCACGTCTCATGACCAAGTTTGAATCCGGCGATTTCCCTGCGCTCACGCCCGCTCTCGGCAGCACACCGGCAAGCCGGGCGGGAACGGCCCTAAGCTTTCCGATGCGCGCCGCCTTGGCGCGCTGCCGCCGCGACCGGATCACGCCGGCGCTGGTCGGCGGCGTCTTGAGGCTCGTCGAGCTCGCGCTGCTCGCGGGCAGCGGCCTGGTCCTGCTCGGCGTCCATGTCGGCTACGGCGACGGGCTCGACCTCAACTATGCCGGCATCGTCACGGCCACGGCGCTGCTCACCGTCTTCGGCCTGGCCAGCGCCGGGTGTTACGAGCCGCGGGCGCTGTTCACCCCCTGGACCCAAGTGCGGCGCATCCTCTGCGTGTGGGCCGGGCTGTTCGCGCTGCTCGCGGTCGCCGGCTTCCTTATGAAAATCTCGGCCGACTTTTCGCGGATCTGGTTCGCCGGCTGGTTCGCCGCCGGCTTCGTCGCGCTGGTTTTGGCGCGGCTGGCGCTCGCCGGCCTGGTCCGGAATTGGGCAAGGTCGGGAACGATGGAGCGCCGCGCCGTCATCGTCGGCGGCGGGGCGGCTGCCGAATCGCTGATCGAGGCGCTGGATGCCGAACCGTTCAGCGATATCCGCATCTGCGGCATCTTCGACGATCGCGACGACCGGCGCTCGCCGCCGATCGTCGCCGGCTATCGCAAGCTCGGCACGGTTGCCGAGCTGATCGAGTTTGCCCGCCGCGCCAGCATCGACCTTTTGATCGTGTCGCTGCCGCTGACGGCCGAGACGCGGGTGCTTTCGCTGCTCAAGCAATTGTGGGTGCTGCCGGTCGATATCCGCTTGTCGGCCCACACCAACCGGCTGCGGTTCCGGCCGCGTGCCTATTCCTATATCGGCACCGTGCCGATGCTCGACGTGTTCGACCGGCCGATCAACGGCTGGGACCGGATCGCCAAGCGGGCCTTCGATCTCCTATTCAGCGTGCTCGGCATCGCCGTGTTCTCGCCGATCATGCTGGCCGTTGCCCTGGCCATCAAGCTGGACAGTCCGGGACCGGTGCTGTTTCGCCAGCGCCGCCACGGCTTCAACAACGAGATCATCGAGATCTACAAATTCCGCTCGATGTATGCCGACCGATCGGATCCGTCCGGCCGCCTGGCGGTGACCAGGAACGACCCGCGCGTCACCCGGGTCGGCGCCTTCATCCGCAAGACCTCGATCGACGAACTGCCGCAGTTCTTCAACGCGCTGCTCGGCAGTCTGTCGCTCGTCGGGCCGCGCCCGCACGCCGTCGCGGCGCAGGCCCACGACAAGCTCTACAACGACGTCGTCGAAGGCTATTTCGCCCGTCACCGGGTCAAGCCGGGCGTCACCGGCTGGGCGCAGATCAACGGCTGGCGCGGCGAAATCGACAATGACGACAAGATCCGCATCCGCACCCAGTTCGACCTCGACTACATCGAGAACTGGTCGCTGTGGCTGGATCTCAAGATCCTGCTGCTGACGCCGTTCAGGCTGTTCAACGCGGAGAACGCCTATTGAGCGCCGTGGCCGCGGCGCCCACGAGGCGCGCCGTCAACGCCAAGCTCATCCGGCTGATCGCCGCGGCAGCCGTGGCGCTCGGCGTGCTCCTGTCGGGCTTCGTCCTCGACGAGCCGGCACCTTACGAGCTCTACATGGCCGCGATGGTCGCGGTGTGGTCGCTGTTCGGGCTGCGCATCTCACGCTGGGTGGCGCCGCTCCTGGTGCTGCTCGTCGTCTTCAACATCGGCGGCTGGGCGGCGATGACCCAGATGGCCGACATCGACCAGACCCCGCTCTATCTCGCCGTATCGCTGTTCCTGGCACTGACTTCCGTCTTCTTCGCCGCGGCGAGCGAGGCCCATCCGGGGCTGTTCCGCATCGTCTTCAACGCCTGGCTGGTCGCCGGAATCTCGACCGCCTGCCTTGGCATTCTGGGCTATTTCCATGCTTTGCCGGGGGCGGAGATGTTCACCCGCTATGACCGCGCCGCGGGCGCGTTCCGCGACCCCAACGTGTTCGGACCGTTCCTCGGCCTGCCCGGGGTCTATCTGCTCTACCGGCTGCTCACCGGGCGGCCCGCAGCGATGCCGCTCCACGCGGCCGGGCTGCTGATCGTCGCGGCCGGCATCTTCCTGTCGTTCTCGCGCGGCGCCTGGGGGCTGTTTGCCGGCGCCTCCCTGCTGATGGTCGGCGTCCTGTTCTTCAACTCCCGCAGCGGTGCGTTCCGGCTGCGCATCATCGTCCTCGGCCTGCTCGCGTCGCTGCTTTTGGTGGCGACGCTGTCGATCGCGCTCAAGATTCCGGCGGTCGGCGGGCTGTTTGCGCAGCGCGCCCATCTGGCCCAGGATTACGACAGCGCCCGCCTCGGCCGTTTCGACCGCTACGGCATCGGCTTTGCGCTCGCCACCGAGCGCCCGCTCGGCATCGGCGCGCTGGTGTTCGGCAAGACCTATGGCGAAGATACCCACGACATCTGGCTGAAGGCGCTGATGGACTACGGCTGGCTGGGCTTTGCCGCCTATGCGGTGCTGATCGGCTGGACAATCGCGCAAGGCTTCCGGGTCGCGCTGCGCGACGGACCCTGGCAGCCCTATCTCATCTGCGTCTACGCCGTGTTTCTCGGCCATGTCGGGCTCGGCACCGTCATCGACACCGACCATTGGCGACACTTCTACCTGCTGCTCGGCCTGATCTGGGGAGCAATCGCCCTCGACGGCCGGCAGGCGCGCGCGCAGCGGCTCGGCAGCTAGCGGTCGTCACCTTTGCGCGCCATGTCGCGGCCGTCCGACTTGCCGGTCGAGAGCGGATCGTCGTCCGGCTGCTCGGTCAGGCCGTAGCCGCCCTCCGGCGGTGCGTCGCCGGGATCGCCGATGACGGTTCCGTCGCGCGAGATGCCGTCCTGCTCATCGGGCCGTCCCGGCCGCGGCGGAAACTTGCGGGCTCCGGTTTCACCATGGTGCTCGCTCTCAGGCTTCACCTCGCGTTTGTCGGCGTTCATCGCGGGACACTCCTTCGGGCGCGCGCGGCCGACCGGCCGCGGCTGGGGTAAACAGGCCAGCCCCGCCTTGCGTTCCGCTCAGGCGCTGCCGAAGGCGCGGCGGGCGATCTTGCGGACGAAGGCCGCCGCCGTGCCGACCGCCGCGTAATGCGGCATGTGACCGACGCCCTCGACGAGCTCGAGGTCGATGCCGGCGATCTCGTCCTTGAGCGGCAGGCCGTGGAGCCGATGGTCGAGCACGCGGTCCGCCGTGCCGAACAAGACGCCGACCGGCAGTTCGATCTCGCCGAGCCGCGCCGTCAGCGCCGGCAGATCCTGCCCGAGCATGGTGAAGTCGGCGACCGTTGCCTCGAAATGGCTCGGCCGCAGGCCGAGCCAGCCGCCCCCGGCGACCATGTAGTCGGGCGGCGCGGATTGCGGCGAGAACACGAATTCCAGCGCTTGCGGCGCCAGCTTGAGCGCGGCCGGGATCGCGGTGGTATGGGCGATGAGCCGGCGCTTCAGCACCGAGGGGATGTAGAGCGGCCGAAATTCCGGCGGCGTCGGCTCCAGGTAGCGGCTGAGCGGCGAAATCAGCGCCAGGCCGGAGATCGACCGCGGCTGGTCGAGCGCCAGGGCGAGAGCCACGGCCCCGCCGAGCGAATGGGCGACGACCAACGGCCGCTCCAGCTCGAGCGCGGCGATGAAGCGGCCGAGGATCGCCGCCTGCCGGGTGAGCCGCGCGGCTTGATCGCCGCCGCCGCGGCGCGAATAGCCGGAGCCGGGGCGATCGACGGCGATCAGCCGGAATTCAGGAAGCGCTTCGAACAGCCGGTGCCTGAACTGCAGCAGCTGGGCGCCGAGCCCGTGCAGGAAGAGGATCGGCGGGCCCTCGCCGATGTCGACATAGTGGAGGAGATTGCCGTCGATGTCGACGAACCGGCCTGCCGGCGGCACCCGCCGCTCGGCCTCGGCAGCGATCCGCCGTGTGGCATAGGCGAAATAGCCGGCGACGAGGCCGGCGGCCGCGAGCGCCGCGACGGCAAGCCAGACCAGCAGCTCCAGGACCGTCGCGCGCAATCGAACCACCCCACCGCTGGCCGCCAGCTTAGGGCGGATTGCCGACGAGGGAAATCGGCCGCCGCCCTCGCGGAACGACGGGACCGGGCGGCAGGACCGACCGGGACGCTTTACGGCTGCGCGCCGCGTTGCCATATCTAGGCCATGACACGCCGCAGCTTTTCACCGACGCTGTTCCATGCCGCAGCGGATGCGCCGCCGGTGGCCTGGCAGATCGCCCCGGGCCTGACCCCCTACCCCGCCGCCCTGGCGGCGATGGAGGCGCGCGTTGCCGCAATCCGGGCCGGCGAGGCGGACGAGTTGGTCTGGCTGGTCGAGCATCCGCCGCTCTACACGGCCGGCACCAGCGCCCGGCCGCAGGACCTGCTCGAGCCCGGGCGCTTTCCGGTGTTCAGCGCCGGACGCGGCGGCGAATACACGTATCACGGGCCGGGGCAGCGCGTCGCCTATCTGATGCTCGACCTTCGCCGGCGCCGGCCGGATGTGCGCGCCTTCGTCGCCGCGCTCGAGACCTGGATCATCCGCGCCCTGGCCGAACTCGGGGTCGAGGGCGAGCGGCGGGACGACAGGGTCGGCGTCTGGGTGGTGCGGCCAGACCGGCCGCGCGGCCGCGACGGCCGCCCTCAGGAGGACAAGATCGCGGCGATCGGCATCCGCCTGCGCCACTGGATCAGCTTCCACGGCATCGCCGTCAACGTGGCGCCCGAGCTCGGGCATTTTTCCGGCATCGTTCCCTGCGGCATTGCCGATCACGGCGTGACCAGCCTGGCCGACCTCGGCCTCGCTGCCGGGATGGCCGAACTCGACCGTGCCCTCGCGCACGCCTTTGCCGAGGTATTCGGTCCGGCAGTCCTTGCCGCGCCGGTCCCGGCGCAAGCCAACGCGCGCGGCGGCGTCGACCTCGAGCGAACCCTTATCGACGCCGTCGATTCATAAGCTCGACTTATCGTTTTATACGCCGAAACCGGATTGTCCCTGGCTTGGCTCAAGCGCATGTTCTTGCCTGCTTGTGCTTGGAACCGATCGCCGGTTTCGCGCAGGCTCTGAACAAGCGAGAGGGTCGGGCGGGCCGGTCGGCACGCACGCGCCCTTTGGAAGACCGAGGCCGGCATCCGCTGTTGGATGCCGTGCCGAGGCTGTCCCTCCACAGCATACCCTCATTTCGGAACGTGCCCCGCCCCCAATGCCTTTGTCTCGGCTGAGCTTTGCGCGTGTTGCGCGGCACCGGGTCAGGGTTGGCACTTGACTCCCGAACAGAAACGGAACATTCTAGGAACAAGAGTAGAAACAAGGGATCTTGCCATGTCGCACGTGATCAAAGACGTCGTTTCGCTGGTTTGTATGAGCACCTTCTTGGTCACCGCGGCCCTCTGGATCGGCGCCATCTAGGGCAACTCCAGGAAAAGTGGACACGGCTTTCCGTCCGGAATTGCGGAAATTCAATGACTTAGAGCAGAGCACGGCTGCGAAGAAGCGGTGATCCGGCCTAGCCAAGGGCTGCGGCGGCGTCGACGATCCTGAGCTGTACGGAGCGTCCGCCGTTCCACGAATTGCTGGCCAGCGCCCCGGCGACGTGAACGGTCTCGCCGCGCCGCTGCAACAGGAACGCGCCGAGCGCGGTCTCCGCCGCGCGGAAGGCGATCGCCTGAAGCCGCCGCCCCGTCGGGCTCTCAAGCTCGACGCGGATGTGGCCGGCGCCGACCGGCCGCACACCGGTCAAGCGATGACCGGCCAGCCCGAAGACGGGCTGCGGATGTCCCTGTCCGAACGGTCCGGCCCGCTCCAGCGCGTCGAACATGTCGAGCGAAGCGGCGTCGGCGGTGAGCGCGGCGTCGATCTTCAGCGCCTCGTCCCGGTGCAGCCGAAAGACCTCGGCGGCGGCACGCTCCTCGAAAAAGGCGCGCAGCGCGCCCAGCCCGTCGCGCGGAACCGTGATGCCGGCCGCCATCGCGTGGCCGCCGCCCTTGATGATCAGGCCGCGCTCGGCGGCTTCGCGAACCAGCCGGCCGAGGTCGAAGCCCGCCACCGAGCGGCCCGAGCCGGTGCCGGTGCCGTCCTCGTGCAAGGCCACCGCGAAAGCCGGCCGCCGCGCATGGTCCTTCAGCCGCGAGGCGATCAGCCCGACAATGCCGGGGTGCCAGGTCTGGCTCGCCGTCACTACGACGGCAGGACCCGGAGCGCCGGTGAGCTCGGCGTCGGCCGTGGCGCGGGCCTCGGCGAGCATCTCCTGCTCCATCGCCTGGCGCTCGCTGTTGAGGCGGTCGAGGGTTGCCGCGATACGCTCGGCTTCGGCCGGATCCTCCGTCGACAACAGCCGGCTGCCCAGCGCCGCGTCGCCGATGCGGCCGCCGGCGTTGATCCGCGGCCCGAGCAGGAAGGCGAGGTGAAAGGTGTTGAGCGGCTCGCCGATCCGCGCCACCGCCGACAGCGCCGCCAGCCCCGGGTTCTGCTGCCGACGCATGATCTGCAGGCCCTTGATGACGTAGGCGCGGTTGACGCCGGTCAGCGGCACCACGTCGCAAACGGTGGCGAGCGCCACCAGGTCGAGCTCGGCGAGCAGATCCGGACCGGCGAGGCCATGGCCCTCGCGCAACAGCCGCGCCACCTGGACCAGGGTCAGGAACACCACCCCGGCCGCGGCGAGATGGCCCTGTCCCGACAGATCGTCGTCGCGGTTGGGATTGACCACCGGCACGCCGGCCGGCAGCGCGCCGCCGACCTGATGGTGGTCAAGCACCACCACACCTGCGCCCATGGCGCGGGCCGCCTCGATCGCGGCAGCACTGTTGGTGCCGCAGTCGACGGTGACGATCAGCTCCGCACCGCGCGACACCAGCTCGCGCATGGCCGCGATGTTGGGGCCATAGCCTTCGTAGATCCGGTCGGGGATGTAGATCTCCCCGCTCAGCCCGTAGTGGGCGAGAAACCGCTTGAGGAGCGCCGACGAGGCGGCGCCGTCGACGTCATAGTCGCCGAACACGGCGACGCGCTGCCGCTTGAGAACCGCCTCGGCCAGCCGCTGCGCGGCGGCCGCCATGTCGGTCAGCGTCACCGGATCGGGCAGCAAGGCGCGGATGGTGGGGTCGAGGAAGCGCGGCGCCTCGTCGGCGGCCACGCCGCGGCCGGCGAGCACGCGCGCGACCAGGTCGGCAATGCCGTGGCCCTGGGCCATGGTCAGCGCCGAGCGCTCCTGGCGCTCGTCCAGCCGATGTTCCCAGGCAAGTCCGGTCGCCGACTGCCTGACATCAAGGAACGAGCGGGCCGGGGAGCCTGGTACCGGGGTGTCGGTGCCGTTGGCGTTCATGCTCAGGGTCTGGCCTCGGTTAAGCATCGCGTCGAGTCGCGGCCAAGCTTAGCGCGGAACGGCGCCGGTTAGAATCGGCGAGAGCCCCGAGGAGCTCGCCCTCCCCCGCTTCAGCCGGCGCGCTCGATGCGGATGACCTGCGGCTTGTCGGTCAGCTGGCGATCCTCGGTCATGCCGGCCAGCGCCCGGCGCACCGCCGCCTCGGTGGTCTCATGGGTGACCAGCACCACCGTCTTGCGGTCCTCGGCCCCAGCGCCTGCGCTATGCTGGACGATCGATTCCAGCGAGATCTCGTTCTCGGCCATGCGCCTGGCCAGGCCGGCGAACACGCCGACCCGGTCGTGCACGGTGAGGCGGATGAAATAGCCGCCGGCATGGGCGCGCATCTGCGCCTTGCGGTAGGGCTCAAGCTCGCCCGCCGGCCGGCCGAACACCGGGCCATGCTGGAACCCCGGCCGGCTCTTGGCGATGTCGGCAATGTCGCCGATCACCGCCGAAGCCGTCGCCTTGCCCCCGGCACCGGGTCCGGAAAGCAGCAGCTCCCCCAGAATGTCGGTCTCGATCGCCACCGCGTTGGTGACCCCATGCACCTGGGCGATGACCGAGGCAGTCGGCACCATGGTCGGATGGACGCGCTGCTCGATGCCGCTCTCGGTGCGTTGCGCCACCCCGAGCAGCTTGATCCGGTAGCCGAGCTCGCCGGCGGCACGGATATCGGCCTGGCTGATATTGCCGATGCCTTCCATGTAGATCTCTTCCGCGGCGATGCGGGTGCCGAAGGCGAGGCTGGTGAGGATGGCGAGCTTGTGGGCGGTGTCGTGGCCCTCGATGTCGAAGGTCGGATCGGCTTCCGCATAGCCGAGGCGCTGGGCGTCCTTGAGACAGGCGTCGAAGCCCAGCCCCTCGGCCTCCATGCGCGTCAGGATATAGTTGCAGGTGCCGTTCAGAATGCCGAATACGCGCGACACCTTGTTGCCGGCCATCGCCTCGCGCATCGTCTTGATGACCGGGATACCGCCGGCCACCGCCGCCTCGTAGTTGAGCAGCACGCCCTTGGCCTCCGCCGCCGCTGCAAGCGCCACCCCATGGCGCGCCAGCAGCGCTTTGTTGGCGGTAACGACGTGGTGGCCGGCCTCCAGCGCGGCGGTGACGCAGTCGAGAGCGGTGCCATCCGCCCCGCCGATCAGTTCGACGAAGACGTCGATATCGGGCGAGCGGGCCAGCGCGACGGGGTCGTCGTGCCAGCGCGCCGCGCCGAGCGCCAGTCCGCGCTCGCGCAGCCGGTCACGGGCGCTGACGCCGGCCAAAACCAGCTCCCGGCCGCACTGGCGGCGCAGCTCGGCCTGCCTTTCGCCGAGCACATCGACAACCGCCGCGCCGACGGTGCCAAGCCCGGCCACTCCGATGCGCAATCCCTCGGCCATGCCAATGCCACTCCGAACCAAGAAGCTCTGTCGGTCGACGGCAACGCGCTAGAGCAATTCCAGAGAAAGGGGAAGCCCGTCCGTCACGCGGGCAGCGCGTGCCCCGGCACCGCCGGTCGTCGGCGTACCGTGCCCGGCGGCAAGCCTAGCGTCGGGCGGCCAGCGAGACGACGTTGCCGGCGCTCGTCACCGGGCCGAGAAAGCGCTTGATGTTGCGCGCGGCCTGGCGGATGCGATGCTCGTTTTCGACCAGCGCCAGGCGCACGAAGTCGTCGCCATGCTCGCCGAAGCCGATGCCCGGCGCCACCGCCACGTCGGCCTTCTCGATCAGCAGCTTAGAAAATTCGAGCGAGCCGAGCTGCCGGAACGGCTCCGGGATCGGTGCCCAGGCAAACATCGTCGCGGCCGGCGGCGGCACGTTCCAGCCCGCGCGACAGAAGGAATTGACCATCACGTCGCGGCGGCGCCGGTAGATCGCCCGGACCTCGGCAATATCGGCGCCGTCGCCGTTGAGCGCGGCCGTGGCGGCCACCTGGATCGGCGTGAACGCGCCATAATCGAGGTAGGACTTGACCCGCGTCAGCGCCGAGATCAGCCGCTCATTGCCGACCGCAAAGCCCATCCGCCAGCCCGGCATCGAGAACGTCTTCGACATCGAGGTGAACTCGACGGCAACCTCGATCGCGCCGGGCACCTGCAGCACCGACGGCGGCGGCGCGCCATCGAAATAGATCTCGGCGTAAGCGAGATCGGACAGGATGATGATGTCGTGCTTGCGGGCATAGGCGACGACGTCCTTGTAGAAGTCGAGGCCGGCGACATGGGCGGTCGGATTGGACGGGTAGTTGAGGATCAGCGCCAGCGGCTTGGGGATCGAGTGGCGGACCGCCCGCTCGAGCGCCGGGATGAAGCTGTCGTCGGGCTCCACCTGCATCGAGCGGATGACGCCGCCCGACATGATGAAGCCGAAGGCGTGGATCGGATAGGTCGGGTTCGGGCACAAAACGACATCGCCGGGCGCGGTGATCGCCTGGGCCATGTTGGCGAAGCCCTCCTTGGAACCCAGGGTCGCCACCACCTGGCTCTCCGGATCGAGCTTCACCCCGAAACGCCGCGCATAATAGCTCGCTTGGGCCCGGCGCAGCCCTGGAATGCCGCGCGAGGAGGAGTAACGGTGGGTGCGCGGATCGCGCACCACCTCGCACAATTTGTCGACGATGCTCTCCGGCGTCGGCAGGTCGGGATTGCCCATGCCGAGGTCGATGATGTCGGCGCCGTTCGAGCGGGCGCTGGCCTTCAGCCGGTTGACCTGCTCGAACACGTAAGGCGGCAGCCGCCGGACCTTGTGAAACTCTTCCATCATCGTTCCTGTTTGTCGGCCAGGATGGGCCGGCCGCGATATACACGCAAAAGCTTAGCCGGTCGAGGGAGCAGGCCTCAGTCCGCCCCCTGCCCCTGGTTTTTCTCGATCGCGTTCAGCGTGTCGGCGGCGTGGGTGGCGGCGAGCTTCTGCAGTTCGGCCGGATCGGTCACGCCGGGCGGCTGAGCTGCCTGCCCGGCACTGGCCTGGCCGGCGGATTGGAGCGAGGCCATGTCGGCCTTTGTCTGATCCGAGCTCAGCTGGTCGTTGGCCGTTTTCGGCGGGATGTTGAGGTTGGGATACTGCCCGGTGAGGCGTGCACCCGGATGGGTGTGGGTCTCCACCTTGGCCGCACAGCCGGCAGCAGCAACCGCGCCGATGAGTGCTGCCGCGGTGGCGGCCAGGCGGCAAGCACGCATCCTCATCTGATCCCCTCCTCGGTTGGACCCCCATGGACGTCCCGTGATAATATGTCAATAAAAGGCCATTGGGAGGCGACCGAATGGCAAAGGCCGACAAACAAGAGCGCGGCGACGAGAAGGTGAACAGCGCTGCCGGCGATCAGCCGCAAACCTCCCCGGCCGAACAGTTTCTGATCAAGGACCCGGAACGCTTCGCCCTCAACCTGGCCCGGATGATCGAACAGGCCGGCAAGGCGGCCTCCGCCTGGGTCGAGCCGCGCGAGCGCGGCGAGGTCCGCGACACCGTCGCCGAGCCGGTGGCCGACATGGTCAAGACCTTCTCCAAGCTGACCGAATATTGGCTGTCGGATCCGCAGCGCGCGCTGGAGGCGCAGACGCGCCTGTTCTCCGGCTATCTCGACGTCTGGACCAACAGCATCCGGCGCGCGGGCGGCGAACAGCCGGCCCGGCCGGTCGAGCCCGAGCGCGGCGACAAGCGCTTCCAGGATCCCGAATGGGGCCGCAACGCGTTCTTCGACTTCTTGAAACAGGTCTATCTGGTGACCTCGCGGTGGGCGGGCGACCTCGCCACCGAGGCCGAAGGGCTCGACGAACACACCCGGCACAAGGCCGGCTTCTATGTCAAGCAGATCACCAACGCCATCTCGCCGTCCAACTTCATTCTCACCAACCCCGAGCTGTTTCGCGAGACCGTCGCCTCGAGCGGCGAGAACCTGGTGCGCGGGATGCGCATGCTGGCCGAAGACATCGCCGCCGGCAAAGGCGACTTGAAGCTCAGGCAGGCCGACTATTCGCGCTTCGAGATCGGCAAGAACATCGCCGTGACGCCGGGCAAGGTGATCGCCCGCAGCGACGTGGCGGAGATCCTTCAGTACCAGCCGTCCACCGAGAAGGTGCTGAAGCGGCCGCTGCTCATCTGCCCGCCATGGATCAACAAGTTCTACATCCTCGACCTCAATCCGGAGAAGTCGTTCATCCGCTGGGCGGTCGGCCAGGGCCACAGCGTCTTTGTCATCTCCTGGATCAATCCCGACGAGCGGCACGGCACCAAGGGCTGGGAGGCCTACATCCGCGAGGGACTGCAGTTCGCGCTCGACACGGTCGAACAGGCGACCGGCGAGCGCGAGGTCAACGCCATCGGCTATTGCGTCGGCGGCACCCTGCTCGCCGCCGCGCTGGCGCTGTTCGCCCAGGAGGGAGAAAGCCGCATCCGCTCGGCGACATTCTTCGCCACGCAGGTGGATTTCACCCATGCCGGCGACCTCAAGGTGTTCGTCGACGAGAACCAGATCGCGGCGCTGGAGAAGGCGATGGGCGAGCGCGGCTATCTGGACGGCACCAAGATGGCGACCGCCTTCAACATGCTGCGCTCGGGCGACCTGATCTGGCCCTATGTCGTCAACAACTACATGCGCGGCCGCGAACCGACGCCGTTCGACCTGCTTTACTGGAACGCCGATTCGACCCGCATGGCGGCCGCCAACCATTCGTTCTATCTGCGCAATTGCTACCTCGAGAACAATCTGTCGCTGGGCAGAATGGCGCTGGCCGGGCGAACCGTGACGCTCTCGGACGTCACCATTCCGGTGTTCAACCTCGCCGCGCGCGAAGACCATATCGCGCCGGCGCAATCGGTGTTCCGCGGATCGCAGTTCTTCGGCGGCGACGTCGAGTTCGTGATGGCGGGCTCCGGCCACATCGCCGGGGTGGTCAACCCGCCGGCCTCCGGCAAGTACCAGCATTGGACCGATGGGCCGCCGGTCGGGGAATTTTCCGACTGGCTTGCCAAGGCGCAGGAACAGCCGGGATCCTGGTGGCCGTATTGGCAACGCTGGATCGAGCGCCGCGCCGCGGCCAAGGTAGCGGCGCGGCAGCCGGGCGCGCAAACGCCGGTCCTCGAAGATGCGCCCGGCAGCTATGTGAAAGTCCGCGTGTAACAGTCTGTAATTTGCGGTGAATTGACGGGACCGCGCAATCCAGGCCAAATCGTGGGCGGTGACCACCATGTCGCCTCATTCTCTCCCTGTCGGGATCGGCAGCGGAGAGGCGCGTTCGTCAGGCCGAATTCTCGGCGGTGAACCGGATCAGTCCTTGAGGGACCTTGACTGATCTGGCGAGCTGCCAGCGAGACCGGGCTGATATTTGGAAGGGGGACTGTTTTTGCCAATTGAGCGACCGCGCAAAGCGAGCGGGCAAGGCCGTGCCGTGTCGGCTGCGCTGTTTGCCTTGCTGCTCGCCTCATGCACGTCCGACCCATCTTTGCAGATGACATCGCCGGGCTTCAACATGAGCGGGCCCGACCTTCAGACAGCCAAGGACGCGAGCGACACCACGGCAGGCCCGGATTTCGGCAGCAGTTCCGATGCGACCCTGCCGCAGAAGGTCGCCGTGGTCCCGGCGAAAAACCCGGCTGCGCCCAAGGCCGCCGCCGAGGCCAAGGCCAGCGATTCGCCGCAGGACATCGAGACCGCGGCCATTCCGGCAGCGGCTCCGGCGCTCAACGCCAAGGCAGGCGCCGGCAAAGCTCAGCCGGCCGCGGCCGGCGAGGCTGCGGCCCCCGACGGTCCCGCCAAGCTTGCCGACGATGCCGCCGCCGCACTTGCCGAAGCCGCCGGCAGCCCTGCGGCCGCGCCGAGCGAACCCAAGAAGCGCGGCTTCCTCTCGGCCTTCTTCGCCGCGGCACCCGCCTCGGCGGCAACTGCCGCGATGGGCTCGCAGCGCGGCGGCTCCAGCGGCCGTGTTGCCGCACAGGCCAAGCCGGTGGTGGCGAGCGCCGACCCGGCCGGGCCGCCGCCGTCCGTCAAGGCGCCGCAGGTGATCGAGAACCTCCCTGCCCCGCAAAAGCCGGTGGTGCAGCTGGCTTCGGCCGACGACGCCGCGGCCAAGCCGGTCCGCGCCTCGCTGTCGGGCGGCGGGCTCGACGATTTGCCGGGCGTGCGCCAAACCGCGCTGTTCGAGATCAAGCGCAAATCGGGCATCGACGACGACAGCGATGTCGACCTGCACGAGGACGAGTTCGGTGGTCCGGTGCAGCTCGCCTCGGCCGCCGGCATGGCCCGCTTGGCCCCCAACGGCCTGCTCACCCAGACCAGCAGCGTCGACGTTGCCTGTCTGAAGCCGTCGCTCGTCAGGGTTCTGCGCACCATCGAGCAGCATTTCGGCACCAAGATCATGGTGACGTCCGGCTATCGCAGCCCCGAGCACAACCGCCAGGCACGCGGCGCCAAGAACTCGCTGCACATGTACTGCGCGGCCGCCGACATTCAGCTCGCCAATGTGAGCAAGTGGGAACTCGCCAACTACGTCCGCACCATGCCGGGCCGCGGCGGCGTCGGCACCTATTGCCACACCAATTCGGTGCATGTCGACGTCGGCCCCGAACGCGACTGGAACTGGCGCTGCCGGCGCCGCGAGACTTAGAGTATCCGTATTGGTCAGGGCAGGAGAGGTTGCCCTTTCCGGCCCTTGCTGAGCAGGGCATTGGCGCGGACGACGAGCTTTCGCATGATGGTCATCGCCGCCATCTGAGTCTCGAATTTCATCGAGTTACGCGTCAATCGCCGCACTGCCTATCACAAGCGTAACCATCGTGGTCGCGGTCGAGCTTGGTCATACCGTTCCGCAAATCGGCCTGCGCCTGCTCGCAAGTGACTTTGTTGCCGTTGTCCGGGCCGACATCATGCGTACAAGTGTATGCCAAAGCCGGCATGGACAAGGCAGCGAGCATGGCGGCAATCAAGATCGTCTTCATTCAATCTTCCTTTCCTCACACGAGTCATTCTCACGTGTAAGAGGTGGTGAGACGGGGTGAGACCGACTTGTGCCTAACTGCCTATGTGTTGTGAATATCCGCCAATCAAGTCGTGGGTGCCGTATTGCCAGTCGAAGGCACCAGGCGCGCGCGGTAATGGCTGAGCGCCGGTTCCTCGTCAGCCGGAACGATCACAAGGTCACGTTTGAGCATGCGAGCTTCTTCGCCGCCGCCGGTGGTCTACGTTGGTAGACACGGGCGATTTGGGACACATGGACACGGAACTCGGTCTGTGGCCTCAAGGCCTCGTATGGCTTGGGCAGTTGATCGGATCCCTACCGCAGGTCTCAAACCGATCCGATCGCCGACGCTGCCGACATCATCGCGTTAGCGTTCGGGATAGCGCCCAAGCCGCCATCGAAAACCTCGGAAAATGTCCAGCGAACGACGCCGTTGCGGTCGAGCAGGAACTGGCCGACAAGCTGGCCCACGCCGGTCGCAATGACTTGCTGGTCCGCTTCAGTGATTTCGTAGCCGTCTTTCTTGTTCAGATATTCGAGCGCGGCAAACGGATCCATCGGCTCCGGCATTTCGTCCGGCAAGTTGAGCCGCATCGCCTTCACATCGCTCATTTTAGCCTTGTGTGGCCACGCGGTCTCGTCCTCGCTGATCTGCAGATTGGGTAGTCCAAAGGCGCGTTGTGACACTCGCTCAGGATCGGATGCCGCGAGCAGCGCCGGGACCGGATGATACCGGAGGTAGAGGCGTGCCCGTTCGACGGGCGTGGTCACGACCGTCAGGCTTTCAATGCCCCTCGCATTGAGGGCTGGCGTGAGCTGCGAAACAGCCGCGATATGACGCCTGCAAAAGGGGCAATGCAGGCCTCGATAAAGTCCAACCAACACCGGCTTCTCGCCGCGAAAATCGTCGATAGCTATCTTGCCCGTGCGGGTAATCGCGTCGAGCACAACATTCGGCGCTCTCTCTCCCAGCTGCAGAGGGCCATGGGCATGGTCAGGCATGATGATCCCCTCCTTGTCAAAAGCACGGCGCGCGCTTCGGATTAAGTCCTTGCTCGTCACGAGCCTGCCAGTATTCGTTGGCCAAGACCCACGCTTCCCTTGCGCTCGCGGTGCGAGCGGACCGACAGGCCGTCGAGAGTTGCGCACCGCAATGGGGCGGCTGGCTTGGTTGAACGCCTCAGACATCTTACTACCATCTAGTGACGGCTCTTGGCAGGCCCTGTCCTTCGATACGCTGAAACAAATCTAGGTCAGGATAGCGATGCGAAATCGCTTTTGTCATGCCGAGCCAATCATTGTCGTTCAACCAGAGGTCCTACTCATCAACAAACTCACGCACAGCCTAGCAGACCTCGCGGCCATGCTTCAGGCCGGATTTGGAACTCACTTCTCTTGGAAGCCCTCCATCTTGAATTTGATCTTTCGCACCACATGTGAAGGTGCCGCCTCTTGCCTTCAAAGCCAAATACTCGCATCCCATTCACCAGCATATTGCTGCGAGTGATTTTCAAGATGACGGTCCATCCGCCAAGCGTATTCGTCCTCCTGGATTTTCGCACCGATGTCGCCGGTGGTGACACCGACTCCAGGTCTGCATCTTAGGCGCCTGAAATGCGACCGGACAGCACGCGTATTCGAGGGACCGCTCCGGCGGCGTTTTCCAAACCATGTGGGAAAACCTCTCTCAGCGGCCTGCAGCGGCCGCTGAAGTGGGATGAAGCTGGTGGCAGAGTATCGTCGGCACTCGGCCAATGTCGAGGTGGCATGAGAACAAGAGGGTGCCTCCGGCCTTGAATTGAGATACAGTATCAACGCCAAGGAGGGTAGCTATCTCCCGTGGATACCGAACTGCTCAAAGTAGTCGGACAAGTAGCCGGCATCGGCGGTCTTGCCCTCGGAGTGTTCCTCCTGCTTTTTCGTGAGATCATTCGTAAGAAGATCTTCCCAATGCTGCCGCCGGCCGAAGCCTATCGGCTTTTGCGACTCGTGATCATCGCAGTGTGGTCGGTAGCCATCATCGGAATCGCCGCCTGGGTCTATGCCGGTCAAAATTCGGCAAAGACGGTATCGGCGGACCATGGCGTCGTTATCGACAGCAGCAGTGTATCCAATTCAACGATCAACAATTTAGCTGGTAGCGACACCAAAAAATAGGCTGCCCATGCGAACCGGGGCCGCATTCACAGCTGCACTGACCTTCTGCTTGGGGGGCTGGTTCGTTGGCCTCGCAAATGCCCTTGGCGAGACCGAGGCAAAAGATTGCGCGGTCGCGATTGCCGGCTCTTCCGTGGAGGCCAGCAGCATCTCCAACGTGTGCGGGGTTCCGCCGGAACTCCTGGCGGCGATCGTCGAGGAGTTCACCCAGGCAAGGAAGGCATATCAGGACACCAACCAGACCCTTCAGGAACTGGCAGACGAGCGCAAGAGAACCGTAGAAGGCGTCAGGCAAGCATTCGATCTAACCAACGGCCAGATCCGCGCCGCCTTCGAAATCCTGGGCGAGAGAAATATCCCGACCGAGCAGCTGGCGAGCAAGCTGGTCGAGATCGCGACAAAATTCAAAGATCTGCAAACGGGCGCTCAAGGGCAGCCAGGCGATACCGCAGAGATCATCGCGCTGCGGAGCCAGGCCGAGGCTGCGGTGAAGGCGGGCAATCTCGATATAGCCGATGCCTTGCTTGCCGAGATTGATGACAAGCAGGCACAGTTTCAGTCGGATCTTGCGGCAAACCGTGCGACCACGCTCGCCAGGCGCGGCGACGTCGCACTTACGCGGTTGCGCTACGCCGAAGCGGCGAAACACTTCGCCGAAGCAGCACGAACGCTTCCTCCAGGCGTGGAGTATTCCGCCAAGCAGCGTGACTACCTCACAAGGGAAGCCTCCGCCCTCTATCGTCAGGGTGACGAATTCGGAGACAATGCGGCGCTGCTCGCGGCCATTGAACGAAGGCAGCTGCTTCTCAAGATGGTCCCTCGGGCATCACTGCCACTTGACTGGGCCAAGACGCAAAACCATCTCGGCAATGCCCTTGCAGTGCTTGGCGAGCGCGAGAGTGGTACAGCGCGGCTCGAGGAGGCCGTTGTTGCCTACAGCGCTGCGCTTGAGGAACGGACGCGCGAGCGCGTGCCGCTCGACTGGGCGATGACGCAAAACAATCTCGGTATTGCGCTCTGGAAGCTCGGCGAGCGCGAGAGCGGCACGGCGCGGCTGGAGGAGGCCGTCGGCGCCTTCCATGCCGCGCTCGAGGTACGAACCCGCGAGCGCATCCCGCTCCTCTGGGCGGCGACACAGAATGACCTTGGCAATGCGCTTGAGACGCTCAGCCCGAGAGAAACCGGCACTGCACGGCTGAAGGAGGCCGTGTCCGCCTACCGCGCCGCGCTGCAGGAACGGACCCGCGAGCGCGTGCCGCTCGACTGGGCGACGGTACAGAACAATCTCGGCATTGCGCTTGGGATGCTCGGTGAACGCGAGAGCGGCACGGCGCGGCTGGAGGAGGCCGTTGACGCGTACCGCGCCGCGCTGCAGGAATTGACTCGTGAGCGCATGCCGCTCCGTTGGGCGAGGACACAGAACAATCTCGGCATTGCGCTTCAGACGCTCGGCAGGCGAGAGAGCGGCACGGCGCGACTGGAGGAGGCCCTCGGCGCCTTCCGCGCTGCCCTCGAAGAACAGACCCGGGATCGGGTGCCGCTCGACTGGGCCACGGCGCAGAACAATCTCGGCAATGCTCTTCGGGCGCTCGGCGAGCGGGAGAACGGCACCGCGCGGCTGGACGAGGCGGTCGGCGCTTTCCGCGCCGCTCTTGAGGAAAGGACCCGGCAACGGGTGCCGCTCGACTGGGCGGGGACGCAGAACAATCTCGGCATTGCGCTTGTGACGCTTGGCGAGCGCGAGAGTGGCACCGCGCGGCTGGAGGAGGCCGTGGGAGCCTTCCGCGCTGCGCTACAGGAGTTCACCCGCGCGCGCATGCCGTTCAGCTGGTCAGGAACGCAGAACAATCTCGGCAATGCTCTTCGGGCGCTCGGTGAGCGTGAGAACGGCACCGCGCGGCTGGACGAGGCGGTCGGCGCTTTCCATGCCGCCCTTGAGGAAAGGACCCGGCAACGGGTGCCGCTCGACTGGGCTGCAACCCAGGGCAGTCTCGCCATTGTCTTTGCTGCGCTTGGCGCGCGGCAGGAAGGGCAGACAGGACTTGCTTGCTGGGAGGCGGCCATCATGTCCTGGCAAAATGCGCAGTTGGTGCACACACGTGATCAGCAACCCGAGCAATGGGCGAATCTGCAAAACAACATCGGCTATTATCTGGTCCTGATTGGCGAGCGGGAGAGCAACCCTGGACGGTTTCGGGAGGCTGTTCCCTTGCTTCGGGAGGCGCTGCGGCTGCAGACAGAACTAAAGAGTAACTCGGCTTTCAATACCGCAGACAGTTTATGCCGCGCGCTTCTCGACGACGGCACGGCGAGAAAGGATCGCACCGCCCTGCTTGAGGCAAAACAGCTTTGCAACACCGCGATCGAACGCATGAAGACAGCCGGAGCCGACCCGAGAGGCACGGTCGACACCCTCTCGAGGATCGAAGCTGCGCTGAATTCGACCCGGTGATGGGTCGCCTTCGCAGGAAAAGGCACCGCTGCTGGTCTGAGTGGGCTCACGCAGAAATCCGAGTAGCCCCTAGCAGACGGCAAAGCCCCCTGCGCAAGATCATCGACGCCGGGCTATCCCGAGGCTGTCACCCCTGCCTGTCGGTCGACCTCAGAGGTCGGAGCTAAACGGCTTTGCCTCCTCGCCTGCGGTCGCCACGACGTTCCCCTTCTTGCGGACGTCCTGCCCCTTCTGCTTACCACCGTCGTCCCCGTCGTCGATTTTCCCATGAATGTCGTCTTTCCCGGCCCATTTTTGGAGATGCCCTCAACCAGATCTTGCAGACAGCCAAGAGGGACGCGGCCGGCCCTGCGCAAAGGGAGAAGGATCTAGGGCTGAAGGTGGAGGCAGGTCAAAAAGGGCGGCCAAGGACCGCAGGGAGCCTTCGTGCCGGCCTTTGACGGCCGTTCTGCCGTGGCGAGGCCGTCTCAGCAGGAGCATCTCTCTCCTGGAGGCTTAAGTGACTGTCAAACGATCAAAACGGCGAAAAATGAAAAGAACGGGAGTGAGAAAGTAAAAGCAAACGCAAGAGGCTTGTTAATCGCCGTTAGTCAATCTGCCGGTTGCTTTTCTGGTTTCCGCCGCACCAAAATCTCGACTTCAATCAGAAATCTTAGTAAAAGAAAGCGAGCAAGGCTCAAAAGAATTTCTCTACCTTTAAGGAGCAAGTCATCGTCCGGAACATGTTTTAGTTAAGAATGATTAATAGGAGGAAACAGTGCGACAATTTCTTGCACTCTCGATGTTAGTCTTAGCTATGGCCGGCAGCGCCGGATGCCAGACCGGCGGTGAAACGGTCGTTGTAAAGCCGAGCCTGGCGCAGCTGCCGACCTGTATGTCGACACGTGCGCGGGCGAACGGCTATAGTTGCCATCCGCCAAAGTAGATTGCGGCCCGCCCAGACGACGACTTTTTTAAGGGCTCCGCCCTTGGCTCAGCGGTTCATGAGTGGGCTTGTGCTCGAAGAGCATGGCAAGGGCGGCACTCAGATCTGCCAAGAACTCCGGCTTCCGGCTGCGGATCTCGGGTATGTCGACCTAAGAAAGTATCGAGATAGGACCAGCCCCATACTCACCTATCTAGTTATTTTGTCTGGTTTATTTGGTGAGCGCGATGGGGCTCGAACCCATGACCTACTGATTAAAAGTCAGTTGCTCTACCGGCTGAGCTACGCGCTCCCGCAAGGCCGGCGCGAGCCGTCCCGGAAAGTGCGGCGAACATAGGAGGCGGCCCCTGCCCGGTCAACCGCAAAACGCCCGCCGGCCCGGGCTCCCGAGAAGCTCGAGCCCGCGCGTCGGAGATGCCCCGCACCGTACAGCTCAGCGCGGCCTGGACAGCGTGCGGCGGACCGCATCGCGCCAGCCGGCGAGCTTGGCCGCCCGGCGTCCCGGCGTCCATCATCGGCTCGAAGCGCCGGTCCAGCGCCCAGGCTTCGGCGAACGCCTCGGTCCCCGGCCACACCCCGGCCTGCGAGCCGGCGAGCCAAGCCGCACCGAGCGCCGTCGTCTCCAGGATCGTCGGCCGGTCGACCGGCGCATCGAGGATGTCGGCCAGGCGCTGCATCGTCCAGTCGGACGCGACCATGCCGCCGTCGACGCGCAGCACCGTCGCTCGCTCGCGCCGCCCTTCCAGTCCTTCTTCATCGCGTCGAGCAGGTCGCGGGTCTGGTAGGCGACCGCCTCGAGCGCCGCGCGGGCGAATTCGGCCGGTCCGGAGTTGCGGGTCAGGCCGAAGATCGCGCCGCGCGCCTCGGCGTCCCAATGCGGCGCGCCGAGGCCGACGAAGGCCGGCACCAGATAGACCTCCTGGGTCTCGTCGGCCTTCGGCCGCCAAGCGCGCCGCTGTGCTCGGCCTTGCCGATCAGCTTCGAGCCCGTCGCGCAGCCACTGCACGGCCGCGCCGGCGATGAAGATCGAGCCCTCCAGCGCATAGGTGGTCTTGCCGCCGAGCCGGTAGGCGATGGTGGTCAGCAGCCGGTTCTTCGAGCGCACCGATGTCGGCGCCGGTGTTGAGCATCGCGAAGCAGCCGGTGCCGTAGGTCGACTTCATCATGCCCGGGCTCGAAAGCAGGCCTGGCCGATCGTCGCCGCCTGCTGGTCGCCGGCGACGCCGAGGATCGGGATCGCGGCGCCGAACAGCGCCGGGCTCGGTGACGCCGAAATCGGCGGCGCAGTCCTTCACCTCCGGCAGCAGCGCGCGCGGGATGTCGCAGGATGGCGAGCAGCTCGTCGTCCCAGTCGTTGGCGCTCGATGTTGTAGAGCAGCGTGCGCGAGGCGTTGGTCGCATCGGTCGCGTGCACCTTGCCGCCGGTCAGCCGCCAGATGAGAAAGCTGTCGATCGTGCCGGCAAGCAGTTCGCCGCGCTCGGCGCGGCGCGCGCGCGCCTTTCACCTTGTCGAGCAGCCAGGCGATCTTGGTGCCGGAGAAATAGGGGTCGAGCAGCAGGCCGGTCTTTGCGGTGAACGTCTTCTCCAGCCCCTGCTTCTTCAGCTTCTGGCAAAGCGGCGCGGTGCGGCGGTCCTGCCAGACGATGGCGTTGTGGATCGGCTTGCCGGTCTGCCTTGTCCCAGATGACCACCGTCTCGCGCTGGTTGGTGATGCCGATCGCGGCGATGTCGGCGGCCGTGCAGCCTGCGCCTTGGCAGCGCCTCGCGGCAGGTCGAGACGACGCTCTGCCAGATCTCCTCCGGGTCGTGCTCGACCCAGCCCGACGCCGGATAGTGCTGGGTGAATTCCTTGCTGGCCGATGCCGGCGATCTTCATGCGCCGGGTCGAAGACGATCGCCCGGCGTCGAGGTGGTGCCCTGGTCGATCGCCAGGATGTAGCCGCTCATGGTCTCCTCTCGACTTTGCAGAACAGGGGAGACGGCTTGCGGCCGCCTCCCGCGTGTCGCCGTGCCGCCAGTGCGACGGCGCGAGCAGCCGTCTTACTTCTGCCAGCTCTTGACCAGCTCGTCGTAGTTGACGGTGACCGGCTTTTCCTTCTCGTTCTCGATCTTCAGCTGCGGCGCGAGGTTGCCGGCCTTGACCGCGTCGGCGTTCCAGTAGGCGAGATCGTGCTCTTCGGCGAGCTTCGGCCCGATGTCGCCCTGGACGCCCGACTTCTCGAGGCGGCCCATCACCTTCTCCTGCTCGGCGCAGAGCGAGTCCATCGCTTCCTGCGCGGTCTTGGCGCCCGAGGACGCATCGCCGATCGCCTGCCACCAGAGCTGTGCCAGCTTCGGATAGTCGGGCACGTTGGTGCCGGTCGGCGACCACTGGACGCGGGCCGGCGAGCGGTAGAACTCGATCAGACCGCCGAGCTTCGGCGCGCGGTCGGTGAAGCTCTTGTGCTGGATCGTGATTTCGCGGATGAAGGTCAGGCCGACATGGCTCTTCTTCACGTCGACCGTCTTCGAGGTCACGAACTGCGCATAGAGCCAGGCGGCCTTGGCGCGATCGTCCGGGGTCGACTTCATCAGCGTCCAGGAACCCGACGTCCTGGTAGCCGAGCTTCATGCCGTCCTTCCAGTAGACGCCATGCGGCGACGGCGCCATGCGCCATTTCGGCGTGCCGTCGTCGTTCACCACCGGCAGGCCTGGCTTGACCATGTCGGCGGTGAAGGCCGTGTACCAGAACATCTGCTGGGCGACCGCGCCCTGCGCCGGAACCGGGCCGGATTCGGAGAAGGTCATGCCCTGGGCTTCCGGCGGTGCATAGGCCTTCAGCCAGTCGAGATATTTCTGGATCGAATAGACCGCAGCCGGGCCGTTGGTGTCGCCGCCGCGCGCGACGCAGGAGCCGACCGGCGCGACTTCTCGTTGACCTTGATGCCCCATTCGTCGACCGGCAGGCCGTTCGGAATGCCCTTGTCGCCATTGCCGGCCATCGACAGCCAGGCGTCGGTGAAGCGCCAGCCGAGCGACGGGTCCTTCTTGCCGTAGTCCATATGGCCGTAGACCTTCTTGCCGTCGATCTCGCGGCCGGTGAAGAACTCGGCGATGTCCTCATAGGCCGACCAGTTGACCGGCACGCCGAGATCGTAGCCGTACTTGGCCTTGAAGTCGGCCTTGTTCTTCTCGTCGTTGAACCAGTCGTAGCGGAACCAGTAGAGGTTCGCGAACTGCTGGTCGGGCAGCTGGTAGAGCTTGCCGTCCGGCGCGGTCGTGAACGAGGTGCCGATGAAGTCGTCGAGGTCGAGGTTCGGATTGGTGACGTCCTTGCCCTCGTTGGCCATCCAGTCGGTCAGGTTGCGCGCCTGCTGGTAGCGCCAGTGCGTGCCGATCAGGTCGGAGTCGTTGACATAGGCGTCGTAGATGTTCTCGCCCGACTGCATCTGCGTCTGCAGCTTCTCGACGACGTCGCCTTCGCCGATCAGGTCGTGCGTGATCTTGATGCCGGTGATCGCCGAGAAGGCCGGGGCCAGCACCTTCGATTCATATTCGTGCGTCGTGATGGTTTCGGAGACGACCTTGATCTCCATGCCGGCGAAAGGCTTGGCGGCATCGATGAACCACTGCATCTCGGCTTCCTGGTCGGCGCGGTCGAGCGTCGACAGGTCGCTCGATTTCGGCGTCGAGGAATGCCTTCGCCTCGTCCATGCCGGCGTAGGCGCTGGCCGCGCCGAGCAACAGCGACAATGGCCGCTCGTTGATGTTAGTATTTGCCGTCGCATGATGGTTCCTCCCTTTCATGGTTTCAGTGCGATCTCGGAGCGGCCGCCGGCACGCGGCCGCTCCGACAGTTTCTCCCTCTACACGAAGCGGAACACGCCGACGGCGTAGACGACGGAGAGAGCGAGAGCCCACCACAGGTTGGGTCCGACAAGACCCAGCCAAGCGAGATGGATGAAGGCGCTGCCGAGCAGCGAAATGAACAGACGGTCGCCGCGCGTCGTCTCGAAGCGCAGGATGCCGACGCGCGGATTGCCGCCCGGCGAGGCGTACTCCCAGACCGCCATGCCGACGAGCAGCAGCGCGATGACGCATGAAGAAGCGTCGCCGTCGGCAAGGTCCAGGCCATCCAGGAGAAGTCCATCGAACGGTCTCACTCGCTCACACCCTCCCCAGGGCAAAGCCCTTGGCGATGTAGTTGCGCACGAACCAGATCACGAGCGCGCCGGGGATGATGGTCAGCACGCCGGCGGCGGCGAGCACGCCCCAGTCCATGCCCGGAGGCCGACACCGTGCGCGTCATGATCGCGGCGATCGGCTTGGCGTCGGTCGTGGTCAGCGTGCGGGCGAGCAGCAGCTCGACCCAGGAGAACATGAAGCAGAAGAAGGCGGCGACGCCGATGCCGCTGGCGATCAGCGGCATGAAGATCTTCACGAAGAAGCGCGGGAACGAGTAGCCGTCGATATAGGCGGTCTCGTCGATCTCCTTCGGCACGCCGGACATGAAGCCTTCGAGGATCCACACCGCCAGCGGCACGTTGAACAGGCAGTGCGCGAGCGCCACGGCGATATGCGTGTCGATCAGGCCGAAGGCCGAATAGAGCTGGAAGAACGGCAGCGCGAACACCGCCGGCGGCGCCATGCGGTTGGTCAGCAGCCAGAAGAACAGATGCTTGTCGCCGAGGAAGCGGTAGCGCGAGAAGGCGTAGGCCGCCGGCAGCGCCACCGCGACCGAGATCACCGTGTTCATCACGACATAGATGATCGAGTTGATGTAGCCGTTGTACCAGGACGGATCGGTGAAGATGACGGCGTAGTTGTCGCAGCGTCGGGTTGTGCGGCCAGAGCGTCAGCAAGGCACCGACGATCTCCTGGTTGGTCTTGAAGCTCATGTTGACGAGCCAGTAGATCGGCAGCATCAGGAAGATGATGTAGAGCGGTCGGCACCAGCCACCAGAAGCGCGATTCCTCGCCGCGCCGGCGCATCTTGCGCGCCAGCGCCGCGTCGGCCGCGCCGCAGCGCGCCGGACGCGGCGCTGCCGCATCAGCGTCGCGCTGTCCGATCCGGCGGTGTTCTCGCGCGCGCCGGCCATCTCAGCGCTCCGCGTCGTAGTTGGTCATCACCGTGTAGAAGACCCAGGACAGCAGCAGGATGATCAGGAAGTAGATGATCGACATCGCCGCCGCCGGGCCGAGGTCGAACTGGCCGAGCGCCATCTTGACGAGGTCGATCGACAGGAAGGTCGTCGAGTTGCCGGGCCCGCCGCCGGTGACCACGAACGGCTCGGTGTAGATCATGAAGCTGTCCATGAAGCGCAGCAGCACGGCGATCAGCAGCACGCGGTTCATCTTCGGCAGCTGGATGTAGCGGAACACCGCCCAGCGCGACGCGCCGTCGATCTTGGCCGCCTGATAGTAGGCGTCGGGGATCGAGACCAGGCCGGCATAGCAGAGCAGCACGACCAGGCTCGTCCAGTGCCAGACATCCATGAGGATGACGGTGACCCAGGCGTCGAACGGGTCGCTGCACGTAGTTGTAGTCGAAGCCGAGCGCGTTGAGCGTAGTAGCCGAGCAGGCCGATGTCGATGCGGCCGAAGATCTGCCAGATCGTGCCGACCACGTTCCACGGGATGAGCAGCGGCAGCGCCATCAGCACCAGGCAGACCGGCACGCCCCAGCCCTTCGCGGCATGTTGAGCGCGATGAAGATGCCGAGCGGGATCTCGATCGCGAGGATGATGAAGGAGAAGATCAGGTTGCGGCCCATCGCCAGCCAGAAGCGGTCGGAGTGCAGCATCTCCTGCGAACCAGTCGGAGCCGGCCCAGAAGAACTCGTTGTTGCCGAACGTGTCCTGCACCGAATAGTTGACCACCGTCATCAGCGGGATGACGGCCGAGAACGCCACCAGCACCAGCACCGGCAGCACCATGAACCAGGCCTTGTTGTTCCAGGTCTTGTCCATCGTCTACGCCCCCATCTCGACGCGCCAGGAGTCGGCGTAGAGGTTGATGCCGGCCGGATCGAAGACGACCCTGCGGCTCGGCCGGGATCTCCTCGTCCTCGCCGAGGATCGCCGCGATCTCGCGGCCCTTCGAGGCTGGCGCGCACGATCTTCTGGCGGCCGATATCCTCGACCTTGCGCACCGTCACCGGCATGCCCTCGCGGCCGAGCCGGACGATATTCCGGCCGGATGCCGAGCTCGATCGTGCGCCGCCGCTTGCGCGGCCGGCGCGACCGGCAGCTCGATCGTCTGGCTCGCCGAGCCTGCGCCGTGCGGCCCTCGACCGTCGACCGGCAGACGTTCATGCCGGGCGAGCCGATGAAATAGCCGACGAAGGTGTGCGTGGGCCGCTCGAACAGCTCGGCCGGCGTGCCGATCTGCACGATCTCGCCCTCGTACATGACCACCACCTGTCGGCGAAGGTCAGCGCCTCGGTCTGGTCGTGCGTGACGTAGACCATGGTGTAGCCGAAGCGGCGGTGCAGCTGCTTCAACTGCGAGCGCAGCACCCATTTCATGTGCGGATCGATGACGGTCAGCGGCTCGTCGAACAGGATGGCGTTGACGTCGGAGCGCACCAGCCCGCGGCCGAGCGAGATCTTCTGCTTCTGGTCGGCGGTCAGCCCGCGCGCCCGCTTGCTTGGCCCAGTCGGCGAGGTCGATCATCTCGAGGATCTCGCGCACCTTGCGGTCGACGTCGGCTTCCGGCACGCCGCGGTTGCGCAGCGGGAACGCCAGATTGTCGTAGACCGTCATGGTGTCGTAGATCACCGGGAACTGGAACACCTGCGCGATGTTGCGCTCCTGCGTCGACAGTTCGGTGACGTCGTTGCCGTTGAACAGCAGCCGCCCGTCGCGAGGGGTGGAGCAGCCCGGAGATGATGTTGAGCAGCGTGGTCTTGCCGCAGCCCGACGGCCCGAGCAGCGCATAGGCGCCGCCATCCTCGAAAGCTGTGATGCGACCTCCTTCAGCGCGTAGTCCGCAGGCCGACTTCGGATTTGGCCGTGTAGGCGTGGCGGATATGGTCGAGATCGATGCGCGCCATGGTCTAGCCGCCAATCTGCCGATCAGCGCCGACGGCCGCGCGGCCGGTCTCGTCGAACACCATCAGATGTGCGCGGATCGATGAACACCTCGACCGTCTCGTCGGGCTCGAAGATCGTGAATGCCGTGGCGTCAGCATCACCCAGCGCGCGTCGGCGAAGTCGAGGTGGACGAAGCTTTCCGAGCCGGTGATCTCGGTGACCAGTCACCTTGGCGCGTCACCGGCGACGGCCGTCGGCGTTCGGCCGCGTCGAGCGAAAGATGGTGCGGGCTGGAAGCCGATCGTGTAGCTGCGCGTCGGCAATGCCGGCGAGCTCGGCCGGCACCGGGAAGTTCGACGCCGCCGTCCAGCACGGAAGCCTTGCCCGCCTTGCTTGCGCAGGACGATGGTGTTGAGCGGCGGATCGGAGAAGGTCTCGCGCCGTGATGAGGTCGTCCGGCTTGCGGAACACCTCGATCGTCGGCCCGAACTGCGTGACGCGGCCCTCCGACAGCGTCGCGGTATTGCCGCCGAGCAGCAGCGCCTCGTGCGGCTCGGTCGTCGCATAGACGAAGATCGTGCCGCGTCTCGGCAAAGATGCGCGGCAGTTCCGCGCGCAGTTCCTCGCGCAGCTTGTAGTCGAGATTGGCGAGCGGCTCGTCGAGCAGCACCAGGCCGGCGTTCTTGACGATCGCGCGGGCCAGCGCCGTGCGCTGCTGCTGGCCGCCCGACAGGTTGAGCGGCGTGCGCTCGCAGATAGGGCGTCAGCTTCAGCAGCTCGGCGCGCGCTGGCGCACCTCGCGGTCGATCCTCGCTGCGTCGGCGCCGGCGACCCGCAGCGGCGAGGCGATGTTCTCGTAGACGGTCATCGCCGGGTAGTTGATGAACTGCTGGTAGACCATGGCGACGTTGCGCTGCTGCACCGGCACGCCGGTGACGTCCTTGCCGTCGAACCAGACCGTGCCGGAGGTCGGCACGTCGAGCCCGGCCATCAGCCGCATCAGGCTGGTCTTGCCCGACAGCGTCGGGCCGAGCAGCACGTTCAGCGAGCCGTGCTGCGAGCGTCAGCGAGACGTCGCGGATATGCGTCGACCGCCGCCGACCATCTTGGAGACGTTTCGCAGCTCGAGCATTCGTCTCGCTCCCGTCGCCTCCGTCGGATTGCAGCGCCGCGACCTGCCGGTGCACGTTCCCGGCGCATGAAATTCGTCCAGCGCGGCCGCCTCCTCGCGGCTGACAGCGCAAGCCGCGCTTGGTGCGCCGCCACAGCACGTCGTCGGCCGTCACGCGCCCATTCGTGCTCGCATCAGATAGCGCACCTCGGCCTCGTAGAGATCGGCGCCGAAATGCCGGCCGAGATCGCCATGCGATCGCGCCAGGCCAAGCAGTGCGTGCGCCCGCGTGCCGTAGAGGCGCGACCAGCCGCCGGGCGAGGCGCAGGTCGAGAAAGGCGTAGGCTGCCTTCAGTCGCGCCGACCTCGGCGTCGAAGCCGGTCGCCGGAAATCGCCGCCGGGCAGCGGCGCGGTCGCCGGTCCAGGCTTGCCCTTGGCGCCGAGCAGGCCGTCGATCTTGTCGAGCGTCGACTTCCGGCAAGGCGGCGGTAGGTGGTGATCTTGCCGCCGAAGATGTTGAGCAGCGGCGCCGCGCCGCCGCCGCCTGTCGGCCTTCAGCACATAGTCGCGCGTCGCCTCCTGCGCCTTCGAGGCGCCGTCGTCGAAGAGCGGCCGCACGGCCGAATAGGTCCAGACGATGTCCTCGCGGCCGCACCGGCTCGGCGAAATACTCGCTGGCCGCGGCGCAGAGATAGTCGATCTCGCGCTCGCTGATCGCCGCTTCGGCCGGGTCGCCCGTGATAGTCCCGGTCGGTGGTGCCGATCAGCGTGAAATCGTCCTCGTAGGGGATGGCGAAGATGATGCGGCCGTCCCTGTTCTGGAAGAAATAGGCGCGCGGATCGTCGAACTTCTTGCGCGACGACGATATGGCTGCCCTGCACCAGCCGGACATTGTGGACGTCGTTCTGGCCGACCGCGTCCGACAGCACGTGGTCGACCCAGGGGCCGGCGGCATTGACGAGCAGCCGCGCCTTGACCGTCTTCGACGCGCGCCGGTCGCGCGTATCCTCGACCTCGACGGCCCAGTGCTCGCCGTCGCGGCGCGCGCTGCGACCACCTTGGCGCGGGTCCGGATCGACGGCGCCGCGATCGGCGGCGTCGCGGGCATTGAGCACCACCAGCCGGGCATCGTTGACCCAGCAGTCGGAATATTCGAAGGCCTTGCGTGAACAGCGGCTTCAGCGGCTTGCCGGCCGGATCGCTGCGCATGTCGAGCGTCCTGGTCGGCGGCAGCAGCTTGCGCCCGCCGATATGGTCGTAGAGGAAGAGGCCGAGCCGGAGCAGCCAGGCCGGCCGCAGGCCCTTGGCATGCGGCAGCACGAAGCGCATCGGCCAGATGATGTGCGGCGCGTTGCGCCACAGCACCTCGCGCTCCATCAGCGATTCGCGCACCAGCCGGAATTCGTAATGTTCGAGATAGCGCAGGCCGCCATGGATCAGCTTGGTCGAGCCCGGACGAGGTGCCGCTGGCCAGATCGTTCATTTCGGCGAGATAGACGGAGTAGCCGCGGCCGGCCGCATCGCGGGCGATGCCGCAGCCGTTGATGCCGCCGCCGATGACGAAGATGTCATGGATCGCGGCTTGCTCCACATCGTTCCTCCCGCTTTCGCACTGCAGCATTTTCTAGCGTAGTTCGAAAGCGCATGCGCGATTATTTCGAACCAAATAGCGAATGTCAAACGAAATTGCACGGATGCGATCAGATTCGTGCGACAAGCGGATCAGCGCGACGTCTCGATCAGCTCGACCTCGGTGTCCTGGCAGATGCGCTGCACCGAAGGCGATGTCGCAGCGGTCGGTGATGAAGGTATCGACCTGGGAGAGGTGGCCGATGCGCACCGGCGCGGTGCGCTCGAACTTGGTGGAATCGGACACCAGGATGACGTGGCGCGCATTGGCGATGATCGCCTGCGCCACCTTCACCTCGCGAAAGTCGAAATCGAGCAGCGCGCCGTCATGGTCGATCGCCGAGGCGCCGATCACCGCATAGTCGACCTTGAACTGCTTGATGAAATCGACCGCCGCCTCGCCGACGATGCCGCCGTCCGAGCCGCGCACCACGCCGCCGGCGATCACCACCTCGATCGAGGGATAGACCCGCATCCTGTTGGCAACATTGATGTTGTTGGTGATGACCATCAGCCCGTTATGGTCGAGCAGCGCCTTGCTGACGGCCTCGGTCGTGGTGCCGATATTGATGAACAGCGAGGCATTGTCGGGAATGAGCCGCGCCGCCGCCCGGCCGATCGCCTCCTTCTCGTCGGCCGCGATCTTGCGCCGCGCCTCGTATTCCATGTTCTCGATGCCGGACGGGAACAGCGCGCCGCCATGGATGCGGGTCAGCAGCCGCTGGTCGCAGAGGTCGTTGAGGTCCTTGCGGATGGTCTGCGGCGTCACGTCGAAATGGACGGCCAGATCGTCGACCAGGACGCGGCCATGGTCCTTCGCCATCTGGATGATCTCGGCATGGCGCGGCGGCAAGTACATGGCACGCTTCCCGGCTTTCGTTTCTGCGGGCGATCATTGAAAACGAAACTCGCTGCTGTCAAGCCGGCTGACGCTACGCCTCGGGAAAGTCCGGCAGGCTCTTGAATGCCGTCTTCAGCGCGTTGGACCAGCCGTCCGATACCGTGCGGTAGTAAGGGTCGTCGATGCCGATCCGTTTGCGAAAGCCGATCCGCATGCTGTCCTTCTGATAGAACATCAGATCAAGCGGCAAGCCGACGGAGAGGTTCGATTTCAACGTCGAATCGAAGGACACCATCAACAGCTTGGCCGTCTCGGCAAAACTCATCGCCCGGTCGTAGGCACGCACGATGATCGGCTTGCCGTATTTGGTTTCGCCGATCTGGAAAAACGGGGTGTCCTCGCTGCACTCGATGAAATTGCCTTCGGGGTAGATCTGGAACAGGCGCGGCTCGGTGCCGCGGATCTGGCCGCCGAGGATGAAGGAGGCATTGAAGTAGGAATTGGCCTTCTCGCCCTCCTGGGCATGGCCGGCGATCACCTCGCGCACGGTGCTGCCGACCAGCCGCGCCGTCTGATACATCGATGGCGTTTCCAGGAGCGTCGGCGAGCGGTCGGCGACAGCCTTGGAGCGCTCGTCGAGCAGGCTGACCACGGACTGGGTGGTGGCGAGGTTGCCCGCGGTCAGAAGTACGATGACGCGCTCGCCGACCTCCTCCCAGACATGCATCTTGCGGAAGGTGGAGATCGAATCGATGCCGGCATTGGTCCGCGTGTCGGACATGAATACCAGTCCGCTGTCGATCTTCAGCCCAACGCAATAGGTCATGTCGTCCGCTCGTCATGCAGCCTGCAAGAGGCCGCATTACTGCGCGGCAGCCGCGGCGCTGTAAAGGGCGCGGAGGCGCCTCGGCAGCCCCCGGCGTCTCGGGGTTGGCCGCCGCGAGCCGAAGGGGCCGCCCGGCCCCTACCGGAACCAAGCGTCGGGGTCGCCGGGGTGACGTGCCTTCACGCCGCCACGCGAAAGGCCGATATCCGACAGAAACTGATCCGACTCATGGCTGAGCTCAAGCGTCGCCAAGGCTTGGGCCCGGTGCTTGGAACGATAGCGAAGCCAAACGCGGACCGAGCGGATGACGATAGGAAAGAAGCCAGTCGACACGGGGTGGTCTCCCTGCTTTTGAACACCTGCGTGCAGTAAGCCGCCAGCATGCACGCCGCCGCGGGCAGCGTCTGTGAGCAAGATCACGTTGGGTGGCCAGGCGGGGAGCACCGTTTCAAGGGAACGGTGATCGGCTCCAGCTATTGCTCGACGGTGATCTGCACCGCCAGCCGCTCCTCAGCATGGCCGAACCGGATGCCGGAGACCGGCATGGCGTCGCGATAGTCGCGACCGGTCGCCACCCGCACGTAGCGGGCATCGGCCGAGATCCCGTTGGCGACATCGAAGGCTACCCATCCAAGCCCGCCGACATGGGCTTCCGCCCAGGCATGGCTGGCCGCCTGCTCGGCCGCATGATCCATCATCAGATAGCCGCTCACATAGCGCGCGGCAAACCCGAGCCGCCGGGCAGCGGCAATGAAGATGTGGGTGTGGTCCTGGCAGACCCCGCTGCCTTGCAGCAGCGCTGCCTCGGCCGTGGTGCCCGTATCCGTGGCCCCGACGTCATAGGCAACGCGGTCCCGGACCGCCTGCATCAGTTGGTGCAGCCGCTCGATGTCGGCGCCGGCGCCGATCTCTTGCGCCAGCGCAGCGACGGCCGCGCCGGCCGCGGTCAAAGGCGTTTCGCTCTGGAACAGCCACAGCGGCGCAAAGCCGCGGTGCTGGCCCATGATGCCGGACGTGTCCATGGTCTCGACCTCGCCGCTCGCCACGACGCTGATCGCATGCGGCTCGCCCTCGAGGCTGAGCAGGCGGGTGTCGTTGCCGAAATGGTCGGCGAAGCGCACCTCCTCGCGCGCTCCCTCGATGGCGAGCGTCCAGCTGCGGACAGTCTGGCTGGAGCTGCTGTACGGCACCAGCCTGAGCCGCTGCAGAGCGTAGTACAGCGGCCCGTCATAGCTGTATTCGGTGCGGTGGGTGATCTTCAGCCGCATTCTGCCTCGCCCTGTTCAGTGGAAGCGGAAATCCTCTGCGATCTCTTCGCCGACACGGTTGTTGTCGCGGATGAACTGCGACAGGAATTCGTGCAGCCCGGCATCGAAGATATCCTTGATCGACCCGCCGAGCAGCTTGGCATGGGTCTTGGCCGCCGTCTCGTGGCACCGGTGGCGGCAGCCATAGGCCTGCGCCAGAAATTCGAGATGTTCGGCGATGAAGCGATAGCAGAACGCCAGCGAACGCGGCATGCGGCCGTTGAGGATCAAATAGTCCGCGATGTTGCTCGGCCGGTAGTCGGCCTCATAGACCCAGCGGTAGGAGCGGTGCGCCGCCACCGAGCGCAGGATCGACTCCCACTGGTAGTTGTCGAGCGTCGAGCCGACCCAGGCGATCGACGGCAGCAGCACGTAATATTTGACGTCGAGGATGCGCGCGGTGTTGTCGGCCCGTTCGACGAAGGTGCCGAGCATCGAGAAATCGAAGATCTCGTTGCGCAGCATGGTGCCGTAGAAGGAGCCGCGGATCAGCGCGGTCTCGCGTTTGATGGCGTCGAGCACGGTCGGCAAATCGCGTTGGTCGACGGCGGATGCCAGGGTCCGCTTCATCGCCATCCACGCCTCGTTGATGCTCTCCCAGGTCTCGCGGGTGAGCGCCGTACGCACCATGCGCGCATTGCTGCGGGCCGCCTCCATCGCGCGCATTGCGCTCGACGGGTTGGTCGGATCACGCAGCAGGAAATCCGATACGGTTTCCGCGGCGACCTCCTGGTGACGCTCGAAGAACGCCTCGTCGGCGCCGGCGCTGAGCAGCACCGAGCTCCATTCCTCCGAGGCGCTGGCCGATCGGGTCAGCGCCATGCGCAAGCCGGCGTCGAGCAGGCGAGCCATGTTCTCGGTCCGCTCGATGTAGCGGTTCATCCAATAGAGGCCGTTGGCGGTCCGCCCGAGGAGCATCAGCGCGCCTTTCCGTCCGGCTCAGTCATCGAGCACCCAGGTATCCTTGGTGCCGCCGCCTTGGGACGAATTGACGACCAGCGATCCCTGCTTGAGCGCCACGCGGGTGAGCCCGCCGGGTACGATCTGGATGCGGTCGGAGACGAGCACGAACGGTCTGAGGTCGACATGGCGGGGGGCAAGGCCCGCTTCGGTCAGGATCGGGCAGGTCGACAGCGACAAGGTCGGCTGGGCGATGTAGTTGCTGGGCCGCGCAGCAAGCTTCCTGGCGAACGCCCCGAGTTCCTTGCGCGAGGCGGCCGGCCCGACCAGCATGCCGTAGCCGCCCGAGCCGTGCACCTCCTTGACCACCAGCTCGGCCAGGTGCTCGATGACATAAGCGAGGCTGTCCGGCTCGGAGCAGCGCCAGGTCGGGATGTTGCCGAGGATTGCCTTGCGGCCGGTGTAGAACTCGACGATCTCGGGCATGTAGGAATAGATCGCCTTATCGTCGGCGATGCCGGTTCCGGGCGCATTGGCGATGGTGATGTTGCCGGCACGGTAGACGTCCATGATCCCGGCCACGCCGAGCGTGGAGTCCGGCCGGAAGCTCAGCGGGTCGAGATAGGCGTCATCGACCCGCCGGTAGAGCACGTCGATCGTCTTGTAGCCCTGGGTGGTGCGCATCGCCACATGGCCGTCGGCGACCCGAAGGTCCTGCCCCTCGACGAGTTCGACGCCCATCTGATCGGCCAGGAAGGCGTGTTCGAAATAGGCCGAATTGTAGCTTCCGGGGGTCAGCACGGCGATGGTCGGCTGGCCGCGGACCGTATCGGGGCGCACCGCCGCCAGCGACTGCCGCAGCAGCTGCGGGTAGTTCTCGACCGGCCTCACCTTGACCCGCTGGAACAGCTCCGGGAAGAGCTGCATCATCGTCTCGCGGTTCTCCAACATATAGGAGACGCCCGACGGCGTGCGCGCATTGTCTTCCAGCACGCAGAACTCGTCTTCGCTGATGCGCACGATGTCGACGCCGATGATGTGGGTGTAGACGCCTTTCGGCGGCCTGACCCCGATCATCTCGGGCAGGAAGGCGGCGTTGGCGGCGACCAGCTCGCGCGGCACCCGGCCGGAGCGCAGGATCTCCTGGCGGTGATAGATGTCGTCGAGGAAGGCGTTGAGCGCCTGCACGCGCTGCTCGATGCCCTGGGTCAGCCGCCGCCATTCGGAGCCGGAGATGATGCGCGGCACGATGTCGAACGGGATCAGGCGCTCGGCCGCCTCCTCCTCGCCATAGACGGCAAAGGTGATGCCGGTCTTGCGGAACACGCGCTCGGCATCGCGCATCTTCTCGGTCAGGCGCGCCGGATCCTGCGCCTGCAGCCAGCGATCGTAGGCTTGATAGGGATTGCGCAGCCCGGCATCCGCCGGCTGCATCTCGTCGAAGGCTGCCACGCACACTCTCCTTAGACCCGGCATTTCACTGGCCGAACCGCCGAAAAGCAAGCGCAATCCCAAGGCTTGCCGGCGCCGGTCCGGGTGCGGCCGGCCGCTGCCCAAGAATTCAGCAATGTGACGGCCGCAGTGGTGGCGGATTGAGCATTTGAAACCCTGGAGCCCATTTTCGCGTATGCTGGAAGGGGCGGGAATGAAAGAAAGGAGAGCGTTGATGCGCCTTGCACCATTTTTTGCGGTGACGATGATGGCGATCGCTCCAGCTGCGGCAGGCGAGGCCGAGGTCGCCGCCGCCCAGGCGACCGTCGGCAACCAGATCGAAGCCTTTCGTGCCGGCGACGACGCCCGGGCCTATGGCTATGCGGCGCCCGGCATTCGCCGCATCTTCCCGACGCTCGACGCGTTCATGGCCATGGTCAAGGGCGCCTACCAGCCGGTCTACAAGCCGCAGCGCTACAGTTTCGGGCCGGCCGAGGAGCCCGGTGCCGACACCGTGCTGCAGCGCGTGCAGCTGACCGGACCCGACGGCAAGGACTACGAGGCGCTCTACAGTGTGCAGCGCCAGCCGGACGGCACCTATCTGATCAACGGCGTGAGCCTGCGAGCCGCAGGGTCGCTCAGCACCTGACGTCCGGAAATCACGCGGCGATGGGTTCCAGGTCGCCGGCCGCCCAGAGCCGCCGGATGTCCGCCGACCGCTCGTTTAGTGCGCCGGCCTCGATGGCGCCGCGGATCTCGCCCATCAGCGATTGGTAATAGGCAAGGTTGTTCCAGGTCAGCAGCATCGCCCCGAGCGTCTCGCCGGAGCGCACCAGATGGTGGAGATAGGCGCGCGAATAGTCTCGGGCGGCCGGGCAATCGCTTTCCGCGTCGAGGGGACGTGGATCTTCGGCATGGCGGGCGTTGCGCAGATTGACCTTGCCGCGGCGGGTATAGGCCAGGCCATGGCGTCCGGCCCGCGTCGGCATCACGCAATCGAACATATCGATGCCGCGCGCCACGGAATGCAGAATGTCGTCGGGCGTGCCGACGCCCATCAGATAGCGGGGACGATCGGCCGGCAAGTGCGGACAGGTCACGTCCAGGATCTCGAGCATGACGGCTTGCGGCTCGCCGACCGCCAAGCCGCCGACCGCATAGCCTTTAAGGTCCATCGCGGCGAGCGCCTGGGCCGAGCGCTGCCTGAGTTCGGGCCGGTCGCCGCCTTGGACGATGCCGAACAGTGCCTTGCCCGGCTGGTCGCCGAACGCGCGCCGCGACCGCTCGGCCCAGCGCAGCGACAGCTCCATGGCACGCGCGATCTCCTGCTCCCCGGCAGGCAATGCGACGCATTCATCGAGCTGCATCTGGATATCGGCATCGAGCAGGTTCTGGATCTCGATCGACCGCTCGGGCGAGAGATGGTGCACGGCACCGTCGATGTGGGAACGAAACGTCACCCCGGCCTCGTCGAGCTTGCGCAGCTTGGCGAGCGACATCACCTGGAACCCGCCGCTGTCGGTGAGGATCGGGTGGGGCCAGCGCGCAAATCGATGCAGGCCCCCCAGCCTTGCGATCCGCTCGGCGCCGGGCCGCAGCATCAGGTGATACGTGTTGCCGAGCACGATGTCGGCGCCCAGGGAACGCACCTGATCCATGTACATGGCCTTGACCGTGCCGCCCGTGCCGACGGGCATGAAGGCGGGGGTGCGCACCCAGCCCCGCGGCATGGTGATCTCGCCGCGCCGGGCTTGGCCGTCGGCGGCAAGCACCTGGAAGCCGAACTGCGCCGCGGTCATGGTCGTGGACTCCGGTCGCGCAGCAGCAGCGAGGCATCGCCATAGGAGTAGAAGCGATAGCCGGCGGCGATCGCATGCCTGTAGGCGGCCTGCATGATGTCGAGGCCGGAAAACGCCGCCACCAGCATGAACAGCGTCGAGCGCGGCAGATGGAAATTGGTCATCAGCGCATCGGCGGCGCGGAAGCGATAGCCGGGGGTAATGAAGATGTCGGTCTCGCCCGACCAGCCGGAGACGGTGCCGTCCGGCGCGGCGGCGCTCTCGATCAGCCGCAGCGAGGTCGTGCCGATCGCGATCACCCGGCTGCCGGCAGCGCGGGCGGCATTGATTGCAGCCGCGGCCGCCGCCGAGACCTCCCCGCGCTCGGCGTGCATTCGATGGCTGCCGGTGTCGTCGGCCTTGACTGGCAGAAAGGTGCCGGCCCCGACATGCAGGGTGACGAACACCCGGTCGACGCCGCGCGCGGCGAGCCTGGCGAACAGCTCCGGGGTGAAATGCAGTCCCGCCGTCGGCGCCGCCACCGCCCCCTCCCGGCGCGCATAGACCGTCTGATAGTCGGCCCGGTCACGCTCGTCTTCGGCCCGCTTGGCGGCGATATAGGGCGGCAGCGGCACATGGCCGACGGCCTCGACCGCCTCGTCGAGCACCGCGCCGGAAAGGTCGAATGCCAGCGTCACTTCGCCGCCCTCGCCGCGCTCGGTCACCGTGGCGTCCAGGCTGCCCACCAGGCAGGCATTGCCGCCATGGCCGAAGCGGATGCGGTCGCCGAGCCGGAGGCGCTTGGCCGGCCTTGCAAAGGCGCGCCAGCGGTCTGGCCCGACGCGCTGATGCAGCGTGGCTTCGACGACCGCCACCGCTTCGTCGCGCGTCCGCGTCCCGATCAGCTGCGCCGGGATCACCTTGGTGTCGTTGAGGACCAAAAGGTCGCCGGGGTCGAGGAGCTCGGGCAGGTCGCGGACCACGCGGTCCGTCAGGCTGCCGCCGGGCCGCACCACCAAGAGCCGCGCGGCGTCGCGCGGCTGAGCGGGCCGCAGTGCCACCCGCTCCTCGGGCAAAGTGAAGTCGAACAGATCGACACGCATTCAAGTCAGGCGGATCAGCAAGGCACCTGCAAGCAGCATCACCGCACCCGCCAGCCGGCCGAGCGTGATCTCACGCACCGCCAGGCCAAGGACCCCGGCGCGATCAAGGAGCATGCCGGCAAGCAGCTGGCCGGTGACCAGAAAAGCCATCAGCGCGGCCGTGCCGATCCGCGGGATGAGGATCACCGCGGTGACGACGTAGCCTGCGCCAAGGATGCCGCCGGCCACGAACAGCCAGGTTGCCGGCGCACGCCAGTCGACCGCCACCTGCTGGCCGCGGATCACCACGGCGGAGACCAGCATCAGCACCACCGCTCCCGAAAGGAACGAGAAGCCAGCTGCCAACACCGGCAGGCCGAGGCCTTTGCTGAGCTGGGCATTGATCGGCGCCTGCACCGCGATGAAGGCGCCGGCCGCGACCGCGAGCAGCGACCAAAAGAATCCCGCCACGGCTCTGCCGCTCAGCCTGCGTCGGCCGCGACCTTGAGCGAGACGATCTTGTCCGGATCCACCACCGGCTCGCCGCGCTTGATCTTGTCGACGCTGTCCATGCCTTCGATCACCTGGCCCCAGACCGTGTATTGGCGGTTGAGAAAGGCGGCATCGTCGAAGCAGATGAAGAACTGCGAGTTGGCCGAATTCGGGCTTTGCGCCCGCGCCATCGAGCAGGTGCCGCGGCCGTGATTGGCGTTGGAGAATTCGGCTTTCAGGTCCGGCTTGTCGGAACCGCCCATCCCGGCCCGCGTCGGATTGAAGCCCGCCGAGCCCGACTTGCCGAACTTCACATCGCCGGTCTGCGCCATGAAGCCTTCGATGACGCGGTGGAACACGACTCCGTCATAGGCGCCTTCGCGCGCCAGTTCCTTGATCCGGGCGACGTGCCCCGGAGCAAGGTCGGGGAAAAGTTCGATCACGACGTTGCCCTGGGTGGTCTCCATGAGGAGTGTGTTTTCCGGGTCTTTGATTTCGGCCATCTCTGCTGTTCCTTGCGCTATTTGCCGTCCGAAGCCATCCGGACTTTGATCATCCGGTCGGGCTCGGTCACCATTCCGTTCTGGCTCTGGTCACCTTTCTTGATCTTGTCGACGAGGTCCATGCCTTTCACCACTTTGCCGACCACCGTGTACTGGCCGTCGAGGCTCGAGACCGGGGCGAACATGATGAAGAATTGCGAATTGGCCGAGTCCGGGTTCTGCGCCCGCGCCATGCCGACCGTGCCGCGCTGATAATGCTCCTTGGAGAATTCGGCCGGCAGATCCGGCAGCTTGGAGCCGCCGGTGCCCGCCCGCTCGGCGTCGTAGGCGCCCTTCATATTGCCGAATTCGACGTCGCCGGTCTGGGCCATGAAGCCGTCGATGACCCGGTGAAAGGCGACGTTGTCGTAGGCGCCCTGGCGGACCAGGGTCTTGATGCGCTCGACATGCTTGGGCGCCAGATCGGGCCTGAGCGCGATCACCACGTCGCCGTCCCGCAGCGTGATGATCATCGTGTTGTCGGCGTCGGTCGCGGCCTGGGAGAGCGACGGGCCGAGCACCAGCATAGCCGCAGCAAAGATGAGACAAGCGAGCCTGCGCAGGGGCATGGAGATCTCCGAATGCTTAGGTCTTGGTTTCGAACTTGGACTTGAGAGCCGCAGCCACCACCGGCGGCACGAACGGGCGAATGTCGCCGCCCATCGCGGCGATCTGGCGTACAAGTGTGGCGGTAATGGTGCGGACCGAGGGGCTGGCCGGCAGAAACACGGTTTGCAGTTCGGGCGCCATGGTCTCGTTCATGCCGGCCATCTGCATCTCGTAATCGAGGTCGGTGCCGTCGCGCAACCCGCGGATCATGATCGAAGCGCCATGGCGGCGGGCTGCGTCGATGACCAGGCCCTTGAACGACACCACCTTGATCCGCTCGCTGTCCGCGCCGAGTTCGGCGACGGATTGACGGATCAGGGCGGCACGCTCGTCGAACGAGAACAGCGGCGCCTTGGCGGCCTGGATGCCGACGGCCGCATAGATCGTATCGGCAATCGCCAGCGCCGCCTTGAGTACGTCGAGATGTCCGTTGGTCAACGGGTCAAACGAGCCGGCATAGAGGGCGGTGCGCTCCGTCATGGCTCGGGGTTCTAGCGGCGCACGCGCGCAAAGGCAATTCACCGCCAACGTCGGCGGCCGAACTCGCCGCGACGCGAAATTTGGCCGTCGATGCCTGCTCCCGAACGTCGCAAGGAACCAACCGTGAACTCAACCGTTCATGGGCCAAAGGAATCGTGCCCATGATGATCTTCATGCTCGCCGTCGCAATGACCATCGCCATGCTCATCGCGACCGCCTTCGGCATCCATCAGGAAGCGCAGCGGGTTCGCTTGAGAAGCTGTGACGACCGCTTCGATCCGTTCATGCGGACGCTGCGCTGACGCGATACCCGGCTGGGGTGTCGTGCCTCTGCCCTTGCTGTTCGGCCGGCGAGCGATTGCATGTCGGCCCGAACAACTGCCCCAGCGGCAGGTCTTTAAAAGGCTACCGCCTTTGGCGTAGCTGGCCTGTTTCAGCACATTTCCGATTTGATCTCATCTTGCGCTAAAAACCGCCGCTAAAAGGCTGCAATCGTAGCTATTTTGCTCGGCTGGCCAAACTTCTGCCTGAGCTGTTAAAATCGATTAATGTTGCATTGCACAATTTGCAATGCTGCTATGCGTCGGCGGTGCTTCAAATCGGTTCGTGCCGGTCTTACCTTCACCGTGTTCCCAGCGAACCAATGACAAGAAACTGAACCCGAAAGATGAAGACGATGAACCTGATCCGCAACTACCGCAACTGGCGCCGCTACCGTGAGACGCTCAACGAGCTTGGCCGCCTGTCCAACCATGAGCTCTCCGACCTCGGCATTTCCCGCAGCGACATTCCGTTTGTCGCGCGGAAGTCGGCCTGAGGCGCCTTAAGAGAACCGAAAAGAGAGAATTCCAGTCATGAACATCATGCGCAACTACCGCAATTGGCGGCGCTACCGTGAGACGGTGACCGAGCTCGGACGCCTGTCCAACCGGGAACTGTCCGACCTCGGCATCGTCCGCAGCGAGATCCCTGCGGTCGCCCGCCGGGCGGTCTAACGAGATTTCGTCGGAGCCATCCTCCTCCCAGGCTTCGACGGATAGGTCGGCGATCACCTCCTCCCGATCGCCGGCCAGCGTAACGGCACCCGCCGGACCTCCTCCCCCGGCGGGTGTTGTTTTCCAGGGCCTCGCTCCCTAGATCAAGCGAGAGGAATTTCGTCGGTGCCATCCTCCTCCCAGGCGCCGGCGGACACGGTCGGCTCTCACCTCCTCCCGAGCGTCGGCCGGACCTTAGCGACACCCGTCGGATCTCCTCCCCCGGCGGGTGTCGTTTCTTTGTGCGAAGCCGGCCTCCCCGGGATCGGGCTTCAGCTCTCCGCCGCGATTGCTTTCCGTGCCGACACGGCCTATCCCGGCGCGATGAACAGCGAACCTCTGCACGTCATCGGCGGCGGCCTGGCCGGCTCGGAAGCCGCTTGGCAGGCGGCGGAGGCCGGCGTCCCCACGGTGCTCCATGAAATGCGGCCGCTGCGCGGCACCGATGCGCACAAGACGGACGGCCTCGCCGAGCTCGTCTGCTCCAACTCGTTCCGCTCCGACGATGCCTCCGCCAACGCGGTCGGCCTGCTGCACGCCGAGATGCGGCTGGCCGGATCGCTGATCATGGCTGCAGCGGATGCGCATCAAGTTCCGGCCGGCGGCGCGCTCGCCGTCGACCGCGACGGGTTTTCCGCTGCGGTCACCGCCCGGCTTTCGGCCCATCCGCTGATCACCATCCGGCGCGAGGAAATCGGCGCCCTGCCGCCTGCGGAATGGCGCCGCTCCATCATCGCCACCGGGCCGCTCACCGCTCCCGGGCTCGCCGCGGCGGTCGCCGTGGCAACCGGCGCCGACCAGCTCGCTTTTTTCGACGCCATTGCCCCGATCGTTCACTTCGACACCATCGACATGAACATCTGCTGGTTCCAGTCGCGCTACGACAAGGCAGGACCGGGCGGCAGCGGCAAGGATTACATCAACTGCCCGCTCGACCGCGATCAATATCTGGCGTTCGTGGCGGCCCTGCTTGCCGGCGACAAGACCGAGTTCAAGCTGTGGGAAGGAACCCCCTATTTCGACGGCTGCCTGCCGATCGAGGTGATGGCCGAGCGCGGGCAGGAGACGCTGCGCTACGGACCGATGAAGCCGATCGGCCTCACCAACGCCCACAACGCCGCCGCCAAGCCGTATGCGGTGGTACAGCTGCGCCAGGACAATGCGCTCGGCACCCTCTACAACATGGTCGGCTTCCAAACCAAGCTGAAGCATGCCGAGCAGGTGCGCATCTTTCGCACCATCCCCGGCCTGGAACAGGCGGAATTCGCTCGGCTGGGCGGCCTTCACCGCAACACCTATCTCAATTCTCCCGCCCTGCTCGACCCTTCGCTCAGGCTGAAGGCCCGTCCGGCCGTCCGCTTCGCCGGCCAGATCACCGGCTGCGAGGGCTATGTCGAGAGTGCCGCCGTCGGCCTGCTCGCCGGCCGCTTTGCGGCCGCCGAGCTCAGCGGCCTGGCCGCCCTGCCGCCGCCGCCGACCACGGCCTTCGGCGCGCTTCTCGGCCATATTACCGGCGGACACATCCTCTCCGACGAAGAACCGGGCAAACGCTCCTTCCAGCCGATGAATGTCAATTTCGGCCTGTTCCCGCCGGTCACGGTCACCCGGCCTGCCGGCGCGCCGCGGCTGCGCGGCAAGGACAAGGCGCTCGCCAAGAAGCAGGCGGTCACCGCGCGGGCGCTGGCCGACTGCCGCGCTTGGCTGTCTGCGGCGCCCATCGCGACCACGCCCCGGATGGGGCTCATCGAAGCCTGAGAACTCAGCTGCGGCCGAAGCCGACCAGCGCGCGCCGCAGGAAGAGCGTATGCCGGCGCCATTCCGGCAGGCCGACGCTGTGGGCCAGCGCGGCGGCCGGATTGCGGTCGGCCGCGGCCAGATAGCCCGGCACCACCGCCAGCGGCAGAAAAGCGGGTCGCAGCGATGCGGGCAGTCCCGCGGCCGAAGCCGCGAAGGCGGCCAGGTGGTGGCGCCCCAGCGCAGCCATCGCGGCAACTGCCCGCGCTGCCGCCTGCGGATCGGCGGCGGAGCGGAAGCCCGCAGCGTCCGTTCCTGCGGCAGCCAGGATATCGGCCGGGACATAGCACTGGCCGCGCGCGCGGTGGAGCGGCAACAGCCGGATCAGTCCGGCGATCGCCTGGGCGCACCCGGCATGGCCGGAAAGTGCGGCAACCGTGCGGGCCTGCTGCGGGTCGAGCACCATGGCGGCGAGCTGAACGAGCGCCGAGGCGGTCTCGCCGCAATAGCCTTCCAAGTCGTTGGTCGACGGCATCGGATCATCGTAGAGGTCGAAGATGCGCGCATCGAGCATCGCCACCAAAGTGGCCGCCGGCAGTTCATGCCGCTCGACGACGTCGAGCAGCGCCGCGGCCACCGGGTGGCCGGCCCCGGGGCTGCGGCCCTCGAGCACGTCGCGCCACCATTGCAGCCGGATCTCGCCGGGCAGCGGCTCGCGGATACGGTCGCGTACGGCGGCGATCTCGGCATTGAAGGCATAGAGTGCCGCGAGCGCCGCGCGGCTCGCTTCCGGAGCATAAAGGACGGAGAGATAGCGGTCGCGGTCGGCCGCACGCACCGCGTCCAGCAGGGCCGAGGCGGCGTCCGGCGGCACGGTCAGGCGACGGCGATCAGGGCAGCCGCGACCGCGCGGTCCTCAGCGAGCAGGACGTTGTAGGTGCGCACCGCAGCCCCGGTCGACATCGGCTCGACGGCAATATGGGCCGCCTTGAGCGCGGCCCGCAGCGGCGGCGCGACCGGAGCGAGATCGGCGCCGCTGCCGAAAATCAGGATCTCGATCGCCTGAGCCTCGGCGACCACCGCGGCGAAGTCTTCGATCCCCATCGCGGCCGGATCACGCGGCTGCCAGGCATAGACCCCCGAGGGCAGGCAAAGAATCGAGCCGCGATGCGACATGTCGGCGAAGCGGAAACCGCCATTGCCGTACGCATCGATCGGCGGCCGGCCGGGGAAATGCGCCGCGCGCATCTCGATGCCGGCGGCCTTCGAGGTCAAGGTTTCGAGACCTGCGCGGTCGTCGGCAACGCGGCCTTCGCCTTCTTCTCCTCTGCCGCCTCGCCGGGCCTCAGATGGAACAGGATGAGCAGCGGACCGGCGACGAAGATCGATGAGTAGGTGCCGACCAGGATGCCGAAGATCATCGCGAAGGTGAACGAGCGGATGACTTCGCCGCCGAACAGATAGAGCGCGACCAGGGCGAGCAATGTGGTGACGCCGGTCAGCACCGTTCGCGACAGCGTCTGGTTCATCGACAGGTCGAGCAGTTCCTCGATCGGCATCTTCTTGTAGCGGCGCAAATTCTCGCGGACCCGGTCGTAGACGACGACCGTGTCGTTGATCGAATAGCCGACGATCGTCAGGATCGCCGCGATGCTGGTCAGGTTGAACTCCAATGCCGGAAACCACGTAAAGCCCGACCATCATGGTCACGTCGTGCACCGTGGCGATCACGGCGCCCAGGCCGAACTGCCATTCGAACCGGAACCAGATATAGATGAGCATCGCCACGCAGCGAGGCGATTACGCCCATGGTGCCGTAGAAGGCCAGCTCGCACGACACCGTCGGACCGACCGACTCCACCCGCCGGAAGTCATAGTCGCTCTCGAGCGCCAGGCGCACCTTCTCGACCGCGCTCTGCTCGGCATTGTCGCCGCCGCCCTGCCCTTCGATGCGGATCAACAGATCGCGCGGCGAGCCGAATTCCTGCACCTGAACCTCACCGAGGTTGAGGTCGTTGAGCCGCGTCCGCACGTCGCCCGAATTCGGCCGCGCCGCCCTTGGCCTGCACCTCGATCGAGGAGCCGCCGCGGAAGTCGATGCCGTAGTTCATCTCGACGGTGAAGAACAGGATCATCGAGGCGATCGAGGCGCCGCCGACAGCGTGAAGGCATATTTGCGCCACGACATAAACGGGATGCGGGTGTCGTCGGGCACCATCCGGAACAGCCCCTGCGGCAGTTCCTTCGGCCGCATCCGCCGAGCCACACCGCGATCAGCCAGCGGGTGAGCGTGAAGGCGGTGAACACGGTCGTCACGATGCCGATCGCCAGCGTCACTGCGAAGCCGCGGACCGGACCGGATCCGAGATAGAACAGGATGACGGCGGCGATGAAGGTCGTGAAATTGGCGTCGACGATCGTCGCCAAGGCCCGCGAGAAGCCGGAATCGAGCGACTGCACGAGCGAGCGGCCCAGCCGGCGCTCCTCGCGCACGCGCTCGATAGATGATGACGTTGGAGTCGACCGCCATGCCGACGGTCAGCACGATACCGGCGATGCCGGGCATGGTCAGCGTCGCGCCGAGGATCGACAGGATGGCGATGATCAGCGCCACGTTGGCGGCCAGCGCGATGTTGGCGATCAGGCCGAGCGTGCCGTAGGCGACGAGCATGAAGCCGACGACCAGGATGCCGGCGACGACCGAGGCGAACTTGCCGGCGCTGATCGAATCGGCGCCGAGGCTCGGGCCGACCGTGCGCTCCTCGACGATGGTCAGGTCGGCCGGCAAGGCGCCGGCGCGCAGCAGCACCGCCAGATCGTTGGCCGATCTCGGCCGTGAAGTTGCCGGAGATCTGGCCGGTGCCGCCCAGGATCGGCTCGCGGATCTGCGGCGCCGAGATCACCTGCTTGTCGAGGATGATGGCGAACAGGCGGCCGACATTCTGCTGCGTCGCCTGGCCGAAGCGCTGGGCGCCCTTGGCATCGAAACGGAAGGACACGACGGGCTCGTTGGTGCGCTGGTCGAAGGTCGCCTGGGCGTCGATCGAGATTCTCGCCCGACACGATCACCCGATCCTCGATCAGGTAGGGCACCGGCGGATCGTCCGTCGAATAGAGACCGACGAGCCTGCCGGCGGCCGCCTGTCGATGGCTTCCTGGACCGGCACCGACTGGTCGACCATCTGGAAGGTGAGCTTGGCGGTCTGGCCGAGAATCTCCTTGAGCCGCTTCGGATCCTGCAGGCCCGGCACCTGGACCAGGATGCGGTCGGAGCCCTGGCGCTGGATGATCGGCTCGGTCGTGCCGAGTTCGTTGACGCGCCGGCCGATCACTTCGATCGACTGGGTGACGGCGGCGCTGATGCGATAGTTGATGCCCTGGTCGGTCAAGGTGTAGCGCAGCAGGCCGGGCTCCGGCTCGTCCAGCGTCAATTTCCTCCACCCGGCCGGCGCCGAACACGCCCGACGAGATCGGCTGGATCAGCGATTTCCAGCGCGTCCTTGGCCTTGTCGACCTCGTTGGCCTCGCGGATGCGCACCTGCACGGTCCGATTGCTGCCGGAGAGCCCGGTGTAGCCGATCTTGGCGTCGCGCAGCAGCGTCCGGATATCGTCGCGCGTGGCCTGCAGCCGCTCGTCGATCAAATCCTGGCGGTCGACCGCCAGCAGGATGTGGGAGCCGCCCTGCAAGTCGAGCCCGAGCGTCAGCGTCTTCCGGGGCAGCCAATGCGGGAATGACGCCAGCACCGATTGGGGCAGCATGTTGGGAAGCGTGAACAGGATGCCGATGCCGACGATGAGCCAGATCCCGAACGTCTTCCAGGGTGAGAAATAAAGCACTAATCCTGCCTCATGGACTGGGCGAAAGCTCCGGTTCTGCCTCGATTGCGGTTATTTCTTGGCGTTCTGATTGGCGACCGGCTCGCCTCTCACCCGCACCTCGGAAATTGTCGAGCGCACCGCCGTGACCTTGGTGCCGCCGCCGAGATCGACCTCGAGTTCGTTGTCGTCGATGACCCGGGTGACCTTCCCGATCAGGCCGCCGCCGGTGACCACGGTGTCGCCGCGGCGGATGGCCGACAGCATCTCGGTCCGCTTCTTCAGCTGCGTGCGCTGCGGCCTGATGATGAGAAAATACATGATTACGAAAATCAGGACAAACGGCAAAACGCTGATCAGCATATCGGGCGTAGCGCCTGCGGTCTGGGCATAGGCCGGAGTGACGAACATGGTGGCTCCCGAGAATGGCGGCAGGCGCGCGGCCCGAAAAGGTGGGCGGAATATAGTCGCTGGCGCTGTCAATGCAACTGCGTCTGCGCCCTGCTTCCGCGCCGGATTCCGGCGTGTTAGAGCAGGTCGCGACCGCAAGGAGAGCGCCGATGCCCGCTGCCAAGGACGAGACCATGCCGGCCGGGCTCGAGGCCAAGCTCGAGCGGCTGATCGCAGCGGTCGAGCGGCTGACGCCGGCCGCACCCCGCCCGGCCGACCTGACCGCGGCCGATTGCTTCGTGTGGAACGCCGAAACCGTGTCGCTCGATCCGGTGCCGCGGGTCAACCGGGTAGCCTTGGAGCTGATCCGGGCGGTCGAGCATGTCCGCGACATCCTGTTGGACAATACCCGGCGGTTCGCCGCCGGCCTGCCTGCCAACAATGCGCTGCTGTGGGGCGCCAGAGGCATGGGCAAATCGTCGCTGGTCAAGGCGGTGCATGCGGCGATCAATGCGGAGCGCAGTTCCGGCGAGCCGCTCAAGCTGATCGAGATCCACCGCGAGGACGTCGGCACGCTGCCGCAGCTGATGGCCATCCTGAAGGCCGCACCGTTCCGCTTCGTGCTGTTTTGCGACGACCTGTCGTTCGACCATGACGACACCTCCTACAAGTCGCTGAAGGCGGCGCTGGAAGGCGGCGTCGAAGGGCGCCCCGACAACGTCGTCTTCTACGCCACTTCGAACCGCCGGCACCTGCTGCCGCGCGACATGATCGACAATGAGCGCTCGACGGCGATCAACCCGTCCGAGGCGGTCGAGGAAAAGGTGTCGCTGTCCGACCGCTTCGGGCTATGGCTCGGCTTCCACAAATGCTCGCAGGACGACTATCTGGCGATGATCGACGGCTATGCCGGCCATTTCGGCCTCGCCATCGACCACGAGCGGCTGCGCGCCGAGGCACTGGAATGGGCAACGACCCGCGGCGGCCGCTCGGGCCGCGTCGCCTGGCAGTTCGTTCAGGATCTGGCGGGGCGGCTGGGGCAGAAGCTGGAAACAGCGAGTAGCGGGTAGCGGCGCAAGCCTTCGGACAAAAAATTTTCAATGCCGGGACGAATCCCTCCGGTTCGGTCGTTTGCGTGGGCGATGCCTCTGTTTGGTAGGTGCAAGGGAGAGCTGAACGATGACGAGGATTGCAATCGCTCTGGCAGCATTGGCGGCCGGCGGCGTGACCGCCGCGCTTGCCGAGGAACCGGTAAAGACGATGGAGACGTCGGCGGGCAAGGTTTACGTCGATGCCAAGGGCATGACGCTCTACACCTTCGACAAGGACGGCAAGGACAAGTCGAATTGCTACGACAAGTGCGCCCTCGCCTGGCCGCCCTACAAGGCCGCCGCCGATGCCAAGGCGGAAGGGGAATGGTCGGTCGTCAAGCGCAAGGACGGCTCGGCGATGTGGGCCTATGACGGCAAGCCCGTCTACACCTTCGTCGACGACAAGAAGGCCGGCGACGTGATGGGCGACGGCAAAGGCGGCGCCTGGCACGTCGTCAAAGCGGATTGAAGGCTGGACAGAAGCTGGCACCCCAGGCCGGCGCCCGGCGAAGCGGCGGGTGATTGCTTCGCGGTCCGTCAGCCAGGTCCGGCCGGTTCGGCAGCGCCGAGCCGGCCGGTCAGTTTCCGGCGTTTGTTGAATCACACCGCGTGATTTCGCCGGGGATCTTCGAGCTCCACGCCGGCGAACGCGGCCATGTGGAACGCCTGGACCTCCGCCGGGTAGCGGAACGCCAGGCCATGCGGGCAGGCATTGCGGTCAGCGCAGCCGTCCAGGCGGCAAACGCGCCCGCCCTCTGCGCGCACGTGCGCGAGGCAGCCGGCATGGTCGAACTGCGGCGCGGCATGGGCCGCCGCCGGGCAGCCGCTCCGGCACGGCTTGTCGGGACAGGCGTCGCAAAGATGCGCGGCGGCTGCGGGCCGGGCCAGCCCGAGCGGCTCGGCAAACAACAGCGCCCCGCGATAGGCATGCCAGAGCCCGTAGCGCGGATGCATCAGGATGCCGAGCGGCGAGGGACGCAGCCCCTCGGCGCGCATCGCCCAGCTCTGGAAGGGCAGATAAGGCCGGTCGGAGGGCGACACCGCCCGCGCGCCGTGAACGCCGGCGACCTCGCCGATCACCGCGCGCGCCCAGCGGTCGAGCGGGTTGTCGGGCCCGCCGCCCGGCTGGCGCGCGAGCCAGGCGCTGAAATGCGGCCAGGGCGCAGCGCCTGCCTGCCCGACCAGGACCACGGCGGCGGCCGGCCGCCCGTCCGCGGCGGGCGGGGCCTCTTCGCCCGCCGCGAAATCGAAGCCGCCGCGCACGATCAGGCCGCTGGCGGCGAGCGCCTCGGCGACTGCGGTAAGAAGCGCATCGGTGGCCATGCTAGCGCCGCCTCGGCGGGCCGGAGAAGGCGCTGCGCCAGACTTCCTTGTGGATGATACAAATCACGTGTACACGATTGATTTCGTTAGATATTTTTAACATCTTGGATAGCCAACCATCATTCCATTCCCAGCTTGGACATGTTGCCCGCCCTTCGCATATTATTGCCAGATGACAGAAGAACCCAAACCAGATGCCACAGCCCGGGCGTTAAAGAAGCGCAAGCCTCGCAAGCCTCGCACGTCGCTAGCTACGGACATCATATACCTGTGGCAGCTGGCTAAGGTGTGGGGCATCAGGCGTGAAACTCTCCACCGCACCTACAAGAAAAAGCAACTGGTTCCCCTCCCCGGCTTCGCGCCCAAGGCCTTTGCTATACCCGCAGTCGAGAAGCTGTACCCCGACATCGACATCCGAGCCACACTCGCAAGGATCGAGAAAGAAGAGGCCGGGCAACCCAAGATAGACAATGCACGAGCCACAGGGGGGGATGCGCCGGTCGATCATCCGAAACTGAACGACAACGACCCCGTTCCGTTTCAGAAGATGGCGCAACACGACGAGAACGTCATTCCCGAGGATGTTCTTCTCAGGCGATTAGCGGACCGGTTAGCGAAGGAGCGCGACCAGTTGTTATCGGACGAGCACGACCAACAGTTAATGGACGACTACCTTGACTACTATGAGGAAATGCCGAGTGATGCCGAGCGAGAGAAGCAGGCAGATGAGTTGGCTGAGTGGAGGGCAATGTTGCTAGACAAGCGCGAGCCGCCGAAATGATACCAAGGTAGCTACTTCGCACTTATCGCACGCCGAATGTCTTGCCGAATAGCGAGCGCGCAAATCGCCGGCCAGCACCGACTGCACGATATGGTCTTCACCATACTGACGGAGACTGCCAATCTGCAAACCTCAACTGAACGAGGTCCCAGCCGAACTCTGGTTACGCAGACCTTTCAAGCCCTTGCTGCGACTAGTTTCAGAGCGCTACGCGAGCCGCTCTCCGGTCGCGGTCGGCGTGCCCGTCGAAAAGGGGTCAGTGAGCGTCCAACCCCTTCACGGGTCGGCTCGCGGCGCGAAAGTGGCTGCCGCACGACGAGCAGGTCCTAAACGATCATCTTGCGGCTACCGCCTCCTTGCGGGCGCAGATCACCAGTCGCGCCTCACGCAGCGCCTGCTCGGCTTTTCCCACTGTCCGTCGTCAGGGATTTTGAGACAACTGGCGGGCTGATTTAGTGGAGGCTCTGGCCCATCTCGGTTGTCATTTTAGGCGGCGGCCTTGCGATGGTGCAAGCGCCGCTGTTCGATGGTCTTTCGCTTGATCCTTTCTCGTTGCAGCAGAATGGTCTGGCCGCGCCCGAAGTAGACGTCGGCGGGCGTGAGATTGTCGAGGCTCTCGTGATAGCGCCGATGATTGTAGTGCTCGACGAAGGCTGCGATCTGGGCTTCGAGATCGCCTGGCAGGAAGTAGTTTTCGAGCAGGATGCGGTTCTTCAGCGTCTGGTGCCAGCGTTCGATCTTGCCCTGGGTCTGGGGGTGGCTGGGTGCGCCACGGATGTGATCGATTTCTCTGTCCGAGAGCCAATCGGCCAGGTCGCCGGCGACGTAGCACGGTCCGTAGCACCTACGGAATGAAGGAGCGGCGGCAGCCGAGACAGCGGTGCGCGCAGCTTTTCGCTGCAGGCGCGCACCGGTCGAGGCGGCCATGGCCAGTCAAGGTTTCTCTAGAATGTGAATGCTCACAACCCATTCCGGAGAGACCGACCATGACCATTTTAGATTCTACACCCGCCGCCGCGGTGCTGGTAGCGATCGACGTTGCCAAGATGCGCAATGAAGTTCTGATCGAAGCACCAGGCCACAAGCGCCGGCGTCGCCTTTTGGTCCTCAACACCCGTGCTGAGTACGACCATCTGATCGAAGTGCTGCAGGCGTACGGCCGCCCTGTGGTCTGCGCCTTTGAGGCGACCGGGAACTATCACCGGCCGATAGCATGGCGCCTGGCTGAAGCGGGTTTTGAAGTGCGGCTGGTGTCGTCGCTGGCGCTGGCCCGAACACGAGAAGCGTTGCACAACAGCTGGGACAAGAACGATCCAAAGGATGCCCAGGTGATCCTGCACATGCTCAGGATCCAGGCGACGCAGGTCTACCATGATCCGCTGCGGGCCGGCATCAACGACGTGCAGGAACTGTCGAAGACACATGAAGCGATCGCCAGGGCCAAGACCGAGATCCAGCACCGTATCCTGACGCACTACCTGCCGCTGTATTTCCCCGAGATCGATCGCTTCCGGGGAAACAGCCGCAGCGATTGGTTCTTCGCCTTCCTCCATGCCTTTCCGACCCCAGCAAGCATCACGGCGCTGACGAAGGAGGAGTTTGTGGCAGCAGCTTGGGATGTCGTCGGCCGCAAGGTCAGCAAGACACAGATTCTGATGGATATTTTCGAGACGGCGCGCTCATCGATCGGACTGCCGCTGCCGCTTGATGCGCCGGCCATTCGCATGTTCCGGATGGTCATTGACGAAGCACGCAGCCTGATCCGGCAGCGCAATGAGATCGAAGCGCAGGCCGACGAGCTGTTGCGGCACAGCCAGGACTATCAACTCCTGCGACAAATCCCGGGCATCGGACCGATCAACGCATTGACCATCATTGCCGAAGCCGGCGATCTCCGCCGTTTCGGTCATCATCGCCAGTTTCTAAAGTTCTGCGGGCTGGACCTCTCGACACAGCAGTCAGGCCAATATCGAGGCCAGACCCGCCTTTCCAAATTCGGCAATGCTCGTCTGCGCCGCACCCTGTGGATCGCCGGACAAGTCGCCATCCGCCAGCGGGAGAACGGCTTCCGTCATAAGTTCGAACGCTACATCGCGAGGGATCGCGACAATCCCGATCTGCGCCGCAAGGCAATGACCGCTATTACCGCCAAGATGGCGCGTGTCGTGCACGCCGTCGTCAAAGGTGGTTCCGACTACCGGCCCTTCGTTGAAGGGCGGGTGCCAGGTGGAAGAACCTCTGTCAGCTAGGGCCGTGAGGGCATCGCTTCGATGACCCTGTAGATAATGTTCGGGTCTTCCGCCTGGATCAGAAGCTCGTGTTGAGGACGGTGAGGGCCGCCTTCGTGCGTACCCTGTGTTTGCTATGGACGAGACCTTTTCTCTTGCCGGTGGAAGCCGCCTGGTTCGACGACTTGACCAACGTCACGCAGCGAGAGCATGCTGACGAACAGAGAGACCTTGACTGCAGGCTCCATTTCCTTCCGCGCTTAGGACGTTGTCGGAGAGCAGCCGCGGCCGCTGCATGAGCCTGGCGTTGTCGCAGCCTGATGCGGCGAGCGCCAGGTTGAGCGTGTCGGTGACGTCCTCGACCCGCATGGTGGTGCACAGCTTCCAGGCGATGATGTAGCGGGAGAAGTCGTCGAGGATGGTCGACAGATAAAACCAGCCCCAACCGATGACCTTCAGATAGGTGAAGTCGGTCTGCCAGAGCTGGTTCGGGAGCCGTCGTCTTGTCCTTGAACTCGTCGGCGGCCTTGATGACGATGAAGGCCGGGCTGGTGATCAGGTCGTGGGCCTTGAGCAGGCGATAGACCGAAGCCTCGGAGACAAAATAGCTTTCGGCGTCGGTGAACGTCACCGCCAGTTCGCGCGGCGACAGCTCCGGCCTGTTCAGAGCCAAGTTCGATGATCCGCTCACGCACCGCCTCGGGAATGCGGTTCCAGACCCGCTTCGGCCAGGGCCGGCGATCCTCGAGGGCTTCGACACCGCCGGTCAGGAACCGATCATACCAGCGGTGGAAGGTGGCGCGGGGAATGCCGAGCTTCTCCAGCGTGCGGCGCGCCGGCAGGTGCGACTGCTCGACGAGCCGGATGATCTCCAGCTTCTCGGAGGCGGGGTATCTCATTCGTCGTCGCCCCCATCCGCGATCATGCTTTTTTTGAGCAGACGCAGTTCCAGCGCCTGCTCGGCGACGACCTCCTTCAGATCGCGGGTCTCGCGGCGCAGCTGCCTTGACCTCGTCGCTGGTTGCGGCCCGCGCCGTGTCGCCCGCAAGCCGCTTCTTGCCGGCTTCGAGGAACTCCTTCGACCAGTTGTAATACAGGCTCTCGGCGATGCCTTCGCGCCGGCACAGCGCGGCGATCGACTCCTCGCCGCGCAGACCGTCCAGCACGATGCGGATCTTCTCTTCCGCCCCATACTGCTTGCGCGTGGCCCGGCGGATGTCTTTCGCGACCTGTTCGGCTGAGGCTTTTTGTGTTCCGGCTTTCTTCTCTATTCGGCGTGTTGAGGTCAAGCGCTTTCGAACTTTCCGACTCTGCCGGCGTTTGACGTCTTTCGCGGGCCTTGCTTCTCTTCGGGATCGGCTCTTGGCCGCTCCCAGCATGGGATCAGTAGAATGAGGCGGCCCAATCTGTCTGCGCGTCCTGATCGCGATGGCGCGACCGACACAAGACCCGAGCGAACTCACCTCATCCATCGTCCCGCGAAGGACGTCTTTCCACCGGCAGGCGGAACTTTGATCTCCTTCTATGGCGCAGATCTCGGCTGCGGTCAGACGGCCGCCGGCATGCTTTCTCCTTGTCCAGCGGAACTCGGTGCCATCGCTCCACATGCGATGCATGATCACCGCCAGCCGGCGGGCCAGCGCGACGATGGCCTTTCGCCGGCCGCGTCGCTTGGCGACGTTCATCGCCCAGGCTTTCAGCCACGACCATTTCTTCACGCGCGTCAGCATGACCTGGGCCGCTTCGTAGAGCAGCGTTCGCATCATTCCATCACCGCACAGGGAGACGCGGCCGACGCGATGGCTTTCGCCAGATTGGTTGAGCACCGGGGTCAATCCCAGCGCCGGCCCGACAGCCTGTGAGTTCCTGAAGCGCGCCGGAACATCGATGGTGCTGGCATGAAGGCCAGAGCGACGTAACAGGACCGACACCCGGGATCGTCATCAGGCGACGGCAGACCGTCGTCATCCCTGACGATCGCCAGCAGCTTTCCGATGGAGCGTGACGAACTCCTCACGCAGCTTCTGCCTGGCGGCGAGCAGTGGCGCCATGATCTCCGCCAGATCCGGCATGCCGTCAACAAGTTCGCGGATCCGCGATCTCAAATCCGATCGTCCCAACGACGCCGACCTTGAGCCCGAAGTTGCGCAACAGGCCGCGAATGTCATTCTCGATGGCGATCGCCTTCTCCTGCAGCAGCTTGCGAGCGGTCAGCAGGGCGCGGCGCTTCTGGCTTGTCAGCGTCTTGACATGCACCGGCCGGAACAGATTGACCCGCATCATCTGCGCGATGCCGCGCGCATCGTTGCGATCGGTCTTGTTCACCTGCGCTTTGAGGAACGCCTTGGCATGCCGGGTCTCGATGCAGATCACCGGCAAGCCGGCTTCGGCCAATCCGCTGAACAGCCATTGCGACAAGGGCCCAGCTTCAAGCCCGATCCGCACGAGCTGCCACGCGGGATCCTTCAAGGCTCGAACGAGATCTTCGGGGTGGCTGGCGACCTTCATCTCGCGGCAGATCGCGCCCGTTTCGTCCACGATGCACACCGACGTCTCTTTCACCGAGACGTCCAATCCGGCATAGTGCTTCATGCTGCGCTTCCTTTCCTGATGCTTGTGGCTGTTCCAGACAGACCACGTTCTATCATCAGCTCGAAGCGCAGCACCTCTAATCCATGCCAGTCGAAGATGGGGCTCAAGCCGAATACCCCATCTGTCTCATCTTCGCTCCCTTGAAGGGCTACGATGAGCCAGAAATCCTCCCCTCTCAGTTAAGCCGATTTTGTCTCATTGGTGCTGACGCCGGACACGCCGTACGGCAAGCACACGCGCAATTGCGCGATCCGATGACTTGTAGGGACTGTGCCGTGAAGCCGCACTGCACGCCTGGTGCGCAACGCACGACCCGTGCCGAGACTGCTGGCCGTCATTAGGATGTTCCGCGCCCGCCAGACAGGCTTTTGCGGGCTGTTCCGATCCGCGAAAATCGCTTCCAGCCGGGCACGATCGGCGGCGCTCACGCCGACGGATATCCTCACGCAATCCCCCAGACTCGCACCAATCGACGCTCCGTGGGAAATCCACCACGCTCACTTTACAGAGCTGCAAGTGAGCGGGACGGCGGGTCGCGCCTCAACGCGGCCATTCGCCTGATCGTTAAGTGGTGGCCGTAACACCTGTCCTAGCGCCAGACAAGTTTAGGGCGATAACCATCGGCGCCGCTCGCTGGTTACGTTAGCTCAGAATGGTTTACAGTACGGCCATACAGAGGCGGAGATGCAAATGGACGTTGAGCTTTGTTACCGGGCAGAGGCCGCCGCCGAATATGACCGCGCCTTCTCTCATGGCCCGGAGCCGTCTGAGGACGGTCGTGCCAGTCATGCAGCCCGTGATGAGGTTGTGACTTGGGTCGCGCCGGCGGTGACTAGCTTGGCTGCCATTCATGGCCACCCAACCGCTCCAGCTTACTCATAACAAAAAGCTATATCGATGCCTCTCTCTTTTCCAGCACCCCTGTCTCGACATGTACGGCCGTGTTACGAAAACGTTGTTCGAAAGGGCTGCTGAGAATGAGCGCGACTGATCGTCACCCTGCGAAGAACATTTAGCGAGAAGGAAAACTGTCGTGCGTCAGAGGTGAACAACGCCCTGGAGAAATGTCGCACGATGCATGGTCAGGGAGGAAATCATGCGCCAAGCTAACAGAAGATCTGGCCGCCATTGTTCTGGCCTTCGAAACGGGATGCTAAGCGCTTCGGCAGCTGTCGTACTGACAGTGCTATGCGGCCACATTGCCTCAGCCAAGGATCTGACCTTCGGCTATGTGCCGGCCAGCCTTGAGTATCCGTACAACGTCTCGACTGCCAAGGTTTCGAAGAAGCGGCGGCCAAAGCTGGCGTAAAAACCGTCGTTCTCGATCCGCGCGGCAGTGTCGAAAAGCAGGGCAACGCGCTGGACGACCTGATCACCCAGAAGGTCGACGCCATCGGTTTCCTGCCGCTTGATTCCGTCGTGGCGGAGTCCTTCGTCGACAAAATCAACGACGCGAAAATCCCGGTTGTCGCCATCGCGCTGCAGGTCGGCGATTCCGCCACGCGCAAGCTCACCGATCCTTATCCCGGCCTGTCCGCGCTGGTGGCGACGGACAACTACAAGGCCGGCTATGTCTCGGGAGAGATGGCTGCGGCAGTTCTTGCCGAAGGACCGCAAAGCCAAGATCGGCATCGTCATGGGCGATCCCGCCTACACCATCGTGAAGCTCGACACCGAAGGGCTTCCGCGCCGCGCTGGACAAGGCCGGCGCCAAGTACGAGATCGTTGCCGAGCAGCCGACAAACTGGACGCCGGACGAGGGCGAAGCGGTCTGCCAGAACTTCCTGACCGCGCATCCGGATCTGGACCTGATCTTCAGCCATGCCGACGACATGGCCATCGGCTGCGCCCGCGCCATCGATGCTGCGAGCTCGAAAGTCACACTGATCGCCACCGGCGGCGGGTCGAAGCTCGGTCACGATGCGATCCTCGCCGGCGAAATGTACGGCTCTGTTTGCACCCGCCCGAAACTGCTCGGCACGCTGATGTTCCAGGCCATGTACGAAGCGGTCACCAAGCCCGACACGCCGAAGGGGCGCTTCGTTTCCTACGACATGCCTCAGATCACAAAGGAGACGATCGACGACTGCCCCGAGCAATGGTGAGATAGTCGGTTTGCATCCACGAGCATTGGGAGCATTGAGCCGATGCAACACGATACAGCCGATCATGCAATTGCGCGGTGTTGTGAAGGCGTTTCCCAATGGCACGCTGGCCCTGCGCGGTGTCGATCTCGACATCGAGCAGGGCAAAGTGCATGGCTTGCTCGGCGCCAATGGCGCCGGCAAGTCGACCCTGATCAAGATCCTCTCCGGTGCTTACCGGGCGACCCTGGGCGACATCATCTGGCGTGGCGAGCCTGTCTCTTGGGACAGTCCCAAGGCTGCAAACGACATGGGCGTCGCGACGGTCCACCAGCATATTCCGCTGGTTCCCACCCTTTCGGTCCTGGAGAACATCTTCCTTGGAAGCCACGGTCGGTGGCGGCGTTCGTCCACTATCCAGTGTGCAGTTCGACGAACTGTGTCAACGCGTCGGCTACTGGCTGGATCCGGATGCGCTGGTTGGCTCCCTGTCGATCGGTGAGCGGCAGATGGTTTCGATTCTGCAGGCTGCTCGGCACCGGCGCGGATTTGATCGTCATGGACGAACCCACGGCTTCGCTGGCTCCGAAGAGCGTGAACTGGTCTATGCGACTGTGCGGCGCCTGTCCAAAGGCGAAAACAAGGCAATCCTGTTCGTCTCGCACTTCCTCGACGAAGTGATGGCACTCACCGACCAGGTCACGGTGCTTCGTGACGGCAAGGCCGTGCTGCGAGCCAACACGGCTGATCTGGACGAAAACCAGATCGCCGAAGCGATTGTCGGCAAGCAGATTGTTGCGCTTGAACGCGAGTCGGAGCAGCGCGAACGCCCTCGCATCGTCAATCGAGCGGTGATGCGAAGTCCACTGCTGGAACTGCGCGACCTTGCCTCGCCGGGAAGGCTTGAGCCGATCTCCTTCGATCGTCGCGCAAGGCGAAGTCGTCGGCATCGCTGGACTGCTCGGATCGGGTCGCAGCGAGCTCTTGCATGCGATCTACGGCTCGGACAACAAATGCGACCGGCACGGTTGTCCTCGACGGCAAACGCGATAGCTCGGAGCACCGGCGCCGCGGTTAAGGCCGGGATCGGCATGGTGCCGGAAGACCGGATGGCGCAGGGCCTGGTGCCGGACTTCGAGATCTGGCGCAACACCACCCTGCCAGCACTGGATGGCGTGTCTCGTTCTGAATGCGCTTCCCGTCGCTGAGCGCGAACGCGAGCGCGGTTGGGAAGCCATCCGCTTGCTTTCGATCAAAGCGAATTCGCCGGAAATCCTGGTCAGGGAGCTGAGCGGCGGCAACGCTCAGAAGGTGACGATCGCGAAATGGCTTTTCAGCGATGTGAAGCTTTTCCTTCTGGACGAGCCGACCGCCGGGATCGATATCGGCGCCAAGACAGACATTCTGCGCCTGGTCCGTCAGCTCGCGAGCGAAGGCAAGTCGGTCATCATCGTCTCGTCCGAGTTCGAAGAGCTGCTTGCCGTTGCTGACCGCATTCTTCGTCATGCGCGACGGTCGGTGCGTTGCCGAACGACGATGCACGAAACCTCCGAGCACGAGTTGCTTCTGCTTGCCGGTGGTCAGGTGCACGCCTGTCGAAGCTGAACGGATTTCCATAGCCGGCATGCGAGCGACAATGAGAACACAGATGACCACAGCAGTTCAGATTGAAGTCGAAGCAGAAGCGCATGTGCCGGTCACGGCCGCACCGAGCGCCGTCCAAAACGAATTGGCGACGATTGTTCGGCCTGCGCGAGATGGGCGTCTACTACGCCCTTCTGCTCCTGATCATCGTACTCACGATCATCACGACCTACCTTGGCCGAGCCAATTATCTGAGCGTGCTGAACCTCTCCAACGTGGTCTACCAGTCGTCGCTCATCGCCATCATGGCGGTTGCGATGACCGTGGTGCTCATCAGCGGCAATTTCGATCTGTCCGTGGCATCGGTCGCGGCGCTTGCAGCCGTTCTTCTGATTGGCAATGCCGACACGATCGGCTTCTGGCCTGCCGCCGCGCTTGGCGATGGCGTCGCAATGGGCATCGGGCTTCTGAATGGTGTCATCGTTCAGTTTGTCGGCATAAACGCGTTCATTGTGACGCTTGGCACAATGACCGCGGTGCGCGGTCTGGTTCTGATCTATACCGATGGCCGCTCGCTGTCGGCGTCAGATCCTGATGTCATCGCGACGATGAAAGCCTTCGAAGGCGGTCGCCATGATGCCTTCTGGCTTATTGTTGCTGCCGGCGTTGTGCTTCTGGCGCTCGGGTTTGACAAGCTGATCGTACCGTGACCGGCAGCCGCTGCGGCCGTCCTCGCTCGGCATGACGATAGGCGGGCTGCGCTTTCCTGCTATCGCCTGGGCGTCGGGCGGCGAATTGCTCGTGCGCAACCCCGTTATCTATCTGGCAGTCTTCACCGCGATCGTCTGGTTCACTCTGAGCTTCACGATGGTCGGACGTCGCCTCTATGCGTCGGCGGCAATCCCGAAGCGGCTCGCCTCTCTGGCATCAACGTCACGCGCTACAAGTTGATGGCGTTCGTCTTCTGTAGTGGCGCGGCGGGCTTCGCAGGTATCCTGTTCGCGAGCCGCCTGCGTTCAATCAATCCCGCAGGCTTGCAGGGCGCGGAGCTGACCGTCATCGCCGCGGCAATCCTCGGCGGCACCTCGCTGTTTGGCGGAGCAGGCAGCGTCGTCAAAACGCTCGCGGGCGCCCTGCTGCTCTATTCGCTCACCAACGGATTCAACATCCTGAACCTTGGCGCGAACTGGCAGGGCCTGATCGAAGGCATCGTGGTTGTCGTTGCGGCTGCGATCTACACGGTCGGCGGCAACAAGAGCAAGTCCAGGACCGGCGGCTAGGCCAGCCTCCGACTTCGAGCCCCGTCCGCTACGATTGAACATCCGAAATGCGTGAGGAAGAGCATGACCAACATACCGACCGTCGACTTTACCGGAAAAGTCGCCTTTGTCACAGGAGCAGGCAGCGGCATTGGCCGCGCAACCGCGATCGCGTTCGCAAGAGCTGGCGCGGCAGTGACGGCTGTCGACATCAACGAAGACGGCCTCACGGCACGGTTGCTGAGATTGAGGGTTTGGCGGCAAGGTCGATCTCGGCATCTGCGACGTGACCAAGAGCCGCCGACGTAAAATCAGCGCTCGACTGACGGTCGAGACCTTTGGTCGTCTTGACGCCGCCTTCAACAATGCCGGGATCGAACAGCCGGGGACGCTGATCGCCGAGATTTCGGAAGAGCTCTGGGATCGGGTGATCGCGGTCAATCTCAAGAGCGTTTTCCTCTGCATGAAGTACGAAATCGAAATCATGCTGCGGCAGGGCGGCGGCGCGATCGTCAACACGTCATCCGGCGCCGGCGTTCTGGCGATCCGTCAACAGTCCGCCTATTGCGCTTCCAAATTCGGCGTCGTCGCCGCCAGCAAGGTTGCCGCACTCGAATATGCCGACAAAAACATCCGCGTTAATGCGATCTGCCCAGGCATCATCGATACGCCGATGATCGCCCGCTACACCGGCGACACTGAAGAAGGCCGCGCTCGCATCATCAAGCAGGAACCGGTCGGGCGCATGGGTCGCCCGGAGGAAATCGCGGGCACCGTGCTGTGGCTGTGCTCTGATGCGGGCGGCTTCGTCACCGGTCATGCCATGGTCGTCGACGGGGGCCAGACGGCCGGGATCTGATCCTCGAGCGCAGCGCTGTCAAGCCAGGAGCCTGATCAATTCGGTCGCGTCCGGCAGCATCTTCGAGCGATCGTGCCAGCGTCTCCGCGCGTTCGACGTTGCTTCCGGCAGCGGCGTATGCACTGGCCGAGGCGCATTCCCGAAACTTCGCGCAGATGTCGTCCCAGCTCATCGGGATTGTCGGCGTTGCCCGGCACGTTCGCTGCCTTCCCGGAGCCACGACCGGCCGTCTTGCGCGACGATTTCGACGCGTCCAGGCGGAAGTTCCAGTTTCCAGTCCAGCGCGGGATCGCTGATGCAGGCGCATCTTGCGCCGACGTCAGCACCTCCGGATCCCGCAGACCTGCAGCGGAAAAATCGCGTACGCTCATGCCGCGGCGAACGATCGCGACCGACACGAGGAACGGTAGGCTGAACTTGGCATCCGCCAATGTCGCCGGTGCGCGGCGTTCTTCCAGCGGTTGACACATGAGGTCGTGATAGTCGCCCACATGCAGGCGAACTTCCGCGATATCGTCGCGGGTCAAGATCGTTCTCGGTGACGATATCGATGGCCGCCTTCATGTGACTGTGCGCCGTGCCGACACACGGCCAACGCTTGTAGAGCGTGCCGCTTCCAAGGAACTCACTGCCGAGACTCCGAGACGATTGCTTCGCGGTCATACCGGCCGTCGAAGTAGGTGTTCATGAAGCCGTGTTCGCCCTCGAACATCCTGTCGATGCCGGTGAGTCCCCTTCTCGGCCATCATCGCGGCGAGAACGGCGCCCTTCGCGGAAAAGCCCGCATAGAGGCCGCGCAGGTCGCTGCCCCGACCTGCCACCATTTCCATGATGCCGCTGGACTGCATGGTGGCGATTCCCATGCGCATGAGCGATCTGCTCTGCCGAGCAGGGACATGACCCTGGCCGCTGCGGCGGTCGCGGCGAACACCCCCAAGACCGTGGAGAGGTTCCAGTCCTTCTTCCAGCCGACATTGCAGCGCAGCCGGGCGAAGATGTCCTGGCCCGCCGCGACCGCCGCGATCAACTCCTTTCCCGAGACGCCGCCCTGCCGTTCGGCGACCGCGAAAACCGCCGGGACCACCGAACTTGCAGCATGCTGCCCCCACGGCGTCTGGTCGTCGTAGTCGAGGCAATGCGCCAGTGCGCCGTTGCGCGAGTGCCGCCCCAAGCGCCGGCGCTTCGCCGCGGAAGCCAAGCACCGTGGATTGCGGCGTTCCGCCAGCTCTCCTCGAATGATCTCGATGACGGCACGTACCGCGGGCTCGAGGCCGCTGGCCGCCAGGATCACGCCCAGCGTGTCGAGGACGCTCTTCTTGGCGGCCTCGCGCGCACCCGCGGGAAGGTCCGTCATAGCGGAAGCAGGCAGTGCTGTCCGCGAGTATGTGAACAAGATCTCGGCTTCCTGTCATTCGCCTACTCGGTGTTGCGGCTCACGGACGCTCTTGCATCCAATTCGGGCAACCATGCACTGCTTCGCGGACCGATGCTTCACCTATTCGCGTCACGCAGAGCCAGAACAGCAAGTCACTTCATATAAGCCATTCTTATATGCGCCTAGCGGGTTCGTGTGTTTAGCCGTTTCCAAAGCATCCCGGAGATGGGATCCCTTTCGACCTAGTTCCTCGCGGCGACGGTCTCCGCCGTGAGCTAACAATCGGGATGGGAGGAACATCGATGGTAATTCTTACGAAGTCGAAGCTGCTGGGGCTGTCAGGGGCGCTTGCAATCTTGAGTACCTCGGCCTTTGCCAAGGAGCTAACGTTCGGCTACGTCGCCGGCAGCCTGAAATATCCCTACAATGTCGCGACCGCCGACGGCTTCAAGGAGGCGGCGGCAAAGGCCGGCGTCAAGGCGATCGTCCTGGACCCACAGGGCGATGTCGCGAAGCAGGGCAATGCCATCGACGACCTGATTGCTCAAGGCGTCGACGGCATAGGTTTTCTGCCGCTCGAACTCGGTCGTCGCGGAGTCGTTCGTCGACAAGATAACCGAAAAGGGCATCCCCTCAGCTGCGATCGCTGTGCAGGTCGGCGATCCGAACAAGCGCGCGCTTGAAGGATGTGTATCCCAAGCTGAACGCTCTCATCACGCCTGACGATTTCGTCGCCGGCGAGCAGGGTGGCAAGCTCGCTCTGTCGATGCTGCCAACGGATCGCAATGTCAAGATTGCCATCATTGAGGGCGCGCCAGGCTATTCGGCGGTCATTCAGCGGAGCGCGGGGTTCAAGAAGGCGCTCGACGACGCTGGCCTCAAATACGAGATCGTTGGTTCGCAACCGACCGACTGGACGCCGGAGAAGGGCGAAGCGGTGTGCCAGAACTTTCTGACCGCGACGCCGGATATTGACCTGATCTTCAGTCAGGCCGACGACATGGCCCTCGGCTGCGCCCGCGCGCTGGATGCAGCGAGCTCGGAGGCCAAGCTTATCGCCACGTCAGGTGGCTCGAAGCTCGGCAATGCGGCGATCGCGGCAGGCGACCTGGACGGTTCTGTCTGCGTGAAGCCAAAGATGCTCGGAGGGCTGATGTTCGAAGCCCTTCACGAGGCCGCCACCAATCCGAATTCGGCCAAGGCCAAGCTCGTCTCGGTCGATTTGCCCATCATTACCAAGGACAATCTGGATCAGTGCCCGGCCGAGTGGTGAGTCGAGAGAGGCACATGCAGCGACTTGAGGGTTCGCGACACGCAGACTCACTGCGCGTCAGACTCGCTAGACGGCATTGTACGCGCACCGGAGGCAAGTGATGGGACTTCTAGCCAGGTAAGACCGTCTTGATCACGGGCGCGCTTGGTACGATCGGTCAGGCGTTGGTCACGCGCCTATCTGCGAGGAAGGGGCGACGGTCATCGCATCGGATCGGCCGGGCACACGGATGCAGACGAGACCCTCGGCAAACTGGGACAGAGTGTGCGCTATTTCGGATGCGACCTCAACGACCTGGCGGGCACCGAGAAGGCCGTGACGGCGCTTGCGGACGAAGTCGGCGGCATCGACATTCTGGTCAACAATGCCGCCTTCGTCGTCAACAAGCCGCATGAGGAATTCTCGATCGAGGAATACGAGGAAGAGATCCGCATCAATTCGTCGGCTCGCCTTCGTCCTGTCGCGCGCTTGCAGCGTTCACATGAAGCGGAAGAAGTATGGCAAGATCATCAATCTGACCTCGTTGACGCTGACCGGACACTGGGAGGGGTTCGTGCCGTATGTCGCCTCGAAGGGGGCCATGTATGGGCTCGTCAAGTCGATGGCGCGTGAACTCGGGCATCACGGCATCAACGTCAACGGCATCTCGCCGGGCGCCGTCGTGTCCGACGCCGAGTGGCGGCATTTCGGCGAGAAGCGCGAAGAGTACCACCACTGGATCCTTGAGCGTCAAAGCCTGAAACGCAGGATCGAGCCGGTCGACATCGCCAATCTGGCGATCTTCCTCTCGTCACCGCAGGCCGACCTCATCACCGGCCAAGACATTCATTGCGACGGTGGCTGGTGAGCCAAGTCTGCTTGCGGAGGTGATCGTGATGCAGATTGAGCAGGAGCCGCACCTTTTCGCGGACGGCTTCATGTTCCTGGAGGCGCCGAAGTGGCATGACGGGCAGCTGTGGGTGTCGGACGTCTTCGACCACAAGGTCTATGCCCTGTCGGCCGACGGACAGCGCGAAAGGATCGATCGAGGTGCCGAACCGCCCGTCGGGACTCGGCATTCCTGTCGGACGGCACCCTGATCATCGTCTCGGCGAAGGATTGCAAGCTTCTGCGTCTCGATGGCGACCGGCTCGTAGAATATGCCGATCTCTCAAACCATGCGGCGGGATGGCTGAACGATTTCGCCATCGACGCCACGACCGTATCTACGTCGGCAATTTCGGCTATGACTTCGTCGCAGGCGAGCCGCGCAGGACGACGTCACTCCATCGCGTCGATCCGGACGGAACCATCGCCACGGTCGCCGAACGGCGTCGATTTTCCCAACGGTTCGGTCGTCATCAATGAAGGACGAACGCTGATCGTCGCCGAGACCTGGGAGGCGCGCCTCACGGCATTCGACCTTAACGCTGCCGGAGAGCTCAGCAACCGCCGCATTTTTGCCAATCTCGGACATCGACAGCCAGATGGCCTCTGCGCCGACGCCGAGGGCGCGATCTGGGCCGGGATCTACAACACCGGGCGAATTCGTGCGCGTCCTGCGAGGGAGGCGAAATCACCCATCGTGTTCAGTTCGCTGGATCTGGCATCTCATGCACTCTGGGAGGGCCGGAAGGCCACACGCTGTTCCTCACCGCGTTCATAGGCACGGACGAGGACATGGCCGCTGGGAAGCGCAACAGCGCGATCTTCATCGATGACGTCGATGTGCCGGCCCCTGGCTCGCGAACATCCCGTAACCGGTCGATATAACATAAAGTTATACTGAGCCCTGATGTCCGTCGCCGACGGAGCGTTGCGCAATTCCGGTATCGTTGCTTCCACGCACTCCAGGCAACGGTGGCCGAGACAAGCATGCATCCAGTCCTTGCCTTTCCGGCGCTTGCCGGCATGACCTATCCACGGTTGGAAGGCCGTGGGCTTGATGCGCATCGTGCCGGGTCCCGAGGACATCCTGCCTTGCCAGAAGCCGACCGCGCGGCGGTCCGCGTTCTGATGACCAGCGCAACGCGCGGATGTAGCGCCGAGATCGCCGACGCACTTCCCAATCTTGGGTTGGTCGTATCGCAAGGTGCCGGCCAGGAACACATCGACATTGCGGCCTCTGTCGAAACGGGGTGTGCGGGTCCGGTGCGTCGGCGAAGCGCTGACCGACGATGTCGCCGATCTTGCGATGGCCCTGACCCAGATGCTCTGCCGCAATCTTGTCCAGGCGGACGCGTTTGCGCGCAGCGGAGAGTGGCGGCAGGGGCGTTTTGAGCTGGGCGACAGCGTCGTCGGCATGACGATCGGGATCGCTGGTCTGAGCGGCCGCATCGGCCAGGCGATCGCGACGCGGGCGACGGCGTCGCGCATGAAGATTGCCGGGCTCGATCGGCCCTCCAATGCAGGTCTGGGGGCTTCCCTTCACGACGGATGGTCGCGTCTGGCCGCAGCGTGTGACGTGCTGGTCCTTGCCGTTCCGGGAACGCCTGACCTCACACATTCATCGGAGCGCGAGAACTTGCCGCTCTAGGTCCGAAAGGCCGGCTCGTCAACGTTGGCCGAGGAAATCTTGTCGACACCGACGCTCTGATCGAGGCGCTGGAGAACCGGACGATCGCCGGCGCCGCGCTCGACGTGCTCGAGGACGAGCCACGTTCCCGGACGGCTTGCCGCTTTGCCGAATGTCATTCTGACGCCCCATATCGGCGCCCAGACCTGGGGGCAGCGCGCGCGTGGCGCCAAAATCGCCGAGGACGAAGTGCTCTCCTTTCTTGGCAAACGCTTGCCGAGAGTCAAGCGGCCGTCATCACAGCCATCTGCGAGCGATTTCCGTCGACCGATTCCTGGCAGCCGAGACAACGGCGAGCTTGAACAGGATGTGGCAGCATGAACGACAAGCCGAACTCCACTATCCTCGTATCGGTCTCCTGATTGACGGCGTGTGGATCTACGATCGCCCGCCGCTTTGCGACGTCGAAAATCCGAGTGACGAGTCCATTCTCGGGTAGGTGCCGAAGGCGACAGCGCAGGATCTTCAGAATGCGCTCGCATCATCAGCGCGCGGTTTCGAGATCTGGCGAAAGACGCCGCCCTCGGAGCGCGCCGCGATCATGCGTCGGGCCGCCGCGCTGGTGCGGGAACGAGCGGCGAGATCGCGCCGATCTTCACACTCGAGCAAGGCAAGACGCTGAGCGAATCTTTGGCGGAGATCGAACGATCTGCGACCTTTCTCGACTGGGACGCGGAAGAGATCCGGCGCCTCTACGGTCGTATCGTTCCGACCGATCCGCCGATCCAGCAGTTCGTCGTCCGCGAACCAATCGGTCCGGTCGCCGCCTTCACGCCGTGGAACGTGCCGATGAGCGCGCCGTCGCGCAAGATCAGCGCATCATTGGCGGCGGGATGTTCGATCATTCTGAAACCGGCCGAAGAAACGCCCGCGACGGCCTGCCTCTTCGCGCAGTGCTTTCTCGATGCCGGCCTGCCGAAAGGCGTGCTGAACCTTGTGTTCGGGGACCCGGACGAAGTGTCCCGCACGCTTGTTCTGTCGCCAATCACGCGTCTTGTCACGCTGACCGGATCGATCGATGTCGGCAAGCATCTGACGCGCCTTGCCGCGGAGACGATGAAGCCGGTGCTGATGGAACTGGGCGGCCATGCCCCGGTGTTGATCGACGAAGATGTCAATCCCGACGAGTCGCTCAGCTGGCCACAAACTGGAAATTCAGAATGGCAGGCCAGTTCTGTTCTGCCCCGTCCCGGTTTCTGGTTCATCGAGTCCGTCTATGAGAGCTTCGTCGAGAGCCTTGCCAGCAAGGCCGGCGCCTCAAGGTCGGCGACGGATTTGCCGAAGGGGTGCAGATGGGGCCGCTCGCCAACAGTCGTCGTCTGGCTGCCATGTCGGATTTCGTTGACGATGCGGTGGCGCATGGGCGCCGGATTGCAACCGGCGGCAGCGCGTCGGAAACCGCGGATGGTTCTATGCCCCGACCGTTCTGGCTGACGTGCCCCTCGATGCGAGGATCATGAACGAAGAGCCCTTTGGCCCGATTGCGCCCTGTGCGCCAGTGGACTCGATGGATGAGGCGCTGACGATCAGCAACAGCCTGAGCATGGGTCTTGCGGCCTTCGTCTTCACGAACTCGATCGAGCGGGCCGATTATCTGTCGCGCGAATTGCAGAGTTGGCTCGGTCGCGGTCAATGTGTTCACAAGCCCTGGCGCTGACGCACCGTTTGGCGGCGTATCGCGAAAGCGGCATCGGCCGCGAGGGCGGTCCCGAGATGTACCAGAGCTATACGGTTGCCAAGACCATTGCTGAGCGTCGCGTCCGGATCTGATCTTGACGCGCGGTCGGCGAGACTCCTCTTTCCAGTGAGAAGGTGGTGATAGTCTTATCAATGGTGCTGGAAATCGATCCCAAGAAGCTGCTCTATTTCGCGGCTGTCATCGAACACGGCAGCCTGAATCGCGCGGCAAAGTTGCTTGCGATTCGCAACCGGCCTTATCCACCTCCATGGATCGGCTGGAGGCTCGGTCGGAATGCAGTTGCTGGAACGCGGCCCGAAAGGCGTCGTGACCACCAAGAACGGGAGACATTCTCTACTGCCACGCAAGGACTGATCCGTGAAGAGATCCGAACTCGCCGAGCGCGATCTCCTGAACGCGCAGCGATGGCCGCCAGAGTCGATTCGGATCGGCAGCCTGCCGAGTCTCGCGAGCAGGATCGTGCCCCTGGCACTGAGTCGATGGCGCGAAACCCATCAGGATGCTCATCTGCAAGTCGTCGAGAACGCGCAATTCGATCTTTTGATAGGGCTGCTCCGTCGCGACTTCGATTTCGTGATCGGCTTCACAGAGGTCTTCGACATGCTCGACGGCCTGCGTCAGCGAGTGTTGTTCCGCGACACGCTGTGCGTGATCGCCGGTCCCAATCATCCGTTGCGCGGGGTGACAAATCTCACGTGGCGCAGCTCGTCAAATACCCATGGATCAGCCCGACATCCCGCCGTACGCACACCGTGCTGGAGCACGTGTCAGGAAGATGGACGTCGAACTACCGCAGGATTACCGTTTGCGGTTCCGTGTCGCTTCTGAAGTCCCTTGTCGCCGAAACGCGAGCATCTCGCGCTGCTACCGGCGCATGCCGTTCGAGTGGAAGTCGCCGAGCAGCGGCTCTTCTCTTTGCCCTTCGAAGATCCGGCGCTCAATCGCGACATCGCGGTCTTCTTCCGCGAAGGCTACGAGATGGACCAACCGCGCCGCGACCTTGTCGCCTGCGTGGAAGAGATCGGGCTTGAGCTTTGCCGCGAAACAACGGGCGAATAGGAACAACTGACCCGGTCGCCTTGCGGCGCGGTGCATCAGAACTTGGGCAGAGTGACAGTCAACAACAACGTCTCCTCCTTGGCCGTGATATCGACCGGTGGGTCGGACGGAAGCAGCTCGATAGCGGTCTTTGCTCCATAGGTTCCTTCATCGATTGAAATGTTGCCCTTGCTCATGAAGAGCACCTCGACCTGAGCGCGCGTCCCCGTGTTGAAGGTTGCGCCAGCGTCGATTTTGATGAACCCGATGCGCAGGTTGCGTTCGGTAAATGTCCCGAGCAGCTTGGTAGAGACGCCTGGAGTGTTGGTTTCGATCCAATCGTAGGCCGTTGGATCCATCATGACGACGTCGTCATAGCGCGGTGGGGCGAAGACCAGCTTCTTGCCGGTCGCCTCCTCGAAGCAGGCGGCGGACCCGTCCATGTTATGCTTCTGGCCTTTCTCGTCGTACCAGGTGAAGATACCGTTCTTGAACTCGCCCTTCTTCTTTAGTGCTTCGTTGGCGGCTTCCCTCCGCGGAGTGCTCAAGAAACCGGATCCGCTGGCGCCACCGAACTGAATGACCATCATCTCAAGGCCTTCGGGGCGATCCTGCGGTCCGTAGTGGACGCTTTCCGGGAAGTAAGCGACCGAGCCTTCGTCCATGATCTTGTGGGGAGATGCCGGATATCTGCCTTTCAACACGTAGCGGATCTGGTCGAAATTGTGCCGGTGCCGCGGTGTACCCCATCCCCCCGATCCGGTCAGGCCCACGTTGAGCAGATAGTTGTTGGGCGAGTCGTCTTCACCCTGCAGAAGGAACTTCTGATCGAGCGTTCCTTCTCGCATGGAACCAACACGCCCTCCCTCCGAAGTCGCTGCTTCCGAGATTCGCATTTCCGTTCCTCCAGCTTATTCGTTCAGCTCAATCGGTTGATCTCAGATAACGCAAAACTCCAGGGGGACGGTATCCGGGAGAGTTTTGAGATATAAGGCCCTGTTATTGCGTGGGCTGCTCGGCTAAGCGGGACGCTTGATGCCGGGGCTCGATGCCGTCAATGTCCCTTTTCTGGCCGGTCAGGCCTGCCGATCGGGCAGTGCGTGACTGCATTGCGAGTTTTGGATTCTTATGCGCAGTCCCGAGATCCCTTTGCCGAACCTGACGAAGTCGAAAATGGATTCCGGCGAACTTGCCGTCGGCATGATCGTCCGAGTGATGCGGGGCGTCGAGATCGCTGCCATCGCACAGAGCGCTGGCTTCGACTGCCTCTACATCGATCTTGAGCATTGCAGCTTTTCGCTGGAGACGGTGAGCCAGATTAGCCTCACCGCATCGGCGCTCGGTGTAACGCCGTTGGTACGTGTGCCGGGCAAGGACCAAGCCGCAATCGGCCGCGCACTCGAAACAGGCGCGCAGGGCATCATCGTTCCCCATGTCGACTGCCGGGCAGAAGCCGAACGGATCGTCGAAGCGGCGCGATTTCCTCCCGCTGGCAACCGGTCGCTCCTGGCGACGAACGCTCACACGCTATTCCGAGGTGGGCCAGCGGAAGACGTCATGCGCAAGCTGGACGAAGCGACCCTGGTCGCAGGCATGATCGAGTCGGCGACTGCGGTGGAGAATGTCGAAGACCTGGCATCCGTCGAGGGCCTCGACATGCTGCTGGTCGGCACCAACGACCTCTGCAACTCATTGGGAGTGCCAGGCCAGCTTGATCATCCCAGGGTGCGCGAAGCCTACGAGCACGTGGCGGCGGCTTGCAGGCGAAAGGGCAAGCATCTCGGTGTCGGAGGGCTGAACTCACGGCCGGACATCGCCAGGGAAATGGTGGCGTTGGGCGCCCGCTATGTCTCTGCGGGAAGTGACACCGGCTTTCTGATGAGCGCGGCAGCGGCCGCCGCGAGCGCATACCGGTGAACGCGTGAGGCGCAAAGACGGTGGATGCCGATTCTCTAGGCAGCCATGGTCGGGTGACGATCGGGAGCAGGCGGTCACGGAGGAGGACAGCAGGTGGATACGCGAAACGCGCCTAACAGCCTGAGCTCAAGCACCAATGGCGAGGCGCGCGATTTCAACTTGAAGGATCGGGTCGTGATCGTCACGGGGGCTGGCCAGGGAATCGGACGAGAACTGGCCCGCCAGTTCGCCGCCGCTGGTTCGGTTGCGGTGGTGGCAGACCTGATC
>CAWBRU010000022.1:0-334490 GCA_963791325.1 uncultured Alphaproteobacteria bacterium | reverse complement strand
GTTGTCGCGAGGGACGATCGCGTTGTCAGGCGGGTTGAGGTAGAGCCCGACGGCTCCATCACGCAAGACTAGCGACATTGTTGACCGGACAAGTCCTATGATATACCAGCCGTAAGGGCCTGAAGGTGGAAGGAGTTTGAATCGACGCTGCCCTCAGACTGGTGCTTCTCAATGGACCGTCGCTTCGAAGGAATAAATAGTGCACTCACTAGCGTCGGCTATTTGACGCTTAGGAAGATTTGGGGCTTTCGCGCGCGAGTTATGTTAGACAAAAGTTTACATTGGTTAGTATTCGGGGTCATGCTTATAGCATTCTGCGTGGTAGGCGCGGTTGTGGTAGTCTGGCTTGCGCCTTGGGTACGCTGACCCATTTATAAGAGGTTCGCGGCCTTCAGGAGCGCCGAGTTCTTAAACAATTGTGGCATCAGTCCCCTGCTCACAACACAGAAAGACCCATGCGCCTCCCTTTACTCAAACCTCTTACGCCGAAAACTTGTTCTTTTGAAGAGCGGCAAGGATTGTGCTGTTGGGTTGCGATTAATCGAGGACAATGCCTTTCCGTCCCTTGTCTCTGAAAAAACTCGCACTTTTGGACCGCTTGGGGAATACTGAAATCCTGCCACCGGGGAAGCCCCTGGGGAGGCCTTCGCACCACAACTTGGCCCAACGACCTAAAGCACTTCAACCCGGCTCCAGAGGCCATCTCGGTATAGGTTTTACGGGCATTCTACAGTGAGTGTCGCCCGCAGGCAGTGGGGTATGCTGGAGGGGCGGGGGTCGACGGTTTTTTAGCAAGTGGTGCTATACTCGTTACAGTCACGGGCACGGCTATTGCAGACCCGGCGGCTGATGTAAACGTCGTCTACGAGCCGACCGGTCCCTATCACCGCGCTTTGGAGCGCCGGCTGGCTGATGCGGGCTGCGCGCTGGTCAAGATCAACCCGCACCAGGCCCGGCGGCCAGAGTTTGGCTCCAGGTGGAGGAAAACTCAGTAGATGAGGATGTGGGAAGGCCTAGTTGCCTCAATTATAGCCCATGTCGCAAGAGCAATGGACCAATAAGAGCACCGAGCTTTTTCGGCTATATTCCAACAGCGGTCAGAGACGACCAGGCAGGCACCTACTCTTGCTGCACCATACCGGTGCCGCTCTTCTCGTCGGGTATAGCAATGAAAATAGGAGATGGATGGTACTCAGGTACGATGTGACACAGAAGCTCGAGCGCCCGGGAAGCGTTCTCCGACCGGGCTGCGACCTCGATCCCGGACAAGAGTCCGCATCAGCAGCGCCTTGTCGATCACCCGCGGCGAGGCGACGACATAGCCTTCCTCGGTGCGCCCGTCTTGTGCCTCCGACGGATCGAACAGCTCCTCATACAGCTTCTCGCCGGGCCTGCAGTCCGGTGTAGACGATCTCGATGTCCTCGTGCGGGCGAAAGCCGGCAAGCTGGATCATTCGCTCGGCAAGATCGGCGATGCGTACCGGCTCGCCCATGTCGAGCACCATGATCTTGCCGCGGTCGGACAGGTGCTGAAGCGCATGCGCGGAAGCGTGCAGCACGAGCCGCACCGCCTCCGGAATGGTCATGAAGAAGCGCACCATGTGCGGGTGGGTGACAGTCACCGGGCCGCCATTGGCGATCTGCTCGCGGAAGCGTGGCACCACCGAGCCATTCGAGCCCAGCACATTGCCGAAGCGGACGGTCTTGAAGCGGCTCGTCTCCGAGGCGACGTCGAGCGCCTGGCAATAGGCCTCCGCCGCCCGCTTGGTCGCCCCCATGACGTTGGTCGGATTGACCGCCTTGTCGGTCGAGATCATCACGAAGGTCTGCGCCCCATTGGCGAGCGCGGCATCGGCGACGTTGCGCGTGCCGAGCAGGTTGGTCTTGATCGCTTCGAGCGGATTGGCCTCGACCAGGGGCACATGCTTCAGCGCTGCCGCGTGGAAGACGACCTCGGGCTTGAGCTCCTCGAACAGGCTCCGGACCCGCTTGCTGTCGCGCACGTCCATGATGCGGGTGATGATCTTCAGCTGCGGATAGCGCTCGCGCAGCTCCGTATCGAGCAGATAGAGGTGAAACTCGGAGCTGTCGGTGATGGTCAGCGAGCGCGGGCCGAACATGGCGATCTGGCGGCAGAGCTCCGAGCCGATCGAGCCGCCGGCTCCGGTGGCGAGCACGAGGCGGTCGTTGACCAGGCTCGCTACGCTCTCGAGGTCGGCGCGGACCTCCGGGCGGCCGAGCAGATCGCCCAAGATCGATCGGCTTCGGCTCGATGCGGCCGTCGCTGCCGATCTGCGCAGTGTCGGTGGCGCTGGGCAGCCGCGATGCCTTGAGCCCGACGCGCATCGCGAGCTCGACGATCTCGCCGAGCTGCTGGCGCGACGGCCCGAAATCGGCGGCGATGATCTCGGAGATGGTGATGCCGTTGCGCTGGAACTTCGCCAGGATGTGACGGATGTCGGCGAAGCTGCCGACCACCTTGACGCCTTGCACGATTCGCCGCCGATGGGTTGGCTCGTCGTCGACGATGCCGGCGACCACCGTCTCGCGATTGACGTCCCGGCGGGTCGAGCGGATGAACGTCTCGGCCGCATCAGTCAGTCCGTAAAGCAGCACGTAGCGCTTCGGCTTGTGCTGGGCCGGCATCGGCAAGGGAATGTTGTGCTCGAACAGCATCCGGTAGGCCAGGCGCGGCGCTGAAAGTCCTGCGAGCATATAGAGGCCGGTGAGCACTGGCACCGAGCGCGGCACGTTGGAGCCGCGCGTCATCAGGAAGGCGCCGACCGTATAGAGCACGATCGCGGCCAGACGTCGCCTTGATGATGCTGATCAGGTCCGGGATCGAGACGTAGCGCCACGAACCCCGATCGACTGCGAAGAACAGCAGAAGAAAAACCCGCTCAGCGCTACGAAGCTGGCGGTCTTCTCAAGGATTCCCGGCGTGGCCAAAGTGAGCGATGGGCCGATCACGGTAAGATAGGCGAGCAGAAACGCGGCGCTCGCGACAATCAGGTCGTGCGCAAACCCCAAATATCGCTTCAAGTCCCACTCTCCGGTGAGGAAAATCAGTTGCGCTGGCGTCCCCCGGGCACCTAGTTAGTCTAAAGAGTTGAATTGAACAACACCGCCGTGCTGTAAATTGGATCCCTGCGGCGTCCCTGCAGCATGCCTGCTGAACAAAGAAGGAGGTTCATTGGCTGGAATCCTTGTCACCGGCGCCAGCGGCTTCGTCGGCCGTGCGCTCGTCGGCGAGCTGGTGCGCCGGGGACATCAAGTCACGGCGGCCGGCAGGACTGCCCCCGCGGTGCCAGAGGGCAAGCACATCAGAAGCGTGGCGACGGGTCGGTTCGGGCCGGACATTGGATGGCAGGCTGCGCTGGCCGGCTGCTCGGTCGTGATTCACCTTGCCGCGCAGGTCCCGGCCCGCGAGATCGCACCCGAAATGTTCGCCGAAGCCAATGATCAAGGGACGCGGTGTCTCGCCACGGCTGCGGAGCAGGCAGGCATTAAGCGCTTCGTCCATCTCTCCAGCCTGTTCGCGGTCGCAGAAGGTGCGGCAAACCGTCCGGTCGACGAGATGACCCCGCCCGCTCCGTCGACACCCTATGGCCGCTCGAAGTTGGCCGCTGAGGCGCATGTGCGCGCCATCAACGGTATCAATCTCCGGCCGCCGGTCGTCTACGGCACCGAGGCAAGGGGCAATTGGGCCGCGCTACGGCGCTTGGCCGGCTTGGCGGTGCCGCTGCCCTTCGCCTCGGTACGCAATCGGCGGTCGCTGCTGTTCGTCGACAACCTCGTTTCAGCATTGCTCCTGTTGATCGAACTACCAGAAGAACGGTTTGTACCTGGCACCTACATGATCGCCGACGCGGAACCGGTCGGCCTCGCTGAGATCCTGTCGACACTTCGCCACGGGTTCGGCGTGCCGCCTCGCCTGTTTGCGGTGCCCACACCCGTGCTGCGCAGCCTGCTTACGCTTGCGCGACGTGACCGCATGGCCAAGACGCTGCTTGACGACCTCGAGGTCGACAGCACGCGTTTCAGGCACACCTTCGACTGGCAGCCGCCGACCGCGACCCTGGACGGCATTCGCCTGTCGGCGCAGGGTGCCGTCGGCTAGCTCGTGCATGTCGTTGTTAGACATGCGGCCAAGCGCCTGTTCGACATCTCAGTCGCGGCGGTTGCGCTCATCGTCTTGGCGCCGGTCATTGCGGCCGTCACGGTTCTCATCCGCCGTTCCTCGCCCGGCCCGGCTCTCTTTATCCAGCCGCGGGTCGGCCGTGGTGAACGGCCGTTCCGCTGTTACAAATTCCGCACCATGGCCACGGATGCGCCGGTGGCCGGCTCGCACGAAGTCGGCGCGCGCTGGATCACGCCGCTCGGGCGACGGCTGCGATCGAGCAAGCTCGACGAACTCCCGCAGCTCCTCAACGTGCTGCTTGGCGAGATGAGCCTGGTCGGTCCCAGGCCCTGCCTGCCCAGTCAGACCGACGTAATCCTGGCCCGCCGGGCGCTCGGCGTCTTTGCCGTGCGGCCCGGCATCACCGGCCCCGCCCAGCTTGCCGGGATCGACATGTCGACGCCAGCCGAGCTCGCCACCGCCGACCGCGGCTATGTCGACGGACAGAGCTTCTTCGGCGATCTTAAGCTCCTCCTCGATACGGTGTTCGGCAAGGGGCGCGGAGACGCGGCGCTTCGCTGAGCGGCAGTCTGCTTGTGTTACGAGGTGGCTGCAATTAGACGTCCGTTAAACGTCGATCAGGAACGGCCGGTTTCGACGGGGAGATTGTCATGGCGCTGCGGCCAATCGACGAGTGTGCGCATCGGCATCGTCGGCCTCGGCTATGTCGGCCTGCCGCTCGCGGTGGAGATGGCCCGGCACTTTCCGGTGCTTGGCTTCGACATCGACGCGCGAGCGCATACGCGGAGCTGGAGCGCGGCTATCGACCGGACCCGCGAGGTCGACGCGCGGCGCTTGTCGGCGGCGCAGCGGCTCACGGTTCTCGGCCGATCCGCAAGAGCTGCGCGGCGCCAACTTCTTCATCGTCACCGTGCCGACGCCGGTCAACCAAGCGCTGCAGCCCGATCTCGGCGCGCTGATCAGCGCCTCCGAGACCGTCGGCCAGGCGCTGTCGCGCGGCGACGTCGTGGTCTACGAATTCACCGTCTATCCCGGCGTGACCGAGGAGGTCTGCGTCCCGATCCTCGCGCGGGCATCAGGCCTCGTCTTCAACACGGATTTCTTCGTCGGCTATTCGCCCGAGCGCATCAATCCCGGCGATCCGACCCATCGGCTGGCCGACATCGTCAAGGTCACCTCCGGCTCCACGCCCGAGGCCGCCGACCTCGTCGATGCCGTCTACGCGCGGGTCGTCAGCGCCGGCACCCACCGGGCGAGCTCGATCCGCGTCGCCGAAGCCTCGAAGGTGATCGAGAACATCCAGCGCGACGTCAACATCGCGCTGGTCAACGAGCTGGCGCAGCTGTTCAGCCGCCTCGGGCTCGAGACCCGCGAGGTGCTCGCGGCCGCCGGCACCAAATGGAACTTCCACGCCTATACGCCCGGCCTGGTCGGCGGCCACTGCATCGGCGTCGATCCGTACTACCTCACGCACAAGGCCCAATCGATCGGCTTTCACCCGGAGATGATCCTGGCCGGCCGGCGCATCAATGACGGCATGGCGCGAATGGGTGGCGACCGACATCGTCAAGGCGATGCTCAAGCGCAAGATCGAGGTGTCGCGGGCGCGCGTGCTGGTCATGGGACTGACCTTCAAAGAGAACTGCCCCGACATCCGCAACACCAAGGTCGCCGATCTGGTGGCCGCGCTGGGCGACCTGGTCGGCGCAGGTGACCGTGTTCGACCCGCACGCCGATCCCGCCGAGGCCGAGGCCGCCTACGGCATTGCCCTTGCCGCGGAACTCCCGCAGGATCGCTTCGACGCGGTGGTGCTGGCCGTGCGCCATGCCGAGTTCCAGGCGCTCGGCGGCGAGCGGCTCAGCGCAATTGCTGGTCCCGGGCGGCATTGCTCTATGACGTCAAGCAGGTCCTGCCGGTCGCAGCAGAGCGACGCCCGCCTGTGAGCGCGGCGAAGATCGGGCCGAAGGCAGGAATCGGCGAGGAGCAGCCATGAAGGTTCTCGTCACCGGCGCGGCCGGCTTCATCGGAGCGCAGACGGCGCAGGCGCTGCTTGATCGTGGCGACGAGGTGATCGGCCTCGACAACCTCAACGATTACTATGACGTCGGGCTCAAGCAGGCGCGGCTGGCGCGGCTGGCAGGCCGGCACCAACTTCCGCTTCGTCGAGGCCGACCTCGAGGATCGCGGCGCCATCGATGCGATCTTTTCCGAGCGACCGGCCGGCGCGGGTCGTGCACCTCGCCGCCCAGGCCGGCGTCCGCTACGGCTTCACCAACCCGCACAGCTATGTCGACAGCAATCTGGTCGGCTTCCTCAACATCCTCGAAGGCTGCCGCCACCACGGCGTCGAGCACCTGGTCTATGCCTCGTCGAGTTCGGTCTATGGCGCCAACACGACGATGCCGTTCAGCGTGCACGACAATGTCGATCATCCGCTCAGCCTCTATGCGGCGACCAAGAAGGCCAATGAGCTGATGGCCCATTCCTACGCCCACCTCTACCGATCTGCCGGTTACCGGCCTGCGCTTCTTCACCGTCTACGGGCCGTGGGGCCGGCCCGACATGTCGCTGTTCCTGTTCACCCGCAAGATCCTCGCCGGCGAGCCGATCGAGGTCTTCAATTTCGGCGAGCATGCGCGCGACTTCACCTATATCGACGACATCGTCGAAGGCGTGGTGCGCACGCTGGACAAGGTCGCGACGCCCGATCCGGCCTGGAGCGGCGCCCATCCCGATCCGGCGACGTCGTCCGCGCCCTACCGGCTCTACAACATCGGCAACAACCAGCCGGTCGAGCTGCTCCATTTCATCGCCTGCATCGAGAAGGCGACCGGCCGCAAGGCCGAGATGAAGCTGCTGCCGCTGCAGCCCGGCGACGTGCCGCGCACCTATGCCGACATCGACGCGCTCACCGAGGCCACCGGCTTTGCGCCGCAGCACCCCGATCGAGGAAGGCGTGCGCCGCTTCGTCGCCTGGTACCGCGACTATTACGGGGTCTGAGCCGTCATCCTTGCCGCGCCGGCTTGCCGCAGCTCATCGCTAGACGGCGCGCCGCGGCGACCGGAACGCTCCAGTCCGAATTGCAAGGCGTCGCTTCAGACCAGGTCCAGCAATGCTTCAAGTCTTGAAAGGCGGGTCGAAGCGCCTTGTACTCGGCATCGAGCGCCACCAGTACAGCGCCGAGATAAGGAACGTAGGCTGCATAGTCGACAGACCATTGATCTAGACCACCGGCAATCTGTGCGTGTCTGAATGCCAGCGAAATCAATGCCTCGCCCTGCGAGCCTCACCGGCCTCGGTCTTGAGCACAGACGCCGCCATGCACGCGCTTCCCACGTTGAACGGCCCTTTTGCCAGTCCTCCCGGCGCCCGTTTTCGACACGTGCAGCGTACTCAAGCTTGTACGGCGGAGAGACAGCTTCATCAGCTACGCTGCGACTTCGATCGCGGCCGGGTTGTGCGTTGTCGCCTTCTGTGGCGAGACCGAACGCCGGTCGCTCGAACAGCGGTGCGGTAATCCTCCCAGTAGTTGCCGTGGAATCCCACCAGTGAGCCTCGAGCACAATCGCCCTTGCCTTGTCGGGATCGATTGATCCGACGTGAAGTCTTCCGGCGCCTATCGGAAACGACCTGCAATCCGGCGCCTGCTTCGGGCACTTGGCTGGGCATCTCCGATCCGAATGCGACCGGAGCCGGCAGGATTGGCATAGAACCCGATGCCCCGGCTCTGCAAGGTTCCGTCGGGCGTGTGCCGCCCGGCGCCACGACCGATGTGCGCGCAGTGATCTACGCGTCGGGCAACATTTCCTGCGCCGTTTCCGATCTTCGACATGGTCCGTCCGCCGGTCCGCGATCTTGCAGCCGGTCCAGACTGTGCTTACCATCGCAGCACATAGAGAAGCCGCGTTCGTTGTCCGCAGAGCACGGTGCGCACGGCGCGCGCGTTGTCCGTCGTCCCTTCGACCTGATTGGGCTGCAGAAACGTAACATCGGGTGGTCCGAGCCCCCAACCGGCGGTCACTGTCTGAGATCCATTGATGGTGATGACGGAGAATCGCTCGTCGAAGCCGGCCGGCAGATGCGAGATCGGGGCTGAGCCGACGATCAAGACCGGACCCGCGAACGGACGCGGGTGGCGCAGCGCGCGGGGAGCCAGGCTGAGGACGAGCTTGCGCCTCAGCAAACGGACACCACGTTCCATCTTGCGCAGCTTCTCCCTGGTTTCCATCGCTCACCAATTTTCCTCCTGCTATCGATCCGACATCGCCTCCTGCGCTGCGCGCCTTAGGATGTAGAGCTTGCACGGTCACTCGGCACTCGGTCCTCCGAGGAACTTGTGGATATCCGTCGCCCCGCCTGCAGATGAGAATTGGCGCGCGGCCCTCTCATCCCCCTACACCAGCCCGAACACCCGTTCCGGAAAGGCGCGCGCCGGGCGGCCGGCCGCCGCGTCGTCGGCCAGCATGCGCCAGATCGCGGCAAGCTCTGCGTTGAAGCGCGCACGGCGCAGCCGCCGCGGGTTGCGGCTGAGCTGGGCGAATGCCCCCGTGGCGGTGCGCTCGAGCCGCTTGGCCGCAGCCGTCACGCCGGCCAGGCGCGGCGGCGGCTGGAACCGCGCGGCCCAGGGGGTGCCGGCCGCCAGGCGGCGGTAGATGGCGAGCGCCTCGGGCTCGACGCCGAGCGGGGTCTTCGCCCACGGCTTCCTGCCGCTGAAGTGCCGGGCGAAGGTCTCGGCAAAGGGCGGCATCCAGTGAAGGTTGGTCATCGCGTTCCACAGCGGATCGAGCGTGCGCCATTGCCCCTCGAAGGCGACATTGAGCGCATCCTGATCATGCTGGACGCAGCGCTCGGGAAAATCCTCGGCAAAGCGGCGGCCGGCCTCGAGCAGGCCCGCCTGCCGCACCGTCGGCATGTCGAAGACGAGCACGCCGGCATTGAAATAGGGCGCGCCCGGGGCGACGGGCAGCCGGTCGCGATAGCCGAGGTCGTAATAGGCGGTGAGGTCGTGGGCGGCCAGCAGCGGGGTGGAAAACGGGATCGCCGCGAGCTGGGCGGGATCGCGGTTGAGGAGCACGTCGCAGTCGAGATAGACGACGCGCCGATAGGCGGCGAGCTCCGGCACCAGGTCGGCAAACAGCCTGAGATAAGAGGCCTTGGTGATCCGCCCGTCATAGCGGACGGCGAGCCCGCCGAGCAGCTCCGCCGCATCGACCAGGCCGACACGCCCGTCAAGCAGCCGCCGCGCGAGCGAAAGATCGGCCTCGGCCGCGCCGACATGGAGGATGTAGCCGTCGATCGGACCGGCACTCAGCTCGCCGGCGCGCAACGCCGCCAGGCAGGCATAGGGAAAATAGTTCTGGTCCGCGGCCAGGAAGAAGCAGGAGGATGCGGCGGTCGGCGGCATGGACGGTCAGGACGCTCCGGGTCGCCGCGGATCGCCGCTAGCGCCGATTGCGGCGCTTGAAGCGGCGCACCAGGCCCTCGACCGGCTTCAGGCCACGCACCAGTCTCTCCACCGAGCGGTTGACGCTGGTGGTGGCGATCAGCTTGCCGATCTCCGCATTGGCGCCTTCCAGGCGCTCCGACAGGATCTCGCTGGCCGCCAGCGACAGGTTCTCGGCGGAAAACTCCGGAAAGCGGGCCAGCACCTGGGCATAGGCATGCGGCGGCGGCGCATTGGCCAAAGTCAGGCGGCCGGCGCGCGCCAACAGCCGCTGCACGATCTGCTCGAAGGTCCAATCGTGAACGTCGAAAATCTTCCAGCGCTCGCTGCGCTTGGCCGAAAAGCCGGCGAGCACGATCGGCCGGCCGAGCTCGAGTTCCGCGAGCCACACCGCCAGGGCAAAGCCGGAGCTCGGCAGGTGGTCGGGCGGGTAAAAATCCACGAAATAGTCGGCAAGGTCGAGCTGGCCGGTCGGCACCCCGCCGAAGGCGCTCGCCGGCGTCACCTTCTCGATCGCAGCCGTGCGCATGCACAAAATGCCGAGGAACCGATCTTCGGGAAAGTAGCCGGTCACCCGCCCCACCTCGCCGCGGCTGAGGATGTTGGGTCCGCCGGTGCCGCTGCGCACCGCGAGCAGGGAATGGCCGTCGAAGGGCCCGTCGAGCACCTTGTAGACCTTGTTGAAGAACACGAACAGCGTGTCGTCCGGCAGCTCCTTGCGCAGCGCGGCGATGTCGACCTCTTCGCTGTTGGCGACCAGCGCGATCGTGGGAAAGGCGGCGAACAGCGGCCGCCAATCGTCGCGTGTCGCGCGATTCGCGGCCGTGCCTGCGAAGGGCTTTGCTCGCGGCTCACTTTGCTGAGGTTCAGAACTTCGGGAGCATGGCTAGCTACTGTCTTCCAGAACGTGCGCGACGACTGTCGTGTCCTTCAACGGCCGAGTCGCGTGAACATACCGCGCCATAGGTGTGGCTCCACCCTCCATTTGCGCTATCACGGTGTGCAAAGATCGAAACTTGGCGTTCTAAGCTAGCTAATCTAGGTGGATGGGCTCGACCTGAGCCCTTTGGTGCGCGGGAGACCCTCAATTAGATTGTCGCCTCGCATCCAGCGCGTTCGGGCGGCCTGTGTCCGTCGGGCAACACTTTCCGCAACCTGACGCCTGGGCCTCCGCCGTTCTCCTCCACGAAACATTGCCCCAGCCCGCTCCAACGCACCGACCAGTGCCTCTACAGTGCGCATTTGAGCTGCGAGCATGCCAGGCCGCGCTTCCAGGCGTTTGATTGAAGGCGAGAGAGACCTTGGAAGCGGCGGCCAAATCGCTGTCTGCTCCCATACGCAACAGGGCACGCGCGGCCCGGATCTGTTCGCTACGAACATTCTGCTACTCGTATAATACTCCTAGCATCTATGAAACGATCCCTGAGGTACAATTGACGAAATCGTCCGGCATGGCAGTGTAGTCTAATCGTGTCGGTATCACGGCCTGGTTCAGTGATAGACCAGATTGGTTGCGAGGTGGCCACCGCTGTGAGTGCACGTCGCCTGGAGTAAACCGCCTCGCTGGGAAACCAATATCGGCTACAACACGCGGAGCAACCCATGAACGCCAGTCCGGAACGATCTGCCTACGCACAAGCTCTCGAACTGCAGGCGGGAATTGCCCATCTCAAGTCGATCTGCGGCGAAGACGATCAAGAGCTACTGTCGGATATGATCGAAGGGGAGCTATCGCTAGATCGCTTTGTCTCAAAGCTGGTCACGTTGATCGTCGAGGATGAGGCAAGCGTCTCCGGACTGAAGGCATACTCAAAGAGAGTGGTCGACCGTCGGAAGCGTCTGGAGAGCCGTGCGTCCCGCCTACGGGTGCTACTCGCATCAGTAGTTCATGGGCTACCCTCGCGCAAGTTCAGGAATGAACTTGCCTCGGTCCGCTCCTTCGACATCGAGCCTAGTGTGGTGATCGATGAGGAAGCGGACATACCGAGCAAATTTTGGAAGGCTGCAGATCCGACTCTCGATGTCCCGGCGATACGCAAGTACCTCAATCAGCGTCGCAAGTTGTTAGACGGCATCTCCCAGTGCCGAACAAGCGAAGAACGAGCTGAGCGTAGGGCCGAGATCGATCGCGAGTATCCGGAGGTCCCCGGCTGCCACCTCGACAATGGAGACATCTCAGTCGCGATAACGGTCAACTAAAATGGAAACGAACCACCGGCCCACTCTCGTGCCGCCACCATCGGCGCTGGCGCAGTTCAGGCTTACGCCGAAGCAACTTGATCTAGTGTGGGACATGAACCGCGATCTCAACAGGCGTGAGTTCGACTATTTCATCGAAGCAAGCCAAGCACTGGGGCTGTCACCGCTCTCGAGACAGGTCTGCGCCATCGTACTGAACAGGAACTCTCCCGATAAGCGGCACATTGCGATAGTCACAACCATTGCGGGCTTGCGGGCTGTAGCCGACCGTTCGGGGACGTACCGGCCGGATGACAAGCCAGCCCGACTTGTCTGCGACGAGACTGCAAAGCATCCACAGGCCAATCCACACGGCATCATAGAAGGCGTGGTGTCGCCTTACCGCTACGCTTATGGCGGCTGGCACCCCGTGATAGGCCAAGTGTTCTGGGACGAGATAGCGCCGATTCGCAAAAATGACGTCGGGGACCGTTGGCTTGACGGTCGCACGCCATGGCCGGCCAGACCAAGAGGCCAGTTCATCAAATGCTGCGAAGCTGCAGCTCTTCGTCTCGGATGGCCTGAGAATCTGGCCAACGTCTACTCTGAAGACGAACTGGATAAGGTTCGGCTGATCGATGCCACGCCATCGGAAGCTGCCGAGGAAGCACGACGGCAGCGTATCCGAGACAGAACTCAGCCCGCTATGGGAACGATCATAATAGATCTTTGGGACGGCAAGGGGCTATCTGCTATCCCGCAAGCCGAGTTCTACGATGCGGTGTCGCGGTTCATCCACGAGCGCTCCAAAGAAAATCCTGCTTCTGTGCTCGATTGGGCCGAACAACAGCGCATAGCCTTGCGAACCTTCTTCGGCCTTGATAAGGCCGCCGGTCTCAACATCTCGAAGCAGCTCGAAGAGCTTCGGCAGAATTCACATGCCTAGAAACCTGCCGGAGTGGATCGGCGCGACGCACGACACACCTGTTCCTCCTAGGGTTAAGATTCGGGTGTTTGAGGCGTATGGTGGCCGCTGTCACTGGAGCGGCCGCAAGATCACTGCCGGCGACCGTTGGGACGTGGATCACGTCAATGCGTTGATCAATGGTGGTGAGAACCGCGAATCAAATTTAGCTCCGATCCTTCGGGGCAAAATCCACAGAGAGAAGACCAAACGCGACGTGGCCGAGAAGGCCAAGGTCGCGCGGATTCGTGCGAAGCATCTTGGGGTCGAGCCGCCGAGCCAGTTCCGAATTCCATCCCGGCCAATGGGTGGCCGAGGTTGCCGTTCTAGAGCGCGTCCGAATTGATGCGAATCATATTCTGTGGCCCTGAAGTGTTGTGGCATTAGGCGGATGTAAGAAATCTAAAACTGACCCGCCCGCGTCCCACGGCGTGGCGATGGTCTACTCGGCCTTGGCGCGCCGGAGTGCCTTGAGCTTGGCAAAGGCGTTCTCGATCGGATTGAAGTCGGGACTGTAGGGCGGGGGGAACATGAGCCTAGCGCCGGCAGCTTTGATCGCCTTGCGCACGCCGGCACCCTTTTGCGCCGGCAGGTTGATGGGGTGGACGCCCCTCACGGCATCGCCGTGCCAAAGTGGTGTCGTTGATCATAACTTGAGCGAAGGCGTCCATGTCGGAAGTTGGCACAATTGGGTTGAATTGGCGAAAGCGTGTTCCAGATGCATGGGGTCGGGGCGCTCAGGAGCCAAGATCGTCAGCAGAAGCTGCGCCCCTGGTCAGGTGCTTAAACTCCTCGCCGCCCAGCCGGCTGGCACGGTTGTCATGAAGACTTCCGCCAGCAGTCATCATCGGGCGCGCGAAATCTCGATTTTCAGTCACGACCCCTCGGCTTATCGCCCCGACCATGTGAACGCCTTCGTGAAGCGGCAGAAGAATGATGCGGCTGTCGACTGTCGTGACCTTTCAGTGGCCATGCGGCACGCCTACGGCAACGTTGACTTCCCGGTGCCCTTTCCATGTCGGCGAGCCATCTTGGTCGACAAGCCGGTTTGGTTGATAGAGACCAGTTCCAATGGATGGAAATCGAGTGACTTTCGAACCAGGCATGCCCGGCGTTTCAGGATATCGGGGCGGCCTGTTCGAGGCGTGCCGCACTTTGTCTGAACCTCCAGCCGTGCCCGCGAGCCCACCACTCAATGCCGCGACGGGTGTGCATCCAAGCGCTTGGCCCAGAGCCGCTCAACAATCTCGTTCAGGCTACATCTTTGCGGCGCTCGATCAGCGACGATGAAGCCTGCATGTTCATCGAGGCATGAGCCGCGCTGTCGCCCCTGCGGTCGGAAGACGTCCCGTCGTTTGGGCCCGCGCGATCAAGCGGATCGCACTCGGATTCGAGGTCGTCCATATCCGGACCTGCTCAGTCCTGATCGCAAAATTGTTAACATGTCGATGTAGTCCATGGTACAATCCATGCTCCGGCAGCCCCTACAAGCCGAACGAATATTGCAGAATCTTCCCTGCAACTTCTGATTGTGAGGAAGCTCAGACAAGAAGAAGTTCTCGAACAGGTTCAGAGATATCCAAGAACCGTAGAAACCATCGCTTGGGCCCGGGGGCTTGGCCCAAGGTGTACTCGAATAAATTCATGGAACTGGCCTATGAACAAGAAGCGTGTGCGGTTGGCTGAGCCATCTAAGCTTGTACCCCCAGATATTCTTGAAATTCTGGATCCGCCAGCTCTGGTCGGCTCCGAATCCTCTGAAGATTTCTATCATATGTTAAGTCAGATTCGTTGTTGAGTTCAGCCCTGGGGCAATCAGTGAATGGCTGCTCGTCTGGGATTTGGTCAATCGTCAACTTTGAGATGGCAAGATATCGAAGAATGAAGGCGACCCTCATAAAGATTAGAATCTCAAGCTGCTAAAGACCACCTAATAAGAAGAGGTGTCACGAGAGGACATTTAAGAATAGGGCTGCTTAGAACAGGGGCCTCGCTTCCGGAAACAAAAACAAAGGAGACCGACGAGCTTTTGGCGGCTAGTGGATTTAACATTAATGATGTCGCGGATGCTGCGGCACTTCTTAACTTCAAGAAGATGACTCAGATTGAGACCTTGTTAGAAAGGCTTGAAATTCGACGCGAAAAGCTATTCAGGGAACTTCAAGCTCACAAAGCTTTCAGCATCACCACTGCAACAGCTGCGTCGGAGAAATTCGTAGAGGAATCGCTGGTGATTGAACAATGACAGAGAGTCGCGCGCCGAAGAACGCCGTTAAACATGGAGTAGCTCCAAGAAGCACAGGACCTTGGCACAAGAAGCCTTCTTGAAGCGCTTCTCGAGCTACGTCTCAGCAGCTAACGCCGATCCGAAACAGCTCAGCATAATGGACAGCATTGCTGAGATTCAAGCGGCTTTGGAATCCGTAAGGCGCGAGAAGGCGCTCGCTTGTTCGACGATTATTTCTTCAGAAGCCACCGCTTCTAAGCCATCTGATAGCGCAACTGCAATGAAGCGCCTTCTTACTCTCGACGAGTACGAGAGGAAGCTACTTTCACGTCGCAGGAAATTGGGCTTTGCACGCCTGCTTGCCGAATCACCTGTCGAAGTAATTCGGAAAGAATAGTCGTGAAGGAGTAGATGATATTAGGGATTTCAACCTGAGGTTGTAAGTTGGCGAAACGAGCATTAGGGTGGCTCGTTGTGGGTGACGTTGGCCTGCGCCTGGGCGCGCAGCACGTAGGGAAGGTTCAGCCGGGGGGACGCGTCCATTGCGGGCTCCGTTCGTTTCGCTGCCCAGGATTCTGCGCCCGGCCGCCGGCACGTGGATGAAATTATTTTTGCCCGCGCCGGCCGTCGCCTCTCAAATTCCCGGCAAGTGCTTGAAAATGCGGCTCATCGGGCGCTTCAGGATTCGATTTCCCGGATCAGGCCTCGGCGGAGAAATTCCCACTCTATCCACACCCCGTTTTGGATCGCTTCACCTTGAGAGGAAGGCAGCCGGCGTGACATTGGTGGCCACGTCACTTCGGCGCCCTCTCGGGCAGCCTCACGCGGCCTGCGCAAAGGCGAAAAGCATGCTTGCCAAGCTCACCCACCTCGACCGGCTGGAAGCCGAGGCGATCCACATCCTGCGCGAAGTGGCTGCGACCTTCGCCAAGCCGGTGATGCTCTATTCGGTCGGCAAGGATTCCTCGGTGCTGCTGCACCTGGCGATGAAGGCCTTCTACCCCGCCAAGCCGCCGTTCCCGTTCCTCCATGTCGACACCACCTGGAAGTTCCGGGAAATGATCGCGTTTCGCGACGCCATGGCCGCCCGCCACGGCTTCGACCTGCTCGTCCACATCAACGAGGAGGGCGTGCGCCAGGGCATCAACCCGTTCGATCACGGCTCCAATGTCCACACCCATGTGATGAAGACGGTGGCGCTGCGTCAGGCGCTCGACAAATACGGTTTCGATGCCGCGTTCGGCGGCGCCCGCCGCGACGAGGAGAAATCGCGCGCCAAGGAGCGCATTTTCTCCTTCCGCAACGCCAGTCATGCCTGGGATCCCAAGAACCAGCGGCCGGAGATGTGGAAGATCTACAACACCCGGGTGTCGCCGGGGGAATCGATCCGCGTCTTCCCGCTGTCCAATTGGACCGAGCTCGACATCTGGCAGTACATCCTCCAGGAGGAAATCCCGATCGTGCCGCTCTATTTCGCCGCGCCACGGCCGGTGGTCGAGCGCGACGGCATGCTGATCATGGTCGACGACGAGCGGATGAAGCTGCGGCCGGGCGAGGCGGTGGCCGAGCAGATGGTGCGCTTCCGCACGCTCGGCTGCTATCCGCTGACCGGGGCGATCGAGTCGGAGGCCGCCGATCTCGACACCATCGTCGGCGAGATGCTGATCGCCCGCACCTCCGAGCGCCAGGGCCGGCTGATCGACCGCGACGAGGCCGGCTCGATGGAGAAGAAGAAGCGCGAGGGCTACTTCTGATCATGCAGCACGTGAAGAGCAAGGACATCGCCGTCGGCAATGTCCGCGAATATCTGGCGCGGCAAAGCGACAAGTCGCTGCTGCGCTTTCTGACCTGCGGCTCCGTCGACGACGGCAAGTCGACGCTGATCGGCCGGCTGCTCTACGACACCAAGCTGATCTTCGAGGACCAGCTCGCCATGCTGGAGCGCGATTCGGCGCGCCACGGCACCAATGGGGCGGAGATCGACTTCGCGCTCTTGGTCGACGGGCTGGAGGCGGAGCGCGAGCAGGGCATCACCATCGACGTCGCCTACCGCTTCTTCGCCACGGCCAAGCGCAAATTCATCGTCGCCGATACCCCCGGCCACGAGCAGTACACCCGCAACATGGCGACCGGCGCCTCGACCGCCGATCTCGCGGTGGTGCTGGTCGACGCGCGCCAGGGGGTTTTGACGCAGACGCGGCGACATTCGATCATCGCCTCGCTGCTCGGCATTCGCCACGTCGTGCTGGCGGTCAACAAGATCGATCTGGTCGGCTTCAAGCGCAGCCGGTTCGACGACATCGAAGCCGCCTATCGGGACTTCGCCGCGGCGCTTGACTTCGCCTCGATCACGCGCGATCCCGATGTCGGCGCGCTTCGGCGACAATGTCACCCGCCGGTCCGCGGAGATGGCCTGGTACACCGGGCCGACGCTGCTCGAGCATCTCGAGACCGTGCCGCTCGACGGCGAGGCCGGCGACCAGCCATTCCGTTTTCCGGTGCAATATGTCAACCGGCCCAACCTCGATTTTCGCGGCTTTGCCGGCACCGTGGCCTCGGGCTCCATCGCCAAGGGCGACGACGTGGTGGTCGCCAAGTCAGGCAAGCTGACCCGGGTCAAGCGCATCGTCGCCTATGGCGGCGACCTGGCGCGCGCGGCGGCCGGCCAGGCGGTCACCTTGGTGCTCGAAGACGAGGTCGAGCTGTCGCGCGGCAACATGCTGGTGTCGCCCTACACCCGGCCGCATGTCGCCGACCAGGTGTCCGCCAATCTCGTCTGGTTCGACGAGGCGGCGCTGCTGCCCGGCCGCAGCTACCTCCTGCGCACCGAGGGCGACATCGCCGGCGCGACCGTGTCCGGGCTCGATTACCGCTTGAACATCAACGACTTCGGCGAGGAACCTGCGACCACGCTCAAAATGAATGAAGTGGGGGTCGTGTCGCTGTCGCTGCAGGCGCCGATCGCCTTCGACAATTTCGCCGACAACCGTACCACCGGCGCCTTCATCCTCATCGACCGGCTGAGCAATGCCACGGTCGCCGCCGGCATGATCCTGAAGCCGCTGCGGCGCGCCGCCAATATCCACTGGCAGGCGTTCGAGGTCGACCGCGGGGCGCGTGCCGCCGCCAAGCACCAGAAGCCGGCGGTGCTGTGGTTCACCGGGCTTTCCGGTTCGGGCAAGTCGACGATCGCCAACCTGCTGGACAAGAAGCTGCATGCCGCCGGCCACCACACCTTCCTGCTCGACGGCGACAATGTCCGCCATGGCTTGAACCGGGATCTGGGCTTTAGCGATGCCGACCGGGTCGAGAATATCCGCCGCGTCGCCGAGGTTGCCAAGCTGATGGCCGATGCCGGGCTGATCGTGCTGGTCTCCTTCATCTCGCCGTTCCGGGCGGAACGGCAGCTGGCGCGCGAGCTGATGGCGCCGGGCGAGTTCGTCGAGATCTTCGTCGACACGCCGCTCGACGAGTGCGCCCGCCGCGATCCGAAGGGGCTCTATGCCAAGGCACAGGCCGGAGCGATCGCCAACTTCACCGGGCTGACCTCGCCCTACGAGGCTCCGGAAAAGCCCGAGATCCACCTCAAAACCCTCGGTTCCGGACCCGAGGACATGGTAGAGAGGGTGGAGGAGTGGCTGCGTGAGCGCGCAAACGGCGACCAGCAATATGACGAGGGCGGCGGCATCTGACCACCGCGCCCTCGCTGCGCTGTTCGAGCGGCTGGCGCTTTCAGCCGGGCGTGTGATCATGGAGGTGTTTCGCGCCGGTGCTGAGGTCAGCCACAAGGCCGACCTTTCCCCGGTGACGGAAGCGGACCGCGCGGCCGAGCGCATCATCCTCGAAGGGCTGCGTGCCGCGGTTCCGGATCTGCCCTGCGTGGCCGAAGAGGAGTGCGCCGAAGGGTTCGTTCCGCCGGCGCTGGGCGAGGCTTTCCTGCTCGTCGATCCGCTCGACGGCACCAAGGAATTCATCAGCCGTTCGGCCGATTTCACGGTCAACATCGCTCTGGTCGAGTCCGGCCGGCCGCTGGTCGGGGCGGTGTTCGCGCCGATGAGCCGCATCCTCTATCTCGGCTGGCCGGGACGGGCCGAGCGGGTCGAGGTGAGCGAAAGCTTCGACGCCGGCGCGCGCCGCCGGATCAGCGTGCGCGACCCGGCCGTGCCGCCGGTGATCGTCGCCAGCCGCTCCCACCGCACCGCCGCTACCGACGCCTACATCCTGCGCTTCCGCACCGCCGAGATCGTCTCGATCGGCTCGTCGCTGAAATTCTGCCTGATCGCCGCCGGCGAGGCGGACCTCTATCCGCGCTTCGGCCCGACGATGGAGTGGGACACCGCCGCAGGCGATGCCGTGCTGCGAGCCGCCGGCGGCCTGACCGAAACCGTCGCAGGCGAGCCGCTCGCCTACGGCAAGCGGCGGGGGCCGGGTCAGGCGCTGGATTTCGCCAATACCGACTTCATCGCCCGCGGCAGAACCCGCCTCGAACCCCCTGTCTAGACATCCCTATTCGGCGGCTTGCGAGCTCCGCGCCTGGCGTTCGAGGAAGCTGCGGATCGAACCGACGATCAGGTCCTGGTCGGCGACAGACAGGTAGGGGTGCATCGGCAGGCAGAGCACGCGGGCCGGCAGGGCCTCCGACACCGGCAGGCCGCCCGGGCTGCGCGGGAACCGGGCATAGGCGGTCTGCAAATGCAGCGGCTTGACGTAGTAGATGACGCTCGGGATGCCGTCGTTCTGCAGATGCCCCTTGAGCCCGTCGCGGTGCGAGGTCTCGATCGCATATTGGGCGAAGGCCGAGCGGCGCCCGGCCGGAACAGCCGGCAGCTTGACCAGGTCGCCGAGCGCCTCCGCATAGCGCTTCGCCACGGCCTGGCGGGCGACCATCTCCTCTTCGAGCACGGCGAGTTTCTCGATCAGGATGGCGGCCTGCAGCGTGTCGAGCCGGGAATTCACCCCGACACGGACATTGTCGTACTGCGTGGCGCCTTTGCCGTGGAAGGCATAGGAGCGCAGCAGCCCGGCCAGCTCGCCATCGTTGGTGAACATGGCGCCGCCGTCGCCATAGCAGCCGAGCGGCTTGGCCGGATAGAAGCTGGTGCCGGCGACGTCGCCGAAGGCGCCGCACATGGTGCCTCCCGCCGAGCCGCCCATCGATTGCGCCGCGTCCTCGATCACCAAAAGGCCCTCGCGGGAGGCGATCGCGGCGAGCCCCGGATAGTCGGCAGCGACACCGAACAGGTCGACCGGAATGACCGCCCGCGGCTTCAGCCGGCCTTCCGCCTTGACCATGGCGATCGCCGCCTCGAGGCTGGCGAGGTCGAGATTGTAGGTGTCCGGATCGACGTCGACGAACACCGGCTCGGCCTTGGCGAGCGCCACCACCTCGGCCGTCGCCGCAAAGGTGAAGGACGGCACGAACACCGCGTCGCCCGGTCCGATCCCGCTGGCATAGAGCGGCAGCAGCAGGGCGTCGGTGCCGTTGGCGCAGGCCACGACATGGTCGACGCCGACATAGGCGGCGAGCTTGTCTTCGAACTCGGCGACCTCGGGCCCAAGGATATACTGGCCGGCGCCGACGACGCGCTCGATCGCCTGCATCAGCCGCGGGCCGAGCCGCTCGCGCTGCGCGCCGAGGTCGATGAACTGCATGATCCGCCTGGAGCCGTGTTCGAAAAGCTTATGGTCGAGCCGCTGATAGCAGACCACGCCCGCTCCTTAAAGCGCCGATCGGCCGCATGCCGGCACATCTCGCTCGTCGGCGATCGTTGCGATCCTCAAACGCGAGCCGGAATATGCGGCGCTGGCAACAGCGCTGGAGGGGCACAGGCCGCGATTCCAGCCGAACGGACCTCGGCGCGGCGGCCGGAATGACGCGCGAAAGCGCTCGATAAACCGGGCGGCGGGAGCCTCAGTGCAGCTCGTCGCGCCAGGGCGGATTGGCGCCCGCGCGCGACACGGTGACTGCCGCCGCCTTGACCCCGAACGACAGCGCGGCCCGGATCGTCTCGGCGCCGAGCTCGGCCAGCGCCGCCTTGGTCAGCGCGCCGTGCTCGTGCAGGGCGGCGAGTACGCCGGCATTGAAGGTGTCGCCGGCGCCGACGGTGTCGACCACGGCGACCCGCTCGGCCTCGACCGCGACCCTGTGGCGCTTGCTGTAGGCCACGGCGCCGTGGCTGCCGCGGGTCATGACGATGAGCTGCGGCCCCTGGTCGAGCCAGCGGCCGATGATCTCCTCGGGCGTGCCCGCCTCGCCGAACCAGCCGAGGTCCTCGTCGGACAGCTTGACGATGTCGGCCATGGCGACCATGCGGCGGATGCGCGCGGCATGCTTGGCCCGGTCCTGGATGAAGCCTGGCCGGATGTTGGGGTCGAGCATCATCACCCGGCGCCCGTGCTCGCGCCGCATCAGTGCCTCATAGGTCGACCCGCACGGTTCCGGGATCAGGCTGATGGCGCCGAACAGCATGGCGTTGACGCCGTCGGGCAGCTTCGGCAGGTCGGCCTCGGTGAGCATCCGGCCGGCGGTGTTCTCGTCGTAGAAGGTATAGGTGGCATGGCCGTCGACGAGCCGCACGAAGGCGAGCGTGGTCGGCCGGTCCGAGACCGCCGCGAAGTCGGCGCCGACATGGCTGGCGGCGAGCACATCGCGCAGCTGCTGGCCGAACAGGTCCGAGGACAGGCCCGAAAAGAAACCGACCGGGACCCGCAGCCGGCCGAGCGCGATCGCGCTGTTGAACACCGCCCCCCCGGCGTAAGGCGCGAACGCCGGCTCGCCGGCCGGGCTCTCGCGCGGCAGCATGTCGATCAGGGCCTCGCCGCAGCACAGGATCATCCGCCCGGTTCCTCTCTCACTTGCCCTTGGATAGCAGATTGGCGCCGGTGAGGAAGCGTTCCGACAGCGGCAGGCTTGCGCCGCCCAGCGCCCGGGCATGGATGCCGACGGTGCCTTCGCGCACCGCCGGCACCCTGAGGCCCTCGATATCGATCTCGCCGATCGCCGCCTGGGTGGCCCTTACCAGCGCGGCGCGCACCTCCTTCGGCATCCAGCCGTCGATGATCGCCGCTTCGAAATCGATGACGGCGGCGGCCGAGACGATGCCGTAGGCCAGCGCCTGCGCCGCCCGCTTCACCCAGCGCTCGAGCGCCGGGCCGAGTTCGCCCCAGTCCTCGGGCGAGCTCCACAGCTGGCCGCTCGCACGCCCTTCCGCCGCCAGCGCCTGTTCGAGGATGGCGATCGAAGCGACGTCGATCAGCTGGGTGGGCTTGCCGCCGTCGCCCGGCACCGGCATCGAGCCCAGCGCACCGGCATTGCCGGAGGCGCCGCTGTAGAGGCTGCCGTTGAGCACGATGCCGCCGCCGGCAAATGCGCCGATGTAGAAATAGATGAAATCGCGCAGGCTGCCGATCTTGCCGAACACCAGCTCGGCACCGCAGGCCGAGGTGGCGTCGTTTTGCAGATAGACCGGGAAGGGGCATTCCGCCTCCATCTCGGCGCGGATGTCGAGCGAGCGCCATCGGTCCATGACGCTGCGCGGCGCATCCGCCGTGTCGGCCCAGTTCCACAGCTCGAACGGCATGGCGATGCCGAGCCCGGCGATGCGCTTGTCCTGCTCGGCGCTGAGCTCGGCGCGCAGCGCGGCAATGCCGCTGCGCAGGAAGGCCAGGGTCTCATGCGGCGCTGGATAGCGGTAGGAGGCCTGGCGCGCGCCGCGCACCGCGCCGAGGAAATCGATCAGCACCAGCTCGGCGCTGCGGCGGCCGATCTTCAAGCCGAGGAAATAGGCGCCGTCCGGATTGAGCGCCATCGGGATCGACGGCTGTCCGACGCGACCACGCACCGGATCCTGGCGCAACAGCAGCCCTTCTTCTTCGAGCTCGCGCATGATCACCGACACCGTCTGCGCCGAGAGCCCGGTAATCCGCGCGATCTCGGTCTTCGACAGGCTGCCGTGCTGACGCACCAGCGACAGCACCAGGCGCTCGTTGGAATCGCGCATCCGGCTCTGGTTGGTGCCGCGCCGCAGGCGTTCCTCTGCCAAGCCGGGAGCACGCGCTGAGAGATTGCCGGTTTCCACCGACGCCTCCGTTCCCCGTATCTGCATTTGGCCGGCGAGAATGGCGCCGGCGAGGCATTCCTGTCAATATTAAATAAGAGTGATTTAATAATTGACTTGGGGTGCAATTTGGTGTTTCGTCAATTTTGCATATGGCCGGTGTGAGGAGCCAATGCATGACCGATGGCTGCCATAGCCATCCAACGCCTGTTCACTGGGAGGATCACCGTGACCAAAGCTTCGTTGTTGAAATCCTGCGTCTTCGGCGCTGCCGCTGCAGCTGCGAGCGCGTTTGCCGCGCCGGCTCTTGCGGCCGATGTCGGCGCCTGCCTGATCACCAAGACCGACACCAACCCGTTCTTCGTCAAGATGAAGGAAGGCGCGACCGCCAAGGCCAAGGAGCTCGGCGTCACTCTCAAGGCCTATGCCGGCAAGATCGACGGCGACAATGAGAGCCAGGTCGCGGCGATCGAGTCCTGCATCGCCGACGGCGCCAAGGGCATCCTCCTGGTGCCGTCCGACTCCAAGGCGATCGTCGACTCGGTCAAGAAGGCGCGTGACGCCGGCATCCTGGTGATTGCGCTCGACACGCCGCTTGAGCCGATCGACGCCGCCGACGCCACCTTCGCCACCGACAATTTCAAGGCCGGCCAGCTGATCGGCTCGTGGGCGGCCGCCACCTTGGGCGACAAGGCCAAGGACGCCAAGATCGCCTATATGGACCTCAATCCCAGCCAGCCGACCGTCGACGTTCTGCGCGACCAGGGCTTCATGAAGGGCTTCGGCATCGACACCAAGGACGCCAACAAGATCGGCGACGAGGATGATGCCAGGCAACGTCTGTCACGACGTCACCAACGGCAACGAGGAAGGCGGGCGCAAGGCAATGGAGAATTGCCTGCAGAAGGACCCGAGCATCAACGTCGTCTACACCATCAACGAGCCGTCGGCCGCCGGCGCCTATGAGGCGCTGAAGGCGGTCGGCATGGAAGGCAATGTGCTGATCGTCTCGGTCGACGGCGGCTGCCCGGGCGTCAAGAACGTCGCCGAGGGCGTGATCGGCGCGACCTCGCAGCAATACCCGCTGCTGATGGCCTCGATGGGCATCGAAGCGATCAAGAAGTTCGCCGACGGCGGCGAGAAGCCGAAGGCGACCGAAGGCAAGCAGTTCTTCGACACCGGTGCCACGCTGGTCACCGACAAGCCCGCCTCCGGGGTCGAATCGATCGACACCAAGGCCGGCCTCGACAAGTGCTGGGGCTGAGCCGCAGCGTTTGACTCCCGCCGTTACGGCAAACTGGAGACGGCCTCTGCGGGCCGCCTCCGACAACCAGCAAAGCGCATTGGCTGCGCGGAAGGATTGACGATGAGCGATGCCACGGCAAGCGGCCGGGGACAGCCGCAGGAATTCGAGAAGGTCCTGTCGGGCAGCGATACCTCCGTTGCCAGTTTCGACACCCACGCCAAGACGCCGCTCGAGCGGCTGCAGCATTTCCTGCACTCCAATCCGGCGGCCGTCCCGCTCATCGTGCTGGTGCTGTCGATCGCGATCTTCGGCGTCCTGGTCGGCGGCAAGTTCTTCTCCGCCTTCTCGATGACGCTGATCCTTCAGCAGACGGCCGTGGTCGGCATCGTCGGCGCCGCCCAGACGCTGGTCATCCTGACCGCCGGTATCGACCTCTCCGTCGGCGCCATCATGGTGCTGTCGTCGGTGATCATGGGCCAGTTCGTATTCCACTACGGCATGCCGGCGCCGCTCGCCATCCTGTGCGGCTTCATCGTCGGCGCCTTCTGCGGCTGGCTCAACGGCGCGCTGGTGGCGTATATGCGCCTGCCGCCCTTCATCGTCACGCTCGGAACGTGGCAGATCGTGCTGGCCGCCAACTTCCTGTATTCGGCCAACGAGACGATCCGCTCCCAGGACATCGCCGCCCAGGCGCCCCTGCTCCACGCCTTCGGGGCCAATTTCAAGATCGGCAACGCCGTCTTCACCTACGGCGTGGTCGCCATGGTGCTGTTGGTGTTGATCCTTTGGTATGTGCTCAACCACACCGCCTGGGGCCGCCACGTCTATGCAGTCGGCGACGACGCCGAGGCGGCCCAGCTTTCCGGCGTCAGCGTCAAGAAGATGCTGGTCTCGGTCTACATGCTGTCCGGCATCATCTGCGCCTTTGCCGGCTGGGTGCTGATCGGCCGGCTGGGCTCGGTGTCGCCGACCTCCGGCCAGTTCGCCAACATCGAATCGATCACCGCGGTGGTGATCGGCGGCATATCGCTGTTCGGCGGCCGCGGCTCGCTGCTCGGCATGCTGTTCGGCGCGCTGATCGTCGGCGTATTCTCGCTCGGTCTCAGGCTGATCGGGACCGACCCGCAATGGACCTATCTGCTGATCGGCATGTTGATCATCATCGCGGTCGCGATCGACCAATGGATCAGGAAGGTAGCAGGCTGATGACCCGGGAACCCATCCTCACCGCCCGCGGGCTGGTCAAGCGCTATGGCCGCGTCACCGCCCTCGATCATGCCGATTTCGACCTCTATCCGGGCGAGGTGCTTGCCGTCATCGGCGACAACGGTGCCGGCAAGTCGTCGCTGATCAAGGCGATCTCCGGCGCCATCCATCCCGACGAGGGGGAGATGCGGCTGGAGGGCAAGCCGATCCATTTCCGCTCGCCGATGGAGGCCCGCGACGCCGGTATCGAATGCGTCTACCAGAACCTGGCGCTGTCGCCGGCCCTGTCGATCGCCGACAACATGTTCCTCGGCCGCGAACTGCGGCGGCCGGGCTTCCTCGGCGAGTGGCTGCGCATGCTCGACCGCCCGGCGATGGAGAAGCGGGCGCGCGCCAAGCTCACCGAACTCGGGCTGATGACCATCCAGAACATCGGCCAGGCGGTCGAGACGCTGTCCGGCGGCCAGCGCCAGGGCGTGGCCGTGGCGCGCGCCGCCGCATTCGGCTCCAAGGTGGTGATCATGGACGAGCCGACCGCCGCGCTCGGCGTCAAGGAATCGCGCCGAGTGCTCGAGCTGATCCTCGACGTCAAGAAACGAGGGCTGCCGATTGTCCTGATCTCGCACAACATGCCGCATGTCTTCGAGGTCGCCGACCGCATTCACATCCACCGCCTGGGCCGCCGTCTCACTGTCATCGACCCCAAGCAATATGAGATGTCGGATGCGGTCGCCTTCATGACGGGAGCCAAGAAGCCGCCCGAAGAGGCGCTCGCAGCCTGAGCCGCCCGGTGCGGCGGGGCGACGCGGCGATTTGACGTTGCAACCTGCGGCTTCCCCGCTAATTTCCGTGCGGGAGCTGCCTTGAGCCTCATATGAGCGGCCGCGCGTGCGGCCGCCGAACATGGATTGCTGATGAACCATAAGCCGAACAACAAGATCCTGGAATCCGTCCTGGACGACACCGACCCCAAATCGCTGGCCACCGAGATCCTGGAAAGCCTCACCTACCGGCTGGGCAAGGACGCCAGCGTGGCGACCCCGCATGACTGGCTGACCGCCGCCATCAAGGTGGTGCGCGACCGCATCATCGAACGCTGGATCGCGTCGACCAAGGAAGCTTATGAGAAGCAGGAGAAGCGGGTCTACTATCTGTCGCTGGAGTTCCTGATCGGCCGGCTGATGCGCGATGCCTTTTCCAACATCGGCATCTACGAAAACATGCGCGAGGCGCTGTCCCAGCTGGGCGTCGAGCTCGACGTGATTGCGCGGCTCGAGCCCGACGCCGCGCTGGGCAATGGCGGCCTCGGCCGGCTTGCGGCCTGCTTCATGGAGAGCATGGCGACCGTCGATGTGCCGGCGCATGGCTACGGCATCCGCTACGTCCATGGCCTGTTCCGCCAGGAGTTTTCCGACGGCTGGCAGGTCGAGCTGCCCGAGACCTGGCTCGAGCACGGCAATCCCTGGGAGTTCGAGCGCCGCGAGCGCTCCTTCGAGGTCGGCTTCGGCGGCGCCGTCGAAAGCGTCACCTCCAAGGACGGGCGGCTCGAGCGCCATGTCTGGAAGCCGCAGGAGCGGGTGCTGGCCGTCGCCTATGATACGCCGGTCGTCGGCTGGCGCGGCAACCGCGTCAACACGCTCAGGTTATGGTCGGCGATGTCGGTCGACCCGATCCTGCTCGACGCCTTCAACGCCGGCGACCACATCGGCGCGCTGCGCGAAAGCAACAAGGCCGAAGTGCTCGCCCAGGTGCTCTACCCGGCCGATTCCCACCTGGCCGGGCAGGAGCTCAGGCTGCGGCAGGAGTATTTCTTCTCCTCCGCCTCGCTCCAGGACATCATGCAGCGCCATCTCAGCCAGTATGGCGAGCTGATGTCGCTGCCCGACAAGGCCGCGATCCATCTCAACGACACCCATCCGGCAGTCGCCGTCGCCGAGCTGATGCGGCTTCTGATGGACGTCCACGGGATCGACTTCGACACCGCCTGGGACCTGACCAAGAAGACCTTCGCCTACACCAACCACACGCTGCTGCCGGAGGCGCTGGAGAGCTGGCCGGTGCCGCTGTTCGAGCGGCTTTTGCCGCGCCACATGCAGATCATCTATGCCATCAACGCCCAGATCCTGCTCGAGGCGCGCGCGGCCGACCGCTTCGACGGCGGGCAGATCAGTAACATCTCGCTGATTCATGAAGGCGCCGACCGGCGCGTCAGGATGGGCAATCTCGCCTTTGCCGGCTCGCATTCGATCAACGGTGTCTCGGCGCTGCACACCGAGCTGATGAAGAACACGGTGTTTGCCGACCTGCACAAGCTCTATCCCGAGCGCATCAACAACAAGACCAACGGCATCACCCCGCGCCGCTGGCTGCTGCAATGCAACCCCGGGCTGACCCAGCTGGCGCGCGACACGATCGGCGACGGCTTCCTCGACGACATCAACCAGCTGGCGGAGCTTGACCGCTTCGCCGACGATGCCGGCTTCCGCGAGCGCTTTGCCGCGGTCAAGCGCACCAACAAGGAACGGCTGTCCTACCTGGTCGGCGAGCGGCTCGGCATCCGCATCGACCCGTCGGCGCTGTTCGATATTCAGATCAAGCGCATCCATGAATACAAGCGCCAGCTGCTCAACATCATCGAGGCGGTGGCACTCTACGACCAGATCCGCTCCCATCCCGAGAAGGACTGGATGCCGCGGGTGAAGTTCTTCGGCGGCAAGGCCGCGCCCAGCTATCACAACGCCAAGCTGATCATCAAACTGGCCAACGACGTCGCCCGGGTGATCAACCGCGACCCGGCGGTGCGCGGGCTGCTCAAGCTTGTGTTCATCCCCAACTACAATGTCAGCCTGGCCGAGATTATGGTGCCGGCGGCCGATCTCTCCGAGCAGATCTCGACCGCCGGCATGGAAGCTTCCGGCACCGGCAACATGAAGTTCGCGCTCAACGGCGCGGTCACCATCGGTACGCTGGACGGCGCCAATGTCGAGATCAAGGAGCAGGTCGGCGACGACAACATCGTCATCTTCGGCCTGACCACCGAGGAGGTGGCCGAGCGCCGGGCGGGCGGCTACCAGCCGCGCGCCGTGATCGAGAACTCGCCAGAGCTCATGCAGGCGCTGTCGGCGATCGATTCCGGCGTGTTCTCGCCCGACCAGCCCGATCGCTACCGCGATCTGATCAACGGGCTCTATGACCATGACTGGTTCATGGTTGCGGCCGATTTCGACGCCTATGCGGCCGCCCAGCGCAAGGTCGACCAGATCTGGCGCGACAGCCCGGCCTGGGGATCGATGGCCATTCACAATGTCGCGCGCATGGGCTGGTTCTCCTCGGACCGCACCATTCGCCAATACAGCAACGAAATCTGGAACGTACCCGTTTAAGCGATTGTAGAAGGCGCCGCGGAGCGCTTACTGTCCGAGTTGGAGGAGGGCCCCCCGGCATGAAGAAGGCCCGTGCCAGCGCCAAGACCGAAGCTCTGTCCACCTTGACGGCCCGCTCCGATGTCGAAGCGATCGTGGCGGGCACGCATGGCAATCCGTTCGCGGTCCTCGGCATCCAGGCGGTCGGCAAGGGCTTTGTTGCCCGCTGCTTCATTCCGCACGCCGATCATGTCTCCGCTTTCACCCTCGACGGCGCTGCCGCCGGCGAGCTCAGGCGCATCGATGATGCCGGCTTCTTCGAAGGCGTGCTCTCCCTCGAGCAGCGCCAGCCCATACGCTATCACGCCCGCAACGCCGGCGGCGACTGGTACCTGACCGACCCCTATTCGTTCGGTCCGGTGCTCGGCCCGATGGACGACTACTATATCGCCGAGGGGTCGCATCTCAGGCTGTTCGACAAGCTTGGCGCCCACCTCATCTCGCATGAGGGCGCCTTCGGTGTCCATTTCGCGGTCTGGGCCCCGAACGCCCGCCGCGTCTCGGTGGTCGGCGATTTCAACGATTGGGACGGCCGCCGCCATCCGATGCGGCTGCGCCAGGACACCGGCATCTGGGAGATCTTTCTGCCCGACATCGGCGAGGGCCGCGGCTACAAGTTCGAGATCGTCGGCGCCGGGGGGGCGCTGGTACCGCTCAAGGCCGATCCGTTCGCCTTCCGCTCCGAACTCCGGCCCGCCACCGCCTCGGTCACCACCGCGCCCGCCGACCATCAATGGGGCGACCAGGCGCATCGGGCCTTTTGGGGCACGACCAATATCCGCCGCCAGCCGATCTCCATCTACGAGGTCCACGCCGGATCCTGGCAACGCGGCAGTGACGGCAGCTTCCTGTCCTGGGACGAACTTGCCGACCGGCTGATCCCCTACGTGGTGGAGCTGGGCTTCACCCATATCGAGTTCCTGCCGATCACCGAGCATCCTTTCGATCCGTCCTGGGGCTATCAGACCACCGGGCTCTACGCGCCGACGGCGCGCTTCGGCGATCCGCAAGGTTTTGCCCGGTTCATCGACGGCGCCCACCGCGCCGGCGTCGGCGTGATCCTCGACTGGGTGCCGGCGCATTTCCCCGTCGACGCGCACGGGCTGTCCCGCTTCGACGGCACGGCGCTTTACGAGCATGCCGATCCGCGCCAGGGCTTCCACCCCGACTGGCAGACGGCGATCTACAATTTCGGCCGCCGCGAGGTGGTTTCCTTCCTGGTCAACAACGCGCTCTACTGGGCCGAGAAGTATCACATCGACGGGCTGCGGGTGGATGCGGTGGCCTCCATGCTCTACCTCGACTATTCGCGCAAGCAGGGCGAGTGGGTTCCCAATGAGCGCGGCGGGCGCGAGAACCTCGAGGCCGTGGGCTTCCTGCAGCGCATGAACAGCGAGGTCTATGGCAGCCATCCCGGGGTGATCACCATCGCCGAGGAATTGACCTCGTGGCCGAAAGTCTCGCAGCCGGTCTACGAAGGCGGGCTCGGCTTCGGCTTCAAGTGGAACATGGGCTTCATGCACGACACGCTGGCCTTCATGGCGCACGAACCCGTCCACCGCAAATTCCATCACGGCGAGATCACCTTCGGCCTCGTCTATGCGTTCAGCGAAAACTTCGTGCTGCCGCTGTCGCACGATGAGGTCGTGCACGGCAAAGGCTCGCTGCTCACCAAGATGTCGGGCGACGACTGGCAGAAGTTCGCCAACCTTCGCGCCTATTACGGCTTCATGTGGGGCTATCCGGGCAAGAAGCTGCTGTTCATGGGACAGGAGTTTGCCCAGCGTGACGAATGGAGCGAGGCGCGCAGCCTCGACTGGTATCTGCGCGATGCGCCGGCGCATGAGGGGGTGCGCAGCCTGGTCAAGGATTTGAACCTGCTCTACCGGTCGCGTCCGGCGCTGCATGCCCGCGACTGCGAGCCCGAGGGCTTCTCCTGGCTGATCGCCGACGATTTCGGAGAATTCGGTGTTTGCTTGGCTGCGCCGGGCGCCGGGCGCGCCGCCGATCGCCGTCATCTCCAACTTCACGCCGGTGCCGCGCGAGAACTACCGCGTGCCGCTGCCCAATGCCGGGGCCTGGCGCGAGATCCTCAACACCGACGCGGCGGATTACGGCGGGTCGGGCAAAGGCAATGTCGGAGAGGTCGAGGCGCGGGCCGATGGCAAGGGGGGCATCCATGCGGCGCTCGTCCTGCCGCCGCTCGCCACGATCATGCTGGAATTGCTCTAGGCAACACTTGGGAGGGTGATATGGAGCTGAACACCAACCAGCCGCTGGCGCGCGATGCGATGGCCTATGTCCTGGCCGGCGGGCGCGGCTCGCGGCTCAAGGAACTGACCGACCGGCGGGCCAAGCCGGCGGTCTATTTCGGCGGCAAGACCCGGATCATCGACTTTGCGTTGTCCAACGCGATCAATTCCGGCATCCGCCGCATCGGCGTCGCCACGCAATACAAGGCCCACTCGCTGATCCGCCATCTGCAGCGCGGCTGGAATTTCCTGCGGCCCGAGCGCAACGAGAGCTTCGACATCCTGCCGGCGAGCCAGCGCGTCTCGGAGACCCAGTGGTATGAGGGCACTGCCGACGCGGTGTTCCAGAACATCGACATTATCGAGAGCTATGGCCCTGAATTCATGGTGATTCTGGCCGGCGATCACATCTACAAAATGGACTACGAGCTGATGCTGCGCCAGCATGTCGCCACCGGCGCCGATGTCACCGTCGGCTGCTTGGAAGTGCCGCGTATGGAGGCGACCGGGTTCGGCGTCATGCATGTCGACGACAAGGACAACATCATCTCCTTCATCGAGAAGCCCTCCGATCCGCCGGGCATTCCCGGCAATCCCGGCTACGCGCTGGCTTCGATGGGCATCTATGTCTTCCGCACCAAGTTCCTGATGGACCAGCTGCGCCGCGATGCGGCCGAGCCCAATTCGAGCCGCGACTTCGGCAAGGACATCATCCCCTATATCGTCGCTCACGGCAAAGCGGTCGCCCACCGCTTCGCCCAGTCCTGCGTGCGCTCGAGCTTCGAGCGCGAGGCCTATTGGCGCGACGTCGGCACCATCGATGCCTATTGGGAAGCCAATATCGACCTGACCGACATCACGCCCGAGCTCGACATTTACGACCGCGACTGGCCGATCTGGACCTATGCCGAGATCAAGCCGCCGGCGAAATTCGTTCACGACGAGGACGGCCGGCGCGGCTCGGCGACGTCGTCGCTCGTCGCCGGCGACTGCATCGTCTCCGGTGCCACGATCCGCCGCACGCTGGTGTTCACCGGGGTGCGCATCAACTCCTTCTCCGTGCTCGACGAGGCCGTGGTGCTGCCGGACTGCCAGATCAGCCGCCACGCCCGGCTGAAACGGGTGGTGCTCGACCACGGCGTGCGCATCCCCGAAGGCCTCGTCGTCGGCGAAGATCCGGAGCTCGACAAGCGCCGCTTCCGCGTCTCGGAGAACGGCATCTGCCTGATCACCCAGGACATGATCGACCGGATCGGCAGCTGATCATGGAGGTCCTCTCGGTCACCTCCGAGCTGTTCCCGCTGATCAAGACCGGCGGGCTGGCCGACGTCGCGGGTGCGCTGCCGCCCGCGCTCGCCGGCGAAGGCATTGCGGTGACGACGCTCGTCCCCGGCTATCCCGCGGTGATGGAAGCACTGCCGGAGCGTACCGTTTTCCACCGCTACGGCGATCTCCACGGCGGCAAGGCGGAGCTGGCGCGGGCGCGCGTCGCCGACCTCGACCTCTGGGTGCTCGACGCCCCGCACCTCTATCTGCGCGCCGGCAGCCCCTATGGCGACAGCACCGGCCAGGACTGGCCCGACAATGCCCGCCGCTTCGCGGCGCTGTCGCGGGCCGGCGCGGACCTCGCGCAGAAGATCGTTGCGGACTACCAGCCCGACATCGTCCACGCCCATGACTGGCAGGCGGCGATGACGCTCGCTTACCTGCGCTATGGCCCGCCGCAGCCCATCCCGACGGTGATGACGGTGCACAACCTCGCCTTCCAGGGCCAGTTTCCGGCGAGCGTGTTTCCATTGCTCGGGCTGCCGCCGCACGCCATGGCGCTCGACGGGGTCGAGTATTATGGCGGCGTCGGCTTCCTCAAGGGCGGGCTGCAGGCGGCGAGCGCGATCACCACGGTCAGTCCCACCTATGCCCGGGAGATCCGCACCCCGGCCTTCGGCATGGGGCTCGACGGGCTGCTCAATCTGCGTTCGGCCGACTTGACCGGCATCGTCAACGGCATCGATGTGTCGATCTGGAACCCGGCGACCGACGTCCATCTCGCCCGCACCTATGAGGCGAACACGCTCGCCGGGCGCGCCGCCAACAAGCGCGCGCTGGAGGAGCGTTTCGCGCTGGAGCATGACGGGGCGCCGCTGTTTTGCGTGGTCAGCCGGCTGACCTGGCAGAAGGGCATGGATATCCTCGCCGCCGTCGTCGACGGGATCATCGCCATGGGCGGCAAGCTCGCCATCCTGGGCTCCGGCGACCAGGCGCTGGAGGGAGCGCTGCTCGCCGCCGCGGCGCGCCATCGCGGCCGCATGGGCATGGTGATCGGCTATGACGAGCCGCTGTCGCACCTGTTGCAGGGCGGCAGCGACGCCATCCTGATCCCGTCGCGCTTCGAGCCGTGCGGGCTCACCCAGCTCTACGGGCTGCGCTATGGCTGCGTGCCGCTGGTGGCGCGGACCGGCGGGCTGGCCGACACCGTGGTCGACGCCAACGAGGCGGCGCTGACCGCCGGAGTGGCCACCGGCATCCAGTTCGACACCGAAAGCGCCGATGCGCTGACCGATGCCGTGCGCCGGGCGATCGCCGTCTACGAAGTCGCCGAAGACTGGAAATCCGTGCAGCTGCAGGGCATGAAGGCCGACGTCTCGTGGCAGCGCAGCGCCCGCCGTTACGCCGCGCTCTACAAGCGACTGCTGTCAAAAGGACCGCCAAGCGCATGATCAGGACCGTTGCCACCCAGCCCTATTCCGACCAGAAGCCAGGCACCTCGGGGCTGCGCAAGAAGGTGCCCGAGTTCCAGCAGGCCAACTATGTCGAGAACTTCGTTCAGTCGGTGTTCGAACTCGTTGGAGGGTTTTCAAGGCAAGACGCTGGTGCTGGGCGGCGACGGCCGCTACTACAACCGCGAGGTCATCCAGATCGTGCTCGGGATGGCGGCGGCCAACGGCTTCGGCGAGGTGATCGTCGGCCGAGGCGGCATCCTGTCGACGCCGGCGGCATCCCACCTCATCCGCAAATATAAGGCCTTCGGCGGGCTCATCCTGTCGGCCAGCCACAATCCCGGCGGGCCGCACGAGGATTTCGGCATCAAGTACAATATCGGCAATGGCGGCCCGGCGCCGGAGAAGGTCACCGACGCCATCTTCGCGCACACCAAGGCGATCAGCCAATACCGGATCATCGACAGCGATCCGATCGACATCGACAAGCTCGGCCCGGTCAAGCTCGGCGACATGACCGTCAGCATCGTCGATCCGGTCGCCGACTATGCCGCGCTGATGGAAACTTTGTTCGACTTTCCCGCCATTCACAGCCTGTTCGCCGGGGGGTTCCGCATGCGCTTCGACGCCATGCACGCGGTGACCGGGCCGTACGCCACGGAGATCCTCGAAAACCGCCTCGGCGCCCCGGAAGGCACGGCGCGCAACGCCAAGCCGCTGCCGGATTTCGGCGGCCATCATCCCGACCCCAATCTGGTCCACGCCAAGCATCTCTACGACGCGATGATGGCACCCGACGCACCGGATTTCGGCGCCGCCTCCGACGGCGACGGCGACCGCAACATGATCCTCGGCAAGGGCATCTTCGTCACCCCGTCCGACAGCCTGGCGCTGCTTGCCGCCAATGCCCATCTCGCTCCCGGCTACAGCGAGGGTCTGAAAGGCATCGCCCGCTCGATGCCGACCAGCGGGGCGGCCGACCGGGTGGCGAAGAAATTCGACATCGGCATGTATGAGACGCCGACCGGCTGGAAATTCTTCGGCAACCTGCTCGATGCCGGGCTGGCCACGATCTGCGGCGAGGAGAGCTCCGGCACCGGCTCCAACCATGTGCGCGAGAAGGACGGCCTGTGGGCGGTGCTGCTCTGGCTGAACATCCTTGCCGCGCGCGGCGAGAGCGTGATCGACATCGTCGGCGACCACTGGCGCACCTACGGCCGCAACTACTATTCGCGCCACGACTACGAGGAGATCGAGACCGCGGCCGCCAACCGGCTGATGTCGGATCTTCGCGCCAAGCTCGCCAGCCTGCCCGGCACCAAGGTGCGGGGGATGACGGTGGCTGCCGCCGACGATTTCGAATACGACGATCCCGTCGATCGCTCCGTCAGCCGCCAGCAGGGCGTGCGGGTGATGTTCGAAGGCGGCTCGCGCGTTGTCTTCCGCCTCTCGGGCACCGGCACCTCCGGCGCGACGCTGCGCGTCTATATCGAACGCTATGAGGACAAGGACGGTGATCTCGGGCTCGAGACCCAGGCGGCGCTCGCCGACCTCATCGCCGCCGCGGACGATCTCGCCGGGATCGCCAAGCACACCGGCCGCAGGAAGCCGAGCGTGATCACCTGATGGCTAGGGACGAGCGCCCTGGCCCGCGCTTCGGAGCAAGGTTGGCGGGTCGGGGTGTCCATTTTGCTGCCTGGTCGGGCCAGGCAAGCCGGCTGTGGGTATCGCTGTTCGACGCGCAGGGCGCGCGCGAAGTCAAGCGCGTCGAGATGCAGCCGGCCGGCGGGGGCGTGCACAGCGTCACCATCGAGGGCATCGGCGAGGGCGCCCGCTACGGGCTGCGCGCCGACGGTCCCTATGCCCCGGACGTCGGGCTGTGGTTCGATCCGGACAAGCTGCTGGTCGATCCCTACGCCGTCGAGATCGACCGGCCCTATGCCTACGATCCGCGGCTGAGCGCCAAGCGGGGCAGCGGCGCCGACACGGCCGCGCTGATGCCCAAGGCGGTGGTGCGCCGGCTGGGCCCGCCGCTCCGCCCCCAAGCGCCCGTGTTCAAGCCGGGCGGGCTGATCTACGAGGTGCCGGTCAGGGCCTTCACCCGCCTCCATCCCGACGTTCCGGAAGCGGCGCGGGGCACCATCGGCGCGCTCGCCCATCCGGCGATCATTGCCCATCTCACGCACCTCGGCGTCGATGCGGTCGAGCTGATGCCGGTGACGGCCTGGATCGACGAGCGCCATCTCGGGCCGCTCGGGCTGGCCAACGCCTGGGGTTACAATCCGGTGACGTTCATGGCGCTCGACCCGCGCCTGGCACCCGGCGGCCTGGCCGAACTCGCCACCGCGGTGGCGGCGCTCCGGGCCGCGGGCATCGGCACCATCCTCGACCTCGTCTTCAACCATACCGGCGAGAGTGATGCGCTCGGCCCGACGCTGTCGCTGCGCGGGCTGGACAACGCCGCCTATTTTCGTCACGCGGCAAGCGATCCCGGCCGGCTGATCAACGATACGGGCACCGGCAACACGATCGCCACCCAGCACCCGATTGTCGTCGAGCTGATCTGCGATTCGTTGCGCCGCTTCGTGGGCCAGACCGGCGTCGACGGCTTTCGCTTCGACCTTGCCCCGGTGCTGGGCCGCGGCCTGACCGGCTTCGACGCCGCCGCGCCGCTCTTTGGCGCGATCGCCGCCGATCCGCTGCTCGCCGACCGGGCGCTGATCGCCGAGCCGTGGGACATCGGCGAGGGCGGCTACCAGCTCGGCGCCTTCCCGCCGCCGTTCCTGGAGTGGAACGACCGTTTCCGCGACGATGTCCGCCGCTTCTGGCGGGGCGACGGCGGGGTGGTCGGCACGCTGGCCACCCGGCTCGCCGGCTCTTCCGACATCTTCGGCCGCCATGGCGCGCCGACGACGCGCACGGTGAATTTCATCGCCGCGCATGACGGCATGACGCTCGCCGACGTCGTCCGCTACCAGCGCAAGCACAACGAAGCCAACGGCGAAGAGAACCGCGACGGCCACAACGAGAATTTCTCCTGGGATTGCGGCGCCACGGCCGCGAGCCGCGAACCCAAGGTCGCGGCCGCCCGCCGCCGCGACCAGATGGCCTTGCTGTCGACCCTGTTTGCCGCCAGGGGCACGCTGATGCTGACCGCCGGCGACGAGTTCGGCCGCACTCAGCAAGGCAACAACAATGCCTATGCCCAGGACAACGAGATCACCTGGCTCGATTGGCAAGGCCGCGACGCGGCGCTCGAGGCGCATGCCGCGGCCCTCTCGGCGCTGCGCAAGGCCGAGCCTTTGCTGGCGGCGACGGCGTTCCTCACCGGTACGGAGGCCGAAGGCGAGCCGCCCGACGTGGTCTGGCTCTCCGAGCTCGGCCGGCCGCTCGCCGAAGGCGATTGGAGCGATCCCGGCCGCCGGCGGCTGTCGATGGTGCTGGCCGCCGCCGACCGCCGGCTGGCGGTGATGGTCAATGGCGACCGCCGGGCGATCGTGTTCTCGCTGCCGGAGCGCGACGGCTTTGCCTGGCGCTTCCTGGCCGAGGTCAGCCCGGGTGCCCAGGCGGTGGCGCGGGATCCGGTGTTCCGCCTCGCCGGACGGACCGTGGCCTTCGCGATCGAGCGGCCGGCCGCCGGCGGCAAGACCGCAGACGATCCATTCGAGGTGCAGCTGTGAGCGAATCCGAGCCCTGGTGGCGGAGCGCGGTCATCTACCAGATCTACCCACGCTCCTTCCAGGATTCCAGCGGCAGCGGCAGCGGCGATCTCAACGGCATCGTCGCGCGCCTCGGCCATGTCGCTCGGCTGGGCGCCGACGCGGTCTGGCTGTCGCCGTTCTTCAAGTCGCCGATGGCCGACATGGGCTACGATGTCTCGGACTATTGTGCCGTCGATCCGATGTTCGGCACGCTCGCGGATTTCGATGCGCTGGTCGCCGCGGCGCACCGGCTCGGCCTCAAGGTGATCATCGATCAGGTGCTGTCCCACACCTCCGACCAGCATCCCTGGTTCCTGGAGAGCCGCGCCGACCGCACCAATCCCAAGGCCGACTGGTATGTGTGGGCCGACGCCAAGCCGGACGGCACCGCGCCCACCAATTGGCTGTCGGTGTTCGGCGGCCCGGCCTGGGAGTGGGACAGCGGCCGCAAGCAGTATTACATGCACAATTTCCTGGCTTCGCAGCCAGACCTCAACTTCCACAGCGCCGAAGTGCGCGCGGCACTGTTGGAGACCGTACGCTTTTGGCTGGAGCGCGGCGTCGACGGCTTCCGTCTCGACACGGTCAACTACTACTTTCACGACCGCAGCCTGCGCGACAACCCGGCGATGCCGCGCGGCAAGGCTAACGATATCCCCGACACCAACCCCTACGGCTACCAGGACCATCTGTACGACAAGACCCAGCCGGAGAACCTCGGCTTCTTGACCGAATTCCGCGCGCTCCTCGACACCTATCCGGACCGCGCCTCGGTCGGCGAGGTCGGCGACGGGGAACGGTCGCTGCGCACCGTCGCCGCCTACACGGAAGGCGGCGACAAGCTCCATATGTGCTACACCTTCGACCTGCTCGGGCCGCAATTCTCGGCCGCGCATGTGCGCAGCGCGGTGCAGGCGTTCGAGGCCGCCGTGGTCGACGGCTGGGTGTGCTGGGCCTTCTCCAACCATGACGTCGACCGCCACGCCTCGCGCTGGGCGATCGCGCCCGGCGACGTGCCCGCGGTGGCACGCTTTTCGATCGCGCTTCTCGTCGCGCTGCGCGGCGCGATCTGTCTCTACCAGGGCGAGGAGCTTGGGCTGCCGCAGGCCGAACTCGCCTTCGCCGACCTGCGCGATCCCTACGGCATCCGCTTCTGGCCGGGCTACAAGGGCAGGGACGGCAGCCGCACGCCGATGGTGTGGAGCACGGCCGCCGAGCATGCGGGCTTCAGCACCGTCAAGCCCTGGCTGCCGGTGCCGGCCGCGCATCTGCCGCTCGCGGTCGACCGGCAGGAGGCCGATCCGGATTCCGTGCTTGAGCGCTATCGGCAGGCGCTCGCCTTCCGCCGGGCCCATCCGGCGCTGCAGACAGGAACCATCCGCTTCCTGGCCGGCGACGAGCCGGTGCTCGCCTTGATCCGCGAGGCGGCGGAAGAAACGCTCCTCTGCGTGTTCAACTTCTCGGCCGAGGCGACGCAATGGGTCCCGCCGGCCGGGCTCGGCCCGGTTGCGCGGCTGGATTTCCCGGGCGAGGGCGCCTTCATCGTCGACACCGTCGAGCTGCCGGCCTATGGCTGCTTCTTCGGCCGTCTCAACCACACCGCCACCCACGCCTGAGCCCGGCCCGCGAAGCGCCGCTCAAGGCGGCCTTCTGAGCTTACACCGCGTCATCAACTCCCGGTCGCAAAGCCGCCTCGACGAAGGCCGAACTGTGTTGCTTTGCGTGCACCAGTCATCATAATCGTCGCAGAAGCCGGCTCAGCGGCCGGCCAACGATTTGGGAGTGCGTCTGATGCAGAAATTCCTCCGGGCGACGATGCTGGCCAGCGGCCTCTTCGTCGCGGGCGGCGCCTTTGTCGCGCCGGCGCTTGCCGAGGTCGTCTACAACCGCGGCAACTCGGCCGATCCAGAATCCCTCGATCCGCACAAGACCTCGACGGTCTATGAGGCTCATATTCTGCGAGACCTCTATCAGGGTCTGGTCATGCAAGATCAGAACGCCAATCTGATCCCCGGGGCCGCGGAGAGCTGGACGGTTTCCGACGACGGCCTGGTCTACACCTTCAAGCTGCGCAAGGACGGCGTCTGGTCGGACGGCAGCCCGGTGACCGCCGACGATTTCGTCTATTCGCTGCGCCGCCTGGAAGACCCTGCAACAGGCGCCGAATACGCCTCGATGCTCTACGTCATCAAGAACGGCGAGGAGGTCAACACCGGCAAGGCCAAGCCCGAGGAGATGGGTGTCAAGGCGCTCGACCCCGGCACCCTCGAGGTCACGCTCAAGGCGCCGACGCCGTATTTCCTGGAGATGCTGACCCACCAGGCGGCCTATCCGGTCAACAAGGCCTCGATCGACAAGCTCGGAGCCGACTGGATCAAGCCCGGCAACCTGGTTTCCAACGGCGCCTATACGCTCGCCGAGTTTGTTCCCAACGATCACATCAAGCTGGTCAAGAACCCCAAATTCTTCGATGCCGACAGCGTCAAGATCGACGTCGTCAACTATATCCCGACCGAGGACCGCTCGACCGCGGTGAAGCGGTTCGAGGCGGGCGAACTCGATTCCAACGACGACGTGCCGACCGAGCAGCTTTCCGATCTGAAAGCCAAGTTCGGCGACCAGCTGAGAATCGGCGCCTATCTCGGCACCTATTATTACGCCATCAAGACCGACAAGGAGCCGTGGTCCAATCCGAAGCTGCGCGAGGCCATCTCGATGGCGATCGACCGCGACTTCCTGGCCGAGAAGGTGTGGCAGAACTCGATGCTGCCGGGTTATTCGATGGTGCCGCCCGGCATCGAGGGCTACACCCCGGCGATGGCCAAGTTCGCCGACATGCCGCAGATCGACCGCGAGGACGAGGCCGCCAAGGTGCTGAAGGACCTCGGCTACGGCCCCGACCATCCGCTGAAGATGGAGATCCGCTTCAACACCTCCGAGAACCACAAGAACACCGCGATCGCCATCCAGGAGCAGCTGAAGCCGCTCGGCATCGAGGTGACCTTGCTCAACACCGACACCAAGACCCACTACGCCCATCTCGAGCAGAAGGGCGACTACGACGTCGCCCGTGCTGCCTGGATCGCCGACTACAAGGATCCGGAGACCTTCCTCGGCATCTCGCGCAAGGCGAGCGGCAACAACTATTCGCGCTACGACAGCCCGGGCTTCGAGGCGGCGATGGACAAGGCGGCGGCGGCCGGCGGCAAGCCGGAAGAGCGGATGAAGCTCCTGGCCGATGCCGAGCGGGTGCTGGTCGACGAGGTCGGCAACATTCCGCTCCTCTATTACAGCTACCACAATCTGGTGTCGCCGAAGCTGCACGGATACGAGCAGAACGTCATGGACATTCACCCGAGCCGGTTCGTCAGCAAGGATTGAGGTTCCGCCGGCGTCGCCGCCATGACAGGCGGCGGCGATGCCGAACTGGCCGAGGCCGCGCGATGCTCGTCTATGTGCTCCGGCGATTTCTGACGGCGATCCCGACGCTGTTCGTCATCGTCACGCTCGCCTTCTTTCTGATCCGCGTCGCGCCCGGCGGCCCGTTCAACCAGGAACGGGGATTGAGCCCGGAAATCCGCGCCAATCTCGAAGCGCAGTTCGGCCTCAACGATCCGCTCTGGCTGCAATATGTCCACTACCTCGAGAACCTGCTGCACGGCAATTTCGGGCCGAGCTACAACCTGCCCGATTTCACCGTGACCGAGCTGTTCGCCAAGGGCCTGCCGATCTCCGTCCAGCTCGGCAGCACCGCCCTCGCGCTGGCCCTGGTGGTCGGCTCCGCGCTCGGCATCATCGCCGCGCTCAATCAGAACCGTTTGGGCGACTACACGGTAATTGCGCTTGCCACCGCCGGCATCACCATCCCGACCTTCGTCATCGCACCGGTGATCCAGCTCGTCTTCGGCCTTTCCTGGAAGCTCTTGCCGATCGGCGGCTGGGGGGACGGGGCGCTGCTCAACAAGGTCGGCCCCGTGCTCACCTTGGCGCTGCCGCAACTCGCCATCGTGGCGCGGCTGATGCGCGGCGCGATGATCGAGTCGCTGCGCTCGCACCACATCCGCACCGTGCGGGCGCTCGGCCTGTCGGAGTGGTCGGTGGTGGTCCGGCATGCGCTGCGCAGCGCCGTGCTGCCGATCATTTCGTTTGCCGGTCCGGCCGCCGCGGCGCTGCTCACCGGCTCGATCATCGTCGAGACGATCTTCGCCATTCCCGGCGTCGGGCGCTATTTCGTCGAGGCCGCGCTCAACCGCGACTACACCTTGGTGATGGGGACCGTGGTGGTGATCGCCCTGTTCACCATCCTCTTCAACCTGATCGTCGACATCCTCTATGGCATCGTCGACCCGCGCGTGCGCTATGACTGAGCTGATGACGCCGACGCTTGCCGAGCGGCCGATCGCCGGCCGGTCGCTGTGGAGCGACGCCTGGGCCCGGCTCAAGGCCAACCGTGCCGCCATGGCCGGGCTCGTCTACCTCGTCGCCATGGCGCTGGTGTGCATCCTCGGCCCGTATTTCGTGCCGCATCTCTACACCACCATCTATCCCGATTATGTGCGCACCCCGCCCTCCTTCGCGCCTTATCCGCAGGCCGAATCCGTCGCAACCTCGCTCGCCGACGTCGTGCGGCGGATGCGCGCCGACATCAAGGAGTGGCACCAGGACGGCAGCCGGGTGTTCGTCACCCTCACCGCCTCACGGCCGATCGATCCGCGCAACACCCGCTACCTCGACCGCTCCGACACCTTCGACGACGCCAAGGTCGAGAGCTCCTCCGCGGACGGCCGCGAGACGGTGATGAGCGCTGCCATCAAGCAGCAATATTTCCTCTTCGGCACCGACAATACCGGCCGGGACCTCTTGTCGCGCACCTTGATCGCCGGCCGCATCTCGCTGTCCATCGGCCTGCTCGCCGGGGTCGTAGCGGTGGTCATCGGCGTCATCTACGGCGCCACTGCCGGCTTTTTCGGCGGGCGGGTCGACGAGCTGATGATGCGCATCGTCGACGTGCTCTACTCGCTGCCGTTCATCTTCTTCGTCATCATGCTGGTGGTGTTCTTCGGCCGCAATTTCATCCTGATGTTCTTGGCCGTCGGCGCCGTCCTGTGGCTCGACATGGCCCGCATCGTCCGCGGCCAGGCGCTGTCGCTGCGCCGCCAGGAGTTCGTTCAGGCGGCCGAGGCGATGGGCGTGTCGCCGCGCGGCATCGTGCGGCGCCACATCATCCCCAACCTGCTTGGCCCAGTGGTGATCTACATGACGCTCTTGGTGCCGCAGGTGATCCTGCTCGAAAGCTTCCTGTCGTTTCTCGGCCTCGGGGTGCAGGAGCCGATGACCAGCTGGGGGGTGCTGATTGCCGCCGGCGCCAAGAACATCGGCACCGCCAACTGGCTGCTTTTGTTCCCGGCCTTCTTCCTGGTGTCGACGCTGTTTGCGCTGAACTTCATCGGCGACGGACTGCGCGACGCGCTCGACCCCAAGGACCGCTGAGCCGTGGCCGGCCCCGACACCGTGCTCGAAGTGCGCGACCTCTGCGTCAGCTTTCGCACGCTCGACGGCACGGTCGAGGCGGTGCGGGGCATCAGCCTGGAGGTCGGGGCGGGTGAGACGGTGGCGATCGTCGGCGAGTCCGGGTCCGGCAAGAGCCAGACGATGATGGCCGCCATGCAGCTCTTGGCCGCCAATGGCTGGGCGAGCGGCACGGTCGACTATCGCGGCACCAACCTGCTCGCGCTGTCGCGGTCGGAGATCAACCGGGTGCGCGGCCGCAAGATCAGCATGATCTTCCAGGAGCCGATGACCTCGCTCGATCCGCTCTACACGATCGGCAGCCAGCTGATCGAACCGATCCGCCGACACCGCAAGCTTGGCCGCGGCGCCGCGCATGCGGAGGCCGTGCGGCTGCTCGAGCTGGTCAAGATTCCGGAGCCGGAGCGGCGGATGCGCTCTTACCCCTACGAGATGTCCGGCGGCCAGCGCCAGCGGGTGATGATCGCCATGGCGCTCGCCAACGACCCCGATATCCTGATCGCCGACGAGCCGACCACGGCGCTCGACGTCACCGTCCAGGCGCAGATCCTGGCCTTGCTGGTCGAGCTCCAGGCCAGGCTGGGCATGGCGATCGTGTTCATCACCCACGACCTCGGCATCGTCCGCCGGCTGGCCGACCGCGTCTACGTGATGCGCCGCGGCGAGGTGGTCGAGGCGGGGACCACCGAGGCCGTCTTCGCCGCGCCTGCCCATCCCTACACCAAGATGCTCTTGGCGGCCGAGCCTGCCGGCCACAAGGAGCCGCCGCCGCCCGGGGCGCCGGTCATTTTGCAAGGACACAAGATCGAGGTCGCCTTCACTCTGGGCGGTGGCCTGTTCGGCGGTCCGCCGATGGTGCTGCGGGCGGTCGACCGGGTCGACCTGTCGCTGCGCCGGGGGCAGACGATCGGCATCGTCGGCGAGTCGGGCTCCGGCAAGTCGACGCTCGGGCGGGCGCTGCTCAGGCTGTTGCCGAGCGGCGGCACCGTTCGCTTCGAGAACCGCGACCTGTCGCATGCCGACCGGCGCCGGATGCGGCCGCTGCGCCGGGAACTGCAGCTGGTGTTCCAGGATCCGTTCGGCTCGCTGTCGCCGCGCATGACGGTCGGCCAGATCGTCACCGAGGGCCTGCTGGTGCACGAGCCGGCGCTGACGGGGCGGCAGCGCGACGGGCGCGCATCGGCGGCACTCGAGGAGGTCGGGCTCGATCCGGCGCTGCGCAACCGCTACCCGCACGAGTTCTCCGGCGGCCAGCGGCAGCGCATCGCGATCGCCCGCGCCATCATCTTGAAGCCGAAGCTGGTGGTGCTCGACGAGCCGACCTCGGCGCTCGACCGCTCGGTGCAGAAGCAGGTGGTCGAGCTGCTGCGCGAGCTGCAGGCCGCCCACGCGCTGTCCTACCTGTTCATCAGCCACGACCTTGCCGTGGTCCGGGCGATGGCCGACTACCTGATCGTCATGCGCCAGGGCCGGATCGTCGAGCAGGGGCCGACGGAAGAGGTGTTCGATCTCCCGCGCGAGGATTACACCCGCACCCTGATCGCCGCAGCGCTCGATCCCACCCGCTTCCGGCTGACCGCCTGAGCTGGTCCCAACCGCGCGGAGCAGTCCCTGTCGCAATAGAATTTGGCGCCTTCCTCTCCCTCAACTTGTTGGGGGAGAGGTGCCCAGCGAATGCGAGGCGGAGTGGGGGTTTGGGCATGCGACGTGCGTAAATACCCCCACGCCGGCTCGGGCTTCGCCCTCGCCACCTCTCCCCCTGCGTGGGGAGAGGAAGGGCGGTGGAGAACAATCAGGCGGGTCGGTCCTGGTCTACGCGGCGACGGAGGCGCTGCCGTCGGCGGCACCGGCTGCCGGCTGTGCCGCCCCATCATCCGCGATGAGGATGTGGGCGCGCCGCGCGGCGGCTTGGAAGCTCGCCCGGGCCGCCTCGAGATCGGCCCCGGCGATCGCCTTGAGGCAATCGCTGATCGCCAGCTCATAGGCCAGCGCCGACTTGTCGGGCCATTGGCCGCCGAGCAGGCAGTCGAGTGCCTCGCGCGGCGTGCGGATCGCCCGCACCAGCGCATGGTCGAGCGCCACCTCGACCGGACGGGCAAACGCCGCGCCGCTGGCCATCGCCGCGCGGGCCCTCTCGATGGCGACCCAGGCGCCCTCCGACGATCGTGTGAGGCTGCGCTGGCGGGGGGCGGCTCGGCCCAAGCTGCGGTCTGCGGTCATGCGCACGGCACGGTTCTCCCGATGGCTCGCTATTTGCCCCTTAACCGCCGGAAAGCGTTCTGGTTCCGCCCCGCTTTGCGGCCCGCATCCGATCCCTCCCGGCAGGCGGTCAGTGCACCACGATGAGCATCAAATACGCCGCAAACAGCATCAGGTGGACGGCGCCTTGCAGGATGTTGGTGCGGCCGCTCGCGAAGGTGACCACGGCGACGGCAAGGGTCAGCAGCAGCATGGTCAGGTCGGCACCGACCACACCGAGCACCAGATGGTGCCCGATCGCCAGGCTGACCACGATCATTGCCGGAACGGTGAGCCCGATGGTCGACAGCACCGAGCCCAGAAAAATGTTGATCGAGCGCTGGATGTGGTTGCGGGAGGCGGCGCGCACCGCACCGATCGCCTCTGGGGTGGCCACCATCACCGCGATCAGCACGCCGCCGAATGCGGTCGGCACGCCGAGCGTCTCGATGAAATAGTCGAACGGCCTGGCCAGGTGCTCGGCAAGGAAGGTGACCGGAAGCAGGTAGGCGACCAGCAAGCCGGCATGGGTGGCCGGTCCGTGCGGCGAGGTCTCATGCGTCGAGCCGGCCGTGCTGTCCTCGAAGACGAAGAAGCCGCGATGCCGCCCGGTCTGGGTGGCCAGGAACACGGAATAAAGCCCGATCGAGATCACCACCAGGAAGATTTGCTCGGCGCCTGACAGCGGCCCGCCGGTGAAGCTCGGCAGCACCAGGCTGAGCACCACCAGCGGGATGATGGTGCCGAGATAGGCGTTGGCGCCCTGCAGATTGTACTGCTGCTCCTGGTGGCGCCAGCCGCCGAGCAGCAGCGACAGGCCGACCATGCCGTTCAGAATGATCATCACCACCGCGAACATCGTATCGCGCGCAAGGGTGGGGTTCTGCTGGCCGTGCAGCATCACGGCGGCGATCGTCACCACTTCGATGAAGGTCACCGAAATGGTCAGTATCAGCGTGCCGTAGGGCTCGCCGAGCTGGCCGGCGAGATTGTCGGCATGGTGAACCACCCGCATGGCGGAGGCGAGCGTGGCGGCAAACAGCCAGGCCAGCACCAGGCCGAGCGCCCAGGCATCGGTCGCCCGTTCGAGGATGTCGTTGCCGATCAAGAACAGGACGATGCACGACCCGTAGCTGGCGAGGAGCATGCGCTCCGAGCGAAGCAGGGCGGCGGCTTTGCTCATCGGCCGCGGCTGGCCACGTCCGGTTCGCGGCGCGAGCGCTTGCCGTTCGTCAAAACACTTCGGTCCACGGCCGGAGTTCGATTTCCCAGGTCCAGGCGCTGCGCTGCTGGCGGTGGACGGCGAAATAGGTGTCGGCGATGGCATCCGGGGAGAGCCAGCGATCGGGTTCCGCGGCGCTTGCCTGCCGCCCGGGTGCAGCGCCTTCGATGCCGCCGTCGATGACGAAATGGGCGACATGGATGTTCTTCGGCGCCAGCTCGCGGGCCATCGACTGGGCCAGGCCGCGGAGACCGAATTTGGGCATGGCGAAGCCGGCGGAGTTGGCAAAGCCTTTGACGCTGGCGCTGGCGCCGGTGAACAGGATCGAGCCGCTGCCGCGCGCCAGCATGCGCTGCGCCGCCTGCTGGCCGACCAGGAACCCGCCATAAGCGCCGACCAGCAGCGCAGTCTTCACCGCTCCTGGGTCGAGCTCGGCGATGGGTCCGCGGGTGCGGCCGCTGGCATTGAAGATGGCGACGCCCAGCGGGCCGAGCCGGTCGGCTTCGGCAAACAGCGCGGCGACGGCGGCCGGATCGGCGACGTCGGTGGCAAACGCCGCAGCGCCCGTCGCCTTCATCACCGGCTCGAGCTTGGCGATATCGCGGGCGGCGAGCAGGATCCGATAGCCCGCGCTGCTGAATTTCCGGGCAAGTGCCGCACTCAGTCCGGAGCCGGCACCGGCGATGACGCACACCTCTTGGGTCAATGAAAAATCCTCCAGGCAGGCCGCCCGCCCGGCAAAGCCCCCAACGCCCGATTGTCCGTCGGGAATTGCGACGAAACCATGACTTAGCAGACGCGCCGAGCCCAAGCAGCGTCAATCCGGGAGGTTGACGAATTCCGTTCGAGCCGGAGCGCGGGGGCCGCCGATTTGATGCACGAACTGTCGACAGCGACGGGCCAACCGGATATGCGAGCTGAAAGCTTCCCAGCCCCCGGCTCAGCAAGGATTGCGCACGTGTCGACCATCGCCAGCCAAAACTCTCCCGCGGTTCGCCTCAACGATCAGGACAATGTCGTGGTGGCGCGCGAGGCAATCGCGCGCGGGGCGCTCGTCGAGGCCGGCCTGGCTGCCGTCGCCGACGTGGCCGCCGGCCACAAGATCGCTACCTCGGCCATTCCGGAAGGCGGCAAGGTGCTGAAATACGGCCAGCTGATCGGCTTCGCCTCGCGGGCCATCGCGCCCGGCGAGCACGTTCATTTGCACAATCTGATCATGACCGATCCGGACCTCGCCGATGAAGGCCCGCAGAAGCTCAACTGGCAGCCGCCGGAGGTCGATCGCGACCGGCGCTTTCTCGGCTACGCCCGCGGCGACGGCGCCATCGGCACCCGCAACTTCATCGGCATCATCAGCTCGGTGAATTGCTCGGCCACGGTGTCGCGCTACATCGCCGACCATTTCAACAACAAGGGCGGGTTGGCCGACTATCCCAATGTCGATGGTGTCGTGGCGCTCACCCATGGCGGCGGCTGCGCCATGAGCACCAAGACCGAGGGTTATCGGCTGCTGGCGCGGACACTGGCCGGCTATGCCAAGCACCCGAATTTCGGCGGCATCCTGATGATCGGGCTGGGCTGCGAAACCAACCAGATCACGCCGATCGTGGAAGATTTCGGCCTGAAGGCCAATCAGCGCCTGCACACCATGACCATTCAGCGCATGGGCGGCACCCGCAAGACCATCGATGCCGCGATCGAATCAATCAACGGCTTCCTCGGCGAGGTCGATGCGGTCAAGCGCACACCGCAGCCGCTCTCGGGCATCAAGCTGGCGCTGGAGTGCGGCGGCTCCGACGGCTATTCCGGCATTTCCGCCAATCCGGCGCTCGGCTACGCCTCCGATCTTCTGGTCGCTTCGGGCGGCACCTCTTGCCTTGCCGAGACACCGGAGATCTACGGGGCCGAGCACCTGCTGGCCCGGCGAGCGACCAGCGAGGCAGTCGCCGAGAAACTGATGGCGCGGATCGACTGGTGGCGCAACTACACTGCGTCGAACGGTGCCGAACTCAACAACAATCCCTCCTTCGGCAACAAGGAGGGCGGGCTGACCACGATCCTGGAGAAATCGCTCGGCGCTGTCGCCAAGGCGGGCACGGCGCCGCTCAGCGCCGTCTACGAATATGCCGAGCCGATCGACAGCGACGGTCTCGTGTTCATGGATACGCCGGGCTACGATCCGGTCGCCGTCACCGGACAGGTCGCCGGCGGCTGCAACGTCATCTGCTTCACCACCGGCCGCGGCTCGGTGTCGGGCTTCAAGCCCGCGCCCTGCATCAAGATCGCCACCAACAATGATATGTATAGACATATGTCGGACGACATGGACATCAACGCCGGCACGGTGGTGTCGGGTGACGAGTCGATCGAGGAGGCCGGGCGACGGATCTTCGAAACGGTGATCGCGGTGGCCGAAGGCAAGAAGACGCTGAGCGAGGTCTATGATTACGGCGACAACGAGTTCGTGCCGTGGCAGGTCGGCGCGGTGACCTGACGCGAACCTTCTTGCCGCGCCTGCGGCCGCCTGGATTTCGGCCGACGGCGCGGCCGGTCGACACCCGCAGCCGCGCCGTCGGCGCTACGGCAGACCGTCCTCGACGGCCGCCGCCTGTCCTCACCTCAAAATCAAGGAGATGATCCAGATGATCAGCAACATCACGAACATCACCTTGAGGGGGTGAACGCTACGTTCTTCCACTGCCTTTCTCCCGGTCCAAGCGCCTCATTGACGCAACGGCAGGGGAGATGGGAATGGGCTTGGGCTTCAGCCTTGCGCCGAGCCGCCAAAAAAATGCGCCGAGCCGCCAGGGCGAGGCGCCCGCTCAGCGCCAGGCGTGCAGCAACGGACCTTCGGCGCCGTAGACCGGGTCGCTTTTCGGCCGCGGCACGTTGGGGATCGTCGCCACAGCCCGGTCGTGATCTTCGCTGGTCCGGCAGAGGTCGTAGGTGCCTTCGCCGGGATAGGCTCCGACCACCAGGAAATCCGGGCCGTGAGACAGGCATTTGTGGCCGGTGCCGGCAGGCAGCACAGCAACATCGCCGGCCTTGACGGCGAGCTTCCTGCCGCGGTTGCCGCCGAAGCGGATCTCGGCGGAGCCGCGGGCGATACCCAGCACCTCGTGGATGCGCGAATGGTAGTGGACGTAATCATAAACGCCGTTGCGCCAGGCCTGGCGCCAGCCGTTGTCAGCGAACAGATCTTCCAGCACCGCCGCCGGATCCAGCCTTGTGCCGAAGCGGACTGCGCCGCGGTAGACGATCAGCGGCCAGCGCGGATGATTGGGGATCACCCCGTCGTCGTCGAAGCGGAACAGATTGGCCTTGCGCGACCGGACCAGGCTCGGCAGCTCCGCAGCGCTCGGCCGTCCCAGCCCGGTGATCCGCTCCGCCGAGCCTTTCAGGCTGTCCCAGACCGCCATTGCCGGGCTCAGCGGCCGAGCGGCTGCCGCGCGAGCGTCACTAGCTCGGACTTGTTGGTAATCCCTGCCTGGAAATAAGCGAGGATCCGCGAGGCGCGGGCATCGCGCTGCAGGTCGCTCTCGTGGCGATCTTGGGTCGCGTCGAACACTTCGCTGAGCAATTTGAGCTCGGCCGGGCGAATGATCCCGGCGAGCGAGGCTTTGTCGCGCATCTGCATTCCGGTCACCATTGTCTTAAAGGGTGCCGTCCAACATCCAACAAAGGGGCGGCGATTGGAACTCTCTTCGGCCGTGGCGGGACCGGCCAAGCCATCAAACCTTGTTAAGGCGAGGCATATTCGGCCACCATGCCCGGCAGCGCAGTGGGACCGACAAAAGCGGCGCCAGTGTGTCGCCTCTTCCACCCATCGAGGGCTAGATCGGGGCGCCTCCGGCGCCCCAACCAGGCGATCCGTCACAGCAGAGTGGAGACCTCGTCGATCGAGGTCTCGCCGATGCGCTTGTCGAGCACGATCTCGCCGCGTGCCATGGCCACCACCCGGTCGCAGCATTCGAACACGTGGTGCATGTTGTGGCTGATGAACACGCCGGTCACGCCCTGATCCTTCAGCCCGCGCACGAAGCCGATCACCTTCCTGGTTTCCTTGACGGAGAGGTGGTTGGTCGGCTCGTCGAGGATCATCACCTTCGACTTGAAGTGCATCGCCCGGGCGATCGCGACACCCTGGCGCTGGCCGCCCGACAGTTCGCCGACGAGCGCTTCGGGCGAGCGCAGATGCAAATCGACATCGGCGATCGCGCGCACGCTCTCGCTCGCCATTTTGGGCCGGTCGAGCACGCCGAGGCCGAGCACCGAGAAGCGCATCGGCTCGCGGCCGATGAACAGGTTGCGCGCGATCGACATCGTCGGCACCATCGAATTGTACTGGTAGATGGTCTCGATGCCGAGGTTCATCGCCGCGCGCGGATTGGTGATCGCGACCTTCTTGCCCTCGACCAGGATCTCGCCCTCGTCGGCCTGCTGCACGCCGGACAGGATGTTGATCAGGGTCGACTTGCCGGCGCCGTTGTCGCCGACCAGGCCGAGCGCCTCGCCGCGCTTGAAGTCGAGGGTGACGCCCTTGAGCGCGTGCACGCCGGAATACCATTTGTGCAGATTGCGCACCGAGATGATCGCGTCGGCCATCGCGCTCAGGCCTCCATCTTGATGGCGCGGGCGCGCTTGCGCATCCAGGCGTTGGCGACGACGGCGAAGATCGTCAGCATGCCGATCGCGAATTTGAACCAGTTGGCATCGACATGGGAGAGCACCAGCCCGTTGTCGATCACCCGGATCAGGGTGGTGCCGATGATGCCGCCGGCCACGGTGCCGATGCCGCCCGACAGCGAGGCGCCGCCGATCACCGCCGCCGCGACCGCCTGAAGCTCCAGCCCTTCGCCAATCGACGGCAGCGGCGAGCCGAGCCTCAGCACCTGGATCATGCCGGCAAAGCCCGACAGCACCGAACACAGCATGAAGCAGGCGATCTTGACCCGCGCAGTCGGGATGCCCATCGCCTCGGCGGCGGGCTGGAAGCCGCCGGTCGCGGTGATCCAATTGCCGAAATTGGTGCGCGTCATCATCAGCGAGGTAAGGATTGCGATGCCTGCGAACCACAGGAACGACATCCGGAAGAGGTTGCCCGGGCCGACATAGGAGGTGAACAGCCAGGTCGGCAGGTCGGCCGGCAGGAGCGGCGGAAAGCCGCCCGAGATGACCACGGTCAGCGAGCGGGCGATGAACAGCATGCCGAGCGTGGTGATGAAGCTCGGAATGGCAAAGCGCAGCGTGACGTAGCCATTGATGAAGCCGATCGCGGCCGACACGACGAGCCCCGCCAAAAGCGCCAGCGGAAACGGGACCCCGTGCACCATCAGCACCGCCATCGTCATCGGCATCAGCGCGAACACCGAGCCGACCGAGAGATCGAACTCGCCCGAGATCATCAGGATGGTCACGCCGATGGCGACCAGCCCCGTCTCCGGGAGAATGCCGAGGACGCCGCGCAGATTGTCCTGGTTGAGGAAGATGCCGTGCGAGCGGATCTGGAACAGGACGATGAGGAGCACCAGCAGGATCAGGCCCGCAAGCTCTGGCTTTTCAAGGTAGGTTTTGAACAAGCGTTTCACCCGGATCCTCCCAGGGCGGCGAAGGCGCGGCGGCGCGCCGCCGGCCGGCTCAGGCGGCGGTCTGAGCCGCGCGCCCGTGCCGGCCGGCAGCACAGCTCAGCGCATGCCCTTGACCGAGAGGTCCATGATCGAATCGACCTGATCCTTGCGCACGATGCCCTGGCCGGTGTCGATGTCGGACGGGGCGAGCCCGACCGTCTTGGCGAGGTAGACCTCCATCACCGGCATGAAGCCCTGCATGTAGGGCTGCTGGTCGACCAGCACCTGGACGTAGCCCTTCTGCATCTGCTGCAGCACTTCCGGCACGAGGTCGAAGCCGCCGAGCAGCACCTTGCCCGGCGCGACACCGCGGTCGGCCAGCACCCGCGCCACGCCGGCGCACCAGAAGCCGGTGTCGAAATAGGCGGTGGTGTCGGGATGAGCGTTGAGATAGGCGCCGACGCGGTCGGACGTGATGGCAAGATCGGTGCCGCTGTCGATCTTCTCCCACGACACGTCACGATTGGGGTTCGCCGCCTTGTACTCTTCGAGGAACTTGATCACGCCGGCGCCGCGGCTCTCCGACCAGTTCTGTCCGGGCGCCGAAATGCCGACCAGCACCTTGATCGGGCCGTCCTTCGGAAAATCCTCCGACAGCGCCTTGGCCAGCGAATAGCCGGCCGGAATGAAGCCCTGGCCGACGAAGGCCTGGCGGGCATTGCCCTTGGCACCCTCGGTGTCGTCGACATTGACCCCGATGACGATGACGCCGGCGTCGCGCGCTTCCTTGATGACATCGTCGAGCGCGGTGTTGTCGACGATCGAGGTGAGCAGCGCGTCCGGCTTGGCGGCCAAGGCGGCGCGCATGTTGGCGACCTGCTGCTCGATCGAGCCTTCGGTCTGGGTGAAGATCATCTGGCAATTGGCCTGCAGCTTGGCGCAGGCGTCGTCGAACCCCTTCTTCACCGCCTGCCAGAAGGTGTTGGAAGCCGACGAATGGTGGGTGAAGACGATATTGAGCGGCGCTTGGGCATGGCTTGCCGACGGCGCCGCGAACAGCGCCACACCAAGCGCCAGAGCTGCGGTGACTTTCCTCATCATGGTTCCTCCCATTGTTGATGCTCAACCGATTGTGTTTGCGTCCGAACGGCGCCGCGCCACCGTGAAGGCGCGGTCGAGGTCCGGGTTGAGGGCCAGCCCGAGGCCGGGGCCGGGCGGCACGGTGATCATCCCGTCCCTGACCTCGGGCAGCGCCGTCACCAAGTCGCGGTACCAGGTGCGGTAGAAGGCGCGCACGCTTTCCTGCACCAGCGCGTTGGGCGCATTGAGCGACAGATGGGTGGAGGCGGCGAGCACCACCGGACCGGTGCAGTCGTGCGGGGCGATCGGCAGCTTCCACGCCTCGGCCATGGCGGCGATCTTGCGCGCCTCCGAAATGCCGCCGCACCAGGAGAGATCGAGCATGACGATGCCGGCCGCCCCGGTCTCGAGCAGCTCACGGAACGCGGCCCGGCTGCCCAGCGTCTCCGACGCCGAGATCGGCGCCGGGCTCGCCGCGACATAGCGCTTGAGGTCGGCGAGGCTGTCCATCCGGATCGGATCCTCGTGCCAGTAGGTGGCATAGGGGGTGAGCGCCTTGGCGATCTTCATCGCCGGCAAGAGCTGCCACATCGAATGGAATTCGACCATGATGTCCATGCGCGCGCCGACCGCCTTGCGGATCTTCTCGAACGGCGCCAGGGCGGCGCTCAGATCCGCGGCGGAAATGTCGAGGCCGCGCGTCTTCTCGGCGGCGTGATCGAACGGCCAGATCTTCATCGCGGTGATGCCCTCGTCGAGCAGCTCCTGGGCGAGTTCGTCGGCGCGGTGCAGGAAGCCGTTGAGGTCGTCATAGGCCTTGCCTGCCGCAAGCCCGTAATTGCCGGTCGTCTGGCCCTTGGCCTCCTTGATGTATTCGGTTCCGGCGCAGGTGTTGTAGGTCTTGATCGACTGCCGCGAAAAGCCGCCGAGCAGCTGCGCGACCGGCTGGCCGGTCGCCTTGCCGAAGAGGTCCCACAGCGCGATGTCGAAAGCGGAATTGCCGCGCATCTCCGCGCCGGTCGAGCGGAACCCGAGATAGCCGATCAGATCGGCCGACAGGCGGTCGATCGCCAGCGGATCGCGGCCGATCACCTGGGGCGCCACCGCCTCGTGGAGATATTCCTCCACCGTTTTCGCATGGAAGAAGGTCTCGCCGAGGCCGACCAGGCCCTCGTCGGTATGGACCTCGACCCACAGCAGATTGGGCCGCTCGCCGACGCGGACCGTTTCGAGGGCGCTGATCTTCATCTCAGGCAATTCCTGCAGCAATGAGGGCCTTGACGCTGTTGTCGAAATGCTCGGCCATGTGCGCGGCGGCCAGCCGCGGATCGCCCTTGAGGATGGCCGCGGCGATGTCCTCGTGACCCGCGATCATCTTGAGCTGCTCGGCGCGCGAGGAGCGCGTCTTCCAGCCGATCACCCAGGTGCGGCGGGTGACCCCGCTGAACCCGGTGACGATCAGGGCAAACACCGGATTGTGCGAGGCCGCAGCGATCTGCTCGTGGAAGGCGATGTCGTGTTCCATCACCGCATCGGGCCGGTCGGCATTGGCGCGCATCAGCCGCGCGGCCCCGGCGATCGCCTCGGCTTCCGCGTCGTTGCGGCGCAGCGCCGCGAGGGCGGCAGTGCGCAACTCGATGGTGCGGCGCACATCATAGACCTGCTGAACGCTGATCTGCTGGGTGGTGATGCCGTGCTCGATGACCATCGACATCGCCGAGGTGTCGAGCTTGGCGACGCTGGCGCGGCGGCCCGCCGACATGTCGATCAGGCGCATGGCGGAGAGCGACCGAAACGCCTCGCGAACGATCGTGCGCGAGACGTTGAGCCGGCGGGTCATCGCTGCCTCGCTGGGCAGCAGATCGCCCGGCTGCAGGCCCTCGAACCGGATATGCTGGGTGATCGCCTGGATCGCGCTGCCGACCAGGCCGGAATTCGCTTCGCTCGGCAAAGCCTCACGTTCGGACATTTCGGACCAACTTGTATGACAGGTGCGGCGATAAAGGTTGATAGTTCCTGCCCAACATGTCTGTCAAGGCGGCGCTCTGCCGTGCTCCTGGTCGCTGGCACAAACGAAGGCGAGCCGGCCGCTGAACGGCCTGCCGACCGAACAAGGGAGGGGCATCGCCGGGGAGATGGAGCAAGACACGGGGGTGACGCAGCAGTCCGGTGGAGGTGAGGACCGGAAGCGTCAATGACCAAGGGGTTGGGCGTTGCGGCGCTTCCGGCTGCCCCCGCGCACCCCGTGAGGGGTGTGATTCGGACCATAGCTCGGCGGTCCGATGAGCCGGCAAAACACTTTCTTGAGCTCGGACATCTGCCGTGAAGATGCCGTTGGAGCAGCGCTTGGCGGGACCGGACGCGCACGTCACCTGAGAGATATGAACATCTCTTAGTGTCTGTGAGCCGATGCAAGTCGGGCGTGGGCCGGACCGGTGGAACCGGATCGACGCCGGGACGGTTACAGGAATGGGTTCCAGCTGCCTAAGGGTCGAAGCAGGTGATGAAACCGGTAACAGCTTCAATCTTTTTGGACAAAAGTCGAAGCAGGGGCGGCGCTGTGCCCTCCAGCTGTCGGCTTTCTGCCGCATTCCTCATATTTGAGTTGCCAAAAAACCGCGGGCACTGGCAGAAAGGCCGGTGAACCAAAGGGAGGAGACGGCAAGGTCGTTTACGTGGGAGAATAACCGATGAACTCGTTGGCGAAAGCCGACTGTTTCGGACGGAGATAGCAATGGAACGTGCTCCCTCGGCTCCAAGCCTGGAAGCCATCGCCCGGTCGGGCGGTTCCCTGCGCCGGCTCGCCGCGCGTCTGCCCACCTACCTTGCCGATGTGCGCGAAAAGCCCTCCTGGCTGCCGATGTTCGTGCTGGCCCGGACCATGGCCGGCCGGCGTCTGCACTGGCTGGGCGCCGGGCGGGTGCGGCCTGAGGTGCCGGCGCCAGCGTCGATGTTTGCCGCAGCGGTGAACCCACAAGCCGCTGCCGATGAGCTTCGCAGCCGCGGAATCCAGCAAGGCCTCGTCCTGCCCGCCGAAATCCGCGAAGCGGTCGCCGCCTTCGCTTGGCAGACGCCGTGCTTCGGCAATTTCAACCGGCGTCTGGAATTTCGTCCGGACGAGCACGAAGCAGCCGAGGAGCGCTTCGCTCAGCCAATTCTCAGCGGCCACTATTTCGAGCGCATCTTCGACTGCCCGGCAGCCATCGCGGTGCAGCGCGATCCCCTGCTGGCCGACATTGCGGCCCGCTATCTGGGCAGCCAGGCGAGAATAATCCGCACCCGCCTGTGGTGGACATTCCCGACCAAATCCGCGCGGGTCGCGGACAAGAGCCTGGCCTCGCTCGACCGCTACCATTTCGACCTCGACGATTGGCGCACGCTGAAGTTCTTCTTCTATCTCACCGACGTCGACCGGGATTCCGGGCCGCATGTCTATGTGGTCGGCAGCCACCGCCGCCGCTCGCTCAAACATCAGCTGACCCTGCTGGTCGGGCACCCGGCGGACGAGATCGTCGGATTTTACGGTCCCGATAGCCTGCTGACGATCACTGGCCCCGCCGGCAAGGGCTTCGTCGAAGATCCGTTCGGCTTCCACATGGGCACCGTCCCCAACAAGGCGCCGCGGCTGATGATGGAGGTCGGCTTCGGCGTGTCGCGGCCGCTGCGCCGTGATCTCCACGGGGAACCGGTGCTACGGCCTTAGCCGGACAGCTTGCGCATTCGCTAAAAAAGCATCCGGAAACCGAACCGAATACCATGGTTTTCTTGCACGGCCGGCTCTGCCCGCCGGCCGGTGCGACAACTGGTCTCAGCGCTCAACCCCCACCAGCGCCGGCCAATTTTCGCAGCAGAGGGTTGATTTCGTTCGATTTTCGGGCGGCCGCCCAGGCCGCCTGGCGGCCGAGACGGAGAGCGCCGGATCGCACCATCGCTGCACGTTACAGTGTTGATTCCGTTGTTTACTTGATGAGTAAACGTCGCTGCCCTATCTCACCATCATCTCTCATCGCCGACAAAGGTGTCGCTTGGAATATTCTGGGCATAGAATTGGTTTGACTCTCTACAGGTTTGCTTATGTAGGCCTGATTTGCGCCATCGCTTGGAAAGCTTTGGCGCCCCTCGTGCTCTGAGGAGCTGCGCTGTTCTTAACAGCGCGCAGAACTTCTTAGTTCTGAGGTGTCGTGACTTCGGGCTGACCCCCGATCGAACTGGGTCGGCGTGGCGCCTGTCCCGCAATCCAGTTCCTCGCAAAAAGAGGCCGCCGCTTCGGGATCGAACCAAGCGGCGGCCAGTTGCGCAGGTCCGTATGGGAGGTGTGTCCGAACTCTGCCTCTCTCAAATGCCACATAGCACCTTCAAAGTCAACTGATTAGGTCGATCGACTAATGAGGACCCAGTCACAGCTTTGTGAGCGCCGTTCTGCCGCCTCGTTCCCGGCCGCAAGAATTTAGAGGGGAGCGCCGCGGCGAAGAAGAACCGGTGCTCCGGTCAGCGTTCGCGTCCGCCGCCGGCCGCGGTGATCACGCCGACGATGATCAGGCCGGTCACCAGCAGCCGCACGCCGGCGCTGACGCCGAACGTGTTGAGCATGGTGAGGAGCAGCACCAGGAACAGCGCCGCGCCCCAGATGCCCGGCACGTTGGCCTTGCCGCCGGCGACCGAGGTGCCGCCGATCACCACGACGGCGATCGAGGCGAGCAGATATTCGTTGCCGATGTCGACATTGGCGCCGCGGAAATAGCCGGCGAGCAGCGCGCCGTTCGAGGCCGCCGAGCGCGCCCGACAGCGTGTAGGTGAGGAAGCGGATGCGGCCGACATCGATGCCGGCGAGCCAGGCGGCGCGGATGTTCTGGCCGATCGCCAGCACCGAGCGGCCATAGATCGTGCGGTTGAGCACGACCGCCGCGCCGATGGTGAACAGCACGGTGAGGATCGCCAGCACCGGAATGCCGAGCGAACTGCAGATTGGTGAAATCGGCGAAGCCGGGCGGCGGCTTGATCTGCAGGCCGCGGCCGTAGCTGATGTCGATCGACTGGATGATGAAGCTCGCCGACAGCGTGGCGATGATCGGCGGGATGCGCAGCGCCCAGATCAGCAGGTAGTTGGCGGCGCCGATCGCCGCGCCGCAGGCGAGCGCCGCGGCGAGCCCGAGCGCGATCATGGCGTCGCTGCCGTCCATCACCTTCATGGCGACGGCGCTGGCGAGCCCGATATTGGCGGGCAGCGACAGGTCGACATTGCCGGGCCCGAGCGTGATGACGAACATCTGGCCGACGCCGACGATGACCATGAAGACGGCGAGCGACAGCGCCGCGGTGATCATGCCGCCGGCGCCGTAGCCGCCGGTGAAGGCGATCGCGGCGAGCCAGACCAGCAGCGCGCCGACGAACGACCAGATCCACGGCTTGGCGAGCAACTGTCGCGGAGCGGCCTCATCGCTCAGCTCTCCCTGCGGCTGATCAGCGCCGCGGGCGGCCAGCACGATGATCAGGATCGCGCCGTTGGCGCCGACCTGCCAGTCGGGCGGGATGTGCATGAAGGTGAGCAGCGGCGAGGCGGCGAGCGCCAGCGTCAGCGCGCCGATCACCGCGCCGATCGGCGAGACGCGGCCGCCGACGAACTCGCCGCCGCCGAGGATGACGCCGGCGATCGACAGCAGCGTGTAGCCGTTGCCGATATTGGCGTCGGCCGAGGTGGTGATGCCGATCAGCGCCATGCCGGACAGCACGCCGAAGAGGCCGGCCAGCGCGAACAGCGTCGACCTTGGTCTTGAGCAGCGACCAGCCGGCGCGGCCGATCGCGACCGGATTGCCGCCGGAGCCGCGCAGGATCGCGCCGTAGGAGGTGCGCATCAGGCCGAAATGGGCGACGACGGCGATGACGATGGCGGCGACGATCGGCAACGGCACGAAGGGCGGCTTGAAGGCCATGGCCGCGAGCAGCCAGTCCGGCGCCTTGCCGCCCGGCTTCGGCAGGAGCAGGATGGCCAGCCCCTGCCAGACGAAGCTCATGCCGAGCGTCACGACGATCGAGGGCAGGTTGCGCAGATAGATGAGCGCGCCGAGCAGCGCATAGACGCCGATCGAGCCGAGCAGGATCAGCGACGCCGAGCAGCGGCGCGTCGCTGCAGCCAGGTCGCGGTGACGCAGCCGACGAAGCCGACGAAGGTGCCGATCGACAGATCGAGGTCGTTGCCGGTGATGACGAACATCTGGGCGATCGTCGCGAGCGCGATCGGGATCGCCAGATTGAGCATCAGGTTGAAGCCGAAATAGCTGATGGCGCGCGGGTTGAGCCAGGCGATGGCGATCAGGATCAGCGCCAGCGACAAGCGCCGGCAGCAGCGTGCGCAGCAGGCGCGCGCGGGCTGGCCGCGCCGAGCAGCCGGCGAGCGCACGCCGCTGCGCTGCCGAGACCGAGGTCATCCAGGCCGGCCTCCTGGAACGAGGACTGGATCACCTTCTCCTCGGTGAGCTCGCCGCGGTCCGAGATCGGCGACGATGCGGCCGTTGCGGAACACGTAGACGTGGTCGCAATTGTCGAGCTCGTCGGTCTCGGTCGTGTACCAGAGGAAGGTGCGGCCCTGGCCGCGCCTCGGCGCGGATGAGGTCGTAGACCTCGAGCTTGGTGCCGATGTCGACGCCGCGCATCGGATCGTCCATCAGGATGATCCTGGCGTCGGAGCCGAGCGCGCGCGCGAACAGCGCCTTCTGCTGGTTGCCGCCGGACAGCGACAGGATGTTGTTGTCGGACGTCGGGCGTGCGGATGCTGATCCGGTCGCCGCCAGCGTTCGGCGAGCTCGTGCTTCGCGCCGCGGCGAGATCAGCAAGCCCTCGCGCAGGCCGGCGAGCGAGCGGATGCCGATATTCTCGGCGATCGACCATAGCGGGAAGATGCCGTCGGACTGGCGGTCGCCGGCGACCAGCGCCACCGGTGCGGTCACCTCGATGCGCGGCCGTGCCGCGCGGTCGCAGCGCTGAAGATCGCCAGGAGCAGGTCGCGTCTGGCCGTGGCCGGCGAGCCCGGCAAGGCCGATGATCTCGCCTTCATGGGCGACGAGCTCGGCGCCGTCGGTCTGCGCATGCGGGCTGGGCCCGGACCCGCAAGCGGCGCTCGGCCGCGGTGCGCGTGCGCCGCTTGGCGCGCGCTGCGGCGTTGCGCTGTTCGACGGCGCCCATGGCCGCGACCAGCTTGTCGCGGTCGAAGGCGCCGGCGCGCGTCGGCGGCGACGACCTTGCCGTCGCGCATGACGACGATGCGGTCGGAATTGTCGAGCATCTCGCCGAGCAGATGCGAGATCAGGATGCAGCTCGATGCCGCCGGCGACGAAGCGGCGCACGAAGGCGAGCAGCTGGCCGGCCGTGTGGGCGTCGAGCGACGAGGTCGGCTCGTCGAGAATGACGAGGTCGCAGCGGATCGTCGGTCACGGTGAAGGCGCGCGCCACCTCGACCATCTGGCGCCGGCCGATCGACAGGTCGCGGACGATGTCGGCGGCGCCGATGCCGTGGCCGGGAAAGATCTCGTCGAGCTTGGCGAGGATCAGGTCGCCGGCCCGGCGCCGCCAGCCGAAGCCCTTGCAGCGACGCGGTGAATGATGCGGGTGTTCTCGGCGACGCGTCAGATTCGGGCAGAGCGACAGTTCCTGGAAGACGCAGCGGATGCCGAGGCTCTGGGCGAGCGCCGCCGAATAGCCGGCTCTGCACGCTGCCGCCGATGACGATCCGGCCCGCGGTCGGGCGCGCAGCGTGCCGGCCAGCACGTGCATCAGCGTCGACTTGCCGGCGCCGTTGTGGCCGACGAGGCCGACGCATTCGCCGGCGCTCGACGGCGAAATCGACGCCGTCGAGCGCGCGGACGGCGCCGAAATGCTTTTCGACGCCGTCCAGGTCGACGATGGCGGCGCTGCGCCTCAGGCATCGACCGCCATCGATAGTCACGCGTGCGATCGACGCCGGCAAGGTACGGCCAGCCACGATCACTTCATGTTGGCCTTGATCGCCGCGATCGCGTCGTCCTGTGTGTATTCGTGGCTGGCGACGCTGCCCTCTGCGATGGTCGGCAAGGCCGCCTCGAAATCGTCCTGGGTGAAGGCGAGATAGGGCACCAGCAGATCGTGCGGGATGTCCTTGTTGCCGTCGAGGATCTGCTGGGCGACCCAGAAGGCCGAGCGTCGAGACGCCCGGCGCGATCGAGGCCGACCAGGTCGTGTAGCCGTCCTTGTCCTTCTGCTCCTTCCACCACTGCAGCTCGTCCTGGCGGTTGCCCATGATGATGGTCGGGCGCGGCTTGCCGGCGGCGGCGAAGGCCTGCGCGGCGCCATAGCCGTCACCGCCCTGGTCGACGATGCCGACGATGTCGGGCAGCGAGGGCAGCACGGTCGCGACCGCCTTCTGCGCCGTCGTCTGGTCCCAGTCGCCGGTCACCGAGGTGACGATCTTGAACTCGGGATGGGCGGCGACGCCTTCGAGCGATGCCCTGCTGGATCGCCTCGTCGATCGAGGTGCCGGCGAGGCCGCGGATCTCGAGGAGATTGCCGCCCTTGGGCTGGAACTTCGCCATCTGCTCGACTTCCTGCTTGCCCATGTCCTTGAAGTCGACGACGACGCGCCAGGCGCAGGGCTCGGTGACGATGCCGTCGAAGGAGACGACGACGATGCCGGCGTCGCAGGCCTGCTTGATGGCGCCGTTCAGCGCGTCCGGCGAGGAGGCGTTGATGACGATCGCGTCGTAGCCCTGCAGGATCAGGTTCTGGATCTGCGCGGCCTGCGTCGGCACTTCCTTGTCGGCGGTGGTGAACACGTCGGCGGCGGCGACGACCTGTCGGCGACCGCCTTCTTGGTGACGATGTCGTAGCTCTTCAGCATCGCCTGGCGCCAGGAATTGCCGGCGTAGTTGTTGGAGAAGGCGATCTTCTTGTCGCTCGTGTCGGCAAAGGCGACGCCCGAGGCCAGCAGCCCGGTCAAGGTCCCGAGGACCAACAGTCTCTTCATGCAATTCCTCCCATTGCGCTTTTCATGCCAAGTGGATGGCACAATCGGGAGGGAGGCGGAGTTCGTCAAGCCCGCGGCCGCGACATGTCCGAACTGTGATCTGGGCCGCCGCTCAGCTTGCCAGCAGGCCGAGGAGGGCAACCGTCACCCAAAGCCCCATCACCGAGCCCAAGAGCCACCTTGCCTGGTGCACGCTGTTGTCATGGTTCATGGTCGCCTCTCCACTTGTCGTTGGCGAACGGCGAGCGCCAGAAGCGGTTCCGGCGCGCGGCGGGCAGGGGACCTTTGCCGGCCGATTGCGGACCAAAGCCTGATGCCTTGCCGCCGCAAGACCGCAGCCGAGAGCTGTCCAGGGAATTTGGAATCAATTCTAAATTCGCAATCGCGCAGCGCCCGGGATCTGCAGTCGCGCACCCGATGCACAGCGACGGTGATCCACCCTCGCTGCCGGGATTATCTGGGCAGAAACTGATCGACCGCGTAGCCCGCGAGGTAGATCAGAGAGAGGCTGCCGACCACCGCCAGCAGGCTCGTCAGCTGACTTTCCCAGGCCGTCCGCTGCAAGCGGCTGAGCTCGCACTCCATCCAGATCATCCGCGCCCGCAAATCGCGATTCTCCTGCTTGAGGTCCCGATCGACACGAGGCATATCCACGTCAGCTCAACTCCTCCCACCGGTCCGAGAATAGGCCATGCCGGCCTCGCGTCGGAGTTGGCATTAGGCATATCTGCTTCCATCGATCGGCGGTCTCTTCGGGGTAGAGAGATGTCGGCAAGATCGGCGGTCTGGCGGCCATACCGATTGCTCCGCGCGCCGCGGCGCTTACCCGGCCGGCCCCGGCCCGGCGCCTGTCCATCCGGGGGCGCAACGCCTTCCTTTGGAGAACTGGGTTCCGCCTTGCCGCACATGCTAGATTGGCAGCTCCGTGACGGTCGCTTCCGGCACGGGACGGGGGGTGGGTAGCCCCAGGTCGCCCCCGACCAAAGAAGACTCACCCCCTACGGCATGCTTCCCGGCACCGGCGCCGGCCCGGTGCCGCAGGGACCCATATCTAATTGAAGGTGTGCAGCCGGAGTTTGTAGCTGCCGTCGGCTTGCCTGACGAAGACGTGGCTCGCAATTCCGGAGGCGGGCTGGTCCTTGCCGGCTTCGTCCTTGGCGATCACCGACCATTTCGCGGCGCCGAACATCAACGTGCCGGCGACGGTCGCCTCGATGAGATCGAATTTGTGTCCGCGCAGACCGGTCTTGAGCAGTGCGGTGAAGAAGGCTTCGATGCCGGCCGGGCCTTTGATCACGTCATGGGTGGCCGGCAGGAACAACGCCTCGCCGGCATAAAGGCTCGCGATATCCTTGGGGTCGGCCCGGTTGAAGGCGTCGTCCCAGGCCGCATAGACCGCATTGGCCGCGGCGTCGGCGTCGGTGTCGGTCATCGTTATGCTCCTCGGGTGGCCGTTCGCTCGATCTGTAGCACAGCTCCCGTCCCGACCGGCAGAGCGAAATTGAACCGGCGTTCAATATCCGGCGAGGCGGCAGATCGACGCCGGGTGGCTCACTGGCGGCGCTTGACGCGCTCCTCGAAGAGCGCCCAGCCTCCCTGCTCGAGCTCCGGCGTCTTGATCCAGGTGATCTCGGTGCCGGGGGTGGTCACCATTTTCATGATGATCGAGTTCGGCGCCCCATAGTCGGCCATCTGCCGCGCCATCAAGGCGGTGACCGCCAGACTGTCGGCCGTCTCGCCGTCGCCGTTCATGGCCTCGGAGCTGGCGCTGGTGTCGAGTGCCGAATGGACGCCGAGCGATGAGGTCGGGGTAAATACGCGCGAGGCACCGGCCGCGAAAATCACCATGCAGATCGAGGAGCATTGCTCGCCGGGCCCGACCACCACCTTGAGGCCGAGACGGTGGACGACCTCGGCGATCCGTGCGCCGGCGTAGACATTGCCGCCCGGCGAGTTGAGGCGCAGATACTCGGTCTTTTCGCCGCGCCCGTAGCGCTGCAGCAGCGCCTTGGCGAACAGCTGCTCGTCGCCCGAATCGATCTGGCCGTCCAGCGCAAGCGCCCTCGAGGCGTGCGCCACGGGGCCGAACTCGGCCGCACCGGCAAGGCCGCCGGAGCCGAGAGCGAGCGCCAGGGTGGCGACAATGGAACGCAGCCAGTTGTTCATATTGGCTTCCCCGGGGAGCAAGAGCCTTCACAGGCCTGGTCGGATTGCTGCCTGAGCGCAGGCGCGGCGCCGTGTGGCCGCATCGCCCGCAGCCGTGCGAGCGTCGGGCAGGAATTTGCAGCGGCGGCCGGGTCGCCCCGACCGCCGCTCTCTCCCACCGACTGATCGGGCCCCCGCCTCGAAGTCTCAATCATGTGGGTCATGGGCCCCCGCCCGCTTGTCTGTTCCATCCGCCGCCGACCCATTGTGATATTCATAGCTCACGCTTTGTTTCACATTGATACGTTGGGACCGGCCCCGCTCATCTCCTTGCAGGGTTCGTGCCAGCCGGCTGCGGAGCGGTTCATGGGTGCGATCGGAAGGCGGGCGGCCTCCGCCGGCGTGCTTGCCGGTGTGACGCTGCCGGCGCGGTTGACTTGGCGCGGCTCAGGCCCGTAAGGCTTTTGTCTGCCCGGTGCTGCCTAGGTCTGCCGATGTATACGCCGCCCGCCTTCAAGGAAGATGATCCCGCGGTTCTGCGCGAAATGATCCGCGCCAGCCGGCTGGCGACACTGGTTACGGCAACGGCCGAGGGGCTGGTGGCGACGCCCTTGCCGCTCCTGCTCGATGACACCGAAGGCGAGCAGGGGGTGCTCTATGGCCATGTTGCCAAGGCCAACCCGCAGTGGCGGCTTGAACCGATCGGCCCGGCGCTCGCGCTGTTTCCCGGGCCCGACGCCTATGTGACGCCGTCCTGGTATGAGACAAAGCGGCAGACCGGCAAAGTTGTCCCGACTTGGAACTATACGGCGGTCCACGCCTATGGCCCGGTCGAATTCTTCGCGGATGAGCAGCGCCTGCACGAGGTGGTCACGCGGCTCACCCGGCGCCACGAAGCGGGGCGCGTCGAGCCCTGGGCAGTCGGCGATGCGCCGGCCGAGTTCGTCAGGTCTCAGCTCAAAGGCATCGTCGGCCTCAGCCTTTGCATCACCCGCGTCGAAGGCAAGCGCAAGATGAGTCAGAACCGCAGCCGGCAAGACCGGCTGGGGGTGGCCAGAGGCCTGGCCGAGAGCGAGCGCCCAGAGGACAGGGCCGTCGCCGGCATGATCCCCCTCGACGAAAGCTGAAAACTGCCGAGCTGTTCGCGACGGCAGAGCATCGTTTCTTTAAATCGGTGCCCCACTCTAAGTCCTTGTTTTCCGCAACTCCGGACGGAAAACGGTGGCCGCTTGTCCCGGGATTGCTCTAAGACTTGAAGTCGCGCGGCAGCTCGATCGGCTTGCCGTGCGGGGTGTGCCGGGCTGCAGCCTGCCAAGCATCGCGGCAGCGCTTCAGCCCGCTTGGCGTGATCAGGCCTTTGTCGGTGACCATTCGCTCAAGCGCAGCCAGCCAGTGATGGTAATAGGTCGCGCCGGTGTCGGGATCTCCGGCGGCCTGCGCGCGAAGGATCTCCGCGCCGAGCGCTGCCGACCATTCGGCCGCGCTGAACACGCCCTTCTCGCACAGCGCCGCCACCATCGCGAAGGCCTGGGCCTGCCAGGGTTCGGCAAACACCGGGCCTTGCGCGTCGCGGGGAAGCCGCGGGGTTGCCTCCGCCGCATGGAGCGCGCCGGAGTAGGACAGGGTCACAGCGGCTCCAGATAGGGCTCGAAGGCATCGACCGAGACCTTGAGCTTCGGATCGGCATCTTCGCCCCACAGCGCGCGGCCGTCGAAGACCACCGAGTAGAGCCATTGCGGGTTCTCGCCCGCCCCGATCGCCGAGCTGTCGGGAAAGACATGAGCGCCGTGGATGCGCTCGATCGTGCCGCTCCGTCCGCGAACATAGCGCGGCAGGCGGGTATGCGTCTCAGGATGCATGTTCCTGGCCCGGACGGCGTCGCCGACCCTGAACAAGGCCGGCGCTGCTGGGGGCCGTTCGTAGGCGCGCCGGGTGACGGCCCCCGTCACCTCGTCCGGCCGCAGTGCCGGCTGCTTCAGCGGCTTCGGATCGGCGAGTGAGCGGCCGGCGGCGATCTCCTCGGGGCTGACCAGCCCATGGCCGAGCAGCAGCGTTTCGAGGGTCGTTTCCCAGCTCTGATAGTAGCTTGCCGCCAGATAATAGGCGGGCGGCTGGCTCTCGCGCGCGCTGCGGAACATGTCCAGGTTCCAGCCGCCGTTGCGGCCCATGGCGCGCAGCATGGCGAGGACCCGACCTTCCCAGGCGGCGTGGAAGACCGGCTCATCCGGCTCCGGCACGACGGCACCGAAGCCGTCCATGCCGCCCATATCGTGCACGCCGTTCACGGTTGCGTCTCGCCGGGCGGTGTCGCCAGGCCGGTGCCGATCATCGCATCGCGGGTGACCAGCGATGCGAGACGGTCGGCATCCCAGCCCTCGGTGCCGGCCGGGCGCATCGGCAACACCAGGAAGCGGGTCTCGGCGGTCGAGTCCCAGACCCTGATTGCTGTCTCTTCCGGCAGGGTGACGCCGAACTCCGCCAACACGCCGCGCGGATCCTTGACCGCGCGCGAGCGGTAGGGGGCGGATTTATACCAGACCGGCGGCAGGCCGAGCAGGTCGCTCGGGTAGCAGGAGCAGAGCGTGCAGACGACGATGTTGTGAATTTCCGGCGTGTTCTCCACCGCGATCAGGTGCGCCCCGACCGCGCCGACTGCGCCGAGCTCGGCCACCGCAGCGCTCGCATCGGCGAGCAGCGCCCGCTTGAAGCCGGCGTCGGTCCAGGCCTTGGCCACGACTTTGGCCCCGTTGCGCGGGCCGATCCGCGTCTCATAGGCCTCGACGATCAGATCGAGCGCGGCGGGGTCGACATAGCCCTTCTCGCTCAGCACGGTCTCCAGCGCGCGCACCCGCAGCGCCACCTCGGAGAGCTCGGAATGGTCCTCATGGCTTTCGTGATGCGATCCCAAACGCATGTCCTCGCAGCAATCCGCCGCAGAGAGAATGCCACCGCAGCGGTTCTCGGGCAACATGCTCCGGCAAGGTGTGCTGCGCGGCGCGGCAGCTGTAATCGCGGCGTCACACTCCGGCTCTAGGTCTACCGCGGTCGACCCCAAAGGTTTCCGGCGGATCAGGAGAGACAGCCGTGACGTTCAGACTGACCCGCCGACGCTTCCTCACCTCCACCGCAGCGACAGGCGCGGGCCTGCTCGCCGCGCCCTATCTGTCGCGCGCCGCGGACCGGCCGCTGATCACCCACGGCGTGCAATCGGGCGACACCGGCAGCGACGGCGGCGTCGTCTGGGCGCGCGCCGACCGGCCCGCCCAGATGCTGGTCGAGGTGGCGACCACCGAGCAGCTCAAGGATGCCCGCGCCTTGCCGCCGATCGCCGCGCTGCCGGAGAGTGATTTCACCGCCAAGATGCTGCTGGAGAACCTGCCTGCCGGCCAGGACATCTTCTACCGCATCCGCTTCCGCGACCTCGCCCACCCCGACATTGCCGGCGAGCCGGTGGTCGGCCATTTCCGCACCGCGCCGGCCGACCGCCGCGATGTCAGCTTCGTCTGGGGCGGCGACGTCGCCGGCCAGGGATGGGGCATCAACCCCGACGACGGCGGCATGGTGACCTTTTCGGCGATGCACAAGCACCGCCCGGATTTCTTCCTGCATTCCGGCGACACCATCTATGCCGACGGGATCATCCAGGCCGAGGTCAAGCTCGACGACGGGAAGCTCTGGAAGAACGTCACCATCCCCGAAAAGCAGAAGGTCGCCGAGACGCTCGAAGAGTTCCGCGCGGCGCACAAGTACAATCTGCTCGACGACAATCTGCGCGCCTTCGCGGCCGAGGTGCCGATCTTCGTCCAATGGGACGACCATGAGGTGACCAACAACTGGTCGGCGTCGAAGCAGCTGCCGGCCGCCTACAAGGTGCGCGACATCGGTCTGCTTGCCGCGCGTGCCGCCCGCGCCTTCCATGACATGTATCCGATGCGGGAAAGCATCGTCGAGCCCGGCCGGGTCTACCGGGTGCTGAACTACGGTCCGCATCTCGACGTGTTCATGTTGGACGAGCGCAGCTATCGGGGCGCCAACGGCGCCAATCGCCAGACCGCCTACGGTCCGGACGCATTCTTCCTCGGACCGGATCAGCTGCGCTGGCTGAAACGGGCGCTGCTCGGCTCGCGCGCCACCTGGAAGGTGATCGCCTCGGACATGCCGCTGTCGCTGATCGTCTATGACGATGCCGCCGATAGAAGCGGTTCGGAGGCGTTCGCGCAGGGCGACGAGGGCGCGCCGCTCGGCCGTGAACTGGAGATTGCCGAGCTGCTGCGCTTCATCAAGGCGGCGGGCATTGTCAACACGCTTTGGCTGACCGCCGACGTGCACTATTGCGCGGCGCATTTCTACAGTCCCGACAAAGCCAAGTTCCAGGACTTCGAGCCGTTCTGGGAGTTCGTCGCCGGCCCGCTGAACGCCGGCACCTTCGGTCCCAACGAGCTCGACGACACCTTTGGTCCGGAGGTGAAATTCATCAAGGCGCCGGGGCCGGACCGGCAAAACCTGCCGCCCTCGGCCGGCATGCAGTTCTTCGGCCATGTCGCGATCGAGGGCAAGAGCGGACGGCTGACCGTCACCTTGCGCGACCGCAGCGATGTCGCGCTGTGGTCGATCACGCTCGACCCGCAGCAAACCTGAGAAGCGCCGGACCGCCGGCCCGGCCGAAAGCCGGGGAGGTCAGTCCTTTGCCCTGAACGGCTGCGGCCTGCGGGCGGCGCCCTGGCGCGCGAGCATCCATCCCGGATATTCGGGCGGCAATTCGCTGACCTCGTCGAGCCGCTTCAGGTCTTCGGCATCGAGCTGAAGCTCGGTCGCCGCGAGGTTCTGATCGAGCTGATCGATCCGCTTGGCACCGATGATGACGCTCATCACGAACGGTTTGGCCAGCACATAGGCCAGCGCCACGGTCGCCACGCCGACCCCGTGCTTGGCCGCGACCTCGCGCATGGCGGCGACCGAGGCCCAGGCGCGGTCTTCGTTCACCGGCGGGAAGTTGAACGTTGCCCGCCGGCCTTCCCCGTTGCCCGGTGCGCCCGGTCCATACTTGCCCGAGAGCAGCCCGCCGGCCAGCGGCGACCAGACCATCAGGCCAAGCTTTTCGGCAGCGAGCAGCGGCACGATCTCGCGTTCGAGGTCGCGGCCGGCGATGGAATAATAGCTCTGCACCGTCTCGAAGCGCGCCTTGCCGCGCGCTGCCGAAAGCCCCAGCGCCTTGGCGATGCGCCAAGCCTGCCAGTTGGATACGCCGACATAGCGGACCAGCCCGCGCGACACGAGGTCGTCCAGCGCGCGCAGCGTCTCGTCGATGGGGGTGACGCTGTCCGTCCCGTGGATCTGATAGAGGTCGATGTGATCGAGCTGCAGCCGCTCGAGACTGGCTTCCACGGCATCCATAATGTGGCCGCGGGAGGCGCCGCGATCATTGGGACCTTCACCGACCTGGCCGAACACCTTGGTGGCGACGATGGCATCCTTGCGCTTGACGCCGAGATTGCGCAGCGCCTGCCCGAGCAGCCGTTCGGACTCGCCGCCGGAATAGACGTCGGCCGTATCGAAGAAATTGACTCCGGCCTTGATGGAACGGTCGACGATCCGGTCGGCCAGATCCTGGTCGACATCGGCGATCTGACCCCAGACCCCGTTGTCCTCGGGTGCGCCGAAGGTCATCGTGCCGAGGCAGATTTCGGAAACGAACATGCCGGTGCGACCAAGCTGATTGTAGCGCATGGGTTCTCCTCTTGGAATTGCCGCGAACGGAGGGTGCACCGCGCATATAGGGACGGATCGCGCTGGTGCGAGGTCCGCCGCCATCGTTCCCTGCGGCGATAGGCGGCATCTAGACGCAGCGCGGGTGTCAACGAGTTCTGCATGGTGGAACTTGTCTTCAAGGAGCAAAACGATACGCTCCGGCTTTCCCACCCGGTCCACCCTGGAATTCGGAGGGAGCACGACGGCATGCCGGCTGCAGAGCAGCGGAGTGAGCGATGACGGCCGACCGCTACGCGACCTCGCGGCAGCTCTACCAACGCGCGCAACGCGTCTTGGCCGGCGGCGTCTCCAGCCAGTTTCGCGCGCTCAACGTGCCGCATCCGATGTTCTACGAGCGCGCCTCGGGAGCGCGGATCTGGGACGTCGACGGCAACGAGCTCATCGATTTCACGCTGTCGCAAGGCCCCTGCATCCTCGGCCATTCGCATCCGGAACTGCTCGCGCGCGTCGGCGCAGCGCTCGCCAAAGGTCAGCTCTTCGCCGGCCAGCACCGGGACGAGCTGGAACTCGCCGAGACGCTGCAGCGGCTGGTGCCCTCCGCGGAGCGCGTGCGGTTCGCCTCGTCGGGCTCCGAGGCCGCGCATGCGCTGTTGCGGCTGGCGCGCCACGTCACCGGCAAGCCGAAATTCATCAAGTTCACGGGCCACTATCACGGCTGGCTGGACAATTCTTCGTTCAACGTCGCGCCGCCGCGCGACCAGCGCAACGATCCGACCCGGCCGATCCCCTGGGGCGGCGGCATTCCGCCAGCGCTGGCCGGCGATGTCGTGCCGCTGCCGTGGAACAATCTCGCCCTGGTCGAGCAGGCGCTCGACCGGCACGGCAGCGAGATCGGCGCCATCATCACCGAGCCGGTGATGTGCAACCAGGGCTGCATCGAGCCCGCGCCAGGCTTTCTCGAGGGCCTGCGCGCGCTTTGCGACAGGCATGATGCGGCGCTGATCTTCGACGAGATCATTGCCGGCTTCCGGCTCGATCTGGCGGGTGGCCAGAGCTACTACGGGGTGACGCCGGACATGTCCCTGTTCGGCAAGGCGCTCGGCGGCGGCCTTCCGCTCAGCGCCCTGGTCGGCAAGGAACGGTTCCTGAGGCCGCTGGCTGCAGGCGAGGTCTATCATGCCGGGACCCTCAACGGCAGCAATGGCAGCGTCGCGGCGGCGCTGACGGTGATCGACGTTCTCGAGCGCGATGACCGTGCCGGCCTGCGCCACATCGCCCGTATCGGCTCGCTGCTGCGGGACGGACTGAAGGAGGTCGCGGCGCGGTTGGAGCTGCCGATCCTCCTCACCGGTCCGGGCCCGATGTTCCATATGGGCTTCACCGCCCGCGTATCGGTCACCGAGTACGATCACGTCCTCGATTACGATCGCACGCGCTACGGCGAATTCTGCCGGAGCATGCTCGGGCGCGGGGTGCGGCTGATCGAACGCGGGCTCTGGTATGTCTCGGCCGCGCACACCGAAAACGACGTTCTGGCGACCCTTGCTGCGGCCGAATCCGCGCTCAAGGAGCTGTCTTCTTGAGCCCCGGCATCGCCGTCGTCGCCAGCTTCGGCATTCCGCTGCTCGACGACGGCCGGCCGGTCGCCGGCCTGTCGGTCGCATTGCCCACGAGCCGCCTGACGCCCGGTCGTCAGGCGGAGATCGTCGACGCGCTGCTCGAGGCGAGGGACGGCCGGGCCAGCAGCAAAGCAGCGCGGCAAGGGGCCGCGTGACGCGTGGTCTGCCGGCATTTTTTGACGAGAGGCACGATCTCCTCAGGAGCACCACAGCGTCCGGTTGGCGATCTAGCCGCGCGACGGGGCCTGAGCGGCGTTGAACGATCCTGAATTGCGGCCGAGATAGCCGACAAAGCGCGCGATCCCTTCGGCGAGCTTGCTCTCGTCGACGGCATGGCACCATCGCAGCCATCCATCGCCTTCGGGGCCGAACGCCGAGCCCGGCGCCAAGCCCACGCCGGCTCTGTCGACCAGGTCTTTTGCAAAGGCGATGCTGTCGGTGCAGCCGTCCACCCGGAAGAACACATACATTGCGCCTCCGGCATCGGGGACAGTGACGCCGTCGATCGCCCGCAAGGCATCGACCAGCAAGGTCCGGCTCTGCTTCAGCCTGTTCCGCTGAGCTCCGATGTGCGGCTCGCCCTCTTTGAGCGCGATCGCCGCGGCGCGCTGAACCGGCTCGAAGATGCAGGAGAAGTTGTATTCGATGAGCTTTTCGAGCTCGGGCGTCAGCTCGTCCGGCACCGCCAGCCATCCGGCGCGCCAGCCGGTCATCGTCCAGGCTTTCGAGAAGCTGTTGACCGAGATGATCCGGTCGCCGACCTCGTAGTGCCTGAGAAACGACGGCGCCGAGCGCCGCGCTTCATCATAGATCAAGCGTTCATAGACATCGTCGGCGATTACCCAGATCCCATGCTTCCGGCAATGGCTCAGAATCGCGACGATGTCGGCCTCGTCGATCGTCCAGCCCGTGGGATTGGAGGGAGAGTTCACAATCAGCGCCTTCGTATCGGGCGTGAGCGCCGCAAGCAGCTTATCGAGATCGAGGGCCCAGCGGCCGCTCGAAGAGGAGAGGGCGATTCGTTCGACGTTCGCACTGAGAATCCGCGGGATTTCATAGACGTTGGGCCAGACGGGGGTGACCAGGACGATGCGGTCACCAGGCTCGAACAACAGTTCGGACGCGAGCAGCAGTCCGAGCACGCCGGAGCCGACCGCCGCAATCCGCGATGTCCCGACCGGACGGCCATGAAGAGCGGAAAGATATCCCGCGATTCCCTCCCGCAGATAGGGGCGTCCAAGATTCTGGGAATAGAAGGTTTCCCCGGCTTCGATCGCCCGGACGGCTTCCTGGCGGATGAATGCCGGGGTCGCCTCGTCCAATTCGCCGAACCAGAACGGCAGCACGTCGCTGCGGCCCATGGCGGCGTTGGCGACCTCGCGGATGCGCGAGCCGCCGAGGCTGATCACCTGGCGCCGCGCCTCGATCGGCAGATGCATGCATGGCTCCTCTAGGATCCGGTGGACCTCGCCGGGTCCTTCACTTCACTGTGGAATTCCCATCTTGTGCCCGGACCTGCAAGATAGGGGTGCCACACCGCGTCAACCAAGGTGAGCAGAGCCCCATGGCCAAAGTGACGATCAAGGACATCGCGGCAATGACGGGCCTGTCCTGGGCCACGATCTCGCTGTCATTGCGCGACCACCCCCGGATCCCCGATTCGACCAAGCAACGGGTGCGACGTGTGGCCCAGGAAATGGGCTATGTCTACAACCGGCAGGCCGCAAACCTGCGCTTGAGCCGCACGCGGACCCTCGCGGTGTGTCTGAACACGATCGAGAACCCGGTGATCTCGCGTATCTCGACCAGCATGCTCCACCATTTCCAGGCGCACAATTGGATGGTGATGTTCGGCGATTCCGAAGACTCAAGGGAGAAGCAGGCCGCCTTCATCAACACCGCCGTCGAGTACAATGTCGGCGGGCTGATCGTCGTGCCGGCGGTCGGCACCGAAATCGGCGACCTCGAGCAGGCGGCCGGCAATGTCCCGATGGTGGTGGCCATCCGCGATCTTGCGCAGCAGGTGCTCGACCAGGTCCGTATCGACTATCAAAGCGGCGTGTTCGCCGCCCTCGACCATTTGGTCTCGCTCGGTCACCGCCGGATCGGCTGGATCGGCGGCGGACTGGCGACGCTGACGTCGCGCGTCGGTCTCGTCGCTTACCGGTCACGGCTGCGCCATCACCGGATCGAGGCGCATGAGGACTGGATCCAACCCTGTCTGATTGCACGCCAGAATGGCTATGAGGCGATGAAAGCCTTGCTTCACAGCGGGGCGCGGCTGACTGCCGTTCTGTGCTTCAGCGACCTGCTGGCCAGCGGCGCTCTGCTGGCGCTGCGCGAAGCCGGCCTGTCGCCGGGCAAGGACGTCTCGGTGGTCGGCTTCGACGATCTCGAAGAGGCGCGCTTCATGGCTCCGCCGCTGACCACCGTGAAGATCGACCAGCCGGCCTTAGGGCTTGCGGCGGCCGAGCTGTTGCTGAAGCGTATCGCCGACCCGGCGATTCCGCGGCAGGTGACGACGGTGCCGGCCGAGCTCGTCGTTCGTGCCACGAGCGGCCCCGCGCCGGCCGACTGATATTCACCCGCGGTTCGCGGCGAGGCGCAGCCGGCGCTGGAGGGCGTCCAGGGTGGGTGCAATCGGTTCGGCGAGGGCCGGCAGAACCTGCTCAGGCATGTCCTTCAGCGCGTGGCCGGTGACCACTGCGACGATCCGCTCGCCGGGGGCAACCGAACCCCGGGCCAAGAGATGCGGCAGTGCCGCGACCGGGGCGGCGGCGCTCGGCTCGACCGCGATCCCTTCCAGCCGCGCGATGCGTCTCACGGCCTCGAGGATTTCGCTGTCCTCGACCGCGATCGCGGTGCCGCCATATCGCCGCAGGATGGCAACGGTGTAATCGCCATCGCGCTCATAGCCTTCCAGCGTGTCGTTGAGCGCCGCGGCCACTGTCGGGCGAGGGGGCGGAGCGACGGCCGGCATGGCCTTGTCGAACGCTTCGACGATCGGCCGGCAGGCTGCCGACTGGATCGCGACCGGCCGCGGCAAGCGGCCGATGCGGCCCTGATCGAAGAGCCGTTGAAATCCCTTCATCACGCCGGCCAGGATCGGGCCGCTCGACACCGGCAAGAGGACGATGTCGGGCTCAATCGCGGCCAGCTCATAGGCGATGGTCGCATAGGCATCGACGCCATAGGGACAATAGAAGGTGGTGGTGACGTTGACGAAGCCGAGCGCGTCCGCCGCCCGGCGGGCCAGCCTGCAGCAATCGTGGGTGGCGCCGTCGACGGTGACGAGCTGTGCGCCGGTGATCCGGATCTGCTTCAGCTTGGCAGGCACGGCGGCGGCCGGCACCAGCACGATCGCCCGAAGGCCCGCCCGCGCCGCGTAGGCGGCGGCGGCTGCCCCGGCATTGCCGCTCGACGACAGCACCACGCCAAGGCGGCCGTATTCGACCGCCAGAGATGTCGCCAGGGCGAGCGCGCGGTCCTTGAACGAACCGGTCGGCTGCAGCGATTCATTCTTGATCCACAGGTCGGCAAGGCCGAGCTCGCGGCCGAGCCGGGGCGCCGGCAGCAGCGGGGTGCCCGCCTCGCCGAGGCTGACGCGGTGGGCCGGCGCGACCAGAGGCAGGTGGTCGTGCCAGCGCCACAAGCCTTCGCCCATCGGCTGCGGCTGCTCGCCGATCAGCAGCTCGAGGATGCCGTCGCAGACCGGGCAGGTGGACGGCACGGTTGCAATTGCCGCCTCCCGGGCGCAGGCCGTGCAGATCAGGCGGTCGGGCCTTGGCGCCCCGTTCATGTTTCGAGCGAAACCGTCGCCGTGCGCAGGGTGCGGAAATTGTCGCGCAAATGCTCGGAAGCGCGCAGCGCCAAGGCGGCAACGGTCGGCGTCGGATTGACCACGCCGCCCGTCGCAAACACGCTGCCGTCGACGATATAAAGGTTCGGCACGTCCCAGCTCTGATGCCATTTGTTGATGACCGACGTCTCCGGATCGGCACCCATGCGCGCGGTGCCCAGAAGATGCCAGGCCGGGGTGCGATAGACGCCATGCTCGTCGCGATAGTCCTGCAATCTGAAATCGAACGCGTCGAGCGAGCCGGCAAGATCCTGCAGCCGGTCGGCCATGTATCGCATCATGATCTCGTCGTTCTCGCCGGGCGCGTAGTGCAGCTTGGCGGCGGGCACGCCGTGCTCGTCGCGGCGGTTGTCGGAGAGGGTGATGCGGTTGTCGGGATTGGGCAGGTCGTCGCCGATCACATGCACGCCGATGTTGCGGCCGAAATGCCGGTTGAACCAGTCGTGGTGCCGCGCTCCCCACGGTGCGCGGGCTTCGGAGAGGAAGCCGAGCGCCTGCTCGCCGGCCGCCCCGCTCGTCAGGCAGTTGAAGTTGAACCCGTTGATGAAGCCGCGCGAGACATCGGTTTCGGCGAACTCGCGGCTGATCACCGAGGCGACATAGCCCATGTGGGAGGCGATCGGCTCATCCACCCAGAAGTCGGCCGAGACCAGCGTGTGGTGCAGAAGGTTGCGCCCGACCTGGTCCGACTGGTTGGCGAGGTTGTCCGATGCGAGCAGCAGGCGCGGCGTGCCGACGCCGTTGGCAGCCAGGATGACCACGTCGGCCGACTGGAAGTGCTGGGCGCCGGTGGTGCGGTCGACGAACACGGCTCCGGTCAGCCGCCCGTCCTGGCCCTTTTGGAGCCGCAGCACGCGCGCATAAGTGTGGAGCTCGACGCCGGCGTTCAGGGCGCGCGGCCAGACCGAGAGCGAGAACTTGCTCATCGAGCCGCGCGGGCAGCCGTTGCAGATGCCGCAGCCGTTGCAGGCGACGCGCCCGTCGTAATCCTGCGAGATGACGCCCGCCGGAACCGGCCACCAATGCCAGCCGAGACGCTCGAAGGCTTGACCGAGCTTGCGCGCAGCGGGGCTGAGCGGCAGGCTGGGGGTCACCGGGTCGCGCTGCGGCGGCATCGCCAGATCTCCGGCGAGGCCGCTTACGCCGATCAGCCGGTCGGCCCATTCGTAATAGGGGTCGATGTCCTCATAGCTGATCGGCCAGTCGGGCGCGAGGCCGTGCTCGACCCCCTTGCGGAAGTCGGAGGGCCGGAAGCGCGGCCAGATGGCGCCGTAGACATTGGTCGAACCACCCACCCCGTTCCACATCAGCACCTGGGAGGAATCGCTGTCGACGGGAAAGTCGTCGGGGTGGGGGGTGCGGACATTGACGTCGGCATTCCACTCGGTCTTGCGCCGCCACTGCCAGTCGGCATGGTAGTGGGGATGGTCGAGGCGCTCGACCCAGCCACCCTGTTCGAGGCACACCACGCGCAGCCCCGCCTGCGCCAGCACCAGGCCGGAAAGAGCCCCCGTCGCGCCGGAGCCGATGATCAGGACGTCGGCATGTTCGGTGCGGATCGTCATGGATACTCCTTGATCGTCGTGTCTGCGATCAGCGGCCGGCGAGATGCGCCAGGCCGGAAAGCTCGACGCGCCTGACGTCCTCGGTCCGCACATAGCCGCCCCGGCCGTGCCGCGGCGTGTCGTGCAGCGGATTGAAGGGCGGCAGCTCGTAACCGCCCAGAACCGGCCGGGCGCGGTAGGGCATGCCGAGCGCGGCGACGGCGGCAACCACGGCGGGATGCTCGTAGTAGCCGGTATAGATCGCAAGCAGCACGGTCGCGAAGCGCTTCGGATCGGCGGCCTCGAATCGCGCCACGATCGCCTCGCGGCTTGCTCTGTCCTTGCCGGTGAACGGTGCGCCGCTCGCTGCCAAATCGGCGATCAGCCGGTCGCAACCGTTCTCGCCGAAGATCTCGATCAGGCGAAGGCCGAGCAGGCCCTGGACGCCCACATCGGCGGCACTCGGCCATTGTTCGTCTCCCGGGATCATGGTGTCGACCAGGTCGCGCAGCAGCCGGGCCGTCTCGATGGGGGAAAGGGAGGGGGCAGTCGGCACGGCTCGGGGGTCTCCTGGCTCGCCTGATCGTTGGTTCAATAGACGCGGCGAATGACCTCGCCGGGCGTGGCGTTGGTATGGCCGCCGTCGCGCCACACCTCGGTTCCGTTGACGAAGACGCGCTCGATGCCGCGCGAGGATTCGTGCGGATTGGCCCAGTCTGCCACATCGATAACCTTGGCAGGATCGAAAATCGTGATGTCGGCCTTGGCGCCGGCGCGGATGAAGCCGCGGTCGGACAAGCGGAACTGGGTGGCCGTCAGGCCGGTCATCTTGTGCACCGCCGTCTCCAGGCTGAACAGCCCGAGGTCGCGGCTGTAGCGGCCAAGCACGCGCGGAAACGTGCCCCACAGCCGCGGATGGGGATGGGTGTCGTTGGGCAGCCCGTCCGAGCCGATCATCGTCTCGGGATAAGCGAGAATGCGCTGCACATCGTCCTCGGCCATCTGGAAATAGATGCCGCCTGCCGGGCTCAGATAGTCGATGACCTCGTCGAGCGTCATGCCGAGCTCGGCGCGCAGCTCGGCCAGGTCGCGTCCGGCATGCTCGGCGTGCGGCGTCGACCAGGCGACCATGACCTTGTCGTCCTCGTCGTGAAAGGTGCGCCGGTTCAAGACCGAAGAGCCGGCCGGATAGGGATAGGCGTCGAGCCCGACCGACTGGCGCATCCGCCGAGTGTGGATTAGCCCGAGCGTCTCGCCCGAGCGGCCGTGATTGTGCACCCCGACCAGCTTGTGGTGCGAGATCACCGTGTGGGCTTCGAGCTGCCGGCCGATCTCGAAGGCTTCTTCGAGCGCGACCAGGATCCAGTCTCCCTCGTTGCGGATATGGGCGCAGTAGACCGCGCCCTTGCCGCGCAGCGGAGCGCCGACCTCGATCACCTCCTGGGCGGTCGCGGCATTCGCGTTCGGATAGAACACGCCGGTCGAGAAGCCGACGGCGCCGGCGTCCAGCGCCTCTTCGAGATCGCGGCGCATCGCCGTCGTCTCGTCGCGCGTCGCGGCCCTTTCCAGGCAATCCATCGCATTCACGCGCAACGTGGTGTGACCGACCAGAGGAATGGCATTGACCGCCGCCGGATTGCGGTCGAGCTCGCTCAGAAAGGCGTTGAAGGTTTCAAACCGGAACAGATCCGGTTCGCCAAGCAGGTTGAGCGGCGGGACGATCTCCTTGCCTCTCAGCGGTGCCAGTCCAATGCCGCAATTGCCGATCACCACGCTGGTCACACCCTGGCTGATCTTGGGCAGCATCGCCGGGTGCGTCAGCAGGTAGCCGTCGTCATGGGTGTGATTGTCGATGAAGCCGGGCGAGACGACCAGGCCCTGCGCGTCGATCTCGCGCTCGGTGGTCTGCCCCGAAAGCTCGCCGATCGCGGCGATATGGTCCTCGCGCAGGGCGACGTCGGCCTTGAAGGAGGGTGCGCCGCTGCCGTCGACGACGGTGCCGCCGCGTATGATCAAATTGAAATCCATCATCCCTCTTCGTGCTCGGGCGCGGCCTGTCCATTGCAAGCCGTCCCGGCGCTCATTCGTGGAACAAGCGGCTTGACTTTCCGGGTCATTCGAACGTTACTTGTATAACGTTTAACCGTCAACGATACGGGCTGAAAGCGTCAGGCAGCCGACCGTGAACGCCTTGGGGAAGGCGGGCCGGGCAGACGCAGGGAGGGTTGCAGCGGCCATACTGTTTTGGGCGAAGGGGATTGCGGCACGCACGATCGCGTGTACCGTCGCCCAGCGGACCATGACGCCGCCTCGGCGTCCAAGATCAAGCACCGGCAGACGGGCGCAATCCGTTCAGAGAGGATCCAACCATGACCATCGTCAGCAAACACGTCTCGCGGCGCACCCTGCTCAAGGCCGCCGGCGCGACCGCGGTAGCCAGCAGCTTGTCCATGCCGCGGATCGGCCATGCCCAATCGAAGACCCTCAAGATCCTGCTGGTCGGCGACCCGTTCTACTACGCGCTTGACGGCATCAAGAAGCAGTTCAGCGACGAAACCGGCATTGCCGTGACCATCGAGAGCCTGTCCTACGAAGCGCTGCAGGCGCGCTTGGTCTCTTCCTTCGTCAGCGGCCAGCCCGATGCCGACATCGTCTCGGTCGACAACATCTGGCTCGGCCAATACATCGAAAGCAAGTGGATCACGCCGCTCAACGACCGCATCAAGGCCGATAAGGACATCGACCTCAAAGACTTCATTCCGCAAGTCCTCTACTCGATGAACGAATGGCGCGGCCAGATCGGCACGTTGCCGGTCGCCACCTACGGCCAGGGCGTGATGTACCGCACCGACTTTGCCGAGAAAGCGGGTATCACCATCCCCAAGGACGGCAGCTGGACCTGGGCCGAATATCTCGAAACCATCAAGAAGATGAAGGGCCAGAGCTTCGACGGCAACACCATGTTCGGCTCGGTCGTTTCCGGGCAGCAGCCGGCGCCCATCGTCCATATGTTCACCCAGCTTCAGGCCAGCATGGGCGGCCGCTGGTTCAAGAGCTTCCCCGGCGCTCCCTGGAATTTCGAGCCGGCCTTGTCGGACCCCGGCACGCTGGACGCCATCAAGATCTTCCTCGACATCTACAAGAACTCGCCCCCGGAGGCGGTCAACTACAACTGGTTCGATGCGGGCATGCGCTTTGCCAAGGGCGATATCGGCATCTTCTATTGGTGGTCCGCCTACTTCTATCTGTGCCGCAAGGACGGCTACATGTCCGGCAAGGATTCGGTCATCGCGGACAAGATCGGGATCGTGCCGCTGCCGCATTCGGACGCCCCCCAAGTCGGCAGCATCGGCGGCTGGAGCCTCGGCATCGCCGCCAACTCCGCCCAGCAGGACGAGGCCTGGACGTTCGTCAAATGGGCGACCTCGGCCAAGGCGCAGAAGGCGATGGCGCTCTACGACAAATTCGGCCATCAGTTCGCCGATTTCGCCCGCCGTTCGCTCTACGCCGACCCCGAGCTGCTCAAGGCATATCCCTATCTGCCCGAGCAGCTGCGCGGCATCGAGATCGGCAACGGCAAGGTGGTGCGCTCCCCGGTCCCGACCTACACCACGCTGGAGAGCATCTACGGCCTCAACCTCAATCGCGTGCTCGGCGGCAGCCTGTCGCCGGAACAGTGCGTCGAGGAAACCACCATGCTGTGGACCAACGTGCTCAAGGGGAATTTCATGATCCCCTATTCGCTGGAGAGCTATGACGACACGCTGGACAACACCAAGAAGCTGATCGCCAGCCTCGCCGGCTAGATCGGTTCAGCGTTTCTTTGAATCGCCGACCCGCTCTAAGCCTTTGTTTTTCGCAATTCCGGACGGAGAACCGGTTTCCACTTCTCCTGGAATTGCTCCAGATCGGCCGGACGGCCGATCGTCAAACATTGTGCGGCACCGCTTCAGGAGCGATGAAGCTGCGCCGCAAACCATTCGGAGGCGGCGCCGCGGCCTGCAAGGAATAGGGATGCCTTCCACCTCGCTGACCATTCCCCTTCCGCCGAAACCGAAATCGACTTGGCTTGCCTGGCTGCTGATCGCGCCGAGCATCGTCATGCTGCTCGCCGTCACCGTCTTCCCGCTGTTCTTCGCCTTGAAGAACAGCTTCTATTTCTGGAACCTGCAGATGGGCCCCCAGCCGCTGGGCTTCATCGGCTGGGGCAATTACCAGATGGCGCTCACCCGCGACACCTTCTGGGTGCCGCTGGTCAACACCGTGCTGTTGACGGTGGCCGGCACGGTGCTCGAGGTGGTGGCGGGGCTCGCGGTCGCCGCTGCTCCTGTTCCGCAGCGTGCCGGGCATGAATGTGGCGCGGGCGCTGCTGATCATGCCGACGACGATTGCGCCGATCGTGGTCGGCTTCCTGTTCCGCTACATGTACGACCCGACCGGCGGGCTGATCCCCTGGCTGTTGCGCAGCCTGCATTTCCCGCTTCCGGCCGAGGGCCTGCTCGGCTCCAGCTGGACGGCGCTGCCGGCGATCCTGTTTGCCGATTTCTGGCAATGGACCCCGTTCTGCGCGATCGTCTTCTACTCCGCTTTGCTGGCGGTGCCGCAAGGCCTGCTGGAGGCCGCCAAGCTCGACGGCGCCGGCGCCTGGGAGACCTTCCGCCGCATCAAGCTGCCAATGATCCGCAACACCATCGCCGTGGTGGTGATGCTGCGCTTCATGCAGCTCTTCAACACCTTCGACCTGGTGCTGGTTCTGACCCGCGGCGGACCGGGATCGTCGTCACGGACGCTCGGCTACTCGCTCTATCAGACCGGCCTCGTCGACTTCAATATCGGCCAGGCGTCGGCGATGACGTGGATGATCGTGCTCATCGTCAACGTGATCATCGTGAGCTACGCCGCCGTTGCGTTCAGGAACTGGGAATAGCCGTGACCCGTTCGAAGAGGCTCGCCGCCAATACGATCACCTACCTGCTGGTCGCCTTCGTGCTGGCGGTGTTCATCGGCCCGATCCTGTGGTTCTTCATGCTGGCGATCCGCCCGTCGGCGACGGTCTTCCAGATGCCGCCGGTGCTGATCTTCAAGCCCACACTCGATGCCGTCCAGACCAGCTTCGTCGATCCCGGCCGCAACCTGCAGCAGCTGATCAACAGCTTCATCGTGGCAGGCGGTGCGGTGCTGCTCAATCTGCCGTTCTCATTTCCGGCCGCCTATGCGCTGTCGCGCTTCCGGATCAAAGGCCGCAAGAACATCCTGTTCTGGTATCTCGGGCTGCTGATGGCGCCGCCGGTCGCCTTCCTCATCCCCTATTTCGTGCTGGTCTCGCGGCTCGGCCTCAGCGGCACCTACATCTCGATGATCGTCATCCTGCAGACGGTGACCGTCCCGTTCTCGGTGTGGCTGATGAAGAGCTTCATCGACGAACTGCCGGTGGAGCTCGAGGAGGCCGCCCGCGTCGACGGGGCGAAATGGTGGGTGATCATGCTGCAAATCACCCTGCCGCTGGTCCGCTCCGGCTTGATCGTGACCTCGATGTTCGCCTTCGTCTTCGCCTGGAACAATGCGGCGTTCCCGCTGGTGCTTTCCAACCAGCGCACGATGACGCTGCCGATCGGCACGCTCGGCTATTTCGCCACCTCGGGGGCGACCTGGAACTTCATCGGCGCGGCCGCGGTGGCAGCGATGATCCCGCCGATGCTGATCTTCCTGATGCTCGACCGCTACGTCGTGCGCGGCCTAACCTTCGGCTCGGTCAAGGGGTGAGGCATATGCCGCGCGTCGATCACCGGCCCGGACCAGAGAATGGAGTGATTTTTGGCCTCCCTGACCTTTAGCGGCGTTTCCAAACGGTATCCGGACGGCACGCTGGCGCTCTCCCATGTCGACCTGGCCGTGCCCGACGGCGAGTTCGTCGTGCTGGTCGGGCCCTCGGGGTGCGGCAAGTCCACGCTGCTGCGCAGCGCGGCGGGCCTGGAAGAGCTGTCGACCGGCGACGTGCTGCTCGGCGACAGGGTCGTCACCCATGTCGATCCCGGCGAGCGGGATGTCGCCATGGTGTTCCAGAACTACGCGCTCTACCCGCATATGTCGGTCGCCGAAAACATGGGCTTTGCGCTGAAGCAGCGGCGGATGCCGCCGGCCGAGATCACCCGGCGCGTCGAGGCTGCGGCCAAGACCTTGGCGCTGACGCCCTATCTCGGCCGCCGGCCGGGAGCGCTGTCGGGCGGCCAGCGGCAGCGCGTGGCGATGGGCCGGGCGATCGTGCGCGAGCCGGCGTGCTTCCTGCTCGACGAGCCGCTGTCCAATCTCGACGCCGCGCTGCGCGTCCAGATGCGCAGCGAGTTGCGGCTGCTCAACCAGCGGCTCGGCGTGACCACGCTCTACGTCACCCACGACCAGGTCGAGGCGATGACGATGGGCGACCGCGTCGCCGTGCTCAGTCCGGTGGCCTCCGAGAAGGAGCGCAACCTGCAGCAGTTCGGCACTCCGGCGGAGCTCTACCACCGGCCGGCCAACCGCTTCGTCGCCGGCTTCATCGGCAGCCCGGCCATGAACTTCATCCGGGCGCGCCTGCTTCGCCACGACGGCCGCATCGCTGCCCGGCCGGCCGGCACCGCCAGCGTTCTTGATTTCCCGCAGGAGCGCGAGCGGTCGCTCGGACCCTATCTCGACCGCGAGGTGACCATCGGTGTGCGGCCCGAGGACTTCACTTTGGGCGGGGCGACCCAGGCCATCGAGGCGACCGTGCTGGTCACCGAGATGACCGGACCCGACGCCTACATTCATTTCGACGTGCCGGGCACGCCGGTGGGCGAGGCCGCGCTGGTCGACGACACCCATCGCGTCATTGCCCGGATCGAGCCGCGCGCGCTGCCGCGCGTCGGTCAAGCGCTGGCGCTCGGCATCGACATGGAGCAGGCGCATGTCTTCGACGAGGCGACCGGCGAGGCGATCCGCTGAGCGCGTGGCGGCCTGGTCAGCGCGCCGACCAGCCGCCGTCGACCGGCACGATCGCTCCGTTGACATAGGCGGCGGCCGGCGTGGCCAGGAACACGGCCACTGCGGCGATCTCTTCGGCCGCGGCGACCCGCGCCAGAGGCACCGCCTTTTCCATGGCCTCCTGGAAGGCGGGATCCTGGAGCATGCCGGCGATCATCGGCGTGGCTACCGGGCCGGGGCAGATGCAGTTGACGCGGATGTTCTTGGCCCCCCAGTCGACGGCGAGCACGCGGGTGAGCGAGACGATGCCGCCCTTGGCAGCGGTATAAGCGTCGGCGCCGGAAACGCCGGCCAGCGCATTGATCGAGGCGTTGTTGATGATCGAGCCGCCGCCGCGCTTGAGCAGAGCCGGAATCGCATGCTTGCAGCCCAACCCGACGCTCTTCAGATTGATCGCCGAGAATCGCGTCCCAGGCCTGCTCGGGGGTGTCGACCACGTTGGCCATCTTGTAGCGCGCGTTGGAGCTGTAGCCGATGCCGGCATTGTTGAACAGGATGTCGAGCCCGCCGAAGCGACGTTCCGTCTCGGCCACCATCTGCGCGATGTCGTCTTCGCGCGCGACGTCGACGCGCATGCCCAAGCCGCCGATCTCGCCGGCGGCCGCGGCGGCGCCGTCCCCGTCGATGTCGGCGACGACGACCTCGGCGCCGTGGGCCGCGAACAGCTGCGACGCCGCCTTGCCCTGGCCGGAGGCGCCGCCGGTGACGATGGCGACCTTGCCCGAAAGATCGAGGAGATCGAGTGCGCGCTGTTTCATTCGACAAGGCCTCGCTGTTGGGGACAATGGATCAATGTCATGTCGAGAGGAGCCGAGGTGCGATGAGGATTGCGGATGGACTTCATTTGGTCGCCAGCGGCGCGACCGGCTTCGACCTGTCGCACGCGCTCGACTGCAACGTCTTCCTGGTCACCGACGGCAGCGAGCACCATCTTTTCGATGCCGGCGCCGGCGAGGATGTCGACGGTCTGATCGCGACGCTGCGCCGTGACGGATTGGAGCCGAGCGGATTGCGCACTCTCGTGCTCACCCACGGCCATGCCGATCACTCCGGCGGGGCTGCCGCGCTCGTCGCCGAGATCCCCGGCCTGCGCGTCGTCGCCGGGCCGCGCACAGCCGCCATCCTCGCCGCAAAGGACGAGCGGCTGATCAGCCTCGACCGGGCGAGGGGACGGGCCTACCCGCTCGACTTTCGCTGGACGCCGCCGGCGGCCGACCAGGTCGTCGAAGACGGCGCCGCGATTTCGGCCGGGTCGTTTCGCTTCACCGCGGTGGCGACGCCCGGCCACAGCGACGACCACGTCTCCTGGCTGGTCGAGGGCAGGGGCCTCAGCGCACTGGTGTCCGGGGATGCGCTGTTCGCCGACGGCAGGATCATCCTGCAGGACATCGAGGATTGCAGCGTGTCGAAGTCGCTGGCGTCGATCCGCAAGCTGGCCGGGCTCGACTTCACGGCGTTTCTGCCGGGTCACGGCCGCTTCTCGCTGCGGGACGGCAAGCGCCATGTGCTGGCGGCCAAGCGCTTTGCCGATGCCGGCTTGCCGCCGCCGCAGCTCTGACGGACGGCGCGGCTCGCTCACTTTCCGGATCCAGAGGTGATGCCGGCGACGAAATAGTTCCCCGCGACGGCAAACAAGACGATGACCGGGAGCGCCGCCATGACGGCTGCCGCCGACAGCAGGCCCCAGTCGATGCTGTATTGCGACACCAGCCCCTCCAATCCGACCGGCAGGGTCTTCAGCCGGTCGTCGACGATGAACACCGAGGCGAACATGAATTCGGTCCAGGAAAGCACGAAGGTGTAGGTCGCGGTGACCAGGATGCCGGGAGCGGTGAGCGGCACGATCACGCGTGCCAGGATCTGCATGTCGGTGGCGCCGTCGATCGCGGCTGCCTCCTCGATCCCGGCCGGGATCGAGGTGAAGAAACCGCGCATCAGCCAGACGCTGAACGGCACGGCAAAGGTGACGTTCATGATCACCAGGCTGGCCCATGAGTTGAGCAGGCCGACCGCGGCGAAGATGCGGAACAGCGGTGCCAGAAGCAGCACGCCGGGAAAGATGTAGACCACGAGCAGGACGTTGTAGATGAAGGCGCGGCCGCGATACTGGGTGCGGAACACGCTGTAGGCGGCAAGCAGCGCAAGCGGGATCGCCACCGCCGTGCCGAACAGCGCCACCAGGAAGCTGTTGCGGGCGAGCAGGACGTAGTTCGCCGCGGCCGGCAGCTTCAGGTAGTTGGCGAGGGTGAAAGCGTCCCAGGCGAGAAACGATCCTGGCCGGATCAGCGCCGCATTGAGCTGGAACGAAGACAACAGCATCCACACGAAGGGTGCGCCGATGACGGCCAGGACAAGCAGCACCAGCAGCGTGCGAAGGATCCGGCCGAGGCGGTCTTGCGCGGCCATCAGACGATCTCCTGTTCCGACGCCCCCTTGGGGGCGAGGCGGATATAGACCACCGCGAAGACCAGGAGGATGGCCGCCATGCTGACCGAGATCGCGCTGGCCTCGCCCAGCTTGAACTGCTGAAAGGCGCGGATATAGATCGACACCGGCAGCGTCGTGGTCGCGTCGAGCGGGCCGCCTTTGGTGGTCAGCCAGATGATGTCGAAGACGTTGACCGACCAGAGCGTGCCGAGCAGCCCGACCACGTAGAGGACGGGCTGCAGGAACGGCAGCGTCACCTTGGTGAACAGCTGCCAGGTCGTGGCGCCTTCGATGCTGGCGGCCTCGTAATATTCCGGGGCAATGCGGGTGAGCGCCGCGAGGATCAGCAGCGTCAGGAAGGGAAACCAGCGCCAGGCGTTGATCCAGACCACGGTGGCGAAGGCGTAGTTGGGAGAGCCGAGGAAGTCGATCGGCCGGGCGACGAGCCCGGCGGCGATAAGCATGTGGTTGACGATGCCGTAGTCGGCGTTGAGCATCCAGCGCCAGAGAAACGTGGTGACGATGGTGGGCACCACCCACGAGGCCATGATCCAGGTGCGCGCCAGATGCCGGCCGGTGAAGCGCTGGTTGAGCAGCAATGCGGCGCCGGCGGCAAGTGCGGTCTGCACGATCGCGCCGCCGATCGCCCAGGCGACCGTGCGCAGAAAGGCCGGCCCGAACGTGCCGTCGCCGAAGACGGTCGCATAGTTGCGCAGCCCGACGAAGCGGGGCGCGCCGCCCATGGTGTTGGCGTCGGTGACGCTGATCCACACGCAGTAGCCGAGCGGCAGCGCAATCGTCACCGCCAGCCAGATCAGCAAAGGCGCGATGAACAGCCGGCCGATGCCGGCCCGCACCGGCTGCACCGGGTGAGGGACGGCCGGGGCGGCTGCGCCCAAGCCGTCTTCTGCTGCTGCGATCACGCTCGCCATGGCGCTTACTGGCCGGCGGCGGCCTTCATTTGCGCTTCACCCCAGTTGGCCGAGGCCTTCGGGTCCTCGCCGCCGACCACCACCTTCTGCACCACCTGCGACATGATGTTCTGCGCCATGATCGGGCCGATCGCCTTCTGCACAGTGCCGGTGTTGAAGCCCGGCAGCACGCCGACCTTCGACGTCTGGATCAGCAGGTCGACGCAGGACTTGTATTTCGCCAGGATCGGAGACGCCGACCAGGCCTCGGTGTTGCCGTCCTCGGTGAGCGGCAGGAACAGGCCGGGCTCGGCAAGCAGGAACTCGGCATAGTTCTTCGGCTCGAGCACGAAGGCCAGGAACGCGGCCGCGCCCTTGCGCTTGGCCGGATCGCTGGTCAGCACCATGGCCCCGTTGGAGTAGTAGATGCTGGCCGGCTTGCCGCCGGGTGCAACCGGAATCTGGGCGCAGCCGAGCTGGTCGGCCGGCTGCCCCGACGCGGTTTCGAACGGCGCCAGATATTGGCCCTTCTCGATCGCCATGGCGACGGCGCCGGCATTGAACGCATCCTGGGGCTCCGGCCACGTCCACGAGGCGATGCCGCTCGGCGAAAGGTCGGCGAGCTGCTTGTAGAAGCCGAGCGTCTCTTCGTTCTTGGGCGTGTCGAAGGTCACCTTGCCCGAGGCGTCGAACAGCTCGGAGCCGTCGTTGACGCTCATCAGCGAATAGAGGACCTGGTCGGTGGCGAGGCTCTTCGACGCCGGCACGCCGACCCCGTACTTGCCGTCCTTGGTCAGCGTCTTGGCTGCCGTGAGGAACTCGTCCCAGGTCTTCGGCGGTGATTGCGGATCGAGGCCCGCCTCCTTGAACAGGTCCTTCCGGTACCAGAGCAGCTGCACCATCCCGTAGAGCGGCACCGCCCAGATCTTGCCGTCGTCCTTATAAGGCGTCAGCGCCTGGTCGATGAATTTGTGCTTCTTCTCGATCTCGGCGACGATATCGTCGACCGGCTGCACCGCACCGGTCTCGCGGATGGTGACGGTGAAGTCGGGGATGGTGAAGTCGATGTCGGGCTGCACCCCCGCCTGGATCGCCGGCGGCAGCTTCTGATAGATGGTGCCCCAGCCCTGAACCTGCTGCACCACATTGTAATCCGACTGCGACGCGTTGAAGGCGTCGATCACCTTCTGGAACTGGTCGACGCGCGATTGCACCTGCTCTTGATGCCAGACGGTGATCTGGAGCGGTTCGGCCCCGGCTTGATGCGCCAGGACAAGCAAGGCTGCAGCAGCGATCAGCGGCGTGGCCAAGCCACGCTTCGGTGTTGTCGTCATTCGATTCTCCTCCGGCCGAACCCTGTGCTTCCAGGCGGCCTTCCCGGTTTGTTTGACACCCCAAATGCGATGGACCTGGCGCGATGGACGCGTTCCGCGAAGCGATCGGCACGGACCAGCGGTGGGCGGCACCTTCGTCTCCATCTCGACAGTTTGCGATTGTTAAAACGTTTGACTTGACCTGGCAAGTCGATAGGCTGGCGAGAACGGAGGGGCCGCTTGCGATCGTGGGTTCCGGGATGCGGCCCGCGCAGCAGCGCCTATGTCGATGGTGACGAAGCACGGGCAACATTTGGCAAAACTCTCTCTTCGCAATCTCGTCAAGAGCTATGGTCCGGCCGCCGCGGCGGTGCAGGGCATCAACCTGGACGTCGCCGATCGTGAGTTCGTCGTTCTGGTCGGTCCATCCGGCTGCGGCAAGTCGACGACGCTGCGGATGATCGCGGGGCTGGAGTCGGTGACGTCCGGCGAGATCCGCATTGCCGATCAGCTGGTCAACACGCTGCCGGCGCGGCAGCGCGACATTGCCATGGTGTTCCAGAATTACGCGCTCTATCCGCATCTCACCGTGTTCCAGAACATCGCATTCGGGCTCGAGCTCAGGAAAACGCCGCGGCCCGAGATCCGCGCCCGCGTCGAGGAGGCCTCGCGCATCCTCGGCCTCGACGGTCTGCTCGAGCGCTACCCGCGCGCGCTGTCCGGCGGTCAAAGGCAGCGCGTCGCGATGGGCCGCGCCATCGTGCGTCATCCGCGCCTGTTCCTGTTCGACGAGCCGCTCTCCAACCTCGATGCCAAGCTGAGGATGCAGATGCGCAGCGAGATCAAGCGCGTGCACCAGACGGTGAAGACCACCACCATCTACGTGACCCACGATCAGGTCGAGGCCATGACGCTGGCCGACAGGGTGGTGGTGATGAATGCCGGCCGCATCGAGCAGGTGGCGCCGCCGCAGGAGCTCTATGCCGCGCCGGCGACGCGTTTCGTGGCCACTTTCATCGGCAGCCCAGGCATGAACATTCTCCCGGCGACCTTGGAGTCGGGGGGCAAGGCGGCGCGGCTGGACGGCGGTTCGGTGATTGCGCTGCCGGCCGAGCTGGCGTCACGCGCCGCGCCGCTTGCCGGAAAGCCGGTGCTGTTCGGAACGCGGCCGGAGCACCTGGCCGAGCAGGCGGCCGGAGCTGCAGATGCCGCCTCGCTGCTGGCCGACGTCCTGCTGGTCGAGCCGATGGGCATGGATACGCTCGTCCATGCGCGGGTCGGCGAGGAGACCGTTATTGCACGCTGCGACCCGTCCGTCGCGGCTCGGCCCGGCGAGGCGATGCGCTTCGGCGTCGACGTCGGCCGCATCAGCCTCTTCGATCCCGCCGACGGCCGCGCGATCTAGGAACCGGCATGTCCGCTTCGCCCCACTCTCAGCGCAGCCGCGGGCCGACCGACGGCGGCCTTTCGGCGACGATCCTCGTCTGCGCTGTCTGCGGCAGCACCCGTCCGCCCGATCTCGACCCGCGCTGCGGCCGCTGTGGCGGTTCGCTGCGCGCCGTGGTCGACAGACCCTTGCAAATGCCCGGAAACGCGGCCGGCTTCTGGGACTATGCGCCGGTGCTGCCGGTCGGCGAGCGCCGCGTCAGCCTGGGTGAGGGCGCGACGCCGCTGTTGAAGCTCGACCGCCTGTTTCCGCACGACCAGGTCTACGTCAAGGCCGAATGGACGAATGCGACCGGCTCGTTCAAGGACCGCGGCTCGGCTGTCGCCGTCTCGGTAGCGCTCGCGCTCGGGGCCGAGGGTGTCGTCTGCGCCTCCACCGGCAACAATGCCGCATCGGTCAGCGCCTATGCTGCACGCGCCGGGCTGCCCTGCATCGTCGCGCTTGCCAAAGGCACCCCGCCGAACAAGCTGATCCAGGCCAAGGCGCATGGCGCGATCGTGCTGGAGGTCGCGGGCAATTTCAGCGATGCCTACCGCGAGGCCGAGCGCATCCGGGCGCAGAGCTCCCGCTGGGCCAACCTGACCTCCACCTATCTCAACCCGTATATGACCGCGGCCCACGCCACGATCTTCTACGAGCTGTGGAGCCCGTTGGGCCGGGTCGGCACCGTGCTCGTCCCGATCGGCGCCGGGCCGATGCTCGACGGCATCGTCCAAGGTGCGCTGACCCTCGAACGGGAGGGCCTGATCGACGCCGTGCCGGTACCGGTCGGCGTCCAGGGAAAAGGGTGCGCGCCGATCGCGGACGCCTTCGCCAAGGGGCGGGACACGGTCGAGGCCTGGACGGCGCCGGTGACCGGCATTCCCGGCTCGATCAACGATCCGCTGCGTGGCTATCCGGACGACGGGACGCGGACGCTGCGGGTGATCCGGGCGGCCAACGGCCAGGCCGTGGCGGTCGGCGACGACGAGATCCGGCAGGCGATGCTCGATCTCGGCCGGCTGGAAGGCATTGCCGCGGAGCCGGCCTCGGCGACGCCGCTGGCGGCGTTGCGCCGGCTGCCCGAGCTGCCGCGTCCTGTCGTCCTGGTGGTTTCCGGGCACGCGCTGAAAGACCCGATCGCGCAACCGGCCGCGGCCGAGCCAAGCCTCGACGTCGATCCGTCGGCCGATCCCGGAACCATCATCGAGGCCGCGCGCCGACGGTTTGCGGAACGCAATCGAGCCTCGAGCGGATCATCGCTCCTTCGAATCGGCGCTCCGCTCTAAGTCTTTGTTTTTCCGCCATTCCGGACGGAAAACCGTTGCCACTTCTGCTGGAGTTGCTCTAGAAAGTCCGCCATGCGAAAGCCCCTGAACATCGACGGTGCAGCTCCGGCCGCCGGCCACTATTCCCACTGCGTCGTCGCCAATGGTTTCGTGTTCGTTTCCGGCCAGGGGCCGGTCGATCCGGCGACCGGCCGGATGCCCGACGATTTCGCCGGGCAGGTCCGCCAGACCTTGAACAATGTCGAGGCCATCCTGCGCGGCGCAGGCACCGATTTTTCGATGGCGGTGAAGGTCAATGCCTATCTGAGCGACGTGACCCGGTTCGCCGAATACAACGAGATCTACAAGGAGTTCTTTGCCTCGGCCGCCCCGGCGCGGACCACCGTGGGCAGCCAGCTCATCGGCATTCTCGTCGAGATCGACTGCATCGCCGCCCTGCCGGACGCCGCGCAGCCATAGCGCCGGGGCAATCCCGGCAAAAGGGAGCTTCGCTTCGCTGAGGCGGTGATCCGTTTCAGGCCGATTGCGCCAGCGTGACCAGCACCGCGGCGGCACGTGCGACGTCATCGAGATCGACGAACTCGTCGATCGCATGCGCCTGCTCGATATGGCCGGGGCCGAAGATCACCGTCGGCGAGCCGGCACGGGTGAGCTTGCTGGCGTCCGAACCGAACGGCACGCCGGCCACGGTTCCGGGCAGGCCGTGGCTCTCCAGCGCCTGAACCAGCCGGCGCACGATCTCGGCATCCTCCGCGACCTCCATCGATACGGAATCGACAAACGGCGGCTGCATGGAGAAGCGGGCACCGCCGCCGCGCCGGCGCGCGAATTCGGCGACGACGTCGGCGATCTCCTGCCAGGCTTCCATGCCGGTCTGATCCGGCAAGGTGCGGAAATCGAAGGTCAGGCGCACATGGGCGGGGACGGTGTTCGGCCCCTCTCCCCCTTCGATCATAGTGCAGGTCAGCGTCCGGCCGCCAAGCAGCGGATGGTTGCGCGGCGCACCGGCCGCATAGGCGCGCAGATGTGCCAGGAGCTTGGCCGCAGCGGCGATCGCGTCGATGCCTTCGCCGGGCTTGGACGAGTGGGCGCCGCGGCCGGCGACGTCGAGATGCCAGCGGATGACGCCCTTGCAGGCCCTGATCACCTGTAGCCCGGTCGGCTCGCCAGCAACGCCGAGGTCGTAGGCCGGGTGGCTGCGGACGTGATGGACGATGCCCCTGAAGGTCACCTCCTCGTCGACCGCGGCCAGGAAGGTGACGGCGCGATGCGGGCGCCCGCTCCGCTTGAGGGCGCTGAGCGCCAGCATGAACATCGCCAAGCAGCCCTTGTCGTCGACAGCGCCGCGCCCGTAGAGCCGGCTGCCGTCGATGCGCGCGGTGAACGGATCGGTCATGCCGTCCACCTGCACGGTGTCGAGGTGCCCCTCCCAGACCATCGTCTTGCCCGGACCGCCGCCGCGGAGCTCGGCGATCAGGTTGGGACGGCCGGGCTCGACCTCGTCGAAACGGGTCTCGAGGCCCGCCGCGGCCAGCCAGTCCGCGACAAACCGGGCAAGCGGGGCTTCGCCGAACCAATCCGGGGGCTGTCCTTCGCGGCGGAAGGCCGGATTGATGCTGGGGATCGCGACCAGCGCCGACAAGAGCTCCGCCACGTCGTGGCGCGATATATCGACCATTTTCGTGCCGGCTATGCGTGGATGGAAATGGTCTTGATCTCGGTCATCGCCTCCAGCGTGTGCCGGCCGCCGAGCCTGCCGATGCCGCTCTTGGTGCCGATGCCGCCGCCGAACGGAATGTGCAGCTCCCAATAGGTCGGGGCATCGTTGATGTTGACGATGCCGGCGCGGATCGCCTTGCCGAACCGGAGGGCGCGCCCGATGTCGCGGGTGAAGACGCTCGAAGTCAGGCCGTAGTCGTTCTCGAGTGCCAGCGCGAGAGCGTCGTCCTCGGTGTCGAAGACGATCACCGGCGCGACCGGCCCAAAGGTCTCCTCGCGATTGATCAGCATCGACGGCTGGACGCCGAATAGCACGGTCGGCTCGAAATAGAGCGGGCTGCCGAGGTCCGGCCGCGGCTTGCCGCCGTGGAGCACCTCGGCACCGCCCTGGACGGCGTCGTCGACATGCGCGCGGGTCTTGCGCGCCACCGCCGGATTGTTGAGCGGACCCATGGTGGTCGCCTCGGCGCGCGGATCGCCGAGCACCTGCTTCTGCGCCAGCGCGGCGAGCTTCTCGGCGAAGGCACGGGCCACGCCGCGCTGCACCAGAATGCGCTCGGAGGCGGCGCAAACCTGGCCGGCGTTGAAGAAGCAACCGACTGCGGTGGCCTGGGCGGCGCGGTCGAGGTCGCAATCGTCGAACACGATCACCGGGCCGTTTCCGCCCTGCTCGAGCAGCATCGGCTTGCCGGCCGCGCGCTCAGCGATGCGCCGGCCGGTGACCGAACTGCCGGTGAAGCCGACGGCATCGGTGTCGGGATGGGCCACGGCCTCGTCGCCGGCCACCGGCCCTTCGCCGATCACCAAATTGACCACCCCGGCTTCGAGGCCGCCGGCCACCAAGCAGCGCATCAGCTCCACCGCGCAGAGCGAGGTCGTCGGCGCAGGCACCCAGACCACCGTGTTGCCGGTGGCGATCGCCGGAGCGAGATACTCGACGGGGATGTTGACGGGAAAGTTCCATGGCGTCACCACGGCATAGACGCCGCGCGGCTGGCGCACCGTCAACACCGTCTTGGCCGGATCCTGGGTCGGGATGGTCTCGCCGCCGAGCTGCTTGACCAACTCGCCGGCAAGGCGGAAGCCTGCGGCCGCCGCGGCAACCTCGTAGCCGGCCTCGGCAATGGGCTTGCCTTGTTCCAGGCTGAGGATGCGCACCAGCCGTTCGCGCCCGGCCTCGATCGCATCGGCGATCGCCATGCAGGCCGCCGCACGCGTCCAGACGGGCGTGCCGGCCCAGCCCGGGGCCGCTGCCCGGGCGGCGGCGATCGCCTCGCGTACCGTCTCCCGCGGCGAGCGCGGCAGCGTACCGATGGTGGCGCCCGTGGACGGGCTGACCGCCTGCATCGTCTCGGGGGCATCTTGCCATGCACCGCCGATGAAATTCTGCCCGATCTCCAGGGATTGACCTTCGATTGTCATGTGCAGCGCTCCTTAGCGTATTGCAGTTCGTCCGGTTAAACGTTAGACCCGCGAGGTTGCCGCGTATACCGCGACGTCATCGAGGCGAAGAGGGACATCTACTTTCCTGCTCCGGCCGACAACTTCTCCGAGATCCGGTTGCAGGCTGCGCGAAGCAGCTCCAACGCCTCTTGCTGACGGTTCGGATGGTTGTGCCGGTTGACGTAGGAAAGGATGACGCTGGCTTGCGCGGTGTTGTCGACGCCGAAGATCGGGCAGGCGATGTCGGTAATGCCGACGAAGTCGCGGCTGTCGCGCACGTCGTAGCCGCGACGGCGGATGCTCTCCAAGGTGTTGCGCAGGTCCGGCAGATCGACCCGTTTGCCGGCGAGCGCGGCGCTCTCGGCGAAGATGCGCTCCTGGATCGCGGGCGGCTGGAAGGCCAGGATGACGTTGCCGGAGGTCGCGTCGGTGGCGATGCGGCCATAGCCGAGCTTCAGCGTGAACGACATGTCGGCCCCGCCGGGAATGGCGGCAACGACGACCGTTGCGCCGTGGTGGATGACGACGAGATGCGGGGATTGCTCGGTCTCATCGGCCAGCCGCACCATCTCCGGCATTGCCGCAGCCAGCAGGTCGCGCACCTTGGGGGTCTGCAGACCCAGCTTGAACAGGCGGTCGGTGAGCGAATAGGCGTCGGTCTCGGGGTCTCGGGCGATGTAATCGCGCTCCTGCAAGGTGATCAGCATGCGGAAGATCTCGCTCTTCGACCGTCCGAGCCCGTCGGCAACTTCCTTCATGGTCAGCGGAATACCGCGCTCGCCGAGCAGCTCGAGCACGTCGAGCCCCTTGCTCAGCGCGGGGGCGGCGTAGCTCGGCCGGGTGCTTCGAACAGCCTTGTCCACGGATTGCTCCCAACGACTTCGCCTCACCTAGCACAGGTCGGACCAGGTCCGCACGTTTTATATCTAAACTTGACATCAAATATGAAACGACCAAGATGCGGGCGGCGGACACGGACCGATGGAGCGAGGACGATGGCCTTGCGGATGCCCGATCACAGCGACAGCGCCCCGACGCTTCCGAGCGCTGCCGGCGCGGGCGCAGAGCGGCGGGCCGCCGGGGGGACAATCCATGGCCTATGACGAGATCGTCGCGGCGGCCGGCCGCATCTCGCCGCATGTGCGCCGCACACCGGTCTTTTCGGCTGACCATCTCGGCATCGCCGGCCAGGATCTGTGGCTGAAGCTGGAGTGCCTGCAGGTGACCGGCTCGTTCAAGGCCCGCGGGGCGACCAATCGGCTGCTCACCTTGACGGGAGATGCCTACCGCCACGGGCTGGTCGCGGCATCGGGCGGCAATCATGGCCTGGCCACCGCCTATGTCGCGCGCCAGGCGGGGGTCCCGGCGATCATCTACCTGCCGTCGACAGCCGCTCCGCTGAAAGCCGAGAAGCTGCGCCGGCTCGGCGCGGAGGTGCGCTTCGAGGGCTCGCTGTGGGACCAGGCGCACCTTGCGGCAACCCGCGAAGCGGAGCGCATCGGCGCGTTCTACGTCCATCCGTTCGCCGACGAGGCGGTCGTCAGCGGCCAGGGCACGGTCGCACTCGAACTGGTCGAGCAGGTGCCAGATGCCTCGCTGTTCATCATCGCCATCGGCGGCGGCGGTCTGATCGCGGGCATGTCGCAGGTGATCCGCCGGCTGCGGCCGGATGCGCGGATCATCGGCGTCGAACCGGTCGGTTCGCCGACGCTTCACGCCTCGCTCGCCGCGGGCCATGTCGTGCGCCTGCCCGAGGTCACGACCAAGGTCGCGACGATGGCGTGCGGGCGCACCGACGAGGGCGTCTACGACCTCGTTCGCGCCAATGTCGATGAGGTTGTGCTGATTGAGGATTCCGACATGCAGAGGGCGGCGGAGCTGCTCTGGTTCGAATGCGGCATCGCCGCCGACCTGAGCGGAGCCGCCTCGCTCGCCGCCCTGATGAGCGGCGCCGTCGTACCTCCCGCCGGCTGCCGCATCGCCGGCCTGGTCTGCGGCGCCGGCACCGACGGCATGGAGAGGTGACGCGGCAAACGGCAACCTGTGAGGGTGCCCAGCCGAGAAGGCACCCACGCGCCCTGAACTGGTGAAGTCTGTTCCAACGAGGAGAACCCGACAATGCTTAGATCCGTGAAAGCTGCACTCGCCGCAGGTGTGCTGGCCAGCCTTGCCGTCCCGGCCTGGGCCGACGAACCGGTGCTCGGTCTTGCCGCCATCGACCTGCAGAACTCCTTCTTCGTGCGGATGAAGGAGGCCGGCGATGTCGCGGCCAAGGATTACGGCGTCAAGACCACCTGGCAGAGCGCCGAGGGCAGCCTCGAAAAGCAGGTCGGCATCATCGAGAACTTCATCAATCAGAAGGTTGGCGCGATCCTGGTCGACCCGCTCGACAAGAATGCCGTCATCCCGGTGCTGAAGAAGGCGGCCGAGGCCGGCATCCCGGTCATCACCATGGGCAACAAGGTCGAAGCCGGGACCAACTACTCGACGCTCTATCCGGATGCCGAAAACATGGCGATGGTGGCGCGGGCCTTGGGTGCTTCGCTCGGCGGCGAGGGCGAGGTCGCGCTGCTGGTCGGCTCACGCGGCAATTTCGTCTCCGACACCCGCGAGCAAGCCTTCGTCGACACGCTGAAGAAGGAATATCCGAACATCAAGATCGTCGGCATCGAGCCGACCAACTGGGACGCGGCGAAGGCCACCAACGCGACCCAGACCTGGTTGACAACTTATCCGGACCTCAAGGGTATCGCCTGCATTTCCGACAGTCTCTGCCTGGCGGCGGATTCGGTCGCCAGCGCAATGGGCAGCAACCTGCTCTATGCCGGCTATGACGGCGACGACGAGATGGGCGACCTGCTCGAAAGCGGCAAGATGGTAATCGACGTTTTGACCGGCGCCTATCGCGTCGGCTATTGGAACATCGCGGTCGCCGCGCGGCTCGGCAAGGGCGAGAAGCTGCCCTATGACCTCTATATGCCGACCTATTTCATCACCTCCGACGCCACGGCCAAGAAGCTCAAAGAGGCGAATGTCAGCTTCGACTACATCACCCCTGAGAAGGCGAAGGTCGAGGCCAAGAACTACACCGCGCAACTCGGCCCGAAGGTCGACACCGGCGCTATGACCGTCGGCAAGAAGTAAGACGCCGGCTCGGGCTGGGCAGGGGACCGGCGAGGTTCCTTGCCCAGCCGCACCGTCCGGCAGCCCCAACAGCGCCAGGTTATGCTTCTAAACCGCCACGAGCCCATTCTCGCCGTTCTGCTGATCGTTGCGGTCGCCGCCTTCAGCTGGATCGACGCCGGCTTTCTCTCCGCCGGCAACCTGGCCAGCATCGCGCGCCAGAGCGCGGTGATCGCGATCGTCGCCTTCGCCATGACGGCGATCATCATCGCGAGGGGGATCGACATCTCGGTCGGCAGCACGCTCGCCTTTGCCGGCGTGGCTGCCGGTCTGGTGCATCTGGCGACCGGCTCGGCGCTGCTCAGCGGGCTCGCGGCGCTCGCCGCCGGCGCGGCCATCGGGCTTGTCAATGGCCTGCTCATCGGCCTCGCCGGCATTTCGCCCTTCATCGCCACCCTTGCCACCATGGCGTTTGCGCGTGGCCTGGCGCTCAGCCTGTCCAAGGCCTCCAGCATCTCCGTCACCGATCCGGTCCTGCTCTATGCCGGTTCCGCCTCTGTCGGCCCGATCCCCGTCTCCGTGCTGCTCGCCGCAGTCTGCCTCGTGCTGTGGTGGTTTGCGCTGAAGCGCACGGTCTACGGACGCTGGATCTATGCCGTCGGCGGCAATGCAGACGCCGCCCATGCCTCGCTGGTGCCGGTCGAGTGGGTGCGGATCTCCGTCTATCTCTTGGCCGGCATCACCGCTGGGCTGGGGGCGATCCTGACGATCGGCCGGCTTGGCTCGGCGCAGCCGCTGGCCGGCAACGGCCTCGAATTCGCGGCGATCACCGCCGCCATCATCGGCGGAACCAAGCTTTCCGGAGGGCAGGGATCGATCTGGGGCACGGCGGTCGGCGCGCTGTTGCTCGGCGTCATCAACACCGGCCTGTCGTTCCTGCAGGTGCCGCAGATCATCATCTATTTCGTCACCGCTTTGCTGATTGCAGTGGCGGTGCTGACCAGCCAGCCGGAGGTGATCAAGGATCTGTTCAAGCGGCCGCCGCGGCCGGAGGTGAAGCCTGCCGCCCAGCGTGCCGGCCCGCAGGCCGCGCACCGTCTGGAGCTTGCCGGGATCGGCAAGACGTTTCCTGGCGTGAAGGCGCTCGACGGCGTCAGCTTCAGCGTCGAGGCCGGCGAGGTCGTGGCCTTGGTCGGCGAAAACGGCGCCGGCAAGTCGACGCTGGTCAAATGTCTGTCCGGCGTCTATCCCCCCGACCAAGGCGAAATCCGGCTCGACGGCCAGCCGATGCGTTTTCACGGACCGGCGGACGCCAGGGGCATCAGCGTCATCCACCAGCATTTCAGCCTCGCGCCGGATCTGTCGGTGGCCGAAAACCTGTTCGTCGGGCACGAGCCGCGCACCCCTTTCGGCCTCCTCGATCGACGGCTTATGGCGCGGGAGGCGGCCCGCATCACCGCCGAGCTCGGGCTCGATATCGATATCCATGCCGAGCTGCGCACGCTGTCTGTCGGCCGCCAGCAGATGGTCGAGATTGCCCGGGCCGTGCTGGCCGAGGCCTGGCTGTTCGTCATGGACGAGCCGACCAGCGCACTGTCGAACCGGGAGCGCGATCTGCTCTACAGGCTGATCGCCACGCTCAAGGCGCGCGGCGCGGCGATCCTCTACATCTCGCACAAGATGGAGGAAATCTTCAGCCAGTGCGACCGTGCCGTGGTCCTGCGCGACGGCCGCTTCATCGGTGAAAGACGCATCGTCGACACCAGCGAACAGGAGATCATCGCCATGATGGTCGGCCGCGCCGTCGGCGACGTGTTTCCCCATGTCGACGCGAAGCTCGGCGAGCTGGCCGTCTCCGTCGAGGGCATTGCGGACGGCAAACTGCTGCGTTCCGCAACGCTCGAGGTCCGGTGCGGCGAGATCGTCGCCTTGGCCGGCCTCATGGGCTCCGGCCGCTCGGAGGTGCTGCGCACCATCGCCGGCCTCCAGAAAGTCACCGAGGGCACCATGTCGGTGTTCGGCCGGCCGGCGGTCACCGGCGACACCAGGGCGGCAAATCGCGCCGGCATCATCTATGTGCCCGAGGACCGGCACCTGGAGGGGTTCGTCGGCACCATGACGATCCGCGAGAACCTGTCGCTCGCCTGGATCCGCGGCCGCAGCAGATGGGGCCTGCTGCGCTCACGCCGTATCGAGGCGCTGGCGAGCTCGCTGATCAAGTCGCTGGGCGTGCGGCCGCCGCAGCCCGACAAGCTGACGCGCGAATTGTCCGGCGGCAATCAGCAGAAGGTGGTCATCGGCAAGTGGCTTGCCACCGAGCCGCGGCTCATCCTGCTCGACGAGCCGACCCGCGGCGTCGACGTCGGCGCCAAGTCCGAACTGCATAAGCTGATCGCCGCTTTGAAGTCTCGAGGTGCCGCGATCCTGATGGTGTCGAGCGAACTGCCGGAAGTGCTGGGCGTCGCCGACCGCATCGTGGTGATGAAAGAGGGCCGGACGGCCGGCGAGCTCGCGCGGGGTGCGAGCGAAACCGACGTCCTGGCGCTGGCTGTGGGACAGTCGCAGCGCCCGCCGGCCGCCGCCGAGATTCCCATTCACATCGGCATAGACGCCGCGTCATGAACGGAGAGATGGCATGACTAAGTTGCGCATAGCCCTGGTGGGCGCGGGGTTCATGGGCCAGTTCCATGCCCAGGTGGTGGCCGAGAGCGACGTGGCCGAGCTGTCGGCCGTCGTCGATCTCAACGCGTCGATCGGCAAGCCGGTCGCCGAGCGGTTCGGCGCCCGCTATGTCGCCACCATCGAGGATGCCCTGTCGCAGGGTGTGGCAGACGCCTACATCGTCGCCTTGCCCGACACGCTCCATCAGGATGTCACCGTGGCCTTGCTCGAAGCCGGGCTGCCGGTGCTCGTCGAGAAGCCCATGGCTCACACGCTTGCGGCGGCCAAGGCGATGGCGCGGGCCGAGAAGAAGGGCGGCGGCCGCCTGTTGGTCGGCCACATCCTGCGCTACGATCCGCGCTATGCGGAGGCGGCGGCCTCGGTCAAGGCCGGCCGCATCGGCGAGCCAATCCACGCGACCAGCGGCCGCTTCACGGTGCGCGATATCGGCACCCGCATGAACGGCTCGTCGAGCGTCTGCTTCTATCTCGGCGTGCACGACGTCGATGCGCTGCAATGGATCTCCGGGGCCGACATCCGCACCGTCTATTCGCGCGCGGTTTCGAAACTGATGCCTTCGCTCGGCGTCAAGTCGGAGGACGCGATCTTCACCACCTGCGAACTCACCAACGGGATGACCGGCCAGCTCTATTTCGGCTGGAGCCTGCCCTCCGACATCCCGACCGGGATCTGGGCCCGCACCGAGGTGATCGGCACCGAGGGCGTCATCGATCTCGACGTGCGCGATCACGGCCTGCGCATGCTGTCGAACGGCGCCTGGTCGCTGCCGGACGGCCTGCACTGGCCGACGGTCAACACGCGCATCACCGGTGATCTGTTCGAAGAGGTCCGCCATTTCGCCAATGCCGTGCGCGACGACCAGCCGTTCCTGATGCCGGTCGAGGACGCGCTGCGGGCCGTTGCGGTCAACGACGCGATCCTGCGGTCGGTCAAGTCGGGCGCGGTCGAGACGGTCGAGAGCTGGACGATTTGAATGACCGCCCAAGCCAGCCCGCTCACCCGCAAGGCGCTCGACTACGCCCCGGTCATCCTGCTGGTGGTCCTTTTGCTGGCTTCGGCTGCGATCGACCTCAGGGTGGTCGCGCCGGCGAGCTTCCTCAACATCGTGGCCCAGGCAACGCCGATCGCGATCCTGGCGATCGGCGCCATGGTCGTGCTCCTAACCGGCGGCATCGACCTCTCGGCGGGGGTTGGGGTCGCTTTCTGCGCGGTGTTCATGGCAAGCCTCATCGAGCAGGGTTTCGGCTTGCCGGCGGCGCTGCTCGCCGGCCTGGCCGCCATGGCCGGCGTCGGCCTGGCGAACGGCCTGACCATCGCTTTCCTGCGCATCCCGCCCTTCGTCACCACGCTGGCCACCATGGTGGCGCTGCAGGGCGCCACCCTGGCGGTGGCGTCCAAGGGCGTGCTGGTGCTAAAGGAGCCGTTGCTGCGGTCGGTCGGCATCGATCGCACAGCCGGGATCCCGAACTCGATCTTCTTCGCGGCGGCGGTGGTGCTTGTCGCGCTTGTTCTGATCCGCTGGACCCGCTTCGGTCTGCGCACCTATGCGCTCGGATCGGATCCTGCCGCGGCGGAACTGTCGGGCATTCCGGTGCGCAGCCACACCGTCCTCGTCTATGTCGTCTCCGGCCTGTTCGTGTTCCTGACGGCGGCGCTGATGATCAGCCGGGTGCCCGTCGTCACCCCCAATATCGGCGGCACCTCGCTGTTGCTGGACGCGATCGCGGCCGCCGTGCTCGGCGGGACGTCGATCTTCGGCGGCAGAGGCACCGTGTGGGGCACGGTGGTCGGCGCCGTCATCGTCAGCCTGCTGACGACGGCGCTGCGCGTCTTCGGAACGGACCCGTCGAGCCTCGAGCTGTTCAAGGGCCTGATCATCATGGCTGCACTGCTCGCCAACTCCGCCATGGTGCGCGCCAAGAACCGGCTGGACGAGGCTGCACGATGAGCTCCGAGCCGTCCCGTTTCGCAGAGCTCACCTCACCGGAGGTGAAGCGCCTCGCCGCCCAGGGCAGCAGCAGGCCGATCGTGCTGTTGCCGGTCGGCGCGGTCGAGCAGCACGGCCCGCACCTGCCGCTCGGCGTCGATGCCTGGCTCGCCGAACGGGTGGCGCTGGCGATCGCCGAGGGCGATCCCGACACGCGGGTTGCCGAGCCCTTCGCCTACGGCTCGTCCGAACACCATCGGTCGTTCGCGGGAACGATGAGCCTGAGCCCCCAGACCTTCATCGCCGTGCTGGTCGAGCTCTGCGCCTGTCTCGCCGCCGACGGCTTCCTGCCGGTCATCGTCAACGGCCATGGCGGCAACCGCGCCGCCGTTCAGGTGGCGATCGCCACGCTCGGGCAAAAGGACATCGTCTCGGCCGGCTTCTCCTATTTCGACCTGATCGCGGCTGAGGCCGCACAAATCCTGCCGGATGCGGCCGGCGGGACGGGACATGCCTGCGCCTTCGAGACCTCGCTGATGATGCATCTGTTTGCCGCAGCCGTGCGCCGCGATCGCATCCCGCCGGGCACCACGCCCGAAGGCTGGCCCGACCCCCACCTGTTCTCGGGCGCGCCGGTGTCGGTGTGGCGCCGGTTCGAGCAGATCAACCCGACGGGCGTCATCGGGACGCCGTCGCAGGCGAGCGCCGAGGCCGGGGCCAGGCTGTTCGCAGCAGCCGTCGACGCCGGCCGCGACACGATCCGCAGGATCAAGGACCGTTACGGCGCCAGGACGGCGCCGTAACGGGTCGTCTTCAATGAGGCCTGCGGGTCTCGACGAATGCGCCCGGACGCTGCAGTTCTATGAGATGGAACTGGCTCAGGGCATTCACCAGATCCTGATGCTTGGCGGTGGTCTCGCTGAGCAGCCGCGGCCCGATCGTGCTGGTCAAGGCCTGGACGAACTGTCCGTGGACCAGATCGAGCGTTGCCGCCACATTGTTGGCAGCCAAGTCGGTCCCGGCGAGCGAGTCGTGGTAGAGCTCCGCCAGCGGGTTGTCCTTGACCGTGGTCGGCACGAAGGCGAGCTTCTGGCTGCCGGGCGTCGGATCGAACGTGCGCTGCGTCAGCCATTCACGCAGCTGCCAGGGCTGGTCCATGAACATGTTGGCGCGCACCTGGCCCCGCCCGCCGTCACTGCCGTAATTGCGGTAGTCGACGACCGGGGTCTTCAGATCCGGTGAGGCCAATGTGGGCGAGGTCTTGCCCTCATAGTAGAAGGCCGACAGGCGCTGGCCGCGCTCGATGTCGGTCAAGGCCCCGTCCGACAGGTTGGCCCAGAACTCGGCGATCGGCTTGCACCCGTCGGCGCCCGTGCGGGGGTTGGGAACCATCGCCTCGAAGATCATCAGGAAGCGGGCGCCATCCGCCGATTTCTTCTTGCCGTAGACGATCCGGTGTTCGCCGCAATGGGACCAGTTGTCGGGGGCGAGGTCGAAGCGGTTGAACAGCGCCAGCGGCTTCATCGCCTCGTCCGATGCCGGGTCCAGCATGGCGCAGATGAATAGTTCTGCTGTCATAACTTGTACAATCAAGCAACTTATGAGCTGTTACCAATTGGCATTACACTGTGAAATTGCGTATCCGCTGAGGTCATATGACTTGTCTTAATCGCCGCATTCGAGACCCCGGCGCACGGCGTGCGGTCGCCGCGCGAAGCGGCGGTTCAAAACTGAGGGTTTGATTAGCCGGGCGAAACTCGCTACCGCGTGGCCATGACCATCAGCACGCTGTCGAACCGAGACTTCGCCGCCTTCCTGTTCGATATGGACGGCACCATTGTCAACTCCATCGAAGCGGTCGAGCGTTGCTGGGCTGCTTGGGCGGGACGGCACGGGCTCGACCTCGCGACGTTCCTGCCGACCATCCACGGCGTGCGCGGCATCGAGGCGATCGCCCGGCTGCAGCTGCCCGGAATCGACCCGCACGCCGAAGCGCGGGACGTGCTGCTGGCCGAAATCGAAGACATGGCCGGGGTCAGCGCGATTGCCGGTGCGGCCGGCTTTCTGGCGTCGCTGCCCGAGGATCGCTGGGCGATCGTCACCTCCTCGCCGCGCGAACTTGCGATCCGCCGGCTCGCCGCCGCCCGCCTGCCGCGGCCGAAGGTGTTTGTCACCGGCGAGGACGTCGAGCGGGGCAAGCCGGCTCCCGACTGCTTCCTGCTGGCGGCCCGGCTGCTTGGCCGGCGCATCGAGGATTGCCTGGTCTTCGAAGACGCGCCGGCCGGCATCGAGGCTGCGGAAGCGGCAGGTGCGAGCATCGTCGTGGTCACGGCGACCCACCGGCACCGGCTTGCCACGGAGCATCCCAGCGTCCTGGGCTATGAGGTCCTGGCGGCGCGGAGCCTCATGGACGGGGGTCTGAGGCTCGGCCCGGCCTGAGTTCGAGCCCTGATCGGCAGGGCGGCGAGACCGCAAATCCGGTCTCCGCTCTAATCGTGGACGGCTTCGAAATACCTGACCGCTCCGACGCCCAGCTCGAGCGCGACCAGCTCGCGGAGCAGATCGAAGAGATCGACGCCGTCCTCGAGCCTGGGCGTCGCATCGTCCACCTCGGCACATCCAAGGCCAAGCAGCCGATCCACGACCTTCTTGCCCAGCGCCGGCACATCGTCCGCCGTCTGAGGCCGCATGATCCTGACGAACACGGCCGAGCCGAGGGTGCCGCGCAGCACGCCGGTCGCAGTCGCCGTGATCTGGAACCCGACCCATGCCTTGCCGATGTCCCGGCCGGGCCCGAGCGCTTCCCTGACGAGCACCTCCGAGAGCGGCAGCTGTCCTGCCGCAAGGCGGGGTTCGCGCTTCAGCTCGATCGCCGACCCCGCTTTGCCGATCAGCACGGCCTCGCGCAGGAGCTCTCCGGCCTGATCGTCCGGACCCGCCGGCTTCTCGCCGCCTGCGAGGTAGCCGGGAGGCTTGGTCCCGACCAGGTCGTAGAGGTCGCGGCCGGTGGACTCCCAGGTGATCGCCACCATCGCCCGGCCGCTATCGACAGGCACGGCGTGGACCTTGAGCGGTCCGCGATGTTCATGGGCCCGCGTCGGCGCCGACAGGACGAAGCCTCCGGAGCCGTGATCAAGGGGTTGCACGGTGTAGTTGGGCTGACGGTCTTGGGCACTGCCCGGGGCCACGGCTGCTCCGACAAGACGCTCGATACCCCTCTAGCTAGTGCCGGCCGTCGGCCGGTCAACCGGCCATCTTCCGCCAAGCGTTCCGGGCAGCGTTTCCCGGTTCGCAGCTCCGATCAACCGTCGAGGCCGAAGACCTCGGCCAAGGTCTTGCCCGCAGCGAGGTCCGCCGCCCATCGCGCCTCGACTTCGACCCGCGCCTCGGCAAGCCTCAGAAGCGTTGACGACTGCGCCAGCGGAATGATCGCCAGGCCGTCATTGTCGCCCAGCACCACGTCGCCTGGACTTGCCGCCACGCCGCCGAAGACGACGTTGCCGTTGACCGCGCCGCGCTCTTTCGACAGCGGTCCCTTCGCGGTGCTGCCCAGCGAAAACACCGGAAAGTCGTCCCAGCTGGCGATGGTGTCGATGTCGCGCACGGCGCCGTTGACGATCAGCCCGCCGAGTTTCCTCAGCCGGGCGGCACCGCTCAAGATCTCGCCGACATAGGCGGTCTGCAGGCAGCCGCCGGCATCGGCGACGACGATCTCGCCCGCCCTTGCGGCGTCGATGGCGAGCAGCATCGCGCCAAGGTCGGCCCGCTCGCACCATGCCGTCACAGCCTGGCCGACCATCCGGCTTCCCAACGGGAAGGAACGCAGCGGCCGGATGCGCGGATCGACGGCCACGGCCCCGCTGCTGACATCGCTGACGATGGTCACCGGGATCTTGGCCCAGGCCAGCAACTCACCGGGGGAAAGCGCCGCATAGCTTGCGTCGTGGATTTTCGTTGGCATGCCGCCTCCTTCAATCTCCTGCCGGTTCGAGCTGCCCGAAGCGGGCGAGCGCAAAGCCTTGCACTGGATATGCCGTCGACTGGCGCATTGCCAGTTGGCGAACCAGCCGGCCCGAAAAAGCGCCGGCCAAGTTGCCGAAGAAGTGCCCGGCATTGATGATCAGACCGTCCGGCCCGGCCGCGTCGTCGATCACCGGCAGGCCGTCGCTGGTCTGCGCGACGATGCCGGCCCATTGGCGGGTGATCGGCAAGCCGGCGATCGCCGGAACGTTGCGGCTTAAGATCGAGCATGCCATGGCCTGGCCGGCCACGGTCGCCCGGTCGAGGTCGCTGCCGACTTGGTAAGCGCAGCCGAACTGAAGCGAGCCGTCCGGATAGCTGGCGATCTGCTCGGTGAAGCCGAGCTCCGGCCGGATCAGCTCCGTCGCCTCCCGCGGCAATGTCTCGGCGGCAAAGCCGGGGGGCGTGAAGAAGCGGAACAGCGACTGGCCGGAGATCACCGGACCGATGCGGAAGGGCGCCGGTGCAGTCTCTGCCGCCTCGAAACGGGTCGGCCGGTATGGAAGCGTGAGGCCGAGCGGGGCCAACAGCCGGTTCGACCATGGCCCCGCTGCTACCACCACGGTCGCGCTGCTCAGCTCGCGCCCATCGGCGAGGCGCACGCCGCAGCAGGCACCTTTCGCGACGAGGATCCGCTCGACCGGTGCCGGCGCGATGACGGTGCCGCCGCCGGCCCGAAATCGCTCGGCGAGATGGGCCACCAGCAGCCGCGTGTCCTGATGGGCGTCGAGCGGGTTCCAGACAGCCCCGGAAACCTCCGGCCCGAGCTCCGGGCAGAGGTCGCGCAGCGCCGCCCTGTCGAGAAGGCTGACCGCCAGGCCGGCCGCGTTGCGGTTGGCGGCGAATGCCCGTGCGACCGGCTCGTAAGCCTGGTCGCGAAAGATGATCAGGCCGCCGCTGGCGCGGAAGCCGAAATCCGGCAGTTCGCCCGCCAGCGTCTCGGCGTAGCCGCGGCAGGCGAGCGAGAAATCCATCGCCAGGCCGGCCGCCTTGGTCTGCAGCCAGAGGAAGCCGGGGTTGCGGCCCGACGCACCCCAGCCGGGGTGGTGCGTGTCGAGCAGGGCCACGCGAAATCCCGCCCGGCAAAGCTCGGCGGCGCTCGCGGTGCCGGCGATGCCTGCACCGATGACCACGGCGTCGAAGCTCTCGGTCACCACGGCAGGCCGATCTCGAGCTGGGTGGCCAGGCGTTCGAGGAACGCCCGGCAGCGGTCGACCTCGGCGACGGCCAGAAACTCGTCCGGCTTGTGGGCCTGCTCGATCGAGCCGGGACCGCAGACGACGGAGACCACGCCGGCCCGGTTGCTGAACAGGCCGGCCTCGGTTCCGTAGGCGACCTTGGCGTGGTCGTTGCGCCCGGCGAGCTGCTTGACGAAGGTCACTGCGGGATGTTCGGCGTCGGTCGCCAGCCCGACGAACTCGACGACCGGCTCGACGCGGATGTCGGCCTCGGGTGAGACGGCCCGCATCCGCGGCAGGATCTCCGTCCGCGCATGGCCGCGGATCCGTTCGATCAGGGCGCGCGCATCGACCTCGGGCAGCGAGCGGATGTCGAAGCCGAACTCGCAGGTGTTGGGAATGATATTGAGCGCCGAGCCGCCGGAGATCGTCGTCACCGACAAGGTCGAATGAACGACGTCGTAGGCGTGGTCGCGGGCGCCGTGCGTGTGCTGGTCGCGCGACAGGCCGACGATGAAGCTCATCAGTTCCGTCGCATATTCGATGGCGTTGACGGCGCTCGGCGCCAGGCTCGAATGGGCGCTCGTGCCGGTCACCACCGCGCGGAACAGGCCGCCGCCCTTATGGCCGGTGACCACCTGCATGCTCGTCGGCTCGCCGACGATGCAGAAGGCGGGCCGCACCGGCATCGCCGCGATGCGGTCGAGCAGGCTGACCACGCCGGTGCAGCCGAGCTCCTCGTCGTAGGAGATGGCGATGTGGATGGGCACCTTGAGCCTGCGCGCCGCCAGATCCGGCACGTTGGCGAGCACGATGCCGAGAAAGCCCTTCATGTCGCAGGCGCCGCGCCCATAGAGCCGTCCGTCGGCGCGGCGCAGCACGAACGGGTCGCTGGTCCATGGCTGGCCATCCACCGGCACCACGTCGCTATGGCCCGAAAGGATGACACCCGGCACATCGGGCGGGCCGATCGTCGCCCATAGATTGCCCTTGGTGCGCTCGCCGTTCCAGATGATCTCGCTCGCCACGCCGTTCGTCGTAAGCCAGGTTTCGACATGGCCGAGAAGGTCGCGGTTGGGGTCGCGCGAGACGGTGGGAAACCCGATCAGGTCGCCGATGGCGGCGATGCACGCCTGCGTGCTCGCGGCGGCCATGGTCAGCCCGCCGGCTTGAACACGGGAAGCGGCGGCAGCCCGCCTGCGCGGGCGCGCCAGGCGACCGCGACCGGCGTTCCGATCGACGCCGCGTCGGCCTCGATATTGGTCACAAGGCGCGGCCCCTCGTCGAGCTCGACGATCGCCAGCAGGTAGGGCGGCGGCAGCTCGGGCGTCACCGGCAGCCGTATCGTGGTCAGCGAATAGATCGTGCCTCGGCCTTTGGTATCAACCCAGGAGAGCGACGTCGATTCGCAGGATAGGCAGAACGGCCGGGGGTAGAACTGATGTGTGCCGCAGGCGCTGCAGCGCTGCACGATCAGCCGCCCCTGCGCACAAGCACGCCAGAACGGCTCGGTGGTGGGGTCGGCGGCGCCGAGGTCGGCGTAGGATTGGCTCTCAGTCACGGGCAAGCACCACGGTTGACGCTGTCGAAAAGGCGAGCCCGCCGGTGCCGTGCGCCACCGCGATCTCGGCATCGGCGACCTGGCGGGCGCCGGCCTCGCCGCGCAGTTGGCGCACCGCCTCGATGAGCAGAAGAATGCCGAGCGCGCCAGGATGGCAGTAGGAAAGTCCGCCGCCGGAGGTCATGCTGGGCAAGCTGCCGCCCGGGCGCAGCCGGCCTTCGGCGACGAAGCTGCCGGCCTCGCCCTTCTCACAAAAGCCGAGGTCCTCGAGGTAGAGCAGCACCGCGTGGGTGAAGTTGTCATAAGGCTCGAACACGTCGACATCGGCTGGGCGGATGCCCGCCATGGCGAAGGCGTCGCGCCCCGACGCGACCCCCGGCGTCACCGTCAGATCGGGACATTGGGCGATATGCCATTGGACATGGCTCTCGCCTGCGCCGAGCACCCGGACCGGCCGCTTGGCGGCGTCGCGCGCCCGTTCTTTACGCGCCACGACGATCGCTCCGCCGCCGTCGGTCACCAGGCAGCAGTCGAGCTTGCGCAGCGGATCGGCGAGCAGCGGCGACGCCATGACGTCGGCGATCGTCAGCGGATCGCGCGCCCATGCCTTGGGATTGAGCGCTGCCCATTGCCGCGCCGCGACGGCGACCTCGGCGAGGTGCTCGGGCGTGGCGCCGTATTGGTGCATGTAGCGGGCGGCACTCAGCGCATAGTGGCCGATCGGGAAATGGATGCCGTAGGGGGTTTCGAACTGCGCGCTCAGCGAGCCGTCCAACGCGGCCGCCGCCTTCTTGCGCGATTTGCGGCTGCGCTGACGCGAGGCATAGCCGATCAGCGCCACCTCGCAGCGGCCGGTGGCCACCGCCGCCATCGCATGATGGACGAAAAACTCGAACGAGGCGCCGCCCATGTCGGAGGATTCGGCGTAGCGGGGCTGGAGGCCGAGATATTCGCCAAGCTGGACGGAGCCTTCCTCGCCCATATAGTTGGTGAACAGGGCATCGACATCCTTGAAGCCGAGCCCAGCCTCCGCCAGCGCCTCTGCGGCGGCCAGGGCGACCATGGAAAATTCGCTTTGGTCCAGGACCTTGCCCAGCGGCGTTTCGGCAGCGCCGACGATATAGACGGGCGTGTCGGTCAACGGATGCGGCATGGAGCTGTCCTTGCTGAAAGATCAGGTTTGTCGAGCAAGGGTTCGACCCGAGGTCGATTCGGCCTCCGCGACGGAACTCCCTTTTGCCGCCTCGGTTCGCTCCACGGCACTGCGCCCGCCCGAACGGGGCCGCTTCATGGTCGGGTTCCTGCGACGTTGAAAAGAGAAGACAACATGAATATGAAGTCAATATCAATTTTGCGCATTGCCGGGAGCATCCCGTCCGGCGAGAGGATGATCTGATGGCAGCCGAAGCCGGCCTGAAGCCGAGCCCGACAGACGACAGCGGCCACATGGGCAGATACGCGGATTACCTCGCCGCCGGGCTGCAGACCCTGGCGTTCGGCTCCAAGGGCGATCGGACCAAATACCGTCTGAAGATCGCCGCTGCCCGCGCGCTCGAGGAGATCGGCTACCAGGACGTGAAAGTGTCCGACATCTGCAAGTTCGCCGAGGTGTCGCTGGGCACCTTCTACGTCTACTACACCGACAAGAACCGGATCGCCACCGAGGTGGTGCTGGAGTTCGTCGATCACCTCTACGAGCGGGCCCGCCAGGTCGGCCGGGGGCGCAGCGAATATGATGCGATCCTCGACACCAACCGCTTCTTCATCGCTGCCTACACCGCCAATCCCGGGCTGATGCAGTGCCATGTGCAGATGCAGAGCCAGCTGCCGGAGTTCCGCGAGATATGGCGGCCGCGGCACTTGAAGTGGATCGAGAACCTGGCCCGCTCGATCTCGCGCCGCGGCAACTACAGAGCGGGCATGCCGGGCTCGCCGCAGGCGGTCGCGCACGCGCTCGAGGTCATGGTGTTCCACTATCTCTATGCGGTGATCGTCAGCCGCAATCCGCTGGTCGACGGCGAGGACCCGGCCCATGCCGACGAGATGGCCAGGATGCTGTCGACGCTTTGGTATCGCGCCGTCTACGGCAAGGACCCGCCGGCGGCCGGCGCCAAGGATGGCCCGCGGATCCGCGAGCTCTAGGATTCCGGCGGCGGGTCGTTCCTTCCGGGTTCCCCTCGGTCGCCCGACCACCCCCCACTCCGGTTCGCTGGCGCGAACCACCTCTCCCCCGAAGTGGGGAGAGGAAGCGGTGGCCTCCTGTCGAGTTGCGGATCGGCAAGCGGGTGTCGAGTTTGGTGCTCTTTCTGCGCCAGGCTTTTGCAGTCGGTGCCAAGTTTTTTGCCCTCTTCGCAGGAGAAATGAGGGCAGCCGACGCGCCGGATCTCACACTCCCCGAGCCGGCATGCCAAGGGCTGTTCCTCGAAAACCCTGGCCTTTCCTCTCCCCCAGCTCGCTGGGGGAGAGGTGCCGAGCGAATGCGAGAGGCGGAGTGGGGGCGTTTGGCGGGGCAGAGCCGGCCTTTCATGCTTGTCGGCGCCACGCCCTACCGCTGCCGGCGCCGTAGCGGTATCTGGTTGGCGGAACGAACGGCGCTGCGGGTGGTTGGATCGACATGCTCTCTGTGAAAACGGCAAGCCTCGATATCGCCTATGAGACGGGAGGACCTCCCGACGGATTGCCGCTCCTGCTCCTGCATGGCTGGCCCGACGACGTCCGGGCCTTCGCCAAGGTGGTTCCTTCGCTTCACGAGGCCGGCTTTCGCACCGTCGCTCCCTACCTGCGGGGGTTCGGCGCAACGACGTTTTTATCGGCAGAGACCAGGCGGTCGGGCGAGATCGTCGCGATGGCGCAGGATGCGATGGATCTTGCCGACGCGCTCGGATTGGCAAGGCTTGCGGTCGTCGGCCACGACTGGGGCGCGCGCATAGCCTACGCTCTCGCCATCATCGCCCCGGGACGGGTGCAAAAGATCGCGGCGATCGCGGTAGGATGGCAACCCGGCGACCTGCCGACACCCGACCTCAAACAGGCCCAGGCCTATTGGTATCAATGGTTTCTCACAACCGAGCGTGGACGCCAGGTCGCGCGCGACAAAGGCAAATCGTTTGCCCGGCTGCAGTGGGAGAATTGGAGCCCGCCGGGTTGGTTCACGCAAGCCGATTTCGAGCGCACCGCAAAATCCTTCGAGAACCCGGATTGGGCGGAGATCACCTGGCATTCCTACAGCGTACGTTGGGGGGAGGCGGAGAAGGACGAGCGCTATTTGTCGCTCGATCGGCAAGTTCGGCAGGCAAAGTCGATCTCGGTTCCGACCCTGATGCTGCAGGGCGGCTCCGACGCGGTCACGCTGCCGGAAACGACCGAGGGCAAGGATCGCTTCTTCACCGGCGGCTACGCGCGCCACGTGATCCCCGGCGTCGGCCATTTCCCGACCCGTGAAGCGCCGGCGGCAGTCAGTTCCCTGATCATCGATTTTCTGCGGGGCTGAAGCCGCCTCAACCGTGGACAGAAGCTCCGCCGGGTCGGATAGCTGGCTTGAGCTATTTGCGCGCCGGCCTTATTGAGGCGGCCAAGGAACACCTGACCGTGGATTGCGGTTCTAGGCGGGGCGCTGACGTGGAAGGCAGACCATGCATCCGGATATCCGTGTCGTCCCGGCCAGCGTCTCAGGCGAGAACGGTGCGCTGGTCTTCGTAGGCCAGCATCTCCTGGCGGTCCTGGTTCACCTTGAACAGGAGTTCTATGAACAGCGCGACTGCTGGCATGTCGAGGCCAGCTTCTTCAGGCACGTCGGTCAGCCCGGCCGGGTGTTCCCCACCCTATTTGCAGCCGTGACGTGGGTCGCAGCCCAGGAACCGACGCTCGGCGGCAGCGAGGCTCTGTCCGACATGAGCCGCCTGACGCGCCTGATCTCCCGGGAATTGCCTGAAGGCCACCCGGTGATGTTTGCGAATTAGACCGCAGGTTTTCCGGCAGGCATCGGCCCGATCGCGGCCGCTCCGCTTCGCGTCGATTTGCTCTAATCGTTCGAGGCCAGGAGGTTCTTCGTCGCCTTGGCCAGCCGGGACACGCCCTCCCGGAGAACGGACGGCGGGTTGCGCGTGAAGTTGACGCGCATGGCCGACCGGAGCCGGCCGTCCGGATCGAACACGCTGCCCGGAACGAAGGCGACCTTCTGCGCGAGCGCCAGGCCGTAGAGCTGATCGGTGTCGATCGAGGGATGGCGCCGGCGCATCCAGACGAACATGCCGCCCGGCGGGATCTCCCAGTCGAACCATTCGGCAAGCTCGGCATCCGCCGCCGCGCAGAGCGCGTCGCGCCGTTCGACATAGTGGCGCACGATCGCCGGCACATGCGCCGTCTCGCGGCCTGCCTCCAGCAGTTCGAGCGCCACCGCATGGGTCAGCATCGAGCTGGCAAGGTCGGACGACTGCTTGGCGAGCGCCAGCATCTGGATCATCTCCGGGGCTGCGATCACCCAGCCCACGCGCAGTCCCGGCACGATGCTCTTCGACAGCGTCCCGAGATAGATCACCGGGCCGCGATAGGGGCCGGCCGGCTCGAGGGCGCCGTTGAGGGCAAGCAGGCTCGGCCCGGCCGGGCCGTCATATTGGAGCGGCAGATAGGGATCGTCCTCGACCAGCCAGGTCCCGGCCTCCAGCACCTTTTCGAGCAGCGCCAGCCGCGCCGCGGTAGGCACCAGGGCGCCGGTCGGGTTGGAGTAGTTCGGCACCGTGTAGACGAACTTGGCCGCGGCCAACGCGGCAACCCCGGTGCCGGTGTCGGGCGACCAGTCGAGCGGCTCGTAGACGGGCAGACGCGGCCGCCAGGCATCGAGCGCCCCGACATAGGTCGGAAACTGCGCCACGATACGCTCGCCGGGGTCGATCAGCACCTTGCCGAGGAGGTCGAGACCCTGCATGGCGCCGACCGTGAGCAGCACGTTGTCGACCGCGAACCGGCGCCCGGTCTCGCGGCTGATGCGCGCGGCGATCATCTGCCTGAGCGGCGCGAACCCCTCGATCGGGCCATATTCGAGCGCGCCCGCACCCCAGCGCGCCAGGGCGAGCTGCGTCGCTTCGGCGATCGCCTCGGTCGGGTAGAATTCGGCTGCCGGCAGCCCACCGGCCATGCTGATGAAATCGGGATCGACGCCGATCGCCAGGAACTGCTGGGTGATGTTGTTGCTGGCCGCCAGCCAGCGCGAGAAGGCCGGGCGCCGCGTACGAATTGGACCGTCGGACGCCATCGGGCCGCATCCCCTGCGAGGGCGACTCCGCCTCGGCAGCGCCGGAGATCCGAAGGTATTCGCCACAGAATTGATATTGACTTCATATTCATTTTAGCCTCTGCTGTCAATGTCGGCAGCGTCCGCAGAGGCGAGCCGCGGGGAACGGCTGGTGCCTCGGTTGCCCGGCTTTGGTGCTCTTTTTCAGCGAGGCCGGTGTGGTCAACCAGACCGTTTCATGGCGGCGACGACTATTCCCGGCCGGACCGTGTTCGCAGGTGCGGCGATGACCGCCGGCCGCCTGGCTGGGCGCGTCGCGATCGTCACCGGCGCCGGCCGCGGGCTGGGTCGCGCCTATGCCATCGCCCTTGCCCGTCACGGCGCGGCGGTGATCGTCAATGACCTCGGCGGCGATCTGCATGGGCTGGGCCGCGATGCGACACCGTCACAGGCGGTGGTGGCGGAGATCGAGGTGGCCGGCGGCCGAGCCGCGGTGAGCGGCCACGACGTGTCCGACTGGGCGGATGCCAAGGCCATGGTCGGAATGGCGGTCGAGACGTTCGGCGGTCTCCACATCCTGGTCAACAACGCCGGCATCCTGCGCGACCGTCTGTTTGCCAACATGTCGGAAGAGGATTGGGACGCCGTCATCCGGGTCCACCTCAAAGGTCACGCCGCACCCTCGCGCCACGCCATGGAGTATTGGCGCAACGAGGCCAAGGCCGGGCGGCCGATGGCCGGCTCGATCGTGCACACGACCTCGCTCGCCGGCCTCGTCGGCAATTTCGGCCAGGCCAATTATGCCGCCGCCAAGCTCGCCGTGGTCGGGCTGTCGCGCACGCTGGCGCTGGAAGGCAAGAAATACGGCGTGCGCTCGAATGCGGTGTCGCCTTCCGCCAGAACCCGCATCGAGACCTCGCTGAAGCCGCCGCCCGACGGCGTCTTCGACACCTTCTCGGCCGACAATGTCGCGCCGTTGATCTGCTGGCTGGCGCTCGCGGATTGCCCGGCGACCGGCCAGGTGTTCCAGGCCTATGGCAACCGCATCGAGGTGATCGCGCCGACGGCGATCGCGATCGACATCCACACCGATGGCCGCTGGCAGATCGAGGACATCGGCCGGGAGCTTGGCCCGCGGCTGCCGAAGCTGCCGCAGCTCAGCGACTTCGTCGAGGGGCTGCCGCTATGAATGCGCCCGCCGCTCCGTCGACGGCCGAAGCCTATCCGGTCGGCTTGTCCCGCGAACTCGGAGGAGTTTCGCACCAGCAGCCACCGGATCGCGCAATTTGCCCAGTCCTTCGACGACCAGAATCCGGCGCACCTCGAAGGTCGGCTCGCGCCGCCGGTGTTTGCGCACGTCCCGGCCATGCAGAGCATGGTGGAGATCCTGCAGCAGGTGACCGGCGGATTCGCGCTGCACGGCGAGCACGATTTCATCTTTCATGCGCCGATCGTCCCCGGCCAGCGCCTGTTCACGGTCTCGACGCTGGTCGGCGTTCGCGGCACCAAGCCGGGAACGACCTTCATCATCCGCTCCGACACCAAGCGCCACGACGGCACGCCGGTGGTGACGCAGTTCAGCACCTGCCTGGTCAGGGGCGCCGCGTCCGATCAGCGGCTGGGCGAGGGACCGCCGGCCCGCCCGCGCGCCGCCGGCGGCGAGGCGAGCGCCGCGCAATTTTCGCTCGCCGCCGACCAGACGCTGCGCTATGCCGACGCCGCTCGCGACTATTCGGCCTATACGCTCGACGCCGCGGCCGCGGCGAAGGTCGGCTATCCGGCGCCGCTCGTCCACGGCATGCTGACGCTCAGCTTTGCCGGCCGGGCAATCGTCGAGGACCATTGCGGCGGCGACGGTTCCAGGCTGAAGCGGCTGGGCTGCCGCTTCGCCCATCCGCTGCTGCTGGTGCCCGGCCAGCTGCTGACGGTGAAGCACTGGGCCGGCGCGGACGGCGCTGCCGGCTTCGAAGCCGCCGACAAGGACGGGGATCTCGTGATCAAGAACGGCTACGCCGAGGTGTCGCCATGAGCGCCGTCAATGCTTCGCCGCGCCCGGAGCTCGGCGTCAGCAGGGTGCCGCAGCGGCCAGCGGATTGGGTCCGCCACCGGAACGTCGCGCCGGACTGGACCGCCGTGCCGCAGCAGACGGTGATCGAGATCGTCGCCAAGGGCTGCCTGGAGGATCCGGAGCGGCCGGTGATCATCATCGAAGGCGGCGTGGTGCTGACCCGGCGGGAGTTCCTCCACCGCTGCCAGCGGTTTGCAGGCTATCTCGCCGACAAGGTTCAGCCGGGCGACCGGGTCGTCGTCATGCTCGACAACCGCCTGGAGTTCATGATCGCGCTGTTCGGCATCATCGCCAACCGGGCGGTGATGGTGTCGATCGCCCCGACGGCCATGGCCTACGACGCCGGCCATATCGTTGCCGACGCCCAGCCGACCGTCGCCATTGTCGGCACGCCGCAGCTGCCGATCATCGAGCAGGTGCGCAACGAGGCCCCGGGGCTTGCCGAAATCGTCGTGGTCGACGGCGAGGAGCCGGACGGACTCAAGCGCTACGAGGCCGCCGCCGAGCCGCTCGATTTCACGGCCGCGAAGTGCGAGCGCGACGACATCATCACCGTCTACTACACCTCCGGCACCACCGGAGCGCCGAAGGGCTGCATGCTGCACCACGGCTGGTGGCTGCGAGTCATCGACATCGACCTCAGGCTGTTCCGCCGCGGCTGGCAGGACCGGCAGCTCTGCTGCCTGCCCTTCTACTATGCCGACCCGGCGATCCAGCTGCTCACCTCGCTCGCCTCGCGCGGCACCATGGTGGCGATGCGGCGCTTCTCGGTGTCGCGCTTCTGGGACGTGGTGACGACCTATGACGCCACCGAGATCCTGTCGATCGCCTCGATCCCCGCCTTGCTGATGAAGGGCGAGCCGGGGCCGGCCGAGCGTGATCACCGCATCCGGCTTGCCATTCACGCCGGCCTGCCGAAGGAGCTGCATGCCGAAATGGTCGCGCGCTACGGCTTCCACTGGCACAACCAGTACGGCTCGACCGAGGGCGGCGTGATGAGCCGCGTTCCGGATCATCTGGCCGACGAACTGATCGGCACCGGCACGATGGGGGTGGAGCCGCCCGGCGTCACCATCCGGCTGGTCGACGATGCCGACAACGACGTGGCGCCCGGCGAGGCCGGCGAATGCCTGATCGGCGGCCCGGACCTCTATGCCGGCTACCTCAACCGGCCCGAGGTGACGGAGGAAGCCAATCGCGGCGGCTGGTATCATTCGGGCGACGTCGCGCGCCGCGACGCGCGCGGCCTGCTCTATTTCGTCGGCCGCAAGAAGGAGATCATCCGGCGCATGGGCGAGAACATCTCGGCCGCCGAGGTCGAAGGCGTGCTGCGCTCGCACCCGAAGGTCGTCGAGGCTGCGGTGGTGCCGGTTCCGGACACACTGCGGGGCGAGGAGGTGAAGGCCTACCTGCAGCTGCGGCCGGGCGACAGTTTTGCGCCGGAAGAGGTGATTGCCTTCTGCCGCCAGAACCTCGCCGCCTTCAAGATCCCGCGCTTCATCGAGTTCCGCGACAGCGATTTCGAGCGCACGCCGTCGATGCGTGTCCAGAAGCAGAGCCTGCATCAAGGAGAAGAGCGATCTCGCGGCAGGGCGCCTGGGATCGGGAGACCGGAAAGGTCGGAGACTGAGTGATGACCGACGCGGACCAGACGATCGGCGGTGGCGAGCCGCGGCGCTGCGACCTCATCATCATCAACGGCCACGTTCTCACCGTGGACGGTCAGCGCACCGTCTACCCCAACGGCGCGATCGCGGTGGTCGATAAGCGCATCGCCGACGTCGGCCCGACGGGGCGGCTCGAGCAAAAGTGGCGCGCGCACCGGCGCATCGACGCACGCGGCGGGGTGGTGCATCCCGGCTTCATCGACGGCCACTACCATGCCGGCCTGCATCTCAGCCGCGGATCGATCACCGACAATCCCAATCCGCCCAAAGAGGAGGGCGGCGCCGGTCCCGGGGTATTCACCCGCTGGATCAACGCCGTCACCGACGAGGACGAATATGCCAGCGCCCTGATGGCCTCGACCGAGCTGGCGCGCAACGGTTTCACCGGCTTCGTCGACGCCGCGACGAGCTTCGCCGTCGACCACGTCGCCGCCGCGGCGGGCGCGGTCGGCATCCGCTGCTCGGTCTCCGATTGCATGCTCTGGGACCTGGTCGGCGGCGAACCCATGGCGGCCGACATTCCGCGGGCGCCGTGCAGCTCGGAACGGGCGCTGAAGGGCCTTGGCGGCCAGCTGAAGCGCAACCGGGATGCCGACGCCCTGGCGCGCGGCCACGTCGCGATCTACGGCGTCGGCAGTGCAAACCGACGAGCTGATGCGGGCGGCCAAGGCGCTCGCCGATGCCGAAGGCAGCGTCGTCCACCAGCATCAGAGCCTGATGGCGGCGGATGCCGGCTACGATGCCGAACGGTTCGGCAAGCCGGCCCTCGTGCATTTTGCCGAGCAAGGCCTGATCGGGCCGAGCAGCGTGTTCACCCACATGAACATCCTCTCGCCCGAGGAAGTCGACGCGGTCAGCGCCAGCGGCATGGCCCTGGTCTGGCACCCCGGCAATTTCATGTACTACGCGATCTCCCAGACCAGCCGCAGCGCCTTTCCGGACCTTCACCGGCGCGGCACGGCGATCGGGCTGGGCACCGACATCGCCAAGGCCTGGGCGTTCGGCGATCTCGGCATCATCGCCTATCTGGTGAGCCGCGAGTGGGGCGAGTATCTGCCGGCAGAGGCGATCCTGGAAATGTTCACGCGCGGCGGCGCCCGCGCGCTCGGCCTGGAGAAGGACGTCGGCAGCATCGAGGTCGGCAAGCGCGCCGACATCGTCATTCGCTCCGACGAGCTTCCCGACGCGCAGCCCAATGTCGACGTCGTTCGGCAGCTGATGCTGGTCTCGCGCACCAAGGCCGTCGACACGGTGCTCGTCAACGGCGAGATCGTCGTGCGCCATGGCCGTCTCGTCCGGCTCGACGAGGACGAGGTCTACTCGCTGGCCCGCCGCTCGGCCGTGGCGACCGCCGCGCGGGCCGGGATCAAGCCGCAATCGAACTGGCCGGTCATCGCCTGAAACCGGCGCCTCCGGCGCCACGGCAAAGAAACGTGGATCGATGAAAGTACGGTTTTCCAGCGTTTCGAAATCCTATGGGTCCGTGCAGGCGATCGGCGACATCTCGCTCGCCGTCAATTCGGGCGAATTCACCACGATCCTCGGGCCGAGCGGCTCCGGCAAGACGACGATGCTGTCGCTGATCGCCGGCATTGCAGCGCCGACCTCGGGCAGCATCGAGATCGGCGATCGCGAGATCACCCAAGTGCCGGCCGCGCAGCGCAATATCGGCCTGGTCTTTCAGAGCTATGCGCTGTTCCCGCACATGTCGATCTTCGACAATATCGCTTTTCCGCTAAGGGTGCGGAAGCTGTCGGCAGGGGCGGTGGCCGACCGGGTGGCGGAGGTGCTTCGCCTGGTGCGGCTGGGCGGCCTAGAGAAGCGCCGCCCCCACCAGCTCTCGGGCGGGCAGCAGCAGCGCGTGGCGCTGGCGCGCGCCATCGTGTTCAAGCCCGACATCCTGCTGCTCGACGAGCCGCTGGCGGCGCTCGACCGCAAATTGCGGGAGGAGGTCCGCTCGGAGATCCGCGCCCTGCAGCGCGGCCTCGGCATCACCACGATCATGGTCACCCATGATCAGGAGGAGGCGCTGTCGCTGTCTGACCAGATCGTGCTCCTGGCCAACGGCAGGGTCGAGCAGATCGGCACGCCCGACGAAATCTACCATCGTCCCAAGACCCGATTTGCTGCCGGCTTCCTGGGCCTGGCGAACTTCGTCGAGGGAACGCTCGACCAGGACGGCCGCGCGATCGTCGGAGCGGACGGCCGCTATCCCTGTGCGCAGGCCGAACGCCGCTGCGGTTCCGAGGTCTGCGGCCTGATCCGTCCCGAAGACATTCGCCTCGGCCGGGAGGGCGGCTTCCTCAGCGCCAGCGTGCGCGACGTGGTCTTCCTCGGCGAGGTGGCGCGCTACAGCGTCGAGACCGACAGCGGCCGTGTCTTCACCGTCAATGTCGGCGGGGCTCACGCCCGCTTTCCCGAGAACGCGCCCGTTTGGCTCTCGTGGGATCCGGATCGTGTCTGGCTGCTGCCCAAGGAGACAGGAGGCGCATGGGTGCATTGAAGGCCGGTCCGGCAGGCCGGGCGCATGCGGCCGGCACGTTCAACGAAACAACGCAACCAAGAAGGTGATGCAATGAAAAAGCAGATGGGGAACTTGTCACTGGCAATCGCAGTCGCAGCCTTCACCTGGTCGACGCCGCTGTTGGCCGCCGACAAGGAATTGCACATCATGAATTCCGGCGGCGAGTACGGCGATGCGCTCGACAAATGCGTCAACGGACCGCTGCAGCAGAGCGACGGCATCAAGGTGATCACCGAAACGCCGGGCGGCTACGCCAAGATGGCGGCCCAGGCCAAGTCGGGGGTGATCGTCAACACCGTCACCGACGGCCCGACCGGGGACATGTACCGGCAGGCTGCGGAAGGGCTGGTCGAGCCGATCGACTGGAAGCGGCTCGACCCGCTGCCGATGTTCGACGAGGCCAAGAACAAAAACGGTTTCGGCGCCAGCTATTACTCCACGATCATGGCGTGGCGGTCGGACGCCAAGGCGCCGCAGAATTTGGCGGACTTCTTCGATACCGAGAAATTTCCCGGCAAGCGGGCGCTGCCCGACTACCCGGAATTCGTGCTGCCCTTCGCCGCCATGGGCGGCGGCATGTCGATCGAGGACGCCGCCAAGGGTGTTGATCTCGATCTCGCCTTCAAGACCCTGGAAAAGATCAAGAAGGACACGATCTGGTGGCAGTCCGGCGCGCAGCCGGCGCAGCTGCTCAAGGACAACGAGGCTCAATATGCGATCGCCTGGTCCGGCCGCGTGCTCGGCCAAGAGGGCGTCTCCAGCACCTACAATCAGGGCATGCTCGACATCTCCTGGTGGGTGGTGGCCAAAGGCATCTCCGACGACCAGCGCGACATGCTGTACAAATGGCTGAAGGTTCAGACCGACCCGCAGGTGCAGAAATGCATGCTCGATTTCCTGCCCTATCCCGGGCCGAGCCCGGAACTCGAGAAGCTGGTGACGCCCGAGGTGCTGAAGACCTTCCCGACCTCGGCCGAGAACAAGAAGGTGCAGTGGCTGATGAACGGCCAGTGGTGGTATGACAACGCCACGGAAGTCGAGAAGCGCTGGAACGATTTCAAGCTGCTGCAGTGACGCCAGCCGGGACAGCCGGAGAAAAGGCATCGATGTCCGATGCATCCGCAACGATCGGCGCAGCCGCGGTGCGTGCTGTGCCGGCCGTCGGATGCGCGGCCGACGGGCGCGGTGGAACCTTTTGGTTCTCATCGCGCCGCTTCTGCTTGTGACGCTGATCGTCTTCGACGTCCCGCTGCTCAACACGATCTACTGGAGCGTCAGCCGATCCGACGACCGGCGCGCTCACCGACGCCAATTTCCGCGAATTCGCCCAGTCGAACGCCTATATGCGCATCATCTGGCGCACGCTCGGCGTGTCGCTCGAGGTGACGATCGTCGACCGCGCTGCTCGGCTATCCGCTGGCCTATTGGGCGACCAGCTCAATCCGCGCCCACGCATGATCGTGCTCGGCCTGGTGGTGATGACGTTCTGGGTCTCGATCCTGGTGCGCACCTATGCCTGGATCGTCATCCTCGGCAACGCCGGCCTCGTCAATAGATCTGGATGTGGCTGGGGCTGACCGGCCGGCCGGTCGAGTTTCTCTACAACGAGCTCGGCATCGTCATCGGCATGGTCAACGTGCTGCTGCCGTTTCTGGTGCTGCCGCTCTACGCGGCGATGACCCGCGTCGACAGGCGCCTGCTCGAGGTCGCCGAAACGCTCGGCGCCGGGCGGCTGCGCATCTTCTGGCAAGTGTTCTTCCCGCTGACGGTTCCCGACCCTGGCCGCCTCGGCAATCCTGGTGTTCATCCTCAGCCTCGGCTTCTACATCACGCCGGCGGTGCTCGGCGGCGGCAAGGTGCCGCTGATCGCCAACATGATGGACCTGCTGATCAACCGCTTCGCGCGCTGGGAGATCGCGGCGGTCGTCTCGGTCGTGCTGATGGCGATGACGCTGTCGCTCTATGCGATCTATCAGTGGCTCAGGGAGCGCCGGCAATGAACGCGGCGGCCGGCTCGCCGACGTCTGGCTCGCGGCCTATGCGGTGGCCGTGCTGACCTTTCTCTGCCTGCCGGTGCTGATCGTGGCGCCGATGTCGTTCTCGGATGCGAAGTCGCTGGAGTTCCCGCCGCCCGGCCTGTCGCTGCGCTGGTACGAGAACCTGTTCGGCAATCCGATCTGGATCGAGGCCGGCCGCAACTCGCTGGTGCTCGCCGCCCTATCGAGCACCGCGGCGCTGGTGATCGGCACGCTCGGCTCCTATGTGCTGGTGCGCGGCGTCTTCCCCGGGCGGCGATTGCTCGAGGCGAACTTCATGGCGCCGATGATCGTGCCGTCGATCATCACCGCCGTGGCGCTCTACATCTTCTTCGCCCGCACCGGTCTGCTCGGCAGCTTCGTCGGCCTGATCCTCGGCCACACCATCCTTGCGGTCCCCTATGTCGTCCTGATCATGCAGGCCGCGATCCGCGGCTTCGACGTCCGGATCGAGCAGGTGGCGGCAACGCTCGGCGCATCGCAATTGCAGATCCTGACCAGGATCGTGCTGCCCAATCTTTTGCCGAGCGCAGCCGCGGCCTGGATCTTCTGCTTCGTCATGAGCTTCGACGAGGTCGTCATCACCCTGTTCGTATCGGGGACCTACATCACCATCCCCAAGCGCATGTTCACCGAGCTGATGATCCAGGTGAACCCGACGATCACGGCGGTTGCCACGCTGCTGATCGCCTTCAACCTGCTGGCGCTGGTGCTGCTCCTGTGGCTGACCCGGCGCGGCAAATTGCTCGGCACCGGCATGGCATGATGCGGGTCGGCGAAATCCTCGGCCAATGGGAGTTCACGGTCGAGGCCGGCAAGGTGCGCGAGTTCGCGCGCGCCGTGCAGGACACCCACTGGCTCGATACGAGCTTCGCCCCACCGACCTTTCCGATGGTGATCTCCGCCGCATTCGTCGAGCGTCTGGTGACGGAGATCCTCGACGTCGATCGTGCGCGGACCGTCCATGGCGAGCAGCGCTACGAATATTTCGAGCCGATCCGGACTGGCGACGTGCTGCGCTGCGTGGCCCGCCTCGTCGGCGACGAGACCAAGGCAGGCAAGCGCGGCGGGACGATGCGCATCATCACCACCGAGGTGGAGCTGATCTCCGCCAAATCCGGCAAACTGATCTGCCGCGAGACGATGGCATCGATCGAGAAGGAGGCCGAAGGCGCGTGATCCTCGCTCTGCCCGAGCCGGTGACCTACGGGCCGCTCACCCGCACCGACCTCGTGCGCTATGCCGGCGCTTCGGGCGATTTCAACCCGCTGCACCATGACCCCGACTATGCCGCCCGCGCCGGGCTTCCCGATGTCATGGCGCACGGCATGCTGTCGGCCGGGCTGCTCGCTTCGGCGCTGACGCGCTGGTTCGGCGCCGGCAGCGTGCGCCGCTACGCGGTCCGCTTCAAGGTCCCGGTCTGGCCCGGCGACGTCCTCACCGCCCATTGCCGTTCGGCCGAGGCCGCGACGCAAGCGGATGGCTCGGAGAGCGCCGACCTGGCGGTGGAACTGGTGCGGGCCGACGGTACCGTGGTGATTGCCGGCAGCGCGCAGGTGGCGATTGGCAGCGCCCGATGACGGCCGGCGCCGTCACCGTCCGTGCCGCAGCCGGCCGCGACCGGGAGGCCTTTCTCGCCATGTGGCAGGCCTTCGTCGCGACGGCGCCGGGCGAGCCGGGCCATCCCGGCATGGGCGAAGCGAACTGGCGGCGCATCGGCGCACAGAGCCTCTCCTGCATCGTCGCCGTGGACGCTGCCGATCGGCCGCTCGGCTTTACGCTGTTCCTTGCCTTCCCTTTCACCTGGAGCCGCGGTGACGTCTGCTATCTGCAGGACATCTTCGTCGACGCGACGGCACGCGGCCGCGGGGTGGGGCGGGCCATGATCGAGCACCTCAGCGAACTCGGCCGCGCCGCCGGCTGGTTCAAGATCTTCTGGATGACGCAGCCGGACAATGTGGCCGCGCAGCGCCTCTATGACCGGGTCGCCGAGCGAATGGACTACCTGCGCTACGACCTCACCCTCGACCCGCCGCAGACGCCCGGCTGAGCCGCCCGCCCGTCAGATCGGCACGGAGTAGTTCTGCATGGAGGAGGCCAGCGGGGTCGTGCTCGCGCCGGCCTGCTGCGGGCGCAGGAAGCAGCCATCCTGAACATCGGCGGGCTCTTCGAAATGGTCCTTGATCCAGGGAATGTATTCGAGCAGCGAGGTCGACGGATGCCAGTGGGCGAGATGAACATGCACCTGGCTCATCTCGCCGGCATGCGGCGCGACCGGCAGCCTGAAGCTGCGGGCGAGGTGGGCGACCTCGATATATTCGCTGATGCCGCCAAGCCGGGTCGTGTCGGGTTGGACATAGTGCACGGCGCCGGCCGAGACGAACGCCCGAAACGCATCCGTCGTGTAGAGTTGCTCGCCGAGCGCAATCGGGATCGCCGATGCCGCCGCCAAAATCCTGTGGCTTTCGACATCGTCGTACCAAAGCGGCTCCTCGAACCAGAAGAGATCGAGCGGCGCTGCAGCTCTGACGAACCGCAGGCAGGTGGGAAGATCCCACTTGCCGTTGCCGTCGATGGCGATGCGCACCCGCGGGCCGAGCGCGGTTCGCACCGCCTCCAGCCGATCGAGATCGACCGATGGATCGTCATGGCCGACCTTCAGCTTGATGGCGCCGAATCCCTCCTTCTCGACCGCGCGCTTGGCCCCGGAGACGAGCTTGGGCTTGGGGATCGACAGCCAGCCGACATCGGTGTTGTAGGCTTCGATCTTCTCCGATGTCGCGCCGCCGAGATAGCGCCACAGGGGAGCCCAGCCGCCTTGGCGCCGAGATCCCAGAGCGCGACATCGACCGCCGCGAGCGCCAGCTGGGTGATGCCGGCGCGTCCGACCCATTGGAGCGCCGGATAGCGGGCGAGCTTGGCCCAGAGCCGGGTGCGGTCGCGCGCATCTTCGCCGATGAGCAGCGGCCCGTAGCAATCGCGGATGCAGGCTGCGATCAGCCGGTCGGACGCGAGGTGCGCATGCGTCCCGGTGAAGCCGTAGCCGATCAGTCCGGATCTCGTCGCAAGCCGCGCGCCGACGACCCCCCACCGGGTGATCCTGTGGGTCGAATCCGCGATCGTCTCGGCGGTGAGCGGCAGGTGGAGGATGAAAGGATCGACGGCGATGATCTCGGTCTCAGGCGTGGTTTCCGGCTCCATGCGGCGACGCTCTCCATCAGTTTGTTGCTGCGCCACGCCGGCGATCGGCGGCAGTGCTTGACATGCATCCTCGTCTAGCATAGGCATTCAGAAGTTTCCATTCAGAATTCTGTATGCAGAAATGAGCGACAAGACTTCGACCAAACCGCAACGTCGGGCGCTCGGCGAATGGGCCGTGGAGACCCTCTACGAGCAGATTTTCACCGGCGCGCTGCCGGTCGGCGCCGACATGGCCGAGGAGTTGCTTTGCGAACGGCTCGATGTATCTCGCGCGACTGTCGGTCTGGCGCTTCGCCAGCTCGAGCAGGACGGGATGCTGGAACTCGCAGCCGGCAACGGCCGGCGCCAAGTCGTCGCGTTCTCGACCGGCGACGTCGGCGACCTCTACGACATCCGCCTGGCACTCGAGAGTTTCACGGCCGAGCGGGCCGCGAGCCGGATCTCGGCCGCGGCAATCGCGCAGCTTCAAGGCCTCCAAGACGAGATGGAGCGGCTCTCGCGCCGCCCCGACCGCCCGACCACGCGCGATTTTGGAATCGATTTCGATTTTCACCGGGTGATTGCGCGCGAAAGCGGTTCCAAGCGAGCTGTCGTGGCGCTGCAGCCCGTCTGGAACCAGACCCATGCGTTGCTGCGCCATCTCTACTCGGTCGGGGTCTATGCGGATGCGCCGGAGGACGCGGCCTCCTATCGTGATCACCGCGAGATCATCTCATCACTGATCGACCACGATCCGGACGGAGCGCGCCGGGCCATGGCTGAGCATCTGAGCAAGCGGCGGGCGACGTTGCTTGCGGGGCTCGCCCGGCAAGCCGGAACGGCGATGCAAGACAGCTAGCGGCTGACAAGGGAGGAACCCGATGAAAAGCTCGACGCGAATGCTACTGGCCGGACTGACGGCCGCGCTCGGCGCGGCGGCTGCGCCAGCGCTACGGCCAGGAGATGTCGATCACCCTGCTCAACCCGTTCGTTCAGGACGAGTTCTGGCAGGGCTGCAGTGTCGGTGCCGGCAACGCCGCGAAGGCCGTCGGCGCAAAGCTGACCGAGCTCGACGCCAACAATTCGGCTCAGGCCCAGGCCAACCAGCTCGACGTCATCCTGCAGCAGAAGCCGAATGCGATCCTGATCTCGCCGCTCGATTCGAACGGAATCGTGCCGCAGCTCAACCGTGCCATGCAGGGCGGCATCGACGTCTATGCCTATAACACGGCCGCGCCCAACGCCACGCTGCGCGCCACCGTCGCCATGGACGAAGAGGCGACTGGGGCGGCCGCCGCCGGCCGCTTCGTCGACATGCTCAAGGCCCGTTCGCAGAAGACCGGCCAGAAGAGCTTCAAGCTCCTGCATCTCGTCGGCGCCGTCGCCACCGAGGCGGTGCGCCTGCGGCGCGACGGCTTCAACAAGGCGATCGCCAAGCCGATCGACGGAATCACCATCGAGATGATCGAGGTGGTCACCGACTGGAAGCCGGAGCTCGCCGTGAACGGCCTGCAGGACACGCTGACCAAGGGGCCGATCGATGCGATCTTCACCGAGAGCGATTTCCTGACGCCGTTCCTGATCCCGGTCCTGACCCGCGCCGGCTACGGCACCGACCCGAACGGCAAGCAGGTGCTGATCGGCGGTCTCGGCGGCATCCCCGGCGGACTGAAGGCGATCCGCGACGGCTGGCAGAGCTTCACCCTCAACTATCCGATCGACGGCATGTGCGCGAGCGCCGTGCGCCTGGCCGCGGCAAAACACCAGGACAAGGGCTTCGCCGACAGCTGGCAGGCTGCGGTGAAGGATGCGGGGCTCGAGGGCAATGCCCCGCGCCTGGTCGAGAGCGAGAAGTCCGGGCCGTCGATTCTGTTGACCGCCAATCCGATCACCGCCGAGAATGTCGACAGCACGGCATTCTGGGCCAACACCTTCAAGAAGAAGTAGCCGGCGCATGAGCTCCGGGCCGACGGTGCGGTCGGGCGAGGAGGCGGAGGCCGGCAGCCCCTCGGCCCGCCTCGCCGCGTCCGCCGGCAAGGCGATGCTGCGCAACCCGATCCTGCCGATCCTGTTCGTGGCATTGCCGCTGTTTTCGATCTTCGTCCCGTTCTATGCGACGCTCGCCAACCTGACGAACCTGTTGCTGGCGGCTTCGGTGCTGCTCCTGCTGTCGATCGGCGGCGCGCTGACGATGATCTCCGGCAACATCGACCTGTCGGTCGAGGGCACGCTCGCCTTCACGACGATGGTTGCGGCATGGCTGATGGCGGCAGCGCCCGACGGGATCGGGCTCGAGCTCAACCCGCTGCTCACCATCCTGATTTCGGTGGGGCTGGGGGTGGCGATCGGCCTGTTGAACGCACTGATGGTGGAGGGGCTGCATGTGAACCCGTTCATCGTCACCATCGGCATGCTCTTGGCGCTCAAAGGGGCTGCCGCGATCCCGACCCACGCGATGACCATCTACGGCATGCCGGCCGCCTACAGCTGGGTCGGCCTGCATTCGATCTTCGGACTCAGCTGGGTCGCCGTCATCGCCTTTGCCATCTGCTTCGCGCTGTCGTTCTGGCTGCGCAACTCGGTCGCCGGACGACACATCTACGCCATCGGCGGGGCAAAGGACTCGGCCGTCGAGAACGGCGTGTCGGCGCTGAAGACCGTGCTTCTGGTCTACGGAATGTCGGGCGGCCTGGCGGCGGTCGCCGGCTGGCTCAACGCTGCGCGGCTCGACAGCGCCTCCGCATCGGCCGGCGACGGGATCACCTTCACCGTGTTTGCCGCGATGATCATCGGCGGCGTCGCGCTGTCGGGCGGAGCGGGCAGCCTCTGGGGCGTGCTCGGCGGGGTGATCCTGCTCGCCTCGATCGACAATGTGCTCAACCTGATCGCCATCAATCCGCTTTACGTGAACTTCGTCCGCGGCGCGGTGATCATTGTCGCGGTGCTGCTGATCGTGGCGCGCCAGCGGCTGGCACTGCGCTTCAGGATCGAGGAGCCGGCGGCGTGACCAGCTTCCTGACGGCCGACGGCATCAGCAAGTTCTTCGGCGGCGTTGCCGCCTTGCGCCACGTCTCGCTGGAGATCGGGGCGGGCGAGGCCGTCGCGCTGATGGGCGGCAACGGGGCGGGCAAATCGACCCTGGTCTCCATCCTCTCCGGTCTCCAGCCCCCCGACGAAGGCTCGCTCGCGATCGACGGCCGGGCCGTTGCCTTCCCCAACGCCCGCGACGCCCGCGCGGCCGGCATCGAGACCGTGTTCCAGAACCTGGCGCTTTGCCCCAACCTCGACGCCCCCGGCAACCTGTTCCTCGGCCGTGAGCTCTATCGGCGCCTCGGACCGGTGCGACTTCTCGACCGGCCCGCGATGGAGCGGGAGACGGCCGCCACGCTCGCTGGCCTCGGTGTGGTGATCCCCAACCTGAAGGCCGCATCGCGCAGCTATTCCGGGGGTCAGCGACAGGCGCTGGCATTCGCGCGCGCCGCACGCGCGCTGTCCCGCCTGCTGATCCTCGACGAGCCGACTGCCGCGCTCGGCGTGGAGGAAAGCGCCAAGGTGGTCCGCACCGTCAAGCGGCTGAGGCGCGACAGCGGCATTGCGGTGCTTCTGATCACCCACAATCTCGAGGAGATGCGGGCGATCGCCGATCGGGCGGTGATCCTGCGCCGTGGCCGCAAGGTGGGTGACCTCCGTCTGTCGGACGCGACCGACGACGAGGTCGTCGGCCGTATCACCGGCTCGATCGCCGCATGAAAGGTGACCATGGCGCGCTCATAAAGGGCAAGCTATGGATAACAGGCCCGATCACGGGCAGTCATGGGAGGATGTCGGATGCCAATTGGCCACTATGTCGGGGTCGGAATGGCGGCTCTCGCCGCCGCTTTGGCCTGTTCGGCTTCTGCTGCGGTCGCGCAGGACAAGAAGCCGTACAGGATCTATCTGTCCAACAATTATGTCGGCAATGACTGGCGCCAGCAGATGCTGCGCAGCGCCAACATCGCGGCGAGCAAGCCGCCGTTGGCGGGCCGCGTCGATTTGAAGGTGGAGGTCGTCGAGACCGCCATTCAGGCGCAGATCAATTCGCTGAACAACATCATCCGTGAGAAGCCGGACGCCATCCTGATCGACGCGGGCTCGGGCGAGGCCCTCAACCCCGTCGTCCAGAAGGCGTGTGCGGCCGGCATCCTGGTCATTTCCTTCGATCAGATCGTCAGCGCGGACTGTGCCTACAAGCTCGAATCGGATTGGAACCGCGCCCCGGTCGTCGAGGCCGAATGGCTGGTCAACAAGCTCGGCGGCAAGGGCAGCATCCTGGTGGACCGGGGGCTGGCCGGTGCGCCGATCTCGGCCGAGCTGGAAAACGGCTTCGAGAACGTCATCAAGGATTATCCGGACATCAAGATCGTCGGCTATTTCAACGGCGACTATGCGCTGGGGCCTGAGCAGGCCGGCGTTGCGAGCCTGCTGGCCGCGCACCCGCAGGTGGATGCGATCTTCGTCCAGGGCTATGGGGCCGGCGCGATCAAGGCGCTGCAGGACGCGGGCCGGCCGATCGTCCCGGTGACCGGCAGTCCGTTCAACCTGACCACCACGACCTGCGTCGAGACCAAAGGCGCTCAATGCATCCTGGCGCCCAATCCGGCCTATCTCTCGGCCGAAGCGCTCAAGCTCGCGGTCGCGGTCCTCGACGGCGCCAAGCCGCCGGAAAAGCATATCCTGCTCCACGATGCGTTTCTGACGACCGATCCGCAGCCCTCCAAGCGCTTCCCCGACGCCAAGATGGACAAGATCGAGGTCGGCAAGACAGCCTTTCCCGATCTCGCCCCTGGGCTGGTGCTGCCGGTCAGCCCGGATTGGCTGCAGATTTCTCCCGCCGAAGCCGCCGGCAGCAGCAACTAGGCTAGGACGTTTGTGTCCGGAAATGGTTTTGGGCGCCGCAGCAAAGTGGTCTGCGGCGCCTCTGCGAGCGGCGAAGATCGCCGTCCGAGGCCTGGTGCAAGCCGCAGCCGGCGAGCACCCGGCCCTCATCAAACCTTGAATTGCACGTTACGTATCCCTAACGCTTAACTCGTGCCGTAGTCCGCATCTTCCGGTCGTGTTCGGGGGAAGCATGAATGATGGACGTCTCCGCCTGGCTTTGCAGTCTGGGGCTCGAGCAATATGTGGCCGCGTTCCGCGACAATGCGGTCGACGGCGAGGTGCTGCGGGACCTGTCGGATGCCGATCTTCAGGGGCTGGGGATTGCCCCGCTCGGGCATCGCAAGAAGCTCTTGAAGGCGATAGCGGCACTCGCCGCCAAGCCTGCGTCTGCGGCGGCCGAAGCGTCTCCGTCCCAGCCTGCGGCCGGTGAGGGGGAACGCCGGCAGGTCACAGTCCTGTTTGCCGATATCGCCGGCTATACGGAGCTCAGCCGGCGATTGGGCCCGGAGGACACTCACGCTCTGCTCGACAGCTTCTTCCTGTTCACCGATGCCGTGATCGGCAGCTATGGCGGATCGGTCGACAAGCACATCGGCGACTGCGTCATGGCCGTATTCGGCGCTCCAAAGGCCTATGGCAACGATGCGGAACGTGCGGTTCAGGCCGCGCTCGCCATCCACGACGGAATGCCGCGGCTCAACGCCGACACCGGGCACGACCTTGCCGTCCATATCGGCATTGCCGGCGGCCAGGTGGTGACGAGCGACGGCGGCCATGCCGGCCGCAGCGACTATACGGTGACAGGCGATTCGGTGAACTTGGCTTCGCGCCTGACCGATGCGGCCGCCGCCGGCGAGACCCTGGTTGCCGACGACGTCAAGCTGGCGGTGGCCGGGTCGATCGCCTGCGCCGATGCCGGGCTCCTCGCCGTCAAGGGTTTCGCCGAACCGGTTCATGCCTGGCGCGTGTGCGGCGCGCGGAACCAGGCGCACGCCAGGCGGCCGTTTGCGGGACGGCTTGCCGAGCTGGAGCAGTTCCGGCCGCTGCTCAAGGCGTGTGCCGCGACCGGCCATGGCGCCTCGATCCTGATCCGCGGCGAAGCCGGCATCGGCAAGTCGCGGCTGGTCGGCGAGTGGCGCCATCTCGCCGCGGATGCCGGCTACGCCTGCCACACCGCGCAGGTGCTCGACTTCGGCGCCGGCAGCGCGAGAGATGCCGTCAGGGCATTGCTCATCAGCCTGCTCAGCGGCGCAACCGACGAACGCGCGACACCTCCCGGCGCCCTCATTGCCGACGCGCGCCAGCGCCGTCTCGTTGCCGATGGCGAGGTCGTCTTCCTCAACGATCTTCTCGACGTCGATCAGCCGATCGAGATGCGCCGCCTCTATGATGCGATGAGCAGCGCCGATCGCAATACGGGCAGGCGCGAGCTGTTCGTCGAGCTGGTGCGCAGGGCAAGCCGGGCGAAGCCGCTGTTGCTGATCGTCGAGGACCTCCATTGGGCCCAGCCGGAGGTCCTGGCCTATGTCGCCGATCTGACCGCTCTGGCCGCGGCCTGTCCGGCCTTGCTGGTGATGACCTGGCGGACCGAAGGCGACCCGTTCGATCCGCCATGGACGGCGGCAGCCGATCTCAGGCCGTCGCTGACCTTCGATCTGCGGCCGCTCAGGCCTGACGAGGCGCTCGAGCTCGCCGCCGCGACTCCGGCTGTCCCGCAGGACCATGTTGTCCGATGCGTCGCGCGCGCAGCCGGCAACCCGCTGTTTCTGGAGCAGCTCCTGATGCACGTCGCCGAGCGGCTCGATCGGGACGTGCCGGGGTCGGTCCGGAGCCTCGTCCAGGCCAGGCTGGACCGGCTGGCGCCGGCCGACAAGCTGGCCCTGCAGGCCGCTGCCGTGTTCGGCCAGCAGTTCGAGCGAGACGCTCTGAACTTCCTGCTCGAAGCGCCGACCGAAGCGCCCGATCGGCTGCTTCGCCAACAGCTGGTGCGCCGGCAAGGTCCGGACGGATTCATGTTCGCGCATGCGCTGGTGCGCGATGCCACCTACGACACGCTGCTCAAGAGCCGGCGACAGGCCTGGCACAAGCGAGCGGCCGCTTGGTTTTCGCAGCATCGCCAGCCGATCCTGGCGGCCGAGCATCTCGAGCGAGCGCAAGATCCTGCCGCGCCGAACGCCTATCTCCGCGCCGCCCGTTCGCAGGCCGACGAATATCGCTACGAGCCGGCCATCGAGCTCGCCGAGCGCGGCCTGGCCCTGGCCGGAACGGTGGAGGATCGCTTTTCCCTAAGCTTTTGCCGAGCCGGTTGGCTCAACGATCTCGGGGCGAGCGCCGCCGCCCTGGAGGCGTACGCTGCCGCCTTGGCCGAGGCGGAGACCGACGTGGACCGATGCCGGGCCTTGCTCGGCTTGGCAAACGTCAAGCGCATCACCGACGATGTCGACGGCGCCCTGGCCGACGTCGCGCAGGCCAAGCGGATCGCCGAGCAGCTGAGCCTCACCGAGGAGGCTGCGCGCGCCCACCTGTTGCACGGCAACCTGATGTTCCCACGCGCCGATATGCCGGGGTGTCTGCGCGAGAACAGCCGAGGCTTGGCCCTGGCGCGCCAGGCCGGGTCGGCCGAACTCGAGGTCGCGGCACTGGGCGGGCTTGGCGATGCCGAATATATGCGCGGACGGATGAGAACCGCCTTTGGGCACTTCCGCCGCTGCGTCGAGCTTTCCGCAGCCCATGGCTTCGGGCGCATCGAGGTCGCCAATCGCTCGATGATGGCCGCCACGCTGGTCTACTCCGGAAAGATCAGAGAGGCGCTGGACCAGGCGCTTTCGACCGTTGAGATGGCGGCCGAGGTCGGGCACCGGCGCGCCGAGCTGATCGCGCACATGAACGTCTATGGCGGCCGCATGGCGCTGATGCAGTTCGATCAGGCGTTCGCCCACACCGAAAAGGCTTTGCAGCTGGCGCGGCAGATCAAGGCGCCCCGGTTCGAGGCGGAGGCGCTCGCCTTTCGCGGCGATGTGCATCGGGCCGCCGGCCGGCCCACGGAGGCGCTGCGCGATCTCCAGGAGGCACTGACCATCGGCCGTGCCACCGGCATGACCTATTGCGGACCGTGGTATCTCGGGCTGCTGGCGGCTGCGGCAGAGGATGACGGCATGCGCCGTGAGGCGCTTGCCGAAGGCGAGGCTTTGCTCGCCACCAATGAGGTGGCGCACAACAATCTGCAATTTCGGGTGAATGCGATCGAGTCCTGCCTTGCCGCGCATGATTGGGAAGAGGCTGCGCGCCATGCCCGGTGCCTGCGCAGCTTCACCGCCGACGAGCCGCTGCCCTGGTCCGACTTTGTCATCGAGCGTGGCTTGGCCCTGGCCTCGCTTGGATCGAGAAGCCCGAGCGAAGCCGAACAGGCCGAGTTGCGGCGGCTAGAGAATGCCGGTCAGGAGCTTGGCCTGCTGCGATCGGTGGTCGCAATTGAGGCGGTATTGGCGAAACCGCAAGCTTGATCGAGAGCGGATCGCCGTCTCTTGCTCCACTCCAACGCGGAACACCGGTTCCTTGCATCGGTGCTCCGCTCCAAGTCCTTGTTTTTCCGCAATTCCGGACGGAGAACCGTTGCCACTTTTCTCGGGAATTGCTCTGGTCGTCGCCGCACAAAGCAACGCCACCGACCCATGGCGGACCGGTGGCGTAGCTCCCCAGCCGGGGGCCGGCGACTGCCGGCGCGCCGGATGCGGCTACATCTTCTCGACCATGGTGCCCATTTTCATCTTGTTGGTGGTGATTTTGACCTTGTCGCCGGCCATCACGCCGTCGAGCTTCACCTTTTTCTCGGTCTTCACCATCATGCCGTCGTCGAGGGTGATTTCGTGCTTCTTCATGTCGACCGACTTTACCGTGCCCTGCATCTCGGCGGCTTGGGCGGCTCCGGCGATCGCCAGCGCTGTCGTGGTCAGGATTAGCAATGCTCTCATCTCACTCCTCCAGGATTTGCTTCAACGCAAATCTTTGCGCGCCTCAACGCTAGTCTTGGTAGCCAATCACACGCCAAACACGTTGCGGTTTACCTGTTGTGATCTCCAGGTGAGTTCTTGCCTGCTGCCGGTGTCCGGCGCAGCCGGGGGAACGCTTCACCCGGCCGACGCCAGGCCATCGAGCCGCGCCTTCTGCTGCCGGGTGAACCGGAGGCGGGCGGCGTCGATGTTGTCGAGGAGATGCCGGCGCGACGACGTGCCGGGGATCACCAGGATATTCTCGCTGCGCGCCAGCAGCCAGGCGAGGGCCACCTTCTGGGCGCTGGTGCCGAGCTCGGCGGCGAGCTCCGAAAGGCCGGCCGATTGCAGCGGCGAGAAGCCGCCGAGAGGAAAGTACGGCACATAGGCGATGCCGTCCTCGGCCAGCGTGTCGATCATCGCGTCGTCGTCGCGGTGGACCAGATTGTAGTGGTTCTGGACGCAGACCACAGGGGCGATGCCGCGGGCGGCGGCGAGCTGGTCGGTGCTCACCGTGCTCACGCCGATATGATCGATCAGCCCCTCGTCCTGCATCGCCCGCATGGCCCGCATCGGGGCGGTGATGTCGTCGCCGGGACCTCCCATGCGCAAATTGACGATCGGCATCCTGTCGAGGCCGAGGCGCTCGAGATTGTCTTCGACCGAGCGCTTCAGGAAGTCGTCGCTGCGCTCCAGGATCCAGCCGCCATCGGCATCGCGCCAGGCGCCGATCTTGGTGACCAGGACCAGTCCCGCCGGATAGGGCGACAGCGCCTCCCGGATCAGCTGGTTGGTGATGTGAGGGCCGTAATAGTCGCTGGTGTCGATGTGGTCGACGCCCAGCGCAACGGCCTGGCGCAGAACGGCGCGCGCTTCGTCCGGATCTTTCGGCGGTCCGAAGACATGCGGCCCGGCGAGCTGCATCGCGCCATAGCCCATGCGGCTGACGCCGAGCGTGGTGCCGGGAAAGGTGAAGCGGCCGGCGGCCGCGGCGGGAGAGGTTTCGGCATCGGTCATCAGGGGCTCCGTCGTCGACAAGTTGGCGGCTGGCAATTGCGGATGGTAGGCGGCTTTCACAATGCCAAATAGTCTGATCACCGCGCCGATCAATCAACTGGCCAAACTCGGCCGCTACGCCGGTGCCGGTTCGGGACACGCGCGGCCGCGGCTCGCGGCGAGCTTTTTAGCGCCGGGGGGTTGTTATTGTGCAGCGCAACAACACTTATGGTGCAGTGCACCCGAAGCGTGTCAGAGAAATTGGAGCGGCCGACCTTGCAAAAAAATCTGTCCGGAACGATTTCCCGGCTCAAGCTGCTGCGCGGTCTGCAGGCGCAGGCCCCCGCCGCCGCGCCGTCCGGCCGCCTCCTCGAGCTGACCGGCTTCGGCGCCAATCCGGGCGCGCTGCAAGGCTGGTTCTACCTTCCCGATGGTCTGCGCCGCACTGCGCCGCTCGTCGTCGTCCTGCACGGCTGCACTCAGACTTCGGCGGGGTATGACTGGGGATCCGGGTGGTCTGAGCTGGCCGACCAGGAGGGGTTTGCGCTGTTGTTTCCGGAGCAGCAGCGGTCCAACAACGCCAATCTCTGCTTCAACTGGTTCCAGCCGTCCGACACGCGGCGGGACGCAGGGGAGGCGCTGTCGATCCGCGAGATGATCGAGACGATGCTGACCGCGCACGGTCTCGACCGGGGCCGTGTCTTCATCACCGGCCTCTCCGCCGGCGGGGCGATGGCTGCGGCTGTTCTGGCAGCGTATCCCGAAACATTTGCGGCCGGCGCGATCATCGCCGGCCTTCCTGTTGGTGTGGCGCATACGGTTCCCGAAGCGTTCGAGCGGATGCGGGGCAATGGATTGCCGTCGCCGGAGAAGCTGCAGGAGCTGTTGCGCCAGGCCTCGCCGCACCGCGGCCCGTGGCCCCGGATCTCGATCTGGCACGGCACGCTCGACAGCGTCGTTGCCCCGGCCAACGCCCGAGCGGTCGTCGACCAGTGGCTTGCCGTTCACGGCTTGCCGGCAGAGCCGCACAGCCGGACCTCGGCAGGCGGCCACCAGCGTCTCGTCTGGCGCGATGGCCGCGGCCGCGAGCTGATCGAGAGCATCTCCATTGCGGGAATGAACCATGGCACTCCGCTGAACACGCGCGGTGCGCGCGGGCTGGGACATGCCGGGCCGTTCATGCTCGATGTCGGGGTCTCGTCGACAAGACGGATCGCAGAGGGCTGGGGAATAGCGTCCCTGGAGCCTGCGGAAATTGAACCTGCGCGGGCACCGCGCGCAAGCCAACCGAACCGGGCAGGCACCGACATGCAGGCCGCGGGCGACGTCGAGAACCGCCTCGGCGGGACCACCTCGGCGACCGACGATCCGCCTGTCCCGAATGCGATCCGCAAGACGATCGAGGATGCGCTTCGGTCGGCGGGTTTGATGCGCTGAGAAGCTTCAAGGTTCGGCGTTGCGGATCTGAACTTCCGAGCGCTTGGAAGCCATGAATTCATCGGCGCCGAGCCGAATGAGCGGCGACACGTCCAGCGGAGCGGCCGGTTCAGCGGAGCGGATCACCATCTCGTTGCCTCGGTGCTCCCCTTTAAGTCTTTGTTTTTTCGCAATTCCGGACGGAAAACCCTATCCACTTTTCCTGCAATGCTCTTGAGCCGGACGGGTTCGTCTTGGGGTAAGGCGTGCTCCGTCCGGCCCTGAGACCACCTGAGATGACGGGTGGCGCCCTCGCCTATCACGCCGCGGTGTCGGCCAGCCATGCTCCGTTCAGATGATCACGGGCAGCCGTGAGGCGGTAGAGAATGACGTATGACTGAGCTCTGAGGATGCTGTCCGGAACCTGAGACGAGCCTTCTCATTGCAGGCCGGTCGCTTCTTCCCTGCCCGTGTTGTCGCGGTCTTGGGGGGTGATCCGGAGCCGGCAAAAAACGCCCCGCCATTTCAGTTCCGGTCTGCTATGGTCTTGCCCAGAGGGTGATTGCAGATGAGCGAAAATCGCAAGCTGGCTGCAATTCTGGCGGCCGATGTGGTTGGATATACCCGTCTCGCCGGCGCCGACGAAGATCGCGTTTTGGCACGGCTGCGGGCGCTGCGCAGCGACCTGATCGACCCGACCATTGCCGTCCATAGAGGGCGCGTCATCAAGCGCACAGGCGATGGCGCTCTGGTCGAGTTCCGCAGCGTCGTCGACGCCGTGCGCTGCGCGGTCGAGGTGCAGAACGGCATGGTCGAGCGGAATGCCGGGGTGCCGGAGGACAAGCGCATCGATTTCCGCATCGGCATTCATCTCGGCGACGTGGTCGAGGAAAGCGACGGCGATCTGATGGGCGACGGCGTCAATATCGCCGCGCGCCTGGAAAGCGTCGCGGCGCCGGGCGCCATCTGCCTGTCGGAGGATGCCTATCGCCAGGTCAAGTCGCGGCTCGACCTGGCCGTCAGCGACCTCGGCGACACCCGGCTGAAGAACATCGCCGAGCCGATGCGGGTCTATTCGCTGCGCGTCGGCGCGCCGGCGGCGAAGGAGGCACCGGCGGCCGAGCCGGCGGCGCCCTGCGGCCAAGGCCGAGCGGCCGGCGCTGTCGATTGCCGTCCTGCCGTTCCTCAATATGAGCGGCGACGCCGAGCAGGACTACTTCGCCGATGGCATCTCGGAGGATATCATCACGGCACTTTCAAAGCTGCCGCAGCTCTTCGTCATCGCGCGGAATTCCTCTTTCACCTTCAAGGGCAGGAATGTCGATGTGAAGGAGGCCGCCGACAAGCTCGGGGTTCGCTATGTGCTCGAAGGCAGCGTGCGCAAGTCGGGCAACCGGGTGCGCGTCACCGCGCAGCTGATCGACGCGGGCTCGGGCGGCCACCTGTGGGCGGAGCGCTTCGACCGCGACTTGACCGACATCTTCGCCGTGCAGGACGACGTCACCCATCACATCGTCGGCGCCCTGGCCGTCAACCTGACCGATGGCGACCGGCAGCGGCTGAGGCCGGAGCACGCCGGCAGCATCGAGGCCTATGATTATTTCCTGCGTGGCCGCGAACTCTGGCACCGGCTGACCGAGGCGACGACCAGCGAGGCCCGCGATCTGCTGGAGCGCGCGGTGGCGATCGATCCGAATTTCGCCGCGGCGCACGCCTTCCTGGCGCTGACCCATGTGCTCGATTACGTCAACCGCTGGAGCGCCTCGCCGCCGCGCTCGCAGGAACAGGCCGAGGCTGTCGCAGCGCGGGCGGTGTCGCTCGACGATCAGGACCCGTGGGCACATTGGGCTCTGAGCATCGTCAACATGTACAAGCGCCGGCTTGAGGAGGCCCTGCGCGAGGCGGAGCGCGCGATCGCGCTCAACCCCAGCTTTGCCGAAGCGCACGTCAATCTCGGCGAGGTGCTGCATTATTCCGGCAGGTCGGAGGAGGCGCTCAAATACTATGATCGGGCGACGGCCTTGAACCCCTACTTTCCGGATGTGGTGCTGCACTTCCAAGCCTTGGCGCTGTTCCAGCTCGGCCGTTACGACGAGGCCGTGGTTCTGCTCAAGCGCCGCCTGACCCGCAACATGTCGACCGACGTGTCGCGGGCACTGCTGGCGGCCAGCTACGGGCACCTTGGCCGGTTCGAGGAGGCGCGTGATGCGTGGTCAGACCTGCTCCGGGTCAATCCCAATTATTCTCTCGACTACCGGCGCAAGATCCTGCCCTACAAGAATCCGGCGGATTTCGAGCGGGTGGTCGAGGGACTGCGCAAAGCCGGCATCGTCTGAGGCGCGCAATAGTGCGAAGACTGCCGTCTGTGCATCTCTGGCAAAGGGCAATGACTTTGAGCTGCCGGTTCGAGGCAGCGAAGACGCTCCCTGCGAGCCGGCCGACGCGATTTGTTCGGGCACGCAGCAACGGTCCTGAGAAGGAAACGCAAACCATGCCGCTCAGCAGACGCGCTTTTTCGGCGACGCTCATTGGCGCCGCCGCCTCCCTGTCCGCTGGCACCCGGGCCGCGCCCGCGGCGCCGGTCAAAGCGCAGAATGTCGTGCTCGTCCATGGCCTGTTCGCCGACGGCTCGTGCTGGTCGGACGTCATCGCCCGGCTGCAGGCGGCAGGGCTCAACGTCACGGCCGTGCAAAACCCGCTGACCACCCTGCCGGACGCCGTGGCGGCTGTCGAGCGCGTCTTGGCGCGGCAAGACGGCCCGACGGTGCTCGCCGGCCATTCCTTCGCGGGAATGATCGTCACCGAAGCCGGCATGCAGCCGGGCGTCGCGGCATTGGTTTACGTGGCGGCGCGTGCACCCGACGCCGGCGAAGACTACGCAGCCCTCGCCAAGCAATTTCCGACGCCGCCGGCGACAGCCGGCATCGTCTTCGACGGCGACGAGGGGCGGCTGAGCGAGCAGGCGTTTCTCAACGATTTCGCCGGCGACCTGCCGCGGGCGCGGGCGCGGGTGCTCTACGCGGTCCAGGAGCCGTTCCACAAGGCGCTGCTCGCCGGCAAGACGACCGCGGCAGCGTGGCGATCGAAGCCGAGCTACTATGCCGTCTCCACCGAGGACCGGACGATCGACCCCGCCCTGCAGCGGTTCATGGCCAAGCGCATGGGCGCCAAGACCATCGAGGTCAAAGCCAGCCATTTGTCGCTGATCTCCCAACCCGACACCATCGCGGCCCTGATCCTGGAAGCCGCCGGGCAAGCGACATAGCTCGCGCAGGCGTGCGGGTATCAACAACCGCGTCTGTTCGGATGAGGCACTCAGTTTTTTGGGCAGATCATCTGCGGCCCAGGGTTGTGGTATGTTGAAGCTACTAGGGCGTCCCTGGGACGGGGGTGGGTGTTCAAGGTCTGGGCATCAAAGGGGCTGGACGCCCACCCCTACGTAAAGTGAGCCGTTCCAGGGAAGGCTCTGCTCCTGCGGCAGCCAGAACCGCCGCCGGCTCCGAACGGTCTTTGGCCACCTGATGTTTGAGCAGCCGGACGATCAGCTTTACTTATTGGTCGGCGCTTGAGACCGGTTCGCGGTCGGATGGCAAAGCGCGTAGATGCGGCCGAGGTGGTTGCGCACTTCCTCCGTCGTCGGCCCTTTCCTGACCTCGTCCCAACTCAGCTGCCGGGGCCGTGCAGTCATTCCGAATGATCTGTGCATCGTCTTTCACCTTCTTGGAACTGCCGGGATGGCTGGGCGCAGTTCTAAGCGAGGCTTGTTTCTTGATGATGGTGAGCGCTTGCCGATCCCATTTCAGCCCTGAAAAGGAGCTGAAACAAACGGCGCGGGCAGGGCGCCGTCGTCGCCTCGCCCTATGTTCACGAAAGGACCGGCCTGCTCGACCGGCTCCCAGCCGGCGCTCTGCCGAAACGAGATGGTGAACAAGTCGCGCCGCTGGCCGTTTCAATGCGATGACAATGTCCGCCAACGACAATTCCCCCGACGAACGCCTTGCGCTGGCGATCCGATCTTCGATCGAGACGCTGGATGCCGCGACAGAGATCGATGCCGACGAAATGGCGCACTGGCTGCAAGCCAAATTCCCGAACCATTCGCAGGATGAACTCACGGCTGCGGTCCGCCGGCATTGCGAAGCGTTCGGCCGCCCCTATCGCTGAACGCCCGCCCGGCGGCCGACCGCGGCGCTCGGCAAAGCATGCGCCTCGGCGGCCGGTCCCCGCCGGCTTCCGAGACGAGAAGAACTAGGGCAATTCCGCCAAGCGCGGCCCCGGCGCTCTTTCCGGAGTTGCGCAAAACAAAGCGCTGGGGGCGGAGCCACGTTTCGAACAAGCGGTGATCCACGCCAGAGCAATTCCAGGAGAAGTGGAAACCGGTTCTCCGTCCGGAATTGCGGAAAAACAAAAGGCCTTAGTCGCAGTCCGAGCTGCTGTTTGTGCTCTTGGCGGCGGTCTTGTCGCCGCAGTTGCCGGTTTTCTTGCCGGCGTCGCCGGACGTGCTTCCGCCGTCGCCGCTGGTCGTGCTGGAGCCCGAGGCGCCCGTCGACTGCTGCGAGCCGCCGGAGTTGCCGCCGGTGGTCTTGCCGGAAGCGCCGGAGGTGCCGGACTGCTGCGAGCCGCCGGAGTTGCCGCCGGTGCTTCCGCCGGGACTGGAACTGCCGGAACTGCCGGACGAAGTTCCGCCTGAGCCGCTGCCTGATGAGGCTGAGCTTTGTGCCAGCGCCGTCGTGCCTACCAGGGCTGCGATCGCCGTGGCGGCGAGAAGTTTCTTTAGCATGTTAAATACTCCTTGGGGCCTCCACCGCTTGGTGCTCCAACCGGAGGCTCGCCCGCTTGTTCCCGCCGCGGGAACGCACGTCGCTGTGATGAACCCACAGAGTCGACGTTGCGCGTGGCGAGGACCTTCTGCGCGCGCACAGACCAAACGGCGGAACATTCGCTGATCGGCTTTGTTGTGGTTGCAACAGTCATACACCGACAAGGATCGATAAGATGAAAATGAAAAGGCTGGTGGCCCCGCTGGCATTGGCGGGGGTGTTGGTCGGCTTGCCTCCAGCGCTGGCAGCCGACAACGCGCAAGACTTCGTTGCCAAGGCGGCTCAGGGCGGAATGTTCGAGGTCAAATCGAGCGAAGCCATCCAGGGCAAGGCCCAGGATCCAAGGATCAATGATTTTGCTCAGACGATGATCAAAGATCATGGCGCTGCCAACGCCAAGCTCCAAACCATTGCGGGCGAAGAAAAGCTCAAGGTTCCCGCAGATGTCGACGCCGCCCAGAAGAGCGATCTGGACAAGCTGAGTGGCAATGCAGCCCAGGTCGATCAGGACTATGTCGCGATGCAGCAGAAGGCGCACGCCGACGCCGTTGAGCTGTTCGAGAGCTACGCCAAGGATGGCGACAACGCGCAGCTGAAATCGTTTGCCGCGGCGACGGCACCGACGCTCAGGATGCATCGCGACATGATCGAAAAGATCGCCGCGACGATGACCGGCGGCGCCGCTTCCGACAATGCCTCGACGCCGGCCGCGAACACCTCCGACAACCCGCAATCCGCCAGCCTCGTGCCGGGGGCAAACAGCTTCACCGAGGCGCAAGCGCAGGATCGCATCAAGAACGCCGGCTTCGCCGACGTCTCGGGTCTCGCCAAGGACGACAAGGGCATCTGGCGCGGCAAGGCAACAAAGGACGGGAAGGCAGTGTCTGTCGGCCTGGACTACCAAGGCAATGTCGCTTCCACAACGGAATGAAGTTAGGAAAAATCGAAATGAGAACGGTTACTGGCCTGTTCGATAATCCCCGTGACGCAACCGACGCGGTCGGGCGCCTTGAAAGTCTCGGAGTTCCGCACGCAGACATCAGCCTGGTCGCCAACAATTCCGAGAACTGGTACAGCGACAGTCCGAGCGAACGATCGGATGCCGGCCAAGACGCCGCCGGAGGCGCCGGGCTTGGTGCGGTCGTCGGCGGCACTGGCGGCCTGCTTACCGGGCTTGGCCTGATCGCCATTCCCGGACTTGGACCGGTCGTGGCCGCCGGATGGCTGGTGGCCACTGCCGTTGGCGCCGTCGCCGGCGCTGCCGTGGGCGGCGCTGCAGGCGGCATGATCGGCGCGCTGACCGAAGCAGGCGTTTCGGAGGCGGATGCCAACGTCTATGCCGAAGGGGTCCGTCGCGGCGGTTCGCTCGTCACCGCGCGCGTCGATGACAACCTCGCCGCAGAGGCGCAGGACATCCTGGCATCCTCCCATGTCGATGTGGCCGCACGGCGGAGCGATTACGAGGCCGAAGGCTGGACCAGGTTCGATCCTGATGCCGACGACATCGCCGGCGATGAGGTCGATCCGATCCGGCCGAGGCCTCCGGGTCTGGTCTAGATCTGGAACCAACCGAGGACAGCGGCGGGCGCGAGCCCGTCGCCGCCTGAAGTTCACCGCGACGACATCGGGAACATCAGCTCCTCCGCGAGAGACGCCAACAGCCGACGTGCGCCGGACATCTCCAGCGATCGTGACGGTCGCTCAACCGGTGAGCTTGACCAGTGCAGAACCCGCTGCGGCATCGGCTGGCGGGACAGCGGCGCCAGCAGGCGAACTCTGACCCTTCCCAGCATCCAGGGTTCTGCCGAGCTTTGCAGGGGCGGGAAGGGCGGCGACGCCTGGCGCCGGAACCTGGCAAGCAGCGCGCGCAGGGCCCGCTGCTGCTGATCCGATACACCCCGCTTGACTGCGCGTTTGCTCATCATCTGTCCCGACACGGCCCTGTCTGGCGTCGGCTTCTCCGAAGACGGCGCCTTTGCGGTCAAGTCCCGGCAGCGCAGCCGCTCGATCGCTGCCGCCTCCCTCGACCGGTGGGGCATCGGGTGGCCGGCAACACCGGTCATCAATGCTCGGCGGCCAGAGGTGGGACCATCGCCATCAGATGTAGCGCACCGATGGTGGAGGACAGCGGTTAAGAGATCGTCACCCCAGCTGAGCCGCCTGCGCCGAAGCAGCACGCTCAACGCGCACGGCCTCTCCCGCAAGCGCATGGCCGTGGCTGCTGCAAGGGCCGGGGGGCGCTCGACTGGGGTAAGGCGATAATACCTCCCGGCCCTCCGCGACCCCTTTGATGCGAGGGGCGCATTTGAAGTCTATCAGAACACATAGCCCGATCAACGGTCAGGCAAAGCGGTTTGTGCCCGGGATTGCCGGTCCGTCTGGAATGGGTGCCAGGGCCATCGGCAACGTTTGCTCAGACTGAAGTCTGGCGCCTTAATCCTGCTCGATAGCGGGCGCAAGCAAGGTCAGCTTTCTGTGGTGCGGGTCAGTCTGTCCTTCGCCCGCGAATCTTGGCCCCGAGGAAACCTACTCGGGGCCCATTTTTGCTGCGGCCGGCAACGGTCGCCGACGAGCGCTTCCGGAGCACGTTCCCGCATGGGCGACAACTTCATCGACTACGATCGACTGCGCGCCTTCGACGCCAAGGCGTTCGAGGCCACGACGCCGTTTCCGTGGCACAACATGCTTGGCTTTCTTACGCCGCGCGCATTCCAAGAGCTATTCGCGGCGTTCCCGACGCTGGAGCTGTTCGAGCGGCACGACAACCTTGCGCGCAAGCACGGCCAGCGCCCGCACAATCGCCACTACCTTGCCTATGAGAGTTCCATCTATCACCGCAAGGACGCGACAGGCGTGGTTCGCCAAGCCCAGCTGCCCGCCGCCTGGCAGCGGTTCATGGACGAGCTGCGGTCGAGCCGGGAGTATCACGACTTCATCCGCCGCGCCCTCGGGATCCCGTCGTTCACGCTGCGCTGCGCTTGGCACGTCGGCTCGCGGGGATCGGAGGTCTCGCCGCATCTCGATGCGACGAAGAAGCTCGGCACCCACATTCTCTATTTCAACACCAGCGCGGAATGGAACCCCGACTGGGGCGGCGAGACGCTGGTGCTGGGCGGCAGGCGGACCCAGGCGATGAACCCCGACTTCGGTGACTTCGAGACGTGCGAGGCCGCGCGCATCGTCGACAACCGCAGCTTCCTGTTCAAGAATACGCCGCAGGCCTGGCACGGCGTCTCGGCACTCACCTGCCCGGCGGGCAGCTACCGGCGTCTGTTCAACATCATCTTCGAAGTGCCGGCAAATCGCGGCTTCATCGATCGTGTCCGTGAGCTGCTCAACGCCGGGCGAGCTCGGGGTTCGGAGGCACGGGGCGGCGCATAGCGTTGGCCGCGGGGGCGCTCCGGCGCCGATCCTGCTGGAGCAATTCCAGGCAAAGTGGAGCGTTTTCCGGCTGGAAAACAAGGACTTAGAAGGGAGCACCATCGAAGAAACGGTGATCCTCCTAGGTAGCACCAACCACGCATATGGTGATGCTACCTAAGCCTGCAGCCCAGTGTATTTAAGATTTTATGACTTCAACGGTGCCGCATAGCTGCCGACGATTTCGCCCGCCTTCTGTTGTGCGGCCATGAATTCTCGGCCGGTATATGCTCGCACGGTTTTGAGGTTTGATACTGCCCCTGATGCACCCAGCACGAGCATCCCGGGGAGCAAGTCGGCACCATCGGCGGCTTCAACGACCGCCATCCAGTCGGTTTCGCCCGTGGTGACGTAGAATGAAAGGAGCTTGTTGCCCCCGGCCTCGATAATCTTGCGGGCAGCATCCTCGCGGTTTGAAGGGTTTTTGATAAGTCCGCGTGCTGCTTCCGATGTGTAACATCCTGTGAGTATGAATAATGACATTTTGACCTCCCTTGCGGCGGCCGAACGGTCCGCCGAATACATTATACAGGATCAAGCGATAAATTGTGAGCTGTAAGCTTGAGCGCTTTGACGGAGTTCACGGGCTTTGCAGACTGGCGACGCCGAGTTATTGCCGCCTCCGCGTCCGCCGGTTCGCACCAAACCTGTTCGTCGTCTGGCTGCGGAACCGGTTTGCTTCTCGCGGTGGGTAGTGGACTGGCCTGCGCGGGGTGCTAGGCTGGGGCCGTTCGGAGTGAGCGGCGGGCCGGCCCGGCCCCCCATCCCCAACCCCACCTCAACGGGCCGGCCCGCCGGGACAGAGAAAACTCATTCGAACGGGGTGCTGATAGGACAGTTGGGCCGCCACCCGTTCTTCGAACTTGGGCGCCGGAAGTCAGTGGGCCGGCGCCCGCTTCCGCATTTCGAAAAATCAAGCCTGAGGTTTGTCGGTGCCGACGTTGACCTGAGGGCGGCCCGGCGTCCCCCAGCGGCCGTTGCGACCTGCATCACTCCACGACCGACAAGGGCTGGAGGACCGGCCCTTTTGCGATAACTTGAGGCCGAAGGCCGTCCGATGCGTCCTAGCCCGGTTGCGGGTCGGGCTCGAACTCACCGGCATGACACCCCTGAACCGTGCCGCCGGCCATGTCGAATGATCAACATCGTTGTATTTTTGGTTCGTCTCGTAGATTGTGAGCCGGACTTTTGCAATCGCCCAGGGAGTTGCGAGCGCCCAATGTCGTCCGACAGTGCGGAGAGCGACGCGTCCGAGCGTTGGCATTTCCATCCCATCACCAATACCCGGGCGCACGAGGAGGTGGTCGAGCAGATCACCTTCGCGGTGCTGTCCGGCGCCTATCGTCCCGGCGAGCGCCTGCCCAACATCGAGGCCTTAGCGCGCTTGATGGGCGTCAGCAAGCCGGTGGTCGGCGAGGCCCTCAAGGTGCTGGCCGGCGCCTCCGTGGTGCGCGCCCTGCGCGGCGTCAATGGCGGGGTCGTCGTGGAGACCAACCAGGTTCCCGAGCGCATCATGGCGATCGCCGGGCCGCTGCGGCATTTCGAGCTGGCCGAGATCGTCGAGGCGCGGCGCCCGGTCGAGCTGCGCATCGCCCTGCTGGCGGCCGAGCGCGCGACAGCGGATGATTTCAGCGCCATGGAAGCGTCGATCGAGCGCCTGCGCACCCATGAAAAGAGCGAGCTGGGCTTGCGCATTCGCTTCGACCATCAGTTTCACTACACGATGGGACGCAGCGCCCGCAGCAGCGCGCTGGCGCTTTACCAGCACCAGATCCTCGAGCATTTGTTCGTGCGGATGCGCTCCTATTTCTCGGAGATCGAGGATGTCCAATCGGTGATCGCGCTGCACGAAGACACGCTTCAGGCGCTCAAGACCAAGAACCCCGGCGAAATTGCGCGCGCCATCGACGTTCACCTGAAGCCGCTCGAGGATGTCGTGCTGGGCCGCTCGCGATGACGGCGGCCGAAGGCGGATCCGCGCCGGGCAATCTGGAGGTGCTGCTGCGCTTCGACGGCGCACCCTGGCTCGAGGCACGTGTCGCCGGGCTCGCAGCGGAGGGGCTGCACGTCGGCTGGGCCAGCGAAATGGACGACCGGGCCTACCTCGCCGCGCTTCCGGCGACCGAGGTCCTCTGGCATGTGCTGAGGCCGGTCACGGCCGAGCACATGGGTCAGGCACCACGGCTCAGGATGATCCAGAAGATCGGCGTCGGCGTCAACACCATCGACCTGGAGGCCGCACGCGCCCGCGGCATCGCGGTCTGCAACATGCCGGGCACCAACAGCCGCGCGGTGGCGGAGCAGACCTTGCTGCTGATCTTGGCCTGCCTGCGCCGGCTAACGGGCTTCGATCGGCTGATGCGCCAGGGTCAAGGATGGAGCTGGCCGCGCGAATGGCAGCAGGGCCTCGCCGAGCTCGGCGGCAGGACGGTGGGACTGGTGGGGTTCGGCGCCGTGCCGCGAATTCTGGCTCCGATCCTTGCGGCCTTGGGCGCGGAAATCATCTACACCGGCCGGCGCCGCTATCCCGAAATCCGCTATGCCTTCGTCGACAAGCAGGAGCTGCTCAGGCGCGCCGACATCGTCTCGCTCCACGTGCCGCTCGACGCCGCCACCCGCGGCTTTCTCGACGCAGCGGCGCTGGCGGCGCTCAAACCGGGGGCGATCGTGGTCAACGTCGCGCGAGGCGGGCTGATCGACGAGGCGGCGCTGCTCGCCGGCCTGGCGAGCGGCCGTATCGCGGCAGCGGGGCTCGACGTCTTCGCCACCGAGCCTGCGCCTGCCGAGAGCCCGCTGGTTGCCCATCCCAACGTGGTTGCCAGCCCGCACATTGCCTGGCTGACGCGGGAGACATTCGAGCGCAGCCTCGCTGTCGCGGTCGAGAATTGCCGACGGCTGCGCGCCGGAGCGGCGCTCCTCCATCAGGTGATCTGACGAGCGGCTCTCCGGTTCAGCCGGCGACCAGCCTGGCGATGTGGGGCGCCAGGTCCGCCTTCGCCTCGAGGCCGAAGCCGGCCGCTGATCCGGGCTGCACGCCGCCGTCGGCAACGGTGCATTCCTCGGCATAGCCGCCGACCGGCGCGAACACGCCGGGATAGGCCTCCGACCCGCCGAGCCTCAGCCCCATCACGATGTGAAGGGCGATCATGTGGCCGCCGTGCGGATAGACTTCGCTGCGCGCAAAGCCCTGGTCTTCCAGCGAGGCGATCATACGCTGGAATTCGCCGAGCCCGTAGCTCAGCGCCGGATCCATCTGGAACAGGTCCTTGCCTTTGCGCATGCCGCCGAAGCGCGCGAGATTGTCGGCGTCCTGGCGCGAAAACAGGTTCTCGCCGGTCGCCAGGCGGTGCGGATAGGCGTCCGCCAGTTCAGCCATCAGCCGGTAGTCGAGCGGGTCGCCCGGCTCCTCGTACCAGCGTAGGCCGAATGGCGCCATGGCCGTGGCGTAGCTGGTCGCGGTGGCGATGTCGAAGCGGCCATTGGCGTCGACGGCGAGGTCGTCGGCATTGCCGATCACCGCCAGCGCCGCCTCGATGCGTTCGAGATCCTCGCCGAGCGGGGCACCGCCGATCTTCATCTTGAACTTGGCATAGCCCATGTCGGCATAGCGCCGCATCTCGTCCTGAAGACGGCCGAGGTTGTCCTCGGGATAATAGTAGCCGCCGGCCGCGTAGACCGGCATGCTCGCCGACGGCTCGATGCCGTAGCGGCTTGCGATCGTGCGCCAGGCCGGCTCGTCGCGCAGCTTGGCATTCAAGTCCCAGAAGGCGAGCTCGAGCGCCGCAACGGCATGCGCGCGGTCGCCGTGGCCGCCGGGCTTTTCGTTGCGCATCATCACCTTGACCGCCTTCTCGGGATCGAAGGAGTTCCCCGCTGCGGCCAGCAGTTCCTCAGGCTTGGCCGCCGCCAGCCGGCGGATGAAGCGCTCCCGCATCAGCCCGCTCTGCGCGTAGCGGCCGATCGAATCGAACGCCACGCCGACGACCGGCTTGCCATGGCGCACGACGTCGCTGACCAGAGCTACGAGCGAGACGGTGTGCTCGGCGAAGTTGACCACCGAGTTCTGGATGTTCGCCGAGAGCGGCAGAGCGACTTCCCGGATGTCGACGATCCGCATGTGTTGGGCGCTCCTCAGCGTTTCAGAGGGAGCGCAGGGCGATTTCAAGCCCGCGCACGCCGTTTTCGATATCGGTGCGGTCGACCATCAGCGGCGGGTAGAAATGGGCGCTGAGATTGGCGCCGTCGCGGGCGACGCGGACGAGCAGTCCGGCATCATAGCAATTCTTGCGCATCTTGCGCACCGCCGCGTCGGGATCGGGCAGGTCCGAGATGTCGGAGACCACGCTGGACAACAGCCCGATCACCGAGATCTCGCGGATGCGCGGCACGGCCTGGCGCATGCGTTCGAGCTCGTCGCGCAGCAGCGGCTGCATGGCGGCGGCGTTCTCGGTCAGCCTCTCGCGCTCGAGGATGTCGAGCGCGGCCATAGCGGCCGCGCAGGCAACCGGGTGGCCGGCATAGGTGTTGAGGTGGAGCAGCGGCGCGGCCCTGAACACCTCGTTGACCCGGCCGGAGACGGCCACCGCGCCCATCGGGACATAGCCGCTGGTCAGGCCCTTGGCGTAGGTGACGATGTCGCCGCGAACGCCGAAGTGCTCGGCGCCGAACATCTTGCCGGTGCGCCCGAAGCCGCACACCACCTCGTCGACGATGAGCAGCAGGCCATGCCGATCGCAGATGTCGCGCAGCCCCGAGAAATACTCGGCGGTGGGGATCTTGACGGCCTGCGGGATCGCTATCGGCTCGGCGATGATCGCGGCGACGGTCGCCGGTCCTTCCCGCTCGATCAACGCTTCGGTGTCGCGGAGCGACTGTCGCCACCAGCTGTCGCGGTCGCGGCCCGGCGTGTCGCCGCCGGGGAACGGTGCAGGCGCCTGGAGGAAGTCGGCCGCCAGCGGCCCGAAGCCGTTCTTGAAGGCCGCGACCCCGGTCGCCGCCGAGGTGGCGATGGTCGAGCCATGGTAGGAACCGATGCGCGAGATGATCTTGGTGCGCTCCGGCGCGGCGCGGCGGGCGTGATAGGTGCGCGCGATCTTGAAGGCCAGCTCGTTGGATTCGCTGCCGCTGTTGGTGAAGGAGAAGATCGGCTCGTCGCAGGCGACCAGCGGCGCCAGCCGTTCGGCGAGCTCGGCCACGTAGATGTGCGAAATGCCGGCGTCAAGCGCGATGAACTCCAGCTTGGCGACTTGCTCGGCGATGCGGGCGGCAACTTCCTTGCGCCCATGGCCGATCTGACAGGCACCGAGATGGCTGCCGGCGTCGAGCAGGCGGTGGCCGTCTTCGTCGAACACATAGGCGCCTTCGCCGGAGACGATCATCTTCGGATAATCGTCGGGATATTCGCGGTCGAGGGCAGCGAAATCGGCGAGGAAGTGCCGGACATACCGTTTCGCCGCAGCGCGGTTGGAGAGGCCTGGGTCATTTTGCATGAGCGACGCTCGGGCTTGATTTCGGACTGGACGTTGCTGGAAAAATGGAGGGGTCAGGATCGCATGACGAACGGGTCCTGGACGGACTCGTCGAGCTCGCACCAGACGCTCTTGGTCTGCAGGTACTGGTCGATCGCCTCGATGCCGTTCTGACGGCCGATGCCGCTCTGCTTGAAGCCGCCGAACGGCGAGTTGAAGGTCATCCCGCGATACATGTTGATCCACACCGTTCCGGCCTGCAGCTTGCGCGCCATGCGATGGGCGCGGCGAATGTCCAGCGTCCAGACGCCGGCGGCGAGGCCGAACGGCGTGCCGTTGGCGAGCGCCACCGCCTCCTCCTCGTCGTCGAAGGGAATGACCGACAGCACCGGGCCAAAGACCTCGTTCTGGGCAATGAAGGATTGCGGCTTGACGTTGGTCAGGATCGTCGGCGCGAAGAAGAAGCCGTCGGGCAGCCCGGCGGGGTTGGCACGGACGCCGCCATAGACCACCTCGGCGCCTTCGGCCACCGCTTTGGCCACCATGCTCTCGTCCTTGGCGAGCTGCGCACGGGTGGCGACCGGCCCCATTTGCGTGGCCGCGTCGAGAGGGTCGCCGATCTTGATCGCAGCCGCCCGCTTGGCCAGCATGTCGAGCGCCTGATCGTGAAGCTTGCGCTGGACCAGCGCGCGCGATCCGGCGACGCAGGTCTGGCCGGCGGCGGCAAAAATGCCGGCGAGCAGCCCGGCCTCCGCCTGCTTCAGGTCGGCATCGTCGAACACGATGTTGGCGCTCTTGCCGCCAAGTTCCAGCGTGACGTGGGCGAGCCGGCGAGCGGTGGCGACCGCCACGGCGCGTCCGGCCTCCACGCCTCCGGTAAAGGCGATCTTGGCGACACCGTCATGGTTGACCAGCGCCTCGGATGTGGCCCGGTCGCCGGTGACCACGTTGAGCACGCCTTTGGGGATGCCGGCGACCTCCTCGGCCAGCCGCACCGCCTCGATCACCGAGGCCGGCGTCACCTCCGAAGGTTTCACCACGACCGTGTTGCCGGCCGCCAGCGCCGGCGCGATCGCCATGATCGCCAGAAACAGCGGCGAGTTCCAAGGCATCACCACGCCGACCACGCCAAGCGGCTCGCGCAGCGTGTAATTGAGCACCGAGCCGCGATCGAGCGGGATCACCCGACCCTCGACCTTGTCGGCCAGGCCGCCGTAGTAGTAGAGCCAGTCCGGCACGATGCGGGCCTGAAGGACGAGTTCGTTGAGCAGTTTGCCGTTCTGCATCGCCTCCAGCCGGCCGATCGTCTCGGCATTGTCGGCGATCGCGTCGGCCCAGCGCATCATCAGGCGCCCGCGCCGGGTCGGCGACATCTTGCGCCATTCTGCGAAGGCCGCCGTCGCCGCTTCTACCGCGCGGTCGACATCGGCCGGCCGCCCGAGGGCGAATTGTCCCCAAACGCGTCCGGTCGTCGGGTTCTCGGTTTCGAAGGTGCTTTTGTCGGCGCTTTCGGCCGAGGCGCCTCCGATCCGATGCTGAAACCGCACTTCGGCGGCGGGCGTGGCGGGCGGCACGGCTGTCCTCACAAAAATTAAAAAGTCTTTTTCTTTGATAAAATCGCCGTACGGCCCTGTCAATAGGCGGGGCATGGGAGCCACCGGCGGTCGACGCGCAACCTCAGGCAAGCTCCCTGCACCGGCGTCCGAACCACTCGATCCGATGCCATCCCGGGCAGCCCCGAGAAACCATTGACAAGGCAAACAGCGCTGCCCATAGTTCGATTAGAGAAAAGAACAAAATCTTTTGGTTTTGCACGGGGAACCAGGATGACATTGCCCTCCCGAACGGTACTTGCACTGACGCGACGTCAACTGCTGAAAACGGGTGCCGGACTTGCCGCGAGCGCCGGACTACTGGCCATGCCGGCACTTGCGGCCGACAAGAAGCTGGTCGTCACCACCATGCCCGGCCCGCGCTGGGAAGGCGCGCTGAAGGCCAGCGCGGAAGCCTACAAGGCGGCTCATCCCGGCGTCGAGATCGATATCTTGGTCTCGCCCTATGCGGAGCACTATCAACGGATCGGCACGAGCCTCGCCGAAGACTCGGCGGATTTCGACCTTCATCTGTTCGATCCCGTGCTGATCGGCCAATCCCACCCCAAGCTGCTCGGCCTGCAGGAGCTGTTCGACGCAGATCCGGCCTGGCGCGACTACTACGTCGCCGGGGTGCCGGAATTCTATCGCGGCAGCTGGTCTTGGGACGGCGTACCCTATTCGGTCGTGCACGACGCCAACTGCATGATGACCTGGTGGCGCACCGACGTCTTTGCCGACCAGGGATTGCCCGAGCCGAAAACCTTCGAGGTGATCCTGGAGAACGCCAAGAAGCTCAACGAGAAGAAGCCCAATGCCGGCTACATGACGTGCGCGGCGCGCAACGCGTGGTTCCTCGGCATGACCTATACCGGGATGATGCATGGTTTCGGCGGCAAATGGTACGACAACGACGAGCCCGGCAATTTCGGCCGCATCTACAAGGACAAGGGTTCCGGCAAGCTGCTGCTCGATTCGCCTGAAAACATCGCCACGATGACAATGCTGCGCGACCTCGCGCAGGTGTGGAACCCGGCTTCCGTCAATGCCCAGGAATTCGAGAACGCGGAAGCCTTCAAGAACGACGTCTGCCATCAGCAGAACATGTGGTCGGGGCTGATGCTGCTGCAGAACCCGAAGGAAAACCCCAACACCGCGACCAAGCTGATGTCGCGCGACTTCCCGCTAGGCGGCAAGAACACAGATGCCGGCCGCACCGGCATGAAGGGCGGCTTTGGCCTGGCCATCCCCAAGGCGGCGAAAGATCCCCAGCTCGCCTTCGACTTCGCCAAATTCGTGGTGAGCAAGGACAATGCAGAGACCTTCATCAAAGGCGGCGGCCAGCCGTCCAATGTCGAGCTGCTCAACAGCTGGGGCGAGAAGCCGGAATACCAGGTGTTCAAATCGATCGCGCTCGGCATCGCCAACGGCCATCATCTAGCGCAGTTCCCGGAAGGGCCGGAGTTCTTCCAGCTAATCACCCAGCATGCCGGCGATGTCGCGACCGGGGCGCGGGCGCCTGAAGAGGCGTGCCAAGGCATGCAGGAGGACGCGACGGTCTTGTTCGAGCGCGCCGGCTATATCTGACCTCTGGAGCAACCCTGGAGCCCTTGAACTTGGCAACCGGCAGCATGGCCCGCAAGACCGCCATGGCCCAAGCCGACGGAGTCGCCACGGCCGCGGCGGCGGTGCCGTCGGCGGCCGACAGATGGTGGCCGTGGCTGATGGTCGCCCCGGCGGTGCTGTTCCTGCTCGCCGTGGTCATCGTGCCGATGATCTTCCTGGTATCGACCGCGCTCTATCGCCAGAACCTGTTCCAGGTCAGTCCGGCTCAGTTCGTCGGCTGGGACAATTTTTACTACCTGTTCCGCTCGAGCCGGTTCCACACCGCGATCGGCCGGATGCTCTCCTTCGCCGCCATCGCGCTGTCGGTCGAGATGGTGGTCGGCTTCCTGCTTGCGGCCTGGGTCTTCCGCTTGCGCGACCTGCCCGGGATGGGGCTGGTGCGCACGCTGCTGACCACGCCGATCCTGGTCGCGCCGGTGGTCGCAGCGGTCATGTGGCGCTTCATGTATCAGCCGGATTTCGGCGTGCTCAACGCCGGGCTGACGGCGCTCGGCCTGCCGCGTGTCGGCTGGCTGTCAGATCCCTCGATCGCGCTTCTCTCCGTGGCGCTGATCGATGCCTGGCAGTGGACGCCGTTCGTGTTCCTGATCCTGCTGTCGGGAATGTATGCGGTGCCGCGCAATCTTTACGAAGCAGCCGAACTCGACGGCGCCGGGGCGCTGCGCACGCTGGTCTTCATCACCATCCCGATCCTGAAACGGGTCCTTGTCATCGTGCTGCTGCTCAGGGCAATCGACCTGCTGCGCGCTTTCGAGACCATCGTGGCGACCACGCAAGGCGGTCCGGGAGACGCCACCTACACCTTGCCGGTGATGATCTGGGAGACCGCCTTCGTCAATTTCCAGATGGGCGATGCCGCGGCCGCCTCGATCGTGCTGTTGGTGATGGTCTCGGTGATCATCTCGGCGCTGCTGTGGGTGATATCGAGAGACGGCGCCATCGCCGGAGGGCAGCAGCGGTGAGAACGTCGCGTTTGCTCTTCGTGCCGCTGCTGGTCGTCGTCCTCGCCTGGATCTTTCCGATTCTGTGGACGTTGATCACCTCGCTGAAGCCGGCGGGCGCCGGTGGACCGCTGTCGCCGAGCTTCGCCTTCACCCCGACCGTCGACAATTACGTCGCGCTGTTTTCCGGCCGCGGCTTCGGCGCTTCGCTCGTCAACAGCCTGATCCTGGCCGGCAGCGCGACCCTCGTCTCGGTGTTCATCGCCTGCCTGGCCGCTTTCGCGCTGGCGCGATCGCCGATGGCCGGGCGCGAGCGGCTCGGCATGTGGATCCTGTCGCTGCGCATGCTGCCGCCGATCTCGATCGTGGTGCCGTTCTACCTGATGCTCAGCCGCTCCGGATTGCTCGACACCTATGTCGGCATGCTCGTCGTCTACGTCTCGTTCTCGCTGCCTTTCGCGATCTGGATGCTGACCGGCTTCTTCGCCGAGATCCCGCGCTCGATCGACGAGGCGGCGGCCGCCGATGGTGCCACCCCGATGCAGATCCTGTTCCGCTTCATCGTGCCGATCGCGCGCGGCGGCATCTCGGTGACCACGATCTTTACCTTCGTGTTCGCCTGGAACGAGTTCCTGTTCGCATTCCTGCTGACCAAGGAGCGCTGGGTGACGGTGCCCGTCCGGCTGGGCAGCACCATCACGCCGTTCCAGACCGACTGGGGCTATCTCACCGCCGGCGCGATCGTCTCGTTCCTGCCGCTGGTGGCGATCGTCTTCCTGCTCCAGCGCCAGATGGTGCGCGGTGTCAGCCTGGGGGCGGTCCGTTGATGAGCCAATCGGCCGGGGTCTCCGTGCGACAGTTGGACAAGCTCTATCCCGGGGCCGACCGCAAGGCGCTCGCCGGCGTGTCGCTCGACGTCAAGCCGGGCAGCTTCTTCTCCATCTTGGGCCCGAGCGGCTGCGGCAAGACCACGCTCCTGCGCATTCTGGCCGGCTTCGAGCAGCCGAGCGCCGGCCAGGTGGGCATCGGCGGTGTCGACGTGCTCGGCACGCCGCCCCGCGCGCGTGACATTGCCATGGTATTTCAGGACTATGCGCTTTACCCGCACATGACCGTCCGCCAGAACATCACCTTCAACCTCCTCAACCGGCGCGTGGCGTCGGCCGAGGTCGAGCGGCGTCTGTCGGAGACCGCCGGCATGCTCGGCATCGAGCGCCACCTTGCCAAGTATCCGGCGCAGCTGTCGGGCGGCGAGCGGCAGCGCGTGGCCCTGGGCAGGGCGCTGATCCGCAAGCCGCGCGTCTTCCTGATGGACGAGCCGCTGTCCAACCTCGATCTCAAGCTGCGCGAGGCGATGCGCCTGGAGCTCGGCCGGCTCCACCAGAAGCTCGGCATCACCATCGTCTATGTGACGCACGACCAGTCCGAGGCGATGACGCTGTCGACCGAGATCGCCATCCTGAACAGCGGCGTCCTGCAGCAAGTGGACCGGCCAGACCGGGTCTACGGTGCGCCGCAGAACAGCTTCGTGGCCACGTTCATCGGCAGCCCGTCGATGAACCTTTTCCGTGCCGTCCATCGGGATGGTGCAGCCCACCTGAAGAGCGCCGTCCCGGTTGCGGTGAGGCTGCCGTTCCCGACCGGGCTCGCCAACGGGGCCGATGTGATGGTCGGCGCGAGGCCTCATGAGCTGACGCTCGGGCCGCCAGGCCCGGACCGGCTGCCGATGCGAGTGAGCTTCGTCGAACGCATGGGACGCAGCGATTTCGTGGTGTGTGTCCCCGAGGGGGACGAGGCTCTGCTGGCGGCCGGCAGCGCGGTTCAGGTCGAGACCGAGAGCGGCGTTGACTATCCCGCGGGCACCCTGGTCTCGGTAGGCTGGCAGGTAGACCAGGTGAAGCTTTTCGATATCGAGGGCGCTGCGATCGCCGGTTCGCGGCGGTCCGAAGGCCAAGCGCCGCGCGCACGGGCTTGAGCCGGCTCATCGCCGTCCCGGTCTCGGTGCAAGGTTGGAGGGAAGGACGTGATCGAGGTTCTCGACGGCGGAATGCAGACGACCATTCAGGATGGCGGCCGCCCCGGCTTCCTGGCGCGCGGCATCCCGCCGGCCGGCGCCCAGGATTTCTACAGCCTGGCGCTCGCCAATCTCTTGGTCGGCAATCAGCCGACGCCGCCGCCTTTGTCCCGGCTTTCGCCTGGAGCGGCCGGGCTGGAAATGCTGATGAAGGGCGTGAAGCTCAAGTTCCGGTCCCGGACCCTCATCGCGCTGAGCGGCGCCGACATGGGCGGCAAACTCGACGGTTTGGACGTGCCGCGTTTCCGGTCGGTCCGTGTCGAGGCCGGGCAGGAGCTTCACCTCGGCGTGGCCAAGGCCGGGGCGCGCGGCTACCTGGCGATTGCCGGGGGCATCGACGTTCCGCCCGTGCTGGGCAGCCGCGCCACCTATGTGCGCGGCAGCCAGGGCGGCTACCAGGGACGGGCGCTGCGCAAAGGCGATCGTCTCGAGCTGCTGCCCTCCTCGGCCGTGGGCAACCGGGCCGAGTTGCGATTGCCCGGCGATCTGCCGGTCGCGCCTGAAGAGCCGCGCGTCGTTCGGGTGGTCCTCGGCCCGCAAGACTTCATGTTCACCCCAAAGGGCGTGGAAACCTTCCTGACTGCCGAGTGGAAGCTGTCGCCGGTTTCGGATCGCATGGGAATGCGGCTGGTCGGTCCGCCGCTCGAACTCAACCCGCGGCCGAGCTATCTCACCCGTGACGCCGGGGCCGGCCCGGCCGACATCGTCGACGACGTGATCCCGGTCGGCGGCATCCAGGTGCCGGGCGGCATCGAGCCGATCGTGATGGGGGTCGAGAACCCGACCGCCGGGGGCTACGCCAAGATCGCCACGGTCATTTCCGCCGATCTCGGCAAGATGGGGCAGCTGAAGCCCGGCGAGACCCTGACCTTCCGCCAGGTCGATGCCCAGCACGGGCTGGCGGTCATACGCGACCTGTGGCGGCGGCTTTCGGCGGCGGCGTCGAGCATGGGCGAGGCCTGAGACCCGCATGGACAGCATCGACATCAACTGCGACTGCGGCGAGAGCTTCGGCAATTGGCAGCTCGGCGCCGACGACAAGCTGCTGCCGCTGATCACTACGGCCAACGTCGCCTGCGGCTTCCACGGCGGCGACCCTCTGGTCATGCAGCGGACCGTTGCCACGGCCCGCGAGTTCGGCATCGCCGTCGGCGCCCACCCGGGCCTGCGCGACCTCGAAGGCTTCGGCCGGCGCACCATGCGGATCACCCCGGAGGAGGCCTACGCGCTGGTGGTCTATCAGACCGGCGCGCTCAAGGCATTTCTCGGCGCTGCCGGAACGACGCTGCACCATGTCAAGCCCCACGGCGCCCTCTACACCATGCTGAATGTCGAGGAAGATCTCGCCGAGGCGGTCAGCCGAGCCATTCTCGACACCTGCCCCGAGCCGCTCCTCTATTGGCCGGCGCCGGTCGAGCTGCATGCGCTGCCGCGCGCGGCCCGCAAGGCCGGCATCGCCGTCGTCGGCGAGGTCTATTTCGATCTCTCCTACACGGCTGAGGGCCATCTCGTGGTCGAGCGCAAGAAGGGCGAGAAGAAGCTCAACGACATCGCGGATCGGGTGCGGCGCTACTGCCGCACCGGCCAGGTGCTCACGCTGGACGGCACGCCGCTCGACCTCGAGGCCCAGTCGATCTGCATTCACGGTGACGGCCCCAATGCGCTGGCCATCGCCGAGACCGTGCGCCAGGTGCTGCACCAGGAGGGCGTCGCCGTTCGGGCCGCCGCCGCTTCGTCCGTCAAGGGGGTGGGATGATGATCTACGAGACGCCGTTGTTCAGGCCCCTGGGCGACTGCTACCTGGCCGTCGAGTTTGGCGACGAAGCCGATCTGCTGCTCAACTTCAGGGTGCTGGCGCTGGCCGACGTGCTCGAACGCGAGGCGATCCCCGGGGTGATCGAGATCATCCCCTCGTTCCGCGAGCTCGGGATCGTCTTCGACCGGTTCGAGACCGACCACGCCGCCCTGCAGGAGACCGTAGCAGCGCTGCAGAAGACGGTCAGCGACGTCGACCAGCTGCCCTCGCGGCTGGTCGAGCTGCCGGTCTGGTACGACGATCCGTGGTCGGCCGACCTCGCCAAGCGCTTCAACGTTCAGAAGAACATCGATTTTGTCGCCGAAGCCAACGGCATCACCGTCGACGAGGTCGTCCGACGGCACACCGGCACCGACTATTGGGTCGTCTGCGTCGGCTTCACCCCCGGCTGCTATTTCTCGATTCCACTCGATGCCTCCAAGTGGCTCAAATCGCCCAAATACAAGATCCCCCGCAGCTATACGCCGGCCCGGCTGATCGCGCTCGCCGGCTTCTCGACCGGCGCCTACCCGGTCGCCAGCCCCGGCGGCTACCAGGTCATCGGCCGTCTGGCGGTCAACATCTACGAGCCGAATTCGCGCAGCTCCGCCTTTCCCGACGACGGCGTGCTGCTGCGGGCCGGCGACCGCCTGCGCTACTACAATGTCGGCGCTCTGGAATATGACGACATCTGGAACGCCGCCCAGGAGGGCACCTTCAAATACCGCATCACGGACGAGCTGTTCGATGTCGCCGGCTATCTCGCCTCGCGGCCGGGCCGCGACTCATGAATGAGGCGCCACGCTTTACCAAGGTGCTCGTCGCCAACCGCGGCGAGATCGCCGTGCGCGTGCTGCGCGCGCTGCGCGACATGGGGCTCTCCGGTGTCGCAGTCGCCTCCGAGGTGGACGAGAACGCTCCCCATGCGCGCTCTGCGGACGCCTGCGTCAAGATCGGCGGCAAGACGGCGGCCGAAAGCTATCTGGCGATCGACAAGCTGATCGATGCGGCGAAGACGAGCGGCGCCGGTGCCATCCACCCGGGCTATGGGTTCCTCTCGGAGAACGCCATGTTCGCGGAGGCCTGTGCGGCGGCCGGGGTGGTTTTCATCGGGCCCCGCCCTGACGTGATCCGGGCGATGGGCTCGAAGGTGGCCGCCCGGCAGGCGATGCAGAAGGCCGGCGTGCCGATCGTGCCGGGCGACACGGAGCCGGTGACGAGCGCCGAAGCGGCCAGCGTCCGCGCCGCGGCGATCGGCTTTCCCGTCGCCTTCAAGGCCGCGTCCGGCGGCGGCGGGAAGGGCTTTCGCGTCGCCCACGGCGAAGCGGGCGTGTCCGACGCGTTCGCCGGCGCGGCCGCCGAGGGAGAGCGCTTCTTCGGCGACGGCACGGTCTATGTCGAGCGCTATCTGCCCGATCCCAGGCACGTGGAGATCCAGATCGTCGCCGACGAGCACGGCAACGTCGTCCACCTCGGGGAGCGAGATTGCTCGGTGCAGCGTCGGCATCAAAAACTGATCGAGGAGGCGCCTGCGCCGGCCGTGGACGAGGCGCTGCGCGAACGGATCGGGACCATGGCCGTGGCCGCCGCCCGCGCCATCGGCTACACCTCGGTCGGCACCATCGAAGGGCTTTTGGTCGACGGCGAGTACTATTTCCTCGAGATGAACACCCGCCTCCAGGTCGAGCACCCGGTGACCGAACTGATCACCGGGATCGACCTGGTGCGCACCCAAATCGAGATCGCCCTCGGGAGGCCGCTTCCGTTCAAGCAGGCCGATGTCCGCTTCCGCGGCGCCGCGATCGAGTGCCGCATCAATGCCGAGGATGCGGCGAAAGGCTTTCTGCCTCGGCCCGGGACCATCGCGGCCTATCGCGAGCCGAGCGGCCCCGGCGTGCGGGTCGACAGCGGGGTCGAAGCCGGAACGGTTGTGTCTCCTTACTATGATCCCTTGCTTGCCAAGCTGATCGTGTGGGACGAAGACCGGCAGCGGGCGACGCAGCGCATGCTGGGCGCGCTGGCGGACTACAGGATCGACGGCGTGAAGACGCTGATCCCGTTCCACCGCGCCTTTCTGGCCACGCCCGAATGGCAGGCAGGCGACACCGGCCACCGGCTGGTCGCCGACAGGGCGTTCCTGGCGTCGACCGAGGCGTTGGCAGCGCCGGCGCGCCCCGCCCAATGAGACTTTTGAGGATGGATCGAAGCCATGGCTGATGTGACTGCCGAGGTCGGGGGTAATGTCTGGAAGGTGCTGGTCAAGCCGGGACAAAGCGTGGCCGAAGGCGACACGCTGGTCATCCTGGAATGCATGAAGATGGAAGTGCCGGTCGTGGCGCCTGTCGCCGGGACGGTGACGGAGATCCATGTCGCGGAAGGCGGTGCCGTCGAGGAGGGGGGCCCGATCGCGGCGATCGCCGAGAGCTAGCGCAATTCCACGAAAAGCGGCAACGGTTTTCCGTCCGAAATTGCGTGAAAACAAGGACTTAGAGGGGAACGCTGATTCACAGAAGCGGTGATCCACTCAAGAATATCCTCCTCCTCCTGAGGAGGTCGCGAAGCGAGCCTCGAAGGGCGCGCTTCAGGCTGCGGCAGATGAGATGGGCGGTCTACCTTCCGGTTGGCGCAGTCTGCTGATGGCCGGGCTGCGGCTCCGGCTTCGGCCGGCGGATCTTCGGCAAGGCTTCGATCACCAGCGGCAGCAGCCCCTGGCCGCCGGCATCCGCGATCTCGAAGAACTGGCGCCGCATCCGCGGTTCCCAGAAATCGTTGATGTGTTTGGCCACGCCATCGACGCCTTCGTCACGCGGCATCGTCTGGAAGAAGCTGGCGATCTGGTTGGCCATGTAGACCAGCTTCTCCGCGGTCGTCCGATGGACGTCCTCATGGCCCTCAAGCGACATTCTTCTCGGCTCCCGTTTTCAGGCGTTCGGGGTGGGCAAAGACCTCGAAGTCTTCGCCGCGGACCAGCGCCACCAGGGTGATGCCGGCGGCTTCGGCGGTGCGCACCGCAAGTGCTGTCGGCGCCGACACGGCGATGACGAAGGGCGCGCCGATGGCGGCGGCCTTTTGCACGATCTCCACCGAGACCCGCGAGGTGATCGCCACCGCCCCGTCGCGTCCGTCGATGCCCTGCCGGGCGAGCGCCCCGGCGAGCTTGTCCAGCGCATTGTGGCGGCCGACATCCTCCCGCACCGCCACGATGCCGGCCCCGGGCACGAACAGCCCGGCGGCATGGACGGCGCCGGTTTCGCGGTGCAGCGGCTGCTGGGTGGCAAGATCGCCCACCGCTTGAACGATTTCGGCAGCGCCGAGCTCGAGCCGGTGGCCGGCGACGTCGCGTACCGCGCGCATCGCCTCGTCGATCGATTCGATGCCGCAGAGGCCGCAGCCGACCGGGCCGGCGAGCCGCCGGCGGCGTGCCTGGAAGCGGGTATTGGCCTTGTCCTTCAGCCGGATCTGGATATCGATGCCCTCGCCGGCGTCTTCCACCTCGATCGCCTCGATCTCGCCCAGCCCCCCGACGATGCCTTCGGTGAGGCTGAAGCCATAGGCGAAGTCTTCCAGATCCGCGGGACTCGCCATCATCACGGCGTGGGTGGTGCCGCCATAGGAAAGCGCCACCGGCGTCTCCTCGGGCACCTGCCGGTCGGCCCGCACATCGCCGAAACGGCGATGGACAAGGCGCGAGATGGCGGTGACGGCGGGGCGCTGGTTCCCCATGGCGAGCTCCGGTCGGCGCCTTTCGCCTCTACTCGGCGGCCTCCAGCCGACCCTGAATGCGGCGGCTGCGGCGGGCGAGCGCGTCGTATTCCTCCTGCCAGTCCGTCGGCCCGTTGGACGGCGAAACCTGGACGGCGGTCACCTTGTACTCCGGACAGTTGGTCGCCCAGTCGGAGAAGTCGGTGGTGATCACGTTGGCCTGGGTGCTCGGGTGATGGAAGGTGGTGTAGACCACGCCCGGAGAGACGCGCTCTGTGATCAGGGCCCGCAGCGTGGTCTCGCCGGCGCGCGAGGCCAGCCGCACCCAATCGCCATCGTGGACGCCGCGGTTCTCCGCATCGAAGGGGTGGATCTCCAGCCGGTCCTCCTCGTGCCAGACGACGTTGTCGGTGCGCCGCGTCTGCGCCCCGACATTGTACTGCGAGAGGATGCGCCCGGTGGTGAGCAGCAGCGGATAGCGCGGCCCGGTCTTCTCGTCCGTTGCCAGATATTCGGTGCGGATGAACTTGCCCTTGCCGCGCACGAAGCCGCCGATATGCATGACGGGTGTGCCGAGCGGCGCCTTTTCGTTGCACGGCCATTGCACCGAGCCTTCGCGGTCGATCAGCGCGAAGGAGACCCCGGCAAAGGAGGGCGTCGTCTGGGCGATCTCGTCCATGATCTCGGACGGATGCGTGTAGGCCCAGGCCAGCCCCATCTCCTGCGCGAGCCGCTGGGTGGCTTCCCAGTCGGCGAGCCCGCTCTTGGGCTCCATCACCTTGCGCACCCGGTTGATCCGCCGCTCGGCATTGGTGAAGGTGCCGTCCTTCTCCAGAAAGGTCGATCCCGGCAGGAACACGTGTGCGTAGTTGGCGGTCTCGTTGAGGAAAAGGTCGTGGACGACGACGCATTCCATCGCCTCGAGGCCGGCGGCGACATGGTGGGTGTTGGGGTCCGACTGGAGGATATCCTCGCCCTGGATGTAGATGCCCTTGAACGAGCCGTCGACGGCAGCGTCGAGCATGTTGGGGATGCGCAGGCCGGGCTCCGAATCGAGGGTCACCCCCCACAGGCTCTCATAGATGGCGCGGGTGGCCTCGTCGGAGATGTGGCGGTAGCCGGGCAGTTCGTGCGGAAACGAGCCCATGTCGCAGGAGCCCTGGACATTGTTCTGGCCGCGCAGGGGGTTAACGCCGACGCCGGGACGGCCGATATTGCCGGTGAGCATCGCCAGATTGGCGATGGCGATGACCGTGGTCGAGCCCTGGCTGTGCTCGGTGACGCCGAGCCCATAATAGATCGCCCCATTGCCGCCGGTGGCAAACAGCCGCGCGGCGTTGCGGATCAGCTCGGCGGGCACGCCGGAGAGCTTCTCGACCTCTTCCGGGCTGTGGCGCGGCTCGGCCACGAAAGCGGCATAGTCCTCGAACTCCGACCAGTCGCAGCGCTCGCGGATGAAGGCCTCGTCGTAGAGCCCCTCGCTGACGATGACATGGGCGAGCGCAGTGACCACGGCGACATTGGTGCCGGGCTTGAGCGGCAAATGATACTCGGCCTCGACATGGGGCGAGCGCACGATGTCGGTGCGCCGCGGATCGACGACGATCAGCCGGGCGCCCTTGCGCAGCCGCTTCTTCAGCCGCGACGCAAACACCGGATGGCCGTCGGTCGGGTTGGCGCCGATGATCATCACCACGTCGGTCGCTTCGACGGAATCGAAGTCCTGGGTGCCGGCCGAGGTGCCGAAGGTCGACTTCAGGCCATAGCCGGTCGGCGAATGGCAGACGCGGGCGCAGGTGTCGACATTGTTGTTGCCGAGACCCTGGCGCACCAGCTTCTGCACCAGATAGGTCTCCTCATTGGTGCAGCGTGAGGAGGTGATGCCGCCGACCGCGCCGCGGCCATACTGGTACTGGATGCGGCGGAATTCCGTGGCGATATGGCCGAAGGCCTCCTCCCAGCTGACCTCGCGCCAGGGATCGGAGATCTTGGCGCGCACCATCGGGTTCAGGATGCGGTCCTTGTGCGCGGCGTAGCCCCAGGCGAAGCGCCCCTTGACGCAGGAATGGCCGCGATTGGCCTTGCCGTCCTTGTAGGGCACCATGCGGATCACTTCCTCGCCGCGCATCTCGGCCTTGAACTGGCAGCCGACGCCGCAATAGGCGCAGGTGGTGACCGCGGAATGGCTCGGCCGGCCGAGCGCCAGCACCGTCTTTTCGCGCAGCGCATCGGTCGGACAGGCCTGCACGCAAGCGCCGCAGGAGACGCATTCGGAGGTGAGGAAATCCTCCGCCATGCCGGCCGCCACCCGCGATTCGAACCCGCGGCCGGAGATCGTCAAGGCAAACGTGCCTTGCACCTCCTCGCAGGCGCGCACGCAGCGCGAGCAGACGATGCACTGCGCCGGGTCGTAGGCGAAATACGGGTTGCTCTCGTCCTTGGACAGGTAGTCGGCATTTTCGAAGCCGATGGAGGGCACCACATGGTTGCGGCCGCCGAGGCCGAAGCGGATCTCCTTGAGCCCGACCGCGTCGGCGATCCGGCGCATCTCGCCGCTGCCATTGTTGGCCTCGCCGTTCCAGCCGAGCGGATGGTCGGAGATGTAGAGCTCCATGACGCCGCGGCGGATGGCGTCGAGCCGCTCGCTTTGGGTCTTGACTTTGAGTCCCTCCGCGACCGGCGTCGTGCAGGAGGCGGGCGTGCCGCCGCGGCCGTCGATCTCGACCAGGCAGACCCGGCACGAGCCGAACGCATCGAGCATGTCGGTGGCGCACAGTTTCGGGATCTCGATGCCGGCATCCATCGCCGCGCGCATGATCGAGGTGCCTTCCGGCACGGTCACGCTGCGGCCGTCGATCTCCAGCGTCACCGCCTTCTCGGCCTTGGAGGCGGGGGTGCCGTAGTCGACTTCCTCGACCAGGGTCTTGCTATCGAACATGGCGTTCATGGCTGTCCGCTCCTATTCCGCGGCATGGGCGACTGACGAAGGACGAAAATCGTCCGGAAAATGGGTGAGCGCGCTCATCACAGGATATGGGGTAAAACCGCCGAGCGCGCAAAGCGATCCGAATTTCATCGTGTTGCAGAGGTCGGTGATGAGCGCCACCTGCTTGTCCGGCTCGACGTTGCGGGCGAGCCGGTCGATGACCTCGACGCCGCGGGTCGAGCCGAGCCGGCAGGGCGTGCATTTGCCGCAGCTCTCGATGGCGCAGAATTCCATCGCGAAGCGCGCCTGCTTCAGCATGTCGGCGGTGTCGTCAAAGACGACGATGCCGGCATGGCCGATCAGCCCGTCCTTGGCCGCGAACGCCTCGTAGTCGAACGGCGTGTCGAACAGCGCGCGCGGGAAATAGGCGCCGAGCGGGCCGCCGACCTGCACCGCCTTCACCGGTCGGCCCGAATGCGTGCCGCCGCCGATATCGTCGACGATTTCGCCGAGCGTCAGCCCGAAGGCCGCCTCGAACAGGCCGCTGTGGCGGACATTGCCGGCGATCTGGATGGGGATGGTGCCGCGCGAGCGGCCCATGCCGAAGTTCTTGTAGAACTCGCCGCCCTTGTCGAGGACGATCGGCACCGAGGCGAGCGAAATGACGTTGTTGATCACCGTCGGCTTGCCGAACAGCCCCTTGTGGGCCGGCAGCGGCGGCTTGGCCCGCACCAGGCCGCGCTTGCCTTCCAGCGATTCGAGCAGCGAGGTCTCCTCGCCGCAGACATAGGCGCCGGCGCCGACGCGCACCTCCATGTCGAAGAAATGATCCGAGCCCAGCACGTTGCGGCCAAGCACGCCGCCGCGGCGGGCGACCGCGATCGCGGCATTCATCGTCGCCGCCGCATGCGGATACTCCGAGCGGATGTAGATGTAGCCTTTGGTCGCGCCGACGGCGATGCCGGCGATCGCCATGCCCTCGATCAGGACGAACGGGTCGCCTTCCATGATCATGCGGTCGGCGAAGGTGCCGGAATCGCCCTCATCGGCGTTGCAGACGATGTATTTCTGCGCCGCTGCCGTGTCGAGAACCGTCTTCCACTTGATGCCGGTCGGGAAGCCGGCGCCGCCGCGGCCGCGCAAGCCCGATTGGGTGACCTCCTGGACGATCTCCGCGCCGCTCATCGCCACGGCCTTGGCGAGCCCTTTCAGCCCGTCATGGGCCTTATAGTCGTCAAGCGACACCGGGTCGGTCACGCCGCAGCGGGCGAAGGTCAGCCGCGTCTGCCGCTCCAGGAACGGGATCGCCTCTGTCGGGCCGAGCCGCTTGGGGTGCTCGCCGCCGTCAAGAAGGCCGGCGTCGAGCAGTCCGGAGACGTCGGCGGCCTCGACCGGGCCATAGGCAATGCGCCCTTGGTCGGTGGTCACCTCGATCATCGGCTCCAGCCAATAGAGCCCGCGCGAGCCGTTCCTGACGATCGTCATGTCGGCGCCGCGCGCCGCAGCCTCGCGCGCCAGCGCCTGGGCGACCCGCTCGGCGCCGAGCGCCAGCGCGCCGGAATCGCAGGGAACGTAGACGGTGAGGCTCATGCTTGGACCTCGCGGGCGATCGCCTCGATCTTGTCGGCATCGAGCCTGCCGATGACCTCGCCGTCGAGCATCGCCGAGGGCGACACGGCACACAGCCCGAGGCAGTAGACCGGCTCGAGCGTCACCGAGCCGTCCTTGGCGGTGTGGTGGAAGCCGACGCCGAGGCGCTGCTCGATCTGCGCCGCGGTCCTGTCGCCGCCCATCGACTGGCACGATTCGGCGCGGCAGACCTTGAGCACGTGGCGGCCGGGCGGATGCTTGCGGAAATCGTGGTAGAAGGTGAACACGCCGTAGACCTCGGCGCGCGACAGATTCAAGGCCTCGGCGATGATCGGCAGGGTCTCGGTCGGCACATAGCCGAACTCCTCCTGGATCCCATGCAGGATCGGCAGCAGCGGTCCTTCCAGATGTTTCAGCCCGTCGATGACCGCGGTGGTCCGCGACGCCAACTGGGTACTTGCCGGCTGCAGGCTCATGCAGCGCCCTCCCTGTTCGCGACGTCTCTCGCTAAACGTCTATGAAAGCGGAACAATTGAACGAAATCAATAAAACCGATCCGTCGCCTGATAGAAAGGATCTATCGTTGCCGCGCTTGGCAGGTGCTTACGACGCGGCGCTCTCGCGCAACTCGTCTGCCAGCGCCGTCGCCTCGTCCAGAAGCGCCGTGACCAGCGGCGTATGCGGCTCACGCCGGGCGGCCACCAGCCCGACCAGATGGCTGGCGTCCGGCTCGACGATCGGGATCTTGCGGATCGGCTCGTCGAAGCCGAACGACTGGGCGAGGTTGAGCGGCATGATCGACGCCCATTTGCCGGTGCGGATGTGGGAAAACAGCACGATCATCGAGTTCGATTCCAGCGTCGGCCTGACCTGGGTGCCCGATTCGGCCAGGTGCTGGTCGATGATGCGGCGGTTCTGCATGTCGGGAGTGAGCAGGCAGAGCGGCAGCCGGCTGATCTCGGCCCAGGTCACCGTCGGCCGCTCCGACAGCGCATTGCCGGCGGTGGTGATCAGCTGGTAGCGCTCGGAATAGAGCGGCACGCTGATCACCCGCCCGAGCGGCTCGTTGTCGAGATAGGTGATGCCGGCGTCGATCTCGAAATTGCCGAGCAGCGACAGCACCTCGATCGAGGTGCGCGACAGCACCGAGAAGGTGACGCCCGGATGCTTTTCGCGGAACGGCGTCGTCAGGCGGGCGACCATGGCGAGCGCGGTGGGGATGGCGGCAATGCGCACGCGCCCCGACAGCCCGTGGCGGGCGGCGCGCATTTCCTCGCGCATGGTGTGCGCATCGCCGGTAATGCGCCGCGCCCAGGCGAGCACCTGCTCGCCTTCCGCAGTCAGCCCCTGGAAGCGCGAGCCGCGCAGCACCAGCATCACCCCGAGCTGGTCTTCGAGCTGCTTGATGGCGGCCGATAGCGTCGGCTGGGTGATGCCGAGCGTCGCCGCGGCGCGCCCGAAGTGGCGCTCCTTGGCGAGCGCGATGAAGAATTCCAGCCGATCGATCATTGCTTTAAAAGGGTCTCAAACTTCGCCCGAACGCAAGCCGTGCGGCACCGCCGCCCGCCACTTGCCGGGGCGTTCGTGCGATTTGGGCGACAAACCAAGACGGAGTGCGAGCCATGGCGACCCGCCGACCCGATCGAACTGCCATGAACTCGGCTCCGCTCGAGGCCGGCGACGCGGCCGAGCAGCTGAGGCTCGACGCCTTGCTGGCGCTCGATGCGCTGGACAGCCCGCGCGAGGAGGCGTTCGAGCGCATTGCGCGGCTGGTGCGCAACGTCTTCGACCTGCCGGTCGCGCTGGTTTCGGTGATCGATGCCCACCGGCAGTGGTACAAATCCTGCGATGGGCTGAGCGCCGACGAAGTCGAACGCAAGGAGACCTTCTGCCGCTACACCATCGCCGCGCGCGAGGTCGTGGTGGTCGAGGATGCCAGCCGCGACCCCCGCTTTGCCGCCAATCGCCATGTCGTCGACCAGCCCTTCGTCCGCTTCTATGCCGGCGTGCCGCTGGCGACCCATGACGGGCTCAATGTCGGCACGCTCTGCGCCGTTGGCTATCAGCCGCGCAGCTTCTCCGACCGCGAGCGCAAGATCCTGGTCGATCTGGCCGAGATGGCGATGGACGAATTCGAACTGCGCCGGCTTGCGGCCGTCGACCCGCTGACCGGCGTGTTGTCGCGGCGCGCATTCACCGAACAGGCCAGGGATGCGCTGGCGCTGGCCAAACGCCTCGGCCACGACCTGTCGCTCATCGTCCTTGACCTCGACCATTTCAAGCGCGTCAACGACAGCCACGGCCATGCCGCGGGCGACAAGGTGCTTGCCGCCACGATCGATGCCTGCCTCAGCACGCTGCGCAGCACCGACGCGATCGGCAGGCTGGGCGGTGAGGAGTTCGGCGTTCTGCTGCGCCGCACCCATCCGACGGGTGCGCTGGAGGTGGCGGAAAAGCTGCGGCGCGCCGTCAGCCGGCTGTCGATCGATATCGGCGCGCGCCGCATCGCCGTGACCGCGAGCTTCGGTGCGGCGACAGCCGTTTCCGGCGCCGGCGACTACGACACGCTGATGGCCAGCGCCGATGCAGCGCTCTACCGGGCGAAGGCGGCCGGCCGCAACCGCTGCTTGGCCGCGCCGTCCTCCGTGCCGCCGCGGCGCCGGGTGCTGAAGGCCGGCCGCATCCTGGTCGAGGGCGGCGAACCGATCGCCTGCAGCGTCACCACGCTCGGCCCGGCCGGCGCCGGGCTGGGCGTCAACGACGGCACTGCCGTGCCCGACGCCTTCCGCCTGGCGATCGCTGCCGACGGCTTCGAGCGCGCCTGCCGGGTGACGGTGCGCGCCGCGCGTCACGTCGAGGTCGAGTTCGGCTGAGGTGCTGGATAGCCGCTCGGCTTCCTGCCCCCGGATGCTATGTGTACTTGTGAACACGAGGCTCTCACCATGACTGCAAGCACCACGATGACGACCCGCGTCACGCCGGAAACCGAAGAGAAGCTCGAGCGGATTGCCGCCGACACCCGCCGCAGCAAATCGTTTCTCGCCGCCGCGGCGGTGTCGGCCTATGTCGAGTATGAGCTCGAAATCATCGAAGGCATCAAACGCGGCATCGCCGATGCCGATGCCGGCCGGCTCATTCCGCATGAACAGGCGATGGCGGAACTTGATGCCGTCATCGATGCTGCGGAAGCGCGACGCGCCGCTAAAGGTGAGAAGGCCGGTTTCCTGGTCGCGCAAAGCGCTGCACGATCTTCAACAGCAGGTCGCTTTCATTGCTGAAGACAATCCTGCGGCTGCCTAGGCCATATGCTGCCTAGTCCTTGTCGGTCTTGGAGACCGAGCCGGTCATGGTGCCGTCGAGTTCCGGCGCATCGCCGACCAGGGTGCCGAGCCCCAGCAGCCGGTGGCCGAGCGCGACAAGGTAGGTGCTGATCGTCTCGGCGAAGCTCATCCCGCCCGCGGCGGTGTCAGCCGTGCCAGGCATCACCGCGCCAAGCCCGGCGGCGGCTTCGGTGCCGGTTTGGAAAGCGGCTGCAAGTGCCTGGCTGGCCGAGCTTTTCGCCACCGTCGCATAGGCGAGCTCGACGGGTCCGTCGAGGCCGTCGCTGCGGGCGATCGGCAGCGGTATGGCGGCAATCTGTTCGAGCGGGACGTCGACCAGGCCGCCGAACGGCCAGCGCCTGCGCAGCGCCTCGGCGTTCATCGGGGCAACATTGACGTCGATGTCGGTCGGCGCGCCGGCGACCCTGTAGGGGCAGCGGCGGTCGTTGCAATTGGCCTGCGAGGAGAATTGCCACAGCGCATAGCCCTGCCAGTTGCCGGCGGGAAAATGCATGCCGATCTCGGGCTTGTAGCGCGCATACCAGAGCGGCAGGCGGGAAAGCAGGGGATATTTGTCGCGGTTCTCGGCGATCAGCTGGGCGGTCGCGCCATTGGTGTAGAGGATCGGAAAGCGGCCGATGCGGCGCTGAATGTGGCGCGCGAACTCTTCCGCGTCGGCCAGCGACATCCACTGCGCCGGATCGTCCTCCTCGATGTCGAGCGCCACCAGATCATCGTCGGCCGGTTGGGCGAAGTCGATGAAATTGTTGGCCTGGTCGACCGGATTGCCGGGCCGGCCGAGGTGATAGGCGCCCCATTTGAGGCCGAGCGCCTTGGCCACCGTGCGACGCGTCTGAAAGAGCTCGCGGGCGACCGCATGGCGCTTGAACAGCGCCTTGCAGAGGCGCAGCTCGGTGTCGGTTCCGGAGCAGGCATAGGGCGGAGCGAGCCCGTCCGAGGCCTTGTTGATGAAGCCGACAATGCGCGGGTCGGTGGCCAGCTTCTGCCAGTCGATCGGATTGTATTCATAGGCGTCGACCACCAGCGCCCGCTCGGAATCGAGCCAGGGCTGGGAAAAGTCGGACGCCTGGGCAGAGAGAGTAGCGAAACTGGCGGCCACGGCAGCCGCCGCCGCAAGGCCGCGGAAGCTCGGCAGAAGCGGGGAGTGCACGGGCGACCTCCGCATTGGAAACCAGCATTCTGCCGCGCCGTGGTTAACGAATCGCTGTGCCGGCCGGCTTTTGAGCTTGCAATGGCCGGTTCGGCCCGGCAACATCGTTGAAGTTGACGTTTACGTAAAAAGCAGGCCGCCGCCGGCGGCCGGCGTGAAAGGCCCAGGCCATGTATCAGGCTCCGGTCGGCGAGATCGCGTTCACCTTGAAGCTGATCGCCGGCCTTGCCGGGACCCGGCCGGAGCGACCGTTCGGCGAACTCGGCGAGGACGTCGCTGACGCGATCCTTTCCGAAGCGGGCCGCTTTGCCGGCGCAGAGATTGCGCCGCTCTGCGCTATCGGCGATCGCCAGGGCGCCACGCTTGCCGGCGCGGAGGTGACCATGCCGGACGGCTGGAAGGCGCTCTATGCGCGGTTTGCCGAGGGCGGCTGGGCCGGGCTCGCCGGTCCGCCCGAGTTCGGCGGCCAAGGATTGCCGCAGATGCTGTCGATGGCTGCCTTGGAGATGTGGAACGGCGGCTCGCCGGCGTTCGGCATCGGCCCGACGCTCACCATGGGTGCGGTCGAAGCGATCGCCCGCCACGGCTCCGACGAGCTGAAAGGCATCTACCTCGACAGGCTCGTGGCAGGTACCTGGATGGGGACGATGAACCTCACCGAGGCGCAGGCCGGGTCCGATCTCGGCACCGTGGCCACCCGTGCCGAGCCGGCCGGCGACGGCAGCTACCGGCTGTTCGGGCAAAAGATCTTCATTACCTATGGCGAGCACGATCTCAGCGAAAACATCATTCACCTGGTGCTTGCCAGGGTGACCGGCGCGCCGCCGGGAAGCCGGGGCCTGTCGCTCTTTCTGGTACCGAAATTCCTGGTCGAGGCCGACGGCCGGCTCGGCGCGCGCAACGATCTCTTTTGCGCCAGGCTCGAGGACAAGCTCGGCCTGCACGCCGCGCCGACCTGCACCATGATCTACGGCGACGGCTTCGCCGGCGGCACGCCGGGGGCGCGGGGCTGCCTTGTCGGTGCGCAGAATCGCGGCCTGGCTGCGATGTTCACGATGATGAACAATGCCCGGCTGGCGGTCGGCATCCAGGGCGTGGCGGTGGCCGAATGCGCCACCCAGCAGGCGCTGGCCTACGCCCGCGAGCGCCGCCAAGGCCGCGCCGCGGGCTTTTCCGGATCGGGCATGTCGCCGATCGTCCATCACCCCGACGTCGTCCGCATGCTGTTGACGATGCAGGCGCTCACCAGCGCAGCCCGGGCCATTTGCTATGCCTGCGCGCATGCCATCGACCTCGCCCGCGCCGGCGGTGCGGATGGACGCCACTGGCAGGAGCGTGCCGATCTCCTGACCCCCATGGCCAAGGCCTTTGCCACCGATGTCGGCGTCGAGGTCGCCTCGCTCGGCGTGCAGGTGCATGGCGGCATGGGCTACATCGAGGACACCGGCGCGGCCCGGCTCTATCGCGATGCCCGCATCGCGCCGATCTACGAAGGCACCAACGGCATCCAGGCCATCGATCTGGTGACCCGCAAGCTGGCACTCGCCGAGGGCCGGCATCTGCGCCTCTATCTCGATGAGCTGGCGGCCCGCGTCGACCGGGTGGCAGCGGACAATCGGCCCGGCTTGGGCAGCGCTGCGGCAGAGCTGGGCAGAGCGGTCAACCAGTTGGCCAGGACGACGGCATACCTGCACGACAGCATGAAAGCAGGACAGGAGCAGGCGGCCCTCGCCGGCGCCTCCGCCTATCTCAGGCTGTTCGGCCTGACCCTGGGGGGCCTCTACCTGGCCGAGGCCGCGCTTGCCGATCCGTCGGGCAGCCGGACGCCGCTCGCGCGCTTCTTCGCCGATCATCTCATCGGCGAGAGCGAGGCGCTGGCCGGGCGTATCCTCGGCGGCAGCGACAGCCTTGCCGAGGCCGCCGCGCAACTCATGGGCTAAGCTTTGCGGAGAAACGTGTGAGCGAACATATCGTCGTCGAGCAGCGCGGCGCGGTGCAGCTGCTGCGGCTCAACCGGCCGGACAAGAAGAACGCCATCAGCCGCAGCATGTACCGGGCGATGACGGCGGCATTGCGCGGCGGCGATGCCGATCCGGCGATCCGGGTCCATGTCCTGCTCGGCGCGGCGGGGGCGTTTGCGGCGGGCAACGACCTGGCCGACTTCCTGGCTGCCGGCGCGGGCAATGTGGCGGCTGCCGGCGATGCCTTTGCCTTTCTCGAAGCGCTCTGCGGCGCGGCGAAACCGATCGTCTCGGGCGTCGACGGCCTGGCGATCGGCATCGGCGCGACCATTCACCTGCACTGCGATCTCACCTTCGCCACTCCGGCGAGCACCTTCCGGGCGCCGTTCGTGGACCTCGGGCTGGTGCCGGAGGCAGGCTCCAGCCTGCTGCTGCCGGCGCTGCTCGGCAGCCAGCGCGCCTTTGCCATGCTGGTGCTGGGCGAAGCGCTTTCGGCGGAAGCCGCCAAGGCGGCCGGACTGATCTGGGACATGGTAGCGCCGGAGCAGCTGGAAAAGTCGGTATTCGGCGCCGCCGAGCGCTTGGCGGCGAAGCCGCCCAAGGCGCTGGCGCTCGCCCGTGGGCTGCTGCGCGCGCCGCGCGAACCCGTCCTCGAACGGATCCGGGCCGAGGCAGCGCTGTTTGGCGAGGCGCTTCAAGGCGAGGAGGCGCGCGCCGCGCTCTCTGCGTTCTTCAGCCGCAAGACGGCGGGCTGAGCCCGCCGTCTTGCGTGTCGCGATCAGCCGGCGTCAGGCTCAGCCGAAGGGCGTTGCCGGCGCGGTCGGCGGGAAGTACCAGCCATTGTAGGGCCGCCAGCCGGGACGGCTGTAGCGGTAGCCGCGATGGCCGTTGTAGTAGAAATTCGGCCCGTTGCGATAGAAGCCGCGGCGGTAGTAGTCGACCGGTGCGACGGCGGCGGCCGGGGCGCTTTCGGCCGCCGCCGGCGCCGGCAGCGCAAACGGTGCGGCTGCCGCCGGCGCTTCGCCCGATGCCGCCGCGCCCATGGCCATGATGGCGGCGAGCACGCCTGAAACAAACGTTTTCATGGTTGATCCTCGTTTGGTTTCCCACGCCCCATGGCCGAGAGAGTTGCGCCGGCCAGGTGAATGCCAGCTGAATGGCCGGATTAAATCTCGGTAAGGTTGCAGCGCCGGGATGGCTGGCCGCTTCTCCCCGGCTCGGCTAGAAGGGCGGGATGGCGACGGTTCAACGCAAGCTGACCACCATCCTGTCCGCCGACGTCCAGGGCTATTCGCGCCTGATGGAGGCCGACGAGGAGGGCACGCTCGCCCGGCTCAAGGCCTCGCGCGACGCCATGGCGTCGCTGATCGCGGCGCATGGCGGCCGGGTGGTCAACACCTGGGGCGACGGCGTGCTGGCCGAATTCCCGAGCGTGGTCGAGGCCGTGCGCGCCGCAATCGACGTGCAGACCGAGCTCGGCCATCGCAATGCCGGCGTGCCGGACGCCACCCGCATGCTGTTTCGCATCGGCATCAACCTGGGCGACGTGATCGCCGAGGACGGCGATCTCTACGGCGATGGCGTCAACATCGCCGCCCGCCTCCAGGAGCAGGCGGCGCCGGGCGGCATCGTCATCTCCCGGACCGTCTACGACCAGGTCCGCAACAAGGTCGCCGTCGGTTTCGACTTCTTGGGTCAGCTTGCAGTCAAGAACATCGACGAAACGATCGCCAGTTATGCGCTCAGGCTGGGCGGGGACACCGCAGAGCCGGCGGGGGCCGCCGCTCGCGGCAGCGGCTCTGCACCAGGTCCCGCGCTGCCCCCGGCCGCATCGCCGCCGCGCGCTGTGCCGCTCTGGTCGACGCGCAGGATGGGCATCCTTGCCGTCGCCGGCGCGCTCGTCGTCGCCATCAATCTCATTACCTGGCAGGGGATCTTCTGGGCGCGCTGGCCGCTGCTGGTGCTGCTGCTGATCGCCGGGCTCGACTGGGCGCGGCAGACCCGCCTGGTGGAGCGCAACCTTGCTGTGGCCCTCGTCGTCGGCGTGTTTCTGACGGCGATCAATCTCAGCACCTGGAGCGGCTATTTCTGGGCGGTCTGGCCCTTGCTGGCGCTCGCCGCCGGCGTGGTGCTGCGCCTTCTGAGCAGGCCGAAGGCGCGGTAGCGCGTCTTGCGGCCGGCGTGGGGACGGTCAGGGATAGAGCCGGGTGCGCGTCCAGCCGCCGTCGTCGTTGCGGGTGAAGCGCAGCCGGTCGTGCAGGCGGAACGGCCGGTCGTGCCAGAATTCGATGGCCTGCGGCACCAGGCGGAAGCCCGACCAGTGCGCCGGGCGCGGGATTTCGCCCAGCGCATAGCGGGCGGTGTACTCGGCCACCGATTTTTCCAGCGCAAAGCGGCTCTCCAGCGGCGCCGACTGCTTCGACGCCCAGGCGCCGATGCGGCTGCCGCGCGGCCGCGACTGGAAATAGGCGTCGGCGTCGGCGTCCGACACCACCTCGACCGCGCCGCGCAATCGCACCTGGCGGCGCAACGACTTCCAGTGAAAGCACATCGCCGCCTTGCCCGTGGCCAGGATCTCGCGGCCCTTGGCGCTGTCGAAATTGGTGTAGAAGACGAAGCCGGCCGGGTCGAAGCCCTTGAGCAGCACCATGCGCACATTGGGCAGGCCGTCGGCGTCGACGGTGGCGAGCGCCAGCGCATTGGCATCGTTCGGCTCGCTGCGCTCGGCCTCGGCCAGCCACTCCGCAAACAGCCGCAGCGGCTCTTCCCGCCGGGTGAAGTCACCGCTTGTTTCGGTAGCCATCAATATCTCCAGCCGCTTGAGGGCGGTTCGCCAAGAGGTCCTGCGACTAGCTGGATTCCGGCTCGAACAAATCAAGAAGGGTTCGACGCATCACTGCGGCGTCGACGTCGACGCCGGTCCAATATTTGACGCCGATCACGCCTTGGTTAACCAGCATCCCCAACCCATCAAGAACCTTGCAGCCGCGCTTCTCCGCCTCACGGATCAACCGTGTTCTCGGCGGATTGGGAATCACGTCTGCGACGAGCATGCCGGGACCGAGGGTCTCGAAGTCGAGATCAAGCTGCGCGTCGACGTCTGGAAAGAGGCCGACAGAGGTGGCATTCACGACGATCTCGGCAGCGGCCGGCACGGGATAGGTCATCGACCATTCGACGAGCTCGGCCTTGGCGGCGGTCTTCTCGTTGAGCAGGTCGACGACTGTTTTCCCGCGGATCGGATCGCGATTGACAACGGTAATCGACGCGGCCCCTGCCAAGGCGAGTTCCACCCCGATGGCGCGTGCCGCACCGCCAGCCCCGAACATCACGACCGAGCGTCCGGCGGGATCGACGACCTCGCGAAGCGAGGCGAGGAAGCCTTTGCCGTCGGTGTTCTCGCCGATGTAGGAGGTTCCCCGGCGCACCACGCAATTCACAGCGCCCATGATGCTGGCCAACTCGCCCAGGCCGTCGAGATGGCGAATGACCGCGACCTTGTGAGGCAGCGAACAATTGAACCCTGCCCAGTTCATGGCGCGCGCTCCGGCGACGGCGGCGGCAAGGTTCTCGGGCGTGACCTCGCAGTTGATGTAGCGCCAGTCGAGCTGATGATGGCGATAAGCGGCCTCGATCATTGCCACGGTCGGGTTTTCCGCCGCCGGCATGGCGAAGGAGCCGGTAAGCTCACTCAGAAAATTGGGCGCCATTGCTCTTCCTCCGGTGATTATCGAGACGATCTGCGCTGCGCCACCATCGGTGGGGACACGCACGCTGCCGACCCCGCGGGGGCATTCGTCAAACCGAGACGCGCGTCATCCTCAGCTCAAGGCTTGTCGACAACAAACATGAACGTCACATTCTGACAGGATCGCCCGACAGAAAAGGTGCCCAAGGCCATGGAAAAGATCATACTGGACTGCGACCCCGGGCACGATGACGCTATTGCCATCCTGCTTGCGGCAGGCAACCCAAAGATCGATCTTCTCGGCATCACCACGGTTTCGGGCAACCATAACGTCGAGAACACCACACGCAATGCGCTGGCCGTGTGCACCGCATACGGCATCAGAGTGCCGGTCGCGAAGGGCTCTCCCGGCCCGCTGATCATCGACCAGGTGCTGGCCGTCGAGATCCACGGCGACACCGGGCTCGACGGCCCCGTGCTGCCGCCCGCCTCGTTCGAGCTCGACAAGCGGCACGCCGTCGACTTCATCATCGACACCGTCATGGCGAACGAGCCGAAAACCGTCACGCTGGTGCCGGTCGGTCCCTACACCAACATCGCACTCGCCATCCGCAAGGAACCGCGCATCGTCGAGCGGGTCAAGGGGGTCGTCGCGATGGGGGGAAGCTACACGCGCGGCAACATCACGCCCGCAGCGGAGTTCAACGTTTATGCCGACCCAGAGGCCGCCGACGTGGTGTTCCGTGCCGATTGGGACGTCACCATGGTGGGACTTGACCTCACGCACCAGGCGCAAGCCACCCCGGAACTTCAAGAGAGAGTGCGCGCCGTCGGCGGCCCGATCAGCAAGTTCATCCTCGATGTCTGGGAGTTCATCGCGACCACGCATGGGGGCCTGCTGCAGATCGAGCATCCTGCGGTCCATGACGCATGCTGCGTCGCGGCGATGATCGACCCGAGCGTGTTCACCACCGAGAAGGCCGATATCCGCGTCGAGGTTGCCGGCCGGTGGACCAAGGGGATGATGGTTTGCAATTTCGAGAAGATGGGCGGCATGCACCATTTCGGCGGCACGGCGAGCGAGCAGATCGACTTCCGCCACACCGTCGCGATGAAGCTCGACCATCCGAAATTCGCCGACCTGATCGTCGACGCTGTTGAGCGCCTCACCCGGCAGAAGCCATGAATTCCCGGACGAAAGGGTGACGGCTGGCTTTAAACCAGCACCCGCCGAAAAATGGAAGTCGCTTAGCCCGCTCAACGAGGCCAGCAAGAACCTCCCGGGTCGTTTCCGATTGCGGCTCACGTTGCCACACTGCCTGGCGACCCCCGATCACGCTCACAGCCGCTGGATCGCGGCCGCGGTTGACGAGCTTGCTGTCGGCGGTCTCTACCTTCCCAGAGGGTCTGCCGCCCGCCGCAGTGGTGAGCCATGCTTAGGTTGGGTTCTTCAAGCGGTTCGTTTTGCACCACTCCTCGTACTCCCCGCGGGCATCGTCATGCAGCGGATAGTAGCGCTGCAACGGGGCGCCCTGCATGAGCCTCTCGCGCGAGAACTCTTCCCAATCGTGATGCTTCTTCAATTCCTCGATGACCTGCGCGGCCATTGCAACGGGAACCACCACCACCCCGTCATCGTCGGCCACGATAATATCGCCGGGGATCACGGTGACGCCGCCGCACGCAATCGGAACGTTGACGGCGTTTGGATAGATGCCGGTCTGCACATGGTAGTTGGGCGTCCAGCCGCGCAGCCACAGAGGAAGATCGAGCTTCTCGACATTCGGCCGATCGCGCATGCATCCATCGATAACGATGCCGGCGCCCCCTCTGCCTTTGAAATATGTCGACATCATATCGCCGAAGACGCCCGAGCTCATGTCGCCGCGCGCGTCGACCACGACCACATCGCCTGCCTGCGCATGGTAGAGCACGTGCCGGTGCAGTTGCGTCTCGGGATCGGCATATTCTCCCTCGGTGAAGAGGTCCGGCCGCTGCGGCATGAACTGCAGCGTCAGCGCCGGTCCGACGATCGACTTCCCGTGGTTCTGCGCCACCGGGCCAACCATGTGCGGATTGCGGAAGCCCATGTGGCCCAGCGTGCCCGCAACCGTGGCGGCCCCGATCTCCCTCAGTGCGTCGATCAGGTCTTTGGATGGCCGCGTGATGGCGGGGGTATTCGTCATGATGGACTCCGGTTGAAATCGAGCTACCAATTGGTCACAGAACCGTCGCGGCGCCTGAGGTGAGGCGCCTCCCAGAAGCGGAAACTCTCCACCTGGATCGCCGCCTCGTTGATCTCGATGCCCAGCCCCGGCTGGTCGCTGACCGGATAGTCGCAGCCATCGAGCTGTGGTCGCACCGGGAAGAATTCGGAATTGTCGAAGCCCAGCTTGCTCTCCGGCGCCCTGGTCTCGAGCCAAGCGAAGTTCGGCACCGCGGCGGCGAAATGGATGGTCGCGGCGGTGCACACCGGACCAAGGGGATTGTGCGGCATCAGGTCGACATAGTGTGCTTCGCTCCAACCCGCGACCTTCATCGCCTCGGTGAGACCGCCGACATTGCAGACATCGAGCCGGTTGAACTGATGGATGCCGCGCTCAATGTAGGGCAGGAATTGCCACTTGCTGGCAAATTCCTCGCCAATGGCGAAAGGGATGTCGGTCATCTTGCGCAACAATTCATAGGCCTCGGGTGTCTCGTCCCGTATCGGCTCCTCGAGGAAATCAACCACGCCGCGGCCGAGCTTGCTGCAAAAGCTCGCCGCCTCGGCCACCGACAGCCGATGATGATAATCGATGCCGAGGACGACGTCGTCGTCCAGGGCCTGGCGCGCCCTGTTGAGCATGCTGGCCGTCGCGCCTATCGACTCGCGCGGCTCGAAGATGTCCTTGCTGCTTTGCCCGATGGGGAAGAAGCGGATCGCCTGCCATCCCTGGGCGCGCAGTTCGCGGGCGCGTTCGATGGCGGCATCGCCCTCGGCATCGTCTCCGGTCGATGCGAAGGTGGGGATGCGGTCGCGCTGCTTGCCGCCGAGCAGGTCGTAGACGGGCACCCCCAGCGCCTGGCCCTTGATGTCGTGAAGGGCGATGTCGATGGCGGAAATCGCCGCCTGCAGAACGCGCCCGCCTTCGAAATACTGGCTGCGATAGACGTCCTGCCAGATCCGGCCGATCTGCATCGGGTCGCGGCCGATGAGAAACTCGCGATAGTGCTCGATCGCGCCGGCCACGGCCTTCTCGCGACCGCTCAATCCGCTCTCGCCCCAGCCGGAAACGCCCTGGTCGGTCTCGACCTTGACGAGCATCTGGTTGCGGGTTCCTACCCACACCGGATAGGGCTTGATCGCGGTGATCTTAAGTTTCGTGGTCATTCACCGTCGTTCCACACGCATCCGCCTTGGTCTCAGTTGGCTTCGAGGGCCATCTCCGTTTCGCCGTCGAACAGATGGATGCGTTCCTGGTCGAACTCGAGCCAGATCTGCTCGTCGGGTACGACGACGATGTCGGGACCCACGCTGATGTTGACGATGGCGCCGGAGAGGAACGCTTGCACGAAGGTGACATCTCCGGTTGGTTCCACCGTATAAGCCTTAGCCGGAATGGCGCCGGGGACCGCGCTCTTGTGCAGCTTGATCGTCGAATGTCGCGCACCGAGCACGAGCTTCTTGGACGCCGCTCTCTGGACTTTGCGCGCATTGAGTTGCGACAGCTCAAGCCCCCAGCCTTCCGCGCTCGTCAGAACCGTGCCGCCGTCGGCCGTCGATGCCTCCAGCGGAATGAGGCTCATGGCCGGGCTGCCGACGAAGCTCGCGACGAACATGTTGGCGGGATGTGCGAAAACTTGCGCCGGTGAATCATATTGCTGCAGATAGCCGCCGTTCATCACCGCCATCCTATCTGCCATGGTCACGGCCTCGAGCTGATCGTGCGTTACATAGATGATCGTCGCCTTCAGGTCCTGATGGAACCTTTTGATTTCGGACCGCATCTGCACGCGCAGCTTTGCGTCGAGATTGGAGAGCGGTTCGTCCATCAGGAATACCGCCGGATCTCGAACGAGGGCCCGGCCCAGAGCGACGCGCTGCTGTTGCCCGCCCGAGAGTTCGCGCGGCTTTCGATCGAGCAGCCGCGTCATGTCCAGCACCCGCGCCGCTTCCCTGACCTTTTTGTCGATCTCGCCCTTGGGCAGCTTGCGCATTTGCAGCGGGAAGGCGAGGTTCATATAGACCGATTTTTGCGGATAGAGCGCGTAGTTTTGGAACACCATTGCGATGTCGCGGTCCTTCGGGTCGAGGTCGTTGACCACCTGGTCGCCGATGACGATGTCGCCCGATGTAATCGGAATCAGGCCCGCGATGAGGTTGAGCGTTGTCGTCTTGCCGCAGCCTGAAGGGCCGACGAGCGCGACGAACTCGCCGTCATTGACCGTCAGCGAAACCTCGTTGACGGCTTTGAAGCTGCCATAGGTCTTGACGAGATCTTTGAGGACCACGTGGGCCATCGGCAACTCCCTAGTGCTTAACCGCGCCTTCTGTGAGGGCGCGCACGAAGTAGCGTTGCAGAACGAGGAACAGAACCACGACAGGCACGCTCATCATAAAGCTGGCAGCCATCAGACCCGGGAAGTCCGTCGTATTTTCCGAGAAGAAGCGCTGGATGCCGACCGGCAATGTGAGCTGCTCGTTCTTGGAGAGAAAGGTGTATGCGTAGATGTACTCGTTCCACGCGCCGATGAAGGAATAAATCGCCGTCGCGATGATCCCTGGAGCCGAGAGCGGCATCACGATCAGGACAAAGGCCTGGAACCGCGTCGCCCCGTCGATGCGCGCCGCCTGCTCGAGCTGCACCGGGATGTTGTCGTAGAAGCCCTTGAGAAGCCAGATTGCCAGCGGCAGGCCGAATGTCAGGTAGGTAAGAATGAGCGACCCATGCGTATTCACCAGCCCGATCGCGCGCATGAGGATGAACAGCGGGACCAGAAAGATCACCGCCGGGAACATATTGCGGAGCAAGACGGCGAAGAACAGAAAGTTTCGGCCCGGGAAGGTGAAGCGCGAAAACGCGTAGGCCGCAGGAACCGCTACGATCACCGAAAGGATGGTCGTGGCGGTCGAGACGAAAAGGCTGTTCCAGAAGAAGCGGAGGAAGTCCTGGCCGACGCTGTTCTGCGGATCGAGCAGCTTCCTGTAGCTGGCAAGGGTCGGCTGGTCAGGCCACCATTGCGGCGGGAATTGCATCGCCGCAAAGCCCGACTTGATCGAGGTGAGCAGCATCCAGATCATCGGCAACGCGGTGTAGAGGAGCAGGAAGAGGAGGAAGATTCGCCCGCTCCACCGCCATCCGTCGATGCTCGTCCGTCGACGCGCCTGACCCCGACGGGCGGTCTCGGCAATCGTGCTCATGCGCTTCCGTCCTTCCGCTCGTTGCCGCTTAGCGCACGGACGTAGAAGTAGCCGAGCGTCATCAAGATGAGGAAAAGAAGCACCGAATACGCGGATGCGACCCCCCAGCGCTGGCGTCCGAAGGCGAGCTCATAGATTTGGGTGATCCAGATATGCGATGCGTTCGATGGCCCCCCGCCGGTCATGATCCAAGGGATGACGAACGAATTGAAATTGGCTACTGCCAGCAGCAGGATCGTGACGGTCGAGACGTTTCTTAAGTGCGGGAAAGTGACGTGCCAGAAGCGCTGCCATGCATTGGCTCCGTCGACTTTTGCAGCGCGCAGCAACTGGTCGGGGACAGTCTGCAGCCCGGCCATCATCATGATCATGGCGAACGGAAACTCCCGCCAGATATTGACGACGATCAGGGAGGGCAGCACCGTGCTGACGCTGTCGATGAAATTCGGCGGCCGGTCGGCCAATCCGAGGCCGACCAGCACCGCCCCGATGATCCCAAAGTCCGAATGGTAGATCCACTTCCAGATATAGGACGCGGCGACCGCACTGATCACCCACGGAACGATCAGGATGGCACGCAGCAGACCCCGACCGATAAACTCGCGATGGAGCGCCAGTGCGCTGGCAAACCCCAGGACGAATGAGATGAAGGTGGATGCCAGTGTCCAGATAAGAGTATTCGAGGTGACTTTCCAAAACACCGGACTTGTGAGAATAGAGGTATAGTTGTCAAAGCCGACGAAGATCTTGTCCCGGAGCTGCAGGCCAGGCGGCGTGTTGAAGAACGACAGCTCGATCGTGTAGTAGATCGGATAGGCGATGACGACGAGCATGACGGCAATCGCAGGAAGCACGTACGCGTAGTCAGCGCGATGCTCCCAAATCTTCCGCAGCAGCGGTCGCAATCTTCGCCGAGCCCCGGCCTTGCCGGTCACGATCGTCACTTAGGTGCGCCCTTATTCTTTGGAACGAACCGGCTGCGCCCGCGGCGCAACCGGCAAGATCGCAGGTCAGGCTTCGGCTAGAGGCCACCGCCCATCAGGTCTTTCACCTTCTTGGCCGCATCGTCCGCCGCCTGGTCGACGGTCATCGCTCCGGTGAGGGCATTCTGCAGCATGTCCGGAACGATGATGTTCATGATCTCTGGGGACTGCGGCAGCGCCGGGAACGGGATGCCGTATGGCAGCATCGAGGTGGTGACATCCAGGAACTTGATGCTGTCCAGACGTTCCTTCATCCATTTGGTCTTGAAGCCGTTGAGATTGCCCGGGTTCGAGCCGGCGTAGGCCATCTTCAGCGACCATTCAGGGCTGGTCCACATGCAGATGATGGCCTTGGCAGCCGGCTCATCGACCTTGCCGCCCTCGACATATTCGGGCTTCAGGATGTGAATGTTCGAGCCGCCGAAGACCACTGCGCGCTTGCCGTCGGGGCCAGTTGGAATGAGGCCGTAGCGCATGTTGTCGATGACCGTCTGCGCCTTGTCCTTGTCGGTGCCCGTCGCCTTCTTCTGCAGGTCGAGCATGACGTTGTAGTCGGAAGGGTGCGAGATCATCATGCCGAGCTGGCCGGCGAGGAACAGCGGCTGGTTGTCGGCCTGTTGGTTGGTGAGTGCCGAAACCGGAACCGACTTGTCCCGAACATACATGTCGTATGAGGCTTGCAGCGCCGCCTTGCTCTGCGGACTATCGAGTTCGATTTTCTCGTAGGTCGGACTCGCCGCAGCTTCGTCGAAGACGCCACCGCCATACGCCCACAACTGAGGCATGAAGCGGTAGGGGGTGTTGCCAGCATTCTTGCGGGCCACGAGGCCGTAGCCGGCAATGCCGAGCTTATCGTGGATCTGCTTGGAATATTTGACGACATCGTCCCAAGTTGCCGGAGCCTTGTCCGGATCGAGACCTGCACGCTTGAAGACGTCGGCATTCCAGATGAACGCCATTGTCTCGTTGTTGGTTGGGATGCCGTAGCTCACGCCGTCCCAGGTCACGGCTTTCATGGCCCCGGGCCAAAAATCTTCGGTCGAATATCCTACGTCCTCGGGTTTGAGCGGCTGCAGATAACCTTTTGATGCAAACTCGGTGCCACCCAGGATTTGCAGGCGAACCGCCATCGGCGCTGCATTGCCGAGGAGTGCGGTGCGGAACTTGTCGAGGAGATCGTTGTAGGTGAGGGCCTGTTCCTCGAGCTGGATGTTCGGATAGGTTTTTCGGAAGGTCTCGAAGAAATCCTTATAGTACTGGCGCAAGAGGTCGGGGTCGCCCTCGAAAACGCCCTGATACCAGAATGTCAGCCGCCCTTTATAGTCGAGCGGCGTGACCTTGGCGCAATCGGCGGCCGTATCAAAATCTTGTGTGCCCGCGATGGAGCGCACATATTCCGGCGACCATTTGCTCAAGTCGACCGGCGACGCAGCCAGCGCCGGTGCCGATATCAGCGATGCCATCAAGGCAGTGGAGACCGTGCCGCGCAGGACGGCACCGCCGAGTGTAATCCTCGTCATAGGTATCCTCCAGGTTTCTCTCCCATGCCGCTCTGCACCGAGGCGAGCGGCCCTTGCTCGTCGGCCGCGGACAGGGCGTTCAATGTATCCCTTCGAGCTCTTTGTACGTTTTCAGATTGTAGATTGCCTGTCAACGCGCCAAATCGTACATTGTTTATCGAAACCGTGCGTGATATCGATGAAAATGTGTATTAGTGGAGGGGAGCCGGCCTTGGCCGAAACAAGCGATTTTAGAGCCGAGCCCCCCGCCGGCATTGACCCCATCGGAGCCTCCAGCGAGGGCGCCTCGCTTTATGAACAGATCAGGGAAGACATCATCGAGGGGCGGCTCGCCGCCAACGAGCGGCTTGTGGTGACCGATCTCGCCCGGCGTCACGGCACCTCGACCAACCCCGTGCGCGAAGCTCTGCAGCTGTTGCGCGGGGAAGGCTTTGTCACTTTCGTTCCCAACCGTGGGGCGCGCGTCAGGCCCATAGATCAGGATTTCGTTCGGGATATCTACGAGATCGGTGTTCTGATTGAGCCAGCCCTCACTCGATGGTTTGTGAATATGGCTACCGACGAGGACATCACAGAACTCGAACGTCTCCAAGGTCTGATCGAAGAGAACAACTTCGCTGACATATTCAGGCACAGCGAATTGGATACCGCTTTCCACACCGTGATGTACCAGCGGCACTACAACCGCCATGCAGCCGAGCTTTGGTGGAAGCATCGCGAAGTGCTGCGAGCGGTGAGCCGGCGTTTCAATTTCACGCTGGCTCGTCGTGCCGCGATCATTCGCGAGCACCGCGAACTCATCGCCTACGTAAAGGCGGGCAATGCCGACGAGGCAGCCGAACTCATTTCGCGCCATGTCGAGGGTTCCGGCCGGCATGTCCTCGAACAGATGCGCGCGCGCAACGCAGCCTGGGCCGGATAGCCAATCTAAAACATCGTTATCCCGACCGCTGCAGACAAAGGTAGTTGAGATGAAAATCACGAGCATTCGGCCGTGGCTGATCAAGTCCGATGCTTCTTACTGGGGAGAGTACCTGTTCGTCGAAGTGACGACCGACGAGGGAGTGAGCGGCTGGGGAGAGATCACCACCACGACACGGCTCGCCAACCGCGCCCTCGCCACGATCCTGCGGCAGATCGGTGTCGCCGTGACCGGCGAGAATCCCGCGCGTATCGAGCATCTCTGGCACAAGATTTTCCGCAGCTTCACCTACATGGGCAGCCGCGGCGCCGCCGTCGAATGCGTGAGCGCCATAGATATCGCGCTCTGGGACATTCGCGGCAAAGTCTTGGGCAAGCCGATCTACGAACTGCTCGGCGGGCCGGTACGCGATGAAATCGCCCTCTACACCCATCCCAACCAGGCCAAATTTACCAGCAAGAAGGCTGTGATCCGCGAGATTCTGGACATCGTCGAGTCCGGGCATACCGCACTCAAATTTGATCCCTTCCCGCATCAGGGCCGCACTGCCGAGGGCCTGCCGCGCGAACAGCGGGACGGCTACCTCGATGGCAGCATGACCCGCAAGGACGAGCGCCAAGCGGCCGAACTCACGGCCCTGATCCGCGAAACGGTAGGCCCGGATGTCGATATCCTCATCGATGCGCATGGCCGCTTCGACGTTCCGACGGCCATTCGCCTCTGTCGGAGCCTCGAGGAAGCCGGCCGGATCGACTGGTTTGAGGAGCCCTGTCCACCCGAAAGCCTGAACGCACTAAAGCAGGTGCGTGACAAAGTCAGTGCCCCGATCTCGTGGGGCGAGCGCGGCCACACGAAGTGGGATTTCGTGCCGGTGCTCGAAAACAAGCTCGCTGACTACATCATGCCTGACGTCACCTGGACCGGCGGCATTACCGAACTCAAGAAGATTTCCGCCCTGTGCGAAGCCTACTACATCCCGGTCTCGCCGCATGACGCCGCCGGACCCATCAACGTGGTTGCGGGAGCACAGGTGATGATGACCGTTCCCAACTTCTACAAACTCGAAACCTCGGAATGGAACCTGGGCAAATACGATCATCTCATCGACAATCCCCTCGATGTCTCGAACGGCAGCCTGAAGCTGACGTCGAAGCCCGGCCTCGGGGTCGAGATGAACCGCGACTACCTTCAGGCCCATGAGATTGAGCTGAGCTAGCAAGGGTCCATGCCGGCCCGCCGGCAGGCGATGAGCCCGCCGACCAGATCGAGGTTGAGTGATGCCGAAGACGGGTGGAGCGGACGAGGTCCCCAATCGGGTGAACACCAACTCGAAGCCGTCCGATCTTCGCATCACCGACATGCGGGTGGCGGAGATCGTCGGCGCGCCATTCACCTCAGCGCTTCTCAAGATTTACACCAACCAAGGGATTATCGGGCTTGGCGAGGTACGCGACGGCGCCAGCGCCAGCTATGCGCTGATGCTGAAAAGCCGGCTGCTTGGCGAGAACCCTTGCGATGTCGATCGCCTGTTCCGCCGCATCAAGCAGTTCGGCGGGCACGGTCGACAAGGCGGCGGCGTCTCGGCGGTCGAAATCGCATTGTGGGATCTTGCCGGGAAAGCCTATGGCGTCCCCATCTACCAGATGCTGGGCGGCAAGTTTCGCGACAAGGTGCGCGTCTATTGCGATACCGATGCAGAGAAGCCGAGCGGCACCGAAACCGGCAAGCGTCTCAAGGAGCGCATGGACCGCGGGTTCACCTTCCTGAAGATGGATCTGGGCTTGATGCAGATCGCCCATGTCCCGGGCGCCGTGGTCGCACCCGCCGGCGCGCTCGACGGGTTTCACGCCGACCCGCGCGGCCGCGGCGGCACGCTCGAGGAGCGCAAGGCTCGCAATCTCGCCTACGATGCCCAGAACGTGCAGCACCCGTTCACGGGCCTGCATTTCACCGAGAAAGGCATCGACCTGCTCGAGCAGTATATCCACGAGGTTCGCGCGGTGATCGGATACGAGATCCCGCTTGCCATCGACCATGTCGGCCACATCGCGCTGCAGAACGGCATTCGCCTCGCCAGGCGAATTGAAAAATACGTGCCAGCCTGGCTCGAGGATGTGATCCCATGGCAGCACACAGAACAGTACCGACGGCTGCAGGAGGCCACCACGGTGCCGATCTGCACCGGCGAGGACATCTACCTCAAGGAAGCCTTCGAGCCCCTGCTCAAGAGCGGCGGTCTTTCCGTTGTCCACCCGGATCTGCTCACCAGCGGGGGCATCCTCGAGACCAAGAAGATCGGCGACATGGCGCAGGATCACGGCGTTGCCATGGCGATCCACATGGCCGAGAGCCCGATCGCCGCAATGGCTGCGGCACATGTTGCGATCGCGACCGAAAACTTCATCGCGCTCGAATACCACTCCGCCGATGTCGACTGGTGGGACGACATCGTCACGGGCCTTCCCAAGCCGCTTGTCGTGGACGGCTTCATCACTGTTCCGGACAAGCCGGGCCTGGGGATTGACGACGTCCTCGACGAAGTCATCTCGCAGCATCTGCAGCCGGGTGTCACCGGCATCTGGCAGCCCACGGATCGCTGGGACAACGAGTATTCCTGGGATCGCACCTGGAGCTGAGGCAACGAGAACGAAGATGAAGATCACCGACCTGCGCTGTGCGGTCATCGGCAAGCATCCGATTGTCCGCATCCTGACCGACGAGGGCCTTTACGGCCTTGGCGAAGTTGAGTTCACCAAGAGCTACCTCAGGCCCTGGGTGCTGCATTTCCGCGAGGCGCTGATCGGCGAGGACCCGACCGACGTCGAGCGGGTGATGCTGAAGATCCGCCAACGCGGCTCGTTCAAGCCCTATGGCGCAGCGGTAAGCGCGATCGAACATGCGCTGTGGGACATTGCCGGCAAGGCCGCGGGCGTGCCGGTTTACAAACTGCTCGGCGGCAAGGTGCGCGACAAGGTGCGGGTTTACAACGGATCGATCCGCCGGAAACGCACGCGCGACCGGCCGGAGGACTACGCCGCAGATGTCAAATGGATGATGGAGCAGCCGCAGAACTTCTTCATGATCAAGCAAGGAATTTCGTTTCACTCGAACATGAAAGACACCATCGAAGGCTTCCACTACGGCCTTACACAGAAGAAGGCCGGCTATCACGGCGCCATGGATCAGGGCTTGATCAGCGAGCATGGCTTCAATCACATGCTCGACTGCGTGATCGCTATGAAAGAAGTGCTTGGCGACAAGGTCAGTCTGGCCCTCGACTGCGGCCCCGGCTGGATGCTGCCCGATGCGATCAAGTTCGCTCGCGCCGTCGAGAAATACAATTTGATGTGGCTCGAGGATATGCTGACCGGCGACTATGTACCGTGGGTGAATCCGCAAGCCTATCGTGAGCTGACCACCTCCACCTCGACGCCGATCCATACCGGCGAGCAGATTTACCTGAGACATAATTTCAAGGAGCTGATCGAGACGCAGGCGGTGCGCATCATCGGACCTGATCCTGCCGATATTGGGGGCATTGCCGAGCTCAAATGGGTGGCGGAGCATGCATACATGCACTCGATCCTGATGGCGCCGCACGGCACTGCCAACGGCCTGCTCGGCCTCGGTGCGCTGATCAATGTCTGCGCAACCTTGCCTGCCAACTACATCGCCTTCGAATATCCGAGTGCCTCCGATCCCTGGTGGGAAGACCTCGTCGTCGGCCTGCCGCGGCAGATCGTGAAGGACAGCATGGTGGATCTGCTGGAAGCGCCTGGGCTAGGCCTCGATATCGACCCCGAAGCAGCCAGGAAGTATCTCAGGGAAGAAGATGAGGGCTTCTTCGACTAAACCCATTCTTCGTTCCCGACCCTGCGGCAGTGAAACCGCATCAGGCAAATCGGCGTCGGGTATCGCCGCTGCTTGCGCAGCAAGGCCATTCGGAGTGGGTCAGGTCATCCAGGTTTATGCATCGCATCGATCAGACTTCGCCGTCATTTGAAAGCCGCCGTTCGGCTGCCGACGCCATTGCGGAGGTTGGCCCAGTCCGGCTCGCTGCCCAAGCGCAGATTCGCAAAAAAACCGCCCGAAGAGAGCGTCATCAATGTCGATTGCACTCTATGATCTCAGCGTGCCCACCTTCTTGCACACCGTGAATGCTCTGTCGGGTGTCCTTGATCGCGCAAGCGAGCATTGCGCGAAAACGGGCCAGGACCCTGACGACTTTGTGGAAGTTCGCTTAATTGATGACATGGCCCCCTTTCATTTCCAGATCGAGGCAGCATGGCATCATGCCGTGTGGGGGCTTGAGGCTGCGCGAACGGGCGCATTCACTCCGCCCGCACTTGTGGGGCCGGTTCCATTCGGCGATTTGCAGGGGATGATGGAGAAGGCGCAAAGGGCGCCGGAGGCATTTGAGCCCCATGAGGTAAATGGCTGGGCGGGCAGGCATTTGGACCTTCACATCGGTCCTCGCAAACTCGCCTTTACGTCTGAGACGTTCATTCTTTCGTTCTCGATGCCCAACTTCTGCTTCCACGTGGTCACGGCCTACGACATCCTGCGGATGCGGGGCGTTCCGATTGGTAAGCGTGATTATGAAGGGCGGCTGCGTACACGTTCATAGTAGCTGACCGGCAGCTCAACAACGGCGCTCCCAGACCAGGCTTCGGATCGGCCTCTCGGCAATGGCCGATAGCAGCGCGTCGCTTGGCGTGTTTCCTCAGATAGCCGGAACTTGAACGTGACGGGCATGCTTCTTGACAACGGATATCTATCCGAAAAGATGGAGGAAACGAAGTTGGGTAGGCATCGATGACAGGAATCGCGCTTTCGGGCGTGTCGAAGCGTTTCGGTACCGTCGACGTGATCCGCGATGTGAGTCTGGACATCAAGTCCGGCGAGCTGGTCGTGTTCCTCGGCCCGTCCGGATCGGGAAAGACGACACTGCTCAGGATGATCGCCGGCCTGGAAAGCATCGACCAGGGCACGCTGACAATTGATGGTGTCCGCTCCGAGAACCTGGCACCGGGGCGCCGCAACGTTGCAATGGTTTTCCAGAACTACGCGCTCTACCCGCACATGACCGTGGCCGAGAACATGGCGTTCGGCTTGCGCAATATCAGCGTCGCGCCTGAAGTCATTCGCCAGCGCATCGCCGAGGCGGCGCGCATGCTGGAAATGGAAAAGTTGCTGGATCGACGACCGTCGCAGCTTTCCGGCGGACAGCGTCAGCGCGTCGCCATCGGGCGCGCGATCGTGAAGGAGCCCAAGGCGTTTCTCTTCGACGAACCGCTCTCCAATCTTGATGCCGCCCTTCGTGCCCGGACGAGGGTAGAGCTTGCGGAACTGCATCAGCGCCTGAAGTCGACCATGGTCTACGTCACCCATGATCAGGTCGAGGCTATGACGTTGGCCGACCGTATCGTGGTTCTGAACAATTGCCGGATAGAGCAGGTCGGACATCCGATGGAGGTCTACCAGCGACCCGCAACGCGCTTCGTTGCAACCTTCGTCGGATCGCCGGCGATGAACATTCTCCCGATCACCGTCTCGGGCGCCGGCGATCGCCTCAACGCCCGCCTGAGCGACGGGTCGCTCGTCGAGATCGCCGGTCCTCCGCTCGACCTCGATTGGCACGAACTCGGCATACGGCCGGAGTTGCTGACCGTTGTCGCGGAAGGAGGTGAGCTATCGGCGACCGCGAACGTCGTCGAGCGACTTGGCGAGCGGACGCTTGTCCATGCGAGACTGGCGGATGGGTCGCAGATCGTCGCGCAGGATCGAGGCCTTTCAAGCGTCGAGCCGGGCGCCACGATCCGGCTGAAGTTCGACACCGGCGCACTGCATCTTTTCACTTCAGAGGGCTCGGCCTGGCACTCGGCGTGACCAGACGGCCCGGCGGGCATCATTTTTCTCGTCGCCGACACTTTCGCGGCATGACGCCTCAGAGCAATTCCAGGAAAAGCGGGAACGGTTGTCCGTCCGGAATTACGCAAAACAAAGCTTTGAGCGGGGGCACCGATTCAAAGAAACGGTGTTTCGGTCTAGATGTGAGCTTTCAGTGGCTTCATCCGGGCCAACCGAGGAGACTGGAGTTACCAAGCTTCAGCATCCCCGGGAGGGGTCCGAATGAACATCCACAAGAATGCCCGTCTGACACGCTCAAGTCGAGAGGAGATGGCGCTTTCGGTGATCGAAGGAAGTCTTTCGCAAGCCGATGCGGCGCGGGTCTATGGCGTATCGGCAAGAATCGTGGCGCGCTGGGTCGAGCGCTACAAGGCTGCCTGTCGAGCGGGAATGGTCGACCGTTCGTCGCGGCCGTTCTCCATTCCCCACGCCACCGCCCCGCTATTGTCGAACAGATCGTTGCGCTCCGGCGGCAGCGCTTCACCGGCAGTCATATTGCCCGTCAGGTCGGCGTTTCGCCGGCCACCGTCAACCGGGTGCTCGAGCGCGCCGGGCTGTCGCGGCTCAAGGACATCGAGCCGGCCTGCCCGGTGGTCCGCTACGAGCGGGCTCATCCCGGCGAATTGATCCACCTCGACATCAAGAAGCTCGGCAAGTTCGAGCACGTCGGCGGCCGCATCACCGGCAAACGCGCGGGGCAAAGCACCGCGCTCGGCTGCCAAGGGCGGCGCTGGACGGGAGTTCGTCCACGTCGCCATCGACGATGCCTCGCGCATCGCCTTCAGCCAGGATGACGAGCGAAACCAAGGAATGCGCGGTCGCCTTCCTCGAGGCGGCCATCGCCACCTATGCCAGCCTCGGCGTTACCATCTCACGGGTCATGACCGATAAGGCGGCTGCTATAAAAGCCGCGCCTTCCGCGCCGCCTGCAAAATCCTCGGCCTCAAACACATCCGGACAAGGCCCTACACGCCCAAGACAACTGATGTGATCGACAAGAGCCTTTTGGATGGATCTGCGCTATTTTCACGTTGCGCACGGAGGACCGCGTGGCGAAGAGCAGGGTCTGAGGTGAAAGCCCTGCCGCGCAGCCTCTATCGTAGCCCCTCACTTGCGGCATCCGTGCGCGCCTTCTTCAGACCTCGCGGGTTCCAGCCCGCGACGAAGCGGGCATAAGCACCCTCGGCCTGCTCCACCCAGCGCCGCTCCTCTTCTCGGTGGCTCTTCATGTTGTAGGCATGCGCTGCACCCTTCTGGCCGCGCGCAGCCTTGCTCCCGGCCTTGAGTTCCATGTCGCGCAGCTTCTTGGCATGCAGAGAAGGGCGAGCCCAGGCGTAGCTCTCCTGCTTGGTCAACAGATGCCAGATTACGACAGCCAGCTTACGTGCGGTGGCGACGGCCGCGACATGCTGACCACGCCGGGACCGCACCCGCAGGAAAAAGGCCCGCAACGGTCCCGGTGCCCGTGCCGCCGCCCAGGCCGCCTCGACGAGCATGCCGCGCGCATGTCCGCGGCCTTGTTTGCTAATCCGTCCATGGTAGGCGGGACCTGGTCCTGATTGCCTGACGCTCGGATTGAGGCCCAGATAGCTCACCAGCTTCTGCGGTTCGGGGAAGCGCGACACGTCGCCGATGGCTGCCTTCATCGCCAGCGCGACGGTCATGTCGATGCCGGGAATGGTCATCAAGCGCTTCACGCCTTCATCGTCAAGAGCCGAGCGGGCAAGGTCACGCTCGATGACCTGGAGGTCTTCGCCGAGCCGATCGAACTCGCGCAGATGCCGCTCGATCGCCAGGCGCTCGTCCTCGGGTACGAACTGCTCGTTCAACCACGAGCGTCCCTTGGCGCCGCACAGGTCGGCATGCGGGCAGGACGGGATCAAGTGACCATGGAGGATCGACTGGATGACATTCTTCAAGCGCGATCTCTGGCGAACAATCTGATTGCGCCGCGTCACCTGCCGGCGTAGCGCCTGCGTCGGCTCATCCGGAATCCAGACTTCTGGCAGGAACCCGCTGGCATAGAGTTGTGCAAGAACGCCGGCATCGATCGTGTCCGTCTTGATCTTGGCATAGGCGATAATGCGCACCTGCTTCGGGTTGGCGATCACCACTTTGTTCACATAGGGCGCGACAACTGCCGCAGCCGAGGTAGAATTGCCCGTAGCCTCGATCACCACGACGTCAGTCGCTGACAGCCTTGCCGCGAACGCCTCGAGCAAGTCACGTCGCATGTCGACACGAGCCAGGCGCCTCAGCCTGCCGTCTTCCCAAGCCACTGCCTCGGCGAAGGTGCGATGGATATCCAGTCCGATGATGCGCATGCCCGTCCTCCTTCCTGCTTGGTCAAGGACGGGAGCTGGCGGGCAACACGACATCTACTGATCCGCGCTCGCAGCGCATCCGGGAAAGTCGCAAGGGGCGGCCATGTAACGAGCTCGGGCTCTCAGCCCACGGTCTTTGGACGGCCTGCCCGCACCTTCGTGCTCCCGGTGCCCCACGTCCCGGATGGGCTCACCATAAGGCCGTTCCGAAGAAGAACAGCAGGACGAAAGGCACCAAAGATCACATACCGGATAACGGCAAGGCCGAGCGCTTCACCCAGACAGCCTTGAGTGAATGGGCTTACGCCGTCGCCTCTCCGACGTTACGGCATCGCGCAGCGGAGCTGCCAAGATGGCTGTACCGCTACAATTGGCATCGACTAGCTGGCGGGGGCTTGCAATTGGCGGACCCATGCCTGGGCTGCTGATGCCCCCATTCCACCGGAAAGCACATAGGGCTGCGCTTGAGCGGAGCGCCAAAGCGAAGAAAGATCACCGTTCGGAACTCTCGGGGCTTTTGCCGCAAACAACGTCGAAGTTGGATATGCCGGCCGCGTTGTCGATCCTCTCCGTTTGCACCGCACTCTCGGGTCGTTACCGGCGCGGTAGGAGTTGCGACGGCCGATGCTCTGCTCGACCACCATCTCCTGCCGCGGAGAGCTGCCCTGACGGGTTGAAGGGAGTCGCTCGTTGCAACTCCCGCCAAATCGGGGCGGTTGGCCGGGCGCCGAGCGTCCCTCCTCAGCAGCGCCCTAATGCTCGCTGACCTCCCATCGTGCCTACATCTACTCAAAAGCGGGCGTCACGGCGACTTAGCACCATTAAGGGAAAAATCGATATCAAGCTACTCTCGAGTGTGCTATGGTTTTTGTGGGCCGGATAATTCATAAAAAGGTGGCCGTCATGAATTCGCACATCCCTACTCGATATTATTCTTACGATTTCCGGAGCTTCTTCATAAGAGCGTCGGTTGGAGCGGCTATCGCAGTTACTATCTATAGGGCCGTTTTTGGACCTTTTTGGTAGTCCCAGAGTTTCTTTGGTGTCCTGGGGGTTTCGTCACCCGCGCTCTGCCGATGGGCTGCATGCTCGCTGGAGCGTTCGACCACACTTTGTCCGAGTTGGGTAACGATCGATGCCGCGATCGAAAAAGGAACCAAGAGTTGTCATGACAGCCAGAAGTACCTAGCAACGCACCCATCGGTTGCGGTGGGACATTAAGACCAACCATTTCCACCGGGACAGGCTGTCCGCCTGAGGGATGGCTTCGCAGGAACGGCTCCGCCCGGGGACATCTACCACATCATCGGACGCGCCCACGTCGCAGGGAGGGTCACCGCAGTATCGAAACTGCAGTGACCGGAAGCGTCACGAACGGGTGATGACCAACAGTCTCGACCCGGTCCGCAAATCGAGTCTCGGCGACAACGAGATTCCCATCGAAAGGACGTAAGGCCATGGCAAAGGGACAGAAACGCAGTAATCGCGAGATCAGAAAGCCGAAGCAGGAAAAAGTTCCGGCAAAGCCCGAGAGCACGTTTGGCAATCAGATCAAGCAAGTCACGAGTCCAAACATCCCCCGCCGGCAGGACAAGCGGTGACCGCCTGCGGGCCGGCGTACGCTTACCTCCATCTTCGCCCTACACTCGCCCGGATGGGACACCCTGGGTACCCGACGAGCTATTGCAACCGCCGGCCAGAAGGGACCACTCGGCTAGGAGTTATCCATGTGTGATCTCATGACCTCTGCCAAGGCGGCTGCTGCCCTCCACATCTCTGAAGCGAAGCTGCATAGACTGCGTATGGCGGGCGAGATTCACCACATCGATCCCGGAACCGGAAGCCATGACATCCGCTTCGAGCAGGACGACCTCAACGGCTATCTCGAGTGGGCCGAGAGAGAAGCTCTCCAGAAGTTCAGGGATCGCCTCCGGACTCGAATGAGGAACAAATACCCGACAACAAACTATCAAGGGATGGATGACGCGAGAAGTTTGGGCCGGGAAGAATGGCGGCGAGCCGTACGTCTGTTGGAGCGGCGAAGAGCTGAGGAGCACAAGGCTGAAGCAACGTGGCTTCTTCGACGGGGCAACGCACGCCGAATTAGACTTAGACAAGAGCATGGAGAGCCCGGCTGATCTAAGCCGATGCTCTCCGGCATTCGTCATCGTCCGGCTGGGTAACGCTGTAGGAAGCGCCGGCCTACGCACGGCGGTGCCGCCCAGGCCCGTCCGGGGCTAAGCTTCTCGTCCAGGGGCGTGCCGGGCGTCCCCAGGCCCTCGGATGCGGGCGCGCGATCTGGTGCCCCTCGGGGAGGACGTCATGGTCGGACGTACACTGCAAGCGCAGCTTGGAATTGATCGGGACCGGGCGGGAAATCAAGGCGCTGATCAAGACCGTCCAGATAATTGGAGCGATGTAAGCGTGCGTGTCGGGTCGTGTCCTAATCCGTAAGGCTTAGTCTGGCCTGACCTTATGGATCTAGCCTTCGTCTGGCTGTGACCTGAGCGAGCACCTAAGGTGCGGCCGGGCTTCGTTGACGTGGCATGAGGTAGGACATGCAGACGATCGAGATCACCGAGACGCTTGACCCTCCAATGACGTGGCGGGACGTTGTCGACGACATTGCCCGCCTTGGCTGGCAGGTCGTGCTAATTGGGGTGCTCTCGACGGTGATGATCGGCGCGATGTTGGCGGCGCTCAATCCGGCGACGGAATTTTCTGACATTCCATGGACTTTGTCCGCCGTCACGGGGCTGCTGTTGGCCCACCGGATGGTGCTGTTTCTGATTGCTGCAAGCGACCTCAACAGCCTTCGAAGCGGCTAGTCTCGATGAGATCGTCAGATCAACTGGCTATCTAAAGCTTCTCGGTGGAGTGGAGTGAAGCTCCATGCCTGATCTTAATCAACTTGGTCACGGGCTTTCTCACGACCTCTACAACAGTGGGTTGCCTGCAAGCGAAGCGTTGGAAGTTCTTACCATAGCTATGTCTGACATGATCTTGAGCACAACCATGTCGGAGAGACGGCAGCAAGAATGGATAGATGAGATAGCGGAAGCGTTGACTCGCGATGTCTCATTGGGATTGCGAGAAGCAAGGCGCTTGAGTGAGCGTCTAAGTCACTGAGGGGTTTAGGCCATTGGCGGCCGTCAACCTGATTCCCGCTGCTCCAGGGATGCTGTTTCGTAAGACCTTTACTGAGGATAAAGTAATGAGACGCCTGCTCCTCGCCCCGGCGCTCTGCCTTGTCACATCGGGGGCATTCGCAAATCACCTTCTGCACAACGTGCCGGCCGATGTCGGCGAGGAGATACAAAAGGCCTGCGAGGAGTTGTGGGCGTCTTCATCGTTCACGGCGGGCTGGTGCGTTGATCAGCGTGCGGTCGAATGGATCAGAACACATCCAGACGAAAGCAAGAAGCCGCCGCCGGAGGCGTCTGAGCCGCACGGCGTCGTTACCTTACCAGGGCTGCTCGACCAGCCGAGCGAAGACCAGAAGTAAGTGCCACCGCTTGTCGCCTTCGGCACTATGTTCCATCCTCCAACTTGGTTGGTCGTGCCCCTAGCGATGCTCGGTGCAGGCGAAGCCATCGTTGTGATTGCCGCACACCTGGGTATCCGTGCCTCGAACAGAGCTGAAACGGCAGCCGGGAGTCGAGCAAAGTCCGCCACGGGTGGCAACGGAAACTCGACGTCAGGCAGTTGCACCGACCGTCGAACTGTCGACATCGGCAGCGTGGCCGTCCATGCTTCTCAGGGATCTGGGGTGATTCGTCTGGGCCAGCATTCGATTCTGCACGATCAGGTAAGTGAACGCACCCCTGACGCAGAGCGCCTGGTGAAGGGAACGAACATATGGAACATATGCAAGAAATCCTCACCAAGCCCATCGAGATGCGCCCTCGACTAGCGATCTTCGGCATCGGTGGCGGGGGTGGAAACGCTATAAACAACATGATTGAAGCAAATCTTCGGGGAGCCGACTTCATTGCGACCAATACCGATGCCCAGGCCCTCGCAATGTCGAAAGCGTCGAGGCTCATTCAGCTCGGCGTCAATCTGACCGGCGGACTGGGAGCCGGTTCGGAGCCGCAGGTTGGCCGTTTGGCAGCAGAAGAATCGCTTGGCGAAATCATGGATCAGTTGTTGGGGGTCCATATGTGCTTCGTCACCGCAGGGATGGGCGGAGGAACGGGTACTGGCGCGGCGCCCGTGATCGCGCGGGCGGCGCGCGACGCAGGCATACTCACGGTGGCGATTGTCACGAAACCGTTCACATTCGAAGGCAACCGGCGGATGCGCCTAGCCGAGGAGGGTATCGAAAGGCTCCGGGACAGCGCCGACACCGTAATCGTAATCCCAAATCAGAATCTGTTCCGAATTGCAAACGCCGCAACCACGTTCGCGGAAGCGTTCGCCGCGGCAGACATGCTCCTCTACTCGGGCGTCGGCTGCATTACCGACCTCATCGTCAAAGAAGGTTTGATCAACCTCGACTTCGCAGACGTAAAAACGGTGATGAAAGACATGGGCCGGGCGATGATGGGATCAGGTGAGGCATCCGGCGGCGGCCGAGCGCACAAAGCCGCAGAGCTCGCAATCGCTAATCCCTTACTAGATGAGACCTCGATGGCAGGCGCACAAGGCGTCCTGGTCTCGATATCTGGTGGGCGCGACATGACGCTGTTTGAGGTGGACGAGGCCGTTTCACGCGTCAGGGACGAGGTGAAGGAAACTGCCGACATAATTGTGGGAGCGATTTTCGATGATGCTCTCAAGGGAATTTTCAAAGTGTCGATAGTTGCGGCCGGGCTTGATCGCCCTCAAGCAGCGGTCCCGAGGTTAATGGACTCAGAACTTTTGGCCACTCGCAAGTTTTGATGATCGCCATCCGCCATCTCGGATCAGCGGTAGGGTGCAATCCTAGAAGAACGCACCGACTTGGTCGCATCTTCCCGAACAATGAGCCTATCGTCAGCCTCGTCGGCGCACTTTTGCTCGAACAGAATGACGAGTGGGCCGTCCAGCGCCCGCTATATGACGCTGGAAAGCGTCGGCCGGTTGAGCAATGATCCCTCGCCAGCCTGCCCGCAGTGGCGCGCTGATTAACACGACCATACCGGAAGCAAGGCGACCCAATGCTCCACTTGCGCCACATGGTGGGACGCAAACCGGACACCGTCGGTATCCACTTGGCAGGTCCTGATGCGGTATTGCGGCAATGCAGACCAACATCGGCCAATGGCCGCTGTTTCGGTCTCATCGCGACGCAGCGGTGTTTAAGCGATAGAGAATACGGTAGTCGGTAGCCTGCTGACTTGCTGGTTTGCTAGGGATTTTTGGCATCAATGGGTTAGCCTATGAAAGCCCCAGCCAGCCTAGCAAAGGGCCTCGAACTATTAGAAAAGCGGCCTGAGCGATCCAAGGAGGATGTTCGCCTCAGCCCAGCTTGTGCTAAGGTGCGCTGAGTGGCGGAACCGATGGGCGAAACCCGAAAACTCACCGCGATCATGGCCGTCGACGTAGTCGGCTATTCCCGCCTCATGGGGGCGGACGAAAGCGGCACGGCGCGAGCTGTGCGGGAACATCGCAATGCGGCGCGGCCGATCGTCGTAGGCCTCGGGGGGCGCATCTTCAAAACCATGGGCGATGGCCTGCTGCTGGAATTTCCGTCTGTCGCCGCCGCCGTCGAATGCGCGGTCGCAATCCAGAAGTTGATGGCCGAGCGCAACGTCGAAATAGCCGAGGCGAAGCGGGTCGTCTATCGCATCGGCGTCCATCTCGGTGATGTGCTGATTGAGGGCGACGACATGTTAGGCGATGGTGTGAACATCGCCGCGCGACTTCAGAGCATCTGCGAGCCGGGAGGCATCTTAATTTCCCGGCTCGTTTATGACCAGATCGAAGGAAAGCTTGAACTCGGTGTCCGAAACCTCGGCCACCAGAAGCTGAAGAACATTGCTAAGCCGGTCGAGGTGTTCGCAATCGACCAAGTGGGCAAATCGGACGCCTCCGATGTGACCGATCAAACCAACGTGGCGCAAACCATAAAATACTGCCGGGCACCCGACGGGGTACGTCTTGCCTATGCGATTTCAGGCACCGGCCCGCCACTTGTGAAGGCCGGGAACTGGATGAACCATCTTGAGTACGATTGGGAAAGCCCCGTTTGGTCGCATGTCTTTCGCGGGCTGTCGCAGGAACATATGTTGGTTCGCTACGACGCGAGAGGAAACGGCATGTCTGACTGGGACGTTGATAGGCTCTCACTCGATGCGTGGGTGACGGACCTTGAGACAGTCGTCGATGCGGTCGGCATCGAGCGTTTCCCGGTTCTTGGAATATCCCAGGGCGGCGCTGTGGCTGTTGGCTATGCGGTTCGGCACCCGGAACGAGTATCGCACCTTATTTTGTATGGCGCGTTCGCGCTCGGCGGAAAGAAGCGCGCCCCGGCTGAGAAAGAAAAGCGCGATGCAATGACGACTTTGATGCGTCTCGGATGGGGGGCGGATAATCCAAGCTTTCGTCAAATGTTTACCGGGCTTTTCATCCCAGGCGGTACGCACGAGCAGGCGGACTATTTCAACGAGCTACAACTGAAGACGACGTCTCCTGAGTGTGCAGCTCTATATTTCGATGTCGCCGGCGATCTCGATGTCACTGATCTTCTGTCCAATGTTAAGGCGCCGACGCTTGTCATGCATGTGCGGGATGACCTCGTAGTTCCATTCGAGGCAGGTCGCCGGTTGGCTGCAGGCATTCGGGGAGCCCGTTTCATCGCCTTCCCTGGCCGAAACCATTTGTTCCTCGAGCATGAGCCCGCCTCCAACCGTTTCTTCGAAGAGATCGGACTTTTTCTAAACGGTTAACCGGGAGGGCGACGTAAGAAGGTTCAAACCGCCTCCTGTAGCCCAGCGGCACCACTGCGTCGCGGTCGTTGACACAATGCCAGGGCAGGGGCGCGGTCGAAGAAGCGATCGTGGGCACGCCGCTCTCCGGTTCGCCTGCTCAGTTCGCCGCCCGCTGCATAAAGACACGCGTCCACATTGAACAGGGTATCCTCGGTCTGGCCGGCATCGACTGCTAAGTGCCTCGATTTCTGCCCACATTCAGCAGAATTTGACGGTCTTCAATTCAACTTGACCATGGATTTCTTCCAAGACCGGCGCATCAGTTCAGCCACGGCACGTCGCGTCTCTGCGCCGCTCAAGCTGGCGCCGGGAGTTGGCAGTCCGCTGCGGGAGCATCACCTAAAGTGGTTGGTAGCACCTGTCGCCGTAATCCGGCACCATGCTCGCTGGAAAGTGGAATGCGGATGTTTCTGCCGATGCATGACCGCAGTGGTGGCGAGCGGCCCGGAGACGAGCATTCCGACCTGTTCATCGTCGCGACGATCTACTTGTTCGTCCTCGTCGCGACCATCGTTGTCCTCGTGTTTCAGCAAGCCAGCTGGGCGGCAGGTCTCGATCATGGAGATTGAGCGGCCAGGTCGATCAACGAAGACGGACAGACTTGATCCGGTCATTTCTGACTTAGCCGACATTTCGCGGCCAGCACTTAGGGAAAGGGTCCAATGCCAACCACCCACGGCACTCAACCTCGCGGTATTGCCGCGACGCGGTCTCCACTCTTCGAAGGTCGTTTCGGGCGGATGTTTCGCAATCTGCCACCTGCGATATTTGGCGGGGACGAAGCGGCGACCCGTGCCAATCTACGGCTCTTGGCGGAGGCGATGAACGGTGGGGACGTAACGGCGCAGGACGGCCATGACCCGGAAGAGAGCGGCATTCCGGCGCTCTACACGTATTTCGGCCAGTTCATCGATCATGACATCACCTTCGATCCGGTCAGCACGCTGACCAAGGAGCTCGATCCCGACGGATTGGTCGATTTCCGGACGCCCAGCTTCAATCTCGACAATTTGTATGGCAGGGGGCCGTCCGATCAGCCCTACATGTTCGACGGCAAAAAGTTTCGGCTCGGCAACGTCTTGAAGGGCGCGGGTGTCGCCGACACGCACGATCTGGCGCGGTTTCAGGGGCGCGCGATCATCGGTGACCCGCGGAACGATGAGAACGGGCTGGTGTCGCAATTGCAGGGCTTGATGCAGCGCGCCCATAACCGGCTTGCGACCGACAATCCGGATGCCGGCTTCGACGATCTCCAACAGTTGCTGCGCTTCCACTACCAATATGTCGTGCTCAATGATTTCCTGCCGCGGATCATCGCTGCCCCCGTCCTCGATGCGCTCAAGACCGGAGGCCGCTATGATTTCAAGAAACTGCGCTTTTTCCATTGGCGGTATGAACCGTTCATGCCGGTCGAGTTCTCGGTTGCTGCCTACCGGCTTGGCCACTCGATGGTTCGTCCCGGCTATCGGCTCAACGACGACAAACTTGTCCCGATCTTCCCCGACCCGGCACACCCCAACCAGCCGTCATTGACGGGTTTCCGCAAGATTCCGCATGGCTTCGCGCTCGATTGGGGTCGCTTCATCGACATCGACATGCGGCCAGGCGGCGGCGAAGCTCCAGCGAACGACGCGGACACCAAGCGACGCCTGCAATTTGCCTATCGCCTCGACGCGTCGCTGGTCGGATCGCTGCATGGGCTGCCGCCGACCGTTGCAGGTGATCCGCCGCCGGCTCTCGGCGAACGCAATTTGCTGCGCGGCTGGCTGCTGCGCCTGCCGTCGGGCCAGTCGGTCGCGCGCGCAATGGGCATCGAGGAGTTGACGGACGACCAGATTCTGATTGGTAAGGCCACCGGCGAGCCGGGGGAGGAGCTCACGCCGATCGCCGACATCAGCCCGGCATTTGCGGGCAACTGCCCGTTATGGACTTACATCCTTGCCGAGTCCGCACGAAACCAGATCGATGTGCCGCTTCCAGTCGTTGGCGGCGGAACTCGGTCAACGCCGCAACTGGGCGCGGTTGGCGGGCGCATCGTAGCCGAAGTGTTCCTCGGTTTGCTATTCGGCGATGGGCTTTCGTATCTATCGCTCGACCCGCTCTGGACGCCACGGCCGGGCGGCAATCCGAAACCAGACTTCGCGCTGCGCGATCTTGTCAGCTATGGGCTGGGTTCTGGTGACGCCCTGGTCTATCGCTGAGGCTGGGCAAGACCGGATTGCCGCATAGCTGCGCCGGGACGCGCCGCGACCAGCTTCCCGACAGATCTGATTGGGGTACAACCAGCGGGATATAACCATGAGGGCGAAGCTTACGAACTCCATTATTGTTGCATAGGGCGATATCAGCGCATCGCATCGGCCACAGCCGAAGCCTCAGCGGATGCTACGCGCTATGTTTTTCCGATAGAGCCCGTAAGGCGCACGATCATAACGCTCAGGGTGAGGGCGGAATGTGCAGGGTTGTTCCTATTGTGTCAAAACTGACCGCTCGCACCAACCAGCTCTATATTGCTCAATTTGGCGACGAAGAAGCCATGGTTGGAAGTTGGCTTCCATGCTTTTTCTTTCAGTTGGGTTTACGTTCGCGACAATCTCGGCGCTCGCTACCTCTTTGCCGGCGGAGTGCAAGTCGCCGGCGGCCGTGTGCGGATGATGGTGCGGCTAATGGATGTCGAGACTCGGTCGGTCCGACGTTGCGGTGCCGTCCCCGAGGCCGCTTGGATCCCCACCCACAGCTACTTCTTCGGAAAAAGCAGTGTGAAATTCACGCGCAATCCCCAGTCAGGACCGCCCTCCGGCTTTTCTGCGTAGTAGCGTCCGCCGATCTCAAGTTGCACCAGCTGTGGTCCCAATTTCATCACCTGCGAAAGCTCGAGATTAATCGGCACGGTCCACTGGTCGGTGTTCCAATCGTAAGTGGATTCGGTGTTGAGGACCAACGCTCGCCCGTGGCCGAGCTGACGTTGGATGAACGGCTGCAGGAATGTCTGGTTGATGACGTCGGAGGCATCGTTGTCGCCGCCGAGCGACCAGACTTGATTGGCCAGCATGCCGACTGTCCAGCCGTGCTTCTGCACCAAGGCAACCCCGGTCGGTCCGAGACCCCACCTGTTGGAGCCAAGGAACTCGTCTGTGTGTGTCGGTAGCTGGATGATCGGACCCACACCCCAGATCAGCCCGCCGGGGCCTGGATTCGCTGGCGACAGGAAGAGGCTCTGTTGGGTGTCGCCCAGCCCAAACTCACTGCCGTCGGGAAGGTAGTCTGCGTAGGCGATAGGTAGGATGGTGCGCGAAATAAGGTTCCAGTCGTCGTTGAGCTTGATTGGGATTACCGGCTCTACCTTCATCAGGTACGAGAAGCCGTTGCCATCCGGCCCGGCACCCCAGTCGCCGTTACTCTGGAACGGCACGCTGATCAGGCTTGCGACCGGGTTCGCCAGCTTCTTGGACAGCTCGTCTGCATCCTGCGCCACCGCCGCAACCGGCGCTAACATGAAGAGCGCGGTGAAAAGCTTCAGTGAAAATCTAAATTCGATCATCTTCATTCTCCTACCACAGAATTGAAAGGCAGATCGTAGACAACCTGGCAGGCGCCATGCGCTCCCTCGGATTCGGCCGCTCTGACCGATGCGACCGCTACGTGGCGGCCTCTGCGTCGGGTATAACGGGGGAATTGATATCGGCAGCTGTCTTAGGCACGGCAAACAGCCCGCGAGCAACGGGCCGGACAAATGAGCTTTCATGACGCCTTTCGGCGTTAGTCTAGTCATAGGTTTATTCAACAGCAGTCGATGCCCAATAGCGACAACTGCCAAGCACGACAGGCAGTCGTCCGACTTCATTTTTTGAAAGTGTTGCACTAGAGCATCGTTTCAAGTGAATACCCAGATCTTAAGCCTCGAATTGGAATTGATCGGCAGTTATGCCCGCCAGCGTTGCGGTGAGCACCTTTTCGAGTTCATTCATAGGCAGATTGGCGGCCGCTCCTCCAGGCAGCAAATGGTCTGGCTGTGGATCGTTGCTCGACGCACAATATTCCGTGTTGGTTGAAGGGTGGCGCCCCTTGCTTCAGGGGCAAGAAAGTCGCGCTGCGCTCTTTGGTGCTTTTGTCACAAAGTCGACGGTCGACTGCTTGGATGTGGAGTGGCCCCGGAACGGCAAAGGATCGGATCGAGCTGGAGTCGGATGGCCGCCGCAAGTTACTGCAATGGCGACCAGCGCCCAGCGTACGGCGGCTGACCATTGAGTGGGGAAACCGGTCCATTGTCATACTCCGACCTTAGCGGGTTGGCGGCAGGGTAGGTAGGCGCCTATCACGGGCGCCTACCCGGGCACGAGGACGTTAGCCGCCGGAAGCGCCGATCCGCGGTGGGTTTTTCGGATCCATCGCTGGCACCGGGTTCGACGGGTCCTGCAGATTGGGGCGCAGGTCGTTCGATGCCCCGCCAGGGAATCGTCGGATGCTGGGAAATTCGATGATCGATTTGTCGAACTCGACCAGAGCCGGGTAGATGAGCGCGAGCGCCCAGCCGTTGTCCTGGCCGGCATACTTTCCAGGCGAGCTCGATGGCATCCGATAGGAGACCGCGCCATTGAACGTCATGTCGTATTTCTCATACGGATCCATGGTGAGGTTGTAGAGCGCACCAATGCCACCGAGGATCTGCTCTGGGCCAAGCCAGGTGTCTTTTGCCGTCCAGAGATACTTCCAGGCGGTTTTCAGGTTAGGATTGTCGGGGTCACCGCCGATGTCGACGCGGATGCCACCGAAGGCCTCGCCATCGATATAGACGAACGAGTTCCGCGCTGACGTCGGCGACTTTCCAGTCACATAGCCACTGTTGTCGACGCCATCGAAGTAGATGGGCTGACCGTCGTTGCCCACCCATTTTCCATTCGGCGGAGGAGCGAGTCCTGCCATGGCGGCGGTTGTCGGCCAGACGTCCATATGCGACATCATCTGGTCTAGAACGGTTCCGGCCGGAATCCTGCCGGGCGACCACATGATGCCAGGCACGCGGAACGCCCCTTCGAAGGAGCTTCCCTTCTCACCACGGAATGGCGTCACGCCGGCGTCCGGCCAGGCATCTTGCCACGCGCCATTGTCGCAGGTGAGGATGACAATGGAATCAGGAGCCTCGGCCCGGATCGCGTCCACTATACGGCCAACATTGGCGTCGAATTCGAGCATCGAATCCGAGTAGTTGCCGAGCTTGGACTTGCCCCTGAAGGGCTCAGCCGGATTGGTAGGGTTGTGCATTTTCATGAAGTTGACGTTCATGAAGAAGGGCTGATTGTTTTTTGCATGCTCCTTGATATACGCAACTGCCGAATTGGCCTGCCGGACATCGAAATCAGCCAGGTAGTCGTAAGTGATCCGTGCAACCTTTCTTGCAGGCTGGCCTGCTTCGCCTTCCCATTCATCCAGGTTCACGATCTTTTGGTATTCGTCGTAGAACGGTTGGTTGTATTTCGGGAACCAGGGGTGCATAGCCGGCGACGTGTCGTCGTATGAATAGACGCCCGGATAGTAGGCGGCGAACTCCCTCATCTCATCGAAGCCATGCTCGATCGGGTAGAATTCTGGTTTGTCTCCGAGATGCCACTTGCCCGAGAAATAGGTTGTGTAGCCGTTCTTCTTAAAGAATTCGGCGATTGTCGGAGTTTCCTTCTTCAGCCCGTTTTGGTCACCCGGAGCCGCAACAACCGAGAGCGCAGACCGGATCGGTATACGCCCGGTAATGAACGAGGAGCGCCCCGCCGTGCAGCTTGACTGGCCGTACCAGCTGGTGAACAGCGCCCCTTCCTTGGCCAGCCGATCGATATTCGGCGTCGGGTGGCCGAGCGCCTTGCCGCCGCCCGGGTAGGCGCCAAAGTCCGCCCAGCCTATGTCGTCTGCCATCAGCATGACGATGTTGGGCCTCTTCTCCTGCGCGTTCACTATCGCCGTGCTGGCCATTAGACCCCCGGCGACGGACAGCGCCGCGACGATGCAACGTGCTGATGTTCGGTTCATGTCAAAGTTCCTCCTCGACAAAACGACCCTAACTGGTCGGCCAGGCTATCGTGCGTCCTCATGGTTGCAGGATGACGAAACGCTCGCGCATTTAGCTCCCGCGCGTTTAGCGTTCGGGCACCGCTTCTGCATCGTTTCATCAATTCCTCCCCTGCTGTCCTCTGTATTGCTTCGGCGCATACGGGTTCGGTCCGGGCCGCAATTTGGTTCAGCCGCCGTCAGCCGCAAAGCGCCGGCGTGGGCGGTCTAGAATCGCGAGAATCTCCGCCGCGAGTTCCTTCAGCATCCGGCGATAGTCTTGAGCCTCCGTCGCTCCGGCTGATCCAGCTCCCTCCCAGCGTCGGAGCGCCATAAGCGCCTCATGGTAGTCTCGGCAGATCTCGTCAAACCTCGGGTCGCAAGCACTCTGCCGACGTATTTCCAGCTCACGGAGCGGGAACCGAGATACGACGGCGGCGATATGTGACGCCATCTTTGCTTCGACCATTGCTTCCAGCCATCAGCGCCGAACGCTGAGAGAAGAATGATCGCGCTAAGATCATCTCGGCGGAAGGTACGTACATGTACGAACGAGTATCCTACCCGCTTGGGTCGGAGTGACAGAGCGCTAAACCGCCACTCAGATTGCAGCAGCATCGCCACGCAAGTGGCATTGATGCTTGCTATCCTTACTGCTGCGCTTTCTGTGCTTCGTTGACGCACTTTCTTTGCTTCGCTCGATCAGCTATTGTCGGCACCTGCCTTGCTTTCTCGGCCTCAGCCTGGGGATATTCGATGGTCCCAACGCTCGACTCACCCGGTCACGGGAATGCATCGGCAAGTCCGCCGCCGGCTGAGATCCGCGCGCAGTTGGAACGTATCCTGAACAGCGCGACGCTTCAGGCGAGCCCGCGGCGACGGGCGTTCCTCCGGTACCTGGTGGAAGAGACGCTCGCGGGACGTGCCGACGGGCTGAAAGGGTATTCGCTCGGGCTTGCGGTCTTTGGCCGCGACGGGACGTTCGATGTCGCAATCCGATCCGGTTGTCCGCCTCGAAGCCCGGCGCCTGAGACGCGACCTTGACAGCTACTACGTCGATGCCGGCGCCCGGGACCCCGTGCGTATCACCATTCCGAAAGGCCACTACGTCCCGCATTTTGAGTGGCACCAGGCGCCGACGGAGGCGCCGCCCTCCGATGACACCGAACGCGAAGCCGGAGGTGGGACGGTTGTCGAGGCGACGGGCGCGGCGCCGGCCGCCGACGAGGCGGATGGTGTCGGTATGGCCAGGCGCGGCCGCCGGGGCGTCCGCATCTTGGCCGGTCTGCTCGCCGTCGCGCTCCTCGCGGCGGCCGGTGGGCTGTGGCTCTGGCTCCGCGGCCCATCGATGTCGGGTGCGGAGCTAGCCCGCGGTCCGGCCGTTGTCGTCCTGCCCTTCGAGACGCTCAGCGCCGGCGAGGACGACCGCTTCCTTGCTGCCGGCGTGACCCAGGAGCTCATCACCGACCTGATGCGGTTCGAGGGGTTCAGGCTCTATTCGGTGCCCGCGAGCTTCAGCCTGGACGAGCACGCCGACCCGATGACGCTGGGACACGACCTCGGGGTCGGCTACGTCGTCAAGGGCAGCGTCAGCTCCGACGCGGCGACCGTGCGGGTCGGGGCGCAGCTCTTCGACGCGCAGACGGGCCGAGTCGTCTGGAGCGAGACCTACGACCGCGCGCCGACGCCGGGCGCCCTGCTCGGCGTCCGGGCGGAGCTCGCCGCCAGCATCGCGACGGTGCTGGGCCAGCCCTACGGTGTCCTCAACAGCGACATGGCGGCCCGCCTGTCGACGCGGCGTCGAGCCGAGCATGGCGAGCTACGCCTGCGTGCTGCGGGCCTACACGTACCGGCGCACCTTCCGGGACGAGCTTCGCCAGCCGGTCCTTGCCTGCCTCGAGGCAGCGGTGCGACGCGACCCGGACTATGCCGAGCCCTGGGCTCTGCTCGGCTGGCTGCACCTCGATGCGGCACGCTACGCCTTCGTGCCGGACGCCGAGATCCCGCGCGAAATGGGGCAGGCGCTCGACTTTGCCTCCAAGGCGGTCGCGATCGACCCGGAGAACGTGGTCGCGCTGCGGGCGCTTTCGGCGGTCCAGTACCACCTCGGCAACTTCGACGAGTCGGAACGCATCCAGCGGCAGGCGCTGGCGCTCAACCCGAACGACCCCGACACGCTGGCGCAGCTTGGCTGGCGGCTGGCCTTTCGCGGCCGCTGGGACGAGGGTCTCGCCTATAGCGAGCGTGCGATCGCGCGGACCATAAATCCGCCGGGCTGGTACTACGATCCGATCACGATCCACCTCTACCTGGAGGGTCGCTACCGCGAGATGCTCGCCTCGGCCGAGCACTCGGCGGCCGGGGACTACCACCGGGGTGGCGTTCCTTGCCATCGCCCACGGCGCGCTCGGAAACCACGCGGCGGCGCAGGAGGCGCTGGCCACGATGGCTGAGCAGGCGCCGGCGTTCAACCGCGATCCCGCCGCCGTCTGGCGCCGCTTCCACCCGCTCGACAGCATCGTCGACGCGCTCATGGACGGCCTGCGCAAGGCCGGCTGGAATGAACAAATCGGATCTGCCAAGTCGCCAGGGGAATGACTGCGGCGGGCGCGCCGTCCGCATCAAGATGGCGCGGGCCGTCCAGCTTCGGGCCTATGCCGTAGGAAACGGTCGTGTTTCGCTCCCATTCAATCCCGGCGAAGCGGCCAGACCTCGTGAATGGCGGCGTAGAGGAACGCGGTCGTCAGGCCGAAGAGGAGGAGGCCGTTGACCGCCTCGATCGCGCCCAAGAGGCGCCAGCGGTCTTCCAGAAAGATCGGCGGATGCCCGTATGCGGTGATTGCGCTGAGCGAATAGAGCATCGCGGCCTGCCACGTCGGCAACGCGCCGAGCCAAAGATAGAGGCTCGCCCAGGCGCCGTTTCGAGCGCGAGATAGACCGCGCACGCGAGCGCCGCGACCGCCACGAAAATGACGAAGCGCGACGCCTTGCGCGAGTGCAAACCTCTCATGAGCCCAAGCATTTTTGCCGTCCAGACGATGGCCGAGACATGTACGACAACGGTAAGAACGAGACGCGGCAGTCCCCAAGACCAATCCGGAATCCAGGATAAAGCCACGCGCTCCCCCGTTTCCGCCTCGTGCTGCCGGAGCCGCGGCGATCTAATGACAGAACTACGTATTTCTATTGAACGCCAGGACAGTCGCGCATTTTTCCGCCCCGCTTCGGTCCGCGAGCCACAAGGGATTCAGTCGTATGAAGCGGCTGCGCTGCGCCAGGCGGGTAGCTATTCCGATAGGTTGCGCAAGCGGTAGGCGGATGGTGGACCACAGCGCGTCGCCACATGTTCACCTCGGGTCACACGGGCGCGACTATGGACCCCCTCGCAACAAACTCTGACAGCAGGATCCGATGTTCAGGTGGGCCCGGCTGCAGATCGATTCGTCGCATGAGCAATTCAGCCACAGCAACGCCCATTTGATTGGCCGGCTGAGAGATCGCAGATATGCCGGTCCCGATGAACTTCATCCAGTCCAGATCATCGAAGCAAACCAGGGAGAGGTCGTTGGGGATGCGCAGACCGCGGCCGGCAATTGCCATCATAGCACCCGTCGACATCAATCCGTCCGCCGTAAACAGAGCAGTGGGACGGGTTTGCGAAAGGAGTTCCTCCGTTGCGCTTTTTGCGGCACTGATTGAGTACGTATTCACCTTGCGGACCAGCGACGCGTCCACGTTGAGCCCTGCTTCGCGATGCGCAAGCAAGTAGCCGAGCAGCCGCTGCCAACTTGGATAGAGGTGCCTCAGTGGCAACTTTGGCTTCATCGTCCTGACAAACGTGGAAATGTCCTTTGGAGAGGCGCCGACGAGTTCGGCGACAATGCCGATCCGCCTGTGGCCTGCGTCAATCAACTGGGTCACAGCGTGGTGGGCCGAGCCTACATTGTCGAGCAGCACGGCGTCGGTTTCCAATCCACGGACGACCCGGTCCACCTGCACGACCGGGCATTGTGACGCGATAGCGTGGCTGAGACAGTCCGCGTGTGCGATAGCGGCCGGCGACACGATGAGGCCGTCAACCTGCTTCTCGAGCAGCAGTTGAACGGCCTCCCGTTCCCGGTCGACATTCTCGTCGCTGTTGGTAACGAGCACCCCGAAGCCGCGACCACGAACCTCGTCGGCGATCCCGCGAAGAATGCTGGCGTAGAAGGGGCTCTCGATATCTCCTACGACGACGCCGATGGTCTGCGTCCTGCCTGTCTTGAAGCCTCGGGCCAGCCGATTAGGCCGATAAGCCAGAGTGTCCGCAGCATCGCGCACCTTTTTCTGAATTGCCGTGCTTGCGTAGCCGTAGGAGCCGAGTACCCGGCCTGCCGTTGCCGTGCTGACGCCCGCAAGGCGGGCGACTTCAATGATCGTCGCCTTTTTTGTGCGCTTGTCCAAGAATTTCCCGTGCCCTGTCTCGATCCTCTTTGGCTCAGAGAACCTCGGAAAGAAAGCGCTGAAGCCGTTCGCTCTTCGGGTTGTCGAAAAGTTGTGCCGGCGGCCCGACCTCGACTATTCGGCCTTCATCCATGAACACCACCTGATCCGCGACCTTACGTGCGAAATTCATTTCGTGCGTGACGACCACCATGGTCATGCCGCGCTGGCCAAGATCAGCCATGAGGTCAAGCACGCCCTTGACGAGTTCTGGATCGAGCGCGCTCGTGACCTCATCGAACAGCATAACCTCCGGATCGAGCGCAAGCGCGCGAGCGATTGCAACACGCTGCTGCTGGCCGCCGGAAAGATTGGCCGGACGGTGGTCCTTGCGTTCGAGCAGTCCCGACATCGCGCAGCCTGGTCCTCTGCAATCCGCTTGGCTTCGCTCGCTTGACAGGCCTTTCACCTTGCGCAGCGCGAGCGTGATGTTGGCAAGCGCGGTGCGATCCGGGAAACAGGTTGAACTGCTGGAACACCATGCCGACACGTCGGCGCAGCTGATCGGGCGTCATGGTATCGATGCTGGCGCCATCGAGCAGAATGTCGCCGGCACGGCGCTCGACCAGGCGATTGAGGCAGCGCAGCAAGGTCGACTTGCCGGAACCCGATGGTCCGATCAGGCAAGTCACAGTGCCAGCTGCAACCTTCAGACTGACATCGTGCAGCACCTGTACGCTGCCATAGGCCATGTCGATCTTGCGTACCTCGATGCTGCCGCCCTTGAAAGCCGGGTGCTGCTCGGCGCCGAGACGGCCAGTCGGGTCCGGGCTCCGCGGCCTTGTCCAGTTCCGCGACTTCCTTCAGGCCGCTGTGTACCGCCGTTAGCCGCTTGCCGACGCGCATGCGCTGGTCGATGTAGTTGACGAGGTGGGTCAGCGGCACCGTGATCAGAAGATAGAATATGCCGGCAAGCAGCAGCGGCGAGAGATTGCCGGTGACGACCGCCTGGTCCTGTCCAACGCGAAACAATTCCCGCTCGGAAGCAAGCAGCCCAAGGAAGTAGACGAGACTCGAATCTTTGACGTTGCCGATGAACTGATTGACCAGCGCCGGCAAGCACGCGGCGGATACCCTGCGGGATCACCACCAGGCGCATGCCCTGGCCATAGGTCATCCCCAATGTGCGGGTGGCGTCGAGTTGCCCGCGTTCCACGCTCTGTATGCCCGCGCGAAAGATCTCGCCGATATAGGCGCCGGCGATCAGGCTGAGTGCCAGAATGCCGAGGGGATAGGGCGATGGCCCGAAAAGCTCGCGGCCGACCGTGCGAAGCCCTGTCCGATGATCAGGATCGTCACGATGGCGGGCAGGCCGCGGAAGATATCCGTGTAGACTCGCGCGAGAGTCTTCAATGGCCGGTTGTCGGAGATCCCCATCATCGGCGAGCACAATGCCGATCACGGTGCCCAAGAGCGTCGAGGCCATCGCCAGGATCAACGTGTTCTTGAGGCCCACCGTGATCATGTTCGGCAGAACTTCCGCCATTGCCCTCCAAGTCCAGGAAGCTGCGGCTGAAAGTATCGAACCAACCCATGTGCGATCCTCTGCATGCTGGAAGGCCGAGCGCCGCGGTACGCGGGCCCGGCCTCAGAGTGGACGACAGGTTGAATCTGTCGGCAACAATTGAGCGTTACGATTTCTTGGGCAGGTATTCGTCCGGCATCGGCGTACCCGGAAACCACTTTTCGTGCAGACGCTTCCACGTGCCGTCATCCATTGCCTCGCGCAGCGCCTTGTTGAGCGCCTCGCGGAATGCGTCATTGCCCTTCTTGACCACGAAACCGGCCGGCGCGTCGAAGGACGGCACGTTCATGGTGATCTTCAGATTTGTAGTACCGCTCGACGTACTGCTTGGCCGATTCATAGTCGGTGAAGTGGCCATCGATTGTGCCGTTGTTCAGTGCGGCAACCGCCGAATTGTTGTCGGGAAATTTGACGATGTCCCCTTTCAGGTTCTTCTCGGCATAGATTTCCTGCAGCGTTCCCTGGATGACGCCGATGCGTTTGCCGGCCGTGCTTTCATTGCTGTTCAGGGCCGGATCGGCGGAGATGATTGAAAGATAGCCGGCAAGATAACCATTGCTGAAGTCAACCGTCTGCTTGCGAGCATCGGTCGTGCCGATAGCGGCGACAGCGACGTCGAAGCGGCCATTGGCGACGGAGGGCAGGATGGCGGCAAAGTCCTGGCCGGTGAAGATGACCTGATCTTCCTTGAAGCCTAGGCGGCGTGCCACGTCGCGGAAGAGTTCGGCGTCGAAGCCGGTGAAATTGCCGTTCGCATCGGTGAACACATACGGCTTGGCGTCGCCCATCGTGGCGACGCTGATCTGGTTCGGGTCGATAAGATTGTAAGGATTGTCCTGTGCCAGCACTTTGGACGTGACCCCGCCAAGCCCGACGGCAACCGCAACCGCCACTGCAGAGAGCGCCGACCGGCGCGTGAGCATTAGGTGTTTCATCGCTTCTCCCTTTAAGATAGGCAACCGACAACACGCCGGACTGCCACTATCGATCCAACTTCGTTCCCACCTCTCCTAAGAGTTGGCAGGTCCTTCTCAAGCAGCCTTTGGGCATCAATATATGAGAACGTTCTCACTTGGTATCTGCTTGAGGACGCCCCGTCAAGAGGTGGTACAGTTCGTTTGAAGCGGTGACCTCAATTGACCTTCGCGTCTGACTGAGCTTTAAGGCGGGCCTGCGCAGCTTCCACCCGCGCCGGCCCCTGCGGTCCGATATCAATCGGAGCGGGGAACCCGATCGCGCCGAAGTAGCCGCAGGTATCGGCCGCCGCTTGCGCAGCAGCTGCAAGGAGATCCGCCGGCTGCTCCTGACGAAGCAAGCCGAGAAAGGTCCGAGCGATGAAACTGTCGCCGGCGCCGAGCGTGTCGACCACGATCGCGGCAGCGGCGCCAACGCGGTACCGATTGGACCCATTCCTGAGGACAGCACCCGCCGCGCCGCGCGTCACCAGAACCCAACTGGCTCCGGCTTTCAGCACCTCGTCCGCAATGGTATCGACCTCGGCATCGCTCAAGTTTCCGCCCGATAGGGAAGCGAGGAAGCAATGTGGCGCAATCCGATGCCGATGCTCCGGGTCGCGGCGCGTGGAAAAATCATAGGACAGCAGTGTGCGATGCACCGCAGCCGGAACGAAGGTATCCAGCCCGCTCGACTGGCCAATATGCACGGCAGCAAACGACTCGAGGCCGGCCAGATCATCGGCAGACGGCGTGAACATCGACACACCGAGATCATGGTCCAGAAAGATGCGGTCGTTGTCGCGATGCCCGATCAGGCACCAGGCCGTGGGCCCGTCAAGGCGTCCAAGGCGGCTGACATCCACACCTTCAGCCACCAGCGCGTCCCAGATTAGGTCGCCGGCAGGATCCTTTCCGATGCGGCCGATATACGCGCTCTCCACGCCGGAGCGCCGCAGGAAGATGGAAACGTTCAGGCAATTTCCGCCCGGAAACATCTCGCCCCGGAGTACATAGCAATCGACCACGTTGTCGCCCATCGTAGCGATCTTGACCATGCCGCAACTTTCGCTCTATGCTGTTGTGAGAACGTTCGCATATTCGTCCACCAAGTGTCAACGAAGCCATGTGCGGCCGACTGAGCGCGGGCAGTCACTGCTGCCCGATGGAGACTTATGATGAAGACCGCAGTCAATTCGGATGTAGCTGCCGCACTCGCTGGGCTCGAGAAGCGCGCCATCCGCCACATCTTCCTGGTGGCCTGCGGCGGCTCGCTTTCGGTCATGATGCCGGGCAAGTATTTCCTTGACCGGTATGCTGGAACCATCACATCCGATGTGTTCAATGCCGCCGAGTTCGTTTGCCGCGACCCTAAGAAACTCGGACCGGAGGCACTGGTGATCCTCTGCTCGCAGACCGGCGCCACCAAGGAAACGGTGCGCGCCGCTGACCATGCGCGGTCCCGTGGTGCCGCGACAATCGGCATGACGCTCGATCCGAACTCACCGCTGGCCCAGGCGTCCGAATTTGTCATCAACTATCGCGCCTCCTATACGACCGGAATTCCGATCAATTCAGCGGACAGCAACTACGGCGTTCTTTACATGATGCTCGCCGGCCTGCTCGATCAGCGCGAACGGCAGGACCTCGTGCCACCGCTGCTTGCAAGCCTGAGCAAGCTGAAATCGGCCATCGACCGCGCCAAAGCCGAATACGCGCCGAGGCTCGAACGCTTCGTGCCTGGCTTTTCCACCAAGCCGGCGATCTACACACTGGCAAGCGGCCCCGCCTATGGCGCGGCCTATTCGCTCTCCATCTGCGTTCTGATGGAGATGCAGTGGTACGACTCACAGGCGATCCACGCTGACGAATTCTTCCACGGACCGTTCGAAGTGGTGGACAAGGATGCCTGCTTCATCGTGCTGGTTGGCCTCGACGAAACCCGCCGGCTGACAGAGCGCGCCCGCGACTTCCTGCTGAAATACGGGGGCTCAGACAACATGCTGATCCTCGACGCAGCCGAGTTTGATTTGGGCGGCATGGATCCGCGTTTCGCGCCTTACCTCGTGCCACTGATCTGTTTCGACATCTTGTGGGCGTTTGCGTATCGGCTCGCCGAGCTCCGCGACCAGCCCATGCTGGAGGGGCGGCGCTACATGAAGAAGATCGCAAATTACTGATTATCCAAATCCGGCTGCCCTCTTACCTTCCGAAAGCATCAAGCATGGCTTCCAGAACTTCAATCGGTCACCGCGTCGCGATTCTCGGCGGCGGGATTTTCGGCGTATCCTCCGCGCTGCATTTGGCTCGCCTCGGCGCCGACGTGACCCTGATCACAGAAGGCGCAATCGCCAACGGCGCTTCGGGACGCTCATTGTCCTGGCTGAACTCGGCCCGTCGCCGCTCGATGGAGTACCACTATCTCAGAATGGCCGGTCTGGACCGCTACCGCACGCTGGCCACTCGGTTTCCGGACGCCGATTGGCTGCGCTTCGATGGCGCCCTGACCTGGGACGCCGATGATGCCACGAACGAGATTGCCGCGATCGCCCAATATGAGCACGAGATCGGCTACGACGCGCTGTTGCTGGACGCAGCGGATGTGGCCGCGGTAACACCGGGCGTGGCGAGCGCGGCGATCACCGGACAGGGTGCAATCTTCAACCCGGGCGAGGGCTGGGTCGACCTGCCCTGTCTGATCGACGTGCTTCTTGCCGATTACCGCGCGCTGGGTGGTCAGGTCGTCGAGAATGCCGGCCATGGAACGGTCGATATCGCCGGCGGTAAGGCGAAGGGCATCGTTACCGCAAATGGCCGGCGCTTCGAAACCGATACCGTACTGGTTGCCACCGGCCCTTGGGTCCCAGCGACATTGAAAGAGGCCGGCATCACCATGCCCGATGCAACGCCGATCTCTTTGCTGCTGAAGACCAAGCCGGTCGCTACAGCCCTGCGTGCAGTCCTCAACACGCCGCGCGTAGCGGTTCGTCCGACACCGAACGGAGAGCTGGTGCTCGAATTCGGCGTGGTCGGAGGCAGAGGTCGAACACCATGAGGACGGCACTTACAGGGTGAAGGAGGAAACAGTGCAAGGTCTGCTTCGCGAGGCCTCGCTTGTGCTCGATGGCAATCCAAAGCTCGTGTTCAACTCCTATGGTGTCGGCCCGAAGCCCATCCCCGCTGACGGCGAACCTGTGTTCGGGCCGCTGGAAACGATCGAGAACTACTTCGTTGCCTTCAGCCACAGCGGCGCGACGCTCGGCCTGATCGCCGGCGAGATGTTGGCTGGCGAGATCGCGACCGGCCGCGCGCACCCCATGCTCGCAAAATTCCGCCCCGGCCGTTTCGCGAAATGAATGCAAGCTACTGGAATTCGGCGTTATTGGATCAAGTCTCGCGTTCGATCCGTTGCAACGGTTTCCCTCAGAGCCCGTATCATCTCAACTGGGAGTTGACAATCCGCGTGAAGAGGGTCAAAAGTTGCGGCACATTGGACTGTTGCGCCCCGGCGCCGGCGTCCTCTGTCTCCAACCATCCACCTTCTGCGAGCAGCTCCATGCAGCTCATCGTCGTGCGGCAGCACCTCGAACTCGTCGCGTCCATGCAGGAAAGTGCGCGGATCCTGGCGAGCCGGCGCAGGCAGCAGAAAGCGTTCCGAGGAGTGGTCGACGCTGATCGCCGGACCAAGAACTCAGGTTCAGCGCGCTATTCACAGCAGAGGGCCACAAAGCGCTACGGGTTGGTGATCTCAAACACGCGCGGCACGCCGAAGCGTGCAGAGTTGGCCTTCGAGATCTACGGCGTGACCGGCGGCCAGTGGATCGAGGAGTACAAGGGCCTGCAGGCGTTGAAGTCCGCAGGCGGTCAGGCCGACACAGGTTCGGTGCGGTCAGGGGTGTGGAACGCCCCAAGAATTTCAGCGCTCCTTCGCAGCCAAAGGAGGCTTCTTTACCCTGCTGCCGGGCGGGACCGGCAAGGTGGCGCCGCGTTTACAAATGAGCAATTCGAAGGCCAGCTTTGCGCCACGCATATCGGTTGAAAAAGCAGAGTTCGCTTCGACCCGAAAGCTGATAGTCAGATTGGGCCGATATGATGAGTTGGACAGGCGCTTTGCTTGAAGCATCAAACATGATAGTCATTTTACCCAATGGTCGTGTTGGGGCGAAACGTGCCTCAGCATAAAAGCTCCCTAGGCGGAAAGTGCCGGCGATATGACGCGCGACCAGATGATCGCCCACCTCCGCGCTGCCGATGCCGTCGCCCGCGACGCGGCAGCTCACCGCCACCATCCGTTCGGTGCGGTGCTGGTCGGCCCCGACGACGCAATCCTCATGCGTCAAGGCAATATCGACACAGTGCATCACGCCGAGACCGAACTTGCGCGGCGCGCGGCGGCTGCTTACCCGCCGGAGTTTCTCTGGACCTGCACGCTGGTCTCGACCGGTGAGCCTTGCGCGATGTGCACAGGTACGCTCTATTGGACGAATATTGGCCGGCTGGTTTATGGCTTCGAGGAGACCAAGCTTCTGACGCTCACCGGCGACCACCCCAGAAACCCGACGATGAACCTCTCCTGTCGAACGGTACTCGGTTCGGGTCAGAAAAATATCAAGGTGCACGGACCTTTCCCCGAGCTCGATGAGGACCTGTTGGCCCCGCACCGGGATTTCTGGAAGCCTACACCGAGCGCCTGAAGGTCGTGCTGGGGTAACCGGCATTCGCCGCCTACCTGGCGGGAAGCTTTGCCGCATCTTAAAAGCACACATCGTCGGTGCTCATGCGGTAGGGCCCTGACACACGAAAATCTGGACCTGCGACGTAGGTGTCGCTATTTGGGGCAGTTTGAAAAGTCACCTTCAGCGGGCAAGAAGAAGCGCCGGCGCTCGCATGGAGTGAGCTGTCGAGGCACGACGTTCCGAGCATAGGTGATGAGATCGTTCGACGTCGGAAACGTCCGGATTATGTGTACGCGCGTTTCGCCCGAAACGACGGCAATTGCCGTTCCGCTCGAATTCATCGCCGCGCGGGTCAGCATCGGCCGATTGAGGTTGTCTTGCCGCTCGGAAATCGTTGCAATTTCACGGCCAGACGCGGCAGCCCAGAGCCGGACCGTGCGGTCCTGCGATGACGTCGTAACGATGTAGCTGCCATTAGGATTGAAATGGGCGCTCTCGACCGCGCCTCGGTGGCCTCTGAGGACCGCCTTTTCCGTTCCATCACGAACGTTCCAGATGCGGGCGGCACCGCCACGCGAGGCGGTCAACAATGACTGGCTGTCGGGGCTGAAAGCCAATTCGGTCAGCCGTTGGTCATGTTCCAGCACCTGAACAGCACGTCCATCGTCAAGCGACCAAACCCGCGCGCTGTGATCCAGCGAGCCGGTTGCAACGAGCAAGCCATTCGGACTGAAGACGGCCCCGGTGACGCCATTCCGATGCCCCACAAAAGTGCGTACTTCAGATCCATCGGTCCGCAAAAGATGCACGACATTGTCGCCGGTAGCCGTCAAGACAAACTCGCCGTTAGGGCTAAAGACAGGCTCCGGCAAAGTGGCGCTTGTGTTCAAGGTGACCGGCTCACCACCGCTATTGTCGTCCCACAGCTGGGCCACGCCCGCGAGCGATGCAGCTTCAACGAGCTTTCCATCAGGGCTGAACTGAACCTTCACGAGCACCCGCGACCCAAGTTCGAGCCGCTTGAGTTGGCGTCCGCTCTCGACGTCCCAAATCAGAATTTCGCCGCGGGACGTGGCGGTGGCGAGGTGACGGCCGTCCGGACTGAATGCGGCGTCCTGAAGCCGTTCATGTGTGTCTAGCTCCGCCGTCTCGCGAGCGCCCGCGACATCCCACAGATGCGCGGCGCTGTCTCCGCCGCCGGTAACAACGTGTACGTTGTCAGGACTGAAGACAACAAAGGTGGGCGGATAGTTGTGAGGTAACTCGTTGATCAGAATCCCATCGACGTCCCAGAGCCGAGCCGTACCATCGTGCGATGCTGTGAGGAGGGAGTTGTCGATCGGGCTAAATTCGAGGTGCTCCACCAGAGCATGGTGGCCATTCAGGGACGTCAGCAGCGAAGCGTTGTCCACGTCCCAAACACGCACCCCACCGTCAACGGATGCAGTGGCCAGGAGTTTGTCATCACGGCTGAATGCGCTGTTGACTTCCTGATCACTCCTCAACGGCGTAACGTCCGTCAATCTCAGCCCGGGCGTCTCTTCGCCAAGCACATGGCGCAATTCCCCGGTTACGCCATCCCAGAGCCGCGTGGTGCCATCGATCGACACCGTTGTCAAAAGGCGGCCGTCGTGGCTGAAAGTGCCGCTGCGGGTATCGCTCTTGTGCCCGCCGAGAGTCGCAATTTCCACGCTTTTCGACACGTCCCAAAGGCGTGAAACTCCAGCGTAGGAATACGGTCCCCACGAAGTTATGAGGAGCCTGTTCCCGTCCGGGCTGAAGATAACCTCATCTGGCCAGGTTTGAACTTGCCAATTTTTGATCTGCCGTCCGGTCTCGGTGTTCCACACGCCGACAGTGCGAGTATCATCACCTCGTCCAGCCGCAAAGCTGTGACCGTCCGGACTGAAGTCCGCCAACGACGCTCCACCACCCTTCAGCGTCAGGATATTCGCCCCGCTTCGAGCATCCCAGATCGAGACGGCATGATCGGTGTCGTCGGCTGCAGTGAGCACGCGCGTGCCGTCTGGGCTGAACTTGGCAGTTGGCAAGCCACCGGGCTGCTGAAGAACGAAAAGCTGCGTCCCTGATTTGGCGTCCCAAATGCGTGCCGTGGTGTCATGAGCCGCGGTGACAACGCGATTTCCATCGGGGCTGAAAGAAGCTCTCTCGAGGGCTCCGTCGTGACCTTTCAAAACCGCTATTGCGGACCCGTCCGACACGCTCCAGATGCGAGCCGTCTTGTCGTAGGAGGCGGTGACAATACGATCACCTTTAGGGCTAAACGCCGCCCATGTTACTCCAGCATCGTGCGAAAAAGTCCCGAGTTGACGATGCGCCAGCAGAGCATTGTAAAGAGCAGCCTCAGCCTCGAACAGACGTTGACCGGGTGGTATTTCATTCGTCCGCAATGCCTCGAGCGCAAGAAGGATGGCAGCTTCGGTATCGCCGCTCGCCGCCGTCTGTTGTGAGAGAAATGCCAGGGCAAGAGACTGACTGCGGAGGGCCTCATCCCTTGCCTCGATGGCCTTCTGCCCCGCCTCGAGCGCCTGGCCCTCTGCTGCCCTCGCTTGGTCTGCGCTGTTTTTTGCCTCGATGGCTTGCTGCTCCGCCTCGCGCTGTCCGAGCAATCCGGCGACAGCACCGGCGCCGGCGATTGCCGCAAGCAGAATTGCGGCGGCCGCCGCGAAGCGGGTTCGACGCGCGAGGAGTGTTGCGGCAGCTGCTTCAGCCTCCATGCGCGCCCGTTCTGATTTCTGCTCCCTTTCGACCTTCTCTCTGCGCGCAAGCGAGGACGCTTGAATATAGTCGGCGGTAGGGCCATCGATTTCTTCTCCCCTCGACAGGAGCAGTTCCTCTGCCTCCACGAGTCGCTTTCCCGCAGGGAGCAGAAGGTCCGCGTTCTTGTCGTCGGAATGCCACCGCCGGCTATCCGCCTGCACGCGTGCGCGGGTTTCAAGAAACTCCCGATTGGCATTGATGAGGTTCCGCGCCTTCGGCCAGCGGCCCAACAGCGATTCGTGTGCGACGCGAACGACGGCACGTCCCTCGGCATCTTCGTCGCTGACCAGCAGCCGGGCGGCGATCAGCGCTTCGACCAGCGCCGCTTGGGCGGGCGTGCTCGTGACCTCGGTCGCTAAGACCGGCGCCGCAGTAATTGCCTCATCGCCGAGGCGCACGGTGGTCAGAGATCTGATGACGACCGGCAACGTGTCCTGCACATGCGGCGGAAGGGCTTCGACCACTTCATCGGCCCGCCGCGCGATCGCACCTTCAAGGCCGCCCAGCGCACGGTAAGCGGCAAAAGTGAGGAGCCGCCGATCCCGACACGCATCATGCAGCGCATCCAGCACGAACTCGAGAAGCGGCAGCGATTCCGGATCTGCTCCTGACGCTGTCTGGAGCACGTCATCGAGACGGCCTTGGTCGGCCGTCTCCTCGAAGCGAAGACCCGCAGCTCGCGCCGGCTCGCGAATAATCTGCCCAATCTCTGAACCGGTGGGCGGTAGTAGCTCATAGCTGCCCAAGCCGTCCTTGAGTGCTGAAAACCCCGCAACTTCGCCGCAGCGGTGAAAGAAGTCTCCACGAATCGTTGCGATCACCCACACAAGACCGCAGGTGGCGAACGAAGCCAGCAGGCGAACGAATGCCTCTCGCGCCGGTCCCGTCTGGGTGGTGAACAGCTCCTCCATCTGGTCAACGGCCAAGACCAATCGCACCTGCGAGGCGTTGACGTTCGCAGCACTTGCGGCCTTGGCAAGCGCGGCACGGATCAGCGCCGGCGCTCGGTCGGGCGCGGCACGAACCAGTTCCGCCAGCTCGGCGGCGGTTCTGTCATTCGCGAGCTCCGGCAGGGCGCTCTCTTGCAGGAGCCCCGCCGCCAAAGATTCGATCGCGTCATTTCCTTCCGACGGCCGGATCAGGCAGCGGCGCCACAGCCCGATCCCAGGAGTCGCGCCGGGCCGCGTGATGGCCGGAAGCAGTCCGGCGCGAAGCAGCGAAGACTTGCCTGAACCGCTCATGCCATAAATCAGCAGGAACGCTCTGCCGCTCGCCGCAAGTTGTCCCAGTCTCTCGACACAGGCGGCAGTCTGGCGGGTGCGGCCAAAGAAAAGATCGGCGTGGTCGAATTCAAAGACGTCGAGCCCGCGAAATGGTGACTCGGCCTGATCCTCTGAGACGAGCGGCACGCGAAAGGCCCGCACCGGCCGGGCTATGTTCTTGACCTTGAGCTCGCCCATATCGAGAAAATCGAGGGAAAGCCGATCGCGAACGTGCGTATGGATCGAACTCGGAGATGCAAATGCCCCCTGGCGGCGCGAGCGCCTCTAATCGCGCGGCAACGTTCACGCCATCGCCCATGAGGTTGTCGCCGTCGGCAAGGACATCGCCGAGATTGATGCCGATACGAAATCGCATCCGGTCCCGCCCCGGTGAACCAGCATTTCGTAGGTGAATTGCCAACTGAATGTCGGTGGCGCAGCGCACTGCTTCCACGGGGCTGGCGAACTCGGCGATGACACTGTCGCCGGCGTTGCCGAAAATTCGGCCATGGTGGTCAGCGATCAGACCGTCGATGATCTCACGGGAGGCCTTCAGCCTCGCAAGCGTTGCCTCCTCATCGTTGCCCATCAGCCGGCTATAGCCGACGACGTCAGCTGCAAGGATAGCGGCCATTCTTCGCTGAACGCCATCCACGGCCATACTCCTCTCGTGGGACGTCTTTGGTCATCCTAGGCCACAAAACAGGAGAGAGGGAAAGCATTAATGCTTTGAGACGAGGCGCTCGGTTGAATCAGTTGGAGTATCCGTGTTGGTCAAGGCAAGAGAGGCTGCCGTTTTCGGCCCTTGCTAAGCAGGGTATTGTCGAGGACGACGAGCTTTCGCCTGATGGCGGTGATGGCGACTTTTGCTGGTTTGCCGGTCGCTTTGAGCCGCTGGTAGATGGCCTTGAGGCGTGCTGCACTTCTCGCTGGCTGAACTGCTCGACATGGAGTTCGAGGAGCTCGTGCGGACTTGGTTTCCGCTCGGCCTGGCGCTCGAGGGATTTGGCGCTGGGCTGGCGCTGGTCACCGGCCCGCTCGGCCTGGCCGCCGCAGGTGATCGGCGGAGCCTGATGTCGAAGCCGGATATGGACATCTGCTCCGCCTTGGTCGCTCAAGGCAGAGCGATATGGGCCAACGAGTTCGGCTCAGTCACAGGCAGCAAACGAAGGTCGGACAGTGGCTGCGCTGCAGTAGCCCCGGGGCTCAGTCTCCTGAACTGAAGGGCGAAACGGTGCAGAGAAGTTTTCGGAGGTGAGCGAAATTCAGTTAAGTCATTGATTTCCCTGGTCGGAGTGGCAGGATTTGAACCTGCGACCCCATCGTCCCGAACGATGTGCGCTACCAGACTGCGCTACACTCCGCGACCAGAAACGGGCGGGTATATAACTGCCGTACCCACTTCCTGCAAGCACCAAAGGCTTATGCCCCTCATCAAAAACATGAGCTTGTCGGAGGGGGAGGTGGTCGGGCTATTTTGCCTCGACGACCGATTGCGCGGAAAATCGCAGACCGCCGGCCGTGTCGCCGTGGGCCTGGACGGCGGTGCCCGCGCGCCTGACGCATGGGAGGTGCCGAATTGCGTAGTTTGTGCCAAATGACGCCAACCCATACAGGCTCATCAGCCTTCGACGACATGTTCGGGCGGCGCTCGGTCGGGCGCCGCAGCTGATCCTTCGCCGCGCCTATCGGCGCTCCAACCGTTGCACAGTTCACGGAAAAGATGATGCTGGAAGATAAGACTTTGGTGAGGGACGATGCGTCGAGCGACCTGCTCGCGCCGGCGGACGAAGGCAGCCAAACGATGGCAGAGAGGATCGTCAGTTTCGTGATGAGTGGCGGAGTCGGCTCCCGCCTCTGGCCGCTGTCGCGCGAGGACAATCCCAAGCAATTCCACGACCTCTCCGGCGACGGCTCGATGCTGGTCAAGACGCTGCGCCGGCTGGGTGCGCGGCCGGCCGGCGAGACGCCGATCTATCTGATCGCTTCCGAGCGCCATGCCGAGCGGGTGCGCAGCGACATCGCCGCGCTCGACCTCCATGGCGGCCGTCCGCTGTTCGAGCCGGCCGGCCGCAACACCGCGGCCGCGGTCGCGCTTGCCACGCTGCAGACTATCGACGCTCACGGCAAGGACGCGCTTGTCCTCGTCGTGCCGTCCGACCACGAGATCTCGACCGAACGGCAGTTCTGGTCGACCGTCGAGGCCGGTGTGCCGGCCGCCCAGGCCGGCCGCCTGGTGGTGTTCGGCATCCGCCCGAGCCAGCCCGAGACCGGCTACGGCTACATCAAGGTGGCCGACGCAGGAGCGGCCGTGTGCGATGTCGAGCGCTTCGTCGAAAAGCCCAACCTTGAAACCGCCAAGGCCTATGTCGCGGCCGGCACCTATTTCTGGAATTCCGGCATCTTCCTGTTCCGCGCCAGCGCCATGCGGGATGCCTTCCGCAAGTTCCAGCCCGAGATCTGGGAGGCGACGCTGTCGGCCTGGCGCGCCCAGGTGAGCGAGGTATCGGGCGTCTACATGCCGCTCGACCGCTACAACGAGATCCCGTCCGACTCGATCGACTACGCGATCATGGAACACGCCGCCGACATCGCCATGGTGCCGGCCGGCTTCCGTTGGAACGACCTCGGCTCCTGGCAGTCGCTGCTCGATGCCTCGCCCTCGGACAAGAACGGCAATGTCGTCGTCGGCGATGTCGTCGCCATCGACTGCGAGAACTCCTATCTGCGCAGCGAGGGCCGGCTTCTCTCCGCGATCGGGCTCAAGGACGTCGCTATCGTGTCGACGCCCGATGCCACCTTCGTCGCTCCGGTGAGCCATAGCCAGAACGTCAAGAAGATCGTCGAGCAGCTCGAAAAGAGCGGCCGGCTGGAGACCAAGTTCACCCCTGCGCATGACCGCGTCATCGTCAGCGGCGGATGGCGCAAGCGCGTCTCGGCGTGGCTGTTCGACGAGACCCTGCCGTTGTGGTCGACGGCCGGCGTCGACGAGGTTCATGGGGGCTTTCACGAGGCGCTCGGCTTCGACGCCGAGCCGCTCAAGAAGCCGAAGCGGATGCGCACCATGGCGCGGCAGATCTACGCCTTCGCCGTCGCCAAGGAGCGCGGCTGGACCGGTCCGGCCGACCGCATCATCGAGCACGGCATCGCCTTCATCGCCGACAAGGGCCGCACCCAGCGCGGCGGCTTCGTGCGTACCCTGAATGTCGACGGCAGCGTCGCCGACCCGGTCGAGGACGCTTACGACCATTCCTGCGTGCTCTTGGCGCTGGCCCATGCCCACCGGGCCGGCAACAGCCGCGCGCTGGCGCTCGGCGAGGAGACCTTCCACTTCCTCGACACCCATCTCGAGGACGCCCGCCTGACGGGCTTCCTGGAGACGCCGGAAGGCGAGGGCCTGCGCCGCTCCAACCCGCATATGCATCTGCTCGAAGCGTTCCTCGCCTGGCATACGGTGACCGGCGAGCGCGCTTATCTGCGGCGCGCGGCGCGCATCATCGACCTCTTCCGCAGCCACTTCTTCGATGCCGACAGCTGGACGCTCGGGGAGTATTTCGACCGCGAATGGCGGCGCGCGACCAACGGCCAAGGTGACTGGACCGAGCCGGGCCACCATTTCGAATGGGCGTCGCTGCTGGTCGATTTCGCCGGCAAGAGCGGCCAGAGCGATCTCGTCGCGTTCGCCCGCAAGCTCTACGCCTCGGCGATCGCCAACGGCCTCAACCGCGCCACCGGGCTTGCTTATGCGGCGGTCTCCCGCCAGGGCATGCCGCTCGACCGGCTGTCGCGCAGCTGGCCGCAATCCGAAGCGATCAAGGCGGCGATCGCGCTCGACGGCACCGAGGGACCCGACCTCAAGCCGGAGATCGAGGCCCGTGTCGGTCGCCTGTTCCGCTGGCATATCGATCCGGCCCCGCAGGGCCTGTGGATCGACCAGATCGACGAGCGCGGCCGCTCACTGGCGCGCGAAGTCCCGGCCAGCATCTTCTACCATCTGGTCGCAGCGCTGACGCAGTATTTGGACTGCGAAGCCGGAGAAAAGTGAAAAGAGCGAATAGCGAAATAGCGAGTAGCGAATAGGGGTAGAAAGCGGAGTGTCTAGCTGCTGAACAATGCTTCAGCTATGCCAGAACTTCTTTTTTTCCCTACTCGCTACTCGCTACTCGCTATTCGCTTACTCCCTATTCGCTTCTTCTAATACGGACTGCCCACATCGCCGGTCTCGACATAGACCGATTTCAGCTGTGAATAGTGGGCGAGTGCCGCCAGCGAATTCTCGCGGCCGAAACCCGACTGCTTGACGCCGCCGAACGGCATCTCGACCGGGGTAAGATTGTAGCTGTTGATCCAGCAGGTGCCCGCCTGCAGCGCATCGACCACCCGGTGCGCCCGCGGCAAGTCGCGCGTGAACACCCCCGCCGACAGGCCGAACTCCGTATCGTTGGCACGCTCCACGACTTCGTCTTCGTCGGCGAAGGTCAGCACGCTCATCACCGGGCCGAAAATCTCCTCGCGGGCGATGCGCATGCCGTCGCCGACCCCGGCGAACACCGTCGGCTCGATGAAGAAGCCGCCTTCGAAGCCTTGCAGAGCCGGCACGCCGCCGCCGACCACCAGCCTGGCGCCTTCCTCGCGCCCGAGCGCGATGTAACCGGCGACCTTGTCGCGCTGCGCCCTGCTGATCAGCGGACCCATCTGGGTGTCGGAATCGAGCGGATCGCCGATGCGGATCGCTTTGGTCCGCTCCGCGAGCCGCTCGAGGAAGCGGTCGTGCAGGCGCTCCTGCACGAACACGCGGGTGCCGTTCGAGCACACCTGGCCGGTCGAATAGAAATTGCCGAGCATGGCGCCGCCGATGGCATTCTCGAGGTCGGCGTCGTCGAAGATGATCAGCGGCGACTTGCCGCCGAGCTCCATCGTCGCCAGCTTCATCTGCGACCCGGCCAGGGCCAATACCTTCTTGCCGGTCCCGACCGAACCGGTGAGCGACACCTTGGCCACTGCCGGATGGCCTGCGAGCGCGGCGCCGACATCGCCCAAGCCCTGGACAACGTTGAAGAGCCCGTCCGGCAGACCGGCCTCGCTGTAGATCTCGGCCAGCGCCAGCGCCGAAAGCGGCGTGTTCTCGGACGGCTTGAACACCATGGCGTTGCCCATGGCCAGCGCCGGCGCGGATTTCCAGCCTGCCCCTTGGATCGGGTAGTTCCACGCGCCGATGCCGACGCAGATGCCGAGCGCCTCGCGCTTGCTGTAGGCAAACGGGCCGCCCAGATCGAAATATTCGCCGTTGAAGGCAGCTACCGCGCCGGCAAAGAACTCCAGCGCATCCGCGGCCGAGGCTGCGTCGGCGACCCGCGTCTCCTGGATCGCCTTGCCGGTATCGAGTGTTTCCAGCCGCGCCAGCTCCTCGTTGCGGGCGCGCAGCAGATCGGCGGCGCGCCGCAGGATCCGGCCGCGCTCGACCGGCTTCAGCCGTGCCCAGGCAGGCTGCGCCTCGCGTGCTGCCTCGACCGCAAGCTCGACGATGTTGGGCGTCGCCGCATGGATTGCGGCGATGGTGTCGCCGGTGGCCGGGTAGATCACCGGCAGCGGCGCGCCCTGGGTGTCCTCGACATAGCCACCATTGATGTAGTGCGACGCTTGCGGCTGCGCTCTCATCCGCGAGACCTCCGATGGGCACCGATCATGGCCTAACGGTCGGCAACCCGCCAGCGCGGATTGATCCACGGCTCCTGGTTCGACGGGGCGAGCGGCTGACGTCCCAGAATATGGTCTGCCGCCTTCTCGCCGGTCATGATCGAGGGGGCGTTGAGATTGCCGTTGGTGACGCGCGGGAAAATCGAGGAATCGGCGACCCTGAGCCCGTCGACGCCGATGACGCGGCACTCCGGGTCGACCACGCTCATCGGATCCGACGGGCTGCCCATCCGGCAGGTGCCGCAGGGGTGATAGGCGCTTTCGACATGCTCGCGGATGAAGGCATCGAGCTCGGCGTTGGTCTGAACGGCGCTGCCCGGCGAGATCTCGCGGCCGCGATAGGGGTCGAACGCCGCCTGAGCGAAAATCTCGCGCGTCAGCCGGATCGCGTGGCGGAAGTCGCGCCAGTCTTCCGGATGGGACATGTAGTTGAAGCGAATCACCGGCCGGTCGCGCGGGTCGGCCGAGCGCAAGGTGACCGAGCCGCGGGACGGCGAGCGCATCGGTCCGACATGGGCTTGAAAGCCGTGCGACTTGGCGGCGGCGCGGCCGTCATAGCGGATCGCCGCCGGCAGGAAATGGTACTGGATGTCGGGATACTCGACCCCGGCGCGCGAGCGCACGAACGCCGCCGATTCGAAGTGGTTGGTGGCCCCGAGCCCCGATTTGAACAGCAGCCATTCGGCTCCGATCATCGCCTTGGAGAACAGATTGAGCTTCGAATAGAGGGTGATCGGCTGCACCGATTCCTGCTGGATATAGAGCTCGAGATGGTCCTGCAGGTTCCGGCCGACCCCCGGGCGCTCGGCAACGACGGCGATCCCATGCGCCCGGAGCTCGGCCGCTGGACCGATGCCGGAGAGCATCAGCAGCTTGGGCGAGTTGATCGAGGATGCGGCAAGGATCACCTCGCGGCGGGCACGGACGGTCTCAACCTGGCCGCGGGCCTCGATCTCGACCCCCGCGGCGCGTTGCCCCTCGATCACAATGCGCCGTGCCAAACCGGTGACGATCGTGACGTTCTTGCGCTTTAGCGCCGGCCTCAAATAGGCGTTGGCGACCGACCAGCGGCGGCCGAGATGGATCGTCTGTTCCATCACCCCGAAGCCTTCCTGCTTGGCGCCGTTGTAATCCTCGGTGGTCTCAAAGCCGGCTTGCCGGCCGGCCTCGACGAACGCCTTGTAGAGCGGGTTCCACTGCCGGCCACGGCGCACATAGAGCGGGCCGTCGGTGCCGCGCCAGCCGTCCTCGCCGCCCTGCGCGTGCTCCATGCGCTTGAAGTAGGGGAGCACATCGGCGAACGCCCAGCCGGCGGCGCCGCTCTCGGCCCAGTGGTCGAAATCGCGGGCATGGCCGCGCACATAGACCATGCCGTTGATTGAGGAGGACCCGCCGAGCACCTTGCCGCGCGGGGTGGCCAGCACCCGCCCGCCGAGATGCGGCTCGGGCTCGGTCGAGAAGCCCCAGTCGTAGCGCGTCATGTTCATCGGGAAGGACAGCGCCGCCGGCATCTGGATGAACGGGCCGAAGTCCGTCCCGCCGAATTCGATGACGATGATGCTGTAGCGGCCGTCCTCGGAGAGCCGGTAGGCGAGCGCCGACCCGGCCGACCCCGAGCCGACAATGACGTAGTCGGCCTCCATGCTATTCGCCGCGCGGAAAGCGCTTGCTTTCCTCCACCACGTTCAGATCCATGTGGTTGCGCATGTAGCGCTGCGCGACGTCCTGCCGCGGCGCGAACTCCCAGGCCGTGTGGCTGCCCTGGCGCAGCGCCTTGTAGACGAGGTGTCGCCGCGCCTGGCTTTCCCGCACCGCCCGGTCGAACGCAGCCAGGTTCCACTGTCGTTTCATCGCAGCCTCGAACGCGGCGACGCGCTCCGCCTCGCCCGGATCCTTCGCCAGATTGACGCGTTCGTCCGGATCCGCTTCCAAATCAAACAGTTGCGGGGGATCTGAATCGCAGAAGATGAACTTGAAGCGGCCGTCGCGGAGAGCAACCATCGGGGCCGCGGAGCCCTCGGCCGCATACTCGATCGGCACCGCGGGGCGGGCGCCGCCACGGGCCACCGCGAGCAGCGACTGGCCATCCGTCCACGGCGCCACCTCGCCGGGTTCGATCCCGGCAAGCTCCGCCAGCGTGGCCACCGCATCGAGGTTGGAGGTCGGCGTGTCGATGCGCCCCGGCACGATGCCGGGGCCGCTCAGCAGCAGCGGCACCCGCACCGAGCCCTCGTAGAAGCACATCTTGAACCACAATCCGCGCTCACCAAGCATGTCGCCGTGGTCGGAGCAGAACATCACCACGGTGTCGTCGGCCATGCGGGTCGCATCGAGCACGGCAAGCAATTCGCCGACCTGCGCGTCGACATAGGAGATATTGGCGAAATAGCCGTGCCGGGCCCGGCGAACATCGTCTGCCGCGATGGTGTAGCGCTGCTGGTCGCACGCAGCCAAGAGGCGGCGGGTGTGCGGGTCCTGGTCCTCGAGCGGCAACCCGTCGAGCTTCGGATCGAGTGCCGGGCAATCGGCATAGAGATCCCAGAAGCGGCGGCGCGCGACATACGGGTCGTGCGGGTGGGTGAACGACACGGTCAGGCACCAAGGCCGGCGATTTATATCGCCTTGTTCGCGGCTTAGCTGATAGAGCTTCTGTACCGCGTGAAACGCGACCTCGTCGTCATATTCGAGCTGGTTGGTGGTTTCGGCGATGCCGGCGCCGGTGACCGAACCCAGCGTGTGATACCACCAGTCGATGCGCCGATCGGGTTGGCGGTAGTCCGGTGTCCAGCCGAAATCGGCCGGATAGATGTCGGTGGTGAGCCGCTCCTCGAAGCCGTGCATCTGGTCGGGGCCGACGAAGTGCATCTTGCCGGAGAGGCAGGTGTAGTAGCCCGCCGCGCGCAGATGGTGGGCATAGGTCGGGATGTCGGCGGCGAACTCGGCGGCGTTGTCGTAGACGCGCGTGCGCGACGGCAGCTGTCCGGTCATGAACGCGGCCCGCGCCGGCGCGCAGAGCGGCGAGGCGGTGTAGTGGGCGGCGAAGCGGGCTGAGCGCTCGGCAAGCGCGCGCAGGTTGGGAACATGGAGGAAGTCGGCCGGGCCGTCCGGAAACAGGGTCCCGGCAAGCTGATCGACCATGATGATGAGGATATTGGGACGGCGGGTCATCGGCTGCCGGTGCTGAGCTTGGTGTTGAGATAGTCATGAAGGAGGGCGACCGCCGTGTCGGCGTCGGGAACGCCGTCCATCAAGGCGCGCCTGATATAAAGACCGTCGATCAGCGCCGCGATCGCTTCGGCCGCCTGTTCGGCGTCGGGTCGGGGCAGCAGACCGGCGAGCCCGCTCATCAGATTGGCATGGAGGCGCCTGGCATAGACGCGCAACAGCCGTCTGAGCTCGGGAGATCGCTGTGCTTCGACATAGAAGGCGAGCCAGGCGGCGATCGTCGCGGCGCTGAACTGCTTGTCGGAGAAATTGACGGCGATGACCGCCAAGACGCGTTCGCGCGGCGAGCCGGCGGCGCCGAGCGCGGCGCGGGTGTCGAGCGCCAATTCGGCCAGGATGTGGCGCATCGTGGCCTGCAGCAGCTCGTCCTTGGCGCCGAAATAGTGGTGGGCAAGCGCTGAAGAGACGCCGGCGCGGCCGGCGATCTCCGACATGGTGACGTCGAGGGAGCCGCGCGCGCCGATCGCCGAGATCGTCGCGTCGATCAGCGCCCTGCGGCGCAGCGGCTCCATTCCCGTCTTGGGCATGCGAAAGGCCCCCCACCACCGACCATGCTAATGTTAGCTGACTGATCAATCAATAAAAATCAGCCCTATTGACGGCCCCCGCAGCAATGCCGACATATGAAGCGGCCGCCGGCGATCCACGCGGCGACCCCTCACGACGACCGCGCTTAGGAGCTTCTCCATGACGGCCTGCATCGTTGGCTGGGCACATTCGCGCTTCGGCAAGCTCGAGGGCGAGACCCTGGAATCGCTGATCGTCGGGGTGGCACGCGAGGCGATCGAGCATGCCGGCATCGGCCCCGAAGACATCGATGAGATCGTGCTCGGCCACTTCAACGCCGGCTTTTCGGCCCAGGACTTTACGGCCAGCCTGGTGCTGCAGGCCGACGAACGCCTGCGATTCAAGCCGGCAACGCGGGTGGAGAACGCCTGCGCCACCGGCTCCGCCGCGGTGCGGCAGGGCATTCGTGCGCTGGAAGCCCGGGCTGCGCGGGTCGTTCTTGTGGTCGGTGCCGAGCAGATGACGACGACCCCGGCACCGGAAATCGGCCGCAACCTGTTGCGGGCCTCCTATCTTGCCGAGGAAGGCGAGATCCCGGCCGGCTTTGCCGGCGTGTTCGGCCAGATCGCCGCGGCGTATTTCCAGCGCTATGGCGATCAGTCGGACGCCTTGGCGGCCATCGCCGCCAAGAACCATCGCAATGGTGTCGACAACCCCTACGCGCAGATGCGCAAGGATCTGGGCTACGCATTCTGCCGCACCGAAAGCGAGAAGAACCCGTTCGTCGCCGGACCACTGAAGCGCACCGACTGCTCGCTGGTCTCCGACGGGGCCGCCGCGCTCGTCATCGCCGACGTCGAAACGGCGCTCGCCATGCGCCGGGCGGTGGCGTTCCGCGCCAACACGCACGTCCAGGATTTCCTGCCGATGTCGAAGCGCGACATCCTTCTGTTCGAAGGCTGCGAGGCGGCATGGACGCGCGCCCTTGCGTCAGCCGGCGTCACGCTTGACGATCTCTCCCTGGTCGAGACGCATGACTGCTTTACCATCGCCGAGCTGATCGAATACGAGGCCATGGGATTGGCGCCGCGCGGCGAGGGCGCGCGCCTGGCGCTCGACGGCGCGACCGCCCGCGATGGGCGCCTGCCGGTCAATCCTTCGGGCGGCCTCAAATCCAAGGGTCACCCGATCGGCGCGACCGGCGTCTCCATGCACGCGCTGTCGGCGATGCAGCTGACCGGCGAAGCCGGCGGCATTCAGGTGCCGAATGCCAAGCTCGCCGGGATCTTCAACATGGGCGGCGCCGCGGTCGCCAACTACGTGTCGATTCTCGAGCGCATCAAGTAGTCCGAACCATCCCGTCCGGCATCTTCAATGTGCCGAGGGGCCGCATGCTGGCCCGACGGATTCTCTTTGCCATCGTCGCGGTGCCGGCGTAGCTCAGGGCAGCCGCAGCCGTCAGGGGAGCGGGATGGTCGTTGATCCGGTGCTGATCGAAGTGCTGCGCGGCAATATCGTCGAGAGCCGTCACCGCGGCGCCGTTGCCGTTCTCGATGCCGATGGCGCCGTCGTCCGGGCGATCGGCGACATCGACCAGGCGGTGTTCCCGCGTTCGGCGGTCAAGCTCATCCAAGCGCTGCCGCTGGTCGAATCCGGTGCTGCGGCGGCGCTGGGCCTCGGCGATCGCGAGCTGGCGCTGGCCTGCTCCTCGCATTCCGGCGAGAGCCGCCACGCCGCTCTGGCCGCGGCGATGCTGTCGACGGTCGGGCTCGACGAAACGGCCCTCGAATGCGGCGCACATTGGCCGCTCGGCGAGGCTGCCGCGCTGGAACTGGCCCGCGCCGGCAAGACACCCGGCGCGCTCCACAACAATTGCTCGGGCAAGCACGCCGGCTTTCTCTGCACCTGCCATCGGCTGAACTTGCGCGGATCGGGCTATGTCGGCTTCGACCATCCGCTGCAGGCCCTGCTGCGCTCCGTCCTGGAGGCGGTCATACTGGTGCCGCACCGGCGCGACAATGCCGCGGTCGATGGCTGCTCGATCCCCACCTACGCCGTGCCGCTGCGCAGCCTAGCCCACGGATTTGCCCGGCTGGTGAGCGGCGTCGGCCTCGCAGCCGACCGCGCTGCTGCCGCCCGCCGGCTGGCAGCCGCCTGCGTGGCCGAACCGTTCTATGTCGCCGGCACCGGCCGAACCTGCACCCGCCTGCTCGAGGCCGCAGGCGGACGCATCTTCGTCAAGACCGGGGCAGAGGGCGTCTTCTGCGCGGCCGTGCCCGAGCTTGGCCTCGGCATCGCTCTGAAATGCGACGACGGCGCGGGCCGCGCGGCCGATGCGGCGATTGCCGCGGTGCTTTATTCGCTGCTCGGCGATGGCGATGCGCTGAGGCCGGTGCTGCGCTCCCACGCCGAGGCATCCGTGCTCAACCGCAATGGCGCGGTTGTCGGCCAGGTCCGCCCCGCCGGGCCGCTCGGCTTCAGCGCAACTTGAACGAAGAAAACCGGCGCGCCCGCTCGACCCCACGAAGCGGGCGCGCCGGTGCCCAACCGAGGCCGGCTCAATCCCTCGCCGCCCCGATCACCGGACCGATGCCCCCGCCCATGGAAGTACCGGTCCGGATCGGAAACCCGTCGCGGCGCGCCCACCCAACCCCCGCCAGGCGGGCGCGCCGCTTGCCTAACCGAGGCCGCTGACCAAGTCGGCCGCCCCGATCACCGAACCGATGCCCCCGCCCATGGAGGTGTCGGTCCGGATAGAAACCCGTCGCGGCGCGCTCGCCCAACCCCGCTGGGCAAGCGCGCCGGTCACCCCGCCCCGGCGGTCGAACCCGACCGCTGGGCGTCTTGGATCCGGTGTCGACGGCCCCCGCTGGACATCGATCTTCCGGATCAAACCTACCGGCGCGCGAGAACGCCCCCGCCCAGCGCGCGCCGGTCACCCCGCCCGATTGCGATCAAGCGTGATCCTCGGACGTGCTCCCTCCACAGCCGTCAAAAGTTCCTCCGCAGCAGGCGCGCCCCAGCGATGGCCGACGATCGCGCCTGCTGCAGATTCGTCGATCAGATTGTCGGTGACGATGGCCGAGCCCGCGCCTTCGGCCACCGACACGCCGATGCCGGTGCGGGCTCGGCGGATCACATTGCCGGTGGCCACCACGTTGCGCAGGAACGGACCCCAGCCCAGATTGACGCCATAGAGCGCGGCGTCCTCGACAACATTGCCGGTCACCGCGCAGTCGGCCTCCACGGCAATGCCGATGCCGAAGCCCGGCGGATCCGCCGGGTAGGGGCCGCTCGCCCGCAAGTTGCGCACCAGATTGCCGGCACAGACGCCGAGCCGCCCGCCCTGGTCGAAATTGACCATCGCAATGCCGTTGGCGGCATCGTCGACGATGTTGCTGGCCACCACCGCGCCGGTGGAGGCGAATTCGACATAGATCGCCGTCTCGCCGGAGCGCAGGCAGGTGTTGTCGATGATCCGGACATTGCCCGCCGTGTTGGCGCGAATGGCGGAGAACGCGCAGTCGGTCAGCATATTGCCGCTGACCGCCACGCCGTCGGCGCGAAACACGTTGATGCCGTTGCCGTTCTGCCCGGTGCCGCCGGCAGCGGCGGAGATCCGCGCCACCCGGTTGCCGGCAACGACGGTGCCATCCTCGCCAGCGCTCGCCCGGTGCACCAGGATGCCGCCATTGCCGCAATCGGCAACGCTATTGCCGGCAATCGTCAGGCCCCTGGACGCCAAGGCATAGATGCCGGCGTCGCGGGCCTGCTCGACCATGCAGCGCTCGACGCGGCCGGCGACGCCCTCGAGCGCCAGCCCGTGCGCCGTGCTCTCGAGGATTCGGCAGTTCTGCAGGCTCAGCCGATCGACCCCGCGCAAATCGATCAGCCCGCGGCAGTCGGGGTCGAGCAGGGCGCTTCGGCCGTCGAAGACAATGCCGTCGAGGGTCAGGTGTTCGGCATCCTGTGCCACAATGGCACGACTGCCGGTGCAAATCAGCCGTGTCGTTCCGGCTGCGCCAAGCAGGACCAAACGCTTCGGCAGCTTGAGCTCTGACACCACGAACGTGCCGGAAGGGAGCGCCAGCGGCTCGTCGCGGCGGCTGGCGTCGGCGATCAGCTCGGCGAGCAGCGCGGTCTGGTCGGCGACCGGATCGGAACGAAGAGCCGCGGCGGCCGATGCCAATGTCCCGCGCAAATTCGCCGCCTTCAGCCCCGCCGCATGCGCGCCGGCGGCCCCGCCCGGGCCGCGCAGCGTGACGCCGGCCCCGGCGAGGCCGACTGCAGCGGAGAAAAGGTGACGTCTGTTCAGCATCGGGACACACCGGAATAGGACGTTCGTAAAGAAGCAGGATCCGTGCCAATTCGCCGGCGGAGCGATATCGGTCTTGTGGAGAGCGCCGGACGGCTCTAGATTCGGGTTCTGATGAGCAGAGCCTTTACCCGCCAGGACGACACCGAGAACGTACTTGCCGACATCGGCGAGCGGCCGATCAGCCATCACCGCAATCTGGTGACCGAGGCCGGGCTTGCGATGATGGACAAGGAGGTCGCGCGGCTGCGTGCCGATCTGGCGCAGGCCGAGGCGGAGGGCAACCGCGAGCGGATCGCTTTGGTCTCACGCGATCTCAGATATTGGAACGCCCGGCGCGAGACCGCGGAGCTTTCGGTGCCGGATCCGGGCAGCACCGTGGTTCGCTTCGGCATGGCAGTGACCATCGAGAGCGAGGACGGCAAGCGGCAGGCCTGGACCATCGTCGGCGAGGACGAAGCCGATGCCGCGCACGGATCGATCTCCCATGTCGCGCCGGTCGCCCGAGCGCTGTTCGGCAAGTCTGTCGGCGATGTCGCGACGATCAACGGAAAGGGCTGGGAGATCATCGAGCTCGGCGCGGCCGGAAGACACGCTGAACCGCTCTAAGTGATTGTTTTTACACAATTTCGGGCAGAAAACCGTCGCCGCTTATCCTGGAATTGCTCTAAAGGTTGGCGAGCAGCGCCGGCGTCGGCCAGCCGTCGACCGGCAGGCCTAGGCGGGCCTGCTCCTTGCGCACGGCCTCGCGCGTGCCCGTGCCGAGCACACCGTCGATCTCGCCGACATCATAGCCCATGCCTGCCAGCTTCTGCTGCAGCTGCTTCATCGTCTCGGCGGCGAGCCCCTCGTCGGGATTGCGGCGGTCGAACGGCGGCGCGCCGGCGAGGCGGGCGGCAAGATGGGCAGCGGTCAGGGTATAGACGAACGACTGGTTCCACTCGAAGTAGACGTCGTAATTGTCGTAGCCCAGGAACGCCGGGCCGTTGTGACCCATCGGCAGCACCAGGCCGGCGCTGAGGCCGTTGTCGGGCAGCGGGCTGCCGTCGCGCTGGGTGACACCCCAGGCACTCCATTGCGAGATCGGCAGCTTGATGGTGCGGCCGGTTTTTTCCCATGGCAGCGTGTCGGGGATGCGGACCTCTGCGAGCCACGGCTGCCCCGCCTTCCAGCCGCGGGACTTCAGCTTGTTGGCGGTGGTCATGATCACGTCGGGCGCGCTCTTGCGCAGGTCGACGATCCCGTCGCCGTCGCCATCGACGCCGCGCTCGAGATAGTCGGTCGGCAGGATCTGGGTCTGGCCGATCTCGCCCGCCCAGGCGCCCTTGGTGTCGGGCGGCAGGGAGCCGCGGTCGATCAGCGTCAGCAGCGGCACGATCTGCGGCTTGAACAGGTACGGCCGGCGGCAGTCATGCGACAAGGTCACCAGCGCATCGAGCGTATCGAAGTCGCCCTGGACGGCGCCGAAGTCGGTCTCCAACGCCCAGAATGCGGCAACGACCGGCCCGGGCACGCCGAATTCCTGCTCGGCCTGCTCGAACACATCGGCATATTGCTTGAGCTTCTCCGCCCCTTGCCGGAGCCGGTATTTGTTGATCATCCGGCTTGAGAATTCGGCGAATGTCTGGGTGAAAACCGTCTGCGCGCGGTCGCGCTCGAGCACGGCCGGGTCGATCTTGGCGCCGGCGAGTGCAGCAAGGCCGGTGGGTCCCACGCCGGCCGCCTTGGCCTCGTCGGCGACGGTTGCCTTCCAGACGCCGAAATCTTCTCCGCAGCTGGCCGCCGCCTGCGCGCTGCCAAGCGCGGCACCGGCCAAGAGCGCCGCCAAAGGCGCCGTGAGCACGCGCATCAACCCTCTCCGCTAAAATCGGGGTTCCGCTTTGGCGAACAGCTGTGGCGAAAAGCAGGCGGGGCCTGCAGAACACGCCGCCGTTTCAGCGGGTGTTCTGTTTCACCCATTTGCGCCAATCGGCCTCGCTGCCGTTGAAGACATTCACGTCGGCATTGCCGCGGATGCCGGGAACCACCCCGGTCCCGGTGTATTGCCAAAAGGCGAAGGGGTGATCGCCGTACTTCTCCTGCGGATGACCGGCGACCGAACGCAGCCAATAGGGATAGCCGCGGAAGGTGGAGAGGTCGTTGTCGTCGAAGAAGTCGATCGAGGTGTAGATGATCGGCTTCTTGCCGTAATAGCTCTCGACCGTTTCGAGGAAGGTGCGCATCTCGGCACGCACCTTGGCGGCCGGCGGCCTCAGCTTGCAGGTCGGCGATTGCGGGTTCCACTCCATGTCGAGCACCGGCGGGAGCGCCGCCCTGTCGCGCGGCACATTGTGGATGAACCACGCCGCCTGTTCGCTGGCCGGACGGCAGAAATAGTAGAAGTGATAGGCCGCACGCGGCACGCCGGCGACGCGCGTGGCATTCCAGTGCAGATCGAAGGCATCGTCGACGCGGTCGCCGCCTTCGGTGGCCTTGACGAAGGCGAACGAGATGCCGCTCGCCTTGGCCCGTTCCCAATCGATCATGCTTTGGTACTTGGAGACGTCGGTGCCGTGCACCGCGTAGCGCCACGGGGTCCTGCCGGTCCATTGATGCGGATCACTGTCCCCGAAGCGGGGATAAGTGGTCGTCACCTTGGTGGTGACGGAATCGGTGCGGGTCGCCACCGGGGCGAGATCGTCGACCGTGGTACAGGCGGAAAGCATCGTCAGTCCCGCCAAGGCCAACAGCACGCGCATCCGATCCCTCTCCGGCTCCGCCTTTCCGTCGCGACGAGACGTGCTCGCCGCTCGGTTGTCCCGTTTCGGCACAGCAGTGCACGATGACCGGCTGCGCCTTGAGCTGCAGTCATCACCCGCCGGTGGTTGAAAATCCGTTGACCGGCCCGCTGTGGCCGCAAAATCTGCCCCGGGAACGGCGCCATTGCAAGCGCAGCCGCAAGCTTCGGCCCAAACCGGGGGCCTAGACGGCGACGGTGGCGTAGACGGCGTAGCCGCCAAACCATGTTTGCACGTCGAGGCTTGCCTGGCGTCGTTGACATTCGAGGGCGAGCCAGTCGGCCATGCGGTTGCGGGGCGCAACATGGAACGCCGCAAGCCAGCGCCTGAGACCTTGCCTGAACCAGGCCGGCAGTTCGGCCTGGTCGCCGAAATCGACGATCGAGAGCTGCCCGCCGGGCCTTAGCGCGTCCAGGCCCGCCGTGATCGCCTCCTGCCAGCGCGGGATCATCGACAGCGTGTAGGAGAAGTAGACGCGGTCGAAACCGTCGACGCCGAACAGCTCAGATGGCGCAAACCGGGTCGCATCGCCCGCCGCCACCGCAATCCTGCCGGCGAGCCCGCAACGCACGATCTGGCGCCGTGCGCTGGCGAGCATTTCGGCCGAGATGTCGAGCCCGAAGATGTGCGCGTCGGGGTAGCGCCGGCCGGCAAGAACAAGGTTGCGGCCGGTGCCGCAGCCGAGCTCGAGCACATCGCCGCCCGCCGGGACGGCCAGCCCGGCGAGCAGCCGGTCGCGGCCGAGAAGGTAATATTTCCGGGTGGCGTCATAGACGTGGCGCTGGTGTCGATAGATGCCGTCCATCAGCGCGGCGTGGCCATCGGAAGGGAGAGCCCGCATCAGCCGATCTTCTCGTAGAGGTGAAATCCGCCATAGATGCCAGCGCGGTCGCGCCGGCCGAATTCTTGCGAGGCCTCGGCCTGGTAGCGCCATTGGCCGAGCAAAGCGGGCGACAGGCGCCCGGGAAGCAAGCTTTCCTCGGCGGCAGTGCGGAAGATGACGCGCGCGCCTGGGGCGGCGGTGCGGGTGATCTCGCCCCACAGTCGGTTGAGCTGACCGTCGGTCATCCAATCTTGGGCATCGAGCAGCACGTAGCGGTCGATCGCGGCGGCTGCCTTGCGCGACAACAGCGTGGCGACATCGGCATGGTGAAGCCGCACCCGCGGTACGTTGGCGCGGATCGTGTCGAAGTGAACGGGGTCGAGATAGGCCGGCAATCGCGCCTCGCCGGGTATGGGATAGCGGCGCGCAAAGGCCTGCCAGGCAAAATAGTTGTCGGCCAGGGGGAAGTGGCAGGCGAGCTTTTCCAGCCTCGCGGACAGCACGGCCGCCATGCTGCTTCGGTCGCCCACCAGGCTGTCATATTGGGCGGGCGGGATGCCGAGGCCGAACAGCGAGGCCTTGCGGGCCAGCGCCTGCTTGATCAGCCGCCGCTCAAACAGCGGCGCGAGCTTTTGCTCGAAGAAGCGCCGCTGCGCGGCGAGTGTATCGGCAGCCATGATCTCGCCGACGTCCACACCATAGAGACGGGCGACGCGATGCCCCGCGGCGATGAAGGCGCCCAGAAGCCCGGTGCGGTAGAAGTTGCGGCCGAACACGCCGATCCGCCGCCGGCCCCGCCAAGTCCGCCCTTCCCAGTACGCGCGGGTGGCGACGTCGAGATGCGGCGCCAGGAAGCGATGATAGGCCGCTTCGTTGGCAGCGTTTCCTTCGCCGCCGAACATGCGCAGGAGATCGCCATGCCCGGGCAGGCGCTGCACCGCCGTCAGCTTCAGCCGGTTGAGCGCAATGTGGGCCCGGTTGAGGTCGACCGCATCGACCGCTGCGGGGTCACGGGTCAGATAGGCGAGAACATTGCAGCCGCCCGAGGCGATCGTCACCACCCGGTGGCCGGGGCCGAGCGCCATCGCCGCCATGTCGACATCGGGATCCTCCCAGATTTGCGGATAGACCAGGCCCGAGAACAGCAGCGTGAACAGCCGTTCGGAAAGCCCGGCGCGGGACAGCGCGCCGTTGCGGTGCACCGCTCTGGCGAGCCCGCGACGGCGACCGGCAGAGGCAAGATCGGAGGAAAGATCGGTCATGGCGCGAGCGAATCCCCGTTGCTGAAGCCGGGATCGGCGTAGCCGACGCCGATGACAGCCGGGTGACAGGCCGGTCGCCAGCGCTCGGCCGGCGGCGAGAGCAATTCCAGGAAAGGTGGCAACCGGTTCTCCGTCCGGAATTGCGGAGAAACAACGGATTGGAGGGGAGCCCCGGTTGGAAGACGGGTGATCCGCTCTCGTCTAGGCCCTGCCGAAGCCGCCGGCCGTGGGAGTGGTGACGATCACCGCTTCGCCGGCTTCGAGCACGGTCTGGTCGCAGGCCTTGAGCGTGTCCAAGCGCCCGTCATGGCGCCGCACCTCGGTCTTGCCGACCTCGCCGTTGCCGCCGCCGGAGATCCCCTGTGGCGGCCGGCTGCGATGCGACGACAGGATCGCGCATTCCATCCTCTCAAGGAAGCGCAGCGTGCGGCGGGTGCCGTCGCCGGCCCGCCAAGCGCCGTTGCCGCCGGAACCGGGGCGGATGCGGAAGTCCTCGAGCAACACCGGGAAGCGCAGCTCGAGGATCTCGGGGTCGGTCAGCCGCGAATTGGTCATGTGGGTGTGGACGCCGGAGGTGCCGGCAAAGCCGCGGCCGCTGTTGGTCCGGCCCGCCGGGGAGCCCGAGCAGATCGTCTCGTAGTACTGATAGGTCTGGTTGCCGAAGGTCAGGTTGTTCATCGTCCCTTGCGCATTGGCGAGCGCGCCCATGGCGCCGAACAAGGCATTGGTGACGTGCTGCGAGGTCTCGACATTGCCGGCCACGACGGCGGCGGGATAGCGGGGCTTGAGCATCGAGCCGTCGGGAATGACGATGTCGATCGGCCTCAGGCAGCCGGCATTCATCGGGATCTGGTCCTCGACCATCACCCGGAAGGCATAGAGTACCGCGGCGCGGGCGACCGGCTCCGGGGCGTTGAAGTTGTTGGCCATCACCGGCGAGGTGCCGGTGAAATCGACGATCGCCCGGCGGGCGCGGCGGTCGACGCTGATCTTGACGTTGATCACCTGGCCGGTGTCGGTCGGGTAGCTGTAGCCGGCGACGTCGGGCAGCCGGTCGAGCACCCGGCGCACACTCTCCGCGGCGTTGTCCTGGACGTGGCCCATATAGGCGTTGACCACGTCGAGGCCGAAATGCGCGACCATTTTGCGCAGCTCGGCCACGCCCTTCTCGTTGGCGGCGATCTGCGCCTTGAGGTCGGCGATATTCTGGTGCGGGTTGCGGGCCGGGTAGGGATGGTCGGTGAGCAGCCGGTAAAGCGCAGCCTCCTGAAAGCGGCCGCGGGAAACGATGCGGAAATTATCGAACAGGACGCCTTCCTCGTCGACCGAAACGGCGAGCGGGGTCATCGAGCCCGGCGCAGTGCCGCCGACGTCGGCGTGGTGGCCGCGCGAGGCGCTCCAGAACAGGATCTTCTCGGCGGCGTCGTCGAACACCGGCGTCACCACCGTGATGTCGGGCAAATGGGTGCCGCCATTGTAAGGCGCATTGAGCGCAAACACGTCGCCGGGATGAATGTCGCCGGCGTTCAGCCGGATAATCGTCTCGACCGAGCGGTCCATCGAACCCAAGTGAACGGGCATGTGGGGCGCATTGGCGACCAGCGCGCCGTCCTGGTCGAACACCGCGCAGGAGAAATCGAGCCGCTCCTTGATGTTGACCGAGTAGGCGGTGTTCTGAAGGGTGACCCCCATCTGTTCGGCGATCGACATGAACAGGTTGTTGAACACTTCGAGCATCACCGGGTCGGCTTCGGTGCCGAGCGCAGCGCGGCGCCGCTTGGCCTCGATGCGGCGCATCAGGACGTGATTCTTGGCGGTGATCTCGGCCTCCCAGCCCGTCTCGACGACGATCGTCTGGTGGTCCTCGATGATCAGCGCGGGTCCGGCCGCCAGCTGCCCCGCCGACAGGTCCCGGCGGGCATAGACCGGCGCGTCACGGAACCCGCCGTCCGCAAAGATCCGGCGCGTTTCGACGGGTTTGGGCGTTGCCGCGGTGGTTTGCCGGTCATGCTCCTCGCGGCCGCGCCGCTCGCCGTCGAGGCCTTCGACGGCGACCGCTTCGATGACCATCGGCTTGTCCTCGTAGACGAAGCCGAACTGCGCCCTGTGCACGGTCTCGAAGTCGCGCCTGGCGCGGTCGAGATCCTGATCTTCGAACGCGACCGGCAAGGCCGTGTCCGTTCCGTCGTAGCGGATGTGGAGGATCGGCCGCCAGGCGACTTGCTCGACCGCGACGCCTTGCTGGGCAAGTTCGGCAAACACTGCGCCCTTGAGCTCTTCGATCAGGGCCGCCGCCGCTCCGGCGGAGGCGGGTTCGAGCGGCTGGATCAGCGCCTGGCTGCGTGACGCAAAGACCGAGGCAAGCCCGATGCCGTAGGCCGACAACAGGCCGGAGAAGGGGTGGATCAGCACCGCTTCCATGCCGAGCGCATCGGCTACCAGGCAAGCGTGTTGGCCGCCCGCTCCACCGAAGCAGTTGAGCAGGTATTCGGTCACGTCGTAGCCGCGCTGCACCGAGATCTTCTTGATGGCGTTGGCCATGTTCTCGACGGCGATGGTGACGAAGCCTTCGGCCACTGCCTCGGCGCCGCGGCCGTCGCCGATCTCGCCGGCAAGCGCTTCGAACTTGTCCTTGACCACATCCCTGGAAATCGGCTGGTCTTGGCCGGGGCCGAAGATCGCCGGAAAGAACTCCGGCTGCAGCTTGCCGAGCATCACATTGGCGTCGGTGACAGTGAGGGGCCCGCCGCGCCGGTAGCAGGCAGGGCCCGGATTGGCGCCGGCCGAATCCGGGCCGACGCGGAACCGGCCGGCTTCGAAGTGCAGGATCGAGCCGCCGCCGGCCGCGACGGTATGGATACGCATCATCGGGGCACGCACCCGCACCCCTGCCACCTCGGTGTCGAAGGCGCGCTCATAGTCGCCGTCGTAATGGGCGACGTCGGTCGACGTGCCGCCCATGTCGAAGCCGATGACCTTGCCGAAGCCGGCGAGCCGCGCGGTCTCGACCATGCCGACGACGCCGCCGGCCGGGCCGGACAGCAGCGCATCCTTGCCCTGGAACAGATCGGCGGCCGTCAATCCGCCCGAGGACATCATGAACATCAGCCGCGGGCCGTCCTCATCCGCCGCGTCCACCCCGAGCGCCTCGGCGACCTGGCCCACATAGCGCGACAGGATCGGCGACAGATAGGCGTCGACCACGGTGGTGTCGCCGCGGCCGACCAGCTTGACCAGCGGCGAGATCTCATGGCTGACCGAGAGCTGAGCGAAGCCGATCTCGCGACAGAGGGCGGCAACCGCCTGTTCGTGGGCGGGAAACTTCCAGGCGTGCATGAAGACGATGGCGACGGCGTCAATGCCGTCCGCCTTGGCCGCCGCGAGCGCGGGCCGCAATTTTTCGGCCGCGAGCGCCGTCTCGACGGCGCCGTCCGCCCGGATCCGTTCGTCGACCTCGATGACCCGCTCATAGAGCTGCTCGGGCAGCACGATCTCCTTGGCGAAGATGTCGGGACGTGCCTGGTAGGCGATGCGCAGCGCGTCGCGGAAGCCGCGGGTGATCAGCAGAAGCACGCGGTCGCCCTTGCGCTCGAGCAGCGCATTGGTGGCGACGGTGGTGCCCATCTTGATGTCGCCCACGGCCCCTGCGGGAATCGGCGCGACACCGGAGAGGCCGAGCAGATCGCGAATGCCCTGAACGGCGGCATCGCGATAGGCTTCGGGATTGTCGGACAAAAGCTTGCGCGCATGCAGCGCGCCGCCCGGCGCGCGGCCGATGACATCGGTGAACGTGCCGCCGCGGTCGATCCAGAAATCCCAGCGTCCCTGCATCGCTGCCGTCCTTGTTTTCCGCCTGCTCCCGGCGATGGCCTCAACCTCGCCCCACCCGATGCTGTAGACCGTCCCAGGCGGCGCCGCCAGCCTCCAAAGCGGCGCCGCGAACCGACGCCACGGCCGAAAAGACCTTTACGCACACATTGTTAAGTCCGGTTAGTGGAAGTGACGGTGCAATGCCGATCGGCGTGCTATCCTTCGCCGCGACGGCTGATTCCGTTTTTCATCGGAACCCGTCCCCTAGGAGAAGGAGGGTCCAATGAAGAAGCTTGTGCTTGCGTTGGTTGCGGGATGTGCCTTTGTCGGCCTTGCTGCCTGCAGCGACAACAAGTCCCAGACGACGGCGCCGGCGACCACTGAAACCAAGCCGGCCGAGCCTGCCAAGCCGGCAGCGCCGGCGGCGGAGCCCGCCAAGCCGGCCGAACCGGCCAAGCCGGCCGAACCGGCCAAGCCGGCCGAACCGGCACAGCAGTAGTCAGCGACGCGGGGCCCGGAGGCTCAGACCTTACGGCCTTTGTCGAACCGGGGAGGGCGGCTCGGCGTGGCATCGGGCCGCCTCGCCAGCGCGTTGCTTTTTGATTAAAAGCGACGCATGTCCATTTGGCAGCGGATAGGCGATTTCGTCGTGCGGGTCTCGGCGTCGACCAAGAGCGGCGCGACGGATCTGGCAGACGCGGTCCGCGCGGCCTTTGCCACCGATCCTGAGCTGCGCCGCCGCGTCGCCTTCTCGATCGCGATGATCGCGCTGTCGGCCAAGATGGCCAAGGCCGACGGCGTCGTCACCCAGGACGAGATCCGGGCTTTCCAGGAGATCTTCGAGGTGCCGCCCGAAGAGACCCGCAACGTGGCGCGGCTCTACGATCTCGCCCGCCGCGACGTCGCCGGCTACGAGCTCTACGCCGAGCGCATGGCCGGGCTGTGCGGCTCGGGGCGAACCAATTGCGGCATCCTGGAAGACATTCTCGACGGTCTGTTCCACATCGCCAAAGCCGACGGCGTGATGCATGAGCGCGAGGGCACCTTTCTGCGCCGCATCGCCGAAATCTTTCGGATCGACGAGGCCCATTACGAGCGCATCGTCGCCCGGCACCTGGATCTCGGCGAGGCCGACCCTTACGTCGTGCTCGGGGTTTCGCCGGGTGCTCCGCTCGAGGAAGTGCGCCGCCACTACCGGCGCCTGGTCGCCAGCAACCATCCGGACCGGCTGATCGCCCGCGGCCTGCCGCAGGAGTTCATCGCCATCGCCACCACCCGTCTGGCGGCCATCAACGCCGCCTACGAGCTGCTGGAAAAGGCGCTGCGGGCGGCATGACCGGCTTTCCTTCCGACCATCCCGGGGCCGACATCCGGGTCTCGCCGAATTTCGGGCTGAGACGGGAGGGCCTCGGTCCTGAGCTGATCGTCATCCACTATACCGGCATGGAAACGGCGGAAGCGGCCGAGGGCTGGCTGTGCGATCCGGTGAGCGAAGTCTCGGCCCACTATCTCGTGCATGAGGATGGCCGCGTCACCCAGATGGTCAGGGAGGCCGACCGCGCCTGGCATGCCGGCAAGAGCTCCTGGCGCGGCCAAACCGACATCAACTCCCAGTCGATCGGCATCGAGGTCGCCAATCCCGGACACTCGCTCGGCTACCGCGATTTTCCATCGCGCCAGATCGACGCCGTCATCGCGCTCTGCCGCGGCATCGTCACCCGCCATGGCGTGCCGCGCGAGGGGGTGCTTGCGCATTCCGACGTTGCGCCGGGCCGCAAGATCGATCCGGGAGAGCGGTTTCCGTGGGATGGGCTGGCCGCCGCGGGCATCGGCCACTTCGTGGCGCCGGCCGCGGGCGGAGGAGGCCGCTTCATCGCCGAGGGCGACCGCGGAGCCGCTGTCGAGCGGCTGCAATCGATGCTGGGGCTCTACGGCTATGGCGTCGAGATCAACGGCATCTTCGACCTCCAGACCCGCGTCGTGGTCGAAGCCTTCCAGCGCCATTTCCGCCCCGCCCGTGTCGACGGCGTGGCCGACAGATCGACGCTCGACACCTTGCACCGGCTGCTCGAGACCTTGCCTCGCCGGGTGAGCTGATCGAGCCCACCAAGCCGATCTTGGCGGTTGCAATTTGTTCGGCGAGTGCCTTTATACGGCGGTGCCAGCTGGCCGGGCGGCCGCACCCGCGACAGCCGAAAGGCTGCGGGTGAGGAAAGTCCGGGCTCCATGGAAACACGGTGCCGGCTAACGGCCGGCGGGGGCGACCCCAGGGAAAGTGCCACAGAAAGCAAACCGCCAGGCTGGGATGGCTCGCGCCATGCCGGCGTGGCAAGGGTGAAAGGGTGGGGTAAGAGCCCACCGCGCGCCTGGCAACAGGGGCGGCACGGCAAACCCCACCGGGAGCAAAACCGAATAGGGGCGACGCGAGGGGTGACCCTCGGGGCTGTTTCCGGTCTGTCGCCCGGGTTGGTTGCGTGAGGCGAACCGCGACGTTCGCCCAAGAGGAATGGCCGCCACGCGCCGGCGCTTCGGCGTCGGGGCCATACAGAACCCGGCTTATAGGCCGGCTGGCACGTTCAACCCAGCATGCACCCAGGCCGCGATGGGCGAGCGTCCTTCAGGGCTCGTCAACACTTCGGCGCCACCTTGCGCAACCCCGGTGGCCATGCTGCGTTGCGCGAGGTGGCTGTCGGCGAAGGAGACACGACGATGCGGCGCATTTTGCAGGCAACGGTGCTGCTGACGGTTGCCGCGCTCGCCGGCTGCCAATCGACGATGCAGGCTCAGCGCTACCAAGGCTACTGCTCGGCGCGCCCCTACGATGCGGGATTCTGCGAGCAGCCCAGCAATTTCCTGCTCTGGGGCTTCATCCTGGGCGAGCGCTGATCGCCTCCACGGACCTTCATCCGAGAGCTCGGCGGCTCCACTTTGGCCGTGCCGCCCAAGCGTTGCGCGTCGCCGCATTAGCCCTTCGTTAGGCTTAATGGCCGAAACATCTTGAAAATGCCGGAGGCCGCCAATTCGGGCCGCTGGCGGTCGTTCGTCTGCCTTGTTCCCGTTGACGCCCATATCAGCCCATGATATCCCATAACCGCGATCCCGTCGTTGTTTCAGTGACAGGTGGAGCATCCGCCAGACCGACGGCCCGTCAGGCCGAGCGGCGCGGAGATGTTGCGCGTTCGAGGGCGCACGAAGGCGGACGAGCGGGGGCTGCGTCCGTGAGGGACATAGAGCAGAGGGGCGCGCGGCGGGCAGGTCCAGCCGGGCGGCGTCATGGATCGATTTCTATCCAACGCGATCAACAGGGTCGATGCCAAGGGCCGTGTCTCGGTGCCGGCCCATTTCCGTGCCGTGCTGACCACGCGCGGCTTCGCCGAGCTCTACGCGCTGCGGGCGCTCGATATGCCGGCGCTGGATGTCGGCGGCCCCGATCTCCTCGACCGCTACGAAGCGCGGATGACGGCCGAGGATCCGTTCCTGCAGACCGCCGACGACATGTCGTTCTTCGTTCATGGCGACGGCGCCTTCCTGAAGCTCGACCAGGATGGCCGCATCACGGTGACGGACTTCATGCGCGAGCATACCGGCATCGTCGGCGAGGTGGCGTTCGTTGGCCGCGGCGGGTTCTTCCAGATCTGGGAGCCGGAGCGTCTCAAGGTGCATGCGGCCGCGGTCCGTCAGCGGCTCCTGCGGCTGCGCCAAGCCGCGTCGCCGCCGGCTCACACCGGAGAATCGGGATGATGGCGGGTCACGGCGACCCATCCGGCGCCGTCGGCGGACCGGCCCGCCACATCCCGGTGCTCATCGAGGAGGTGCTGGCGGCGCTGTCGCCGATCGAGGGTCAGCTGATCGTCGACGCCACTTTCGGGGCCGGCGGCTATTCCCGGCGCCTGCTCGATCGGGGCGCCAACGTCGTGGCCTTCGACCGGGATCCCGACGCCGTCGGCGCGGGGCGGGCGCTGGAGGCGGCCTGCGGCGGCCGCCTGCGGCTGATCGAGGCGCCGTTCTCCTCGCTCGCGCAATGGGTCGACGCCGCCGATGCGGTGGTGCTCGACATCGGCGTTTCCTCCATGCAGCTCGACGAGGCCGGGCGCGGCTTCTCCTTCCGGGCAGATGGTCCGCTCGACATGCGCATGGCGCGCGCAGGAGTGAGCGCGGCCACCGTGGTCAACCGCGGCAAGGCCGGCGATCTCACCCGCATCTTCGGGCTTCTCGGCGAGGAGCGTCATGCCGGCCGCATCGCCCGCATGATCGAGCGCCGCGCCGCCGAGCGGCCGTTCGCCCGCACCACGGAACTCGCCGACGCGATCGAGACGCTGGTCGGGCGCAAGCCGACCGACAAGATCCACCCGGCTACGCGCGTCTTCCAGGCGCTGCGCATCTTCGTCAATGACGAGCTCGGCGAGCTTGCCGCTGCCCTGCAGGCCGCCGAGCAAGTGCTGAAGCCGGGCGGCCGGCTCGCCGTGGTCACCTTCCACTCGCTCGAGGACCGCATGGTCAAGCGCTTCCTCGCCGATCGCGCGGCCCCGCCCGCGGCCTCGCGCCATCTGCCTGAGCGGGCGGCGGCGGCACCGACATTCGAGCGGCCGGCCAAGCCGGTGACGCCGCAGGCCGACGAGATCCTCCGCAATCCGCGCGCCCGCTCGGCCCGGCTGCGCGCAGCCCGCCGCACGGCAGCGCCGGCGCGGCCCTCCGATGCCGCCGTGTTCGGATTGCCGAAACTGCCTGACCTTGGCTCCTTGAAGGAGAGATAGAGCGTGTTCCGCACCAGCGACATCGTCCTGATCGCGGCCATGGTTGCCGCCGCCGCCTTCACCTACAAAACCAAGCACGAGGCCGAAAGCCGGCTCGCCGAGGTCCATCGCATCCAGACGCAGATCAAGCTCGAGCAGGACACCATCACGCTGCTCAAGGCGGATTGGAGCCTGCTCACCCAACCCTCGCGCCTGCAGAAGCTGTCGGAGATCTACCAAACCGAGCTGGCGCTGCAGCCGGTCGAGGCCCACCAGATCGTCGGCATGGACGAGCTGCCGGCGCGGCCGCTGCAGATCGAGGACCTGACCAGCCAGCACCTGGGCGGTATGGCCGACAACGGCCGCGATCCCACCGTCACCGGCGGGGTGGTGCGATGATCCCGCGCTGGCTGCGACGGAAGAAGGCGGCGCCGCCCTCACCGATCGTCGTCGATGGACGCGGCAAGCGGCGTGGCGGCCGTAACACGACCCGGGTCGTGATGACGATGGCAGCGTTCTTCGGCATCTATGCGGTGATCGCCGGCCGGCTGGTGTTTCTCGGGATGCAGGACCCGGAGGCGTCCGGCGGTCCGGAAAGCCGGGTCACCGCCTCCCGCCCGGACATCGTCGACCGCAACGGCGAGGTCTTGGCGACCGATATCAAGACGGCGTCGCTGTTTGCCGAGCCGCGCCGCATCGTCGATGCGGACGAGGCGATCGAGCGGCTGTCGACGGTGCTGCCCGACCTCAACTACGAGCAGACCTATGACAAGCTGAAAAGCGGCGCCGGGTTCGTTTGGCTCAAGCGGCAGCTGTCGCCGAAGCAGCAGAACGACATCCTGCAGCTCGGCATTCCCGGCATCGGCTTCCGCACCGAGAAGAAGCGCTTCTATCCCGGCGGACCGACGGCCTCGCACATTCTGGGCCTCGTCAATGTCGACAACCGCGGCATTGCCGGACTGGAAAAATACATCGACGATCAGGGCCTGACCGACCTGCAATTGTCGGGCTTGGCGGAGGACACCGACCTCAAACCGGTGCGCCTGTCGCTCGACATCCGCGTCCAGCACATCGTTCATGACGAACTGTCGCGCGGCATGGACAAGTTCCACGCCATCGCCGCCGGCGCGGTCGTGCTCAACGTCAAGACCGGCGAGGTGCTGGCGATGGCCTCACTGCCGGATTACGATCCCAACAACCCCTACAACGCGCTGGAGAAGGACCGGCTGAACCGCATGTCGGCCGGCACCTATGAGATGGGCTCGACGATCAAGAGCTTCACCACGGCCATGGCGCTGGACTCCGGCAAGGTGACTCTGGCGAGCACCTTCGATGCGCGCCGTCCGATCACCATCGGCCATCAGACCATCCACGATTTTCACGGCAAAGGCCGCATCCTGTCGGTGCCGGAGGTGTTCATCTATTCCTCCAACATCGGTTCGGCGCGCGAGGCCGACGTCGTCGGCATCGACGGGCACCGGGAGTTCCTGAAGCGCATGGGCCTGCTCGACCGCATGCGCACCGAACTGCCTGAGGTCGCCCACCCGACCGAGCCGAAAATGTGGAAGAAGGTCAACTCGATCACCATCTCGTTCGGCCACGGCATGTCGACGACGCCGCTGCAGACCGCAGTCGGCGCCGCCGCGCTGATGAATGGCGGCATGCTCATCGAGCCGACTTTCCTGCCGCGCACGCAGCCGGCGGCGAGCGCCGTCGCCGAGCGCGTGGTCAAGGAGAAGACCAGCGAGGACATGCGCTTCCTCTACCGCCTCAACGCCGAGAAGGGGTCCGGCAAGAAGGCCGAGGTGCCGGGATACCGGGTCGGCGGCAAGACCGGCACGGCGGAGAAAGTCGTCAACGGCCGCTACTCGACCGACAAGCGCTTCAACGCCTTCCTGGCCGCTTTCCCGATGGATGATCCACAATATGTTGTGCTGACCGTCATCGATGAGCCGAAGCCGGAAAAGCCCGGTATGCCGGCCACCGCGGCGTTCAACGCGGCACCGATCCTTGCCAATATCATTCGCCGCAGTGCGTCTTTGCTTGGCGTAAAGCCCGAATTCAGTCATGAAAATGAGCCAACGCTGGTATCTTACCAGTGATTCTCCAGGCGTTCGGGGACGGGACAAGGAACGTCTGGTGTTTTAGACGATCGGATTCGAATGAAGCTTTGCGAATTTGCCGCGATCCTGCCTGTCGAGGGGGCGAAGGCCGCCGACCAGGCGGTCGCCGGCCTGTCGTCGGATTCGCGCACGGTCGGCCCGGGGACATTGTTCTTTGCGCTGGCCGGCGCCAAGAACAACGGCGCCGGCTTCGCCGGTGAAGCCGTCAGGCGCGGTGCGGTCGCGGTGGTGACGACGCCGGGCGCCGTGCAGCAGCCCTTGTCCGTGCCGCTGATCGAGGTCGACGATCCGCGCCGGGCACTGGCGCTGTCGGCTGCCAGGTTCTTCGGCCGCCAGCCGCAGGTGATGGTCGCGGTTACCGGCACCAGCGGCAAGACCTCGGTTGCCGCCTTTACCCGCCAGATCTGGGAACATGCCGGGCTCGCCGCGGCAAGCATCGGAACGACCGGCGTCACCGCGCCCGGCCGCAATGACTATGGCTCGCTCACCACCCCGGATCCGGTCGCCCTGCACCGCCTGCTTGCCGAACTCGCTGCCGCCGGCGTCGATCACGCCGCCATGGAAGCGTCGAGCCACGGGCTCGATCAGCGCCGCCTCGACGGGGTCAAGCTCGCCGCCGGCGCCTTCACCAATCTCGGCCGCGACCACATGGACTACCATCCGACGGTCGAGGACTATCACGCCGCCAAGCTCAGGCTCTTCACGGAGCTGCTGCCTGAGGGTGCGCCGGCCGTGATCTTTGCCGACGATGCCTGGTCTGCGGCGACCGTCCGCGCTGCCGCTCAAGCCGGGCTGAAGGTGCTGACGGTCGGCCGGCACGGCAGCTTCCTCGAGCTCAAGCGGGTCGAGCACGAGCGCTTCCGCCAGCGCGCCGAGGTGCGCGCCGGCGATGACGTCCACGAGATCGAGCTGCCGCTGGCCGGCGATTTTCAGATCGGCAATGCGCTGGTGGCGGCCGGCCTGGCGATCGCCACCGGCACCGAGGTTCCGCTGGCGCTGGCGGCGCTGAAGACGCTGCGCGGTGCCGCCGGGCGGCTCGAGCTGGTCGGCACGTCGAAGGCCGGGGCCCCGGTCTATGTCGACTACGCCCACAAGCCCGAAGCGCTCGAAAACGTGCTGGCGTCGGTGCGCCCCTTTACCACCGGGCGCGTCGTAGTGGTGTTCGGGGCTGGCGGCGACCGCGACCGCGGCAAGCGCCCGATCATGGGCGAGATCGCCACCCGGTTGGCCGACATCGTCATCGTCACCGACGACAATCCCCGCACCGAAATCGCCGCCGAGATCCGCGCGGCGATCCTTGCTGCCGCACCCGGCGCGCTCGAGATCGGCGACCGCCGCGCCGCCATCCACCACGCCGTTGCCCTGCTCGAGCCGGGCGACACGCTGATCGTGGCCGGCAAGGGCCATGAGGAAGGCCAGACGATCGGCCAGGAAACCTTTCCGTTCTCCGATCATGCCGAGGTGCTCAACGCCCTGAAGGAGCGTGCCGCATGAGCCTGCTATGGACCACTGAAGAACTGATCGCCGCCACCGGTGGACGCCCGTTCGGCCAGATGCCTGCCGGGGTGTCCGGCGTTTCCATCGACACGCGCACGCTGTCGCCGGGCGATGCCTTCTTCGCCATACGCGGCGGGCGGCTCGACGGCCATGATTATGCCACCGCGGCGATCAAGGCCGGGGCTGGCCTGCTGGTCGTCTCCGAAGGCAAGTTGCCGGCGCTCGGCCGGCTGACCGCGCCGAAGATCGTCGTTCCCGATGTTCTCCAGGGGCTGGAGCGGGCCGGCATCGCCGCGCGCGCCAGGACCCGCGCCAAGATCATCGCCGTCACCGGCTCGGCCGGCAAGACCAGCACCAAGGATGCGCTCAGGCTGGCGCTCGGCGCGGTCGGCAAAGTGCATGCCGCGGACCGCTCGCTCAACAATCACTGGGGCGTGCCGCTGACCCTTGCCCGCATGCCGAGAGAGTGCGACTTCGCCGTTTTCGAAATCGGCATGAGCAACGCCGGCGAGATCCGGCCGCTGGCCCGCATGGTCCGGCCGCACATCGCCATCATTACGCTGATTGCCGAGGCACATCTCGGACAATTCAGGACCTTGGACGACATTGCTCGCGCAAAGGGTGAGATATTCGAGGGAATCGAGCCCGGCGGCTATGCGATCCTCAACCGCGATGATCCGCGCTCCAAGCTGCTCGGCAAGCTGGCACGCGAGGCCGGCGTCGACCACGTCGTCGGCTTCGGCGAGAACCCGCGGGCGCATTTCAAGCTGGAGGCCTGCACGCTGTTCGGCGATTCCTCGCAGATCACCGCCCGCATCGGCGCCGTCGAGGTCGAGGCCCGGCTCGGCGTCCCGGGCCGGCATATGGTGCAGAACATCCTGGCGGTGCTCGGGGCGGCCTATCTGGCCGGCGCCGACCTCACCCGGGTGGCGCCGGCGCTCGCGCATCTGTCGGCCGGCCGCGGCCGCGGCCAGCGCCTGCTTCTGCCGCATCCGGAGGGCACGATCCTCCTGATCGACGAGAGCTACAACGCCAATCCGAGTTCGGTCAGGGCAGCGCTCGAGGTGCTCGGCGCCACCCCGGTGACCGGGGTGGGGCGGCGCATCGCGGTGCTCGGCGACATGCTGGAGCTCGGCGAGCAATCGGCCGAGCTGCATGCTGGCCTTGCCGATGCCGTTGCGGCGCATTGCGACCTCGTCTATCTCGCCGGCCCCGAAATGCAGGCGCTCGCCGAAGCGCTGCCGGCTGACTTCCCGGTCAAGTATGCAGACAGCACGGAAGGTCTGGTCGGGCCGCTTGCCGCCGGGATCGGGCCGGGCGATGCGGTGATGATCAAAGCGTCGAACCGGATGGGCTTCGCCCGTCTGGTTGATACCCTTATCGATCAGTTCCCGACGCACGCCGCGCGAACGATGCGCGCCTGAGCGCGGCCGAAGGAACATTGCATGCTGATGCTGCTTGTTGAGTTCGCCGACAAGGTCTCGGTGTTCAACGTCTTCCGCTACATCACCTTTCGCACCGGCGGGGCGCTGATCACGTCGGCGCTGATCGTGTTCCTGTTCGGTCCGGCGATCATCGACTCGCTGCGCATCCGTCAGGGCAAGGGCCAGCCGATCCGCGCAGACGGCCCTCAGACACATTTCAAGAAGGCAGGTACCCCGACCATGGGCGGCCTGATGATGATGTGCGGCATCTTGGGCGCCAGTCTTCTGTGGGCAAATCTGTTCAGCGTCTATGTTTGGGTCGTTATGATGGTCACGCTCTGCTTCGGCGCGATCGGCTTCTACGACGACTACATGAAGGTCACCAAGCAGTCGCATCTCGGCATGTCGGGCAAGGCTCGGCTGATCGCCGAATTCATCGTCGCTTCGCTCGCCGCCTGGGTGATCATGCGCAACGGCCAGGCGCCGTTCTCCGCATCGCTGACCTTCCCCTTCTTCAAGGGTCTGATCCTCAATCTCGGCTGGTTCTTCATTCCCTTCGCCGGCTTCGTCATCGTCAGTGCGGGCAACGCGGTCAATTTGACCGACGGCCTCGACGGGCTGGCGATCGTGCCGATCATGGTTGCTGCCGCCTCCTTCGGCGTCATCGCCTATCTGTCCGGCAACGCCGTGTTCGCCGAATATCTGCAGATCCATTTCGTCCCCGGCACCGGCGAGCTGGCGGTGGTGCTCGGCGCGGTGATCGGCGCCGGGCTGGGCTTTCTCTGGTTCAATGCGCCGCCGGCGGCGATCTTCATGGGCGATACCGGCTCATTGGCGCTCGGCGGGCTGATCGGCACGATCTCGGTCGCTACCAAGCACGAGATCGTCATGGCGATCATCGGCGGCCTGTTCGTCGTTGAGGCGCTGTCGGTGATCATCCAAGTGGCAGCCTTCAAGACCACGGGACGCCGCGTCTTCCTGATGGCGCCGATCCATCACCACTTCGAGAAGCTCGGCTGGACCGAGAGCCAGGTGGTGATCCGCTTCTGGATCATCGCGGTGATGCTGGCGCTGATCGGTCTGTCCAGCCTGAAGCTCAGATGATCCCGGCGCGGACCTTCGCCGGCCGCAAGGTGGCCCTGTTCGGTCTGGGGGGCTCGGGCAGCGCCACCGCACAGGCCTTGCTCGCCGGCGGCGCCGACGTGCTTGCCTGGGACGACAACCCGGGCAGCGTCGCCAAGGCGGCCGAAGGCGGCATCCGCGTCGGCGATCTTCGCAGCGCCGATTGGCCGGGCTTTGCCGCGCTGGTGCTGTCGCCCGGCGTCCCGCTCACCCATCCCAAGCCGCACTGGACGGTGGAGCTGGCGCGCGGCGCCGGCGTCGAGGTCATCGGCGACATCGAGCTTTTCGCGCGCGAGCGGACGGCCGCGGCTCCCGAGGCGCCGTTCATCGCCATCACCGGCACCAACGGCAAATCGACCACCACGGCGCTGGCGGCCCACATCCTGCGCAACGCCGGCTGCGACACCCAGATGGGCGGCAATATCGGCCGCGCGGTGATGACGCTGGAGCCGCCGCGCGCCGGCCGCCACTACGTGGTGGAATGCTCCTCCTACCAGATCGATCTGGCGCCTTCGCTCAACCCGACGGCCGGCGTGCTGCTCAATCTGACGCCCGATCACCTCGACCGCCATGGCACCATGCAGCACTACGCGGCGATCAAGGAGCGGCTGGTGGCGGGCAGCGACACCGCCATCATCGGCGTCGACGACGTGTTCGGCGCCCAGATCGCCGATCGGCTCGAGCGCGCCGGGCGCCGGGTGGTCAGGATTTCCAAGCGGCTGCCGCTCACCGATGGCCTGTTCGCCGACGGGCCGGCGCTGATGCAGGCCGACCATGGCCGCTTCAGGACCATCGCCTCGCTGAAGGGCATCGGCTCGCTGCGCGGCCAGCACAATGGGCAGAACGCGCTTGCCGCCCTCGCCGCCTGCCTCGATGCCGGGCTTGACCTTGCCGTGATCCAGGCCGGCCTCGACAGCTTTCCCGGACTGGCGCACCGGATGGAGCAGGTCGGGCGCAAGGACCGCGTGCTGTTCGTCAACGATTCCAAGGCGACCAACGCCGATGCCGCGGCCCCGGCCCTGTCGAGCTTCCCGCGGATCTACTGGATCGCCGGCGGCCTGCCCAAGGAGGGCGGCATCGAGCCGCTGCGCGGCTTCTTCCCGCGCATCGCCAAGGCCTATCTGATCGGCGAGGCGGCGCCGGCCTTTTCCGCCACGCTCGGCGAAGCGGTGGCCTACGAGATTTCCGGCACGCTCGGCGCAGCCGTCGAGCACGCCGCAGCCGACGCCGCGCGCGACCCCGCGGCCGAGACGGTCGTGCTTTTGTCGCCCGCCTGTGCCAGCTTCGACCAGTTCAAGAATTTCGAGGTGCGCGGCGATGCCTTCCGGGCCGCCGTGAACGCCATTGCCGGGATAGAGGCGATCGGAGGACGCTGACGATGTTGAGCCGTGTTGACAAGAGCCCCGTCGCCACGTGGTGGTGGACGGTGGACCGCTGGTTCCTCGCCGCCTTCCTGTTGCTGATGGGGCTCGGCATCGTCCTGTCGTTCGCCGCCAGCCCGGCCGTGGCCGAGCGCATCGGCCTGGACAGCTTCCATTTCGCCACCAGGCAGATCGTGTTCACCCTGCCGGCGCTGCTCGCCATGCTGTCGGTTTCCTTCCTCGAGGTCAGGCAGATCCGCCGCATGGCGCTGATCATGCTGGTTGTCGCCCTGGTGCTGATGGTCGCGGCGCTCTATGTCGGCGTCGAGGTCAAGGGCGCCCGCCGCTGGGTGTCGCTCGCCGGGCTGTCGATCCAACCATCCGAGTTCCTGAAGCCGGCCTTCGTCATCATCTGCGCCTGGCTGTTTGCCGAGCACGCCCGCCAGCCAGACATTCCCGGCAATCTGTTCGCCATGATCCTGCTCGCCGTCACGGTGGCGCTGCTCGTCGCCCAGCCCGATCTCGGCCAGACCATGCTGACGCTCGGAACCTGGGGGGTGATGTTCTTCATGGCCGGCATGCCGTGGCTATGGATCATCCTGCTCGGCGCCGTCGGCGCCGGCGGTGCCTTGGCGGCCTATACGGTGTTTCCGCATGTCGCCGGCCGCGTCGACCGCTTCATGACCGGCGAGGGCGATACCTTCCAGGTCGACATGGGCCGCGAGGCGCTGGTGCATGGCGGCTGGTGGGGCGTGGGACCGGGCGAGGGCACCGTCAAGCGCGTGATCCCCGACGCCCATGCCGACTTCGTCTTCGCCGTGGCCGGCGAGGAGTTCGGCATCATCCTGTGCTTCCTGATCATGCTCCTGTTCGCCTTCATCGTGCTGCGCGGCCTGACCATCGCCTTCAAGGAGGACGACGACTTCACCCGCTATGCGGTTGCCGGCCTGGTGTCGATGTTCGGCTTCCAATCGATCATCAATATGGGCGTCAATCTGCAGCTGATGCCTGCCAAGGGCATGACCTTGCCGTTCATCTCCTATGGCGGCTCCTCGCTGATCGCGATCGCCGTGTCGATGGGCATGGTGCTGGCGCTGACGCGCAAACGGCCGGAAAAGCGCAAGCAGCCGGGGGTGCTGTCGTTTGCGGAACGGCCGCTCCCGGCCGAGTGAAATGGCGGACCGCACGATCCTCCTGGCCGCCGGCGGCACCGGCGGCCACCTGTTTCCCGCCGAGGCGCTGGCGCATGAACTCTCCGCCCGCGGCTGGACGGTGCAGCTGGCGACCGACAGCCGGGCCGAGCGCTTTGCCGTCAATTTCCCCGGCGCCCGCATCCATCCGATCTCGGCTGCGACGCTGGCCTCGAAAAACCCGCTGGCGCTGGCCCGCTCGTTCTGGACGATCTTCCGCGGCGTGCGCCAGGCATCCGCGGTGATCGCCAAGGAGAAGCCGGCGGCGGTGGTCGGCTTCGGCGGCTATCCGACGCTGCCGCCGATCTATGCGGCGACCCGGCGCGGCGTGCCGACCCTGATCCACGAGCAGAACGCCGTCATGGGCCGGGCCAACAAGGCGCTTGCCGGACGCGTCAGCGCCATCGCCGGCGGCTTTCTGGCCGACGGCAACGGCGCCTATCAGGGCAAGACCGTGCTCACCGGCAATCCGGTCCGGCCAGCGGTCATGGCCGCAGCGGAGGTGCCGTTCGATGTGCCCGAGGCCGACGGCCCGTTCCGCCTGCTGGTGTTCGGCGGCAGCCAAGGCGCCCAGTTCTTCTCCGACGCCATTCCGCCGGCGATCGCGCTTTTGCCCGAGGACCAGCGCCGGCGGCTGCGCATCACCCAGCAGGCGCGCCCGGACGACGAAGCCAAGGTGCTCGAAGCCTATGAGTCGCTCGGCGTCGAGGCCGAAGTGTCGGCTTTCTTCGGCGACATGGCCGAACGCATGGCCAAAGCGCATCTGGTGGTGTCGCGCTCCGGAGCTTCGACGGTCTCGGAGATTTCGGTGATCGGCCGGCCGGCGCTGTTGGTCCCCTATCCGCATGCGCTCGACCACGACCAGGCGGCCAACGCTGCGATGCTGGCGGCGGCGGGAGGTGCCGAGCTCCACGCCCAGGCCGCGCTGTCGCCCGAGCGGCTGGCCGAGCTGATCGGCGGCTTGATGGGCGATCCCGAGCGGCTCGCAGCGATGGCCAAGAGCGCCAGATCGGCCGGCAAGCCGGATGCGGCGCGGTTGCTTGCCGACCTGACGGAGGCTATTGCCTCCGGCCGCGCGGTCGCGGAGTTCAAGGCAAAGGAGATGCGGTGAGATGAAGATGCCGCAGACGATCGGCCTCGTCCATTTCATCGGCATCGGCGGCATCGGCATGAGCGGCATCGCCGAAGTGCTGCACAATCTCGGCTACCGGGTGCAGGGATCGGATCAGGCCGACGGGGCCAACATCCAGCGGCTGCGCGAGAACGGCATCGAGTGCTTCGTCGGCCACCGGGCCGAAAACCTCGGCGAGGCCGAGGTCGTGGTCGTCTCGACGGCGATCAAGAAGACCAATCCCGAATTGGTCGCGGCGCGCCAGCGGGTGCTGCCGATCGTGCGCCGCGCGGAGATGCTGGCCGAATTGATGCGCTTCCGCCAGGCGGTGGCCATCGGCGGCACCCACGGCAAGACCACGACCACATCGATGGTGGCGACCCTGCTCGACGCCGGGGGCCTCGATCCGACCGTGGTCAATGGCGGGATCATCAACGCCTATGGAACGAATGCCCGCATGGGCGCAGGCGAATGGATGGTGGTCGAGGCGGACGAAAGCGACGGCACCTTTCTCAAGCTGCCGGCCGACATCGCCGTGGTCACCAATATCGACCCCGAGCATCTCGACCATTACGGCAGCTTCGACAAAGTGCGCGAAGCCTTCCGCCAGTTCGTCGAGAACGTGCCGTTCTACGGCTTCGGCGTGATGTGCACCGACCATCCCGAGGTGCAGGCGCTGGTGTCGCGGATCGAGGATCGCCGTGTCGTCACCTATGGCGAGAATGCGCAGGCCGATGTGCGCTTCCTCAGCCGCCGCGTCGACGGCGCGGGGTCGCGCTTCGACGTGGTGATCCGCGACCGCAAGACCGGCAGGGAACGGCGGATCAGCGATCTCGCCTTGCCGATGCCCGGCCGTCACAACGTCTCCAACGCCACCGCTGCGATCGCGGTCGCTGCCGAACTCGGGCTTTCGGAAGCCGACATCCGCAAGGGCCTTGCCTCTTTCGGCGGGGTCAAGCGCCGTTTCACCCCGACCGGCAGCTGGAACGGGGTGAAGATCTTCGACGATTACGGCCACCATCCCGTCGAGATCAAGGCGGTGCTGCGGGCGGCGCGTGACCAGACCGAGGGCCGCGTCATTGCGATCGCCCAACCGCATCGCTTCACCCGCCTGCGCGACCTGTTCGACGACTTCTCCGCCGCCTTCAACGACGCCGACACGGTGATGGTGGCGCCTGTCTATGCCGCCGGCGAAGACGTCATCGACGGGGTGAATTCAGAGACGCTCACCGCCCGTATCCGCGCCGGCGGCCACCGCGACGCCCGCTATATCGAAGGGCCGCAGGCGATCGCCCCCGCCGTCCGTGCGCTCGCCGCACCCGGCGATTTCGTCGTCTTCCTCGGCGCCGGCAACATCACCCAATGGGCCTATGCGCTGCCCAAGGAACTCGGCGGAGAGGCTGCGGCATGAAGGGCGATGCGCTGCTGGCCAGACTGGGCGCAAGCCTGGCGACGCTGCGCGGCCGCCTCAGCGCCAATGCCGAGATGGAGAAGATCACCTGGTTCCGCGCCGGCGGCACTGCCGAACTCCTGTTTCAGCCCGCGGACGAAGATGATCTCGCCGCCTTCCTCAAGCTGCTGCCCGGCGACATCCCGGTCACCGTCATCGGCGTCGGCTCAAACCTGCTGGTGCGCGAAGGCGGCATTCCGGGCGTGGTGGTGCGGCTTTCGGCCAAGGGCTTCGGCACGGCCGAGCCGGTCTCGGCCACCCGCATTCGCGCCGGCGCCGCCGCCCCCGACAAGCGGCTCGCCGCGGTGGCGCTGGAGGCCGGCATCGGCGGCTTCCACTTCTACCACGGCATTCCCGGCTCGGTCGGCGGCGCCCTCAAGATGAACGCCGGCGCCAATGGGGTGGAGACGCGCGAGCGGGTGGTGACGGTCGCCGCCGTCGATCGGCAAGGCAATCGCCATACGCTGAGCAGTGCCGAGATGGGATATGCCTACCGGCACTCGGCCGCACCTGCCGATTGGATCTTCACCGGCGCCGTCTTCGAAGGCTATCCGGAGGACCCGGCGGCGATCAAGGCGGCGATGGATGCGGTCCAGCATCATCGCGAGACCGTGCAGCCGATCCGCGAGAAGACCGGCGGCTCGACCTTCAAGAATCCGGAGGGAACGTCGGCCTGGCGCGAGATCGACAAGGCCGGCTGCCGCGGGCTGATGATCGGCGGCGCGCAGATGTCGCCGATGCACTGCAATTTCATGATCAACACCGGCACGGCGACCGGCTACGATCTGGAATTTCTTGGCGAGACGGTGCGGGCGAGAGTGCTTGTTCATTCCGGCATTCGCCTGGATTGGGAGATCAAGCGAATCGGCACCTTCAAGCCGGGGCGCGCGGTCCAGGAACTTCTCGGCCAACTGCTTTAGCTATCACGCAATAAGAACCTCCGATAGGTCAATTTGACAACGTCCGCAGGGCAAAAATTCAGTTTTGATTAACCGATGACTCTTCGGGACTTGTCACGGAATCAACTCTCTGATTCTTTGCGACATCAGCGTTTCCTGATTTGAGTCGTGTGGCGCGTCCGGCGCGTTTTGTCTGGGGGGCAGGCCCGCCGGAAACAGACTGACTCACGGTCAGGAAACCCATAACAACGAACCCTGCGTCAAAGGGTGGACAGGGAATGAAGGTTAAACACGTGGCCGTGTTGATGGGCGGATTCTGTCCGAACGGCCGGTGTCGCTTTCTTCGGGGAATGCGTGCGCGGATGCATTGGAGAGGGAAGGGTATCGGGTCACCCGGGTCGACGTCGAACGCGATGTCGGCGCCGTACTCGCCGCGTTGCGGCCCGATGTCGCGTTCAATGCCCTGCATGGCCCGTATGGCGAAGACGGGACCGTCCAGGGCGTGCTCGAATATCTCGCCATCCCCTACACCCATTCCGGCGTGCTCGCCTCGGCATTGGCCATGAACAAGGAGCAGGCCAAGCGGGTCGCGCGGTCGGTCGGCATTCCCGTCGCCGAGTCGACGGTGCTCGACCGGCACGAGATCGGCAACGAGCACCCGATGGCGCCGCCCTATGTGGTCAAGCCGGTGAACGAAGGGTCGAGCTTCGGCGTGGTCATCGTCAAGGAGGGCCAGTCCCATCCGCCGCAGGTGATTTCCTCGCCCGACTGGAAATACGGCAACTCCGTCATGGTCGAGCGTTTCATTGCCGGCCGCGAGCTGACCTGCGCGGTCATGGGCGACACCGCGCTGGGTGTCACCGAGATCATTCCGGTCGGCCATGCCTTCTACGATTACGACTTGAAGTACGTGGCCGGGGGCTCGAAACACGAATGCCCGGCGAAAATTTCACCGAATATTTACCACGCAGTGCAGACACTGGCCCTCAAGGCTCACCAGGTCATCGGCTGCCGGGGCGTTTCGCGGTCGGACTTCCGCTACGACGATCGCCATTCTGAGAATGGCGAACTCATCTGGCTCGAGGTCAACACCCAGCCTGGCATGACGCCGACCTCTCTGGTGCCGGAGATCGCCGCGGCGGCAGGCTTGTCGTTCGGCGACCTCTTGAGTTGGATGGTGGAGGACGCGTCGTGTTCGCGGTGAAGTCGGGGCAAAGCTGGCGGCGCAGGACAGCAAGGGGCGGTTCGCCGGGTCGACCCTCGATGGCGGCGGCAAGCTGGGTGCTGCCGCGGCTCTTGAGACGCCCCGCACGGTGGCTGAGCCGGTTCGATTCCGGCGAGCTTTCGCTGCCCCGGTTTGCGGCAAGCTCGGCGAGCGCGCTGCTGATCGGGTCGTTCACCCTCTACGGCGTCTATCTCGGCGGCCACGGCCCGGCGCTGGCCCAGACCGTGACCTCACGGCTCGGCTTCGCGGTCGACCAGGTTCGGGTGGTCGGCCATCGCGAGACCTCCGAAATCGACATCCTCGAGCAGCTCGGCTTGGACGGCTGGACCTCGCTCATCGGCTTCGATGCCGAAGCGGCGCGGGCGCGGATTGCCGGCCTGCCCTGGATCAAGACGGCGGAGGTGCGCAAGACCTATCCCGACGAGATCGACGTGCGCGTCGAGGAGCGCAAACCGTTTGCGCTCTGGCAGCATGGCCGCGACCTGACCATCGTCGAGCGGTCGGGCAACGTGATCGTGCCATTCGCCAGCGAGCGGCATGCGACCTTGCCGCTGGTCATCGGTCTCGGCGCGCCGGAGCGGGCAGCGCCCTTCATCGATCTGGTTGCGGCGCATCCCGAGCTGGCGGCACGCGTCAAGGGCTACATCCGGGTCGGCGAGCGGCGCTGGGATCTGCGGCTCGAGAACGGCGTCACCATCAAGCTGCCCGATCATGACGAGGCCAAGGCGATCACCGACATCATCGCGCTCGACAGGGAGAACGGGATCCTGTCGCGGGACATCCTCGCCGTCGACATGCGACTGGAGGACCGTCTCGTCGTCCAGCTCACTCCTGAGGCGGAGCTCAGGCGCGAAGCCGCGCTCAAGGAAAAGGCAAAGCCGGGCAAGGCTCAGGAGCGCAAGATATGAGCTGGCTCGGCAAAGGCGATCGGCCCGCCGGCCGCACCGGCATCGTGACCGTGCTCGACATCGGCTCGAGCAAGATCTGCTGCATGGTTGCGCGGATGAAGCCTGCCGAGGCCAGCCAGCTGCTGCGCGGACGCACCCACAAGGCTCAGGTGATCGGCATCGGCCACCAGAAATCGCAAGGCGTCAAATCCGGCGTCATGATCGATCTCGACCGTGCCGAGCAGGCGATCCGGCTGGCCGTCGATGCGGCCGAGCGGATGGCCGGGCTGACGGTGGATTCGATCCTGGTCAATGTCAGCGCCGGGCGCCTGCGCAGCGAGACCTTCTCCGCCACCGTCAAGCTCGGCGGCCATGAGGTCGACCAGTCCGACATCAAGCGGGTCTTGGGCGCCGGCGCCAAGCAGGCGCTCAATGCGGAGCGCGAGGTCGTCCATTCGCTGCCCACCAATTTCGCCCTCGATGCCGAACGCGGCGTGCGCGATCCGCGCGGCATGGTCGGCGAGACGCTCGGCGTCGACATGCATGTGCTGACCGGCGACGCCGCGGCGCTGCGCAACCTGGAGCTCTGCATCAACCGCTCGCATCTGTCGGTCGAGCGGATGGTCGCCACCCCCTACGCAAGCGGTCTTGCAGCGCTGGTCGACGACGAACTCGAGATGGGAGCGGCCTGCATCGACATGGGCGGCGGGACCACCACGCTTTCGGTCTTCGCCGACGGCAAGTTCGTCCACGCCGACGCCATTCCGATCGGCGGCAGCCATGTCACCATGGATCTGGCGCGCGGTCTCTCGACCCGCCTGCAAGATGCGGAGCGGCTGAAGGTGATGCACGGGTCGGCGTTGCCGGGCAGTGCCGACGACCGCGACGCGGTCTCGATCCAGCCGATCGGCGACGATGACGGCGACGTGCCGCTGCAAGTGCCGCGCGCGGTGATGACGCGGATCATTCGGGCGCGCATCGAAGAGACCCTCGAAATCCTGCGCGACCGGCTCAATCAGTCCGGCTACGGCAGCGTGGTCGGCAAGCGCGTCGTGCTGACCGGCGGGGCGAGCCAGCTCGCCGGGCTGCCGGAAGCGGCGCGGCGCATTCTGGGGCGCAATGTCCGGATCGGTCGTCCGCTTGGCGTCAGCGGGCTGCCCGAGGCAGGCAAGGGTCCGGCGTTCTCGACCGCGGTCGGGCTGCTGATCTATCCGCAATTGTCGGGGCCGGAGAACATCCAGCTGCGCAGCGGCCTGCAGGTGAGGATGACTGGCACCGGCGGCACGATCCAGCGGATGGGCCAGTGGTTGAGGGACAGTTTCTAGTATCGGCGAGTTTTAAGGGACAGCCACAGAGAGGCCGCGCGGCGAGGCGGCAGGAAGGCGAAAGGACGAGGACATGACAATCAATCTTCAAAAGCCGGATATCACCGAGCTAAAGCCACGCATCACGGTGTTCGGGGTCGGCGGCGGCGGCGGCAACGCCGTCAACAACATGATCACTGCGGGGCTGCGGGGCGTCGAATTCGTGGTGGCCAACACCGACGCGCAGGCGCTCACCATGTCGAAGTCCGAGCGGCTGATCCAACTGGGCGCGCATGTCACCGAGGGCCTCGGCGCGGGCTCGCAGCCGGAGGTCGGGCGCGCGGCTGCCGAGGAATGCCTCGACGAGATCGTCGACTATCTGTCGAATACCCATATGTGCTTCGTCACCGCGGGCATGGGCGGCGGTACCGGCACGGGCGCCGCACCGGTGGTTGCCCGCGCGGCGCGCGAGAAGGGCATCCTGACGGTCGGGGTGGTCACCAAGCCGTTCCATTTCGAGGGCCAGCGGCGCATGAAGACCGCCGATCTCGGCATTGAAGAGCTGCAGAAATGCGTCGACACCTTGATCGTGATCCCGAACCAGAATCTGTTCCGGATCGCCAACGACAAGACCACCTTCGCCGATGCTTTCGCCATGGCCGACCAAGTGCTCTATTCGGGCGTCGCCTGCATCACCGACCTGATGGTCAAGGAAGGGCTGATCAATCTCGACTTCGCCGACGTCCGTTCGGTGATGCGCGAGATGGGCAAGGCGATGATGGGCACCGGCGAGGCCTCGGGCGAAGGCCGCGCGATGGCTGCCGCCGAGGCGGCAATCGCCAATCCGCTGCTTGACGAGACCTCGATGAAGGGCGCACGCGGCCTTCTGATCTCGATCACCGGCGGCCGCGACCTCACCCTGTTCGAGGTCGACGAGGCGGCGACCCGCATCCGCGAGGAGGTCGACCAGGACGCCAACATCATCCTGGGCGCAACCTTCGACGAGGACCTCGAAGGCGTGATCCGCGTCTCGGTGGTTGCCACCGGCATCGACAAGGCGGCTTCGGAGATCTCGGTCGCCCCGCCATTGCCGGTCCGTCAGGCCGCCAACAAGCAGAACGGCGCACGCCCGGCGCCCGAGCCGCAGCGTCCGGCGGCGGAGCTTCAGCGCCCCGTCGATCCGGTCGCCGAGGCGATCCGCGCTGCCGAGATCCAGGCAGCCGCCATGGTCGAGCCACGGCAGATGGCAGCAGCCCAGGATTTCCGCCCGCAGAGCAAGCTGTTCCCCGGCGCTCCGCAAGAGCCGCACCCGGTGCCGCAGCAGCTCTATCACCAGCCGCCGCCGCAGCCGGCAGCCGTCCAAGCCCCGCAGCAGCCGGCGGCGTCGCAGCCGCGCATGCCGCGGGTCGAGGACTTCCCGCCCTCGGTCAAGGCCGAGGTCGAGGCGGCCCGCCGCGCGCCGGAGCCGCACGACGAACGCGGTCCGATGGGCCTGCTGAAGCGTCTCACCACCGGACTGTCCCGGCGCGAAGACGAACCCGCGCGCCTGCAGCCGGCGCAGCCCAGGGAGCCCAAACTGCGCCAGCAGCCGGACCCGCGGCGTCTGCCGAGCCAGGACCCGCAGGTTTATGCGCCCCGCCGGGCCGCGCTCGACGAGCATGGCCGCGCCGCCCCGCAGCGGGCCCAGCAGGAGGACGATCAGCTCGAGATCCCGGCTTTCCTGCGCCGCCAAGCCAACTGAGCTGAGGGCATTGCGGCGATCGATCGGGCAGGCGGGCTTCGCCTGCCCGAAGCTATTTTGTTATTTGAGACCAACAGGTTGTCGCTGCCGGCGTACGGATTGGCTGAGGTAATGCCGAGAAAGAATCCGTGATTTGGCCGGTCCGGCGCTTGCGCCTATGTTCCGCCCGTTGCAAGTGAGTTGCCGGCGGGCCGTCAAGGGCAGCGGCGATCCGGCTGCCTTGCCCCGGGCGCCGCAAGAGGTCTTGTGGGTTCCGACTTGAACGATTTCCAAACGACGATCCGATCTCGGGTGACGCTTGCGGGCGTCGGCGTTCACACCGGCAAGCCGGTCTCGATCGGGCTTGCCCCGGCCGATGCCGATACCGGGGTGGTGTTTCACTGTCTCGACGCCGACGGCCAGGACCATGAAGTCCGAGCATTGGTTTCCGAGGTGGCTCTCTCAGACCTGTCGACTGTGCTCGGTGATCCGTCGCGGGGCTCCGTCGCCACCGTCGAGCATCTGATGGCGACGGTCTACGCGCTGGGCATCGACAACCTCGCGGTCGACATCGACGGTCCGGAGCTGCCGATCCTCGACGGCAGTGCGGCTCCGTTCGTCGAGGCGCTCGACCAAGCCGGCACCGAGACGTTGACGGCCAAGCGCCGCTACATCCGCGTGCTGAAGCCGGTGCGGGTCGAACATGGCGCATCCTGGGCCGAGTTCCACCCTTATGCGGGCACGCGCCTGGAGGTCGAGATCGACTACCCGACCCCGACGATCGGCCGCCAGGCCTTCGCCTGCGATCTTGGCGCCGAGTTCTTCCGCACAGAGGTTGCACGCGCCCGCACCTTCGGTTTCATGAAGGATGTCGAGCGGCTGTGGGCGGCGGGCTATGCGCTCGGCTCCTCGTTGGAGAATTCCGTGGTGATCGGCGAAGACGACCGGATCATCAACATGGAAGGGCTGCGCTATCCCGACGAGTTCGTGCGCCACAAGATGCTCGACGCGATGGGCGACCTGGCACTTGCCGGCGCCCGCTTCATCGGCTGCTTCCGCTCGCACCGCGGCGGCCATCGGCTGAACGCCAATGCCTTGCGCCGGCTGCTCGACGATCGCTCGGCCTTCGAGGTTGTCGAAACCCAGCGCCGGGACCGCGGTCATTCGGCCGAGATGGTGACGGTAGCCGGCCCGCGGGCCGCGCTCTGGATGGGCTGACGGGGACAACCGTCCCTGCCTGCGGCGCAGTTTCGCCACAAAAATGCACGATTGGCTGCGGATACGATTTCTTTAGGCGGTCCGTTCGAGTTTACGGCTCTGCCGTACTGATTCGAGCGCCGGAGGGGCGAACTGAAGATGACCGTCAATCGAGCGCGCCCCGCGCAACGAACCTGGACGAGAGCTGCGTTCGTCCCGGTGATGCTGGCGCCGCTGTTGCTTGCCGCCTGTGCCGGCGAAAAGGATATCGATCTCGCCACCTATGTCGAGCAGACCGATCCGCCGGACGTGCTCTACAACCAGGCCCTGGCCAATATGAATGCCGGCCGGCTGGAGGAAGCGAGCAAGAAGTTCGACGCCGTCGACCGCCAGCACCCGTATTCAGAATATGGCCGCAAGGCCTTGGTGATGGGCGCTTTCGCGGACTATCGGCGCGGCGAATATGATGACGCGATTTCCTCGGCCAAGCGCTATGTGCAGCTCTACCCGACCGATCCGGACGCCGCTTACGCCCAGTACATCGTCGGCTTGTCCTACTTCCGTCAGATCCACGACATCACCCAGGACCAGAAAGAATTGAAGCGCGCCATCGAAGCGATGGACGAGGTGGTCCAGCGCTGGCCCGATTCGGAATATGTCGAGGATGCCAAGAACAAGATTCGCTTCGCCCGCGATCAGCTCGCCGGCAAGGAGATGCAGATCGGCCGCTACTATCTTGAGCGGCGCGAATATATCGCCGCGATCAAGCGCTTCCGCTACGTCGTCGAGAACTACTCCAATACCCGCCACGTCGAGGAGGCGCTGGCGCGCCTGGTCGAGGCCTATTATGCGATGGGCCTGACCTCCGAGGCACAGACCGCCGCCGCCGTCCTGGGCCACAACTACCCCGACAGCTCCTGGTACAAGGACAGCTACGCCCTGCTGAGCAAGGGCGGGCTGGCGCCGCGCGAAAACGGGGAGTCGTGGCTGTCCAAGGCCGGAAAGCTGATCACCGGCTGACGGCGGCCGATGCTCGCCCGGCTATCAATCCGCGATATCGTCCTCATCGAACGGCTGGACATCGATCTTGCGTCCGGCCTTTCGGTGCTGACCGGCGAGACCGGCGCCGGCAAGTCGATCCTGCTCGACGCGCTGTCGCTGGCGCTGGGTGCGCGGGGCGACGCCTCGCTGGTGCGCCATGGCGCTGCCCAGGGCCAGGTGAGCGCGGTATTCGATGTCCCCGTCAACCATCCGGCGCGCCGGCTGCTTGCCGACAATGCGCTCGACGATGACGGCGACATCATCTTGCGCCGCGTCCAGTCTGCCGATGGGCGCACGCGCGTGTTCGTCAACGACCAGCCCGCAAGTGTCGCCCTGATGCGCGATATCGGCCATGCGCTGGTCGAGATCCACGGCCAGCATGACGAGCGGGCGCTGGTCGATGCCGGTGCGCATCGCGATCTGCTGGACGCCTTCGGCGGCCACGGCAGTGCCGCCGGCGCAGTTGGCGAAGCCTGGCGGCAGTGGCGGCAGGCCGAAACGCAGCGGACGGAGCACCGGTCGCGCGTCGAGGCGGCGGCCCGCGAGGCCGAGTATCTGCGCGCCAGCGTCGCGGAGCTTTCCCGGCTCGACCCGCAGCCCGGTGAGGAGACCGAGCTTGCCGGTGCGCGGGCTGCGATGATGCGGGCCGAGAAACTTGCCGGCGATATCGACGATGCGCGCGAGGTTCTGTCCGGGGCCGGCTCGGCTTCGCCGCAGCTTGCCCGTCTGCTCCGGCGCCTGCAGCGCAAGGCCGCCGAAGTGCCCGGCCTGGTCGACGAGATCGTCATCCAGCTCGACCAGGCGCTGTTGGCGCTCGATGCCGCCCAAGCGGCCGTCGAGGCGGCGCTGAGGGCGAGCGAGTTCGACCCCCAGAAGCTGGAGCGCGCCGAGGAGCGGCTGTTTGCGCTGCGCGCCGCCGGCCGCAAGCATGCCATGCCGGTCGACGATCTCGCCGCCTTGCGTGACACCATGGCTGCCGATCTCGCCGATCTCGACGCAGGGGCAGAGCGGCTCGCCCAGCTCGACCAGCAGGCGGCCAAGGCAAAGAAGGTCTACGACGCGGCCGCGGCAGCGCTGACGCAAACTCGACAGGCGGCGGCCCACCATCTCGAGCGCGCCGTGATGGCCGAGCTGCCGGCGCTCAAGCTGGAGCGTGCCGAATTTGTGGTAGCGCTGGCCAGCGTGCCCGAGCAGCGCGCCGAGACCGGCACGGACACGGTCGAGTTCTGGGTGCGCACCAATCCGGGCAGCCGGCCGGGCCCGCTGATGAAGGTCGCTTCCGGAGGCGAGCTGTCGCGCTTCTTGCTGGCGCTGAAAGTCGCGCTCGCCGATCGCGGCTCGGCGCCGACACTGGTGTTCGACGAGATCGACACCGGGGTAGGCGGCGCCGTCGCCGATGCGATCGGCCAGCGGCTGGCGCGTCTCGCCGAACGGGTCCAGGTGCTGTCGGTCACCCACGCCCCGCAGGTGGCCGCCCGCGCCCGCACCCATTATCTGATCTCAAAATCCGGTGGGGCCGACACCGTGTCGACCGGCATTGCCGAGATGGACCGCAAGGCACGCCAGGAGGAGATCGCGCGGATGCTCGCCGGCGCGACGGTTACGGCCGAGGCGCGGGCTGCTGCCTTGCGCCTGCTCAGCGAGAACCCGGCATTGGCATCTTGAGCGGCGCTGCGGCTTGGCTATCGTAGCCCCCTGTCGAGACGAACGAGACGCGGATGGCCGAGGACCTCACCCCCGTTGCCCAACTGACCGAAGCCGAAGCCGTGGCCGAGCTCGCCCGGCTGGCCGGCGAGATCGCGGAGAACGACCGCCGCTACCATGCCGAGGACGCGCCGACGATCTCGGACGGGGAATATGATGCGCTGCGGATCCGCAACGCCGAGATCGAGGCGCGCTTCCCGGAGCTGGTGCGGCCCGATTCGCCGTCGCTGAAAGTCGGCGCCGCGCCCGCCGGGACGTTCGGCCCCGTGGTCCATGCCCGGCCGATGCTGTCGCTCGACAACGCCTTTTCCGACGCCAATGTCGGCGATTTCGTCGCCGGGGTGCGGCGGTTCCTGTCCTGGCCGGCCGAGCGCGAGCTGGTGTTCACCGCCGAGCCGAAGATCGACGGCCTGTCGATGTCGTTGCGCTATGAAGCCAGGCGACTGGTGACGGCGGCTACCCGCGGCGACGGCACCACCGGCGAAAATGTCACCGCCAACATCCGCACCATCTCCGAGATCCCGCAGCAGCTGCCCAAGGGCGCGCCGGACGTCGTCGAGGTGCGCGGCGAGGTCTATATGCGCCGGGATGATTTCTTTGCGCTCAACCAGCGCATGGCCGAGAGCGGCCGGGTGTTCGCCAATCCGCGCAATTCGGCGGCCGGCAGCCTGCGCCAGCTCGATCCCGAGGTGACCCGCTCGCGGCCGCTGAAGTTCTTCGCCTATGCCTGGGGTGAGATCTCCGCGCCGCTCGGAGAAAGCCAATTCGACGTCGTCCGGCGATTTGGCGATTGGGGCTTCAAGATCAATGAGCGCATGGTCCGCTGCCGCTCGGTCGAGGACATCCTCGCCCACTATCACGAGATCGAGGCCGAGCGCGCCGAGCTGCCCTACGACATCGACGGGGTGGTCTACAAAGTCGACCGCCTGGATCTCCAGGAGCGGCTCGGCTTCCGCTCGCGCAGCCCGCGCTGGGCGATCGCCCACAAATTCGCCGCCGAGAAAGCGATGACCGTCCTCAACGGCATCGACATCCAGGTTGGGCGCACCGGGGCATTGACGCCGGTCGCCCGGCTCGAGCCGGTGACGGTCGGCGGCGTGGTGGTGACCAATGCCACCTTGCACAATGAGGACTATATCAAGGGCATCGGCAACACCGGCCAGCCGATCCGCGACGGTCGCGACATCCGCATCGGCGACACGGTCGTCATCCAGCGAGCCGGCGATGTCATCCCGCAAGTGCTCGACGTCGTCTTGGAGAAGCGCCCCGCCTCAGCCAAGCCTTACGTCTTTCCGGATCGCTGCCCGGCCTGCGGCAGCCATGCGGTGCGTGAAGAGGGCGAGGCGGTGCGCCGCTGCACCGGCGGGCTGATCTGCCCGGCCCAGGCGGTGGAGCGGATCCGGCATTTCGTCTCGCGCAACGCTTTCGACATCGAGGGGCTTGGCGAGAAGCAGATCGAGTTCTTCTTCAACGCCGACGATGAGGCTCTCACGGTGCGCGAGCCGGCCGACATCTTCACCCTCAAGTCTCGCCAGCAGAGCGCCGCCGAAAAGCTCGAGGCGGTGGAGGGGTTTGGCGCAGTCTCCGTGCGCAAGCTGTTCGATGCGATCGATGCCCGCCGCCGTGTGGCCCTTTGGCGCTTCATCAACGCGCTCGGCATCCGCCATGTCGGCGAGACCAACGCCAAGCGGCTGGCGCGCGCGTTCCTCGACTTTTCAGCGCTGCGCCAGGTGGCGGTTGAGGCCGAGGTCCCGGCCGAGGCGTTGCCCAAGGGCAATGCGGCGTGGCAGGAGCTGCTGTCGGTGGGCGGCATCGGCGGCGTCGTTGCCGAGGCGATCGTGGAATTCTTCGGCGAGGCGCACAATCTGCAGGCGCTCGACAGGCTGCTCGAGGAGGTCGCGCCGGAGGAGGAGAAGCCGGCGCCCGCGCTCACCTCGCCGGTCGCCGGCAAGACCGTGGTGTTCACCGGTTCGCTCGAGCGGATGTCGCGCGAGGAGGCGAAGGCGATGGCCGAGCGGCTCGGCGCCAAGGTTGCCGGCTCGGTGTCGAAGAAGACCGACCTCGTCGTCGCCGGCCCAGGTGCCGGCTCCAAGCTCAAGCAGGCGTCCGAACTCGGCGTCGAGGTGATCGACGAGGCGGCATGGTTCGACCGGGTCGGCGCCGGCGCCTCCTAGCGGCTCAATCGGGTCGCGCCGCTTCAGCGGCGTTGATGCAACCTTCAGGCGAATTCGCTGGCATTGACGGGCGCTTTGGCTCATCACGGCCGAACCGAACGAGGAACCTTCCGTGGACGTCAGCATCAAGCCGGATTCCAAGGCCGACTTCGTCAGCGGCCTGCGTGCCGGCCTGCCGGTCATCATCGCCATCCTGCCGTTCGGGCTGCTGTTCGGCGCGCTTGCCGTCGACAACGGGCTGACGGCCGGACAGGCGGTGCTGATGAGCGCGCTGGTCTATGGCGGCGCCAGCCAGATGGTCGGCATCGAGCTGTTCGGCCAACGGCTCGCGCCCTGGGTGATCGTGCTTTCGATCTTCGCCGTCAACTTCCGCCATGTGCTCTACTCCGCCGCGCTTGGCCGGCGCATCGCAGCCTGGCCGGTTGTCCAGCAAGCCGTGACCTTCTTCTTCCTGAGCGACCCCCAGTTCGCCGAGACCGAACGGCATATCGGCGAAGGACTTCCGCTGCGTTTTGCCTGGTACGCCGGGCTGGGTGTGGGGATCTGGATCTGCTGGATCGTGCAGACCGCCATCGGCGCCTATTTCGGCGGCCTCGTTGCGGACCCCCACCGGCTCGGCCTCGACTTCCTGCTGCCGATCTACTTTCTGGGCCTGGTGATGAGCTTCCGCAAGCGGCCGCGCTGGCTGCCCGTGGTGGCTGCCAGTGCGGTGGTGTCGGTGCTCGCCGAGCGGCTGGTCGGCTCGCCTTGGCACATCTCGATCGGCGCACTTGCCGGCATCGCGCTAGCTGCGGCGCTGCCGGTGACCGATGGCGGCGGGAAGGAGCAGGCATGACGATGCTGGCGATCATCGCGGCCGGCGCGGTGTTGACCTATCTCACCCGCATCGGCGGCCATCTCCTGTTGTCGCGGTTCGAGCGGCTGCCGCCGCGTGTCGAAGCCGGCCTCGACGCGGTGCCGGCGGCAGTGCTCACCACGCTGGTGGCGCCGGCGCTGCTGACGGCCGGTCCGGCGGAGCTCGCTGCGCTGGCCGTTGCGGCCGTGGTGGCCTGGCGCGGCAGCAGCCTGATGACCATGTTCCTGAGCGGCGCGGCGGTGCTGATCGTGCTGCGTCAGCTGGTCGGCTGAAGCGGCGCGGTCGCCCGGTCGAGCCACGCGCGCTCCTCGCTGGTGAGCAGCGGCGCTATCTCGGCCGCCACCCTGGCGTGATAGGCGTCGAGCCAGGCGCGCTCATCGTCGCTGAGCAGGCCGAGATCGATCAGCCGGCGATCGATCGGCACCAGAGTCAGCGTCTCGAAGCTGTGCATGGCGATCTCGCCACCGGTGATCGGAGCGGCCGGCGCAACGAGGATGAGGTTCTCGATGCGGATGCCGTAGGCCCCTTCCTTGTAGTAGCCCGGCTCGTTGGACAGAATCATGCCCTCGAGCAGCTTCTCGGTGCCGCTCTTGGCAATGCGCTGCGGACCCTCGTGCACCGACAGGAAAGAGCCAACCCCATGACCGGTGCCGTGGGCGAAATCGATGCCTGCCTGCCAATGAGCGTGGCGGGCGAAGGCATCGATGTCGGCGCCGCGCGTGCCCGGCGGGAAGCGCAGCCGCGAAATCGCGATCATGCCCCTGAGCACGATGGTGAAGCGGGCCCGCATCTCCGCGCTCGGCGTGCCGATCGCCACGGTGCGGGTAACGTCAGTCGTGCCGTCCTCATACTGAGCGCCCGAGTCGAGCAAGAATAAGGTTTCAGGCTCGATGCGGCGGTTGGATTTCGTCGACACCCGGTAGTGCATGATGGCGCCGTTGGCACCCGTGCCGGCGATCGTGTCGAAGGCGATCTCGCGCAGCGGCGCCTGTGCTTCCTCCCCGACGAGGCGCCGGCTCTCCTCGAGCTTGACGACGACGTCGATCTCGGCGAGCGAGCGTTCGGGCTGGCGGTCGAGCCAGGCGAGCAGTTTGGTCACGGCAGCGCCGTCGCGGCGATGGGCGGCGCGGGTGCCGGCGATCTCGGCCGCATTCTTGGTCGCCCGCGGCAGCCGGGCGGGGTCGGTCATGGCGACGACGCTGCCGCCATTCTCCTTGACGATCATCCTCAGCCGCTCGGCCGCCAGTGCCGGGTCGAGTCCGACGCGGGCCTTGCCCTTGGCCAGCTCGGCGAGCACGGTTTCGAGCTCTTCCGGTGCCTTGAGGTCGGCAAGCTGGGTCAGATAGGCGCGCGTCTCGCGCGGCAGCTTGCGCCGGTCCATGAACAGGCTGGGCAGCCCCTCGGCGGCCAGGATCGCAAAGCCGAGCGGCAACGGCGTGTGGGCGACGTCGCTGCCGCGGATGTTGAAGGCCCAGGCCAGCGAGGAAGGGTCGGTGAGCACCGCATGGGTGGCGCCTTCCTTGGCCACCGCGGCAGCCAGCCGCGCCAGCTTGTCCCTGGCCAACTCGCCGGCGAAGCCGATCGGATGGATGGTGACTGGGCGCAGTGGCGGCTCCGGCCGGTCGGCCCACAGAAGGTCGATCGGATTGGTGGCCACCGGCACCATCACAGCACCGACCTTGTCGGCCGCCCGGCTCAGCGCCTTGATCTCGGCGATCGTGTGCAGCCAGGGGTCGTAGCCGATGCGCTTGCCCCTGCCGAGATGCGCGCGGATCCAGGCGGCGGGCGGGGTCTCGACTACGTTCTCGATCGAAAACAACGCCAGGTCGACCTCGCCCCTGACCTGCAGCTGGTAACGGCCGTCGACGAAGACGGTGGCCTCATCCGGGAGGACCAGGCAAACGCCGGCCGACCCGGAAAAGCCGGTCAGCCAGCGCAGCCGCTCCGAGCGCTTGGCGACGTATTCGCCCTGATGCTCGTCGGCGCGCGGGACCAGGAAGCCGTCGAGGCGGTTCTCGGCGAGCCAATGCCGCAGGCGAGGCAGGCGCTCCGCCCCGACGGAAGGATCGCTGACTTGATCGAAGGACTGGAACATCGCCGGCTCCCGCGAGATTGGTTCAGGCCGCGACGCTAGAGCGGATCACCGCCTCTTTCAATCGGTGCTCCACTCTAAGTCTTTGTTTTTCCGCAGTTCCGGACGGAATGCCGTTTGCGGTTCTTCTGGCATTGCGCTGGCCGTCGGGTCACGCCGGATCGACGGGTGCGGCATCACATCATCGTTTCAGATGAAGGCTCGCCCAGCCACCTCGCGTCAGCGTGCGCAGGTGGCGGAAGCGCTGGCCGACATAGGCCGACAGCACCGGCAGGCGTTGCCTAGCGAGCAGGCCGGAGAGGATGACCGAGCCGCCGGGCGACAGATGCGCCGCCATGGCCGGCGCCAGCCGGATCAGCGGACGGGCAAGGATGTTGGCGACGATCAGGTCGAACGGTGCGCTTCCGGCGATCAGCGGGTTCCGGAACCCGGTTGCGGTGACCGTCGTCACATAAGCGTGGACGTGGTTGAGCCGCGCGTTGTGCGCCGCTATTGCAGTCGCCACCGGGTCGATGTCGCTGGCCAGCACCGGCGCATGAGCGAGCCGCGCCAAGGCGATCGCCAACACCCCGCTGCCGGTGCCGAGGTCGAGCGCGGTGCGCGGACGCTCGCGCCGGACCAATTCGGTGATCAGCTCGAGGCAACCGGCCGTCGTGCCGTGATGCCCGGTGCCAAAGGCCAGCGCCGCCTCGATCTCGATTGCCAGGTCGCCGGCCCGGCGCTTGCCGCGATCATGCGCGCCATGGACCAAAAAGCGCCCCGCTCTGACCGGGGTCAGCCCTTCGAGCGAGCGCGAAACCCAATCGACATCAGGGACGATTTCTTCGCCGATTGAAAGACTTGGGGAAATCTCCTCGACAATCCGGCGAAGTCGTCGGCCGATGGTGGCAGCATTTTGCGTCGCGTAGACCGAGACCTCGTCGATGGCCCGCTGCTCATCGACCTCGTAGATGCCGAGCGGCAGACCGTCGTCCTCGAAAGCCTGTTCAACCGCGGCGTAGAGCGCAAGCGCCGTAGCGTGGCCGGTCCTGACATAGAACCGGGTCTGGCCGGCAGGCGCCTCGGTCATCAGCCGGCGCCGGCCAGGCGCTTGAGCTTGGCAAGCGCGGTGTCGGCGCTCTCGCCATAGGCGATGGTGCCGGCGAAGCTGCCGCCTTTGTCGAGCAGCAGCACCGAGGCGGTATGGTCCATGGTGTAGTCGCCGCCGTCGAGCGGCACCTTCTTGAAATAGATGCCGTAGGCCTTGGCCATGGCGGCGACCTTGTCAGGGCTGCCGGTAATGCCGGTGATCCGGTCCGAGACGTTCGAGACATAGGCGTCGAGCACCGGGGGGGTGTCGCGCTCGGGGTCGATCGAGACGAAATAGGCCTTGATCGGCTTGCCTTCCGGTCCGAGCTGCTTCAGCCAGCCGTCGAGCTCGAAAAGCGTCGTCGGGCAGACCTCCGGGCAGTGGGTGAAGCCGAAGAACACCGCCGAAGGCTGCGCCCGAAATGCCGCCTCGGTGACCGGCGCGCCCTTCTGGTCGACCAGCGCGAAAGGTGCGCCGTACGGCGCGCCGCCATGCAGCGTCCGGTACCACTGGAAGGTGATGAAGCCGACCCCGGCTGCCATCAACACCAGAATGCCGACAAGAATCGAACGCATCATGGCCTGAGATTTCCGACCTTTGCCGCGGGATTGGGATGCACCAGGAGAGACCGCCTTGGACCAGGTCCATCGACCAAGGGCAAGGCGACATCCCAACAAGGCGCGCACTCTAGCGCGGCGACCGGCCACCGGCAAAGGCGGCCGGTTGCCGCAACTGTCCGGCTTGCAAGCCGGACCGGGCAAGGCCATCTCTTGGTCCTGGTTCGAACCTCAAGGAGGAACCTCATGCTTCGAACGCTGGCATTCTCGGCTGCACTGATCGTCGGAGGGATGGGATGCGCCGCGGCCGATCAGGTCGGCAAGGTCGGAGTCGATTGGCTCGGCAACGACATCATCGTCGAGGCATTCAAGGACCCGTCCGTCGAGGGCGTCACCTGTCACATTTCCTATTTCGACCGTGGACTGGTGGACCGGCTGCAAAAGGGCAATTGGTTCGAGGATCCGTCGGATTCGGCGATTTCCTGCAGCCAGACCGGGCCGATCAAGATCGGCGACATTGCGCTGGGAGAGGGCGGCGAGGAGGTGTTCAAGCAAGGCATCAGCCTGATCTGGAAGAAGCAGGTGGTCAATCGCATCTACGACAAGGCCAACGACACGCTCGTCTACCTTTCCCACACGCGTCAGGTTCAGAACGGTTCGGCGAAGATGGCGATCTCGACCGTGCCGCTGTTCAACCAGCAGGTGGTTTGGGAGAAGGGCAAGCCGCAGTGAGCGAGCCCGAGGCGGATCTGCGCTTCACCGATCCCGCCCCGCGCATCCATGCAACCGCCGAGCTCAAAGGCTGCCGGCTCGGCCCGTTCACCGCGGTCGGGCCAAGGTCGGTGCTGCGCGAGGTCAGCCTTGGCGACTTCTCCTATTTCGAGCGCCATTGCGAGGCGATCTATGCGCAGATCGGCAAATTCTGCTCGATCGCCGCGAACAGCCGCATCAACGCGCTGGAACATCCGCTGGCGCGCGTCACCACCCACAAGCTGAGCTACCGGCCCAACGAATATTTCCGCTACCTCGGCGTCGACCAGGGTTTTCGCGGCCACCGGCGCGCGCGAAATGTGGTCCTCGGCCATGATGTCTGGATCGGGCACGGCGCCGTGATCATGCCGGGGTTGCGGATCGGCAACGGCGCGGTGGTCGGCGCCAATGCGGTGGTCACCGATGACGTCGCCCCCTATGCCGTCGTTGCCGGCGCGCCGGCGCGTCTCCTGCGGCCGCGTTTTGCCCCCGAGATCGGAGCACGGCTCGAGGCGCTCGCCTGGTGGGATTGGCCGCTCGAACGGCTTTACCAGGCGGTTCCCGACATGCAGACCCTGTCGGCCGAGGCGTTCCTGGCGCGCTGGGAGGCGAAGCTTGCCGGCGATCAAAGACCGGTCTAGCGGCGGTCGTCGGCGGCCACGAAGGCCTGGAATGCGTCCTTGTAATCGGGATGCCAGCGCGACAGGGCCGGACGGTTCTCGATGATGTCGCCCATCGCCCAGGCCATGCGCCGCTCGTCGAGCTCGCGCGGCGTCTCGTTGTCGGGGCAAAGGATGTAGAAATCTCCGGCCGCCAGGCGCTCCAGCAGATGGCCGGCGACCTGGTCGCCCGTCCACGCCCCGGACGGCTTTTCGGTCGCCCCGGTGGTCAGGCCGGTATAGGTGAAGCCCGGAATGAGCAGATGCGCGGAGAGCCGGCAGCCCGGGATGCTGCGCAGCTCGTGCGCCAGTCCCTCGGTGTAGGTCTTCAGCGCCGATTTGGAGACGTTGTAAGCGAGGTTGCCCGGCGGGGTGGTGATGCCCTGCTTGGATCCGGTGTTGACGATCAACCCTTCATGACCGCGCGCCAGCATGCGTGGGGCAAAGGCCGCAACGCCGTTCACCGCGCCCCAGAAATTGACCGCGATCAGCTTCTGCCAGCCGGCGACGTCCTCCCACGGCTTGCCGGGATTGTTGCCGACGCCGGCATTGTTCATCAGCAGCGAGACTTCGCCGAAGCGTGCAAAGGCGGCCTCGGCCAGCCGTTCGAGCTCCTCCGGCCGGGACACATCGCAGGTGACCGCCATGGCGTCGCCCGCTTCCCCATCGCCGGCAAGCGCGATGGCCGCGACCTCGCCGGCCGCCCGTTCCAGGTCGTCGCGGTTGCGGTCGGCGAGCACCACCTTCATTCGCCGTGCGGCGAGCAGGCGGGCGGTGGCCAGGCCGATGCCGCTGGCGGCGCCGGTGATCACCGCCACCCGGGCAGGCGCGAGAGCAGGAAGCGAGGCTTCGGTGTCAGCCATGACCGGTGTTCTCCATGCCAATCGGTGTCCCGGCAGCACCTTAGCCTGGAGCAAGCGGCCGGGAAACGACCCATGGACAGCCTGGACGCAGGAATCGCGGCCGCTGCTCGGCGGGGAACCCGATCGCACGGAGATGGTTGTCTCAACTGGACGATCGAACGGGGGGCCCGACCATGCGACGAACTGCACTTCTTGCCGCCGGCATTCTCCTTGCAGCCGCCGCGACGGCGCGCGCCGAGGATGCCGCCAAGCCCGCAGCGCCGGCTGAGACCAGCACGACCACCGTCAGCCCTGATGTCGGCACAACGCAGAGCACCCGGCCGGTCACCGATCTTGAAGCGGTGAAGGCTGCGGTCAACGCCAACGACCGGTCGGCCAAGCAGATTCCGACCATTGCCGGAATCGGCACGATCAAGGTGGTGCGCCTCTCCGACATCGAGGCCGATGCGACGGACCGGCAGGTGCTGGACAGCATGCTGTCTGCCGCGAAAGACAAGGTGGACCTCCTGCAGAAGGCGATAGCGGGCAATGCCGCGCTTAAGGCGGCGCTCGACAAGGAACGGGTCGAGCCGTCGGCCATCGTCGCGACGCGGCTGGAAGCGGACGGGTCGCTGACCGTATTCCTCCGCTAGGCCGGTTCAGCGTTTCTTCGAATTGCTGACCCGTTCTAAGTCTTTGTTTTTCCGCAATTCCGGACGCGGAACCGGTTTCGGCTTCTCCTGGAATTGCTTGAAGGCCCCGGCGAGGCGCCGAGCCCGAAAGGATGACCCGCTGAGCCGTCTGCCGTGCCGCGCTGAACCTGGAACCGTTTGCCCGACTCGCGAATTGTTGTGCCGAGTCGAGGGAACATTTCATGTTCGAGAAAGCGTTCACCAAGATCGCTAACCACGTCGCCTACGCCACGGGCACGCCGCTGGCGTTCGTCCTCTGCTGCACCATCGTCGTCGTCTGGGCGGTCACCGGCCCGCTGTTCGGTTTTTCCGACACCTGGCAGCTGATCATCAACACCGGCACCACGATCGTGACGTTCCTGATGGTGTTCCTGATCCAAAACACCCAGAACCGCGACGGCGCCGCCATCCAAGCCAAGCTCGACGAGCTGATCCGGGTGAGCGAAGGCCACAACCATTTCATCGGCATCGAACATCTGACGGAGACCGAGGTCGAGGAGTTCCGCAAACGCTGCGAGAACGCGGCCAAGCAAGCCGACCACGAGCAGAAGGCCCACGATGAAGGCGTGGCGGAGGGCGAGCTCAAGGAGCGCGTCAGCCAGCGGGTAAAGGCGGGCGCAACGCCGAACGCCTCGGAGGCCAAATCTCCGCGCCGCCCGAAACCGCGCAGCAAAGCGGCAGCCTGACGACGCCTTCCTGTCGGCCCTCAGACGCGGCTGACGAAGCTGTCCAGCACCTTCTTCTGACCGGCCTTGTCGAAGTCGATGGTGAGCTTGTTGCCTTCGATCCCGGCGACGTTGCCGTTGCCGAATTTTTGGTGAAAGACCCGGTCGCCGAGGCTGAAGGGGGAGGGCTCGCTCGACACCGACTTGGCGACCAGCTCTCCCTCGATGGTGCGCGACTTGATCGAGCCGCGCCCGGCGCCATAGCCTGAGTCGGTTTCGCCGTAACCGATCCGCTCGACCGCGTGACCGGAGCGGGTGCCCCAATTGCGATCGGTCGCCGCGGTGCGGTTCTGCTGGGCGCGCTGCCAGCCCGGGGTCTGATAGCTGTTGGAGAACGCCGCGCCGCCGAGATCGTCGAAGCGCGATGGCCCATAGGGGTTCTTCCGGGTGCCGCCGCCATAGCCGTAGCCGCCGTAGCTCTGCCCGCCTTCGGCGATATCGACATGCGCCTCCGGCAGCTCGTCCAGGAAGCGCGACGGCACCGTCGATTGCCACAGGCCATGGATCCGCCGATTGGAGACGAACCAGATATGCAGATGCTTCTTGGCCCGCGTCAGCCCGACATAGGCCAGGCGCCGCTCTTCCTCCAGGCCGGCGCGCCCGCCCTCGTCGAGCGAGCGCTGATGCGGAAACAGGCCTTCCTCCCAGCCCGGTAGGAACACGGTCTCGAACTCCAGCCCCTTGGCCGAATGCAGCGTCATGATGTTGACGGCGTCGAGTTCCTCACTCTGCTCGGCGTCCATGACCAGCGCGACATGCTCGAGGAAGGAGCGCAGCGATTCGTATTCCTCCATCGAGCGGACCAGCTCTTTCAGGTTTTCCAGCCGGCCGGGGGCCTCGACCGAGCGGTCGTTCTTCCACATGTCGGTGTAGCCCGACTCCTCGAGAATGGTTTCGGCGAGCTCGGTGTGCGGCCTCGTATCGAGCAGATTGCGCCAGCGCTCGAAATTGGCAGCGACTTGGCGCAGTGCGGCGCGTGGCTTGGGCTTGAGCTCGTCGCTTTCGGCGAGCTCGGCGGCGGCCTGCAACATCGGAATGCGGCGGGCGCGCGCGGTGTCGTGAATCTGGCGAATGGTGGATTCGCCGAGCCCCCGCTTGGGGACGTTGATGATCCGCTCGAGCGCCAGATCGTCGGCCGGCTGCGCGACCACGCGGAAGAAGGCGAGCGCATCGCGGATCTCCATCCGCTCGTAGAAGCGGGGACCTCCGATGACCCGGTAGTTCAATCCCAGTGTCACGAACCGGTCCTCGAATTCACGCATCTGAAAGGAGGCGCGCACCAGGATCGCCATATCGTTGAGCCTGCCGCCCTGGCGCTGGTGGCGCTCGATCTCCTCGCCGACGGCGCGTGCCTCCTCCTCCGAATCCCAGGCCGCATGCACCGTCACCTTGGCGTCGTCGGGATCGGCGGCATCGGTGAACAGCGTCTTGCCGAGGCGGCCCTCATTGTGGGCGATCAGATGCGAGGCAGTGCCCAGGATGTGCGCGGTCGAGCGATAGTTGCGCTCGAGCCGGATCACCACGGCGCCGGGAAAATCCTTTTCGAAGCGCAGAATGTTGTCGACCTCGGCGCCGCGCCAGCCGTAGATCGACTGGTCGTCGTCGCCCACGCAGCAGATGTTGACGGCGCGGCGGTCGCCATTGGCCGCATCGGGGCGCTGGGCGAGCAGCCTGAGCCAGAGATATTGCGCCGTGTTGGTGTCCTGATATTCGTCGACGAGGATGTAGCGGAAGCGCCGGTGGTATTCCTTGAGCACCTCCGGATAGGCGCGGAAGATGCGGATCGGCAGGCAGAGAAGATCGCCGAAGTCGCAGGCGTTGAGCGTGGTCAGCCGGTCCTGATAGGCTTGATAGAGCTGCCGGCCCCGGCCATTGCCGAACGCCCGTGCATCGCCCTCGGATATTTCCGTGGGTCCGAGGCCCTTGTTCTTCCAGCCGTCGATCATCATCGCGAACTGGCGCGCCGGCCAGCGCTTGTCGTCGAGCCCTTCGGCCTGGATCAGCTGCTTGACCAGCCGCGCCACGTCGTCGGTATCGAGGATGGTGAAACCGCTCGACAGGCCGGCAAGCTCGGCGTGGCGGCGCAGGAGCTTCACCCCGATCGAATGGAAGGTGCCGAGCCACGGCATGCCCTCGACGGCCTCGCCGACCAGGACGCCGATGCGCTGCCGCATCTCGCGCGCCGCCTTGTTGGTGAAGGTCACGGCGAGGATCTGCGAGGGAAAGGCGCGGCCGGTGGCCAGGATGTGGGCGATCCGCGTGGTCAGCACCCGGGTCTTGCCGGTGCCGGCGCCGGCGAGCACCAGAACCGGGCCTTCGGTGGTCTCGACGGCCAGCCGCTGCTCCGGGTTGAGCCCCTCGAGGTAGCGCGCCGCACCGCCTTGGCGGGCGGCCATGGCCCGTGCGGCGAGCCCGCCTTGGCCGTCGCCGGAGCGCGCGGGACGGGCTGCCGGCGGCGGCTCGTCAAAGAAGGGCATATCGTCGGGGATGCCTGTCATGAGAAGCCGAATGTAGTGATTTCGGCAGGAAAGGCCAGCAAACGTTGCTGTTTTGTACTCGGCTTTCCGAATCGGCAGGCGCGCCCCGACGAGCGCCGCAGGGGGAATTGGCTCAGGACTATGGCTGGTCGCGCGCGTCGCGCAGATTGGTAACGACGCGGCGGTTCTGGACCTTGCAGGAATTCTCCGTGCAGGCGCGTACCAGGCGATCCTTTCCGTAGCCTTTCGCCCACATCCGGCTGCCATCGATGCCTTGCGAGGTGAGGTAGGCCATCACCACGTCGGCCCGCTTCTGCGACAACGTGACCATCTGGGCCGCCGACCCCTGATCGTCGGCAAATCCTTGCAGCTTGACCAGCCAGGACGGGTATTTGCGCAGCCACGCCACCTGACCGTCGAGCGTTGTCTTGGCGACCGAATCAAGCTCGGCCGAGCCTTGGGTGAAATAGATGCGCCGGCCGACATTGAGGATGAAATCCTCCTCGCTGCCCGGCTGCACGTTCTGGAAGTTGGCGACCTCGGCATTGGTGACGTCGGGCTTCGGTTGCTCGAGCGTGGACGAACTCGAGCAGGCCGCAAGCGCGGCCAGGCCGATGGCGAGGGCAGCCGCGGTGAGCGGCCGCGCCAAGGAGGAGCGGTTGAGCATTTGGCGGGAGGACCTCATTGCAGGCTGACGTCGTCCTGCAGCTGGTTGGCCTTTTCGGCCTGGTCGGCGATGTGCGGCAGCACCTGGACATAGGTGCCGATCGGTGCCCGCTGATAGAGGTCGATAATATCTTCCGGGAACATCCGGATGCAGCCGCTGGAGGCATCGGTGCCGATGCTCCACGGCTCGAGCGTGCCGTGCAGCCGATAGCCGAGGTCGGCGCCGTCACGGTAAAGGTACAGCGCCCGCGGCCCGAGCGGATTGTCGGGCGCGCCGCCGGCGATGAACGGCGGCAGCTCGGGACGGCGCTTGATCATCTCGGCCGGCGGCACCCAGCGCGGCCAGAGCGCACGCCGGTCGATGGTCGCATGGCCATACCACTTGAAGCCTTCCTTGCCGACGCCGACCCCGTAGCGGATCGCCGTCTTGTTCTCCAGGATGACGTAGAGGAAATGGTGACGGGTATCGACGACGACGGTGCCGATCGGCTCGCTGCTGTAATATTTGACGATCTGCCGCTGCCACCTCTTATCGACCTTGGCGAAATTGGTCCGTCGGAAGGTAACCCCGTTGTCGACCGCGGTACCGGCAAACCACGACGTCGGCTTCGCGGTGGCCGGCTTGGCAGCGACCGCCCACGCCGGCCGGCCGCCCAAGCCGGCGGCCGATGCCAGCGCCAGGCCGCCAAGCACAATTGTTCTGCGGGAAAAAGTCATCGGCATTGTCCCCTCGAGCCGAAAAAGCAGCCGAACATAGTAAAGAATTGCGCCCTGTCAAAACGAAAACGGCGCCGGCTCCGGCCGTTTGGAATCTATGCTCAAGAAACGTTGATTGGACCCTTCCGGTGAGATCGCTATGTCCGCGATTGTCGACGGAGTGGAGGAGCCGCAAAGATGACGACGCCGAAGATCACCCAGGCGATGATCGACGCTTATGACGAATATACGCATCTCACCCTCGATCGCCGCCGGTTCATGGACAACCTCACCAAGCTCGCCGGTTCGGCCGCCGCTGCGGCGGCAATCGCGCCCTTGCTTGCCGCCGACCTTGCGCGCGCAGCGATCGTGCCGGCGGACGACGGCCGGCTGAAGGCCGAGGAGGTGACGATCCCCGGCAAGGACGGCGGTTCGATCAAGGGCTATCTGGTGCGTCCCGCCGCCGCGTCCGGCAAGCTGCCGGCGGTGGTCGTGATCCATGAAAACCGCGGCCTGAACGACCACATCCGCGACGTCGCAAGGCGCGTGGCGCTCGAGGGCTTCATCGTCTTGGCGCCGGATCTTCTGTCGCCGCTCGGCGGCACGCCGGCCGACGAGGATCAGGCCCGGACGATGTTCGAAAAGCTCGGCATGGAGCAGCCGATCGCCGAAGGAATGGCGGTGATCGACTACCTCAAGGCGGACGGCGGTGCCAATGGCAAGGTCGGGGTGATCGGCTTCTGCTGGGGCGGCGGGGTGGTCAACGATCTGGCCGTCAATGCGCCCGATCTCGATGCTGCGGTGGCCTATTACGGCCGGCAGCCCAAGTCGGAGGATGTCGCCAAGATCAAGGCGCCGCTTCTGCTCCACTATGCCGGGCTCGACGAGCGCATCGACGCCGGCATCGATGCCTACAAGGCAGCGCTGGAGAAGGCCGGCAAGGAGTACACGGTCTACGTCTATGACGGCGTCCAGCATGCCTTCAACAACGATACCTCGGCTGCCCGCTACGACAAGGCCGCCGCCGAGCTTGCCTGGTCGCGGACGATCGACTTCCTCAAGCAGAAGCTTAGCTGAGGCGGGCCCGCTTCGGCAGCGGCCGGTGGAGGGCGACGCCGCCCACCACCAGCGCGATCCCGGCAAGATCCCTCAGGCCCGGCACTTGCCCGAGCACCAGCGCTCCGACCGCGGTCGCCGTTGCCGGCAACAGCGACAGCATCAGCGCAAAGCTGGCGCGCGGCAGCCGCGCCAGCGCCAGCTGGTCGCAGACATAGGGCACCACCGAAGAGGAGATGCCCACCCCGAAGGCTGCCGCGAGCAGAGCCGGCGATGACCAAGCAGCGCTCGCTTCGCCGATGCCCACCGGCAGCGCCACCACCGCCGCAACCGCCATCGCCGCCCCCAGCCTGGCAATGCCGGTCCCGGCACCGCGCGCGGCGAGGCGCTGGCCAAGCACGACATAGGCGACGAACAGCACCGCGTTGGCGGCCGCGAAGATAAGCCCGAGCCCGTCCCCGCTCCACCGGACCCTGAGGATGAGCAGGGTGCCTGCCACGGCTGCGGCCAGCGCCGCCAGATTGCGGCTGCTGCGCACCCCATAGAGCGCCAGCGACAGGGTGCCGACGAACTCGATTGCGGCAACGAGCGAGAGCGGCAGCCGCGCCAGCGCCAGATAGAAGACCGAGTTCATCGCGGCGAGACAGATGCCGAAGGCGACGAGCAGCCGACCTTCGGATGCCCGGATCTTGATGAAGGTGCGCCAGGGGCGGGTGAACAGCGCAAGGACGAGCGCTGCGGAACAGATCCTGAGCCAGGCGACGCCGAGCGGGCCGAGCTGACCGAAGAGCAGCACGGCAAAGGCAGGACCGAGATAATGGAACACCGCGCTGATCAGGAACCAGGCCTGCGGCGGGACATCGTCGGTCACTCGAGCGGCAAGACGCATCGATCCTCCTTGCCTTCAATGTTGCAGGCCGAAGACGCTTGTTCTATGCCAGTCGAAAGAGTGTTGGGGTCACGGGACCTTGCAGGCGGAGGTGAATTGCATGAGGCGCCTTCGTTATGAAAACGGCAGCTTGGACGGCATCGATCGGCGCATCGTGCGCTTGCTGGTCGATGACGCCCGCATCAGCGTTGCCGACATCGCCCGCCGGGTCGGGCTCTCCGGGCCGAGTGTTTCGGAGCGGCCGCGCCGGCTCGAGGAAAGCGGCACCATTGCCGGCTACACCGTCAAGGTAAACCCGGCGGCGCTCGGCCTGCCGCTCGCCGCCTGGCTGCGCATCCGCCCCGTGCCCGGTCAGCTCGCCGCGGTGATCGAGATCGTCAAGGCGATCCCGCAAGTCGCCTCCTGTGACCGGGTGACCGGGGAGGACTGCCTGATCGCCAAGGTTCAGGTGGCTTCCGTCACCGCGCTGGAAGCCTTGATCGACCGCATCGCGCCCTATGCGATGACCAATACCGCCATCATCCAGTCCTCGCCCGTCGACGCACGCTTGGCCGTGGCCGGCGACGACGCGATAGCCTGACGATGCGGCTCAACCGGGCTTGCGCTTGATCCCGATCGCGCGGCCGGCCCGTTCAGGCCGGGGCAGCCCGCCATGGGCCTCGGCGAGCGCATCGATGCGCGCCAAGATCCCGGGCGGGAAATCGGCCACCCGCGGGCCGCTCATATCGACATGCAGCGACAGCGATTCGCAGGTTGCCGCGAGCCAGCCGTCGACATGGCGGATCTCCTGGTAGGCCCGCAGACGCTTCGCGTCGTGGTCGATGAGCTGGTAGCTCACCGTGACGCGGTGCGCGAGATGCAGCTCCTGCACATAGCAGATGTGGGTCTCGGCGGTGAAGATGGTCAGCTTTTGCTGCCGCGCATAGTCCGGCCCCACCCCGAGCAGTTCGAAAACGTCGTCCGAACTGCGGTCGAACAGGACGTTGTAGAAGGCCATGTTGAGATGGCCATTGTAGTCGATCCAGTCCGGCTCGATCGCCATGATGCGAGAGCGAAGCGGGGCGGCAAAGGTCATCGTTCAACTCCTATCGCATGGCTGTCCGGCGCAAGAGCCTGGCTCTGGACAAAGCCCGTCGAACGGCAGATTAGGCGAGCAGCAGGCCACAGCAAAAGCATTCGCGCTGGTCCATCCACGGAGGAAAGCATGGCTCTGAGCGACCTCAACATCGTCGAACGCAACGAGGTTGGCATTGCGACCGTGCTCGGCATCCTGAAGCAGCGTTTCGGCGAGCGCCTGCAGACGGGAGCCGCGCTCCGTGCCCAGCACGCACACACCACCACCTATATCCCTACCCAGCCGCCGGACGCGGTGGTGTTCGCCCGCGCGGCTGAAGATGTGCAGACGGTCGTCCAGGCGTGCGCGGAGCACCGTGTCCCGGTGATCCCGTTCGGCACCGGCACGTCGCTGGAGGGTCATGTCAATGCGCCGGGCGGCGGCATCTCGATCGACATGATGGGGCTCGATCGGCTGATCTCGGTCAATCCGGAAGATCTCGACTGCACCGTCGAGCCGGGGGTCACGCGCGAGGATCTCAACCGTCAGCTGCGCGACACCGGACTGTTCTTCCCCATCGATCCCGGCGCCAATGCCAGCCTCGGCGGCATGGCGGCGACGCGCGCCTCCGGCACCAATGCGGTGCGCTACGGCACGATGCGCGACAATGTTCTGTCGCTGAGGGCGGTGATGGCCGACGGGCGGCTCATCCGGACAGCTAGGCGGGCCAAGAAGTCGTCCGCCGGCTATGATCTCACCCGGCTGCTGATCGGCTCGGAGGGCACGCTCGGCATCATCACCGAGCTGACGCTGAAGCTCTACGGCATTCCGCAGGCGATCTCCGGCGGTGTCTGTCCGTTTCCGAGCGTCGAGGACGCCTGCAATGCGGTCATCGCCACCATCCAAATGGGCATTCCCGTGGCCCGCATCGAGCTTGTCAATGCGCTGCAGATGCGGGCCATGATCGAGCATTCCAAGCTCGACTACCCGGTCGGACCGTGCCTGTTTGTCGAGTTCCACGGCAGCGAAACGGGCGTGGCGGAGCAAGCCACGACCTTCGGCGAGATCGCCCAGGAATTCGGCGGCGGCCCGTTTCTGTGGACGGCGGTGGCCGAAGAGCGCGCCAAGCTGTGGAAGGCCCGCCACGATGCCTATTGGGCCTCGCTGACGCTGCGCCCCGGCGCCAAGGGCCTGTCGACCGACGTTTGCGTGCCGATCTCCAAGCTTGCCGAATGCATCGCCGAGACGGAGGCCGACATCGCCGAGATGGGGCTGATTGCGCCGATCGCCGGCCATGTCGGCGACGGCAACTTCCATGTCCTGGTGCTGATCGACGTCGACAGCCCGAGCGAAATCGCCGGCGCGGAGAGGTTCGTCGATCGGCTCAATATGCGCGCCATCGGCATGGACGGAACCTGCACCGGCGAGCACGGCATCGGCCAGGGCAAGGTGGCCTTCCTCGACCAGGAGCTCGGCGAAGCGGTCGATTTCATGCGCGACATCAAGCGCGCACTCGACCCGCACGGTATCCTCAATCCCGGCAAGATCCTCAGCCATCCGCGGCGATAGCGGCCCCGGCCGCCCATTTGCCACTTTATCGACATCCAGATGTCGCTACATTGGCAAGTGTCTTCAAGGATTTGCAGCGCGTTATGCTCGGGCGTCTGTTCGTCATTGTCGGGGGGCTGATCGTGCTGGCGCTGTCGGTGGCGCTGGTCGGCCCACACTTTGTCGACTGGACCTCGTACCGCGCCGAGTTCGAGCGCGAGGCCACCGCCGTTCTCGGCCGCCGCGTCACCGTCGAAGGCGAGGTGACCGCGCGGATCCTGCCGTTCCCCTCCCTCACCTTCGCCCATGTGGTAGTTGCCGGCGATCATCCCGGCCATCCGGCGATGACCGCCGAGAACTTCTCGATGGATGCCGAGCTGGCACCGTTCCTGCGCGGCGAGGTGCTGATCTTCGATATGCGCCTGGTCAAGCCGGACGTGCGCATCGACATCGGGACCGACGGGATCGTCGATTGGGCGGTGCGCCTGTCCTCTCCGTTCACGCCCGGACAGATCGCGCTGGAGCGGCTGACGATCAGCGACGGCCGGGTTTCCATCCATCACGCCGCCAGCGGACGCACCCATGTGCTGGACAAGATCGAGGCGAACGTCTCGGCGCGCTCCTTGGCCGGTCCGTGGCGGGCCGAAGGCTCCGCTGCCCTGGACGGCATGGCGACCGCGCTCGAAGTGTCGACCGGGCGCGCCGACGATGCGGCCGGCATGCGGCTCAGGCTGCGCTTGGATCCGAAGGCGGTGGCCGTCGGGATCGAGAGCGACGGCACGGTTCGCATCGACGCCGGCGCACTCGCCTATAGCGGCACCTTCCGGCTGGGTGCCGGGGCTCCGGCCATGCTGAAGGCGGCCGAGGCCGCCCCGGCCGGAAATGCCGGGGAGACCGCTGCCCGGCGTGAGGGGCCGCGGCCCTACCGGGTCAGCGGCCGTTTCGATTTCGATCACCAGCAGCTGCAAGTTCCGCAGTTCCGCTTCGAGACCGGCGCGCCCGAGGACCCGTACACCGCCGATGGCAGCGCCTCGCTGGATCTCGGCGCTCAGCCGAGGTTTGCGGTCGAGGCGAAGGGCGCGCAGGTGCGCCTCGACGAGGAGACCAAGGCGGGCAGCGCCGGCGCCGTGAGCCTGGCGGACCGGCTCGGCGCGCTTCAAGCCATGCTGGCGGCGCTGCCAAGGCCCGCACTGCCGGGCAGCATCGACATCGCCCTGCCTGCAGTCGTGGCCGGCGACACCACGATCCGCGACGTCAGGCTGGTGGCCGACACCGCCGCCGACGGCTGGGCGGTCCGGTCGTTCGCGGCGACCTTGCCCGGCCGCACCACGCTCGAGGCGTCGGGCACCGTGCGGGTCGAGGGCAATCCCGAATTCGACGGCAATCTGCTTTTGGCGGTGGCGCAGCCTTCCGGCTTCGCCGCCTGGGTGTCGCAGGAGGTGGATGAGGCGGTGCGGCGCCTGCCGGCCGCCGGTTTCAGGGCGCGCACCAGGCTCTCCGCAGACCGCCAGCATTTCAGCGACATCGAACTCATCCTCGACAAGGCCAAGTTCCACGGCGAGATCGACCGTCGCCAGCCGCCGGGCGGCAGGCCGGCGATGCAAATCAAGCTCGCCGGCGCTGCGCTCGACCTCGAAGGTGCCCGCGCCTTCGCCGCGCTGTTCGTCAACGACCAGGGCATGACCCGGCTTGCCGGGAATGATGTCGACCTCGACCTCAAGGCGGGTCCCGTCACCGTCGCCGGCCTGACCGCCCGCACGGTCGACACTGCGCTGCGCCTGCGCGACAAGACGCTCGAGGTCGACCGCCTTGCGATCGACGGGCTGGAGGGCGCAACGGTGAGCGCCACCGGGACGCTGCGCGATTTTCCAGAAGCGCTGGCCGGCAAGCTCGACGCCTCGGTGGTCGCCGTCGACCTGGCGCCGCTGGTTCAACGCCTCGCCGACAAGTTTCCGAACAATGTGCTGGCGCGCGAGGCGCACAAGCGCGCCGACGACCACCCCGGCCTTTTTGCCGACACCGAGCTCGACCTGCTGGCCACCGCCGAACCCAATGGCGACGGCACCGACGGGCTTGCGGTCACGGCCAGCGGCAAGACCGGCGGCAGCACCCTGGCGCTGACCATCTCGGCCAACGGTCAGGCGGCTCAGCCCGAGAAAGCAACCCTATCGATGGAGATCAACGGCTCCAATGACAATGCCGAGGGGCTGCTTGGCCTCTACGGGATCCCGACCCTGCCGCTCGGGCTGTTGCCGGCAGCCGAGACCAAGCTTGCCGTGAAAGGCACTTTGGCGGGCGGTCTCGATACCCAGTTCGAGCTCGCCGGCAAGGATTTTCACGCCCGGTTCAACGGCAAGACAACCGCCTGGGATACGCTTGGCGCTACCGGCCCGATCGAGATCGAGGCCGCCGACATCGAGCCTTGGCTGATGTCCACCGGCGTCGGCCTGCCGGGCCTCGGCTTCGGACTGCCGGTGGCTCTGGCCGCCGATCTCGACTACCGCTCCGGCACGCTCGCTTTGAAGAGCATCAAAGGCACCGTCGAGGACGGCGCGGTCGGCGGCGATCTGCAGGTTACCGACAGGCAGGGCCTGCCGCATCTCGAAGGTGCGCTGTCCGTCGATCAGCTCGAGCTTGGTCCGCTTGCCGCTTTGGTGCTGGGTGAGCAGGCGTTGGAAAGCCAAGGCTCCGGCTGGCCCAAAACGCCTTTCCGCGACGAGCCGGCAGCGCTGTTCAGCGCGGACCTCACGCTGGCGGCAGCGAACCTCTCGGCCGCCGGCATGTTCGAGGCGAGCGACGTGCGCACCAAAGCCAGCCTGGACAACGACGGACTGCGGCTGAGCGAGTTCCAGGGCAAGATCTTCGACGGCACGCTGAGCGGGCTGTTCGAACTCAAGAACACCTCGGGGACCGGGCTGCTCTCCACCCAGTTCAAGCTCAACGGCGCCGATCTCGAAGCAGTGCTGCCGCAGAGCGGCGTCACCGGCGCGGCCGACATCAGCGCCCAGCTTTCGGCGACCGGCAAATCGCTCGAAGGCATGGCCGCCGCCGTCTCGGGCTCGGGCACGGCAGCCCTCCATGGGCTGGCGATTGCCGGGGTCAATCCGGATGCGCTCCGCGGGCTGATCGCCGCCGCCGACAAGGTCGGCCGCGACGTCGATGCCGAACGCACGGCCGCCTTCGCACCGGCCATCGTTGCGGCCGGCACGTTCAAGCCCAGAGACGCCGAACTCGCCTTCACGGTGGCGGGCGGGGTCGGCCGGGCGCCGCCGCTGGCGCTGGTCGACGACCAGCTGACGCTCACCGCCGACCTGCGCGCCGACGCGATGAAGGGCGACATCGGCATTCAAGGCACGCTCGCCTACCAGCCGGGCGATGAAAAACTGGCCGGCTCGGATCCGACGCTGAGCTTCTCGATCGCCGGGCCGCCGGACGCCGCCACCCGCCGTTTCGACACCGAGCCGCTGGCCCAGTTTCTCACCCAGCGCGCCCTCGAGATCGAGCAGGCGCGCGTCGAGGCCATGCAGGCAGCTCTGCTGGAGAAGCAGCGGCTGCGGCGTGAAGTGCGCTACTACGCCGCCGTGCAGCAGGATCGCGACCGGCTGGCGGAAGAGACGCGGCGGGCCGACGAAGCGCTGCGGCGCAAAGTGGAGGAGGAGCGGCAGCGCAAGCTCGACGAGGCGGCGGCCCGCGAGAAGGCGGCCGCCGATGATGCGGCCCGCACCAAGGCCACCGGCGAGGCGGCCGCGGAGGCCAGCCAGCGCGCAGCCGCCGAGGCCGCCGAGGCGGCCGCTCAGGCGACTGCCGAGCAGGCGGCGAAGATGAAGAAGGCCAGCGATGCGGCGATCAAGGCCGCCGCCCAGGCCGCCACCGAAGCGGGACAGCGCGCGGGATCGCAAGGCCGTAACCAGCCTGCCGAGGAGGCTCTGCCGGCAAGTGAGCCGGTTTCCGAGCATAGCGCGGAGGCCTTGCGGCTGGCCGAGCGCGAGCGGGCCCGGCTGGAAGCCGAACGGGCAGCCCGCCGTGGCGCAGCGTTGCCCGAAGCCCCGTTGCCGACGCCCGATCCGAAGCCTCAGCGGTCGTTCCCGGCCGCCATCGGCTCGTTCCTGAAGTCGCTTGCTCCGTAGCCGCCGCCGGCCGGCGTGGCCCGGTCAGCTGCTTCGAGCGAATCACCGTTTCTTTGAACCGGTGCTCCTCCGTAAGTCTTTGTTTCTCTGACGGAAAACCGTTTGCACTTTTCCTGGAATTGCCCCAGCCGCACCCGGCTCAGTCGCGCTCGCTTTTAAGCCAGGCGAGCACTTCGAGGCGCAGCGCCGAGGACAGGTTCGTGCCCCGTGTGCGGGCGCCGTCGACCTCGGCAATCAGCGATGCCATCGACTGGCACCGGGCTTTGGCGAGCGCCGCGAGCTCGGCCAGGAACTGATCCTCGAGCGAGAAGCTCGTGCGATGGCCTTTGATCGTCACTGATCGCTTACGCAGCGCGCTCACGAAGGCTTTGTCGGCCCTTGCCGGCGATGCCGGTCGAGTTCGGCCAGGCGGCTCGCCTCCAGACGGCGTGCGCGTTCCTCCTCGTCCTTGGCACGGCCGAACCGCGCCCGGTTCTCGGCGGCCGCGCGCTCCTTGTCCGCCCGCGCCTTGCGCTTGCGTACCTGTCGCAGGTTGACGAGTTCGGCCACGGCTATTTCTTCCGGAACGCGTCGAGGGAAACGACGTCGGCGCCCTTGGGCGCTTCCGCGGTGGCCGTCTCGGCCGCTTTGGGATCCGACTTGCGGCGCGTCGGCTCGGGCTTCTTCGCCGGCGCCGCGGCCTTGGCAGCCGGCTTTTCGATCTTCTCCGGCTTCGCCGGCTCGGCCGGCAGCTCGACGACGGCATCCTGCTTGACGTCGAATTCCAGCTCGAAATTGACCGACGGGTCATAGAAGCCACGCACCGCCGAGAACGGGATCTCGAGCTTCTCGGGAACGTCGGAGAAGGAGAGCCCGACCTCGAAGCCGGTTTCGGTGACCTTCAAGTCCCAATATTGGAACTGCAGGACGATGGTCATCTGCTCGGGGTAGCGCTCGCGCAGGCGGCTCGAGATGCGCACCCCCGGCGCGCTGGTCAAAAAGGTGATGAAGAAATGATGGTTGCCCGGCAGGCCGGTGCGCGCCACCTCCGCCAGCACCTTGCGCATGACGCCGCGCAAGGCTTCCTGGGCCAGGATATCGTAGCGGATATGGTCTTCAGCCATTGCGGGGCGGCGGCCTCTTGAATCGCGGCCATTAGCTGTAATCAAGCTTCGGCCTGCCGTAAACCGGATATAGCGCCAAGCCGCCGTCTCGCCAATCCGGGAGACGTGGGGGGAAGGCGAACGGCGAGCCCCCGCTGGCGATCGCGAGCCGGGCCGTCGAGGTGCCGATGAAAGGGAAGGAAGTGGAGGCTTCTGTTGCCAGGTGCCTCCGAACCCCGCCTAGAAGTGCGAACCCCTAGGGCTTGAATTGAAGCTGTCGCACCGCGTTAAGCGGCGAGACGTGCTTCCGCATAGTTGTCGTTGGCAACTATAAGGTTAGCCCGATAACGGTGGTACAATGCCGGGCAAAAGTCCGATCTTTACACCCTCGTCGATCCTATTTCGCCCCCAGCACAAACCGTCGCTCCGGCGGTTTGTGGTGGAGGCGCCGGGTACCGCCCCCGGGTCCGAATGGCTTATTGCATCGGCCGTTTATCGCCATAGTCAGTCGAGCTGACAGGCTGAATATAAGAACCCGGCGGCCAAAAGAAAAGCCCGGCTGTAGAGATCAGCGCCTTGGCACGGGGTTGACTTGGCTGGGAACAACAAACAAGCTTTGAGGGCTCAGATGATGCCGGAGGAGTGCCTTATGGCCGAGGATTATCTTGCCGACGTGAAGAAATATGATGCCACTGCCGACGCCGAGACCGTCGGCCGCATCGTTAAGCATTTGGGCATCGCGCTGCGCAATCGCGACTCCGCGCTGGTGTCATGCCAGGACACCAAGGAACTCGGCCGCGTGCGCGAAAACTGGGCTGGCAAGAAGCTCGGCGTGGAGGCGGCGCGCGCCGACACCGCGATCGAGAAAGTCTGTCAGACGATGGCCTCTGACAGAACCAAGAGCCGGGTCACCTTTTACTATCTGGTAGCGAAGCAGCTCAACAAGCTCGCAGAGATCTAAGGCTCGACGAGCGGCATGGGCGGACCGGTCCGGTTCCACCGAAACTCCTGTGGGTAGTTCGTGCAGCCGGGATCGCCGGGGAGGGGCTTGAACTAGACTGGCGCAGCACCATTCTTTCGAAGTCTGCCCGCGCATGAACCAATATCTCGACCTCCTCAAGCACGTGCTCGACCATGGCGTCGACCGCGGCGACCGCACCGGCACCGGGACGCGCTCGGTATTCGGCTACCAGATGCGCTTCGATCTCGCCGACGGGTTCCCGGTGACCACCACCAAGCGATTGCATCTCAAGTCGATCATTCACGAGCTGCTGTGGTTTCTGGCCGGCGACACCAACGTTGCGGCTCTCAATGCCGAGGGCGTCACCATCTGGGACGAATGGGCAGACGAGAACGGCGACCTCGGCCCGATCTACGGCAAGCAATGGCGCTCCTGGCCGACCGCCGACGGCGGCACGATCGACCAGATCGGCAACGTGCTTGCCGAGATCCGGCGAAACCCGTACTCGCGTCGGCTGATCGTCTCGGCGTGGAACCCGGCGGAGGTCGCGGCCATGGCGCTGCCGCCCTGCCACTGCCTGTTCCAGTTCTACGTCGCCGAGGGCCGGCTCTCGTGCCAGCTTTATCAACGTTCGGGCGATATCTTTCTCGGCATCCCGTTCAATATCGCCTCCTACGCGCTGCTGACCGCGATGGTCGCCCAGGTCGTCGGCCTCAAGCCCGGCAGCTTCATCCACACGCTCGGCGATGCGCACCTCTACGCCAACCATTTCGACCAGGCGCGCGAGCAGCTCCGCCGCACCCCCAAGGCGCTGCCGCGGCTGTGGATCAATCCCGAGGTCGACGACCTGTTCGCCTTCCGCTTCGCCGATTTCCGGCTGGACAACTACGTTGCCGACGCGACCATCCGGGCGCCGATCGCAGTCTGACATGCTGATTGCCGTGTTCGTCGCCATGGCCGAGAACGGCGTCATCGGCAAGGACAACGGATTGCCCTGGCGCCTGCCTTCCGATCTCAAGCGGTTCAAGGCGGCCACCATGGGCAAGCCGCTGGTCATGGGCCGCAAGACATTCGAGAGCATCGGCCGCATCCTGCCGGGCCGGCTGACCATCGTCGTGACCCGCGATCCCGCCTTTCGCGCTCCAGGCACCGAGGTGGTCGGCTCGCTGCCGGAGGCGTTCCGGCTCGCCGCCGGCCGGGCCCGCTTGATGGCCGGCGCCGACGAGATCTGCGTCGTCGGCGGCGGCGAAATCTACCGGCAGGCGCTCGATCTGGCCGATCGGCTCTATGTGACGCATGTGCTTGCCGGCGTGGAAGGCGACACCCACTTTCCGAAGATCGATCCGCTGCGCTGGCGGCTGGTTCGCTCCGAGGATCACCCGGCCGGCGCCGGCGACACCCATGCGACCCGCTACGCCGTCTACGAGCGGCGGACCGGCGCCTGAACAAGCCCGCCCTTCACGCTTTCGTTGGGTGAAGGCGGCTTGCGCACCACGCCGCGTTGAAAGCATTGCCCGGCATCCCTATAGAAGGCAGGAGCACGTTTCGCCGTTTCGCCCGGCCGACCCGCCGCGGCTGCCAAGAGTGAAAGGACTTTTATGCCCTGGAACAATCAGAGCGGCGGCGGCCCATGGGGGGGCGGCAACGGCGGTGGACCGTGGGGGCAGGGCCCACGCGGCACCGGCGGCCCGCAAGGCTCCCCACCGGACCTCGAGGACATCATCCGTCGCGGCCAGGACCGGCTGAAGCGCGCGCTGCCGGGTGGAGCCGGTGCCAATCCCGCCTTCTTCGGGCTGATTGCGCTCGCCATCCTGGTGCTTTGGATCTTTCAATGCGTCTACACGGTGCAGCCCGACGAGCGCGCCGTCGAGCTGCGCTTCGGCAAGCCCAAGCAGGAGCTGTCGGAGCCCGGCCTGCATTTCCATTGGTGGCCGGTCGAGACCGTCGAGAAGGCGAAGATCTCCGAGCAGCTGATCAACATCGGCGGCGGTAGCCGCGATCCCGGCAATTCCGGCCTGATGCTGTCGGGCGACCAGAACATCGTCGACGTGAAATTTTCGGTTGCCTACCAGGTCTCCGACCCGACCGCCTATCTGTTCAACGTGTCGGATCCCGACAATATGGTCCGCCAGGTCGCCGAAAGCGCGATGCGCGAGTCGGTCGGCCGCCGCCCGGCCCAGGATATTTTCCGCGACGACCGGCAGGGCATCGCCGAAAATGTGCGCGAGATCACCCAGACCACGCTCGACGAGTATGGCTCCGGGCTCACCATCAATGCCATCTCCATCGAGGATGCCGCGCCGCCGCGCGAGGTGGCCGACGCCTTCGACGAAGTGCAGCGCGCCGAGCAGGACGAAGACAAATTCGTCGAGGAGTCCAACCAATATTCCAACCAGAAGCTCGGCCAGGCGCGAGGCGACGCAGCGCAGCTGCGCGAAGAGGCGGCAGCCTACAAGAACCGGGTGGTCCAGGAGGCCGAGGGTGAGGCTCAGCGCTTCATCTCGGTCTACAACGAGTACGCCAAGGCGCCCGATGTGACGCGCAAGCGCCTCTATCTGGAGACCATGGAAGAGATCCTGAAGAACAGCAACAAGGTGATCGTGGAGAAGGGCAACGGCCAGGGTGTCGTGCCCTATCTGCCGCTGCCCGAGCTGCAGAAACGTGCGCCTGCGGCGACCGGAGGGCAGGGCCAATGAGCAACCGCCTCGCCATCATCGGCATCGTCGCCGCCGTCGTCCTGTTCCTGCTCTGGTCCTCGATCTTCGTCGTCAACGAGCGCGAGCAGGCAATCGTGCTGCGCTTCGGCGAGATCGTCGACGTCAAGAAGGAGCCGGGCATCTACTTCAAGGCGCCGTTCGGCTTCTTCGATGCCGACAACGTCCAGATCGTCGACGACCGCGTGCTGCGCTTCGACCTCGACAACATCCGCGTCCAGGTCTCGGGCGGCAAGTTCTACGAGGTCGACGCGTTCGTCGCCTACCGGATCGCTGACCCGCGCAAGTTCCGGCGGGCGGTGTCCGGGCAGATCGAGCTCGCCGAGGTCAGGCTGCGGACGCGTCTGGATGCCGCGTTGCGCCGGGTCTACGGCCTGCGCGGCTTCGAGGCGGCGCTGTCGGAAGAGCGGGCCTCGATGATGCGTGAAGTTCGCGACCAGCTGAGGCCCGACGCCCAATCGCTCGGGCTCGAGATCGAGGACGTGCGCATCCGCCGCACCGATCTGACCGCCGAGGTCTCGCAGCAGACCTACGACCGGATGAAGGCCGAGCGCCTGGCGGAAGCCGAGCGGCTGCGCGCCCGCGGCCGGGAGGCCGCACAGCGCATCCGTGCCCGTGCCGACCGTGAAGTCGTGGAAATCGTCGCCGAAGCGCGCAAGGAGTCGGAGATCCTGCGCGGCGAGGGCGAAGCGCAGCGCAATGCGACCTTCGCCACCGCCTTCCAGCGGGATCCCAACTTCTTCGATTTCTACCGCTCGATGTCGGCCTATCAGAACGCGCTCGACAACACCGGGACCACGATGCTGCTCTCGCCGAACTCGGATTTCCTCCGCTATTTCAACAGCCCTGCCGGCGCTGGCCAGTTCGGCCCGGCGACCCCGGCCGTACCCGGACCTGCCGGGACCGGGGCGCCGCCCGCAGCGGCGCCGGCGCCAAGCGGGGCGGCCGTTTCTCAGCCTGCCGGCGCGGCGGAAGCAAGCGAGCCTGCCTCCCAGGGCGCCCAGTGAGCGATTTCGTCGCGGCGGCAGGTTTGGTTCTGGTGGTCGAAGGTCTCGTCTATGCCGGGTTCCCCGGCCTGGCGAAGCGGCTGGCGACCGAGGTCCTGGCGACGCCGGAACCGGTTCTCAGGGTGGGCGGCGTCGTTGCCATTGCCGGCGGCGTCGCCGTGGTGTGGCTGGCGCGACGGGCCTGGTGAGGCCTTGCCACCCGGCGCAGCCGGCGGCCGATTGCGGCTCCGGCCCGCCCGAGGCCGCAAACACGCCGCATTTCTTGCCATCATTGGGGCGGCGCGCCATCGGCGCCTACCGCGCCTGAACCTGAAGCCCGGGAGCCTGCTTGCCATGAATTCGATCGCTTGTTTGCCGGCGCGCCGGCGTGTGCTCGGTGCTGCCGTGGCGGCGCTCTTTGCCGGCGGCGTGCTTGCGTTTTCCCCGTACGGCGCGCCGGCGATGGCGCAGACCAGTGCTCCCGATGCCCCGCAGGTGGCGCCGGCCGCTCCGCCGCAGCCTTCGCCGCATGTGGCGCATGGGCCGGCCTCGGTTGCCGACCTGGCCGAGGGGCTGCTCGACTCGGTCGTCAATATCTCGACCTCGCAGACCGTCAAAGGCACCGAAGGCCAGGGTGCAGTGCCGATGCCGCAGCTGCCCGAGGGCTCGCCGTTCCAGGATTTCTTCGACGACTTCTTCAACAAGGACCGCCAGGGCAACGGCCAGGGCGGCGGCGGTGGCGGCAATGGCGGCGGCGGCCAGAAGGTGCAATCGCTCGGCTCCGGCTTCGTCGTCGATGCCGACAAGGGCTTCGTCGTCACCAACAATCACGTGATTGCCGATGCCGACGAGATCGAGGTCAATTTCGCCGACGGCTCCAAGCTGAAGGCTGAGCTGGTCGGCAAGGACACGAAGACCGATATCGCCCTGCTCAAGGTCGATCCGAGCAAGCACAAGCTCAAGGCGGTGCGGTTCGGCAATTCCAACGCCATGCGGATCGGCGACTGGGTGATGGCGATCGGCAACCCCTTCGGTCTCGGCGGCACGGTGACGGTCGGCATCGTCTCGGCCCGCAACCGCGACATCAATGCCGGTCCCTATGACGACTTCATCCAGACCGATGCCGCGATCAACCGCGGCAATTCGGGCGGGCCGCTGTTCAACATGTATGGCGAGGTGGTCGGCATCAACACGGCCATCATCTCGCCCTCGGGCGGCTCGATCGGTATCGGCTTCTCGATCCCCTCGCAGCTTGCCGTCAACGTCGTCGATCAGCTCGAGCAATTCGGCGAGACCCGCCGCGGCTGGCTCGGCGTTCGCATCCAGCCGGTCACCGACGAGATCGCTGAAAGCCTCGGCATGGCCACCGCCAAAGGCGCCCTCGTCGCCGGCGTGATCAAGGGCGGTCCGGTCGACAACGGCTCGGTGCAGCCGGGCGATGTGATCATCAAGTTCGATGGCAAGGACGTGAAGGATATGCACGACCTGCCGCGTGTGGTCGCCGAAAGCCCGGTCGGCAAGGCGGTCGATGTCGTCCTGGTGCGGAAAGGCAAGGAGCAGACGGTCAAGGTCACGCTCGGCCGGCTTGAGGACGGCGAGAAGCTCGCCGACGCCCAGGACGGCAAGCAGGACGACACCGACCAGGGCGATGCCGGCAAGGCCGTGTCGACTGCCAAGGTGCTCGGCATGACCGTCGGCGAGTTGAACGACGAGTCGCGCAAGAAGTACGAGATCGCCGGGGACGTCAGCGGCGTGGTGGTCACCGAGGTTGCCAAGAACTCGCCGGCCGGCGAGCGCGGCATTCAAGCCGGCGAGGTGATCACCGAAATCGCCCAGGAAATCGGTCTCGTCGCCGAAGGAGGTGATGGAGCGGATTGCCGCGCTCAAGGATCAGGGCCGCAAGAACGCGCTGCTGATGCTGGCCTCCAAGACCGGTGAGCTGCGCTTCGTCACCCTCAGGATGGATTGATCGGTCCGCCGACGGACGCCGCCGCGGCGGGGTCTTGCCGGCTTTCCGAGCTGTGCCGGTCGAGACGGTAGAGCACGTGCGGCCGCAGCGCCGCATAAGCTTCGGGAATGTTGGGCATGTCGAAGTCGCCGCTCGGATCGGCGCGCATGCCCAATCGTTGCATCACCGCGGTCGAACGGTGATTGTCGCGCACCGCGAAGGAGACGATCTCGGCGAGCCCGAGCGTTTCGAAGCCGAATGCGAGCCAGGCCCGTGCCGCTTCGGTGACATAGCCTCTGCCCCAGTATTCGGGCGCCAGCCGCCAGCCGATTTCGACGCTTCCGTCGGGGATCGCCGGCTCGAGATTGGCTTCCTGAATGCCGACGAAGCCGACCACCTCGCCGCCGAGGCGCGTCACCGCTGCGGCGAGACCGTAGCCGCGGGCATCGATGCCGCGCCGCAAACGATCCATCAGCGCATCGGCTTCCGCCGCGCTGCGGCGGAACGGGAAGAACGCCATCACCTGCTCGTCGGCATTGATCCGGCGAAACAGGGGCCGGTCGGCCTCGGTCCAGTTGCGCAAGATCAGGCGTTCGGTGGTCAGCGGCCGCATCATCCGACGAACTCGTCCAGCCGAAAGCCTTGCAGATAAAGCAGCGCGGTGAGGTCGCCATGGGTGATCTTGACCGGCGCCTGCGCAGCCACGATCGGCTTGGCATGCAGGGCCACACCCAACCCGGCGAGCCGGATCATGTCGAGATCGTTGGCCCCGTCGCCGACGGCCAGCGCGTCCGCGGGGTCAAGCGCCAGCCGCGCGGCGATCTCCTTGAGGGCCGCCGCCTTGGCGTCGCGTCCGAGGATCGGCTCGGCGACCTTGCCTGTCAGACGCCCGGCTGCATCCTCGAGCAGATGGTTGGCGCGCTGCTCCTGAAAGCCGACCAGGGCGGCGATGCGCCGGGTGAACACGTCGAAGCCGCCGGAAACCAGAGCCGTCCAGGCGCCGCCGGCGCGCATCGTGGCGACCAACGTACGCGCCCCCGAAGCCACCGTCAGCCGCCGGCCGACGATCCGATCCACGACTTCGGCGATGTCGAGGCCGGCGAGCAGCGCCACCCGCTCGCGCAGGGCGGGTTCGAAGGCGATCTCGCCATTCATCGAACGCCGGGTAATCTCGGCGACCCGCTGCTTGAGGCCGACCTCGTCAGCCAGCTCATCAATGCATTCCTGGTCGATGATGGTAGAATCCATATCGGCAATCAGAATCTTCTTGCGCCGGCTTCCGCTGTCCTGAATCGCTACGTCGACAGGCACCAGGGCCAAATGGTCGGCGAGAACGGCCGCCGCTGCGGCCGCGTCGGTTCCGGCCGCCAGCAACAAATCGCAGGCGATGCCTGCGCCAAGCCAGTCAAGCGCTCTTGCCCCGACCGCCGCGCGCGCACTATCAGCGAGCTGCGGCGTCAACACGCGCGCCGCCGGGTGACTAATGAGCGTGGCGATGAGCGGCATGAGCGGAACCGAGGATCAAGCGAAAGGCGGCCGGATCAGGCATGCCGTCCTGATAGCGGGGCCGACCGCCAGCGGCAAGTCGGCGCTGGCGCTGACGCTGGCCGCGGAGACCGGCGGCATCATCGTCAATGCCGATGCCATCCAGGTCTATGCCGGCCTCGAAGTGCTGACGGCAAGGCCGGGCCCTGCCGAGCTCGCCCATGCCCCGCATCTGCTCTACGGCCATGTCGATCCGGCGATCGCCTATTCCGCCGCCCTCTGGCTCCGCGATGTCGAGCGCCTGGCGGCATCCGGCGCCTTCGAGAACCGGGCCGCGATTTTCGTCGGCGGCACCGGGCTCTATCTGCGCGCGCTCACCCAGGGCCTGTCGGAGATGCCCGCCGTGCCGGCGGCGGTGCGCCGCCGCTGGCGGGAGAGGCTGGCGGTCGAGGGTGCCCCGGCGCTCCATGAGAGGCTGGCGGCTCTGGACCCGCCTGCCGCGGCGCGGCTGCGCCCCGGCGACGGCCAGCGGATCGTGCGCGCACTCGAAGTTTTCGACGCCTCGGGCCGGTCGATCGTCGCATGGCAGGCGCAGCCGTCAGAACCCCTGGTCGAGGCCAAGACGGCGACCCGGCTGATCATCGAGGCAGATCGCGGCGCCCTGATCGATCGCATCGACCGCCGCTTCGAAGCAATGATGGCGGCCGGCGCTCTGGCGGAAGCTGCCGCGCTCGCCGCGCGCGGCCTCGATCCGGACTTGCCGGCGATGAAGGCAATCGGCCTGCGCGAGCTTCAATCAGCGATTGCGAATATGATAACAGTCGAGGCGGCGATCGAGCGGGCCAAGACGGCGACCCGCCAATATGCCAAGCGTCAGGCGACCTGGTTTCGGCATCAGTTCGGCCCGGAATGGCGGCGTGTTTCCCTGGATCGGGCGGCCTCGCGCACCCTCTCGGGGGCCCGGCCAGCGGGGTCGGAAACGGATCCTGAAAACGACGCCGACTGCGTCTTCCGGTTGCGCGATTAACGACTCTTAAGCCCGCGTCATGTTACCTCCCGGCGGGGTTGGACTTGGGCGAGGATGAGGATGCGCTTGCACAAATCGGAAGCCGCCTTCGTCGTCTTCATGGCCATTATTCTGACGGCCGGCATCCTGATCCTCAATGCCTACAGCATCCTTGACGTCGGCAGTGCCAAGCTGTTCCGCAGCGAGCATGCCAGCGAGGCCAACTACCTCGAGCGGCTGCTGTTTGCCGGCGGCGTGCTGACTGCGAGCGCCCTGTTCGTCGGGGCGTTCCTGATCTACCCGCTGATCCGCACGCAGGTGCGTGAGGAGGGCAAGCTGAGGGCCATGACGCTGACCCTCAGCGCCCGTTCCGAAACGATGGAGCATGCGGCGCTGACCGATGCGCTGACCGGCATGCAGAACCGGTTTCACAGCTATTGTGAACTCGGAAGAAATTCGTGAAACTTGAGCAAGCAATTGATCTTCAATAGCTATTTCTGCCGCATCCTGAAGGGTCGTGCAGCAGGCTTAGGCGGGGTTGGGCATCGTTTCTGAGAATTCTGCGGCATTGCTGCGGCATCGGCCTTACTTGTTCCCCTCTTGTTTCGCCGTGCTCTGGGCGGCACGCAGCAGCGCCTCCATCGTCTCCGCCGCCTTCTCGTCCTCGGCCCGGTCGGGGTGGGTATAGGTCGACAGAGTGAAGGCGACATTGCCGTGGCCGATGCGTTGGCTCACCGCCTTCGGGTTCATGCCGCTGGCCATCAGCCAGGAAGCATGGCTGTGGCGGAAGACGTGAGTTGGCTGGACGCCTTTGATGCCGAGCACCCGGAACATAGCCTGGAACTTCGCCGTGGCGTGGTTGGGATTCCACAGCCGACCACCGGGCGATGGGAAGACCATCAGCGGCAGTTCGTTGGAGTATTCTGGTCCCCATTTCAGTTTCTGTTCGAGGATGAAAGCCTTGTGTCGGCGCAGCCGCTCGACCAGATCGGCAGTGATCGACACTGTGCGCCGTCCGGCCTGGGTCTTGGTTTTGTCACGCATCGACGGCAATGAGCCTATCATTCGTAATGATGGGGTCGTCAGTTTCGAATCTGACAAGCGGCACCAATAGCTTAGCCGACGAACAGGCTGGCGGTTTTCCGCTCTGTGGTTCTTAGATGGTTCATTGAGAGCCTTTCGAGGGGTGTTTTCCGGCCGTGCTGCGGGCCCGAACATCCCGATCGCCCGCATCGATCTGATCGTGATCCTCGGCATACGATGGGGCGTGCCTATGCGGCCGCCGCCATTGTGGATCTGCCAATCTGTTGTGGAAATTTGTCGGGCACGATGTCGCGCACGATCGGAGCCGCAACGGCATCTTGTGCCGTCAACCATCCGCTTGTGCCAGCAACGGTACTGCTTGCACTGGCCTCCCTTGGTTCTGGTCGTGGCCGTTTGGCTTGCACGATTTGACGACGCTGCGGAAGGCGCGAAACGGCTGGCAGGCGGCGGTACCCTCCCCCACCTGGCCAACGCCCCTCGGCCTCCCGGACCGGACCGCTTTTGCTCCCGAGATATGGAAAGATGGCGAGGAACGACTGCAACGGGTCGATACCGTTGATGAAGTCCTCTGACCGCGACGGGGTTGGTTGCCCTGCGATGATGGGCAAGCGGGGGCGGCAGTCCTCACGCCGGTTTCGGCGTGCCCATTGGGATCAGTTTGGCGAGTTTGCGGAGGTTTTGGGCGGCTGCTGCGAAGTGGAACTCATCGCGGGCACCATTCGGTCCTCGTAGCCGCAAGCGGTCAAGCTTCAGGATCCGCTTCAAGTGAGCGAACAGCATCTCAACCTTCTTCCGCTCGCGCCGTGAGGTGACGTAGGCATTTGTGGCAGCGATGTCGCGGGCCATATCACGAGCGCCCTCGTGGATAGAGCGCAAGACCTTGCGCGCAGGCGCATTCGGACAACAGCGGGGCTTAAGGGTACAGGCGTCGCAATCGAGCTTGCTGGCGCGGTAGCGCATCAGCCCGTTCTCGTCGACGAGGGGGCGCGCCGTGCGGTAGGTCTTCTGCCGCTGTCGCAGTTCCTTCCCACTAGGACAGGTATAGAGATCGCGGCGATGGTCGTAGGTGAAGTCGGCCCGCTCGAAGGTGCCGTCCTTGCGATCAGACTTGTCGAAGACGGGGATGTGCGGCTCGATCCCGCGGTCGTGAACGAGCCAGGCAAGGTTCTCGGCCGAGCCGTAGGCGCTGTCGGCTGCGAGCCGCTCCGGCCAGAGGCCGAAGCGATCCTGGGTGCGCTCGATCATCATGCGCGCGGCGCCGACCTCGGCCTGGCGGATCGCGCGGCTCGCTTCGACGTCGACGATGACGGCATGGTCCATGTCGATCAGGTAGTTCGTGGCGTAAGCGAAGAAGGCCTGCCCTTTCAGTGCGCCGGTCCATTGCGCTGCCGGATCGGAGCGCGACACGAACTTCGGCTTCACCTCGCTCGCCGCTCCCCAGGCGGCATCGTCAAGCGTGTCGAGATACTCCTGCACTGAACGCCGCGTCTCGGCCAGTCGCCCTCCAGTCGACCGGCTCCGACCCTTCAGCCGAGCGCTGCTTGTTGGCGTCGGCCCGGATCAGGCTCGCGTCAACGGCGAAGCCTTCGCCGCCGACCAGCCCTTCCTCGATGCAGCGACGCACCGTCGACTCGAACAGTTCACGAAGCAGATCGCTGTCACGGAAGCGCCCATGCCGGTTCTTCGAGAAGGTCGAGTGGTCAGGAACCTCGCCCTCCAGGCCGAGACGGCAGAGATGGGGTAGGCGGGCGCCGGCTCAGGGCAGATCATGCCCTGCGGTCCACCGACATGAACCCCATTGAGGAGGAAGTGATGGAATACTTCGCCGGTCTCGACGCATCGCTGGAAACCATCAACATCTGTATTGTCGATCATGATGGCAATGTCCTTCTTGAACGCAAGGTCGATGCCGAACCGGATGCGATCGTCGCCGTCCTGGAAAGCTTCGGCAGGCCATTCAAGCGTATCGGCCTTGAAGCAGGTCCGACCTCCTCCTGGCTCTATAGTGGGCTGCGTTCGGCGGGCTACCCGGCGATCTGTCTCGAGTGCCGGCACGTCAAGGCCGGGTTGAGCGCCATGCGCAACAAGACCGATCGCAATGATGCGCGAGGGATCGCGCATCTCGTTCGGCTTGGCTGGTTCCGACAGGTCTTCGTCAAGAGCGACGAGGCCCAGCGGGTGCGAATGCTCCTGGTCAATCGTGAGCAACTGCTGAACAAGCTGCAGGATGTCGAGAACTCGCTAAGAGGTTCGCTACGGGTCTTCGGACTTCGGATCGGCCGTGTCACCAAACGATCGTTCGAAGCGCGGGTCTTGGAGCTCATCGAGGACACGCCGAGTCTGCTGGCGATCACGGAACCGATGCTGCGAGTCCGCCAAACGCTCCTTGAGGCGTTCGCCCACCTCGATCGCCTCGCGCAACAGTTGGCTCGGCAAGATCCAGTCTGCCGGCGGCTGATGACGGTTCCGGGTGTCGGAGTGGTCGTCGCGCTCACCTATCGGACTGGCATCGACGCGCCGGAGCGCTTCGCGCGATCACGGAATGTTGGTGCCCATTTTGGACTGACGCCGCGGCGGTACAGCTCCGGCCAGACAGACTACGATGGTCGTATCAGTCGTTGCGGCGATGAGATGGTTCGAACCGCCCTCTACCAGGCGGCGAACGTCCTGCTGCATCACGGACGCTGGTCGTCGCTCCGCGCGTGGGCGATGCGGATCGCGAAGCGAAGCAGTGCAAAGGCGGCCAAGGTCGCCCTCGCTCGGAGGCTCTCGGTTATCATGCATCGCATGTGGGTCGACGGCACCGACTTCCATTGGTCAGCCGCCAAGTCGTCGACGGCTACGGCAGCTTAGACAGAGGTTGAGGACTATCCACATCCGCCTCCTCGGCGGTAACGGGCGTCCGGTAGGGTGCGAGGGCTGGACGAGATCGCATCGTTGGTTGCATTGGATCAACTTCTTGATTGAGTGCGCGGCAGAGCTTGGCCGTCCATCCCTTCTCAACCCATCCTGTCCGCCGGCGTCGTCGGACGCCGAGCACGCAAAGAAGCATGAACCCTTCCGGACGCCCTTCGATCGATTGGGGGGCCTGACAAATGAGTTGACACTTGATGCCCGCCTAAAGAAACCAGCGATAGGCGAGGTTCAGATGCACCTCCTCGCACAGCCGCCGCTCCGAACGAATGCCGAAGCAGTAGCCCACGATCAGCATCCGGATCATCAGTTCCGGATCAATCGAAGGTCGGCCGATCTCACTGTAGAACGGCCGCAGGTGCGTTCGCAGGCCGGACAGATCGACGAAGCGATCAATCGAGCGCAGCAGATGGTCGGCCGGGACGTGGCGCTCGATGCTGAACTCGTAGAACAGCGCTTCCTGCATCGCCGTCTGCTCGCCCATCATCACCGAATCCTCCTCTGTCCAAGAGGACTGAATCAGGACTTCAAACCGCCAGCAACGGCTACTTTTTCAACGGTATCGGTCAATTCGCGACCTAGGCGGGCATCTAAATCCGCACGCGGATGTTCGTGATCCCGATCTAGAGTGGCACCTGCCTTCGCACAAGCTCACTAGGAGCCGAGGCACTCTCAAGTCCGCACGCTTCTGGCAGGCCTCCTTCACAGGCACTTGGCGCGAGCTGCTCGTCATTGCCGGATCACAATGAGAGTATTGCTCAGCCCTTCTTTGCGAACGAGGTTGAACAGCACAGCAGCATGCTCGGGATCGAGCCGAACACAGCCGGCGGACGCTGGTCGGCCTAGGCGCCCGGTCTGATACGTGCCGTGGACGGCGTAGTCGCCATCGTAGAAGACTGAATATGGCATAGGTGCATTATCGTACAGGCGCGATCGGTGGTGCCGAGAAAGCGATTTGGCGGTCCACACGCCAGTCGGTGTTTCCTTGCCGTTACGCGCCGTAGAAACAGGCCAAAGGCCGACAATTCGGCCTCGGTGAACCAATGTCATGCTCTGGGTCGAAAGATGGATCTCGGCGCGTATGGCGGCATCTTTGAGGGCGGATTCGGCCTCGAACATCGGTCCTAGTGCAAGCTCAGGGCGTACCGGGCTCCATACGCCCCGCTTCTTTTCCTGGGCTGTCTTCTCGGCGTCGCCGTAGTCGGGTCCACTAGCCTTGGCCCAGCCTTGGGCAACGAGCCATTCGCCGATGTCTCTGCCCCCGACGCTGCAATGAGCCAAGCCATCTGCTGGCCTCTCCGGCATCCGACACTCAACCGATCGGTAGCGGACGAAGCGCTGAAGAGCGGCTCGTGCCATCCGACCGCAAGGCCAAGCATCTGGCCAGGAGCCACATTGCGCATCAACTGCTGTGATCACGACGCCGATCAGCCGGATCGACTTGCTGCCTTTCTCGATCGACCCGGCGGCGCTGAATATCGGCAGGTGAATGAGCTCGACGCGCGCGCCAGCAGCTTGGTGAGATGCTCGAAGTTTGGCGATCTCGGGGGCCGACGACGCCTCCGCCGCTTTGGACTTGGCAACAGGGATGACGGGCTTGGCAATATGAGCAGGAACGTCTGTTGATGCCTTATTGAGGCCGGTTCCGGTCAGACGGCTCGTATCGGGGTCTTGCGCGCGCGCGGCGCCGATAAGTCCAGCCCCGGCGAGAAATGCGACGAGCGCGAATTTGAACCAGGTTTCCCATAAGCCGGTGTTCATCTAGGCCTGCCCTGCCGTCCTTCGTACAAAGGTGACCAGAATCATTAGCATTCCCCTACGACAATGCCCGAATGGATTCCACGCAATGGTAAACTAAGACCAGCCCGTTCGAGAATCGCGGGGGAAACGGGTGAACCGCGCCAGTTGCTGACTCTCGCTGACGTCGTCGCAATGTCGCATTTGGGATTTCTCGGACCTTTTGGCCCGAGAATAGCAGTGTCAGATCTCAATTCGTACAGCTCGCAAACCGGGACATCAACTTCTCGATAGCGTAGCATCGACGCACTCACCAATCTCCAAAGGCCAATCCTTGAGTCGTGACTTTCAACTACCGGGCCGCTCGCAGGTAATCGCCCGCGACGGCATGGCGGCCACCTCGCATCCGCTCGCATCGCTCGCGGCCATTGAGGCGCTGCGCGCCGCCGGCAATGCCGTCGACGCCGCCGTGACGGCGGTCGCGGTGCTGTGCGTGGTCGAGCCGCAGATCGGCATCGGCGGCGACTGCTTTGCGATGATCGCCGAACCCGGTCCCCGCAAGGACGGCTGCGCGCTCGGTTACTGAGGCGCTCGGCAGGTGACAGGATCGCATGGTAGCTGGCGGAGCCGCTCGGTGGGGGCGACCCGAGCGGGTGCGCGACTTAGGCGCCGCTGCGCCGCCGGTCCCACAAACCGGTGACAGCTTCTTGCCGAATGGGCGCAGCATCGCCACTAAACCGCCGAATCCCCCACAGCGAAGCGGCGTGACCCGGTGCGTTCTGGACCGATCGGGCATATCGAACTCTACAGCGCCGCCCGCCGTCACGAACGGCACAAGGACGCGCTTGGCCTCTTCCAGCAGCCGCTTGAACTGCTCGTCGTCCAACAGGCCACCCAAGGTCCAAACGCAGCGAGCGCTCGGGCCTCGCTGCCCGTCACGTTGATCCAGAGTGCGTAGTGGATGCGAGACCCTCTGACGGTAGTGCGGCCGGGGTTACAAGTGCCTTCTGGCAGCTACCGGCTGCCAAACGACCGCATTCCCATCCCTTGTGCGACGTTGGAGTAGCGCACGCGGGACGACTGCTATGGGTCATGGTTTCGCGTTCGGCAAGGTTCTGGTTGCGCCCCGAACGGGACGTTTGCGCATCACTCTCCGCCAGAATGATATGGGCGAGTTTCGCCATCGTCTTGCTTCCGCAGGCAAGCCCTCCCTCCTGGTGCCAGGGCAAACTCCTACGGATCGAAAGGGATATGGCGGCTCCGCGCCCCCTTCGTCCCCGACCGGGCGCAGTCATGGCTCAAGCTGCCATCTTATGACTATAGGCCTCGGCAATCATGGCGCTCGACAGTGTGGTATAGGCAGCAAGCCAAGCGGCGCGAACCTCGGGCGTGAAATCTGAGCCGAGGCTCTGTTCCAGGGTCCAGAGCAGCGCATCGCCAACGGGCTGGTAGTGCTCGGCCCTTACCCCGTAGGATACGTGCTTCGTGGCAAGCGACCTGGCGGCGGGCAGGATCGCTTCAAGGTTCTTCAACCCCTTGGTGACCAACGCCAGAGTGGTCATCAGTTTACGGCCTTGCTCCTTCATATCGCGCTTAAATAGAGGCCTCACTTCGGGCGCGATCTCGAACAGCCTTTCGTAGAACAGCCTGGCGGCCGTATCGGCGATCGGATTGACCTTAGCAAAGGAAGTTTGCACGAGATCGATCTGGCTGGGTGTCATGATTTGGTCTCCATTCGAGGGCTTCACACGTTGCAATTTGCGCTTTTTTGGCGTTTCTTGTGCGCCACATGCGCGAAAAGCAGGCAAAAGCTGTCACGAGTTTGCAACAGCCGTATGTCGCGCTTGCAACATCTTAGTTACAATCTGGGGGACGCAGACCGCAGACGGGTCGATGGTTCCCGTTTGCCTTGCGCGGGAGGTTCCGAGCGGGCCTAATCCTCGGACTCGCGAATAGCTCGCTCCCACCCAGCGACAGTCAGCTGAAGTAGCCAAGAAGGTCAGAGCAAATCTGATCGCCACTGGCCAAAAGCTCACCATTGACAACACCTTCGAACTTTCCTGCTGCGGCAGCCGTGTCGTCGCGTTGCCTGGGTCCACTGACGACTCTATTCGCGGATTATCGATCGAAGGCGAGCTAGTGGTCGACGAAGCGGCGCGGGTCGATGACGTGATCTACGAAGCCTACCGACCGATGCTTGCTCGACACTCGACCGTCGCCAGGCTGCTTGTGATGAGCACTGCTGGCTGTCATCGGGATTCTTCCATGACATCTGGGTGAATGGCTCGGTCGCGCTCCGGTTCCGCCCGGCCTCGCGGTTCCGCCCGCGTCAGATCACGCAAGCCGCGGCTCACGCCGATCGTCAGCGACTTAAGCTCACCGATTTGTTTTTCGAGATAGCTATCGGCGTCGTCCCAGGACATAACAAAAAACCCTTCGGTGCCGTGGCGGCAGGAGGGCGGTCGAGGCGAGGAATGTCGATCGTCGGCCTGCCGGTTAGGCGCTTCCACGGCGAGGCCACGATGACGGCTTGTGGTAATATGATACTTCTTCACAATCCCTAGTGGCCGGCTACAGCAGGCGATCGGCTCAGCCGGCCCGGGTGGACCGCCGAGGCCGCGATCGCGCAGGGCCAGTTCCCGCCTGGCCGCCCCGGGTCTAAGGTAGCCTAGATGTCCGACGAGCTTCATCAACGTCTTGCGGCGACGGCCCCTGGCGTTGCCGGCTGGCTACGGTCCGGGGCGACGGTTGCTCGCATCGAGAGGATTATGGCGGTCGAGCTAGATGTCGTTGCTATGGAGGTTGTCCGTCCGAGGCTTGGATGCGAGGTTGCGGTTACCACACACGCGACCGTGACCCAGGAGCCTCGGATGGACATTCATGAGAATGCCAGAACCACGCCGCGCAGTCGAATGCTGATCGTGGAACGTCTTGAGGCGGGCTCGACGGTCGCGGCCGTGGCGTCGGCGTTCGGTGTCGACGGCAGGACGGTGCGCAAGTGGCGCGACCGCTTCCGGGTGGAAGGTGCTGCCGGCTTGGGCGACCGCTCGTCGCGGCCGCATTCCTGCCCGTTCCGGCTCGATGCCGCCGCCGAAACCGAGATCGCAGTCCTGCGGCGCCAGCGGTTGTCGGGGCCGGCGATCGCGCGCCGCCTCGGCCGGCCGGTCTCGACGGTCGGCAAGGCGCTGCGCCGGATCGGGCTCGGCAGGCTCAAGGCTCTCGACCCGGCCGTGGCAGTCGTCCGCTACGAGCGGGAGCAGCCCGGCGAACTGATCCACATCGATTCCAAGAAGCTCGGCAGGATCGACGGCATCGGCCACCGCATCACCGGCGACCGGCGCGGCCAGAGCAGCCGTCGCGGCCGTGGCGAGGGTCTCGGCTGGGAGGCTCTCCATGTCGCCATCGACGACGCTTCCCGGCTCGCCTACACCGAAATCCTACCCGACGAGAAGAAGACGAGCGCGACCGCCTTCCTCGAGCGGGCGCTTGGCTTCTTCGAGCGCCATGGCATCAAGGTCGAGCGCGTCATGACCGACAACGGCTCGGCCTACAAAAGCTGGCTCTTTCGAAAGGCACTCGCAAATCGCGGCATCCGCCACAAGCGAACCAGGCCATACACGCCACGCACCAACGGCAAGGCCGAACGCTTCATCCAGACATCCCTGCGCGAATGGCTCTACGCCCGACCCTTCCAGAGCTCGGCCCAGCGAACCGAAGCTATGCCGGCATGGCTGTGCGATTACAACACCCGCAGACCTCATGCCGCCCTCGGCGGCAAGCCTCCATCTCAAAACTCAAGGACAACGTCCTTGGAAACGACAGCTAGATGTCGTTGCTATGGAGGTTGTCCGTCCGAGGCTTGGATGCGAGGTTGCGGTTACCACACACGCGACCGTGACCCAGGAGCCTCGGATGGACATTCATGAGAATGCCAGAACCACGCCGCGCAGTCGAATGCTGATCGTGGAACGTCTTGAGGCGGGCTCGACGGTCGCGGCCGTGGCGTCGGCGTTCGGTGTCGACGGCAGGACGGTGCGCAAGTGGCGCGACCGCTTCCGGGTGGAAGGTGCTGCCGGCTTGGGCGACCGCTCGTCGCGGCCGCATTCCTGCCCGTTCCGGCTCGATGCCGCCGCCGAAACCGAGATCGCAGTCCTGCGGCGCCAGCGGTTGTCGGGGCCGGCGATCGCGCGCCGCCTCGGCCGGCTGGTCTCGACGGTCGGCAAGGCGCTGCGCCGGATCGGGCTCGGCAGGCTCAAGGCTCTCGACCCGGCCGTGGCAGTCGTCCGCTACGAGCGGGAGCAGCCCGGCGAACTGATCCACATCAATTCCAAGAAGCTCGGCAGGATCGACGGCATCGGCCACCGCCGGCCTACAAAAGCTGGCTCTTTCGAAAGGCACTCGCAAATCGCGGCATCCGCCACAAGCGAACCAGGCCATACACGCCACGCACCAACGGCAAGGCCGAACGCTTCATCCAGACATCCCTGCGCGAATGGCTCTACGCCCGACCCTTCCAGAGCTCGGCCCAGCGAACCGAAGCTATGCCGGCATGGCTGTGCGATTACAACACCCGCAGACCTCATGCCGCCCTCGGCGGCAAGCCTCCCATCTCAAAACTCAAGGACAACGTCCTTGGAAACGACAGCTAGAGCAGTCGGCCCGAGACCTTATTGAAAGGCTTACTCACGAGCTCGACTGGATGATGATCAACGTTGGCGTGTCCGACGATGAGGCGGCGACGCTGGCCGAAGCGATTGCGCAGAGCTTGCTCGAAGCTTGGCGGGTTGCCAATCGAGCGCGAGAACCGCAATGAGCGGCAAGCCAGGACGAAGCGGGCGCAAACCGATCGGCGAGCGGCCCATGACACAGACGGAAATGAACCGCCGCTGGCGTCGGCGTCGGTGGGCCGCGATCAGCTAACCGTGGGCCGGCGACCTGACCCGTTGGGAGGACTTGCTGCCCCGGTCAGGCGCGGAGAGCACCCGGTCCGAAAGGCCGGAAGAACCCGATTTTTCCTAATAGGCGAAAGCCAATTTCCCGGAAATTCTAACGAGACTAGCGCCCCGCTCCGGGCGTCTCGCATACACAACGCGACCCGGCCCCCCCGGCCCAATTGTTTGTCCACCGACGTGCGGACAATTCGCAGGGCGATGGAGGGGCAAACCGTTACAAAGTGATTTGACAGCTACTTATCTCAAGCGCCGACTCCATTTGTGCGCACTTGCATACGGCGCAACAGGGAGGAAGCCATGGAACACCTGAAATCGCAGGTCAGCATTGACTCTTGGTATTGCGGCGACCGCAGCGACACCGTTGCTCGGGTTCGTAAATCCGGCGGCGGCCCAGACATACGGCCCTGATGAGGGAAAGGAAATTGGCCCTGGCGTCAGAGTTGTAGACCTTGGCCAGCGGGATTCAGTGATCCCCGCCTACAAAATGGTCAAACTGCGCGACGTCGTCATTCAGCCGGGAGCGAAAACACCGGACAACGTGATGAAGAACGACATGCTCTGCCATATGACCGAGGGAGAACTATCGGTCGTTCAGAACGGGAAAGCATTCACAGTAAAAAAAGGAGATGTTTGGACCTGTGCAACAGCCAACACTACCGAAGGCACCCAGAACAAGAGTGATGCAGTCGCGATTATGCGCGTAATCGATTTAATGACTTCATGATTTGAACCCCGCGGGCGGGTTCCAGGCGCGCGACCATCGCTGATGCGGGCCATCAATGTGTTGTTGCGCGCCCTGGCTGAGGCAAGAGATGAACTCCGAATAGGCAGAGCCAAGGCCGCCGCTGCGAATCATCGAAGCCGCGCTTTGCGACGAGTAGGTGGCCCGAGAGCGTTTCTCTACGTCCGAGATGCTGCCGGCCTTCGCGAAAAGTGGCTTGGGATGGCTCTAGCGGTTACCGCCGCGAAAGCTCAGCCGAGCTCGCAGTGCTGATTCCAGCTTTCCTGCCACTCAACGTCATCATCCACCTCAACTTCAAACGGCAGGCCGAGCCGGTCAGCCTCGGCCGACGCGATGCTTAGAACCTCCTTCGGCTCGCCATCGCACCACCAACTTTGTCGAGGATGATCAACGCCGGCCCCGATCGGGAGGCGATCTGCTCTCGCAAATGGCTCGCCGCGTTCCAAGCTCACATGAACTTCGATCCGATGCCTTGCCTTAGACAGCATGTACTCCTCCGCACCGCAGGGCCGGCAGCCCTTTAGGTATGGAGTTGTAACCAAGCCGCCGGCAGCCCTTGCAGCTACTCTCTCCGTTAACAAGGAGCAGCACTAAGCCAACTCCCGCCAACTTTGGCGGTTCCCGCCCCGTTGCCGCAAAGGTTAAAAAACAGTTTGCGCTGTCAAGCAGGGCCGCTTGCGCTTCGGCTGCTTCGCCGGCTCGCGCTTGGCGACGAGGTCCACATACTCGTCCCATGTCGTGATCGGGATATCGTAGCCTTGAAGCCGCACGGTCACGCGCCGTCGGCCATACTCCTCGCCGTGCACGATAGCGATCTCATTCCCCCCGGAATAATGAGCGCTCGCCGGCAGCAAAGAGTCGTGCGATAATGACTGCTACGTCCCGGGGCGTCGGCGTTGGTAGCGATAGCTCACGCCAGCCCCGGCCCCCTCGGCTATAAGGTGTTCCCAACTCAAAGAGAGGAACCGCCATGCCGAAGATCAAGGCCAACAACATCACCATCAACTACGAGCAGCAGGGCACCGGCGAACCGCTGCTATTGATCCCCTACCTTGCTGCCGACAACGCATGCTATGCCTTTCAGGTCGAGGACTACGCTAAGCAGTTCACCTGTATCTCGGTCGACCCGCGCGGCGCTGGCGAAAGCGAAAAGCCGAGCCGGGACCTATTCGACCGAGCTCTTTGCTGACGATATGGCAGCCTTCATCGCCGCCATCGGGGTGGATCGCGTTCACGTCGCCGGGCTATCGTTCGGAGCGGCTGTCGGCATGTGGCTCGCCGCCAAACATCCCGCACGGGTCAAATCGTTGTCGCTCCACAGCGCTTGGACGAAATCCGACGAATACCTCAAGGTTGTAGTCCAAGGCTGGCAGTCAATGGCCAAGGGCCTTGGCAGCGTGACCGAGATGATCATCCAAGGCATTTTTCCTTGGTGCTTCACGCCCGATGTCTATGCCGCCAGGCCCGAGCTCATCGAGGAGCTCGCGTCCTTCGTGCGCGGCCGACCAGCCCAGCCGCTTGCCGCCTTCCTGCAACAATCCGAGGCGGTCATCGCCCACGATGCCGCGGCTCAGCTCGCCAAGATCGAGGCGCCGACGCAGATCACCTTCGGCCGGTACGACACCATCACCGGATCCCGCTTCGTGGACACGATGAAGAATGGCATCCGCAAGAGCGAAGTGATCGTATTCGAAGACTGCTCCCATACCCCGATCTATCAAAACGTTGCTGAGTTCAACGCCAGGAGCCTGGCCTTCCTGGGCCAACAGACGGGGTAGAGCCCGAAACTCGGGCTGTTGAGGCATGGTCTTCGCGGGGGTAGCGGCTACTGCGCTCTCGGTGGGCGAAGTCCCTCGACCAGCGCGCTGAGGGCGTCGCGCCAGAGCCGCTCCTCCTGGCCGCTAGGAAGCAGCCCGCGCAACTCGATGGCCGCAAGTCCCTCGCAGAGGGCATGAAACTGGCAGGCCGCCTCGTCAATGGTCCGGCCACCAAGGAGGCGATGCTCCTGAAGGCGTTGGAACCGCGAGCGGAGCCGGAACCAGGCATTTTCGGCCTCGGCACGGAACTGCTGCACCAGATGAGCCGGCACGTCACGATGCTGGACGCCGATCTTGAATAGCGCCGGATGGTCGACGACAAGGGTCCGGAATACCCGAACGCCTGCCTCGGCGAGGTCCGTGGCCGGGTCATCGCTGCTGGGAAGTTTGTCCATCGCATGGGCGAGCAAATCGAAGGCCCGTCTGCCGAGCGCGACGATGAGGCCTTCTTTCGACCCGAAGACCGCGTACACGGCTCGGGTGCTCGTGCCGGCCTGATCGGCAAGGCGCCGGACCGACAGCCCGGCCATTCCGTCATTCTCGACGATTTGCTCCGCTGCGTCGAGAAGAGCTTCGCCTGTCGCAAATCGTGTTCTCTCGGTCGTCCCATCTTGACAGAGTAGCGTAACAGTCGTAACGTAACAATCGTTTCGTTACTGCGGGATGGGAGGAGCAACATGCAACCCTCGGCGCCGGATTGGAGTCTCGGCCGGTACGAGACCATTGCCGCCCAGTTATTGCCTTCGGCAAAAATTGTGGTCGAAGCAGCCGGACTTCGCCCCGGCGAACGTGTCTTGGACGTCGGTTGCGGTACCGGGAACGCAGCGCTTCTGGCGGCCGAGTACGGGACGGAAGTCATCGGCGTCGATCCTGCTCCTCGCCTCATCCAAGTCGCGGCCGACCGAGCTGCTCTTCAGGGCAAGCAGGTGACCTTCCATCTCGGCGAGGCGGCGTCGCTGCCGCTCGCTGACGCGAGCGTTGATGTCATCCTGTCGGTGTTTGGCATCATCTTCGCCTCTGATGCCGAGGCGGTCGCAGCTGAGATTGATCGCGTCTTGGCACCGACCGGACGCATCGCGCTGAGCGCATGGGTCCCCAGCGGAACTCTGTTCAAAATGAACTCGGCTGCAGCCGACGCCGTCAGACTGGCCTTCGGGGCACCCCCACAACCGAAGCCGTTCGAGTGGCACGACCCCGGTGAGCTCACCCGGCTGTTGCAGCCATCCGGGTTCACTCTGTCGCTCGAGGAACATGAACTAGCTTTCACCGCCGCTTCAGCGCAAGAGTTCCTGGACCAGCAGGCAACAGACCATCCTTTGGCCGTCGCAGGGCTCGCAATCCTCGCTAAACTCGGACGGGCGGAACGCGTGCGTAACGAACTGCTGGCGATTCTTGAGAGTGGTAACGAGGACCCGCGAGGATTCCGGGCGACGAGTCAATACGTCGTCGCCATCGCCCACCGGGGGTTCACTTCTGTCGCCGGCAACAGCCTCGCTTGACCCGCCGACACTTGATCTGGCGACCCAGATGGATTCCGACCTCCCGTTCCGGGATGGCTAGGAAAGCCGGTGCGAACGGCAACTTTGTGTGGTGCTCGGAGTGGGCTTCTACGCTGGCAAGCGCAGCCAGGAACGCTGTTTCATTTCCGCCCAAGCTTGCAATCCCGTCACTTCGGCGCGTCCTGTCGTCAACGTTCCGGTTTTATCGAAGGCGAATATGTCGACGGCCACCAACGTCTCCAGCGCCGCGCGCCCTTGAACAGCACGCCGCCGCGCGCGGCTGCTGCCAGTGCCGACAGAATGGCCGCCGGTACGGATATCACGATCGCGCAGGGGCTGGCGGCGACCAGTCGTGTCGCGGCGCGATAAAGCGCGCTCTCCCAGTCCTGCCCCAGCGCGTAGAAAACGCCCAGAGCGACGACGGCGCCCACCAGTACACCCACCGTATATCGCTGACCGAACCAGGCGCTGAACCCTTCGGAGGGAGCCTTGGCTGCCTGCGCTTCCGTCACCAGCGCGATCATTCGCGCAACCGTGCTCTGCTCCAGGGATTTCGTGATCTTAACCTCAAGTACGCCGTTGAGATTGATGGTCGCCTCCAAATCCTTGCCGCCGGGCTCCTTGCTGACGGGCATGGATCCGCCGGTGATCGTCAACTCGTCCAGCAACCCTGCACCGGCGACGAATTTCCGTCCGCCGGAATGCGCGCCCCGGGACGCAGCATCACGATGTCGCCCAAACGAAGCGCCGTCGCCGGCACTTCCTCGGTCGTACCATCGGCGGCTTTTCGGAAGGCTGTCGCGGGGCGCAGGGCGATCAACGCTTCGATCGCCCGTCGTGTCCGCCCCTGCCGTGGCGCGGCTCAGCTTCGTTGATTCTTGTTGTAGCCAAACGGGCCGGCACTCGCGTTATCGAGACATCACCGCGGTGTCCCTAGCCGCTTAGAACCATCGAGCACAATATAAACGCTGGCCGTGTATTGGGGACTTTGTGAAGTGAGCTTTTCGGACGTGTTGCGCCAGTTCCCGTCGCCACTAGGGTTCATAGCTCGACCGATCAACGCATCTCGCTGCAGCAAGCGATAGCGGCACGATGCGTCCATGATCCTAATTCAGCGGGTCGAAGGTTCGATCCCTACATCACCCACCAAATAACGCGCTGAAACTAAAGGTATTTCTGGGAGGACCGCCTCTGCATTGCGGGGATCCCGGCAGGTTAGGTCACCTCACAGGTCACCACGGCACAGCTCACTTTGCGAGCTGTCTAGTCTGCCGCTTTGGTGATCATGCATTCTGGAAGAACTCTCTCTTGCCTCTCCCATTCCGGCGGGAGATAGTTCGCCTTGTCCGATCGCCGCGGCGACGACGTCGCCCGCACAACTCTGCGCAGGCCGTCGGTAGCGCCACCGCAAAAAGAGAACCGGTCGATGAAGCTCTACAACGCCAACCTCTCCCCCAACGCCATGCGCGTACGAGCGGTCGCCAACGAGCTGGCCATCGCGCTGGAGGTAATCGACGTCGATCTCCCGGTCGGGCGGCAACAGGACCAAAGAGTTTCTGGCGCTCAACCCGAACGGCAAGGTTCCGGTGCTAGTCGACGGCGATTTCGTGTTGTGGGAGAGCCGGGCAATCAACGCCTACCTGGCGACCACGAAACCTGAGCATGGGCTTTATCCCGCCGACCCCCGCAAGCGTGCGATCATCGATCAGTGGTCCTACTGGCAGGCGGTGCATTTCGGACCCGCGGTGCAGCGCGTCGCGTTCGAGCGCCTGCTAAAGTCACGCTTCGGCATGGGAGAGCCTCGACGAGAACGTGATCGAGGGTCACCTGAAAGAGATCGCGCAGTTCCTGCCGGTGCTGGAGGCCAACCTCGCCGGCAAGGTTTGGGTCGCCGGCGCGCTGAGCCTTGCCGATTTCGCCGTCGGTAGCACGCTGGTCTACGGCGATGCGGCCGGCATCTCGCTTACCGAAGCGCCCAACGTTGCGGCCTGGATGGAGCGGCTCGACACACCGGCCGTCGTGGCAGGCCGCGATCGCGCCCGTGGAGGCATTCCTGTCCACCGGCTGACGGCGCTGGCCGAACTCCGTCGCGACGCCTTCGCCTCGTCGCCAAACGAGGTCGAGAAAGCGCCACTGCAATTTTCACCCAACCCTGTGAGCAGTGGCCAAGCCTGCCTCCCTTCACCCCAAGACCACCCACACTGGCTCTTCGAACTGATTGCAGGCGAAAGGGTAGCGAGTTGCATCGACCAGATCAATCCGATTTGAGCTCTATCAGGGTCGTCCGCTTTTGCGCAGGAAGCTGCCAGTCCGCTATAAGTTCGCATTCAGCGGATATTGTTGAAAAAGTCTGACGCAAGGCAAAGTATGGATCGGGGAGAGAAACTCATTTCCTAATAAAGCATATCTCGGAATTCGTGATCAAAGTCTAACTCCTGACGGAACGGTTTTCTTGAAGAAGCGTCCTACTTGGCCCAATCAGGGACTTTTTCCACAGTATCACAAATCGTTGACGTTCCGCTCTCGAGGGCGAACCGCTGTCGACCCGGCACAAAATTGAACTAGCACTTTGCTGAACCCAGGCCCGCCATGTCCTCGATCAAAACAGCCATGCTGAAGCGCGCCCGCACATATCGTCCCGGACTATTCGCCCGACTGTTCTCCGGCGAGAACTGGAAACTGACACCCGGTCGGCGTTCGATCGCCGGGCTGTGGGCCCACAACAGGAAACTCGCCGTCACGAGCTGCACGATCATCACCCAGGCCGCCGGTGATCCTCGATCCTGCCACCTATGACGCCTGGCTCGACCAGGCGACGCCGGCGGCCGAGGCGAAGGGGCTGCTCGCGGCGAACCTCGACGGCGACCTGCAATTCCACCGCGTCAGTCGCACGGTCAACAGCGTGAAGAACGAGGGCGGCGATAGCATCCGCTTTGAACACTATGAGGGGTCGTCCGCTTTCTGACCCACAACAGTCATTGCTGGGCCAAGCACGAATGTCTCAAAGGGGATCGTTCCTTGACCCTTCACCGCGGTCGATCGGCGCGCCTGTGTTAGTCGCTGAGATCATTGTCGCTGCATTCGTACAGGCATGAGTAGCTGAGGCCACGAAGACGCCACTGTGCTCGGATCGGGTACGGCCAAGGGGGAGGGAGTGGCCTTTTACCAGCAAGCAATAGGGAGGAACCAATCAGGAAACTGCTTCTCGCGGCGGCCCTGGCGCTGTCGTCGCTGATTGCGACTGAAGCCTCGGCCGATATCACGGTCCTCGTACCGTCCGGCAGCGAGGGCGATCGACTTCGAGCTGCCGCCGCCGACTACGGAGGATAGAACATCAAGGTCGAGGTCGTCCAGGCGCCGTACAACGATCTCTTCGAGAAGGCCGCAAACGCCGGACAAACAAAGTCGGGCGTCTTCGATATCATCCTGATGGACGATCCTTGGATTCCGTTCTTTGCCGAGAACGGGCATCTGGAAGACCTGACGCCTTATTTCCAGAAGGCCGGGATGACCGGACCGGACAGCGACTTTCTATCGAAGTCGCTCGCCATCTGCCGGAACCCGTACGACAAAGGCCCGTATGTCTGCCTGCCCTACGTCGGCAACGCGCAGATGTTTTTCTTCGACGCCGCCAAATACAAGGAGGCGGGCGTCGATAGCCCAAAGACTTGGGACGACGTGCTCAAGGCGGCCAAGGTGCTCACTGACCAGGGTGGCGGTCGGTACTTCGGCTATGTCTTCCGAGGCGGCCAAGGTAACCCTGTAGTCGCCGACTTCATGCCGATCTTCTGGTCCTACGGCGCCAATCTGTTCAACGCCGATCGTACAAAAGTCACGATCGACACGCCGGAAGCCAAGCAGGCCATGAAGACCTTCATGGCCTTGAAGGCGACAGCTCCGCCTGGGGTTGAGAGCTATCAGGCCGACGAAGTCGGACGTGCGCTCGCCGCCGGGACCGCCGCCTCGTCGATCAACTGGCCCAACTGGGTCGCGACCTTCGAGGATCCGAGCCAGAGCAAGATGGTCGGGAAGATTACCTATTCCCTGATTCCGTCCGGAACAAAGCCAGGGAGCTCGGAGATAGGCCACTGGACCATGGGCATCATGGCCGCCGCCAAAAACAAGCAGGAAGCCTTCGACTTCATGGTCTGGGCGACCTCTGCCGGATCAAATCAAGATCTCCGCGACGCGCGGCAATCCGCCGGTCCGTACGTCTACTTTCACCGATCCAGATCTGACCTCGCAGGAGAAGTTCCGACACTATCCGACCTTGATGAAGGCGATCCAAGCCTCGACTCCCCGACCACGCCATCCGAAGTGGCCGGAGATCGAAAACGCGCTTGGGATCGAGCTGTCCAAGGCCGTCGCCGGCACCGAAACCCCGGATGAGGCGCTCGCAGAACGCTCAAGCCGCTGTCGAGAAGATCATCGGCATCAAATAGGCGCTGACAGCGTTTTCTCGCTAACCGGGAGCGGGCGCGAAGATCCCGCTCCCGACTTCGCTGGGGTGGTGACAACGGCGCGGCCGTGAGACGTCTCCTGAGTCCCGTCCGGTCCTGAAGAAAAGAGAGCAGCTGGCTCGTGGATTTGCCAATACCCGTCGCGGAGCCCATGCGAGCTCGGGTCCGGGCTTGAGCGGTGGGCGGAGAAGCACCTTCGCCTTTTGATGCTCGCGCCTGCGATGATCATCCTCGCTGGCGCTCACGATCTTCCCCACGATCTATATGTTCTCGGCTGCGGTGCAGAAAGATCAGCGCCGAATCCGAGCGTCCCTGCGCGAGTTCGTCGGCGCAGGACAATTTTCTCCGGACTGGTTACCGACAAGCAGTTTCATGTCGGCCTGTGGAACACGCTTGTGTTCACCGTCTGCGCCGTCGACGTCGGAGTTTCTGCTCGGCCTCGGCATGGCGCTTCTTCTTCGATCGCTACATCCGTCGGCTGAACTTCCTGAAGACCATACTGATGATCCCGATGATGCTGCCACCGATCGCGGTGGCGATCACCTGGAAGCTTATCTACGAGCCGCAATTCGGCGTGCTCAACGAGATCATGTTCCAGTCTCGGCCTGCCGCTCCAAGCCTGGGCTGGGGACGTGCATCTCGCCATGTTCTCGGTGATCGTCGCCGACGTCTGGCAGTGGACGCCGTTCATGTTTCTGCTGATGCTCGCTGGGCTCGCGAGCCTCCCGGCCGAGCCCTATGAAGCGGCGGCGATCGACGGCGCTTCGGCCTGGCGGCAGTTCTGGGACCTGACGCTGCCTTTCCTGAAGCCGGTCATCGCCGATCGCGCTTCTTCTGCGCACTCATGGATGCACTTCGACTATTCGACCTCGTCTTCATCCTGACCGGCGGCGGGCCGGCCGACCGCACCAAGGTGCTCAGCCTCTACATCTATCCAGGTCGCCTACCGCTTCGCCGACAGGCTATGCGGCGGCGATCTCGCTTTTCGTGCTGTTCGTTACGACGATCCTTCAGCACATGGTTCATCAAGCGCATGCGGCTGGCGTAACCTAGAGCGATGGCAACTCGATCAAGCAGCCGAACGCAAAAGAGCTCTCCGCTTCGGCGTGCCTACGTCGTCGATCGTCGATTGCCCTCGTCTGGTACGCTGTTTCCCGTCTACTGGACTCGCAGTCAACTCCTTCAAATACGACATCGATATCTTCGCGGTACCGCCGGTCTGGTTCGACTTCACGCCCACCCTGAAGCACTACTATGCGGCCTTCGTCGAACGGCCGTTCCTCGATTTACGCGCTGAACAGCCTCATTATCGCGGTCGTCGACAACGATCGTTTCGCTCGTCTTCGGCACGATGGCCGGCTATGCGCTTGCCCGTTTTCAGCTATCCCGGGCGAGTGGCGCTACCAGATCTCGTTCTGGATTCTCTCGACGCGCATGATGCCGCCAATCGTGACCATCATTCCCCTCTACATCTTCTTCAACTATCTCGGCATGCTCAACACCAAGACCTGCGGTGGTCATCGCCTACACGGCATTCAACCTGCCCTTCGCTACCTGGATGATGAAGAGCTATTTCCAGGACTTGCCGGTCGAGCTCGAGGAGGCGGCGATGGTCGACGGCGACACTCGCTGGGGCGCCTTCCTGCGGGTCGCGCTGCCGCTTGCTCGGCCGGGCCTTGCGGCGACCGCGATCTTCTGCCTGATCATCTCGTGGAACGAATTCCTGCTTGCGCTCATCCTCACGCTGACCGAGCAGATCGCAGACGCTGCCGATTGGCATTGCCGGTCGCGTCACGCAGTACAACACCTATTGGGGCGAGATCAGCGCCGCCGGCTTCACTCGCGTGCATCCCGATCATGATCTTCGCCTTCATCGTCCAGAAGCATCTCGTGCGCGGACTCTCCTTCGGCGCCGTCAAGGGCTGAGACGATGGCCTCGGTCACGCTTCAATGACGTCGCCAAGAAATTCGGGAATTTCGTCGCCGTCAGCGATCTCGACCTCGAGCGTCCAGCGACAAGGAGTTCCTCGTCCTCCTCGGTCCCTCGGGCTGCGGCAAGACCACGACCATGCGCATGGTCGCCGGTCTCGAGGAGATCACCGCGGGCGACATCTATCATCGGCGACCGGCGGGTCAACGACGTGCTGCCGAAATATCGCGACGTGGCGATGGTCTTCCAGTCCTACGCGCTCTACCCGCACCTCACGGTCGAGGACAACATCGGCTACCCCCTGAAGATCCGGAAGGTGCCGAAGCCCGAGCGGCGCCGGATCGTCAGCGAGGTGGCCAAGCGCGTCGAGCTCGACGGCCTGCTCGCCGGCTCCCCAAGGAGCTCTCCGGCGGCCAGCGCCAGCGCGTGGCGCTCGCCCGCGCCATCGTGCGCACGCCCAAGGTCTTCCTCATGGACGAGCCGCTCTCCAACCTCGACGCCAAGCTGCGCGTGCAGATGCGGGCCGAGCTGAAGCACCTCCAGCACGAGCTGCAGGTGACGACCATCTATGTCACCCACGACCAGATCGAGGCGATGACGCTCGCCCACCGCGTCGCCGTCATGAACAAGGGCGTCATCGAGCAGCTCGGCACGCCGAGCCAGATCTACAACGATCCGCGCACGCTCTTCGTCGCCGGCTTCATCGGCTCGCCGCCGATGAACCTGATCGACGGCGAGGTCAAGGACGGCGTCTTCACCGGCCGCGGCTTCCGCGTCGAGGGCTTCGGCCAGGCCAAGCACGCCGCATGCCGTGCTCGGCGTCCGTCCGGAGGACGCCCAGGTCGTCACCGCCAAGAACGGCGGCGCCAATCTGACCGCGCCGATCTACTCGGTCGAGCTCACCGGCGACGCGCACGCTGGTCAGCGTCCATGCCGGCGACCGCCTGGTCACGATGAGCGCCGACAAGAATTTCGTCGGCGACTTCGACCAGGAGATCGGCGTCAGGGTGGCGACCGAGCGCGTGTTCCTTGTTCGATAGGGAGAGCCAAAATCGTGTCGATTTCTGATGTGCTGGTGGCCGGTCTGGTGGCAGCTCTGGCCGTCGGTGGTGCGGTCGCCGACGATAGTCGCGTTCCCGGCAATCCTTGATCGAGATCGCTTCGGCGAGTTCGTCTTCGGTGCTGACGATGGCCCCGAGAACGAACGTCCGCGCCGACTGGTCGACGGTCAAGCATTTGCCATCAACCGCACCGAGATCACAAACCGCCAATACCAGCGCTTCGTCGATGCGACCGGCCACCGTTCGGCCTTCTACGGCGATCATCCGCTCCTCGGACTGGACGATCGCCCGGTCGTCGGCGTGAGCTGGCGCGATGCCGACGCATTTTGCCGCCACTACGGACTCGCATTGCCGTCCGAGCAGGAATACGAGCGCGCAGCGCGCGGTACCGACGGCGCGCCATTCCCCTGGGGTTCGGCTGCGCCAGACCTCACGACGCGAACGCCGGCAGCGACGTCTGCTGCTCTGGCGACGACCGCGACGGCTACGACATGACCGCGCCGGCCGATTCCTTTCCCAAGGGGGCCAGCAACGAGGGCGTGCTCAATCTCGTCGGCAACGTCTGGGAATGGACCAGCGATTTCTACGCACCGTATGACGGCGGACCTGGTACAGCGCAGCCGGCAAGTTCAAGGTGCTCCGTGGCGGGTCCTGGAACAGCGATCCGATTCACCTCACGACGACCTACCGGCTCGCCTACGACCCCGACTTCCGTTTCGCGGCAAATGGCGGTTTCCGATGCGTGCGTTCCGGACCTCAATCCTGACTGCGGGCTTTGCGCTGCTCGCGGCCGCCGCCGCCACGGAGCCCAACGTCAGCCCCGGTTACAAGATCGAGACCTTCAGCAGGTCGGGCGCAGCTTTCGCAGGCCTGTCGCGCGACGGCGATGGTTTGCTCGTGACCGATCTCGCCACGGGTAAGCTCTACCGCCGCCAATCGGATGGCAAGCTGACTTCCTTTGGTCCGATCTTGCCGCATGGGCGCGACGTAATCGGCGATCCGACTGGCCCCTACCGCGTCGACCGCGTCGCCGGCGCCTATGTCGTCGCGCAAGGCTGGACACCGGTTGACGCAAAGGAGGGACCATACGATCACGCGCTCGTCGCGATCGACAACGACGAAGCGCGGGTGATCAGCAACGACTTCTGGAACCCGTTCGACTTCGTCGTGTCCGGTAGCATCTACTACGTGGTTGATGCTGCACGAAACTCCGTGGAGCGGCTCAATTCTGAGGGAACCCGCGGCGAACCACTCTACTCCTTTAACCGAATCGACCAGGCCGGCAGTGCACTTCAAACACTCTCCCCCACCGAGTTCTCCGGGGAGGGCACCTACGAGACCGATGCGGTACCGACCGGCATCGCACTTCATCAGGGGCGCATATACGTGTCGCTTTTCGGGGGCTTTCCCTTTGTCGAAGGTGCTGGAAAGGTCGTGTCGATCACAGAAGAAGGCGAGGCGGAGATTCCCGCGCATCGAAGTCGAGGGACTAAATGCGCCCGTCGACATCGCCATCGACACGAATGGATCTATCCTCGTCCTGGAACACGGCGTCTACGAACAGGCCGTTGGCTTTAAGCCCGGCACTGGCCGCTTGCTTAACTTCGACAGGGGCGCGGGCGACCCCCGGGTCATCCTGGACGGCCTGACCAGACCGATCTCAGTGCTCGTGTGGGATGACGATCAGCTGATCGTTTCCGAGGGCGGAAACCTCCATTTTCTGACACGTGAAATGGCTGGCCAGCGGTAACAGACCTCGAGGCACACAGCGAACTTATGGACACGGTCTTCCGCGGTGAGCGAGTGCCGTAGCGCCTTAAAAGAAGGGGCGGATATGAAAGAGATTGCAGGCCGCAAATTTATAGACAAGCAGGAGACGGCCCGGCGTCTAATCCATGCGGCAGAAGTTCGCTCGAGGGCGAATGTGCCATATCAAACCATGTTGTGATCGGTTCTGCGTTGGCGCTGATGACGGAGCCGGTCGAACTCGGTTCCGGTCAGCTCGCGTTCGGCGGCAGCTTCGGCACCGGCTGCGGCCGCAGCAGATCGACCCAGCTCGAACCGTGGCCGGCGGTCCGGCGACGGGCTCGGCCCGGGCCTTTTTGCAGGGCGGCGCTGTCCTGCCCACGGCACCTCCATTCATCCGCTGCTCGAGCCGGAGGATCGCGCCGACCCGGCCGCGCCTGGCGGCCGTCCACATGAGGCCGACGAAGTCGCGGCGGCACCTTGCATGACCGCGCGCCAGCTCGTCGGCGAAATGCCTGGCAAGGGTCGAACGGGAACAGCTGATCAGGACGGCGATCTCAGCCCGCGACATACCTGTCGCGGGCAACTCCTCGACTTTACGGCGCCTGGCTGTGGTGGCCTTGAAGGGAGGCCGGCCGGTGGTCATGGGGTATTCACCAAGGTGGGAATTCGGCGCCCGTTTCCTAACAGGAAATTTTTCCAACCAGAAAATTTTCTGCGCGTGGGGTGCGGGCCGCTCCGGAGGCAACCGGATTGATTGGCAGCAGCTTCTCGGGAGAGGTGCTGACTACTTCAAGATTGCCGTGGCAGTCTCGATCAGTTTGGAGATCCGGCTGGTTCGACCGGGTTCTTCTGATCTGCGCGCAGCTGATATTGTCTTTGCCGATCCCGATAACGGCTTAGTCGACAGCAACCCACTGCGTCGTAGTAGGAAACCCTTTGGGAAACAAATGCCCTTGTCGGAGGCGAGGGCACTGGCGGATGGGCGTACGGCGATAGTCTACCATCATAACACCCGGAGGCCGGGAGGCCATGAAGCCGAAGTCAACCACTGGGTCGAGCAGTTGGGCGAAGGACCTATGGCAATCCGGGTCACTGTCTATAGCTGCCGAACGTTCTTTGTCCTGAACCCGACTCGGGAAATCGCGCATCGAGTCGCGACCTTCTGCAAGAGGTGGGCGAACCATGGGGTTCGACTGCAGAATGGTCTCTTATGACATGTGACGCACTATGACTGGATTTTTCCAATGCCGGTAGATCGCAGCTTCTGACACAGAACCAAAGCGGGCAGGTACTTAACAAAGTTAGCAGAACCGTGGGATTAAAATGGGATTTCGTCGCCATGCTCCCAGAACTCATCACGCATCTCCAAACGTGATCGCTTCACCTTGGCGCCCGGGAAGTGCACCTTGACCGCGGCAATTGTCGGCATGGCATCAAGCAGCCTCGCGATCTCGCAAGCCGCATAGACGTACACCTCACGCCCATCGGCATTGACGACGCCAGCCTCGTCATGATCTCGCACGATGGCAACAACAGTGCCATCGGCGAGCCGCGCCTCGATCGGGACAACACGGAGGTGGCTGTCTCTTGACCGCGTTTCCCTTCGTGGTTACGGGTTGGCGGCGTCCATCATTGGCTTAATCATCGCGATGACTTTGGCCATCTGTACTTTCTGCGCTTTCAATAATTCCTGATCGAGCGGGCTTTCGCATTCCGGTCTGGTAAAGACGATATCGAGTGAGCGCTGTATGCTACCGAAAACACCGTCGACGGTAGCCTTGCCGTCGAGGATCACGCTGAAAAGGTATTTGCCAATATTTTCGTCCGTGTCACCCAAGAGGCGCATTTTCATGATCTGCGCCACGGCCGGCTTGCCGATGACCTGTGCGAGGTTCGGATAAGAGATGTTGTTGTACAGCAGCGAGCAATCTGGCGTCAGCGCCTGATCGAAAGGCTCTGAAAAGGCAGGACCGGCAAGCATCCCGAGGCAAAGGCCGGCGCATATTGCGGTTTTCATTCGGATTCTCCCGTTGGTTTCATCTGTTTCTCACTTCTTATTTGCAAGCAGCAGCCCCTGGTGCTTGGTTGTAACTGTGGGCACGCATGGTCTGCTACCTTGGCAGTGCGTTCCAGGCGAGGCGAGGCTCACCGGTCGCAGTTAATCACGCATGACTACACATAGTTACAGAACTCGAATTTGGCTTGTGCCTAGCTGCCAATCATTTGCGCTGTCACCCCGTTTCAACCACACATAGTGAAGGATACACCCAAAGTTTCGACGCGCCTCACCTACGAAGAGCGCGTGATTGCTTCAATGAACCTCGCGTCCAGGCGAGTGAACCAGTCCCCTGTCGGCCCTAGCGAAAGAGTGTCACCAATGTCACCACCCGCCTTGGTGACATTGGTGACATTCTGCGGCCAGCATTTCAGCGGTTTCGATCCGGCGGGCGACGGCGCGGGTATCTGGGCGGCCCTTGTCGGATAAGGGATTTCGAGCTGATGTCACCAATGTCACCTCGCGCGGGCACTACATATCAACCCAAAAGGGTAGTTTTTTCTCTTCGAGGTCCAAGCGGCTGACCTCGGTCTCCCCCTACGCGCGCGAGGTGACATTGGTGACAGGCCCCTAAGTGTTTGATAGAGCTAGACTTTGGTGCTACATTCGGGTCGATTGGTGAGGCATGGCCATGGGCCGTCCAACATTGCGCGGCAAGTCCGGCTACGATCCACAGCGCAGCATCCTGCGCCAGGCGAAGCACATCCAAGAGCTCCTGGAGCAGGCGACAGAGGACCGCCGGCTGACCGATGCCCAGCGCTATTCCGGCATGCTCGAGGTATTCGGCTGCGATCCGCTCATCCTGGCAGCCAAGCGGCTGTCGCGGGCCATGCATCCGCTGTCCAAGATCGAGCTATCGGAAGAGGCTATCCAGAAATTCTTGATCGCGCTGCACGACCGCGTCGTGCCGATGCCCGATCAGAGGCAGGCTAAGAAAAACTCGGACGACCATCAGTTCGTGCTCGAGTTTAGCTGGGCGACATCGACCGAAGCCGGGCAGAACAACTTGGCCGCAGAAACTCAGCCACAATGACCCTGCGTGACGATCGGCAGGCAATCCTGCGATGAGGCGGCCGCGTACTCCGTAATCTGGCGGCCGAATGGCCGCTCGATAAAAAGTTCACGCGAAAGCTGGCGAAGGTGAGGCGTGACACGAAATCACGAGCGGCCATGTGACATCGACCGGTTCAGTTCCTGACGGGTAGCATCGATTTATCAGCCGCGCGCTTGCGCACCGCTTTCCCCGAACAGCTCCACCTCGGTGCGGATGGCGGCCATGATCGCAGCGAGCCGCCGCTCCACCCGAACGACTGGCATAAGATGCCTTTCCGCATGTAGGCCACAGGTGAGTGCTTCAACCTTCGCAGCTTCAGTGACGGCCAGCAATCGAATTGGTGGACATCGGCAAAGTGGTTCAACGACCGTTCAGCGTGAAACCAGCCATTCGAACTACCAGCGCGGAATGGCTGGTGATGGCGCAACCTTCCTGTTCGACAACAGTTCGGCAACCGGAACAATTAACCCAACTCAGACATTCGGTCCGCTCACGCCGGATGGTAGCTTATGATCCCGCACCGGACATGGCGCCTATTCGATCGAAATTTGGGAATGTCTGGGCTTGCAGCTACCCTCGCTCTGTCGGAAAGGATAGGGCCCTCCAAAACTAGGGGCGCCCGGCACGGTACTCATCGTGAACCGTCGGCATTTGGTTATAGCTGCCGGCGAATATCGCCGGCATGACACGAGGATGCTCACGTGGCGCTGGGGATCCTTATCGTCCCCGGCTCAGCGCCAAAAGTTCAATGTGATCGGCGATATAGGAAGCGTCTCGGCCGACGAAGGCAAGAATGGCCGACCGGAACGTGTGCATCCAGTGCAGTCCGAGGAAATAGACCCCAGAACAGGCGGTGACACCGCGCTGCTGGACTGGAGTGCCGTTGGCATCGACGATCGGCAGCTTCACCCAGTCGAAGCTATAGCCGTATCCGTTCGCCCAGATAATCGTGCCAATGTTTTCCTGGTGAAGGTTCAGGGTGCGGATACCGTCGACACGGACAGGCGGCAGTGATGACGGGCGATCCTTCTGTTCGAGCTCGGACCGCATCGCCGGCGTGGCGGCCAAAGTGTCCGCCGCTTCCATGAAACCGGCGTAGCTCTTGTCGGCTGCTGCCAGCACTTTCCGGCGTCGTCAGCAAGCGCCAGCGTGCCATCGGTTATGCCTAGCACGCGTCCTAGCAGCGTGGCGCCTGCACTGCCCAGGCGGCGGGGATCGAGATCGTAGCCACCATTGATGCCCGTCATGATTACCGTCGGCGGATATCTCCTGCCCGGAAAGGTGTCGATGTTCACATCGAAGCGGCCCAGATTTTCGTACCACCATATGATATCCCTACCGCGATAGCGCCGGGGCACGCGGCTGTGGCGGCTGATCGCGAGAAATACACGTCGGCCGCTGCGCAGCAGTTCGTCGGCAATCTGGCAGCCTGAATTGCCGCTGCCGACGATCAAGCACCGCGCCGGGCGGCAGTTCTTCCGGGTTGCGGTAGTGAGTGGCATCGATCTGATAAACACGAGGCTGGAACGGCGCGGCTATAGTCCGGGATCATCGGGCGCTGAAACGGACCGGTGGCGATGACAACATGCCGTGCTTTGATCTGGCCCTCTGCTGGTTTCGAGCGAATAACCGTCCGCTGTCTTCGTCGCGGCTGAGGCTCGTGACTTCAACGCCGGTGCGGACCGGAGCCGCAATCTCTGCCGCGTAGTCGAGAATGAAGCGCAAGACGTCCGAATGATGCGATAAACCCGTCCGGGTCGGCTCCCGCATATGGCTTCCCCGGCAACTCGAGCCACCGGTTCGGCAACTGGAATCGCAACGAATCCCAGCGCTCGGTGCGCCAGCGCTCGGCCACCCGCCGTCGCTCGAGGATGATGTGCTCGCGGCCGCGCTGACGCAAATGATAGCTCATGGCCAATCCCGCCTGGCCGCCGCCAATGATCACCGTATCGTGTCTTTCCGGCGAACACCCGGCCCCGAACGGCGTGCATCCTGCGCGTGGGCTCGTTTGAGTCTTTGATCGCAGCACGTCGGACCTAGGGGCTGCCTGTTGGTCAAGCTCCTTCAAATGCATGGTCATGCTGAGCGGGGTATCGTTTTGCATCACCTTGCCTCCTCCCTCCTGTGTGCGGAGAACAGGCGCTCGTCGTGAGCCGACCGTGATGGCACCAGTTGGCTCGACGAGCGGATTGTGATATGGCTAGCTGCTAGTAAACTGGTCTACTAGTCATGCTTGAAAAAAATAGTCCGACGCGAGACAGATTGATTGCCGAGGGTCTCAAGTCGCTGATCCTGAGCGGTTTCGACGGCGTGGGCCTGAACGCCATCCTCCATGCGGCAGGTGTCCCGAAGGGCTCTTTCTACTATTTCTTCAAGAGCAAGGAGGAATTTGCCGGTGCGGTTCTGGACGCTTACGAGCGCCACTATGTCGACTGGCGCAACGAAATATTCAAGGACGTTTCCTGCAGCCCTTTGCGGCGGCTCCGGAACTATTTCGACGCGGTCGAGCGTTTCCACTTGGCCGAAGCGCCGCTTGGGGGTTGCCTTTTCGGCGTTCTGAGCCAGGTCGCCGCCGCACGCAGTCCCGAGTTCAGGGCAAGGCTTGCCCGTGTATTCTCCAGGTGGGAGGCACAACTGCGCGCATTGTTGGAAGAGGCGCAAGCCATCGGCGAGGTCGATCCGGGCGTGGATGCCAAGGATGCGGCAGCCTTCCTTATCGATTGCTACGAAGGAACGCTGGTCCGAATGAAGGTTGATGGCGATCGAAGTTCTTTCCGCAGGTTCCGACGCTTTGCTCTCGAGCCTCTCGGGATCAGCAAACGACAACAGTGACCGAATTGGCCCGCGAAACGGCCCTTCGATTGGCAAGAACGAGCGTCTGCAATTGGCTGATATCGTTGAAAAAGTCTGGCACATAGCCAAACACGGTTCCCCCATAGAATTAAATTCCTCGCTGATGCCTATGCAGGAATCGGGATTCGCGATCCGAACTCTTTCCGAAACGATATTCTACCCAACTGCCAAAAGCGGCTTGGCCGGGGACTTTTTCAACAATATCGGCGCGAACGCGACC
>CAWBRU010000021.1:0-422927 GCA_963791325.1 uncultured Alphaproteobacteria bacterium | reverse complement strand
TGATCGACATCGGCCTCGGTGATCTCCGGTTCTTCGGCGAGTGGCTTGTCGAGCGGAGTGCGGGCGACCCACCCTTGATAGAGACTGCGCTTCTCCGCATTGTGGTGCAGACCGAACGCCCCGAACTGTCGCGGATGCTCGCCGACGAAAATCTCGACCTTGTGAGCGTCGGCTTTCTTCGGATCCTCACCCGGCCGCACGAACGCTTTGGATTTGCGATCCTTGGACAGCTTGGTGCGGGCGAAGAACGCAAGCTTGTATGGCGAGATCGGCGCTTTCCCCGGATCTATCATGCCTTTCGAGTTGCGCCGCAAACACTTTCGGAGGACCGGCACCCGCTGGAACAGTCGCTCCAGAACCACCTCGACGAGCGGGTCGTCGAGATCGATGTCGATGACGACCAGGCCCTTGCCGACCCGGATCCCGGTGCTGTTGTCGCGCGGGCGCTCCACCGCCCAGGTCGATGACAGCATCGGTGACCTCGATGTGCGGCCAATTGTAGAAATAGCACTCCTTCGCCGCGTTCGGCAGCGGCACATAACCGTTGGCTCGTAACTTCTTGTGGTTGGCTGTGATACAGGGATCGAAGCTGGAGCTCGACCCAGCTTGGCGAATAGGGACTTCTTGACCATTGGCCGTGGCAGTCGTGGAATTGGACTGCCCGCTTCTCCCTCAGCCGAACACGCCGAGGTCCGGATCGGCCTCGGCTGATGGTTGGGGAGCGTAGTCACCGCGCAGCGCCAGACGAAGACAGAGGCGGGCCAGCCGGGCGCGCTGTTCCTCCGACAGGTAATGCGCCTGGTCGAGGACCTCGATCAGCGTCGAGCCGACGGCCACCACCGCCTCGGGCAGATCGGCCTGCTCAGCCTTCAGTGCCTCGATGAAGTAAGCTTGCAGCGTGGCGGCTTTGCGCCAGTCGATTTCGCCGCTGCTGATCGGAAAAATATGCTTGCGTGCCATGGTTAAGCTTCCCTGTTGAGAAGCTGCCGTCGCCGCTTGCCTTTTCTGCCGCGTTGGTCGATATCTTGAAGCGGAGTTTTTTTTATCGCCAACTCGGCTGTTTGGGCATCGACCCGAGCAGCCGTTTTTTTCTTGTTCAGTCGCCCATGACTGCATCAAGCAGGAAAAAATTCAAGCCGTCTCGGCTGGCTTATCCACTTGAAAAAGCTGAAAGATTGGACAAGTGGTCCGCGCTAGGGCCAGCGGTACAGGCTTTTTTGTGGCGTTCATCATTCGGCGCTAATCCGGCTTGAACGGTTCACGTATGGGGAACGCCCGCCCACCTCGGAGAGCGCCGCGTAGAGCGGCGTCGAGGGCCGGCGGGGCACCGATACCAGTCCGCGCAGCGATGCCACTCCAGCGCCTCGCCCTGCCACGCCGCTGCGGCTACTTCTTGCCGTCCCACTCGTCGGCGTCCCCGACGATCTTGCGGCCGATCTCTAGCAGCCGTTCCGCCGTCCTCATCGCCAGCTCACCGGCCGAACGGCCGTGGCCGAGCACCTCCACCAGCCGCCGCCAGATCCGCTCGCCATTGAGGTCCGGATCGGCGGTCATCACTTGCTCGTCGAGCCGCTCCTCTAGAAACGCGATCCTGTGGAGTAGCGCCTTCTCCTGATTGTGGCCGGTCTTGGCATGCGCCTTGCGCGGTGTGCGCTCGTCCTTGTCCTCGTCTTCCTCTTCCTCGGCGATCTCCGCTTCGGCCGACTGGAAATCAATGCCCATGCTCGCCTGTAGCTTTTCGCTGAACTTCTTCCACACCCTTTGCGGATGATTAGGGCGTTTGCTCTCGTCGATGCCGTTGCGGAAGCTTTCGATGACCTCCAGATTGACAAGGCAGTGGCCGAGGTAATGGACGGTGCCGTTGTCGCTGAGCTTCTTGTAGGTCGGGTAGAAGACACCCATGAACTTTTCCAGATACCCTGCGTAGACCGTCCCGCGCGTCGCATGGGCGCGCGCCGCAGCCCGCGCCTGCCGCTCGAACACAAACCGACCGATGTCGAGCCAGTCCTGCCAGGTTGCCTCACCTTTCTTGATGATGCCCTTGTAGAGCGACAGCGCTTTGGCTGGCGTCACCGGTTGTCTTTCCTTATCTTCAGTCATGTCGATCTCGGCCCTCCTGAAGCCGTGGTTGATCGGGGCGGCAGCCGGTCCAATCGGCTGTCGTCCCATTGTTTTGCTGGAAACGACCCCCACGGCCCCGTCCCGAGAGTAACCTTAGCACTAAGGTTATTCTGTGCAATACTTATCCGGAGGTTGGATCTAGTGCTTTGGTACGACAAGTTCCGGTTGTCGTAGGTCTAGCCAAGTAGACCTAGATAATTAACTTTTCCCTCGACGAGCTAAAGCCGTCTTTCGTATGGTGCGAAAGGCAGGATCAAGAGTGGCTGCGGAGAGCGCCAGGAGCGCGTTCGGAGGGTTGGATGGGTGGATATGGCCCGGAGACCTCCGAGCGCGCTCCAGCAGCCGCCGCTCCGATTCTGTGACCCGGAAATCAGGGGAACAGAATGCGGTGTTGCTTCGCCCCTCCGAGATCGGCCGCGACTTCCCGGTTCCCCTGAAATCAGGCGAACTTGCGCGAAAGCGCCGATATCGGCGCTTTGCGATTTGGTTGCAACCTACAGCGCCTATTTCAACCGCTCCCATTCGCATCGGGCTTGGCGATAGCCCATGGTCCGGAGTGCCCAGAGTATGTGCTTCTGAACCGTCTCGTCACCCACTGCGCAGATCTCGGCAACGAAGGCGAGCGTCGGCCGCTCACCACGCTTGCCGATATTGAAGATCTCCGTTGGCCAGTCGATCAATGCATCGCGGGAAATCGCCTGAGCGTAGTAGATGCTGCGTGGTGAGGTCGCATAATGCCTAGCCAGAGCGCGGATGCGTTTGGTCTTGGTCTGGTCCGGTGGGGGAAGGCCGTCGCGCTTGCGGCCACGATAGAAGCGCATCCGCTCCGCTGCGGACATCGGCCGCTCATAGAGTGTCGGTCTGGCCATCGTTACATTATTGCACGGAGGCGTTTTGATCAGCCAGCCTTCCGCGTCACTGAATTCGGAGATCCGGATGGAGCTCGCCGCTCGATGCCGGCGCATCCGCCCCTGCGAAGAGTTCGGCCGCTCTCCACGCCGCAGCGGAGCCACACGCCCAATGGGCGTAAAGTTCAGGATCGGCTTCAGCGGGCTTGATTGGCAGTTACCACCATGGTTGTAAAACCGAGAACGTGGCCCCGCGACCGGCCTCCCGGCATTCTTCACAACTGTGAAGCCCGCCGCCTGCGATGCCGTTCATACCTCTGTTCGCGCTCGGCCAGACGCGCGTCGTATTCGGAAGGAACAGGCACTACCGTTCCCGGCTTGCGCCGGACAACGAAATCGCCTTTGGCTACCCCGAGTCCAGGCGGAGCAGTCCAGACCACCTTTGAATCGCGCCACGAGCGGTAAGCACATTCAACCTGACCCTGCTCGGCAAGGCGCTTGCAGGCGCGGCGCATTGATTGCAGCGTCGACCGGCTGATGGTGATCTGTTCGTAGCGGCGTGGATCGGTTTTGATTCTGGTCGCCAGTTCGTCCAGAGTAAGCCAGTCGTCGGTGACCTCAGCGACCACCCTCCGCATCATCTGTCCCGGACCCTTGCTCATAAGTGTTGAGCTTTTACCGATATCGGTAAAACGTCAACACTTAAGACCGACTAGAGTTGCCGCTTGGCCTTGCTGGCCGCGATCCGCGCCACCATCGCGTCATAAGCCCGTTCGACCGCGTGGCAGGCCTCGTCACGCGTCTCGGTAATTCCGCTGTCGGAGCCATACCAGTGCTCGATCCACGCTAACATCGCCCAAATCCATCCGCCCTCGCTGGTGCTGGTCCGCCGATGGACGCGACCGATCTTTCACCTTGCCGTGGTACGCGACATAATCCTCGGCCACGTCCGCCCAAGTGCGGGTCCAGTCATATTTGAAGCGGCGCTGGCGGGGCTGGTTCACGCCGCGGCCGGGAACGGGATGTCCAGGCGTGGCGTGACACCAAGGGCGAGGAACGCCGCTTCCAACTGATCGAGGCGGGAATTGTGATCGAGCCGGAACAGCCGATCCACCTGCTCGCGATGCCAGCCCAGCTTGCGCATCAGTTCGGCACGGCTCATGTCGCGGTGGCGCAGCGTTGCGTAAAGCGCGACCTTGGCCCAGCTCAGCAACGGCAGCTGGACGAAATGCCGTCCCTCGATTGGCTGATCGGCCGGTGCCGGAATGGCTTCGTTGTAGTCGATGCGGGCCGCGAGCACCTCTTCCAGCGCATCAACAGCATGCGCTAGTGCATCGTCTCGGTCGACGCCGAAGGTCGTCAATTCCGGAAATGCGGACGAGGTCACCAACAGCGTTTCGTTGTCGTCCGGCTGTAATTCTACCTCATACCACATTGCCGACTTCCCTCATTTCAAGCCCAATTGCTTTTTGATTTTATGGACCAGAGCGTCACCCAGTTCCTGATTGCGTCCGTGGATCGGCAGCTCTGCCCGCTTGCCGTGGAGCAACACGGTGAGGTGACCGCTGCCGCCCTTGTGGGTCTCGAATGTTGCGCCTTGCCTGGCGAGCCATTTGCGGAACTCGGCGGCATTCATGAAGGCTAGGCTGACTCCACTCGGCTGTGAAAGTCAACATATCAGTGACAAGCCTCACCCGTCAGTTGCAGCCGGCCCGATCCCTACAGTGAGAACGTCATGTTCCGAGGCTATCGTCCGCCAGTCGCAGTCGCCTTGGCGACCGCTGTGTGAGAAATCGGTGTGAGAGAAGTTTCCTTAAAAGTATTAATTAGCTGATTTCATTATCTATTTAGCGTTGCTATCGGATTATCAATAACCCATGAAAGGTTCGGTCATGAGAAAAGACGTTCGCCCTGAGCCCGGCCCGACAACGCCCTCGGCGGGCTCGATCGGCCGTTTCGCCCGCCTCGCCATGGCAACTGCGCTCGCCCTGTCGGCCGGGACGGGCGGTGCAGCGGCGGTCGAGAAGCTGATGTCGGAGAAGATGACCTGCGCCGAGCTGCAGTCGCGCCTGCAGAGCGCCGGCACGCTCATCCTGCAGAGGAGCTCCGGCAAAGTGCACGACCTGCCGATCTTCAACACCTATGTCCGCGACGAGCGGGCCTGCGGCCAGAACGGTTATATGATGCCGAAGAACGTGCCGACGGCCGACACCAAATCCTGCCCGGTCGGGCAGTGCGCCCAGCTCAGCCATCCGAGCCACAAGTTCTGAGGACACCGGGCCCCGGCGGGGGCCGGGCTGCGCAATGCCGGTTCCCCGGGCAAGGGAATTGCTCTAAACAGGGCCACCCCGCCCCGAGGAACCTGCCCCATTCTCCGCCGCTTCGCCCGCCTGGTGCTGATCGCCGCTCTGGTTCTGGCGATCGCCGCCGTCGGACTCTGGTCGTGCCTGGCGCTCTGGTACCGTCTGCCTGCGCCGCCGCCGTGGCGCGCCGCCGCCGCGGGATTGTTCGCGCTGCTGGCCCTGGCCACCATCGGCGGCCTTTTCTCCCGATTGCGGGCCGGTCTCCTGGCGGCCTTTGCGGTCGCGTTCCTGGCCGTTGCCGGCTGGTGGGCATCGCTCGAGCCGCCGCGCGATGGCGACTGGGCGCCCGACGTCGCGCACCAGGTCACCGGCCGCATCGACGGCGACCGGCTGACGCTGGCCGGTGTGCGCAACTTCGACTGGACGAGCGAGACGGCGTTCACGCCGCGCTGGGAAACGCGCAGCTACGATCTCGCCGATCTGACCACCCTGGACCTGTTCATGTCCTATTGGGCCGGACCGGAGATGGCTCACGTGCTGCTGAGCTTCGGCTTTACCGACGGGAGCCAGCTCGTCTGGTCGGTCGAGGTGCGGCGCCGCAACGGCGGCGAATTCTCGCCGGTCGCAGACCTGTTCAAGAGCAACCCGCTGGTGATCATCGCCGCCGATGAGCGCGACATCGTCGCGCTCCGGACCAATTTCAGGGGTGAAGACGTCCAGCTCTACCGGCTCGCCATCCCGCCCACAGCCGCGCGCAAGCTGCTGATCCAATACGTCGACGATGCCAACGCGCTGGCCGAGCAGCCGCGGTTCTACAACTCGCTCTCGTCGAACTGCACGACGACGGTGGTCAAGATGGCGCGTGCCGCCGGTGATCCGCTGCCGGCCGATTGGCGCCTGATCGTCAACGGCTATCTGCCGGAATACCTCTATGCCCAGCGAACCCTCGACATCCGGCTGCCGCTCGCCGAGCTGCGGGCGGCCTCGCATATCAGCGCCCGGGCCAAGGCGATCGGCGTGGCGGACGACTTCTCGGCCCGGATCCGCGACGGAGTGCCCGCGCCGATCGCGGCTGCGCCGACCGCCCTCAAATGAACCGGGGTATGGGGCCGAGCTGGGGCGTGGTGTCGCCTTCGAGGTCGATGAACACCTCGTCGACATAGCACCAGGCCCAGCCTTCGGGCGGGTCGTAGCCCTCGATCACCGGGTGCTTCGTCGCCTGAAAGTGCTGCGTTGCATGCCGGTTGGGCGAGTCGTCGCAACAGCCGACATGGCCGCAGGTGCGGCAAATCCTGAGGTGGACCCACCCGTCGCCGCTCTTCAGGCATTCCTCGCAGCCGCGGGCGCTCGGCGTCACCGTCTCGATGCCGGCGGTGTGGCGACATTCGTCCATTGCGATCTCTCCTCGAGCAGTTCCAGGCGAAGCGGCAGCCGGTGGCGGTCGGAAACGAGACAGTCAGAGACCTAGACTGGGCCGCCGGTCTAGCGCATCGGGCGGGCGCTCCAGCTTGGCCGGCGCGTCGGCCGCGGCGGCGGCACGGGCGAGATAGGCATGGATGGCGGCGACGACCTGGGCGCCGTCGCCGACCGACGAGGCGACCCGCTTGACCGATCCGGAACGGACATCGCCGATGGCGAACACGCCGCTGCGGCTGGTCTCCAGGGGGTGGCGGCCCGGCCCCGCTTCCGTGCCGGTCTTGACGAAGCCTTTGTCGTCGAGCAGCACCCCGCCGGTCGCCAGCCAATCGGTGTTGGGCTCCGCACCGATGAACAGGAACAGGTGGCGGATCTGCCGCTCGGTCTCCTCAGCACGCGACCGCTCGCGCCAGCGTACCCGCTCGAGCACGCCGTCCCGGCCGGAGAGCTGGACGACGTCGCAGCCGGTGAGCACATGGATGTTCTTCTGCGCCTGGATGCGCTCGACCAGATAGCGCGACATGCTGGCCGCAAGGCTCTCGCCGCGGGCGATCAGCCAGACCTTGCCGACATGGCCGGACAAATAGACGGCGGCCTGGCCGGCCGAGTTGCCGGCGCCGACGAGCGCCACCTCCTGGCCGCCGCACAGCCGCGCCTCGATCGGCGAGGCCCAATAATGCACCGACACGCCCTCGTAGGCGGCGAGGTTGTCGACGGCGAGCCGCCGGTAGCGGGCGCCGCTCGCCACCACCACCGCCCGCGCCCTGACCGTCTCCCGGTCGCCGACGTCGAGCCGGTAATGGCGGCCGCCGGGACCGGCGGCGACGCCGAGTGCCTTGGCCTCGTCGGGAATGACCAGCTCGACGCCGAATTTCTGCGCCTGGTTGAACGCCCGGGCCATCAGCGCCATGCCTGAAATGCCGGTGGGAAAGCCGAGATAATTCTCGATCCGCGCCGAGGCGCCGGCCTGGCCGCCGAAGGCGCGGCAATCGACCACGATGGTCGACAGGCCTTCCGAACCGGCATAGACGGCCGCGGCCAGCCCGGCCGGCCCCGCCCCGACGATGGCCACATCGTAGATCCTGTCGCTGTCGATCGGCCGCATGAGGCCGAGACAGCGGGCGAGCTCGCTTTCGCCCGGATTGCGCAGCAGCTTGCCGTTGGGGCAGAGCACGATCGGCAGATGGTGCGGATCGATGTGGAAGCGCTGGACCATGGCGCGGGCGCCGGCATCGGCCTCGGGATCGAGCACGGTGAGCGGCTGGCCGTTGCGGGCGAGAAAGCTCTGCAGCCTGAGCACGTCGGCATTGTCGGGCGCGCCGACGATGATGGCGCCGCTGGTACCGGTCTGCAGCAGCCGGACGCGGCGCAGGATCAGCGCCCGCATCAGGCGCTCGCCGAGATCCGCCTCCTGCACCATCAGGTCGCGCAGCTTTTCGGAACGCACGACCAGGGCCTCGACCTCGCTCAGCGCGGCGGCATTGACCAGCGAAGGCCGCGCCGAAAGCTGCGCCAGCTCGCCGAGAAACTGGCGCGGGCCGTATTGAACCAGGGTGTCGCGGCGGCCGAGCCCGCCGTCCTGGGTGACGTCGACGCTGCCCGACAGCACCACGACCAGGCCGGGGCCGACCTCGCCGGCCCGCACGATCGGCGCGCCGGCGGCAAAATAGACGGGCTCGCCGAACCGCAGCAGGCGCCCGATATCGGCCTCAGCCAGCGTCGGAAACATCTGGTCGCGGCGGGCATCGAGCGGATTGCTGGGAAGGGTGGCCATCCGCGCATGATACCGGCTCGGCCGGCGCATTCAACTCCGTGCGTCCGGATCGCATTCGCTAGGGCCGGCGGAAGCGCTGCCATAGCCAGAGAGCGGCGAACACGAGCAGCGAGCCGACCAAAGCAGAGACGATGTCGCGCAGCGAGATGGCGATCAGCGCCAGGGCGGGAAACAGACCGAACAGACGGAAAAGCAGGCCGCCGACCAACGCTCCGGCGAGCCCGAGCCCGAGGTTCTTGAGGAAGCCGAAACCCGTTCGGTTCCAGGTGAGCAGCAGCCCGGCGATGCTCCCGCCAAGCAGCCCCACCACGATCCAGACGATGAGCTGGTCAATTGTCGGCACCGTTCCCTCCGATTCGCCACACCGCCCCAGCCGGCGGCATCGTCGGCCGAAGCGGGCTGAATGGCAAGGGCGCGGAGCGCCGCCGCGTCCGCTCAGATCAGGACCGGGCGGTGGCCGTGGCCGAGTTCGCGCGCCGCCGGGCGCTTGATCGCCAGCGGCAGCCGCTCCAGGATGACCAGCCGGTGGCGGGCCCGCAGCAGCAGCGGCGCAATCAGTCCGACCAGGCTGCCGATCCGCCAGTTGCGGCGCACCCGAACCGGCGCCTCCGCGGGCTCGATCGGACGGAAGCCCCAGCGCCGGTAGGCCCGGGCATAGGCTTGGGTGGTGATCATCCAGCACGGCTGGTCGTCCTCGGCCAGCAGCGCATCGATCATGGCGTGGGCGATGCCTCGATGGCGCAACGCCTCGACCACCACCAGCGAGCCGAGCTCGCGTGAGCCATCGGCGTGCTTGCGCATCTGCACGGCGCCAACGATGTGTCCCTCGGACGAGGCCACGGTGAAATTCGGCCAATGAAGGCTGTTGGGATTGAGGTGCTCGCTGTGCACCAAGTCGTAGATTTCCGGCGCGTCGGCGGCCGACGCCCGGCGGATAAAGATAGCCGATCCGTCCATTTCAGAATCTCCCATTGCCGCGGTCTCTGCGGACCGCTCGGCTGGGTCGGATCCTGGCCGGGACGTGTTTCGGGCCAATGTCGGTGGCCGCGCAGCGATATTTCAGCCACGTCTCAATTGTTGCGCTCCGATCGGCGGGCGCGCTCACTTCGCCGTGACCAGCGCAGCCGGACAGGCCGCAACCATTTTTCCGCCGCCACTTGCCGCTAGATCATCGGTAGCCCGCGCCGGCTTGCCGGCCGCTTCGACCGGGATCGGCCGGCGGCTCTCTTTTTTCCCGTCAGGCCGCTGATCGAGGCCACCTGGTTCCCCATATCCCCGACATGCCCATGCCCGAAGGAGCAGACGCCATGACCGCCACCGCGCACACCCTGGATGGCCAGGAACCCGACAGCGTCGACCTGCGCTGGACGGGAATCGCCTGGCTGGTCGTCGTCGTCGAGAACGGGGCGCCGTCGGAACGGGCCTTCATCGCCGAAACCTTCGCCAAGGAGTTCGCCGTGGCCGAGCGCGAACGTCTGGGACTGAGCGCGATCGGCCAGCCCCGCGCTCCGCTCGGCTGAGAGCCTTCACGGCTTAGAGCGGATCACCGTTTCCGCTTTTCCTGGAATCTAAACAAGCCCTCGGGCAATCAGGCTGCGCCCGGTTGCCTGCAGCGTCTCGGCGACCGGGAGGAACGGCCGGCCGAGCAGCGCGCCGGCGGCGGCGCCGTCGATCCGCTTGACGACACCGAGCTCATCGACGCCAGATCTCAGATCGCTGTTGAACCGCCCGATCAATCGAACCAGCCAGTTCGGTGCTTCGTAGCGCGGCAGCCGGCGCGACCGCTCGGGAAAGAGCGTCCGCATCATCGCGCTCAGCGTCTTGATGCTGTACGGCCCTTGGCCCGCCGGATAGCGCTGCCCGCCGGCGTCGGCCACCTGCATGGCCGCGAGCTGCAGCGCCGCCACGTCGCGCACATCGACGATGTTGAGCGACAGTGCCGGGGCCAGCGGAAGCCCGCGGCCGAGCAGCCTGACGAGCAGGCCGACCGATGTGCCGGGATCGCGGTCGAGCAGAGGCCCGAGGATCACCGATGGATTGACCGCGACGAGGCCGGCGCTGCGGCCATGCCGCTCGGCGATCTCCCAGGCTTTGCGCTCGGCCCGGGTCTTGGATTCGACATAGGCATTGACCGGCCGACCGCGGAGATCGGTCCAGTCTTTTTGACCGAACGGTTCGGTTCGATTTGGATCATGGCCATAGGCCAGCGCCGCCATCGAGGAGGTCAGCACCACGCGCTCCACGCCCGCTGCGAACGCGGCCTCCATCGCCCGGCGCGTGCCCTCGACGGCAGGTTCGATGACTTCCTCCCGGTCTGCGGGCAGCCGGCCGGGCAGCGGTGAGGCGACGTGCTGCAGATAGCGCACACCCGTCATCGCGGCAGCCCAGCCCGCATCCGAGCCGAGCTCGAGCGCAACGAATTCAAGCCGTCCGGTATCGGCGCCGGCCTGCCCGAGCGCCGCCTTGACCGCAGCGGCTTTGCCGGGGTCGCGCACGCTGCCGCGGACGACATAGCCGGCCCCGAGCAAAGCCAGCGCCACATGGCCGCCGACGAAGCCGGAGATGCCGGTCACAAGCACACGATCGGGCATTCTTGCCTCAGCAGCTCCCGAAGCCTAAAGGTCACGGCCTTCGGGACCGGCCCTTGACCGGCCCGCCGCGATCCCCATCCTTGGGCTCGACACGCAGGCGGCGCCGGGACGGATCCTGGCCGCGGACATACGGGCAAAGAATACCGGGAGCAGCGACATGGCCGACACATTGCACCAGAATCTGATCGACGGGGAGTGGGCCGACGGCGAGGCTGTGCCCAACATCAACCCGTCGGACACCGGCGAGGTGGTCGGCATCTATGCCCGGGCCAGCCGGCAGGACACGCTGGCGGCCATCGCCGCGGCCAAGGCGGCGTTTCCCAAATGGTCGCGTTCCGGTCTGCTCGAGCGCCACGCGCTGCTGCGCAAATCGGCCGACATGATCCTGGCCCGCAAGGAGGAACTCGGCCGGCTGTTGTCGCGCGAAGAGGGCAAGACCTTGGCCGAGGGGATCGGCGAGACCGTGCGCGCCGGCCAAATCTTCGAGTTCTTCGCCGGCGAGGCGCTGCGGCTGGCGGGAGAGGCGCTGCCCTCGGTGCGCCCGGGGGTGGGCGTCGAGATCACCCGCGAGCCGGTCGGCGTCGTCGCCATCATCACGCCCTGGAACTTCCCGATCGCCATCCCGGCCTGGAAGATCGCGCCGGCGCTCTGCTACGGCAATACGGTGGTGTTCAAGCCTGCCGAACTGGTGCCCGGCTCGTCCTGGGCGATCGTCGACATCCTGCAGCAGGCCGGCCTGCCCAAGGGCGTGCTCAACCTGGTCATGGGCAAGGGCTCGGTGGTCGGCCAGACGATGCTCGACAGCCCCGACGTCGACGCCATCACCTTCACCGGCTCCGTCGCCACCGGCAAGCGCGTCGCCGCCGCTTCGGTCGAACATATGCGCAAGATGCAGCTTGAAATGGGCGGCAAGAACCCGCTTGTCGTGCTCGATGACGCCGACCTCAAGGTTGCCGTCGACTGTGCGGTGAACGGCGCTTTCTTTTCGACCGGCCAGCGCTGCACCGCTTCGTCGCGGCTGATCGTCCAAGAGGGCATTCACGACCGCTTCGTCTCCAGCGTCACCGAGGCCCTGAAAGCTCTGGTCGTCGACAATGCGGTGAAGGCCGGCACCCAGATCGGCCCGGTGGTCGACCAAAGCCAGCTCGACCAGGACGAGAGCTACATCGACATCGGCCGTAAGGAGGGCGCCAAGCTCGCCTTCGGCGGCGAGCGCCTGAACCGGGAATCGCCCGGCTTCTACCTGCAGCCGGCGCTGTTCACCGAGGCCAGCAATGCGATGCGCATCTCGCGCGAGGAGATTTTCGGGCCGGTCGCGTCGGTGATCCGCGTCAAAAACTATGACGAAGCGGTGGCGCTCGCCAACGACACGCCGTTCGGCCTGTCGTCGGGCATCTGCACGACCAGCCTCAAGCATGCCACGCACTTCAAGCGCAACGCGGAAGCCGGGATGGTGATGGTCAATGTGCCGACCGCCGGCGTCGACTTCCACGTGCCGTTCGGCGGCCGCAAGAGCTCTTCCTACGGGCCGCGCGAGCAGGGCAGCTACGCCGCCGAATTCTTCACCACGGTGAAAACGGCCTATACGCTCGCTTGAGGTAACCAGCCCGGACCGGGTTCATTCCGGTCCAGGCCCCTGTTCGGTGCGGCCCCGTCAGGCCGAGCGGCGGGCGGGCTCGCGGCGCGGCAGCCGCCAGTTCGGCCGCGGGAAATGGCAGGTGTAGCCGTTGGGGTATTTCTCCAGGTAGTCCTGGTGTTCCGGTTCGGCCTCCCAAAAATCGCCGGCCGGAGACACCTCGGTGACCACCTTGCCCGGCCAAAGCCCGGAGGCATCGACGTCGGCGATGGTGTCTTCTGCGACCTGGCGCTGCGCCTCGGAGGTATAGAAGATCGCCGAGCGATAGCTGGCTCCGACATCGTTGCCCTGCCGGTTGCGCGTGCTCGGGTCATGGATCTGGAAGAAAAATTCGAGCAGCTCGCGGAAGCTTAGCGTGTGCGGATCGAAGATGATCTCGATCGCCTCGGCATGGCTGCCGTGGTTGCGATAGGTGGCGTTCGGCACATCTCCGCCGCTGTAGCCGACCCGGGTCGACACAACGCCCGGCATGCGGCGGATCAAATCCTGCATGCCCCAGAAACAGCCCCCGGCCAGCACCGCACGTTCATTGCCGTTGGACATCTCGGTCTCCTTTCTGGAGCAAAGATAGGCAGTGACGGCGCGGCTGAAAAGGTCACGCCGGCCGATATCTGCCCGGCCGCCCGGTCCGGGCAGCTCGCGTGTCGCGCTAACCCTTTGTCAACAACCCGGCCTTAGGGTGCCCACATGCGTTAGGCCGGCTGCGCAGCTTCCCGCCACCGGCCCTTGGACGTCGCGCTTGCCTGCGACTCCTCACGAGGGGACGTCCGACCGAACGGTCGAGCAGGGAGCATGTCAATGATATCCGGTTTGGTTTCGGCGCTGCCAAGGCCCGCCCGCCGCAAGCTTGCAGCCGTGCGCCAGCATCTGCGTCACATCAGCCTGCGGCGCCGGCTGCTCGCCGCCTTCGCCGCTTCAGCGGCGATGTCGGCGCTGTGCGGGGCGATGGAGCTCGGCTATGTCGATCACATCTCAAAAATGCTGTCGCAAACGTTTGCGGTGACTTCGCCGCTGCTCAACGAGAGCGTGCAGCTGATCGACGCCGCCCAGCGCTTCCGGGCCGAGGTGGACCAGCTGATCGACGGCGACCGTCATCCCGGCACCCCGCAGCGGCTCACCGCGCTGCATGTCGAGATGCAAGGGCGCATCGACAGGCTGCAACAGCTGACCCGGACGATCGGACTCGACCTCAAGCTCGAACTTATCCAGAAGCGCGAACAGCGCCTTTCAGAGACCGGCTACGCCGTGCGCGAGGCGGTCGACCGGCGCAACGCGGCAACCACGGCGATGGAGGGCGGCCTTGACCGCCTCAACACGACCATGGACGGCCTGCACGGGGCGATCGCCGAACTCGTCGACCGCAACGAAGCGGCGATGGAGCGCATCGAGGATGGCGAAAGCGACGTGGTGGAACACGACGCCATCACCGCCGACGATGCGGCGCTGGTGAAAGGGAAATTCTACCCCGCCATCCAGGGTGCCGGCAGGCTGCTGCGCGAGCTCGACCGCATCAACGGCCAGGTCCAGCTCACCGTCGCCAAGGACGTCCGGCAGCATGGGCCGGTCGCCCCGTTCGAGCCCGCGCCGATGTTCGGCGCAGTCGATGCGGTGGTTTCGGCACTCTCCGCCACCCCCGGCGATGGCCGGATGCAGGCGGCCATGGGCTCCGTCCGGCACGGGGTGCAGTCGTTCAAGGATCTTGTCCGCGGCATGGCGGCAGACCACGCCGTATTCGCCGCCGCCGCCGCCGACATCGATGCAAACCACCGGTTGCTGGCCGCCGCTCAGAACGGCTATCTCAGCCTGCTCGCCTTCGTCGGACGAACCATCCGCGCGGTCGAGAAGGACGCCAGCGCGCACGCCGCCACCGACCTCGGCCAGGCCCGCGAGGGGGTGATCGGCATCGTCCTGACGACGCTCCTGGTCGGCGCCGCCTTCAGCGCCGCGTTTGCCCAGCGCGTCACCGAGCCGCTCAGCGCACTCACCGAGCAGGTTCGGGCGATCCGCACCAGCGGGCAGCTGGCACCCCTGCCGGTGGCGCCGGCGACGCGCCGCAGCGACGAGGTCGGCACCTTGTCACGGGTCTTCAACCTGATGGTCGCCGAACTCGCCGAAGCACGCCGGCATCTGATCGAGCGTTCCGAGGCAGCGCTTGCCCTGCAGTACGACCGGCTGCGGCTGGCCATCGAAAGCATGCCGCAGGGTCTGGCAATGTTCGACGCCGAGGACCGGCTGATCATCTGCAACCAGCGCTTTGCCGACATGTACCAGCTGCCTGCCGAGCTGGTCGCGGCAGGCACGACGCTGCGGTCGATCCTCCGCTTCCGCAAGGCCCATGACTGCATCGGCGAAGCTTGGCCCGGCCAGGACGCCAACCGCGTCGCCACGCTGGCCCAGGGCCTTCCTTGGCACTTCATCGACGAAATGCCGAACGGCAAGGCGATGGCGATCACCTATCGGCCGCTTGCCGGGGGCGGCTCGGTATCGACCCATGACGACATCACCGAGCGGCTGCGCTCGCAGGCGCAGATCGCCCGCATGGCACACTACGATTCGCTGACCGACCTGCCGAACCGGGTGTCGTTCCGGCTGGAGATGGAACGGGCGCTGGCAGCCGAGCGTCCCAACGTGGCGGTGCTCTGCCTCGACCTCGACCAGTTCAAGAACGTCAATGACAGTCTCGGGCATCCGGTCGGCGACGAATTGCTCAAGGCGGTGGCGGGCCGGCTGCGCCGCTGCCTCGGCATGAACGACCGCATCGCCCGGCTGGGCGGCGACGAATTCGCCATGCTGCAGGTCGGGGCCGACCAGCCCCTGGGCTCGACCGATTTGGCAAGGCGGCTGATCGAGGCGGTCTCGGAGCCGCTCGAGCTGAGTGGCCACCAGGTGGTGATCAGCGCCAGCGTCGGCATCTCGCTGGCGCCGAAGGACGGGATGGAGGCCGATCGCCTGCTGAAGAATGCCGACATGGCGCTCTACCGGGCCAAGGCGAACGGCCGCTGCAGCTTTCGCTTTTTCGAACCGGAAATGGACACCAACATGCAGGCGCGGCGGGCGCTGGAGATCGACCTGCGCCGGGCCCTTTCCAGTCAGCAGTTCGAGCTGCACTACCAGCCGCTGTTCAACCTCACGACGGATGCCATCACCGGCTGCGAGGCACTGATCCGCTGGCGCCACCCCGAGCGCGGCCTGGTGCCGCCGGCGGAGTTCGTGCCTCTGGCGGAGGAGATCGGGCTGATCGGGCGGATCGGCGCCTGGGCGATCAGCCAGGCCTGCCAGCAGGCGATGCTCTGGCCGGACCATGTCTGCGTTGCGGTCAATCTATCGCCGCTGCACTTCCAGACCGGCGCGCTGGTGCTCGACGTGATGAGCGCGCTCGGCGCGTCCGGCCTGCCGGCCCGGCGCCTGGAGCTCGAAATCACCGAGACGATGCTGCTGCACGACACCGAGACGACGCTGTCGATCCTCAACCAGCTGCGCCAGCTCGGCGTGCGCATCTCGATGGACGATTTCGGCACCGGTTATTCGTCGCTCGGCTATCTGCGGCGCTTCCCCTTCGACAAGGTCAAGATCGACCGGTCGTTCATCCAGGACCTGCCGCAGAACCGCGATTCGGTGGCGATCGTGCGCGCCGTCGCCGGCTTGTGCAGGGCGCTCGGCATCTCGACCACCGCCGAGGGCGTCGAGACGCATGAGCAGCTGCGCCGCCTGAAGGCCGAACACTGCACCGAAGCGCAAGGTTTTCTGCTCTGCCGGCCCCAGCCGGCACATGTGATCGAGGAACTCTATTTCCGCGACGATCCGACCGCCGCAGGAAGCAGGGAAGGCAAGACCGCCGTCGCGGTCTAGCGCGGACCACCGTTTCTTTGAGTCGGTGCTCCGCTCCAAGTCTTTGTTTTTGCGCAATTCCGGGCGGAAAACCGTGGCCGCTGTTCCTGCAATTGCTCCAGCGCGGACCACCGTTTCTTTGGATCGGTGCTCCGCTCCAAGTCTTTGTTTTTGCGCAATTCCGGGCGGAAAACCGTGGCCGCTGTTCCGGGAATTGCTCCAGCGCGCGGCCCCTGCTCCCGTTCGTCTTGATGGGGTGTCCCGATCCAGCAGTCGCCGCGCTGCGCAGGGCTGGCGATGCGCTGCGGCCGGCACCGCCCGGCCGCCCCATGCGCCAGTCGGGTTTTCCCGCCGGGCGTAATCCGACAGCGCGGTCGATTTTTTCCGTGCCTGCGTGGAAAACCGGCGATCCGGCCGCGATCGCGTTACAGTTCCGCCCGGCCGGGTGCTGGACCTGAAGCGCCCACTATGCTGCTGCGCTGCTGAGGCGCGAAGGAGTCACGCGCAGGGTGGGGAGAAAAAATGCTGCCGCATAGCCCTGCCCCCAGAGCTATGCGGCAGTCAAATGCGCATGATTGAGTCAAGGGGTGAGGTTGGGTAGTAACGCCTCGAACCATGCTTGCCCTGCACTTTAGCAGAAAAACCGTGCTTGTCAATTGATCAAATCGGACGACTGTCGCAGAAAAGCACAGAGGTCGGTTGGAACGAGTCCCGCCCATGACGCGGATCATCTGCCCGCCGCAGATTTGGCAGCCGGCAGTCGCATGATTAGATCGACGGATCCTCGGTTGAAGGCGATTCGGATAGGGAAACCCCAGCTTGGCACAGGCGGCGGATGGAACATGCATCTTCTGACGAGAGGCTGGCCTTTGCTCGGCCGCGCCTTGCCCCGTCGACGGACGTCTCACGGATGATGGAGAGGGAGATGTTCAAGCCTAAGGCGAAGCATCTGCACCCGGTTGAGGACATTCCTGCAGAGATCGCGGCGTTGCGGGCGGTGGGGCTGGAACCAAGTCGGGTCTATTACGGGCAGGGCGAGCACGCCGGAGCAGTGACCTCGGTGCTGTTCGCCGGCGACCGCAACGACGGCTGGCACGCCTTGGCCGCCGCGCTCAAGGAGGGCTCGAGGTAGCCGAACTGCGGCGCATCTGGAACGTTTCGGAAGGCGAACTCGTCGGTCCCTGGTGGGAGATGACTTTCCCCGAACCGGCCGACTGAACCAATCGACCGCCCCCAGCGGCCGCCTCCGGTGTGCAGGCCGCGTCCGTTTCAGCTCAGGTGATTTGCGATGGGGGCATATGGGCTCACAACAGAATGTAAAAGCGGCAGAAGGTAAAAGCGGCGGGCCTGCCCCGTGCCCGCCGCCCATACAACGCGTTGCAATAAAGTCGCCGCCCCCACCCCGGCCATCGACAGCTTAAATCCGGTATGACGCGCCGACCTGCCGTGTATGAGCATCATCGGAGAAGGATGAGTCCACGTCGCACCCAAATGGAAGCTAACGCAGCCATTGAGACTTGTCAAATGATTAAGTCGATCGACCGTAGAAAAATGGCGCCAGGCCTCAATCCGATGAGGGGGGCTGAGAGTCGGCCATCCGGCGACGCCCCTGCGCGATCACCATCCCCGCCATGATCAGCACCACACCGAGAGCGCTGGCCCACAGCGCGGCGCCGGCGGATTGGAAGCTGTCGAGCAGAACACCGAAGACCATTTGGCCGCCGATGATGAGCAGGGCCGAGTTCACCGCGCCGATTCGGGCGACGACCCAACTGCCGGCCGTGACGAACACCACGCCGATCGGCCCTCCGACATAGGCATGCCACGGTGCGTCGGCGGCGGCGGCGGGCAACAGGCCGCCGATCACGAGGCCGCAGCCGGTCAGCGCGGCGAAGCCGACGATGTGATTCCAGAACGAAGCGATGAGCGGCGAGGTCGACAGGCTCAGGCGGCCATTGAGCTGGCGGCTGAGGCCGACAAGCACGCCGGCCGAACAGGCCAGCATGAGCGCGAACATCATCGCCCGGCCCGCGCCGCAAGGATGATCACGCCGCTGCCGGCCACCACCAGCGCCAGCGCGCAGAGGTCGCGAAGGTCGGGGCGGCGCTTGGGCAGGCCAAACAGCCCCAAGCGGTCGGCCGCGAGGCTGAACGCCACCTGCCCCGCCAGGCCGAGCGCCAGCGTGCCCGAGAGGCCGAGCGGCGTGTTGACGGCCGCAGAGGCCAGCATCACTGTCGCCGCGCCGGAGATGCCGCCCAGATAGGCCCAGAACGGGGCGACGGGGCCGGCAGCGGCCGCCGGCCCGCGGGAGCGGGCGCGACCCAACGGCAAGCAGCAGGAGGGCGGCCGCCGTGCCGGTGCCATGGGCGATCCAGGATGAAAACAGCGGATTGCCGTAGCGGGCCAGCTCGCCGTTGAAATGCACCATCAGCGCAAGAAGCCCGCCGGTGGCGAAGGCGACGAGGAAGTGGATCGGCCGGGAACGAGGTCGGGGCAAAGCTGAAGGGTTCATTTCGCCTCACACGGGCAGCGCCCTCGATCGATTGCATTCAATGGTCTTGAACGGAAACGCTTGAACGCTGCTCATTCACGCCTGAAATGAAACAAACCTCGACACGCCGAACTCACTAGCTGTTCTGCGCGCGCGAGGAAATCTGTCACATCGATCGTTGGAGGGGGCCAGCGCGGGAGGCGGTGGTCGGCAAGCCCAGGGGCGCTTCGCCGGATGCAAGGCCAAGCCCCCGCCGCGCTTGGCACGGCTCGGCGGCATTTTGAAACGACTTAGCGAGGAGCCGACCAAACACGGCTGCTCATCGTCTGCGGCGCTGGAGGCTTTGTCAGTCTCCGTACCGGCGCGCGGCGCGCGCACCCAGCCACGCACGCCGGCGGCCGGAGGTCAGCTCCGGCGGGCCGTCTCTTGCCCGCAGCCTTCCCTCATTTGGCCGACCACCCTCAATCCGGGACGAGGTGCGCGGTCGGCGCGAACACGTCGAGCGCCGATGCGGTCACATGTTCGCTATGCCTAAGTCCCGCGGCAGCGACCAGCGTCAACACGAACACGAAGATCGCCCCGAGCTGAATGAAAATGCGGTCCCGTTCGTTCACGAAAGATCCTCCTGGCGTATGAATTCGTGGGCTGGACGCGCCGCCGGCGGCCCGCCGCGTACTCGATCCTTAATCATATGGATAAGTCATATGATCTAATCAGAGCTTCGAGTCAAGTCCATAAGCTCGGCGGACTGATGGTCGATGCGGCCCACCGAGACTTTCCGGGGTGGGCCGGGGCTAAACCCAGGGCCCGGGGCAGCCGGTCCGCAATGTTCTCTGGATCCCGGCGTTCAACCGCAGCTGCCGCGGCTGTCCCGGCGCTGAAATCCCTCCGGCGTCGCGCCAAGCGCCGGCGACGGTCCTCTTTCGGAGAAAATTGCCGCGTTCACGGCATTCGCATGGGGCCGCCGCAAAGCAAGCCATGGCATGTGATTGACCTCATGCAGCGCGATGCAGTGCGGATGCGCGTTGGCCCTTCAGGTCCGCCGGTCCCTGTCCTGACCAGCGCCAGGCGGGACGGCTGCAGCCGCCACGCTGGCAGGTGCCCGGCCAGAGCGGATCAGCTTTCCTCCGAATCGGCGCTCCCTCTAAGTCTCTGTTTTTCTAACAATTCCGGACGGAGAACCGGCTTCCGCTTTTCCTGGATTTGCTCTAGACAGGCGCCGGACGCGATATCCTCATGGCGGCAGCGCATGTCCGGCCTCATACCGGCAATCGAACTCGACCGCCAAGCCGGCGGTGAGGGCACGCCCGACGATCAGACGTTCGAGCGCGGGGCCGGTGATGCCGCAAGACGCTGCGCCGGTGCGCAGCCGGCGGCAGGCGTCCGAGAGCGAGACCGCGCATGGCCGATCGGCCAGAGGCCGGAGATAGAGCGCGAGGGCTTGATCGAGGTCAAGATGAGCCACGGGATCCTCATTTGAATTCGGCGACGAACTGCATACGACCCGACACTTCAAAGGCGCCCGTCTCCCTCGGAACAGGCGCGCGCAGCGACGTGGCGCATGGGAGGATGGCGGTTCCTCGCCAGGGTCGATCAATCGCCCGCGCCACGTCAATCTGACTGTGGCTGCTTCGCCGTGATTTGTCAAACGACCGGTTCACTTGATTAGCGGTAGAAAATGTTAGGGACCGCTGCGGATCAGCTTGCCGGGATTCATGATCCCGTGCGGGTCGAGCGCGCGCTTGATGCGTCGCATCAGCCCGGTCTCGAGCGGCGGCAGATAGCGGTCGATCAGATCGACCTCGGCCTGGCCGATGCCGCATTCGGCGGCAATGGTGCCGCCATGGAGAACCGCGGCGCGGTAGATAGCCTCGGAGAGTCGAGGTTCTTCGCCGGAGAATTCGGCGCTGCCGGGCGGCGGCAGGAGATTGAAGTGGATCACGCCCAACCCGAGCTGGCCGAACGGGTGAACGCGCGTCTTGGGCAAGATGCTGGTGACCATGCCCATGGCCTCGCTCAGAAACAAGGGCAGTCGGCCGAATGGCACCGAGAGTTGGTGGCGCAGCACTGGCCCCTCGAGAGCCTGGACGGCGGCAATGGTGGAGGGGAGCTGTGCAAGCCGCTCGGCGGCGTCGGCGTCCACCACGCGGCCGCCCTTGACGGTGCCGTCTGCAAAACTCGGCGCCAAGATCGCGCGCAGCAGCCGGGTGAGGCCGATGCCTCCGGCCGCCGAGGCCAGCTCTGCCACCAGATAGATCGGAGCAACCGCCGCCACGGGCCGGGTAAGCTCCGGCACGTGCTCCAGCGCCAGCGTCAAACCGCCGTCGCAGAAGAAGCTGAGCGAGGTCAGGAAGTCGGCGGCCCGGCTGCGCAGCAGGATCGAGACCTTTTCCGCCGCGGCGAGATCGGCCACCGCGACCAGGGCGGCTGCCTGTTCCGAAGTTTCCGGAAGCACGCGCAGCACCGCCTTGGTGACGATCCCGAGCGTCCCTTCCGCGCCGCAGAAGAGCCGCTTCAGCTGATAGCCCGCACTGTCCCTGGCGAGCGCCCGCGCCCCATCCCAGATGCTGCCGTCGGCCAGCACGACCTCCAGGCCGAGGATCAGGTCCTGGACGGAGCCGCGGCGGATGAGATGGCCGCAGCCGGCATTCGTGCTGATCAAACCGCCGATCTGCCCGCGGTCGCTCCTCCTGCCGTCGAACGGCAAGGTAAGCCCCTCACCGGCCAGCGCCTCCGTGAGAGTGGTCAGCGCCACGCCCGCCTCGACCGTGACGGTGAGATCGACCGGGTCGATGGCAAGGATCCGGTTCATCCGGCCGAGCGACAGGATGATGCCGCGATCGGATGGACCCGGCACGGCGCCGCCGTTCAGGCCGGTGTTGCCGCCCTGCGGCACGATCGCCACCCGGCCTGCCGCGCAGAGCTCGACCACCGCACGCAGCTGATCGACCGATTTCGGCCGCGCCACACCGAGCGGGCGGTGGTCGAAGCGGCCGGATGGCTCTCGGCAAAAGGCAGCGATCCGCCCGTCCGCAGCCGGCAACCAGCCCCGCCCCTCGCCCAATATAGAGCGCAGGGACGACTCGAAGTCGAGCCGACCCTTGCCGGAATTCTCCATGCCGAAGCTGCCCGCCTTTGCCCATCTCAAAGCGCCACAGAGACGCTTGAGAACCTTCATTCCCAATCGTATGATTAGGTCAGTCGACCAAAAGTTGTCAACAAAAATGTCACAGCGGCGAGGGCGGACGGCGGCGGCGTCTCACCTCTGTGCGCCGGGAAACCATTCGGTGTGGCTGTCGCCGGTGCGGCCATAGTAGATCACCCGGCGGCCGATCAGGCTGACGAGATAGCCGACACAGCCGGCCGCGGTGATCCGCGCGCAGAACTCCCGGTACTGGATGGCGCCGCTCTGGATGGCAGCAACGGCATCGGCGACCGCCGCCAGGTCGAGATCCGCCGGCGCGGCGCCCGAAGGAACCCGGCTTTCGACAACTTCGAATGCCCCGTCGGGCATGAAATAGGTGCGAGTCGCGACCACCAGATCGGCGTGGTAGCGCTCGACCCCGGCCTTGGCCAGCGCCTGCACCACTTCGGGGAAGGTGATGCGGTCCTCGTCCGAGGCGACGGTCATCTCGCGCACGACATCCTTGATGTGAGCTTGCATGGCAGTTCTCCTTGCTGTGTTCCAGGCGAGGACGTCCGGCCGCCCCGCTGCGGCGGTTCCTCTCGTCCTCGTTTACCCCGTAGGCGGATCGGCGTCTCTTCGACCGGGGCTCCACTCTCAATCTTTGTTTTGCGCAATTCCGGGCGGGAAACGTCTCTCCTTTTCCCTGGACTTGCCTTAGTCGACCGGAACCGCAATCAACTTGCGCTCCCGCACGATGACTTCCATGGCAGCCCTGATCGTCTGCCGTTCCGCCGCGCTCAGCTCACCGAAGAACTCGGCATCGTTGCGGTCGGCCAGCCGCGCCAGCTCCGGCACCAGCTGCCGCCCGGCTTCGCTCAGCACCAGACACTGGAAGCGGCGGTCGCCTGCAGCGGCTTCACGCGTGACCAATTGCTTTCCGGCGAGACGGTCGGCAAGCTTCGAGATGCCGCCGCGGGTCATGCCCATGCGCTGCGCCAAATCGCTTGGAGCCAGCGGCTGGTCGTAGAGATTGCGCAGGACAACCCATTCCGCGACCGACACATCAAACCCCTCGAGGCGGCGCGCGAAGGCTGCCGAGACCTGGTTGGACACATATCTCAGCCAGTAGCCGAGATGATCCTTCAACCCGCTTACCCGGTCGAGCTTGGGCATCAGCTCGCAATCTCCTGGTTTCCAAGGAAACTATATTGCAATGGTTTCCATGTCAACCAAGTTTCAAGCCGGCGACTCCGCTGCGTGAAGCGTGCGGTCTACATCACCAAGCGCGGATTGCCGACGATCAGCCGCTGGGCGATGGTCTTGAAGGCAACTGCAAGCTGATCACTCCCGGAGGCGCCGGTATTGGAGCTGGGGTTGAAGTAGTGCTGAGCGTCCGAGGCGCACAGGCCTAGAATCGACTGGGACACGTCCGGCCTGTCGAGCCCGATCGTATAGACCTCGATGCCGGCCGCCTTCATGTTGCTGCAAGTCGTGCGGGTGCGCAGATCGGCTTCCAGCTGGCTCAAATTGGGCTCCCCATACGCATTCGGATCGTTGTTGCCGTCGGAGATGATTACGGCGACCTTGCCGGGCGTCTTGTCGTAGTCCATCGGCACTCGAACGCCGCTTGGCATCGTCGGCCAGAAGTTCTGCCATTTGGGCGACAGCAGCCGGAAGCCCCACGCCGCGCCTTCCCAGATCGCGGTGCCATGGCCCGGGACCTTGCCATTTGTCGCCAAGGCCGCAATCCACCGCAAGGCCGTCTCCTTGTCCGTCGTACCGAAGACCGCACTCGCCGACTGGCAGGTGTTGACCAGCATCTGGGGAGGCGTCGGCGTGAAGGTTTCGACCGAAGGTGGCGCATCGTTTGCGACGTTCACCGCACGCGGCTCGGTGCATCTCGCCGGGGGATTGGCGTTGAGCCAATTGGCATTGTATTTCTGCGTGTTCACGCGGCCATCGAACGGCACTATGCTGATATAGGTGTTCGCACGTGTGGTCACCCCACCCGTCGTGTCCGGGTGGTCGCTGTAGATGATATTGACCAGCGCGCTGGCGGCAGCCTGCAACGAGCCGATCTTGTTGTTGTCTTCCATCGAACTGCTGACGTCGAGGACGAGCGCGAGTTCGATTCCCTTGGTGCCCATCACGGCACCCGATGTCGCGCCCACCGGAAGGCTCGAGATGGTGGCCAACCGCATGAAGCTGGTCGGCACCTGATAGGCAGCCGTGCCATAGAGGGTGGTGCCGTCGACCCAAAACTTGGTCGTCGGCACCTGGCCGGCGTCGCCGGTGAGCTTGCCGGGGACGTTGGCATTGAAATAGGTCGCGGCGGCATCGCTCGCCGCGCCGTTGCCGGCGCCCAGCTGCAGGGCGCCGGCCAAGACCGCCGAGTCGAGCACGCTCTGCAACTCCTTCTGGTTGAGTACGCCGACGCTGTAGTCGACCGCGGTGCCCACGCCGAGCAGCAGCGGCAAGGTAACGATGCCCGCCATGACGGCGTAAGTACCCCGATCGTCGCGCCAGAATCGCTGCATGAATTTCTCGGCAAAAAGTCTGCTGCAAGGTCATATGACCAAATCGATTGACAAGCCGTTAACGAGGTTTATTCTGAAACGGGAGCTGGGATCCGATGGAAAATGCCCGCCCTAGCAAGCCGCGCCGAAACATGAGTGCATCGCGTTTTGTCACGTGCTTTTCGGACTATTGCAACCGGCGGTCCGGCGCCGGCGGCAGTTATTTTCTCCACATCAACTTGACAGTGCTGGTCGAATATTTATGTGGTTGAGAGATCTCTCGATTGGTCGGCTTCTGATTCCGTTACGTCAGGATTCGTCGCGGTCAGATACTGGAAAAGACAGTCGGGGCCGTCGGGTGCAGAAGGTTTCATGTCCTGCTCGCATTGGCGGCGTTGCTAGAAGGATAGTCGAGTGTACGGGGCACGCATGGTAGATCGAGAGGCGGAGCAGAGCCGAGACGTCAAGACGGCGATCCTGGAGGCGGCGGAAACGGTGTTCGCGGTCTACGGGTTTCATGGCGCGACCACCCGGGCCATCGCCGAGGAAGCCGACGTCAACCTGGCGATGATCCACTACCATTTCGGCAGCAAGGAACAGCTGCACGAGAAGATCTTGACGACGCGCGCGGGACAGTTGGTTGCCAGGCGCCTCGAACTGCTTGACGCCGCACTCGCCAATCCCAAGACATTGACGCCCGACGGCGTGCTGGATGCGCTGATGCGTCCGCTCTATGAATTCGCCCAGGCCGACCCGGTCGGTGCCCGCCACTACGCCTTGCTCGCCAACCAGTTGGTCTCCGGCGCCGACGAGCGCTCGCGCCGCATGGCTGCCGACCTGTTCGATGAACTCGGCCGCCGGTTCAGCCTCGCCTTCGAGAAGAGCCTGCCGGCGCTCGGCCGCATCAACGCGGTCTGGGCCTACCAATATGCGATCGCACTGGGCACCCAGATGCTGGTGCGCACCGAGCGCGCCAACCGCCTCGCCGGCAACAGCCATGCCGCCGGCCTGGACCAAAGCTATCGGATCACCTTCCAGCTGTTGTCCTCCGGCATCCGCGCATTGACGGAACTGCCGCGCAAGACCCGCAGGAAGACGCCGGCGCGTCCCGCGGCAGGCGCCAAGAAGGCGAAGACCAAAGCTACCGCCAACCGCTAGAACCTCCCGGTAGTTTACCGCAATTCCGGACGGAGGACCGGTTTCTACTTCTCCTGGAATTGCTTTAGCCGGCGTTTCCCCCATCGCTCGCGCTGCCTGCGATCAGCCGGCCGCGATGGCGCTCGGCCGCCTGTGCAATGGCTTCGGTCAAGAGCGCCTCGCGGCCATCGAAGCCGTCCCGCCCGGCAGGCGGCATCAGGTCGAAGCGCAGGCGATCCTCACCGACGCAGCCATAGGGCAAGACCTGCGTTCCGGGGAGCACAGCCTGCACCGCAGCACTCGCCTCGGCTACAAACGGGACGACCCGCGAAAACGGCAGTGCGAGCTTGTGCGCGAGGCCAAGTTCGTCGGGCGCGCTGCTGCCCAAGGCGCGAAGCCGCTGCACGACGGGCACGGCGCGACTTCCGATACGGCTCTCGCGGATCGCCCGATCGGCAATTGCGACCGACAGAACCGTGGAGAGAGCCCCGGCAAGGTCCATATTTTCGGCCGACGTGCTCAGCGCAACAACCAGCCCGGCTCCACCCCGCCGACCACCTTGCCCGCCCACGGCGGGGATCGCCGTCGCCAGGCAGTCGCCGGCGAAATAGTTGAGCGTGCGCAGGAAGTCGGCAGCGCCCCTGCGCAGCAGGGCCGCCACCTTGAGCGCGCTCGCCAGGTCCGCCATGACCAGCACGGACGACAGCGCCGCCACCGGTTCCGGCACAACCCGCAACACCACCCGGCCGACGAGGCCGAGCGAGCTATCCGCGCCGCAGGCGAGATGAACCAGCGCATCCGCCGCGCGGTCGCTCGGCGCTGTGCCGCATCCGGCTGAGACGCGGCCGTCGGCGAGCACGATGTCGCTTGCCACCACCAGCGCACGCATCTTGCGCGACGCTGCGCCGGCGCTGCGCGTCAACAGTTCGCCGATCTGGAGCCCATCGTCCGACCCTTCCGGCATAGCCAAAGCAAAGCCTTCTCCGGCCAGAGCCTCCTGGACCGCCCGCAGTGTTGCGCCGGCCTCGACCCTGACGGTCATTGCGATCGGGTCGATGCTGTCGATGCGGCTCATCCGTGCGAGCGACAGAACAATCGCCGGCCCGCCAGCCTGCGCCGGTACGTCGCCTGCGGTGAGGTGCTGCGGCAGGTAGCGGAGGGCGATGTTTTCTTTCGAGCAGAGCGCGGCTGTTTCAGCCAGCTGGTCAACGGATCCGGGCCGGGCGACGCCGAGGATACGGGCGCCGGCCGCGCCTCCTCTACGGCCGTCGATCTTGACTGCGTCGGCTCCCGCGTGAGCCGGCCGCCAGCCCTTGCCGAGCACCCGGGCAAGACGACGGCCGAGATCGGCCTCGCGGCTTTGCGCAACGCGGCCGACAGTTTGCCACGAACGCCGCTCGCTGCGCGGCAGGACGAGTTCCCAAAACTCAGGTGCATCGGATGCTGGCGCGTACATTTGGATGCCTCTCTCGACGGGACTACCGATCAGCGCATGGTCGCCTTGCGCGTGCAAGAATGCCATATCAATCTTGAAACGTGCGCGTTGCCCAAAAGGCAATGGCCGGCAGCGAACCCGCTCTCATCCTTTGATTGAGCATAATCTCCGCGACAAACGCGTTGCGCGTTTGCGCGAGGAAAAACCGGCGTCCACTTTTCCGGATCATGCTCTGGACCTGCCCTTGCTGACCCCGGCCAAGCGCGCCACATTGCTGTCGGCCCGATCGTCCGCCGGCCGTTGCGCGATGCCGATGCTCGGTTGCGGATCGGCAGCACGAGCCCCCGAAAGAAGAGGATCTGAACATGGAAATTCGCAACCTCGGCGGCAGCGGCCTGCGCGTCTCCGCCGTCGGCCTCGGCTGCAACAATTTCGGCCAACGCACCGATCCCGAGACCTCGCGCAAGGTCATTCATCGGGCGCTCGACCGCGGCATCACCCTGTTCGATACCGCCGACATCTACGCCGGCCGGGGCGGATCCGAGACCGTGCTCGGCGATGCCCTCGGCCCCCGCCGCAAGGACGTCGTGCTCGCCACCAAATTCGCCAAGCCGATGGACGACAGCGGCGAAAGGCAGGGCGCGTCGCGCCGTTACGTCATGGCGGCCGTCGACGCCAGCCTGACGCGGCTGAAAACGGACTATATCGACCTCTATCAGCAGCACGACCCCGATCCGCGCACGCCGATCGAGGAGACGCTGCGCGCACTCGAAGACCTGATCCGCCAAGGCAAGGTCCTCTATGTCGGCTGCTCCAACTTTCCGGCCTGGCGCATGGTCGAGGCTCAGCTCACCGCAAAAGCCATCAACACCCCGGCCTTCGTCTCCTGCCAGGACGAGTACAGCCTGCTGGTCCGCAGCGTCGAAAACGATCTGCTGCCGGCTGCCCGAAGCTATGGCATGGGACTGCTGCCCTACTTCCCGCTGGCCAACGGGCTGCTGACCGGAAAATACAATGACGGCAGGCGGCCGGAAGGCAGCCGTCTTGCCACGGGCGGCGGCCTGCGCGATGCCTATCTCAACGAACGCAATCTCAGCGTCGCCAAGGCCCTTGAGAGCTTCGCCAAAGCGCGTGGCCACACGCTGCTCGAGCTGGCCTTTTCCTGGCTCGCCAGCCGGCCGCAAGTGGCCAGCGTGATCGCCGGGGCGACGTCCGAGGCGCAGATCGACGACAACGCCCGGGCGATCAGCTGGCAACTCAGCGCCGACGACCTTGCAGAGATCGACCGGTTCACCGCGGCACCCGCATGAGCCCTCAAGTGATAGTCAGAGTGATCTTCAGATACTCGACCAGACGGTGGTGGCTGGCTTCGATCGGCGCGGTGAAGCCCATGCCGATTGCGGCGTCGCGCGCAGCGTGCGAATCGAAGCGGACGACCAGCTTGCTCAGGGTGCGCGCTTCGGACAGGGCTTCAAGCGACGTCGTGAACAGGACGTTCGGCCGCTCAGCGCGATCGCCATGCTGGCGCCAGACCAGGCGCAGGGGCGGCTCGACCTCGACGAACTCGAATTCCAGCCGCAGCTCGTGGCCATCGGGAAACCGCATGGCATGCACCCAGCGTCCGCCCGGCCGCAGGTCGATCTCGCAGACCGGATTGGTTACCCCAGGCCCGCCCCACCATTTGCGGATGTGACGCGGCTCGGTCGAGACTGCCCAGACCAGGTCGCGCGGAGCGTCGTAGATGCGGGTCATGATGATGGTCGGCTCGTCTGCCGGGATTTCCGTGTCGATGCTCATTTGTCTGACCTCTTGTACAAGGGTTTCTGTTGCAGGGTGTCGAGATAGTCGCCGAGGCTGTCGAGGTTCTTCTCCCAGAACGCCCGGTAGTCCTGCACCCAATCGGCCACCGCCTGCAGCGGCTCGGCCTCCAGGTGGCACGGGCGCCACTGCGCCTCGCGGCCGCGCGAAATCAGGCCGGCGCCTTCAAGCACCTTGAGGTGCTTGGAGATTGCCGCGAGGCTCATCGGATAGGGCGCAGCCAGCTCGCCGACCGTGGCATCGCCCTCGGCGAGCCGCGCCAACAGCCCCCGTCGGGTCGGGTCCGCGATGGCAAACAGGACGGAGCTGAGGGAATCCATGATCGTTATTTAACCAATCAGTTGTCAACTGATCGGTTAAATACTGCGCTTTCACGCTGGTGTCAAGAGAGCGGCAGGCCCTCGAGCGGGTCATCGTGGCTTGGAATCGGTGAAACGCCCTAAGCTCTTGTTTTTCCGCAATTCCGGACGGAAAACCGTTGCCGCTTTGCCTGCAATTGCTTTAGCGGCGAGCGAGGAACCGCAGCCAGGCCGGCAGATGAAAGACGCTCATCAGCAGGTACATCGGGACCATGCCGCTTGCGGGCACGCCGCGCGCGCCGGCCATGCAAAGCAGGTCCGGCGCAGCCGGCGCGCACCAGGCGAGCACCGCCATGGCCAGAAACGCCGGCGCAGCGCCGAGCGACAGGATCGCGGCGCTGCGCTGCCATGCCAAGCAGGGCCGACGCGGCGGCCGCCGATCACCGGTGGCCCTGTCGGCACACCGCTGCGCCCGGTGCGGCAACTCGCTGAAGACCCACTTGTCGTGCACGGCTCACCTCGCTGTCACCCACCGACGGACGGTAGTTCGCGCCGGCCACGCGGGGTGAGTGACAAGTCTGGCGGGATTGGATCTGCGCCCGATCAGCCTTCGGCCAAGGTGAACACGACGCATGGCTCGGCGATGCCGCGCAGCGCGTGCTCGCCGAGCGGCAACAGCTGCGTGCGGGTCTCGGCCGCAACCGCGCCGGAGATCAGCACCGGGCGGCCGAGCGGGCGGCAGAGCCCTTCGAGGCGGCTCACCAAATTGACCGCCGGACCGATCGCGGTGAAGTCGAGGCGGTCGACGGCGCCGACATTGCCCCACAGGATCTCGCCGAGATGCAGCGCGATACCGAAGGGGAGCGGCGGCAAGCCTTGCGCCTGCCGCGTCTTGTCGAGATGAGCCATGCCCGCGCGGGCGGCGGTCACCGCGCGCAAGGCCGCCTCACAGGCGATCGCCGGCGGGCCGGCGACGGGAAAGATCGCCAGCACGCCGTCGCCGATGAATTTCAGCACTTCGCCGCCGAAGGCATGCACCGCCCCGGCAACACGGTCGAACCAGGCATCCAGGGCGGCAATCACCAGCGCCGGAGCGTTGTCCTGCGACAGCTCGGTGAAGCCGCGCAAATCGGCGCACAGCAGCACGGCGCGGATGGTCTCGCCGGTGCCGCGGCTGAGCTCGCCCGCCTGAACGCGGGCCGCGCTGCGCCGGCCGAGATAGGCTTCGAGCAGGGCGGCAAGCGCCGAGCGCGCCGAAAGCGCCGCGAGCGGCGCTGCCGCAAATCGCGCCACCTGGCGCAGCCGGCCGGTTTCCGCCGGGTCGAACGGCCGTTTCCCGGCCCAGCCGAGCACGCCGCCCAGCCCCCGGCCGACCGTATCCTCGTGCATCGTTCCCAACCCCGTCAGCCAATCGTGGACGGCTCTGGCGGTCGGGGTGCCGGCGAAACCCAACCCCTCGACCACAGCACCGTCTTCGGCGCGCCACAGCCAGGTGCGTCGCGCGATGATCGGGTGCGGCAGCGCCAGCGTCAGCGCCCCTCCGGCCACCGGCAGGCCGTCTTGCGCCAGCAGCCCGCCGAGCTGCGCCAGGAAGCGGTCGGCGCCGGATACGGCGCTCGCTTCATCGAGCAGCCAGGCGAGAGGCGCGGGAAGGTCCATCGCTCCGATGCTGGCGGGTTCGATTGCGGGCCGGAACTAGCTTTTGCGGCCGAGGAAGGGATCCGGGCCCGGGTTGCGTCCGGCGGCCACCTCGGCCAGCCGGCCGACATAATGGGTCCAGCCTTCCTCATGGCTGTCGCATTGCTCTTGGTTCGGCAGGCCGGTGTGGGTGAGCCGCAAGAGGGTCCCGTCGGGCGCCTCGTCCATCAGGTCGATCTCGACCAGGCTGGAGCCCGGCGGCACCTCCTCGCTGCCTTCCCAGCCGAAGCTGTAGGCCAAGCGATGCACCGGGACCACCTCGCGAAACGTCCCCCGGGCAAAACGCGCCCCGGTGACATTGACGAGGTAGAGGCCCTCCGGCTCGGGTTCGAGCTCGGCTTGCGTGCCCATCCAGCGCAAGATCTTCTCCGGGTCGGTGAGCAAGGCAAAGACGGCGGCCGGCGGCGCCGGAATGTGTGTCTCACGGCGAACGACGAGAGCCTCTGGCATCAGCCTTCTCCATGGATCTTCGGACGTCGGCGCCGAGAATAGACGAGCCGGCCAGGTTGCACCACTCCGGGACGGTCGGTGCCGCGGCGTCGGCACGACTTGAGGTGAGACTAGAATAGGGCGTCGTGAGGCGGGAGTGACAAGTTTGGCGCCATTCCGGCGGCGGCAGGCCCCAAACACGAAGCGCCGGGGTGCAACGGGACGATAATCTGCCTCATCGGCCGGACCGGATCTCGACTTCCCCTGTCCGCCTTGGCATGTTCTCAGTCGATCGGCTTCCGGCGGCGGGGAGAGCATGCTGGCTGATCGGGGGAGGAACATGCTTGGCTGACCAGGATCCGCCCGCGGCCGCCGTCGTCGCCATGACCGGCATCACCAAGTCGTTCGCCGGCACAACTGCGCTCAAAGGCGTCGACTTCGACATTCGCCGCGGCGAGGTTCACGCGCTGCTCGGCGAGAACGGGGCCGGCAAGTCGACGCTGATCAAGATCCTGTCCGGCCTCTACGGCGCCGATGCCGGCGTCATCCATGTCGACGGACGCGAGACCAGTTTCGCCTCGGCCCGCGACGCTGCGCGGGCCGGCATCGCCACCGTCTATCAGGAACTGCTGTTGTTCCCCGAGCTCAGCGTCGCCGAAAACGTGTTCCTCGGCCATTATCCCCGCTTCGGCTGGGGCGGCATCGACTGGGGCAAGACACGCGAGCTGACCCGGGAGTTGCTCGACAGACTGGATTCCCCCGAGCTCGATGTCGACGCCAAGGTCTCGGCGCTGTCGGTGGCGCAGCGCCAGCGTATCGAGATCGCCAAGGCGCTCAGCCAGAACGCCCGCATCCTGATCATGGACGAGCCGACCGCCTCGCTCGCCGAAGCCGACGTCAAGCGGCTGATGTCGATCGTCCGACGGCTGCGCGAGCGCGGCGTGGGCATCGTCTATGTCAGCCATCGCCTGCCGGAGATCTTCGCCCTCGCCGATCGCGTGACGGTGCTGCGCGACGGAGCGCTGATCGCCACCCGGCCGATCGGCGAGGTCGACGAGGCAGGCCTCGTGGCGATGATGGTGGGACGCTCGATCGAGCAGCTTTTCCCCAAGTCCGAGGTCGAGATCGGCGAGGTGGTGCTCAGGGTCGAGGGCCTGCAGCGGGGCAACCGGGTGCGCGATGTCTCCTTCGCGCTGCGGCGAGGCGAGATTCTGGGCATTGCCGGCCTGGTCGGTTCCGGCCGCACCGAGCTGGCGCTGACTCTGTTCGGGATCACGCCGGCGACCTCCGGGACGATCAAGCTCAACGGCAAGCCTGTGCGGATCACCTCGCCGCGGCAGGCGCGTGACCTCGGCCTGGCCTATGTGCCCGAGGACCGCGGCCTGCAGGGGCTGATCAAGACGATGACCATTGCCCAGAACGTGACGATGGCGTCGATCGACCGGCTCTCCTGGGGGATATTCATCCGCTTCCGCCGTGAGCTCGCCGAAGGCGTCAAGGCCGTGAAGCGGCTCGGCATCCGCGCCCGCGGCGTCGAACAGAAGGCCGGGCAGCTGTCCGGCGGCAATCAGCAGAAGGTGGTGGTCGCCAAATGGCTCGAGACCGAGCCCAAGGTGCTCATTCTCGATGAGCCGACCCGCGGTGTCGACGTCGGCGCCAAGGCCGAGATCCACGGCATCATGGGCGAGTTGGTCAAGCGCGGCCTTGCCATCGTCATGATCTCCAGCGAACTGCCGGAGGTGCTGGGGATGAGCGACCGCGTGCTGGTGATCAGCAATGGCCGCGTGGTGAGAGAATTTGGCCGCGCCGATGCGACGCCGGAAAGTGTCGGCGCGGCGATGACCGCGGCCGCCGGCGAAACGGAGGCCGCCTAGGTGACGGCAGGCGACGTCTCGGTCAGAGGGGTGGAGCAGGCGCCGATCCTGGTGCGGCTCTATCGCGACTACGGCCAGGAAATGGTGATCATCGCCGCGATCGTGCTCATCTTCCTCACGGTCGGGGTGGCGAAACCCCGTTTTGTCAGCCCCGAGAACCTGACCACCATCTTTGCCGGCAATGCCTACATCGCGGTCGCCGCAATCGGCATGTCGATGGTGATCATCACCGGGCATATCGACGTCTCCGTCGGCGCCTTGATCGGCGTGCTGGCGACCATCTCGGGGACGCTCGCCGTCTCCGGCTATCCGGTCTGGGTCGCCTGGTGGGCACCCGTCCTGGTCGGGATCTGCGTCAATGCGCTGGTCGGCGCGCTGGTCGCCTATGCCCGCATTCCCTCGATCGTCGTCACGCTCGGCATGCTGTCGATCCTGCGCGGCGGGCTGATCGGGGTGACCGGCGGCGAGTGGATCAGCAATCTGCCCGCCGCCTTCCAGCTGGCCCAGCAAAAGCCGTTCGGGATTCCGATGCCGGTGCTGTTCATGGTGGTGCTGACCGTGCTTGCGAGCCTGTGGATGCGCTATTTTCCGTTCGGCCGCTCGCTTTACGCGATCGGCGGCAATGCAGAAGCGGCGCGGGCCAGCGGCATCCCGGTCGAGCGGCGCATCGTTGCCGTGTTCATGATCCACGGCGGCTTTGCCGGGCTGGCGACAATGCTGTTTGCCACCCAGCTGCAGGTGATCCAGTCGACCGTGCCGCCCAACCTCGAGTTGACCGTGATCACCGCGGCGGTCATCGGCGGCGTCTCGATCCTCGGCGGACGCGGCACGATCCTCGGCTCGACCTTGGCAGCGATCCTGTTCGCCACGATCGGCTCGGCGCTGATCTTCACCAATGTTTCGGCCTATTGGCTGCGCGCGGTGATCGGCGTGCTGATCCTGATCACCGTGCTGGCCGACATGCTGCGCCGCGGGCGCACGACGTAAGCGGGGCTCTGATGCGGACGTTCTCCCTGCGCCACGAAGCCATCCTCGCCGCCCTCGGGCTGGTGATGCTGCTCATTCTCGCCCGCCAGTCCGAGCAGTTCTTCACGCTCGGCAACCTGCTCAATCAGGCCCGGCTGATGACCGAGCTCGGCCTGGTGGCGATCGCCATGACCTTCGTCATCGCCACGGGCGGCATCGATCTCTCCGTCGGATCGATCCTCGGCCTGACTGCCATCCTCACCGGTGTGCTCTGGCAATGGGTCGGCTTGCCCCTGCCCATCGCCATCGTCGGCGCCGTGCTCGCCGGCACCTTCGGCGGCTTCGTCAACGGGCTGATCATCACGCGCTTCGGCGTGCCGCCGCTGATCGCCACACTCGCCACGCTGGCGCTTTACCGCGGCCTGGCCGAAGGGATCAGCCAGGCCCGCTCGGTGCGCGGCTATCCCGACTGGTTCTATGTGCTCGGCCAGGGGGAGCTGGCGGGCGTGCCGACCCAGATCTGGATCCTGCTGCTCGCCGCGCTCGCCGCAGCGGTGATCCTCGGCTTTTCGCGCTGGGGTCGCGCCGTCTATGCGATCGGCTCGAATGAGGTGGCGGCGCGCTTCTCCGGGCTGCCGATCGACGGCACCAAGCTTGCCGTCTACACCGTTTCCGGCTTTGCCGCAGCCGTCGCTGGGGTGATCTTCGTGTCGCGGGTGTCGACCACCCGCTCCGATATGGGCACCGGCCTGGAGCTCGACGCGATCACCGCGGTGGTGCTCGGCGGAACCAGCATTTTCGGCGGGCGCGGCACCATCGTCGGCACCGTCATCGGGCTGTGCCTGATCCAGGCGCTGAAGAACGGGCTGTCGCTGGCCGGCATCAAGGGCGACGGCACCATCATGCTGATCGGCGCCGTGCTCATTCTGGCGATCCTGGTCAGCAATATTTTCGACCGGAGCGGCGATCGGTAGAAGGATAATGCCATCCCGCCTTGCCGCTTACCCGGCGGGAACAACACTGGAGGAGGGAAGTAGCATGCGTTTGATGTTGTTCGCTGCGGTGGCAGGTCTCAGTCTGTCGGCCGGGCTCGCTTATGCGCAATCCGGCTGGACCGGCGGCGACGATCTGCCGACCAATCCGCTCGCCTGCGACGCTGCCGCCGCCGACGTGCCGCCGAAGCCCTATGACGGCGGTTCGCCGACCAACGCGCCCGACCGCAAGGGCAAGACGCTCAATGTGGTCGACGTGCCCAAGCTGGTCGGCATCGGCTATTTCAACGCCACCTCCAAGGGCATCGCCGATGCCGCCAAGGAGATGGGCACCATGACCGCCAAGACCGACGGTCCGAGCAAGGCCAATATCGACGACCAGATCACCCTGATCGACAATTACGTGACCAGCGGCGTCGATGGCATCCTGTTCGCCGCCAACGACCCGGTGGCGATCGCGCCGGTGCTCAAGAAGGCGCTCGCAGCGGGCATCAACGTCGTCGGCTATGACGCCAACTCGACGCCGGATGCCCGCCAATGGTTCGTCAACCAGGCCGAGTTCAACGGCATCGCCAAGTCGCTGATCGACAACCTGGCCGCCGAGATCGGCGAGGATGCCTCGTTCGCCATCGTCACCTCGACCTTCACCACGCCCAACCAGGCCCGCTGGATCGCCGAGATGGCCGCCTATCAGGCCAAATGCCATCCGAAGATGAAGTGGCTGGAGACGGTCGAGGCGCAGGAGGACAACATCCTGTCGTTCAACCAAGCCAACACCCTGATCAACAAATACGGTCCGGAGCTGAAGGGCATCCTGGGGATGACCAGCGTCGCCACGCCTGCGGCCGCCGACGCCGTCAACCAGGCCGGCAAATGCGGCTCGGTCGCCGTGGTCGGCCTCGCCACGCCCAATGCGATGAAGCCCTACGTCAAGTCGGGCTGCGTCAAGTCGGTGGTGCTGTGGAACCCGGTCGATCTCGGCTATGCGGCAGCCTATGTGCTGCGGGCCACGGCTGATGGCGATCTCAAGTCGGGCGCGACCTCGGTCAAGGCCGGCAAGCTCGGCGAGCTGAAGGTCATCAACGGCAGCGAGATTCTGCTTGGCCAGCCGTTCGTGTTCAACAAGGACAACATCGAAGGCTTCGACTTCTAGGGCAATTGGAGGAAAAACAAAGACTTAGAGGGGAGCACCGATGCTGCGAAGAAAAGGTGATCCGCTCTAAGCCGATTGCCGGGAGAGGCTTGGAGCGGATCACCTGATTTGGCAGGAATCGGTGAACCGCCCTAAGCCCGTCCAGAAGGTGCTATCCTGTCCTGAGCAAGCACGAATTCCGAGAGGCTGAGGATGGACGAGGACAGAGCCCTGATCGACGCGATGCGCACGCACCTTGAGCAGAGCGCGCGCGGCGAGCGCCCGTTGCTCGACACGCTGGCGCTGGCGCGCCAACTGGCTGAGCAATTTCCGCACCGCTCGGTCGGCGTGATCCGCTCGATGATCAAGGCGGAATGCGGCATATTGAGCATTCCGATAGCCGACCCTTGAGGCTGGATCAGAGGCCGAGTGCCTGGCGCGCCTGGCGCATGATCAAGTCCTTGAGCTTGTCGGCGGCAAGCGCATTGACCTGGTCGGGCGACAGACTCATGAACAGGTCCGACCCGGCGATCTGTTCGACCATGCTGGCGTGCTCGGTGCCTTCGATGCCGACACGCTCGAGATGCTCGGCCACAGCCTGGCGGACCATGTCGTTGATGTCGTCGATGAGGTGATCGAGGTCGGTCATGAGAGCTCAACATAGGTCGCGAGGGACGGAGAGCAATTCCACCGGAAGCGGAAACCGGGGAGCTCGGGTGCCCACGCTGGCGATCGCGGTCGCCGCAGGTTTCATGGGCCCGACCTTTTACGCTGCAGCGAACCCGCTCGACATCACGGCCACGGTCCGCGCCGAGACCGCCGACCGCAGCCTGGCCTTCGCGGGCTCGGCTTCGGTCAACACGCTGACGCATAACGGCACGGTGACCGGGCGCACCAGCGCCGGCGCCGCCTGCACCGGGGAGATCTCCGTCAGCCTCGGCTTTTCCCGCGGCACGGGGACTTTGGCCTGCGGGGCGCTGTCGGCCCGCTACAGCTTCACCCTCAGCCAACGGGCACCGCCCGTCGGGCGGGGCCGCGGCGTGCTCTCCGACGGCCGGCAGGTGCGGATCACCATCGGGCCGTAGACCGTTGTCGAAGCCGCGGTGACTGATTGTCGAAACGCACGACGAAGCGGGCGCCGCCGTCGGCCGGCGCCTCGTAGCGCACGCTGGCGCCGTGATGGGCGGCGATCTGCCGCACCAGCGACAGGCCGAGCCCCCAGCCGCCGCTTGTCTCGCTGCGTCCCGACGGACGGTAGAACGGCTCGAACACGCGCTCGGCCTCGCCGGCGCGGAGCCCGGCGCCGTGGTCGCGGACGCTGAGCTCGACCGTGCCGTCGACCTCGCCGACAGCTCGACGCTCACCGGCGGCGCGCCATGGCGGGCGCGTTCTGCATCAGGTTGCGCACCAGACGAGGATGAGCAGCGGGGTCGCCCTCGACGGTGGTCGATCGCCGCTGACCTCGACCCCGTGGCGGGCCGCCTCCTCCGCGACAACGCCAGAAGATCGACCGTCTCGGCCGCTCGAGCCCTTGCCGCCGTGGTCGAGACGGCTGGCCAGCAGGATCTCCTCGACCAGTCCGTCGAGCTCGCCGAGGTTGCGCACGATCTCGGCTCGGCGCGCCGGGCCGACTGCCCGTCAGCACATCGATCAGCCATGCGCAGCCGCGCGAGCGGCGAGCGCAGCTCGTGGCTGGCATTGGCCAGCAGCGCACGGTTGGCCGTGACCAGCGCTCGATCCGTTCGGCCGCCTGGTTGAAGGTCTTGGCCACGGTGGCGACTTCGTCGCCTGCCCTCGACGGCACACGCCGCGACGAGGCGCCCGAGCCCCAGGCGTTCACGCCGCGCCGCAGAGCGCTCGAGCCGGCGCGTCAGATGGCGTACGACCGGGATAGGCGGCGAGCCCGGTGACGACCGCGATCAGCGACAGATAGCGGAGCGAATTGCGCCGCCCTGCCCGGACCGAACGGTCCGGTCGAACCGGCGGCGACGTCCGCCCGTCGGCAAGCCGTGCCACGAAGCCATTGGCGGGCCGCGCCCGTTCGATCCAGTCGGGGACGCGTCAGCAGCTCGGCGCGGCAATCGGCGCGCCGACGGGGCGATCGGTCGGCCGTCGGGTCGAAGACGGTGATATCGGCGTCGAACGCCGCCGCCGAGACGGTCGAGCGCCGCCCTCGAGGCCGCCGGGTCGCGTCGTTGGGCGGGAGCATCGGCGGCAAGGAAATCGCGTCGCGGCGGCTCGGCCCAGCCGCGATCCTGTTCGTCCTCGCCGACATGCACGTACGAACGAAGCTGGCGATCGCCACCACGGTGAGCGTCATCGGGCAGCGTGGCGTAGACCTTGAAGAACAGACGGCTGCGCATCTCGGTCCTCTACCCTTCGTCGTCCTGGTAGCGTGCCAGCACGTAGCCGGCGCCGCGGACGGTGATGACGCGGCGCGGATGTTTCGGGATCCTTCTCGATCGCGGCACGGATGCGCGACACGTGCACGTCGATCGAGCGGTCGAAGGCTCCGAGCTCCTCGCCCCTGACCATGTCCATCAGCTGCTCGCGCGACAGGATGCGTCCGCATTCTCGGCCAATGCGACCAGCAGGTCGAACTGATGGCTGGTCATCGCGCAATCCGCCCGTCGATCCTGACCGTGCGCGATGCCGGATCGATCTCCAGTCGGCCGAACCGCAGCAGGCGCGCGCGGCTCGCCGGAGCCGCCGCGCCGCGCAGGATCGCCTTCAGCCGCGCCAGCAGCTCGCGCGGGTTGAACGGTTTCGGCAGATAGTCATCCGCGCCGAGCTCAAGGCCGACGATGCGGTCGGTCTCCTCGCCCTTGGCCGTCAGCATCAGCATCGGCACGTCCGAGATCGCCCGGATGCGCCGGCACGTCTCGAAGCCGTCGAGATCCGGCAGCATGACGTCGAGGATCACCGCATCCGGCGCATGCCGGCTGCAGCTCGGCGAGACCGGCACGGCGATCGCCGCGGTACGGACCGAAAGCCGTTGTCGGTGAGATAATCGCGCGAGCATGGCCGACAGGCGCGTGTCGTCGTCGACGATCAACACCTCCGCCATGAAAGCTCCGCACCGCTACCGGCCGCGGCCTAGCCTATCACCGATTTTTCGGCTGATGGTCCTTGATTTCCTCGAGCAGCTTGGCCCGCTGCTCCGGCGTCAGCACTTCGGCGGCCGCCACCAGCCCCGAGGTGAGTTTCTTCGACATTTCGTCGACATCGCCCATCCGCTTGGCACGCAGCGCCTCAACGGCGGCGGGATCGACGGTCGAGGCACCGAGCAGCGTCGCAAGCTCAAGCCGCGTGCCGCGCAAGTCTCGCATCAATGGCCGGGAGTCGCGGCGAACGCCGTCGGCGATGTCCCAGATCTTGTCTTCCTGGTCGTCGGTGAGATCGAGCCGGTCGAGCATGCGGAACAGACCTGGGCCGTCGAAGCCGCCGCCGTGGCGCCCATGCCATCCACCATGGCCATCCCACGCCGCCGCCAACACGCGCGGCGTCTCGCCGAACGCCCCGGCAACGCCGATGCCACCCACCGCGGCAATGCCGAGCGCCGCGATCGCCGCCCATTTGGCAAAGCCTCCGGCAGGTGCGGCCGGCGCGATCGGCTGGGGAGTTTTCGAAAGATCCGAATGGTCGCTCATCGTCTTCATCCTTTGCAAGAACAGCGGGTCGGATGGGAAGATAGGCAGCGCAGGTTTCCCGCCGAGCGGGTCAATGTAAAGTTATGTGAAGCGTCGGGGGGTGAAACAGCGGCCGATGGGCGGTTCACCGCTCGGCGACGCCAAGCACCAGGGAGCCTACGCTCTGCCGCGATTCGAGGTCGCGATGCGCCTGGGCGGCCTCGGCCAGCAGGTAACGGCGGGGCGGCGCAACCCGAATGACGCCGGCGCGAACCAAGCCGAAGAAGCGCTCGGCGTGGCGGGCGCGCTTATCTGCCGTATCGGTGAAATGACGATAGTTCGGCCGCGACAGCGTTACCGATTTCGAGGCGAGCCGGCCGATATCCGTGCTGCCGATGGGACCGGAGGCCTCGCCGTAGCTGACCAGGTGGCCGGGGCTGGCGAGCGCGGCCAGCGAGGCGGCAAACGTGTCGCTGCCCACCGCGTCGAAGGCGACGTCGGCGCCCTTGCCTGCGGTCAGGCGCTGTACTTCGTCGGCAACGTCCTCGCGGGCGGTCACGATCACCGCGTCCGCGCCGTACGGGGCAATGACGCGCGCCTTATCGTCGCGGGAGACCACGGCGATTGCGGTAGCGCCGAGATGGCGCACCCATTGCAGCAGGATCTGACCGACGCCGCCGGCGGCGGCATGGATGAGCGCGACCTCGCCGCGGCGGAGCGGATGGACGTCGCCCACCAGGAAGCTGGCCGTGGTGCCCTTGAGCAGGCCGGCCGCGGCAGTCTCGTCCGAGATATCGTCCGGCAGCGGCACCAGCAGCTCGGCCGGCATGTTGCGGCGCTCGCAATAGGCGCCGAGCGGCGGACAGGCATAGGCGACACGCTGGCCGATGGCCAGGCCGGTGACACCGGGACCGAGCGCCTCGACGGCCCCCACCGCCTCCATGCCGGGCACGCCGGGCGGCACCAGGAGATCGAAGGTGCCGTTGCGGCAAAGCACGTCGATGAAGTTGACGCCGACCAGGCGCTGGGCAATGCGCACCTCGCCCCAATTCAAAGGCGGCAGCACGACTTCGCGCAACTGAAGCACCTCGGGACCGCCGTGATGCGCGACGACGATGGCGCGGGTCGGTGCGGCGGCCGCGCCCGCGGCTGACACCGGCGCATCGAGCCCGGCGTCGGCGGCCGGCGGCGGCGCCGCGACCACGCCGGATCGGTACGCGCCGGCCGGTGCGCCGCCTTGCTGAAAAAGCTGCCGGATCGCGGCGAAGCCGGCGGCGTAGATTTCCTCCGCCACCAGTCGGACGAGCTCGTCGCGGCGCTGCTCCGGCGGGTGGAACTCGGAACTCCACTCCCAATAGGTGGCATTCCGGTCGGTGACCGGGCGCAGCCGGATCATGGCGGTGTAGCCCATCAGCGGCACCGGCGCTTCGAGCAGGCAGTAGGTCAGCCGCCAGTCGCGGTCGGAGAGCGCCAGAAGCTGCTCGCAGAGCTCGCTGCCGTCGGTCAGCCGAAAGCGCCGCACCGCCCCGACGACGTCGGCCGGAACGCCGTCCTCGACAACGCTGTCGCTGACGGCGGGATGCCAGCGGTCATGGCCGTTGAAGTCGCGCAGCACCCGCCAGACGTCGGTGACCGGCGCGTCGATGACGATGCTCTTGCGCACCTTGACCACGTCGAAGGCCCTAGCTCTAGCGCGCGAAGCGCAATCTCAGCCCCTCGAGGCCGGCGCGGAAGACGTGGTCGCCGATCTGCCGGGTGAGCTCGGCCTCCCGGCTCGGCGCGCAGTCGAACTCGGCGCTCCATTCGGCAAAGGTGGCATTGCCCTCGGTAACCGGCGAGAGCGACACGCTGGCGACATAGTCGCGGACCTCCATCGGGCTCTCCAGGATGGCGTAGGACATCGACAGGTCGTAGTCGGACAGGGCCAGCAGCCGCTCCCTCACCCGGCCGCCGCCCTTGAGCGTGAAATTACGGATGCAGCCGATCTGGTCGGGCGGGGCATTCTGCTCGATCCGGCTTTCGGAGACGAACGGCGTCCAATTGGGCAGGCCGTTGAAATTGCGCACCAGCCGCCAGACCTCGGCGGCGGGTGCAGGGATGACGCTGGAGACGTAGACCTTCGGCATCCCGCCGCTAACGCTCAACGCTCGTGGTCGTCATCGTCGTCGCGCTCCCGGCCGTTGCGGCCCCTCGTCTTGTCGCCGGTCAGGCTGGCGATGTCCTTGGCGTCGCGCAGCACATCGGTCATGCGTCCGAGCGAGCCGCCCTCGATGCCGATCTCGCGCATCAGATTGTCGATCATCGGCGCCTGCACGCGGTAGCGAAGGGCGGAATCGATCACCTCGTCGGTGACATTGCGGCCATTGCCGGCACCTCCATTGAGCCCGTCGACATGCAGGATCTTGATGCCGTCGATCTTCTCCATCGGCTTGACGCTCTCGCGGATGATGCCTTCGATGTGCTCGATCAGCTTGCCGCGCAGCCGACCGGCACGAGCCTCGTCGGAAAGCAGATTGTCCGCCTCGTTCAGCTGGCGGTTGCCGGCGGCGTCGACCTCGTAGCGCTGTGCGGCCGCCAGCGCCCTGATCTTCTCGGCATCGGCTGAGGCAGTGGCGGTGATCTTCTGCGCCTCCGCCAGGCTGCGCGCCGCCTTCATCTCGGCATCGGCCGCGGCGGTGATGCGCAGCGCCTCGCGTTGCGCCTCGCGCTCGGCCGCAATCAGCTCGGTCAGCTTGCGGCGCTCGGCGATCTCGCGCTCGCGCGCCGTGAACGCCTGTTCCTCCGCCTGGACGGCCTTGGCGCGCACCGCTTCGGCTGCAGCGATCGCTGCCGAACGCTCCTGGGTCTTCTTGGCGATATCGATCGCTTTCTGAATTTCGGCGATCTCGACGCGCTGGTCGCGATCGACGGTCAGCTGGCGCAGGTCGCGCTCCTTGATCAGGCGAGCCTCATCAAGGCCGCGCTCGGTCGCAATCCGGGCGCGCTCGACCTCTTCGGCTGCCGCGATCTCGGCCTCCTCGAATGCCTGGCGCTTGGCGATCTGGATCGCCTCCAGATGCCGCTCGCGCTCGAGCCTGACCTCGTCGAGCAGCCGGTCCTGGGCAATGCGGATGGACTCTGTCTCCTGATTGGCCATGATCTCGGCCCGCCGTCTCTCGGAATCGGCCTTGGTTACCGACAGCGCCTTCTCGGCGAGCGCGATCTGGCGCTCGAGTTCGGCAACCTCCAATCCCTGCTGACGCACGATCTCCAGCCGGCGCTGGCTGCCCTCGCGCTCGATCCTCGCCTGTTCGAGCGCCAGTTCGAGCGCGATCTGCTCGCGTTCGGTCATTTCGCGCATCTTGAGCTCGCTCTCGTCGATCGCCCGGCGCCGCGCGATCTCGCGCCGCTGGGTGTCTTCCTCGTTCCTGATGCGCTCCTCGGTGATGTTCCGCTCCTGCGCGAGCCGCGACTTCTCCACCGCCTCGCGCGCCACCAGCTGCGCCTGCTCGGCCTCCTGGTCGCGCAGCGCCCGTTCCTTGGCGAGCTCGGCGCGCTGCACGGCCCGCCGCGCCTCGACCTCGCGCTCCTGTTCGAGGCGTGCATATTCGGTGTCGCGGTCGATCTCGAAGACGCGGCGCTGGGTTTCCAGGTTCTGGTTGCGGATCTCGACCAGCGTAAGCTGCTCGATCTCGTTGCGCATCTTGCGGCGCGTCTCGATCGATTGGGTGAGCTGGGTGAGGCCCTCAGCGTCGAAAGCATTGGACGGGTCGAAATATTCCAGCCGGGTCTGGTCGAGGTCGACGATGGCGACACTCTCCAGCTCGAGCCCGTTGGCGGCCAGCGACTCGGCGGCCAGCCGCTGAACCTTGGCGGCGTAGTCGCCGCGCTGCTCGTGCATCTCCTCAAGCGTCATCTGGGCGGCGACGGTGCGCAGGGCGCCGGCGAACTTGCCCTCGAGCAGCTCGCGCAATCCTTCCGGCTGCAAGGTGCGGCGGCCAAGCGTCTGGGCGGCATTGGCGACGAGCTCCTTGCCGGCCCCGACCCGGACGAAGAATTCCGCCGTGAGATCGACGCGCATGCGGTTCTTGGTGATCAGCGCATCGCCGTCCCGGCGGCGCACCTCGATGCGCAGCACGTTCATGTTGACCGGGGTGATCTCGTGCAGCACCGGGATGACAAAGGCGCCGCCATTGACCACGACCTTCTCGCCGAGGAAGCCGGTGCGCACGAATGCCGTCTCCTTGGTCGAGCGGCGGTAGAGCCATCTCAGCACATAGACCGCGATCGCCACGACGATCGCCGCCAGGATCAGCCACAGCAGGAACGTTCCGAAAGTCTGTGCGGCCATTGCCAACCTCCCCAATCAGCCGATGCGCTTACCCGAAGCCCTGCGCGAACCAGCCATTATCTTACGCGCTTCTCTTCAGCTTGGGAGCCACCGCGTGAAACGCGGCGAACACCGCCTCGACGAAGGCCGGATCGTTGATGTTGGCCGGCACCCGCTCGACGCGGCGCTGGGCGCTCACCCTGACGGTTTGCTCGATCGCCTCGAACAAAGCGCGGTCGGCCTCCGGATCGTGGAACGGCTTGCCCGGGGCGTCGAGCGCGGACACGCCGCCGAGCGGCAGCAGGAAGCGCACCGGCCCGTTCATCTCGTTGAGCCGCGCGCCGATCCAGGCGCCGATAGCGCGGTTTTCGTCGCGCGTGGTGCGCATCAGCGTCACATTGGGGTTGTGAATGACGAAATTGCGGTTGCGGAACTTGTCCGGCACGCTGTCGCGCGGACCGAAATTGACCATGTCGCAGGCGCCGACCGAGCCGACATAGGGAATGCCGGTGCGGATGGCGCTGCCCATCCTGTCGGGGGTCGCCGGGAAGACGCCGCCGACCAGCATGTCGGCGATCTCGGTGGTGGTGAGATCGATCAGCGCTGCCAGCAGCTGCGAATCGGCGAGGCCCTCCATCGCCTGTCCGCCGATGCCGGTGGCGTGGAAGACCAGGCAATCGAAGTCCGGCTCGAGCCGCTTGGCAAGCGCCTGAACGGCGGGGGTGGTGACCCCGAACATGGTGATCCCGACCGCCGGCCGGGCAAGCCTGCGGCGCGCTTCCCAGGTCTCGGCGTCGGGCAATTGCGCCACCATGCCCGCCATCGCATGGGCGGCGTTGGCAAGGACCTGCTCGGTGATCGAATTCAGGCCCTGAACGTCGGCCACCGAATGGAACATCATGATGTCGGCGCCGCCGACATAGCGGGCGACGTCGCCTGCCGCCACAGTCGAGACCATCAGCTTGGGAATGCCGACCGGCAGCGCCCGCATGCCGGCCGTGGCCATCGTGGTGCCCCCCGACCCGCCCGCGCCGAGCACGCCGCCGATGCGCGGCTCCCGCGCGATCCACCGCGCGAACGCCTCCGCCATTGCCTCGACCGCGGTGCCGCGATCGCCCGACATCACCCGGGACGTGCCATAGGGGTGCAGGCTGGCGACCTCCAGCGCCGGCACGTTGGCGCTCGACGCCTTGCCCGAGGTCGACAGATCGACGGTCCGAACCGGAATGCCGAGCGCCTTCAGCCGATCGGCGACGAAGCGCAGCTCCTTGCCCTTGGTGTCGAAGGTGCCTGCGACGATCACGGTGCGGCCGATGCGCTCGGTGAGCGGCATGGCGAACAGCTTGGCGGTCTCGAGCTGGGGCTGCGCCCTGTCGACGGCAGTCTGGCGCAGCTGGGTGACCGGCACATTCCAGCGGTTGGGCAGTTGCGTGACCGGCCGATAGATTCCGTCCGACGGCGCTGCCCCGTCTGCCTGACGCCGATCGACGCGGTAGATCTCCGCAAGCTGCTCGGCGACGTCCACGGCTTCGGCCGGCGACACCTGCGGCTCGTCGGCGGCGCGGCCCACACCCAAGAGCCGCTGTTGGAGCTCGCGATCGGCGGCGAGCGCGGCCGCCTCCATCGTCCGGTGAATGCGGCCATTGACCATGATGGCGACGCGGTCAGAGATTGCCGTGGCAACACCGATATTCTGCTCGATGACCAGCACCGCGATCTCGGCTTCCTCGCCGAGCGCAATCAGCATCCGCTCGACCTGGCCGACGATCGCCGGCGCCAAGCCTTCGGTCGGCTCGTCCATGATCAAGAGCTTGGGATCGCTCAGCAAAGCGCGCCCGATCGCCAGCATCTGCTGCTCGCCGCCGCTGAGCTCAGAGCCGCCATTGCCGCGGCGGTCGGCGAGCCGCGGAAAGGTCTGGTAGACCCGGTCGATGGTCCAGGCCGCATCGCGGCGCGACCCTGCGGCAAGCCTCAGATGCTCATCCACCGACAGCGACGGCCATAGCCGGCGGCCCTGCGGGACATAACCGACACCCAGCCTGTGGATCTCGTGGGGCTCGAGCCCGGCCGCCTCCCGGCCAAGGATGCGGATCGAGCCGGAGCGGGCCCGCTTCAGCCCGGCGAGGGTGTTGCAGAGCGTGGTCTTGCCCATGCCGTTGCGGCCGACGACCGACAGCACGCCGGTCTCCAGCGTCAGCGACACCCCCTGCAGCGCATGGCTTTCGCCATAATAGACCTCAAGGTCGTCGATCTTGAGCGCGGTCTTGGCGGCCGGTGCGCGCTCAGCCATGGCGGGCCCCCAGATAGATCTCCTGGACCTCCGGATCGGCCTCGATCTCCTGCGGTGTACCTTCCTTCAACAGACGGCCGTTGTGCATCATCGAGACATATTCGGAGACGCGCAGCGCCACGTCGAGATCATGCTCGATGATCACATAGCCGATATGGCGGGGCAGCGCGCCGAGGATCGCGACCAGGTCGCGGCGCTCGGTCGGCGACAGCCCGGCCGCCGGCTCGTCGAACAGGATCAGGCGCGGCGCCCCCGCCAGCGCCAGTGCGATCTCCAGCTGGCGCTGCTCGCCGTGGCTGAGGGTGGCCACCAATACATCGCGTAGCCGCTCCAAATGGACCAGGGCCAGGATCGACTCGGCCTGCATCATGGTGACGTCGCGGCTGCCCGGCCTGATCAGCGAGAACCGCCGCCGCGAGACGCCGCGGCAGGCGAGGAAGATCGAATCGAGCACCGACAGGCCCTTGAACAATTGCGAGATCTGATAGGTGCGTCTCAAGCCCCGCCGGATACGCTCGTGCGGCGGCAGGCCGGTGATGTCCTCGCCGAAGAAGCGGATGCGGCCGGCGGTCGGGGCGAAGTCGCCGGTGACGGCATTGAACAACGTCGTCTTGCCGGCCCCGTTGGAGCCAAGCACGGCGCGCCGTTCGCCGGCCGCGATCCGCATGCTGATGCCGGAGAGCGCGACCAGCGCGCCGAAATGGCGAGCGACGCCGTCGAGTTCCAGCGCATAGGCGCCGGAGCTCTGCAGACGCGACATTGCGGCCGCTGGTTCAGGCATCGCTTCCCCCCGGCGCCGGCGGCTGCCCCGTCTCAGGGGCAGTTCGGGTTGTCGCGGCCGACGACGCCGAGCTTCATGAATTCCGCCTCTTCGATGCCCAGGGTCTGATTGACCTGCGGAATGGTCTTGATCAGCTTGTTGTAGAGGTTGCCGTCGGAACCCTCGGTGACCTCGGTCAGGTAGATGTCGGCGACCGCGTTGCGGTTCTTGTCGAGCGACACCTTGCCGGTCGGGGTGTCGAAGGAGAGCTTCGTCAGCGCCTCGCGCAGCTTGGCGCCGCCGTCGGAGACATCGCCGCCGACCTTGTCGAGCGCCAGCAGCGCGGCCTTCATGTCGACGTAGTAGCCATGCGCGAACAGCGACGGCGACGGGAACGCCTTCGGCTGCTTCTTGTAGGCCTCGACGAACGACTTCCAGGCGGGCGAGTCGTTGGTGTCGGCGGTCGGACCGGCCGAGGCCGTGCCGACCAGCACGTCGCGCAGCTTGCCCTTGGCGGTCAGCACCGTCTGGTCGACGGTGATCGAGCCGCCGATCAGCGGCGCAGAGCCGCCGGCCTGCTGGTACTGGGTCAGGAAGTTGACCGCATCGGCGCCGCCGAGCGCCACATAGATCGCATCGACATTGTCGGGGATCGCCGCGATCACCGATGAAAAGTCCTTGTTGCCGATCGGCACCCAGGATTTCGAGGGCACATGGCCGCCGGCCTTGCAATACTCGGCCATGAAGCCGAACACCTGGGTGTAGGGGAACGAATAATCCTCCGCGACCGTCGCGACGCTCTTGAAGCCCTTTTGGTTGAAGGCGTAGTCGCCGAGGCCGGCCATCCACTGGGCACCGTCGGTGGAGAAGCGGAAGAAGTTCTCCGCCGGATCGCGCAGGGTCGTGTCCTGCGCCGCCGAGGTGCCGTTGATGAAGGTCACATCCGGCTTGGTCTTGGCATAGTTCTTGACGGCCAGCCCCTCGTCGCCCGACAGCGGCCCGACCAAGACCTTGACGCCATCCTGCTCGACCAGCTTGCGCGCGGCATTGACGGCGCTGTCCGGTGAGGCGTCGGACGATCCCTTGACGATCTCGATGGTCTTGCCGGCAACCTTGCCGCCGACCTCCTCGATCGCCGTCATCGCGCCGCGCTCGCCGTCCTCCCCGAGCACGGTGAACGGACCCTCGAAGGTGGCAAGCAGGCCGATCTTGATGGTGTCTTCGGCCCGCGCGAGCTGCGGCGCTGAAAGCGCCGTGGCGAGCGCCAGGCCGAGCATCAGGCGTCTGTTGATGTGCATTTCGTTTCTCCTCCCACGTTGATGAATGCGACGTCGAAGCGCGCTGTCTATCCCGGCCGCAGCGCCTGCTGGCTGAGATGCGGCTTGAGCTGCTGCCAAAGTCCGAGAAGGCCGTCCGGCGAGACCAGGACGATCGCCAGGAAAACCGCTCCGATCAGGGTGTTGAACCGCTCTGCTCCGACCAGGTCGATGGCGAAGGTCTTGAGCAACACGAACACCACAGCGCCGACGAAGGGCCCGATCGGATGGCGAATGCCGCCGACCACGGCGATGACCAGCACGTCGATGGCGACGTCGACGCCGACCGTGCCCGGCGAGATGCGGCCGTTGAACCAGACCAGCAGGACGCCGGCCAGGCCGGCGATCAGCCCGGCCAGGAAGTAGGCCGCGACCTTGTGGGCGATGACATGGAAACCGAGCGCGCGCATGCGGCGCTGATTGTCGCGGGTGGCCTGCAGGGCAAGGCCGAAGGTGGAGCGCGAGATGTAGAGCACCGCGATATAGCAAACCGCCGCGCTCGCCAGGCAGAGCGCGTAGAACGGCGCCGGCGCGCGCCAGTCGATCCCCCAGAAGCGCGGCGACGGCAGTCCGGAGAACCCGGAATGGCCGTTGAACAGGGAATAGTTCTGCTGGGTGAAGTAGAAGAAGGCGGTGGCGATCGCCAGCGTGATCATGATCGTGTAGATGCCGGCCGTGCGGACCGAGATCCAGCCGATCAGCGCCGAGGCACAGGCCGCGACAAGGACCGCGAACGGCACCAGGATCCACAACGGCCAGCCGAAGCCATGGACGCCGGTCTGGTTGACGCCGAAGATGGCGATCACATAGCCGGCGATGCCGGCCACCGTGATCTGGGCGAGGCTGACCATGCCGCCATAGCCGGCAAGCAGCATCAGCGACAACGCGATCATCCCGAAGATCAGCGAATAGGCGCCGATCTGGGCGATGAAGAAATCATTGGCCACGAACGGGAAGGCGATGAGCAGCGCCGCCAGCAGAATGTGGCCGATGCCGATGGAATCGAGGTAGGCGGCAGCACTCTGCGGCGTGCCGAAGGCCGTCGTCGCGCTCACCGCGCAGCCCCCAACAGGCCTTGCGGCCGCACGGCCAGCACCACGACCATGATGACGAAGGTGAGAACGATGCCGTAGGTCGGGAAATAGACCAGGCCGATCTGCTCGGCGAGCCCGATGAGCAGCGCGCCGATCGCGGCGCCCGGAATCGAGCCCATGCCGCCGACGATCACCACCACCAGCGAGGCAAGCAGATAGCGGACGTCCTCGCCCGGCGCCACCGACAGCGCCGAGCCGCCGACCACGCCGGCAAAGCCGGCCAGCCCGGCGCCGACGGCAAACACGATGGCAAAGACGACATGGACGTTGACGCCGCTCGCCGCCAGCATCGCCCGGTCGTCGACGCCGGCGCGGATCATCATCCCGACCCGGGTGCGGTTAAGCATCAGCCAGAGCCCGATGCCGATGATCACCGCGACCGCCAGCACGAACAGGCGGTAGAACGGATAGGTGAGATAGACGGCGGTGCCGCTCGAGCGTACGGCGGTGATGATCGGCAGCGTCACCGAGCCGTCGAGCCAATCCGGGATGCCGATCTGGTAGGTGGCGCCCGTCCACACAGCCAGCATCAGGTCGGCCGCCACGATCGAGATGCCGATCGAGACCAAGGTCTGGCGCAAATCGTCGCCCTCCAGCCGGCGGAAGACGGCGACCTGCAAGATCGCCCCGACCAGCGCCAGCAGAAGGAAGCCGGCGGCGACGCCGAGCAGCCAATAGCCGGTCCGGCTGGCGACCTCGTAGCCGATATAGGCGCCGAACAGATAGAGCGAGCCATGGGCGAGGTTGACGTTGCGCATCAGCCCGAACACCAGGGTGAAGCCGCTGGCCACCAGGAAATAAAGCCCGGCCAGAGTGATGCCGTTGAAGATCGCGCTGACGAAGGCCTTCTTGGAAATCAGCAGCGCATTGAGCCAAGCGGGCCAGACGGCGAACACCAGCCAGACCGCGACCGCGGCAAGCACCAGCCAGAGCACCGCCCAGGCATGGCGCCTGGTCGGCCCCGAACCGGACTCGCCGGGCTGCGCGGAGCGGTGGTCGGCGAGGCTCATGCGGTCAGCCGGCGCCGCTGCTCGTTGAGGCGCGGCGCCTTGTGGAACTTGCCGTCCTTCATGATCGCCAGCAGCCGGTTCTTGTCCTGAAGGATGCGCACGTCGGCGATCGGATCTCCATCGACGAGCAAGAGGTCGGCGAGATAGCCTTCCTTGATCATTCCGAGCTCGTCGCCCATGCCCATGATCTGGCCGCCATATTTGGTGGCGGCCTGGATCGCCTCCATCGGCGAGAAGCCGAGCATCTCGACGAAGGTCTGGATGTCTTTGGCGTTGGTGCCCTGCGGCGTCCAGGCAAAGCCGTAGTCGCCGCCGATCAGCACGCGAATGCCGCGCCGGTGCATCTTCTTCATCGTGTCGATGCACATTTCCAGTTCCCGCTCATATTCGAGCGACAGCGGCGAGCCCGGCTTGATCCCCCATTGCTCGGCATGGCGGGCAGTGTTGATCAGCCAGGCGATGCCCGGAGCGACGAAGTGCCGATCCTTGACCGCCTCGAGCATGTCGAGCGCCTCCTCGTCGGCGAACGAGGCATGATAGATGTTCTGGATGCCATGGCGGATGCATTGCTTGACGGAGCCGGACGAGCGGGCATGCGCCGACAGCACCTTGTTGCGGCAGCGCGCCTCCTGGGCGGCCATCGCCACCTCCTCCTCCGACATCGGCGTCTCTTCCGCGCCCATGCCGGTGATCGACTCGCCGGACAGATTGAGTTTGATGGAGTCGACGCCGTATTTGATCAGCTGCCGCACCGTGCGCCGGATCTCCTCCGGCCCGGAGACGACGAGGCCCAGATTGAGGCCTTCGTGCGGAATGTGCGAGGGCGAGGAATCGCCGAGGCCGCCGACGGTGGTGATCTCCGGGCCGGCGGCCAGGTAGCGCGGCCCCGGGAAGCGGCCCTGATTGATGAACTTCTTGCACACCACGTCGAGGCGCGGCTTGGCTGCGGCGGCGCCGCGGCCGGCGGTGAAGCCGGCGTCGAGGACGAGCTTGGCCATCTCCATCGTGACCAGCATGTGCTCCTCGACCTCCATCATCTGGATCGGGTCGATGCCGGGCGCATTGTTCCAGGAGAGGTGAAGATGCGCGTCGATCATGCCGGGCATCAGCGTGGCGCCCATGCCGTCGATGACCGTCGCGCCGCCATAGCTCGCCGACGAGGACGACGGGCCGAAGCGCGAGGAACCGCGGGTGATCTGCTTGATCCGGTTGCCCTGGACCAGGACTTCGCCGGTATAGGGGTAGTCGCCGGTGGCATCCAGCACGCGGACGTTGGCGAACAGCGTGTTGCCCGAGCCGTTCCCGTTCCAGCCTTGCTCTGCCATGTTCAGCCTCCCATGTCGTGGTGGCGGCCGCCGCTAGCGCTCGACCTGCCTCAGAAAATCGGTGAGCCTGCGATTGACCGCGGCCGGGCTCTCCACCGTCGCCCAATGGCCGCAACGCTCCAACCCGGCATAGACCGCGCCCTTGATCTTGTCGGCCAGCGTCCGGGCGACACTCGGCGGGTTGACGGCGTCGTCCTCGCCGGTCAGCAGCAGGGTGGGAGCGCTGATGCGGCGCGCCTCGACCGCGCTCGACTTGGCAAGCGCCTCGCAGCTGCGGGCGTAGGATTCCGGATCCTGGCGTAGGATCGATTCGCGCACGAATGCGACTGCGACCGGGTTGTTTTCCTTGGTATGGGCCGAGAGTGCGGCCGCGATGATCTGGTCGGCAATGTCGGAGAGGCCGCCCGAACGGGCAAGCCTGGCGCGCGCGGCAAGCCCAGTGCGGGTTGCCTCGGCAGGCTCGGCAAGAGCCCCGAGCAGGGCCAGCGAGGCGACCAGCTCCGGCCGGTTCACCGCCAGCCATTGGCAGACCATGGTGCCCATCGAGTGGCCGACAAGATGCGCACGGGTCACGCCCAGCCCGGACAAGGCTTTGGCCACCGCCTCGCTCATCGCGTCGAGCGTCGGCGGATCGATCGGCCGCGGCGAGCGGCCCGAGCCGGGCAGATCGAGCCGTATCACCCTGAACGCTTCCAGCGCGGCCAGCTGCGGCTGAAACATGTTGGCGGTGCCGCCGAGGCCGTGGATCATCACCACAGCGGGCCCTTCCCCCGCCGATTCCGCAACGATCGGGCCGACGCTCACCGTGGTCATTGGCGGTGCTCCGCGAACCGGTTCTCGAGCGCGCCGATGCCGTCGATCTCGATGCGCACGACATCGCCGGGCTTCAGATATCTGGGCGGATCGAAGCCGATGCCGACGCCGACCGGCGTGCCGGTGGCGATGATGTCGCCGGGGCGCAGGGTGATACCTTGCGACAGGGTGGCGATGATCGTTGGAATGTCGAAGATCAACAGCGCAACCTTCGAATTCTGCCGCAGCTCCTCGTTGACGAAGCAGCGGATGCCGGCCTGGTCGACATCGAAAGCGTCCCGGCTCACCGCCCAGGGCCCCATCGGGCAAAACGTGTCCTGCGACTTGCCGATCAGCCACTGACTGTAGCGGCCCTGAAGGTCGCGCGCGGTCACATCGTTGATGATCGTGTAGCCCCAGACGTGGTCATACGCATCCGCCTTGGCAATCCCGCGTCCGCCTTTGCCGATGATCACCGCAAGCTCGGCTTCGTAGTCGATCGCCGTCGACACGGCTGCGTCGATGAACACCGTCGCCTGCGTCGGCACCACGGACTCCGGCACCTTGGAGAAGACGATCGGGTGCTGGGGAACGGCGCCGGCGCCGGCGCTGGAATCAAAGCCGCTGCGGGCGAATTCGTGGGCATGCTCGTGATAGTTCTTGCCGACGCAGAAGATGTTGCGGCGCGGCCGCGGGATCGGTGCCTCGAGCGCGACGCGCTCCAGCGGCAGCGGCGCCGACGTGCGCGGCAGGCCGGCGCCGTTGCGCTCGATCAGCGCGACCACCCCTTGGGCCGCTTCCTCGACGGGAAGGTCGAACGGCAGTACGGCAGCGCGGTCGAGGTCGACGATCCCTACCCGACGTTCGCCGCCGATCGAGAACGTGGCCACCTTCATACCTGCATGCCTCCCTAAGCCAATCGTGAACCAATCGGCCTATTTTTCGAAAGGCTAATCCTCCCGCCGGCCGCATGCAAGCCATCAAAGCGGCGGCACGCGCGATTTGGGCGCAGGTGTCCAGGCGGGTGATGGACAATGGCTCAGTTGCGCGCTTAGATTGGCGCAAAATCGGATCACATCGAGATCGCCGTATGCCGAAGTTGGTCGCCAACGACATTGCCACGGTGCTGAAGCGGCGCATCTCGGCCGGTGAATGGCTCGAGCACGGCCGCATGCCGGCCGAGCGCGATCTGGCGCAGGAATTCGGAGTGGCCCGCAACACGGTGCGGCGGGCAGTGGGGCTGCTCGAGCGCGACGGCACGGTGGTGCGCCAAGTGGGGCGCGGCACCTTCGTCAGCGCCGGCGGTCCTGACTCGATCGCGGCCGCGATCCTCAGAATGGAGGGCACCAGCCCCGCCGACATGATGGAGATCCGACTGCTCATCGAGCCGGCGGCGGCAAGCTTTGCCGCCACCCATGCCAGCGCCGCCGGACTCGTTGCCGTCGCCGAGGCTCACCAGGCTGCCTGCGCGGCAGCCGACATGCCGAGCTTCGAGCAGTGGGACGCCGAGTTCCACCACCGGATCTTTGCGTGCGGCCGCAACGAATTCCTCAAGGAGATCCACAACCTGCTGAGGATCTTGCGCAATCAGGCGCCCTGGTTCGAAATGAAGCGGCGCTCGTTCTCGGAGCAGCGGCGCCAGACCTATTGCGCCGAGCATCAAGAGATCGTCGCGGGGCTGCTGGCGCGCGACCCCGAGGCCGCCGGGCAGGCGATGCGCGCGCATCTGCGCACCGTCGAGCGCAATCTGCTCGGCGCTTAGAGCAATTGCAGGAAAAGTGGCAACGGTTTTCCGTCCGGAATTGCGGAAAAACAAAGACTTAGAGCGGATCATCGGTTCAAAGAAACGGTGATCCTCTCTAAGCGAAGCAGCCGGGGCAGCTCCCGGACAGGTGATCAGCAAGCGCCGCGCGCCGGGGTCCCGGCGCGTTGACACCTCTGATGGGCAAGCCTAGAAAAACCAGGGGCTGAAAAAAGTCTCGGCGGCTCGCGCCATGCGCGATCCCGCACGAATGGCCATGTGGCTGAATGGGAGAGAAGCGATGGGAATCATCCGGGCGGCGTTTGCCGTAGCGACGGCGTGCACCCTGTGGACAGGGCCTTCTTTGGCCGAGCCGAAAACCAACATTCTGCATCAATGGGCGACCGGTTCCGACGCGCAGGCGATCGCCAAGCTCGGCGAGATGTTCGAGGCCAAGGGCGGCAAGTGGGAGCAGACCTCGATCGCCGGCCACACCGCCAACACGCTGGCCAAGCTCCGCGCCGACGTGATTGCCGGCAACGCGCCGCCCGCGGTTCAGCTCAAGGGACCCGAGATCGCCGAATGGAACGCCACCGGGATGACCGCCGACCTCGATGATCTCGCCGCCGCCGAGAAGTGGGACGCCGTGGTGGCGCCGGAGCTTCTGCCGGTGATGAAGCCGTCCGGCAAATGGGTCGCAGCGCCGATGAATATCCATCGGATCAACTGGCTGTGGGCATCGCCCAAAGTCCTGAAGGAGGCGGGCGTCGCCGAGCTGCCCAAGACCTGGGCCGAATTCAATGCTGCCTGCGACAAGGTCGTCGCCGCGGGCAAGATCTGCGTCTCCCATTCGACCGCCGACTGGACCGATTCGACCGTGTTCGAGGTGATCCTCTACGGCCAGGACCTCGACCTCTACAAGAAGGCCTTCGTCCAGGGCGATGTCGAGGCGATGCGCAGCCCCGGCATGGTCAAGGCGTTCGAACAGCTGCGCACGATGACCAGCAAATACATGGATCCAGGCATGGTCGGCCGCGACTGGGATTCGATGTCGGCCCTGGTCGGACGCGGCGAGGCCGCCTTTCACATTATGGGTGACTGGACGATCGGCCTGCTGACCGCCGCCGGCTTCAAGGAGGGCACGGATTATGTCTGCGCCCAGGCGCCGACCGATTGGGGCAAGCCCGGCTTCATCCTCAACTCCGACTCGGTGGTGTTCTTCAAGCAGAAGGACCCGGATTATATCGAGGGCCAGAAGCTGCTCGCCACGCTGATCCTGTCGCCCGAGTTCCAGACCGTGTTCAACCAGGCCAAAGGCTCGATCCCGGCACGCATGGACGTCGACCTGTCGAACGGTTTCAATCCCTGCCAGCAGCTGTCGCAGAAGGATCTCCAGGCCTCGATTCAGGCCGGCACCCTGGTCCGCTCGCTGGCCCACAACATGACCGTCCCGCAGAAGGTCCGCGGCGCGATGATGGACACCATCACCGAGTTCGTCGCCAGCCCCGACATGTCGCCCGAGGACGCCGCCAAGGCGATGGCCGACGCTGCGGAAGCGCAAATGTAGCGCGCCGCCGCCCGCGCGCCGCATCCCCGTCCCGTGTCCGGCATCGAGCTGACGCGCCCGGGTTCCGCCCCCGCCCTTTCGTGGCGGGAGCGGATCGCCCCCGCCATCCCGTTCCTGGTGCTGTTGCCGTCCCTGGCGGCGAGCTTCGTCTACGTGTTCGTGTTCGCCGGGTGGACGCTCTATCTTTCGCTGTCGAACTCCACGCTGTTGCCGTCCTACGGCTTCGTCGGGCTGGCCAACTACCACTCGCTGTGGGCCAACCGGCGCTGGAACATCGCCTACACCAACCTCTTTCTGTTCAGCGCCTTCTATATTGTCGGCGCCATGGCGATCGGATTGCTGCTGGCCATCCTGATCGACAAGCGGGTGCGCGGCGAAGCGGCCTGGCGGACGATCTTCCTCTACCCGCTCGCCGTCTCCTTCATCGTCACCGGAACCGTGTGGAGCTGGCTCTACAACCCGGTCGACGGCATCCAGGCGCTGGTGCGCGGGCTCGGCTGGACCGATTTCAAGTTCGCGCTGGCCAGCGACCGCAACTATGCGATCTACGCCATCATCATCACCGGGATCTGGCAATCCTCGGGGTTCGCGATGGCTCTTTTCCTGGCCGGGCTGCGGTCGGTCGATTCGGACCTGATCAAGGCCGCGCAGATCGACGGCGCCTCGAGCTTTCGCACGTACCGCAAGGTGGTGCTGCCGACGATCGCGCCGATCTTCCTCGCCGTGGCCGTCATCCAGATCCAGTTCGCGATCAAGACCTTCGACCTGGTCGCGGCGCTGACGCGCGGCGGGCCGGGCATCTCGACCACCTTCCCCGCCATCTATGTCTACGACCTGATGTTCCAGCGCGGCCAGATCGGCGAAGGTGCGGCTGCGGCGATGATGATGCTCGCGGCGGTCGCCGTGGTGCTGATTCCCTACTCGCTGTGGGTCGTCTGGCGGCGCCGCAGGGAGGCCGGCCATGGCTGAGCTGGCGCTCGCTCCGCCGGACGGTGTCGGCGAAGCCAGGGCTGCGGCGCGCCGCTATTTCTGGAGCCGGGTCACGATCTACGGCATTCTGGCGCTGTTCGCCGCCATCTATCTGATCCCGTTGTTGGTGGTGGTGCTCAACTCGTTCCGCGACCAGCAGGAGATCGCCAGGCAGGGGCTGATCTCGCTGCCGCGCAGTTTTCGCCTGGAAGCGTGGGGCCAGGCCTGGAGCACCTATTGCATCGGCGGCACCTGCCAGGGCATGCAGCGCAATTTCTTCAACTCGCTGTGGATGACGGTGCCGGCAACGATCCTCTCGACGGCGCTTGGCGCGATCAACGGCTACATCCTGTCCAAATGGCGCTTCCGGGGCTCGGAAGTGCTGTTTACCGCCATGCTGCTCGGCGTGTTCATGCCGGGGCAGATCGCCCTGATGCCCTGGGCGTTCATCCTCGGCAAGCTCGGCCTGACCAATTCAATCTATGGCCTGGTGCTGATCCACGTCGTCCAGGGCCTCTCCTTCACCACTTTGTTCTGCCGCAACTATTATGTCGGCATCCCCGACGACCTGATCAAAGCAGCGCGCATCGACGGCGCCGGCTTTTGGCGGATCTTCCGCAAGATCATCCTGCCGCTGTCCTCGCCGATCCTGATCGTCACGGTCATCTGGCAATTCACCGGGATCTGGAATGAATATCTGTTCGGCGTCGTGTTTACCTCCGGCCGTGAGCAGCCGATCACCGCGGCCCTCGTCGCACTGACCGCCAGCGGCACCAATGTCCGGGCCTATGATGTGATGAGCGCGGCCGTGCTGATCGGGGCGATGCCGCCGCTGCTCATCTATCTGTTCGGCGGCAAGTATTTCGTCCGCGGCCTCACCCAGGGCGCGATCAAATGACGGCGGTGACATGTCGACGCTGACCATCCGGAACCTGCGCAAGAGTTTTGGCGCCGTCGAGGTGCTGAAGGGCATCGACATCGAAGCCCGAACCGGCGAGTTCATCGCCCTGGTCGGGCCGTCCGGCTGCGGCAAGTCGACATTGCTGGCGATGGTCGCCGGGCTGGAAAGCGTCACCTCGGGCGAGATCCGCATCGACGGGCGGCTGGTCAATGCAGTGCCGCCGAAGGACCGCGACATCGCCATGGTGTTCCAATCCTACGCGCTCTACCCGACGATGACGGTGCGCGAGAACATCACCTTCGGCATGGAGAGCCGGGGCGTGCCGCGCCCCGCCCAGGCCGAGGCCGTGAAGCGGGTAGCGTCGCTGCTGCAGATCGAGCCGCTTTTGGCACGCAAGCCTGGACAGCTTTCCGGCGGCCAGCGCCAGCGGGTCGCGATGGGCCGCGCCCTGGTGCGCGATCCCAAGCTGTTCCTGTTCGACGAACCGCTCTCCAACCTCGACGCCAAGCTGCGCGTCGACATGCGCACCGAGATCAAGAAGCTGCACCACCGGGTCGGCAAAACAACCATCTATGTCACCCACGACCAGGTCGAGGCGATGACGCTGGCCTCGCGCATCGCAGTCATGCACCAGGGCGAGGTGCAGCAGTTCGACGAGCCGCAGGCGGTCTATGCCCGCCCGACCAACATGTTCGTTGCCGGCTTCATGGGCTCGCCGGCGATGAACTTCATCCCCGCCGAGCTGCGATCGACGAGCGCTGGGCCGAGCGTGTCGGTGCGGCTGGCCAATGGCGCCACCGCCGACCTGCCGCTGCCCCCGAGCGCCGCGCCGGCCGAGCGGGGCCCGGTGGTGCTCGGCATCCGCCCCGAACACATCTACCGGTTCGACCCGGAACTCCAAGGCCGCAAGCCGGGGATCGCGACGATCGAGGCGCCGGTCGAGGTGGTCGAGCCGACCGGCGCAGAGACGATCGCGGTGCTGCGGCTCGGGCCGCAAGAGGTGACGGGCCGCTTCGATCCGGACGATGCGCCGCGGATGGGAGAAACCATGCTGCTCGGCATTGACATGTCGCGCGCTTGCCTGTTCGACCCGGCGACGCAACGCTTGCTTTAGAGGGTCTGCTTCGTGTTCGCCACCTATCCCAGCCTCGCCGACCGGGTCGCCCTCGTCACCGGCGGCGCCTCCGGCATCGGCGCCGACATCGTTCGGGCCCTGGCGGCCAACGGTGCGCGGGTCGCCTTCCTCGACCTGCAGGACGAAGCAGGGACAGCGCTCGGCGAGGAAATCGCATCGAGCGGCGCGCAGCGGCCGTGTTTCCTCGGCTGCGACGTCACCGACATCGCCGCGCTGCAAGCGGCCGTCGCCACGGTCGGCGAGCGGCTCGGCCCGATCTCGGTGCTGGTCAACAACGCCGCCAATGATGAGCGGCACAGCATCGGCGAGATCACGCCCGACTATTGGGACCGGGCGCAGAACGTCAATGTTCGGCACCATTTCTTCGCCGCCCAGGCGGTTCACCCGCAGATGAAAAGGCTCGGCTCCGGCTCGATCATCAATCTGTCGTCGATCACCTGGCGCTATGGCGCCGACAATATGGCCGCGTATTCGACCGCCAAGGCCGCGATCGTCGGACTCACCTTTGCCCTCGCTCGGGCCTACGGTCCCGACAATATCCGCGTCAATGCGGTCGAACCCGGCGCGGTGATGACCGAGCGGCAGCGGCGGCTGTGGTATCCGTCCGAAGCCTCGGTCGCGCAGATGGTCGAGCGCCAGATGATCCGCCGCGTCCTGCTCGGCGACGAGATCGCCCGGACCGTGCTCTTCCTCGCCGCCGACGACAGCCGCATGATCACCAAGCAGTCGATCACCGTCGATGCCGGGCTGAGGTGAGGTGCCCGGCTTCCCGCTCCCGCGCTAACGGAACCCGTTCGAATGTTCAAGGTCGGCCTCAACCCCTACGGATTGACCTACCACCTCGGGCTGCAGGGCCGCGGCACGCCGCGGGTCAATCCGCAAGGCGCCGGGCTAGGCGGCTTCATCGACATCGCCAGCGAGCTGGGGGCACGCACGCTGGAGATCTTCGACCCATGGCTGGCGGCGATGGATGATGTCGAGATCGAGGCGCTGCGGTCGCGGCTCGATGGGCTCGGCATGGAGCCGGTGGTCAGCGCCGGCCTTGCCATGATGGGCCCGCTGGAGAGTGCGCTGCGCTCGGCGCGCCTGCTCGGCGCGCGCACCATCCGGCTTGGTCTGAGCCCGGTCCTGTGCGGCGACCGCAACGCCTGGGGCGACAAATGGACCGAGCTCAATGCGGAGATCAGTGCCGCGCTCAGCGCCTGGGCTCCGCGCGCGGCTGCGGAGGGATTCGTGCTGGCGATCGAGAACCATCAGGATTTCACCAGCGCAGAACTGGTGGCGCTCTGCAAGCTGGGCGGCGCGGGCGTCGGCATCACCTTCGACACCGGCAACACCTTTCCGGTCGGCGAGCCACCGCTCGCCTTTGCCCGCACGATCGCCCCCTATGTGCGCCACGTTCATCTCAAGGACTACCGGGTCCAGTTCACCGACGAGGGCTATCGGCTGGTGCGCTGCGCCATCGGCGACGGCGCCGTGCCGTTCCGGGAGCTGGCCGGGCTGCTTGCCGAGCACCACGGCACGCTGACCGCGGTGCTCGAGCCGGGCGCACTCGAGGCCCGCCACGTCCGCTGCTTCACCGACCCCTGGTGGAACGGCTATCCGCCGAAGACGGCGCGCGACTTCGCCGCGTGCCTGAAGGCTGCGCAGGTCAACCGCTTGCCCGACGACGCCGACGCAAGCACCCCTTGGGAGCGCGGAGACGATGCGCTTCTCGTTGATTACGAGCTCGACATGATCCGGCGAAGTGCGGCCAACATGCGCGGGCTCGGGCTCATGTGACAGGAGAACAAAATGACTCAACGCGAACTCGAGGGGCTGACGGCCTTCGTCACCGGCTCCGGCCGCGGTCTGGGCCAGGTGATGGCGACCCGGCTGGCCGAGCTCGGCGCCGACGTTGCGATCCATGATCTGGATTGGACCCAGCCGGCGAAATACGGTGAATTCGCAGACCTCGGCGAGGTGGCCGAGCAAATGAAAAAATACGGCACCCGCGTCACCGCCGTCACCGGTAATATCGGTGACCGGGGGGCCGTGGCCGAGATGAAGAAGACGATCGATGCCGAGCTGGGCGACGTCCACGTGCTGGTCAACTGCGCCGGCGGCGACATCGGCGCGGCCGGCACCAAGCCCAGTCCCAACAATGCGCTCGACATCTCCTACGAGGACATCAGGGTGCTGATCGACAACAATCTGATCGGCACGATGCTGGTCTGCCAGGCCTTCGTGCCGCCGATGAAAGCGCGCGGCTCCGGCTCGGTCATCAACATCGCATCCGCCGCCGCCCATATCGGCTGCTCGCCGGAGGTGGTCTATTCGACGCTCAAAGCCGCAGTCGTCCACTATACCCGCTGCCTGGCCAAGGAGCTGATCGAGGATGGCGTGCGCATCAATGCGGTGAGCCCCGGAGCGACCAAGTCGGCGCGCTTCCAGGCGACGCGCACGGTCGATCCGGCGCGCATGGATTCGTCGAAGAAGTCGCTCAGCCGCTATGCCGAGCCAGCGGAAGTGGCCGAAGCCGTGGCTTTCCTCGCCGGCCCGCGCGCCCGCTTCATCAACGGCCAGGTGATCCGCGTCGACGGCGGCTTCACCATCTTTCCGGGCTGACCGAGGCAAGGCCATGCCTGCCGGCATCAAAGCCGCATCGGTGTCGGGCCTGGCTGCCGCCGCCGTCGCTGTGCTCGCGCTGCCGGCGCAGGGCGATGCAACGAGCAACCTCTACCAAGCCGTCGTGGTGGTGACGGGCCAGGGCGAGGCCAATCGGCTGGCCGGCTTTAGGGAATGCCTCGGCAAGATGCTGATCCGCGTGTCCGGCGACCCGACCATCATCGCCGACCGCCGCTTCGCTCAACTTCGCCAGGATGGCGCCCGCTATGTCGCCGGCTTCCGCTATCGCGACCGGCTGTCGGGCGTGCCGATGCATGACGAGCAGGGCAGCCACGACCGACCGCACGACCTCACCTGCCTTTACCAGGCCGGGACCGTGGACGCCGTGCTCGCCGGCCTCGGGCGCAAGCCTTGGCTTGCCGCCCGGCCGCGGCTGGCGGTGCTGCTGTCGGTCGAGCGCGGCGGCAAGCGGTTCATGGTGACGCAAGGCGACGCACAAGGCGAGCTGATGCGGCAGTCCTTCGACGCGGCGGCCGATGCGATGGCGATGGCGGTTCGCTTTCCGCCCGACGATGTCGACGGATCCGTGCCTGCCGGCGGCGCCACCGCCCTGGCACGCAGGCTCGGCGCCGACGCGCTGCTTTCCGGCCAGCTGACCTGGAGCGACAGCGCCCGCGGCTGGATTGCGGACTGGCGCCTCGATCCGGGTGGAGGCGAGCACCATTGGAGCGTGCACGGCGTCAGCTTCGACGAGGCTTTTCGCAAGGCGGTCGGCGGCAGCGCACGGATTCTTTCGGGCAATGGCGAGCCGGGTTGAGGGCAGACCGCCGCCGCGAGAACTCCCCGGCATCCGCATTTGCGCTAAGATGATCGGCGCGAGACCACGGCGAATGGCAATTCCTCGCTGCTCGGGCTAAAAGCCGGCGACCAGGCCGGACCGCACTGTTGGAGGAGATCCATCCATGACCGATGAAATTCGCAATCCCTTGGGGGTCCACGCGCTGGTGTGGGTTGGCGACATGGCGCCCAAATCGATCGAGCTCGCCGTCGGCAGGACCGTCGAGACCGGCTACGACCTGCTCGAACTGTCGCTGCACGACCTCGATCATTTCGACGTCGGCCATGCGAGGACCACCCTGGACAATGCGGGTTTGCAGGTCGCCTGCTCGCGCGGACTGGCGTTCGACGCCGATGTCTCGAGCGAGGATCCGGCCGTGGTCCAGCGTGGCGCCGAGCTGCTCAAAGCCTCCGTCGATGCCACCGCCGGGCTCGGCGGGCGGGTGCTGACCGGGGCCCTCTACAGCGCCCTCGGCAAATATCATCAGCCGGTCAGCGCCGGGGGCCGGGCGAATGCCGTGGCCGTGCTCAAGGATCTGGCCAAGGAGGCGGCCGGCGTCGGCGTGGTGCTCGGCATCGAGGTCTGCAACCGCTACGAGACCCATGTCGTCAACACGGCGCGGCAGGCTCTCGCGCTGGTCGACGACATCGGTTCCGACAATGTCATGATCCATCTCGACACCTACCACATGAACATCGAGGAGGACGATCTGGTGCGGCCGCTGCGCGATGTCGGTGACCGGCTGGGCTATGTCCATATCGGCGAAAACCATCGCGGCCTGCTCGGCTCGGGGCACATCGACTTCACCGGTTTCTTCCACACCCTCGACGACATCGGCTACCGGGGTCCGATCACCTTCGAATCATTCTCCTCGGCGGTGGTCGCGCCCAACCTTTCCTATGGGCTGGCGATCTGGCGCGATCTGTGGACCGATGGCGGCGCGATTGCGCTGCATGCCCGACAGTTCGCCGAAAGCCAGCTGGAAGCGGCGCGGGCGAGGCCAAGCTCCGGGCCGCGGCGCTGAGCCGGCGGCCGGCGAGCTCGGCATTGTGGATTGTTGCGGCGGCGCTTGCCGGCACCGCCGCGGAAGGCGTTATAACAGAGCTCCAAGATGGGTTGGGGTTGCGTCGTTGCAAGCACTTGCGCTCCAGCGGCTAGACCGTCTCCCGCAGCCGCCGGTCCGGCCGCGGCGCCGGCTGCGATCGGGCGATGACCGGTCCGGAGCCTAGCGCCATGGACACAAAGCCCGACGTGCCCCAGCCGGCCCTGCCGCAAATTCATCCGGCGCCCCGCAAAGCCTTCCTGTCGTCCTGGGCTAAGCCGCTGCGGGTGCACCTGAGCTTCATCATCGTCATTCTGCTCATTGCGGTCTCGGCGCCGCTGATGTTCCTGACCTGGCGGCAGGGCACGGAAGCGGCGCTCGATTCGGCTGAGGACAAGATGAACCTGCTCAGCCAGCATACCGTCGACCTCTATACCAGCGTCTTCCAGAGCGGCGCCGCGGCTGTCCAAATGGGCTCGGTGCTGCCGTCGTTGGCGGCCGAGCCGCCCGCCTATTTCGACAACAAGCGGGAATTCCTGATCCGGACGCTGCGCGGCTCACCGCAGCTCGACGGGCTCTATCTCGGCTATCCCAGCGGCGCCTTCGTGCAGATGATCAATGTGGCGCGCAATGCGCGCTGGCGCGCCGCCGTGTCGGCGCCCGACAAGACCGCTTTTGCGATGCGAACGATCCTGCCGGCGGCCGACGGCAGTTCGACCTCGACCTGGCGGTTCATCGACGACGCCGGGGCAATCCTCGACCAGCGCAGCGCGCCCAATCTCGACTATGATCCGCGGCTGCGGCCCTGGTATCGGGCCGCTGTCGGCCGCAACGTGCCGGTCTCGCTCGGGCGGTATGTCTCGGCAAGCACCGATTCGCTCACCTATTCGGTCGCCAGCGGCCTCTGGCAGCATACCGACATCGTCATGGGCGCCGACGTACTGCTCGAGACGATCAGCCTGCTGCTCACCAATTCCGCCGTTTCCGACCATGCGACCGGCTATATTTTCGATGCCGACGACCAGCTCATCGTCCATTCCGAGCGCACCCGGATGAAAGCCATCGTCGACGGTTTCGAGGAGCCGAAAGGGCGCGGTGCCCGCACCGGCGATGATGACCTGGCCCTCAAAGCGATCCGTCAACTGCTGTCGACGACGCGCGACCGGAACAACCGGCTGATCGAGATCCGGGTGGGCAATGAGCCCTATTTGGCCCGGCTCGCCACCTTCAGCGCCGTCGACATGCCGCGGCAGAACACGGTGGCGATCGCCGCGCCGCTTGCCGATTTTACCGCTCCGAGCGTGCGCCTGGTGGAGAGGACGCTGGCCGTCGCCGCCGCCCTGGTCGCGGCCGGCATGGTGGCGGCGCTGTTTCTGTCGCGCATCATCAGCCGGGCGCTTACCGCGCTCAGCGAGGACGCCCGCCAGATCGGCAACCTCGAGTTCGCCGGCCGGCATATGGGCCATTCCTGGATCAGCGAGATCAACATGCTGTCGCAAGCGCTGGGCGCCGCCCGCGAGGCGATCGGCACCTTCGCGCTCTATGTGCCGCGCGAGCTGGTCCGGCGCATCATCGCCTCAGGCAAGGCCGATGTCGGGCGCGCCACCCGCCAGGACGTCACCATCATGTTCACCGACATCCAGGACTTCACCACCATCTCCGAGCAGCACCCGCCCGAGACGGTGATCGACCTTCTGACCACCTATTTCCAGTCGATCAATGCGATCGTGGAGCGCAACAACGGCGTCATCGTCCAGTATCTCGGCGATTCCGTCTACGGCATGTGGAACGCCCCGATCGCCAACGTCCGGCATGTCTCGGATGCCTGCCGCAGCGCGCTCGAGACCAAGGCGGCGATCGCGGCGCTGAATGAGGCCAATCACCGCGCCGGAAAGCCGCCGCTGATCACCCGGATCGGCATTCACACCGGCGTCGCCGTCGTCGGCAGCTTCGGCGCCGAACAGCGGCGGCAGTACACCGCGATGGGCGACACCGTGAACGTCGCCTCGCGGCTGGAGGGCCTGAACAAGGAGTTCGGCACCACCATCCTGGTCAGCGCCGCAGTGCGGGACGCGTGTGATCCGGGGTTTCAGTTCCGCGACCTCGGCCTTGCGCACGCCAAGGGCCGCCAGGCTGCCATCCCCGTCTACGAGCTGCTCGGCTGAATCATTGCAGCGTGACTTCGGCCGGGGTCCCGGAGCGCGAATCATCGGCGATCCAGATCTTGAGCAGACCGGGCTCAACGACGTTCTTCATATCGATATTCCAGAAAGACAGCTCGTCGCGGCCGAGTTGGAATTCGACCTCGGCCTCAGCGCCGGCCTGAAGGTCGACGCGCCGGAAGCCCTTCAATTCACGCACCGGCCTGGCGACGCTCGTGCCGCGCTGGTTGATGTAAAGCTGCACCACCGCCGTGCCGGCGCGCGCCCCGGTGTTGGAGACTTTTGCCGTGACCTTGATGCGCGCCGTGCCGGCCGCCAGATCCGCCGCCGCGTAGCTCAGCCGCTCGACCCTCACCGGGCCGTAGGCGAAGCTGGTATAGGAAAGGCCGTAGCCGAACAGATAGAGCGGCGTGTTCAGCTGGTCGATATAGCGGGACTTGTACTTGGCCGCCCCGCCGGTCAGCGTCGCGTCGGGCTGGTCCGGCCATGGTCTGCCGGTGCTCAGCTGATCGTAATAGAGCGGCTCCTGCCCAACCGCGCGCGGGAAGCTGGCGGTCAGCCGGCCGCTTGGATTGCTGTCGCCGAACAGCGTTTCCACCAAGGCCGGCCCGGCCTCGACGCCGGGGAACCAAGCCGCCAGGATCGCGCCGGTCAGCGCCGAGGCATGGTCGAGCACCAGCGGCCGGCCGCTGAACAGGACGAGCACCATCGGCTTGCCGGTTGCCGCGACCGCCTCGAGCAGCGCCTCCTGGTTGCCCGGCAGATCCAGCTCGGAGCGGGATGCCGCCTCGCCGGTCATCTTTGCGGCATCCTCGCCGAGCGCGAGCACGACGACGTCGGATTGCCGGGCGATCGCCAGCGCCTCGGCAAATCCGGCATCGGATGCGCCCCGAATGTCCGTCCCCTTGGCCCGGCGCAGGCGCGGTCCCAGCCGGGCCGAAAGCGCCGCCTCCAAGGTGACGGCATCGCTGTCCTTGCCCTTGCCGCTCCACGAACCGAGCATGTCTGCGGCGCTGTCCGCCAGCGGCCCGATCAGCGCCACCTCGGCATCCGGCTTGAGCGGCAGCACGCCGTCGTTCTTCAACAGCACAAAAGACTTTTCGGCGGCTTCCCGGGCAAGATCGCGGCTGGCAGGCTGGACCATGCGGCCGGGATCGAGCACCGCATATGGCTGCTCGAACAGGCCGGCAGCAAACTTGACCCGCAAGATGCGCCGGACAGCCGCGTCAACGGCGCCGATCGGCACCTTGCCCTCGGCAACCGCCGCCGCCAGCGTGGTGCGATAGAGATCGCTCTCCATGTCCATGTCGACCCCGGCAAGCACGGACCTGACCGCCGCGTCCGCTCCGTCGACCGCGGTGCCGTGGGCGACGGTCTCCAGGATCGAGGTCCAGTCGCTGACCACGAAACCCTTGAACCGCCATTCCTTGTGCAAGATCTGGCCGAGGGTGAACGGGTTGGCGGATGCGGGCACGCCGTTGAGGGCGTTGAACGCGCTCATCACCGTGGCCGCACCGGCTTCGAGGCCGGCCCGGAACGGCGGCAGGTAGACCTGGCGCAGCAGGCGCTCCGGGATCTCGGTGGTGTTGTAATCGCGCCCGCCCTCGGCCGCACCATAGCCGACGAAGTGCTTGAGGCAGGCGAGCAGTGAGGTCTCGGCCTCGAGCGAGGGGCCCTGGAAGCCGCGGACATAGGCGGCGGCCAGGGCGGCACCCAGGAACGGATCCTCCCCGGCGCCCTCCGCGATCCGGCCCCACCGCGCATCGCGGGCGATGTCGACCATCGGCGCAAAAGTCCAGCGCACGCCGTCGGCCCGCGCCTCGGCTGCCGCCACGGCAGCGCTTCGTTCGACCAGCCCAGGATCCCACGCTGCCGCGAGTCCCAGCGGGATCGGAAACACCGTTCGGTAGCCATGGATCACGTCGAAGCCGAACAGCAGCGGGATCTTCAGGCGCGATTGCTCGACCGCGAGGTGCTGGTAGCGGTTGACATCCTCGCCGGCGACATTGAGGAACGAGCCGACGTCTCCGCTCCGGATCGCCGCCTCGAAACTTCGGCCGCCTTTGCTCGGACCGCTCGGCGTCCCTGCGGAGTATTGGTTCATCTGCCCGAGCTTTTCGGCGAGCGTCATCTCACCGAGCAGGGCATCGATCCGACGCTCGATCGCCGGATCGTCTCGCCAATAGGCGGCCGAGGCGATCGCGACCATGACCAAATACCCGCTCAACAGGATGAGGAGAAGACGGACCATCAGCCTACACGATCCGGAGGCGCCCGATACCCGGCGAAGCTCACGCTTTTTTGGACCAAGCCGGGCCGCCAGGCCCCCGGATGGATCGGCCGCTCAGGACGCCTCCCGGTCGCAGCTCGACCAGTCGGCGCTGTAATAGCAGATGCACCGCTGCATGTTCTTGCTGGGCGTACCATCCGGATTGGGGGTCTCGTCGACCTTCAGCCCCTGGCAGATGGTGTGGGCCTGCTCGTAGCGCGGATTGACCGCCAATTCGGTCTTCGGCTCGGACGTGCATCCGGCCAGAATCGTCAATGGGGCAAGGATCAGCAGGACACGCATGAATCACGCTTACCATGACCGCGCCGCAGCGCTCAATGCGCAAACGTGGCGCGGCGGAGCCGATCGGCTCACGCGGTCAGGGTAAACCGCAACGCGCAATGCAAGCCGGCCGGGTCGAACGAAAGCTCCACGGAGCCACCCTCCGAGGCGGCCATTTCCTTGAGCAGCCGCGATCCGAAGCCTGTGCGGCCCGGCGGCGCCACCCCTGGCCCGCCCAGCTCGCGCCAATCAATGGTGAGCAGGCGTTTGCCTTCGGCCTCCGACACCGCCCAGCTGATCGCCACGCGGCCGCCGCCTTCGCTGAGCGCGCCATATTTGATGGCATTGGTGGTCAGTTCGTGCATGGCGAGGCTCATGGCCATCACCAGCCGCGGGCTGAGTGCCACGCCCGGACCGGCAAGCTCCACCCTTCCCGCCGGCGCCTGGACCAGCACGCTGGCTTCGATGGCCTCGCGAATGCCGCTTTCGGTCCAGGAATTCCGGGCCAGCACGGCATGCGCCCTGCCCAATGCGGCAAGGCGGGCGCCGAGCACGGCGGATGCCTCCGGCAGGCTCGCGGCCGTCCGCAGCGTCTGGTTTGCGAGCGCCTGGATGATGGCGAGGTTGTTCTTGACCCGATGGTCGAGCTCCCAGGTGAGCAGCTGCCGCTGCTCCTCGGCGCGCTTGCGCTCGCTGATGTCGAGGCTGATCTGGACCGCGCCGATGATCTCCTGTCCTGCCGGGTCGTAGATCGGCCGTGCGCTGCTCAGCAGAATGACCTTGGCGCCGTTCGGCACGTAGTAGGTGAACTCCTCGCGGTCCGTGTGCTCGCCGCGCATGGCCCGGGTCAGCGGCCGCTCATCGCGCGATATTTCGCGGCCGTCCTGGAACGCCACCGTCTCGACGACCTCGTCCGCGGCACCGAACGGCGGATCCTCCTCACGCACCACGCCCATCAACTCGGCTGCATAGCGGTTGCGGATCACCTGCCGGGCGCTCTTGTCATAGGTGAACCACACCGCGGCCGGCACCGTCTCCAACACCGCGGCGAGCTCGCTGGTGCGCTTGCGCAGCATCGCCTGGGCAGCAAGGAAGGCCTCGCCCACGACCGCAAACTCGGCGAGCCGGGTATTGAGCGGCGGCACCGGCAGGCCGGCGCCGAGCGACATGGCGCGCGCCGAGAGTGCCGCCGTCTCCTTGGTGAGCTGCTTGCCGATCCAATAGGCAAGCAGCAAGGAAAGCAGCAGCGCCACCAAACCGATGCCGAGGATGCCGTAAAGCGACCGCCACAGCGGCGCTTCGACCATCGACAGCGGAACATTGGCCCCGAACAGCCATCCCGACAGATCGGACCGGACATAACCGGCAAGCAAGGTCTCGCCGAACTGGTTGGTGGCCGTGAACGTGCCGGACGGTCCGATCGCCTTGTTGAGATACCCGGCCAGTCCCGGCTTGCCGCTGACCTGGTCGTGGCGGGCCGAGCGGGTGACATAGACGCCCGCCTTATCGCCGACGCCCACCACCCAGCCTGCCGGGATGGCGGGTGCCAGCACGGCATAGATCTCGGTCGTGGGCACCGTCACGGCGATCAGCAGCGGAACGCCGCGACGCAGCGTCAGCGGTCGCGCAACGGCGATCCGCGGCTCGCCCGAAGACGGGCTGGGATAAACGTCCGAGATATGGACGCGCTGCGACATCAGTTTCGCCCGCTCCTCATCGGACAATTTCTCGGCGCGTGGCGGAAGCGTCCGGCCGAACTCCACCTCGGTGTTGAAGATCTGCGCGCCGCCGAACTCGCTGAGCTCGATGACTTCGGGCGTGCCGGCAACCAGACGCCGGGCCTCGAGGTAGAGCTCGGAAAAGTTCGCTTGCTCGACCGCTGAAGACCGCGCCAGACCGTCGAGCCGGGCGACCAGCTGGTTGAGCTCGCTGTCGACGACGGTGGCCGCGTGATTGGCCAGCTGAACCGCCTGGTCGCGGTATTGTTGCTGCGCCGACATCGCAAACGAGATGAGCAGATAGCCGGCGAACAGCCATACCGGGAGGACCGCCGCGGCAATCAGCCCGAGCAGGTAGGTGCGCGCATGGAGATGCGTCTTTGTCAGTCGCCACTCCCCACTACCCCGGAGACCTGCGCCGGCCAGACCCGCTTCAAATGATGCGCTGCCCGCGTTTGAGTGCTCCCTCGGATTAGAAGCTACTGATCAACGCCAAACTATGCAAAGGCTTCGCTGGCCTTTGTCTGTCACAGCGTGCAAAAGGGAAAATACTCCGCCGCTGGGATGCTCGGAGTTTGACGATCATTCCTTTGTATGGAAGCGCGCCTGAGGCTCTTGTACCGGTTCAGTCTCGGGCAAAGACCTTGCCCGGCGTCAGCCAGAACGGCGGCAGCGCGAGCTGCGTCGATGACAGCGGCAGGATCGACGGCTTCACCGCGACACCCAGCACGTCGCGCATGAAGCGGCGGCGTGCCTCGATGCGCGCCGCACAGGCCGGGTGACGCTCGGCGAGTTCCGCCCGGAGCGCGGCGTCGGCGAAGGTGACCGGATCCTCGCAATTGAGTGCCTGGCCGGCCTGCATCGGCACCGGGATGACGTCGACCTGAAACGGCATGCCCGAACGGATCGCCTCGGCCGAGCCCGGCCGCACGGGGCTATGCATCCATTCCTCGTGGCCGGTGAGATGCCCGGGATTGAGCGCGGAGCGCAGCCCGGCGCGCGCCAGCGCCTCGCTCACCGCGGCGTGGAGATCGCCGCCTTTGACGCCCAGATCGGCTACGGCGTACCAGGTCGAGAGGGCCTCGAAATACGCTGCTGCCTTGGCCTGAAACGCGTCGTTTTCGGTGTCGAGCAGGCCGGCGCGGGAGGAGAGCGCACCCCAAAAACCCAGCGCGGCGGTTACGCCGTCGCCGCGCTTCAGCCGCCGGCCGGTCGGGCTGCGCAGGCCGATGACCGGTTCGCCGGCCGGAGCCGAGGCAAACATCGTATGCACGTTGAGCGGCTCGCCGGTGTAGCGCATCCGCGCGACGGCATCATATTCGCTGTCGCCTTCGCGGACGCCCGACACGATCTGCCAAAGCGCCTCGGAGCAGCGCGTCGCGGCCCACTCCCAGGCGGCGATCTGATCGGCGTCGATTTGCGCCCGAAGCCCCGTTTCCGGGTGCATCAGGACGGCGGTGACGTCGGCCAGAGAGCCGGTCCCGCCGATTGCCCGCGCGATGCTGCGCACATAGGCGGCGGGAACGAAGAAGGCCTGGGCCGGATCCTCATCCTCGTCGGGCTCGAAATATTTCCACCCGACCAGCCCGACCGAATCCCCCACCCTCAAGCCTGCTTCCCGCAGGCGATCGGTCAAGCGCGGATGCGCCGAGCGGTCCTGGCCGGGCAGGCTGAGCGACTGGGCGACGATCACCTCGAGGCCGGGCAGGCGCGCCAGTGCGGCATAGCTTTCCGAACTCGTTGCCGGTGATCAGCACGCGGCGCCCGCCCTGTCCGATGAGCAGCAGGGCCTCCTCGAAGCGCGGCTCGAAGCCGCTCAGAAAGGCGATATTGCCGAAATGCTCGCGATCCGCGTAGACGATCAGCCAGTCACGGCCGCTGCGGGAATGCGCGGTCTGCGCGCGCGCGGCGAAGGTCTCGGCAGGGATCCGCGGCTCCTCGCCGAGCGGGTCTGAGAGGGGCAGCCGGACGGACTTCAGAATGGGCGCCATGGATCTCGATTTCCCTTCCTTCGGTGGCCCGCTGCGGGGCCGGGCGGCATGGGCTCTTCTGGTGCCCTGCACGGAATTCCACTAAGCTTTCTCTCGCAGCCACAGCAACGCTCGTCGCAAGCAAGACGACCACCGTCAAGGGACATATATGCGCGCCAGCAATCCGCGTGAGGCGGTCACCGCAATCTGCACCGCTGCACCGGATCGGGTCGAGGTGCGCGGGCGAGATCTATGTGAAGATCTCATGGGACATCTCAGCTTCACCGCTTATTTCTATCTTCTGCTGACCGGACGCGAGCCGACCGAGGATCAGCGATATTTTCTCGACCTCTTGCTGGTGGCGATCGCCGAGCACGGCATCATGCCGACCGTTCAGGCGGCGCGGATGACGCTTGCCGCCGACCCTGACTCGCTCCACGGCGCGCTTGCCGCCGGCCTGCTCGGCTGCGGTCCGGTGCTGGTCGGGACGGCCGAAGGTTGCGGCAAGCTGCTGGTGGCGGCGAAGCAGCGTCTCGGTGCCGGGGAAGACGCCGAAGCCGTGGCCCGGGCGCTGGTGCAGGCGATCCGCGACGCCGGCGGCAGGGTGCCGGGCTTCGGCCATCCGGTTCACCGGCCGGTCGATCCGCGGGCGGAGCGCATTCTGGCGCTGGCCGACGCGAAAGGGGTGAGCGGCGTGCATGTCGCGCTGGCGCGTGCCATCGGCGGCGCCGTGGCCGCCGTTTGGGGCCGGCCGCTGGTCATGAATGTGTCGATGCCGATCGCGGCAGTGCTGCTCGACCTCGAATTCCCAGCGCCGATGATCAAGGCGATCCCGCTGCTCGCCCGCACCGGCGGCCTCCTCGCCCATCTCTGGGAGGAACGGCAGAGCCCGGCCGGCTTCGCCATCGCGGCGCATGGCGAAGCCGCGGTCACCTACCGCAAAGTCGATGCGGACGGTGTCTGACATGCTTCAGCCCGACATCGAGGCGCTGCCATGGGCCGAGCAGCTCAGGCTGGATGACGGGCTTTATCGCCGGCAGATAGCCTACCTGCTCACCCATTCGCACTTCTATCAGGAGAAGCTTGGCCGGGCCGGAATGACCACGTCTGCGGCGATCGGCGGTCTCGACGGGATCGCCAGGCTGCCGCTCACCGAGAAGGACGAACTGCGCACGGGCTGCAGCGAGGCGATGCCGATCGGCACGCATGTGGCCGTGCCCCACGACCGGATCGTGCGGATCTACTCGACCAGCGGCACCACGGGAACGCCGAGCTATATCCCGCTGACCGCGGCCGACCTCGACAATTGGATCACCGGGTCGGCGCGCAGCTATGCGGCATCGGGGGTCAGGCCGGGCGAGACGATCGTCTCGACCTACAATGCCGGGCCGTTCGTCGCCGGCGCCGCGCTCGCCTCCTTCGACCGGCTGCAGCTCTGCCATATCCCGGTGGGAACCGGCAACACCGAGCGGCTGATGGCGGCCATTCGGCTGCTGAAGCCGACAGCCGCGGTGATGACGCCGTCCTATGCGGCCTATCTCGCCGAATGGGCGGCGGAGCGCAATTTCGACCTCGAAGGGTCAAGCGTGGCGCGGTTGCTGGTCGCGGGCGAACCTGGTGGAGGCGAGCCGGGGATGCGGGCGCGGCTCGAGGCGGCATGGGGCGCCAAAGTCAGCGAGGCGATGGGCATCGGCGACATCGGTGTGTCGCTGTGGGGCGAATGCGAAGCGCAATGCGGCATGCATCTCGGCGCCCGGGGCTTCGTCCATGCCGAGCTGATCGATCCTGTGAGCGGCGCGCCCGTGCCTTTGGCCGACGGGGCCAAGGGCGAGCTCGTGCTTACGCATTTGCGGCACCAGGCGGCGCCGCTGCTCCGGTTCCGCACCCGTGACCACGTCGAGCTGTGGACCTCGCTTTGCACATGCGGCCGCACCGCGCCGCGGGTGCGCTGCCTCGGCCGTACCGACGACATGCTGATCGTGCGCGGGGTGAATGTGTTTCCGTCGGCGCTCCGCGACATCGTTCAGCGCTTCGCCCCGGCGGTGAGCGGCCACATCCTGGTCCGCCCCGCCGACCCGGGCGTGCGGCAGGCGCCGCCGCTGCCGCTCGCCGTCGAGCTCGGCCAGGGGGTCGCCCCCGATCCCGGCCTGGCGGAGCGGATCGAGCGGCGGATCCGCGAGGCCCTGGTTGTCACCACCCGCGTCGAGCTCTTACCTTGGGCGAGCCTCGGCCGCAGCGAATACAAGTCGAAACTCATCCGGCGCGACGAACCGAACAGGAGGGAGCGGTGATGCGAAAACTTCAGTCGCAGGGCGTCCACCACATCACGCTGGTCGGCGCAGACCGGCAAACCTCGATCGACTTCTGGGAAGGCGTGCTCGGCATGCCGTTCGTCTTCGAACAGCCCAATCTCGACCGGGCAACCGAGAGCCATCTTTATTTCGACCCCGGCGACGGACGCCTGATCACCGTGTTCACCGACGAAAGCCGCAAGCCGGACGCCGAGCGGACCGCGACCGACACCGGCTGCGTGCACCACATCGCCTTTGCGGTGTCGCGGGCGACCTTCAACCAGGCGGTGGCACGACTTGACGAGCGCCAGATCAAGCACAGCGGCGTCAAGGACCGCGGCTTCATGGATTCGATCTATTTCGAGGATCCGCTCGGCCTGCTGATCGAGCTCGCCTCCTACCGCTTCGAGCCGCCGGCCGGCTTTACCCATGCCGATGTGCTGATGGAAGCGCACAAGGTGAGGGTCGGCCGCGGCGACTACAACATCGCCGAGGTGCATCTCGCCGATGCCATCGAGGCGCTCGCCGAACGCAGCCGATCGTCGCTGTCGGCGGATCGGGCACCCAAGAATCCCTATTGAAAAGCAAGTAGTCCCGTTCAAGGAGGAACTTCAATGGCCACGACACTCAGTGTGATCAAGCCGAGCGTCAACAACATGACCGCCCGGGTCTTCCTGCGCGCCGCCGGGCTCGACTTCAGCGAGCGCGACGTCTTCGGCAACACCCGTACACCGGAATATCTGGCGACCTGCCCGGCGCATCTGACACCGATGATCGAATCCAGCGATCTGCCGAAGGGCGCGCTGTGGGAGAGCTGCGCCATTATGCAATATCTGTGCAACAAGCATGAGCTGGAGCAATTCTATCCGAAGGACCCGGCCAAGCGGGCGATGATCGACAGCGCCATGTTTTATCTGGTCGGCACGCTCTACCCCTACCTGGCACGCGCCACCTACCCGGCGCTCAACTTCCCGCAATATGCCGGCGAGGTCGGCCACAGCGAGGCGGATGCCGAGACCAAGGAGAAGGCGCGTCAGGCGGCCGTCGAAGCGCTGGCGGAGCCGCTCGAGGTGTTTCACAGGTTCTACATGGACGGCAAACCGTTCATCGGCGGCGACAAACCCTCGATCGCCGACATCCGGCTGGCTGCCTCGCTGGAATTTCTGTCGGTCATCGACTATCCGCTGCCCGATTGGACCCGGACCTATATGGCAGACATGGAGAAGGCGCTCGGCGACGCCTATTCCGGTCCGGCGGCCGACGTTCGCGGCTATATCGACTACGTCAGATCCAGCCGCGCCTGAGCCGATCGGCAAACTCCTCCGGTCAGGCTGCTCGCCTGGCCGGGCTGTTCGCGCCGGGACCATAGAAGCTCCGCTTCAGGTCCGGTAGATAATCTAAAATTATCATTCTCGATCGACACTCACGGCGATGGGACAGGTTTTCACGCTCTTCGTCAGTACGTTCTCGACGCTGCTTGCGATCATCAATCCGCTGGAAGCGCTGCCTGTGTTCCTGATGCTGCTCAGCGGCGCCAGCGTCGACGAACACAAGGCGGTCGCCCGCCGCTCTGCCCTTTACGCAACCGGCTTGCTGTTTTTCTTCCTGATCTTCGGCACGCTTATCCTGAAGATCTTCGGGGTCTCGCTGAGCATGGTGAGGGTGATCGGCGGCATCATTCTGATCCGCATCGGATTCGAGTTGTTCTCGGGGTCCTCCGGCGGCTCCCCGGCGCTGGTGAAGCCCGACGGGGCGACCGGCGACTTCGCCTTCGTGCCGCTGGCCATGCCGCTGATGTGCGGGCCCGGCGCCATTGCAACCATGCTCGGCATGACCTCGCTGGTCAAATCCTCGGCGCTGGAGATGGCGTCGTTCCTCGCCATCGCGGCCGCGATCCTGGCGACCATGCTCGTCACCTATCTCTGTCTGGCCTATGCCGACAAGGTGATCGGGCGCATCGGCCCGATGGGCGTCGACGCGGTTACCCGGATCGTCGGTTTCTTCGTCGCCACCATGGGCGGCGGGCTCGTCTTCCACGGTGTGGTCGAAGCGCTGCAGGAGTATGGCGTGCTCGCCACCCACTGATTGAGGTGAAAAGCCGGGAGCTGAGTGTGAGCCGGGTATGGCAACTCAGCCCTTTACCCTCTGTTCGTTGCCACCATATGGTCTGCAATGTTGCAGATTGCTCGAGGGCGATGCATGTCGACACTGCTGCTCTCGAAAGCGTTGGCCCGGGTTGATGCGCCGCTGGCCACCGTCGGGCTTGCAGCGGTGGCGGCGCTGTCGGTGCCCGAGATCGGCGGCGGCACGAGGCTTGTCCTTGGCGCCCTGCTCGCAGCCATCTGGGCGGTTTACGCGGTCCAGTTCGCCACGACGCTGTTCACTCATCCTGCCGGAGACATTCGCCAGCGCTTGCCCGCCCTCGCCGTCGATCTGCTCGCAGTTCTGATTCCCCTGCTCGCCTTTCTGTTGATCCGCACCCGCGATCAGAGCCTCTATTGCGCCGTCTGGCTGCTCAAGCCGCTGCGCAATTCGGCCTTCTTCTCTCTGATGGGACGCGTCGTCGCCAATGAAGCGCGCAATCTGATCGGCGTCACGGCCCTGTTCTGCATCGTCCTGTTTGCGGTGGCACTCGCCGGCTATGTCGCCGAGCGCGGCGTGCAGCCCGACCGGTTCGGGAGCATTCCTCAGGCGATGTGGTGGGCGGTTGTGACCCTGTCGACGACCGGCTATGGCGACGAGATCCCGCAGAGCTTTACCGGCCGCGTTCTTGCCGGGCTGGCGATGATGAGCGGCATCGGCATCTTTGCGCTGTGGGCCGGCATTCTGGCGACCGGCTTCTACCAGGAGGTGCGCCGCCAGGACTTCGTCCGCAACTGGCAACTGGTCGCCGCCGTGCCGCTGTTCCAGAAGCTCGGCCCGGCGGTGCTCGTCGAGATCGTGCGAGCGCTCAGACCGCGCGCGGTTCCGGCCGGCGCCGAGATCTGCCGCAAAGGCGAGCCCGGCGACGAGATGTATTTCATCGTCGAGGGCCGGGTCGTCGTCGCGGCGCCCAGCCCGGTGACGCTCGGCCCCGGCAGCTTCTTCGGCGAGATGGCTTTGATTACCGGCGAGCCGCGGTCGGCGACGGTCAGCGCCGCGGCCGCAGTGTCGCTGCTCTCGCTCCACGCATCTGACTTCCAGATGTTGTGCGGGTCGAGCCCGGAACTGGCGGAGATTATCCGCCAGACCGCTCTGGAGCGCCGCCAGGCAATCCGCACGAGCTGAGCCTCTGGCCTATGCCGGGATAGACGACATCGCGGTCTCGCGCCGCGGCCGGCCCGATGCTATGGTGCCGCGCAATCAACAACAGGCGGGAGATACCCGCGGGCCTCCGCCACCGAAGCGGGGCCAGGTTTTTTGTGGGAACCAATGGGAGGACTGCATGCGCATTGTTGCGAAGTTCTTGCTGGGCTTGGCCATCGTCGCGGCCTCGGCGTCCGCAAGTGTTGCCGAGACCCGTGTCGTCTTCGTCACGCACGGCCAGAGCGGAGACCCGTACTGGTCGGTGGTGAAGAACGGCATGGACGATGCCGCCAAGGCGCTCGGCGTCAAGGCCGAGTACCTGTCGCCGGAGACGTTCGATATGGTCAAGATGGCGCAGCTGATCGATGCGGCCACCGCCTCGAAGCCGGACGGGCTCGTGGTGTCCATACCGGATGCCGCGGCGCTCAGCGAGCCGGTGAAGGAGGCGGTGGCCGCCGGCATTCCGGTGATCGTGATCGATTCCGGCGGCTCGAAGCTCACCAAGGAGCTCGGCGGCCTGCTCTATCTCGGACAGTCCGAATATGAGGCCGGCGTGGCAGCCGGCGAGCGGGTCGCCAAGCTCGGGGTCAAGAAGGCTGTGTGCCTCAACCAGGAGGTCGGCAATTCGAGCCTCGACGACCGCTGCAACGGCTTCGCCAAGGGGCTCGGCGCGGAAGTGCCGGTGCTGCAGGGCGTCATCGATCCGACCGAGATGAAGAGCCGGGTGCTTGCCTATCTCAATGCGCATTCGGATGTCGAGTTCATGCTGGGCTGCGGCCCGACCGCGACCGAGCCGGCGCTCGCCGCGCTCGACGAGCTCGGCCTCAAGGGCAAGGTCAAGCTCGGCACCTTCGATCTGTCGCCGGCGATCCTGCAGGCAATCCTCGACGGCCAAGTCGAGTGGGGCATCGATGCCCAGCAATATCTGATGGGCTACATGCCGGTGGTGATGCTCGACCTCAAGGCCAAGTACAAGCTCTCGCCGGTCGCCGACTATCCCACCGGGCCGGGCTTCGTCACCAAGGCCGAGGCGGCGTCGGTGATCGACCTCGCCAAGCAGGGCCGGCGCTAGGCCGAGCCGGCGCGACCGACCGCTTGCCGTGACCGCGAACCCCTCGCTTGGCGAAGACGGCCTGCGTGAGGTGCACTGGCTGCGCCGCCTGTTGGCGCGGCCCGAGCTCGGCGCCGTGGCGGGTACGCTTCTGGTGCTCGCCTTTTTCATCGCCACCGCCGGTGACAGCGGCCTGTTCAGCGCCAAGGGCATCGTCAACGTGCTCGAAGTGTCGGCCCAGCTCGGCATCCTCGCCGTCGCGGTGACGCTGCTGATGATCGCCGGCGAGTTCGATCTCTCGGTCGGCTCGATGATCGGCTTTGCCGGCATCGTGATTGCCATTCCCGCGGCGATTTGGGGGTGGCCGGTGTGGACCACCATCCTGCTCGCCTTCGCAGTGGCGGTCGCGGTCGGCTATCTCAACGGCCTGGTGGTGGTGAAGACCAAGCTGCCGTCCTTCATCGTCACGCTCGGCAGCCTGTTCGTGCTGCGCGGCCTGACCCTTGGCCTGACCCGGCTGATCACCGGCCGCACCCAGGTTTCAGGCCTCCACGAGCTGGCCGCCAACGACTGGCTGGCGCCGTTCTTCTCGGCGTCGATCGCGCGCGGGCCGGTGAGCTGGCTGGCCGGCATCGGCGTGATCGGCCGTCGCGCCGACGGCCAGCCGAGCATTCAGGGCATTCCGATCAGCATTCTGTGGTGGATCGTGCTCACCGTCGTCGCCGCCTTCGTGCTTTCGCGGACAAAGTTCGGCAATTGGATCTATGCCTGCGGGGGCGATGCGAATGCCGCCCGCAACCTCGGCGTTCCGGTCGCCCGAACCAAGATCATCCTGTTCATCGCGACGGCCTGCGCGGCCACGCTGTTTGCCGCGATCCAGGTGCTCACCGCCGGCTCGGCCGACACGCTGCGCGGCACCCAAAAAGAGTTCGAGGCGATCATCGCCGCGGTGATCGGCGGCACGCTGCTGACCGGTGGCTACGGCTCGGCGGTCGGCGCCCTGTTCGGTGCGCTGATCTTCGGTCTGGTGCAGATGGAAATCTTCTACACCGGCGTCGACACCGACTGGTTCAAGCTGTTCATGGGCCTGATGATGGTGATCGCGGTGCTGTTCAACAGCTACGTGCTCCGCCGCGCGACGGAGAGCCGCTGATGCCGCCGCCGCCGCTGATCGAACTGCGCGCGGTCGACCGCTATTTCGGCAAGGTGGTGGCGCTACGCGACGTCTCCTTCACCGTGTGGCCGGGCGAGGTGCATTGCCTGCTCGGCGACAACGGCGCCGGCAAATCGACGCTGATCAAGATCCTGTCTGGCGTGCATCCGCCGAGCCGCGGCGAGATCCTGGTCGACGGCACGGTGGTGAGCTTCCGCTCGCCCAAGGACGCGCTCGATCTCGGCATCGCCACCGTCTACCAGGACCTCTCCCTGGTGCCGCTGATGAGCGTGGCGCGCAACTTCTTCATCGGCCGCGAGCCGGAAAAGGGCTGGGCGCCGTTCCGCACCCTCGATGCCGAGGCGATGAAGCGCACCGCGCTTGCCGCGATGGCCGACATGGGCATCCGCCTGCGCGACGTCGAGCAGCCGGTCGGCACGCTGTCCGGCGGCGAACGCCAATGCGTGGCGATCGCGCGGGCGGTGTTCTTCGGCGCCCGCCTGCTGATCCTCGATGAGCCGACCTCCGCGCTCGGCGTGCACCAGGCCGCGGTCGTGCTGCGCCTGGTCGCACAGGCGCGCGCCCGCGGCATCGGCGTGGTGTTCATCTCGCACAACGTCCATCACGCCTATGTCATCGGCGACCGCTTCACCCTGCTCAACCGGGGGCGCTCGACCGGCACCTATGTCCGTGACGCCATCGGCCGCGACGAGCTGCTTGCTCAGATGGCCGGCGGCAAGGATCTGATCGATCTCGAGCGCGAGATCGCGGCGCTCGGCGGCCGCGGCCGCGGGATCGCACCGCAGGCCTGAGACCTGCATCGTTAAAGGGAAGGACCAAACCATGTACATCGCCGGTCAAGAGGAAGTGGATGCGATCGCCAAGGTGATCCTCTCCGGGGCCTTGTTCCGTTACGGCGTCGGCAGCGAATGCGACCGCTTCGAAGCGCGCTATGCGGCCTATCTCGGCGTCAGCGACTTTGCGCTTTGCGCCAGCGGCAGCAATGCGCTGGCCGCGGCGATGATCGGCGTCGGCATCGGCCCCGGCGATGAAGTGATCATCCCCGCGCACACCTATATGGCCACGGCCACCTCCGTGCTCACCGTCGGCGCCATCCCGGTGATCGTCGACATCGACGAGACCATCACCATCGATCCCAAGGCGGTCGAGGCGGCGATCGGCCCGCGCACCCGCGCCGTCGTTCCCGTCCATATGTGGGGCGCGGCCTGCAACATGGATGCGATCATGGACATCGCCGACCGGCGCGGCCTGATCGTCATCGAGGACACCTGCCAGGGCGTCGGTGGCGGCTATCGAGGCCGCAAGCTGGGCTCGATCGGCCACATCGGCGCATTCAGCTTCAACTACTACAAAAATATGACGTGTGGCGAAGGCGGCGGCGTTGCGGTCAATGACCCGGCCATCGCCAAGCGGGTGCGCTGCGCGATCGACCCCTGCCACTACTATTGGCAAGGGCGCGAAGCGGGCGAGCAGCCTTTCGCCGGCAATGGCGCGCGCGCCTCCGAGATCATGGGGGCCATGCTCAACGTCCAGCTCGACCGGCTCGACGGCATGATCTCGGCGATGCGGGCCGAGAAGCGGGCGATTCTGTCCGGCGTTGCCTCGCTCGGCAATCTCGGCTTGCGGCCGACGCCGATGAACAGCCCCGACCATGACTGTGCAACGCAGGTGATGTTCACCTTCCCGTCAGCCGAGACGGCGGCCCGCTTCGTCGGCATCTTCCCCAGCGTGATTGCCGGAAAGACCGGGCGCCACACCTTCACCGAATGGGATCAGGTGCTGATGCGGGCCGGGGCGGCTCACGCGGCGATGAACCCTTACACGCTGCCGGCCAACGCCGCGTGCCGCACCACCTATCCCGCCGACCTCTGCCAACGCTCGCTCGATATCCTGAACCGCACGGTGATGGTCGCCACGCATCCCCATCACAGCCAGGCGGAGATCGACGACATCGTCCACAACATCACCGCGGCCGCGCGCATCGCCTTCGGCGAGATCCCGGCCGAGGATGCGGCGCTGCGCAACCTCAAGGCGGTCGACGCGCAGAAATTCGACATGAAGATCGAGGCCTGAGAAGACGGCGGGCCCTGCCATGCCTTGCTGAAACGGCTCAACCGCCGTCGAGCGGAAAAGCCAGCACCTCGACCGGCTCGGGCACCCCCTTGACGGGGTGGCGGCCGAGATTGTCCATCCGTCCGACGCAGCCCGCCATGGTGGCGAAGGCCAGCGAGAACAGCGCCGGCCGGTGCACGACCTTGGTCAGCGCCTCGATCCGGGACGCCAGGTTGACGGCCGGGCCGATCACCGTGAAGTCGAGCCGCCGGCGCGAGCCGATATTGCCGTACATAACGTCGCCGACATGCACGCCCATACCGTAGCCCAGCGCCTGCCGGCCGGCATCGAGATGGCGGCGGTTGAGCGCCTGCATCCCGCTCTCCGCCTCGGCGATCGCGGTCAGCAGATTGGCGCAGGCGTCCGGCCGGCTGAGCGGGAAGATTGCCAGGAAGCCGTCGCCCATCAGCTTCAGGATCTCGCCGCCACGAGCCTCGATCGGCTCGCACATGGCGTCGAAATAGTCGTTGAGGAGGCCGATGACGTCGTCGCGCGGCCACGCGTCGGAGATTGCGGTGAAGTCGCGCAGATCGCAGATCAGGATCGCGGCATGCACGGTGGTGCCGCTGCCGCGGGTGGTGGCGCCGGCGAGGATCTGCTCGCTGGCGTGGGTGCCGACATAGGTGTCGAGCAAGGTGCGGGCGAGGCGGTTCTTGATGCGGATCTCGCTGACCAGCGCGAAGGCCGGCAGCAAATCCTTGAGCGCCGCGAGTTCGTCCTGACGAAACCCGCCGGGACGGTCGCTGGAAAAGCTGATGACGTGCCGCTTGCCGAGCGTGTGATCGATCGGCCAGGCGACATAGTCGGTCAGACCCTCCGTTTTGAGCTCCTCATAGAGGTTGTACCAGGGGCCGTCGCGGCCGGGCTGATCGAACCGCTGGCGGGCCTCGGCGGCGCCGCTGTTGATATCGTTGAGCGGGCTGTTCAGATATTGGGCACTGTCTTCGACGCCGTAGTCGAAGGTGCGGAACTCGGCCTCGGTCATGCCGCGCTTCCACAGCATGCGGGCGCCCAGCCATTGCGGGTTGTTGACGCGAAGATGGAGGGTCGCCCGCGCCACCGGAATGCCGTCCTCGACCAGCCTTTGGCAGGTCTCGACCAGGATGTTGTCGAGAAAGCGCTGGCCGCGCAACTCGATCATCAGCCAATCGAGGATGCGGCTGCGGCGCTCCGGCCAGACGCCGTCCTCGAGCCGTGCATCGGTGCGAGCGCCCGCAAGCTGCGAAGAAGCGGCCATGGCAGATCTCCGATCGGCCGGTCAGGTCTCCTCGGCGTGAAGCGCCGTCGGGAGAGGGCTGACCCGCAAGTCGGCGGCTTGGCGCAGCGGCGCGACGATGTCAAGACCAAGCCGGGCGGAAAGGGTTGACGGCCGCCTCCTCCGGCCGCAAGCCTGGCTCGCCTGCCGGCGCTGGAAGACTAAGTTCGGGATCAGCCAGGAGGGAAGCGATGATCGGCAGCCATGCAGCGCTCGATCCGGCGGCGCGCCGCCTGATGGCTGAGATCGGGCCCGTCTGGGCGAACGATATCCAAGGCCATCGCGACCTGGTGTTGCGCGCCTATGGACCTGTGCTGGCGCGTGCCCCCAGGGCCGGCGCGGCGATCATGCGCGACATCGCCTACGGCGCCGAGCCGCGCCAACGGCTCGACTATATCGTGCCGGCCGATGCCCGCCGCGCTCCGGTCGTGCTCTTCGTCCATGGCGGCGCATTCGTGCGCGGCGACAAGCGGCTGTCCGAGGAGGTCTACGACAACGTCCTTTTCTGGTTTGCGCGCCAAGGCTTTGCCGCCGTGAATGTCGAATACCGCCTCGCGCCGGCCTCGGTCTGGCCGGGCGGCGCCGACGATCTCGGCCTCGCCATCGCCTGGGTCCGCGCCAATATCGCCGGCCTGGGCGGCAAGCCGGAGGCGATCGTCGCCATCGGCCACTCGGCCGGCGCCACCCATGTCGGCACCTATGCCTATGATCCGGCGGCGGGATATCTGGGCCGCGATCTCAGCGGGATCGTGCTTCTGTCGCCGCGTGTTCGCATCGATGCGTCGAAAGAGAACCCCAACGCCGCCGGGGTGATCGCCTATTTCGGGGACGACCCGGCAACCTATGCGGTGCGCTCACCGGTGACGCACGCTGCGGCAAGCACCCTGCCGGCGATGATCGCCGTTGCCGAGTACGAGAACCCGCTGCTCGATGTCTATGCGCTGGAGCTTGCCTACGTCCTGGCGCGCGCCCGGGGCCGCGCACCGCCATTCATCCGTCTGGCCGGCCACAACCATATGTCGCTGGTCGCCCATCTCAACAGCGGCGAGGCCGAACTCGGCGAGGCGATCGCCGATTTCGTCCGCCGCCCGGCCTGAGACGAGGCCCTGCTTACTGGCTGACCGTGGCGGCCATCTCGGTGCCGGCGTCGGCGCTGTCGAGCACCAGCCTGTCGGCGCTGCGGACAATCTCGAGCGACCGCTCCGGTTCACCCGCTTTGCCGGGCACCGAGATCGAGAGATGCTGGTTCGCAGCCAAGGTGGCGACGAGGCGGATCGGCGTGCCTTGGTCGGCGGCGAGCGTCGCAACCACACGGAAGTCGGGCCCGTCCTGGGTGTAGTAGACGACCCCCTGATAGGATCCAAGGTCGACGGTGCCGCCCTGAATGTCGCGCAGTTCGCCGGCCGCGGCCGGCAGCGCGATCAATGAGGCGGCGAGAGCAAGAAGTCTGTACATTTGGTCCTCCATGGCGCGCAACCACGCGCGGTTTCAGTCGATCAGGCGTCGGCGCGGCCCACCCGGCCGCCCGTCCCGGTTCAGCACCGTCAGTGCTTCAGTGAGGCCATTTGCGTTGCCCGCACGCTGCCGGCGCGCCGGGCGCAGGCGGGACCGGGGCCGCGCATGTAGTGGCGCTCGGGGTGATAGCTCGGCAGCACCAGTTCGCGCAGTTCGGCCCGGCCCAGGCGTTGGGCTCTGGCCAGCGAAGCGCCGACGCGCGAGATCTGCTCGATGACCGACATGGCTCCCTCCTGTTCCGGCCCGCTTGCGACGATCACCTGTCATCGCTGCGGTGGAGGCACCATGGGACCTGTTTGTTTCTGACCGATTGCGTGGGGACAGCTCCTGTGTTTCGGTCAAGTTACAACAAAATGCCAACTCCCAGGGCTGGAAGCCGGCGGCACGCCCTGCTGCTTCGGAACAAATCGTGATCGTGGCGCATTGGGTGGGCTCACATGGAGGTCACGATGAACGCCAAAGTCCCCAACCCGAAGGTCGATACTCCGGCCAACGCCGAAAAGGATCCGGATGATTGGGTGAGCGGCGAAGACCCGATGACGGCCGCCCAAGCCTCCTATTTGAAGACCCTTTCCGAGCAGGCCGAGGATGACCAAACCTATGCCGAGGACCTCACCAAGGCCGAAGCGTCCAAGCGGATCGACGCGTTGCGGGCAAAGCTGAACCTCGGAGACTGACGCGATCCTGCTGGGGCGCGGGTCCGGCTAGGGCCGAGATCCGGCCGGGCGACGGCCCCGACGGGAAGGCGACCGGCCGGAAGGGTTGAAGGCCCCCCGTCAGCGAGGCACTTCGCAGGGCCGAAAAGCTGCGCTAAGGAGATTGCAGAGAAGCGGTTCGGTCGAGAGGGAGGATGTGCGTGCAAGCTTCGCTCCTTTGCCGGCCTCGACACCTGCCCTCGCGGAGATGACGCGGGGGTGCCTGCCAGCTCGGAGGCGGCTGGCCGCTATGGCCTTGGCCGCGCTGATGGCCGGTCTGGCGAGCGGCAAGCTCGACGCCCACAGCCTGCGGCCGGCCTTGCCCCCGCCGCCCGGCGTCGAGATCCCCAGCCTCGATCATGGCCAGATGGCCGTGATCGCCCGCCACCGGGCGGCGATTTTGGCGCTCGCGGAGAAGCAGCCACAGACCGACCCGACCTTCCGGCGGCTGCTCAATCACGGCAATCTTCAATATGCCTACTGCCTGTGGGGCCTGATGCCCGGCAGTATTCTCGACGAGCAAAGCCCGTTCAACGGCTGCAGCCATGCCTATCTCGCGGCAGCAAAAGCCTTGCTCATCCACATGAAGACCATGGCAGCCGCGCAGCAGCCGGCCGAAGCGCTGATTTCCGCCATCGACGCCGAGCTGGTGCAAAGCGGCAGTTCTTGGGTGCTGTGCCAATACAGTGCCGACACCTTCAGCACCGGGGCGATCGTGGAGCCGAGATGGCGTGACCTGGTCTTCCACGGCCCAAGCCTGCTCGCTCTGGTTCTGCCGGCGATCGGCCTGCTGGCGATGACGGCATTTGTCTTCGGGCCGCCGCAGCGGTCGGCAGGGCCGCGGTAGTCGTGAGCTTGCGCGGGCGGCGACCGAGATCGGGCGCGGCGCTGCGGTCCGCCGCCTTGCTTCTCCTGTTGCCGCTGCTGGTGGGTGCAGCCTGGCCGGAATGGTTGGCATCGCTGGCGCTCCGGCTGGATGTCTTCGGCGACACGATCTGCGCCTCGCGCGACCATCGTCCGGGACCGGGACCCCCTGGCCATCGCGACCGGGCATGTCAGGCCGCATGTCTCTGCTGCCCTACGCTGCGGGATGATGCCCTGGTTCCGGGCAGTGCCGGTCGTGACGAGCCACGCCCGGCGTTGGCCGACGCACCCGCCGGGAGGCAGAGCCAGCTCGCTTCAGTGGTCAGGCACGAGCTTTGCCGGCAAACCCCACGGCCGCCGCCGATCCGAGCGGTCTCGCTTGCCCGGACGTTCTTTTCCGAACCACATTCGGAAAGAACCGCCCCGAGCCGATCTCTATTCGGCAACAATGGCAGCTTCGTTCAGCGAGACGCTGATCCGGCACGTGGGTGACCGGCTCGGGACTGAACGGACCTGCCCGAACCAAAGGGAATTGATACCGATGATCAAGCTGATCCGTGCTGCCGCGCTTGCGGCGCTGTCATCCGCCGCGCTCTGCGGCAGCGCCTTTGCGCATGCCGAGCTCGTCGCCGCCGAGCCGCCGGCCAATGCCACCGTCAACACTGCTCCCGCGGAGATCGACCTGAAATTCAGCGAGGAGCTGCAAACGAAGTTCACCGGCGTTAAAGTCCTGGGTCCGGACAAGAAGGAGGTCAAAACCGAGGGCGCCATGCTGATGGACGGCGACAAGACCTTCATGGTCTCGCTCCCGGCTTCGCTCGCGCCCGGCACCTACCGGGTCGAATGGCATGCGCTCTCCCGCGACGGGCACAAGACCAAGGGCAACTACCAATTCACGATCGCGCCCTGAGGGAACGGAGGCGCGAGGCGACTCCTCTTCCGAACGACGTTCAGCAAACCGGCAGCCGCAATGACGCCTGATCTTGCCATGGCTCTATGCCGCTTCTTGCATGATGCGGCCGCAATGCTGCTGTGGGGCAGTTTCGGCTTTCTCGGCGTGCTGGTCCCGCAACCCTTGTCGCGGATGGTCGCCGGCCGTCTCGCCGGCGTCAGAGTGGCTGCCGTGGCGGTCGTCGCGGCCGCCGCGCTGGCGGCGTTGCCGCTGCAGACCGCAATGATCGGCGACGGCTGGAGCGACGCCATCGACGGCGGAACGCTCCGCGACGTGCTGGTTGCCACCAATCTCGGCGAGGCCTGGCTGCTGCAGGTCGGCGCGTCGGTGCTGTTGGTGCTTGCCCAACTGGCGCCTCAGGGCCGACGCCCGCCAGCCACGGCGCTCGCCGCGGGCCTGGTGCTTGTCAGCCTGGCGGCATCCGGCCATGCGGTGATGCAGCAAGGGTGGCTCGGATTTGCCCATCAGCTCACCGACGTCGTCCACGTGCTGGCAGCCGGCGCCTGGTTCGGCGCGCTCTGGCCGCTGACGATCGTGTTGGCGGAGGCCGGCAAGGCGCCGATGCGGTTGGAGGCGATCACGGCGCTCCGCCGCTTCTCGCAGGCAGGATATATCGCCGTCGCGCTGGCGCTGCTTTCCGGCATCGTCAATGCCGCGCTCATCATGGGCTGGCCGGCAGTCTGGCTCACGCCTTACCGGGCGCTGCTGGCAGCAAAGATCACCGCGGTGCTGGGGATGATCGCAATCGCCGCGGTCAACCGCTACCGTTTCGTGCCCCGCATCGGAACGACCGGGCCGGCTGCCCTCGGCGCTATCCGGCGCGGCACGGCGGCCGAGGTGGCACTCGGCCTGGCCGCCATTCTGCTGGTATCGGTGTTCGGCCTGCTCGACCCGAACTAAGCTTCGATCAGCGGCGCCAGCGTCGGCGCGGCGGGCGGAAGCTGTTCCGGCTGCGCCGATCCGGCCGACATTTGCGCCTGACCTTTGCAGATGGCCGCGCTGGCCAGAGCGAGCAATGCGCCTGAAACATTGACCAGCACCATCAACACCGCCAGGTCCAGCCCATTCGGCCCGAAGGCAACGTGAAAGCGGGATTGGACGAGGGTTGCCGCATAGAAGACGGCGACCAGCGCGACTCCGAGGCCGGTGAGCGTCACCGTGATCGGCTTGCCCCACCTCATCTTGCGCAGATCGTCGTCCATGAACATCAGCACGGCAAAGCAGACGACGAGCGAGATGAATGAATGTAGAAGATAGAAGGGCAAGTTCAACTTGGCGAATTCCCAGAAGCTCTGCGCCGAGCTCGCATAGGCGCCAAGATCGAAGAACGCCTGAAATATGTCGAAGGCGACGGTTCCCATGACGATCAGGGCAAAAAGCCATGCATATTGGTAGAATATCGCGCCGATCGCGGAGTTGATTCCCGCTTCATAGGAGATGCCCTTTTGCCGGCGAGCCGAAGCGTTCAGCCAAATGCCCAAGGCAATTCCTGTCGTCAGAAAGATCGGCATAGCCTGAGCGATGAGATACTGGCCAGAGAACCAAAGATCGTCCGGCCAGAAATCATAGCTTTGTCCTGCGGCGGGCGGAAACAGCGCGGCAGCCAGACCGTTGAACAGCGGAATAAGGTTCCATAGAACAGTCATTCCGACCAGGAACATCATGCCGCCTGCCAGAAATGCTTTTGGCCAGGCGGGGTTCGGGATGACGTCGACTTGCAGATCGCGGGCGAGGCGTGAGAGACCCGTCATCCCGCTTTCGCGCACCGTGGCAAGCGAGGCGGCATCCACCAGCTGACGCGTCAGCAGCTTCAATTCGCGACGGGTGCCCTCCAACAGCTCGGCCTGGTCGTCGAGCTTCAGCCGGGCGATATAGCTGCGGTAGAAATCGGCGTCGGCATAGACATCGATGCGCTGGATCCAGCCGTCGCTCAGCAGCATCTGGATCTCTTTGGCCAGCTGTTTGGCGCCCGGGCTGCGGGTGAAGATCTGGTTCGAGAACCAGCCGGAGGTGTTCATCACCCGGGTCGGCACGCCCATCCAGGCATGGAAGGCGTTTCGCTGCGCATTGCCGATCTGGGAAAGCACCGGGATGCCCGGTTGCGTAAAGCCGATGAATGCCGCTGCGATGTAGAGCGGATAGTGAACGGAATCGATGAATTCCGTAAGGTCTGTATCAAGCTTCGCGCCGGAGACCTGGGCCCAACCGAGAAGGATGGTTGGCGAGATGCTGCACAGGACGAGGTAGGTCAGGAAGGTGACCGCCAGAAACGCGGCCAATGCGCTGCAATAAGCGAGCTTGCCGGCAAAATCGATGGCGCGCAGGTTCGGGATCTGCGCGCTTCGGGCGGCAACATCGGGGTCGAGTGAACTCAGCTCGCTGAACTTGGCGAAGTGGTATGCGCCGAGCACGGCGGCTCCGAACCAGAACTCGGTCGAAAGCAGAAGGCTTGACATCGGTTTGACCTTTCCCCACTCGAGCAGACGACCGATCGTTCAGACCGACGTCCTGCTGCAAGTCGTTTTCCCCCGCAATGCCGGATGGAAAGCCGGTTCCATGACTTCCGGCAATTGCTGCAGGCAGCTGACTACGGGCATTTGCCATTCGGGCATTGCTGCGCGAACGCATCGCCCGAGGTCTCGAGCACAGCCGCCGAACCGACGGCGGCAAACAGAATTGCAAGAATGAAAAAGGCTGCCGACGCTTTCATGTCTACCTCCCTTGGGACGCTCGCCTCGTTCGAAGCGACGGCCCCTTATTTTGCTCCGGCTTCACCGCCTAAGCTTAGCGAGATAGGATACTGCCTTAGGTTGCGAGCGTCTGTGAGCTGCATCACATGCCTCTGCAGCCACTTCTCAGAGATTGTCTGAAGCCACCGATCAGGCGTTGCCGCCAAGCACCTCGTCGCCCGGCAGCACCGCGGCGACGAATTTGTAGGACGGACTGGCCAGGAACCGCGGATCGGACTTGAGCATGGCCATGAACTCGCGGTGGCCCTTCTTGGTGCGGCCCACCAGGCAGCCGGCGCTGGTGTTGCCGAGGTCGTCTTTCGGCGCGTCGTAGCCCCAATGCTGGTTGATGCCGAACAGTCCGGTCTCCACGCGGTCGTTGAGCCGCTTGAAATCCTTGTTCAGGTCGCGGTGAACGGTCACCTCGGCCACCTGCACCAAAGCCTCGTGGGCCGATGCCTTGCCCCTCAAATGAATGCCGACCGCCCAGGCCTTGTATTGCCCGAAGGCGATGCGCGCTGCACCGCGGGGATTCATCGGGTTCATCGTCCAGAAAATGCCCGGCTCGGTCGTCCCTTCCCAGCTGCTGATCACCGGGGTTCCCGTTTCGTCGATCACGAAGGCCATACGCAGATCGTTGAAGACATTGGGCCTGTCCGAATTCACCGTGCCGTCCGGGTCGACGCCTTCCAGATAGACGATGTTGACCGCCCCCGGATGTCGGCAAATCCAGAAGCCGTGCCGGTTCATGTAGGCGATCACCTTGTCGAACCAGTCGCCGCGGGCCTTGATCTCCGGCAGCCCATGGCTCGGGCGCAGCAGTGCCGTGGCGATGTCGCGGGTGAAGCCGGCCGAAAGGGAAAGCCCGTTGATCCCGCAGAACCGCTCCAGACCCCAATTCGAGACCGTCCCCCACCTGCCGTCCGGCGGCGGATCGAGATAGCCGAGCTTGGCAAGTGCCTGCTGGACCTGCTCGACAAGGCGTGCCTGGCCGCCCAGCTTGCCGATCGGAATGACAGTGCTGTCGAACGATTTCAAGGCCCTGCCGTCCTGAGCGGCGGCGGCGAGCGGTTGTTCGCTTCGCCGGAATTTCATCGGCTGAATGTGCTCGTCGATGAAGCCGTTCAGCCAGTCGCGATAGGCCAGCGCCACGTCGCCGCGGGCCCGTTGCGTGAGTTCGCCGGCCATCTGCGCCCCGACCTGCCTGATGAACTTGGACAGGTCGCTGTCGTTCTGGCCGCGCAGGAAGGCTCGGGCACCGCCTGCGCCTTCGTGGTGCGCCAGATACATGTAGCGCGCCTTCTCGTCGTCGCCGATGCCGTCCGGCAGCAGGCCTGCATCTTCGAGCGCGCGCAGGTTCGCGGTGCCGTATTCGGCGGCCGAGACGATCGCCAGCTCCGGGTCGAACCGAAGCGCCAGCAGGTCGGCCTCCCGGCTGGCGACGATGCCGTCCAGCGGCGTGACGAACCCTTTGTCCTTCGCGCTCTTGTTGAGCAGGGTGGCCGCGTTGCGCGCATGGTCGAGCCATGTGCTGTTGAGGAACTGGGTCAACCCCGCCGCACCGGAGCCGGCGTTGAAGCTTTGCGGGTCCCATTGGCCCTTGCTGGGGCCGCTGCCGAGCTTGGCCGCCTCGGCATCGACCAGCGCGGCGAGCGCGGCGGCATCGATGCCCGTCAGCTGCTCGGCCTTGAGCAGCGCCGCCCGGAAGGGTTCATTGACGCCCAGGCTCAGCCGGTCGTCGACGACGATCACCTCTTCCGGCGGCGGCTGCGTCTCCTCGGTGTCGAGCGTTGTGGTGTCCACCCATCCGGTGTGGACATCGGTGCCCGCCGTCACCCTCACCTTGCGCCAGTTCGCGAGTTCGACGAGCGTCTCGAGCACCCCCGTCGCCACCTCGAACTGCTCGGACAGGGGCTCGGGATGCAGCTGAACGGTTTGCCCGGCGACCTCCACGACAAACCGCGACGCGATCCACCCGGTCCGAACATTGCCGTCACGATCGGAACCGGTGATTTTCGACCAGTCGCCCAGCTGAACCGGGACAAGAATGCGATCGCCGGGGTTGATCGTGCCGACCGACTGCGAACTCGGATCGGGATCCGGCCGTACATCCACCGGCTCGCTGACAGTGAAATTCGCCATGCCGCCTCCCCCGCTTCGGCCCCGACCCCGGGAACGTCGAGCGCCGGCCCCTTACCCCCTGCCGGGCTCCAGCGTGTCGGCCGAAGAGCGGATCTGCCGGTTGCTCTCCCCGACCGCCGGCTGCTTGTCTGCCCCCACCAGCTGATCGCCTCCGGGATCAAGCGGGCGATCTTCCGACCGGCCCGCGGGAGCGGCGGCGATGGTTTCGTCCGACGCCTTGACCTCCGTCCCGTTGCTACGGCTGGGGCGAGTGAATTCGATCGGCTTGGCAGCCTGGGCCGGCGGTTCGACTTTGACCTGACCGAGCCTATTCGAGCGATAGCTGCGCGAAAACGACAGAATGGCCGGCAGCGCAAAGAAGCAAACCGCGAAGAAGTTGCTCAGGAAAAATGCCGGATGGGCGGTGGTGTTGGCATCCAGGGCCAGACAGATCAACTGCACCGTGGCAATCAGGAGAAAGATGCGCAGGCAGACGCCATAGTGGTTCTCGACTTTGCCCGTCCTTGCATCGCGATCGAACAGATCGGCGAGGATGCAGGTGCCGATGGCAAAGGCTACGGAAGAGAAGCCGAGGAAATACCTGAACACGAGCCCCTGGGCGATCTCCCTCGGCGCCAGGCTGTTCAGCAGCGTGGACTCCCCGCCTCCCGTCCAATTGTAATTGTTGAGGACATAGACGACCACGATGGGCACGAACGCGGCCAAACTGCACCACAGAATGATGGCGTAGTAATCGGAAAACGGAAACGTCGAGAAGCCGGTGAAGCCGCGCCACTCACCTTCTTCGATGCGAACCGAGCGCATGAATAGGGCCACGACCGAGCAGAGCGCGAAGCCGACGAAGATCGTGGCCGCACGCGTCAAGCCGTCGCGGCCGATCTCGCCGACGAAAGCGACGCCCTTATAGCCCTCGAATCGCGAAATCACGAGATCTGCCAGGTAGAAGTACGGGACCATCAGCGCGACGCAGATGATGAAGCCGACGAGGCAGCTGATGATCGCGGAATTGCTCCACGTCTCCTGCTCTGTCCTATCTTCGAGGATCTCGATGAACCGCCGCAAGACCGGATCGGGCTTGGCGAGTCCAGCCCTGGCACGCGACGGTTCCTTGGCACGCTGACCTTGATTGAGCAGCGACTGAGTCGTCACCCGGTCGTTGCCGGCGATAATCGAAAACAGCGCCGACAATCGCTTCGAGGTCGTCGAGCTGTCGTACTCGATCTTCTGCCAGCCGCGCTGCACTTCCTCGTATTTGTTGGCGGCAAGGATCTCCGCCTCCGAGGTCGGCGCCTCCGGCATGGCCTGCCTCGCCGCCTCCGCATCACGCTCGACGGCATCGAGCAGCTCGACCGGCCAAGTCACCCGCACGTCCTCGACCTTGTTCTTGGCCAGGCATTCCTTGACGATGTCGAGCCGCTCCGTCAGCACGATCATGCGGTCGACTTCGTTCTTCAACAGCTCCGACTTCGGCTTCAGGACGCTGATGATATCCTTGTACTTGTCGTACTCCTCCTCGCTCCAGATCGACGAGCCATCCAGCGTCCACTGGCCGAAAACCTCGGCCGACACGCAGCGCCTGGCGATCTGAACCGCCTGGTCGCGCGACGTGCCCATCGCCACCAGGAGGTTGTGGATCCTCCAGAAGCGCCGCAAGTCGCCTTTGTAGTCGGGCGCGTCATTGGCGAGAGCCTCGATCTCGCTGCGCGACAGCTTAGTCACGCGGCCGAAGAACTGGCCCGGAATGCTGGCCGCGCGCTGCGCCAGGCCGCGCAGCATCTGCTCGAGCTGCGCGATCGCCGGCGTCGACGGCAACAAGCCCACCACGATCAGCGCCGCACCCAGCGGCCAGGCAGCACCTTCGAACACGGCCTGGCCGGGATTGTTGGTCAGCAACAGGATCAACGGCTTGGACGTGCAGACAAAGATGTAGATGATCTCGAGCAGCACGACATAGAACACGAACGACTTGAAAAAGACGTCGCGCCCGACAATGGTGTCCATCGTCAGCATCTTGGTGAAATCGAAGGCTTCGCCCTTTGGCGGGTAAGTGAACTCCATGATTCGCTTGCGTGCGAAGAACAGGATGACGACTGCGCCGACCAGAAACGAGACCAGGAACGAGTTCTCGCCGGCCAGCAGGCTGGCTGCCCGCTCGACGTCCTGGCCGGCCACGGCGATCGGCCCGCTGTCGGCCGCCTGTGCGAGCTGCACCAAGCCTTCATGGCTGGTCATGATGGGGTGACCGCCGAAAGGCGCCCTAGCGGCAGTTGCTTACACGCGGATCGCAGCCGCTCTGAGCATGAGAGACGGACGCCGACACGCTGGCCAGGGCTACAGCCGCAAGCACAACCATTCCGAACACAGCACAGATAGAGCGTGACATAAACGTCCAACCCTTCACCAATGGTAGATCCTACCCGTTCAACTTAGCTTAGTCGCGTACAGGCTCATTCGTCAACGGGAAGCCTTTGTTCTTCTTAATATTCTTCTTGCCTCATGACTGAGCGGCTAAGAACAGCGGGAGGATGGCGTCAAGCGATCGCATCGCCGTCGCCGCAGACCGTCGGGCAGCAAGATGACGGTCCGGCGCAGATCGTCCAAGTTGCAAGCTCAACATCGGCGCATCCCTTTACCAGGTAGGTTTGGTCAACAACTTTGCGATGAATTGAACGCGTTGATCGCAGAATCTCCAATCAGCTAAAGGTCAGCCAAAGCGTACTAGCCACTAATTTTTCCTAGCGCGAAGTGCCAAGTCTTGCTACCATGACGAGAGATCAGGTCATCTAACATTTTTTATCGAAGTTTGCTGCCAGAGCACGAGGGGTCAACTGGTGACAGATGCTCATACGGCCTCCGTTGATGGCAGATTTCTGCACGAGGACAACGCCAGGCAAATCTTCGCACCACTTCAGTTCAGGCACCTCACCGTCAAGAATCGGATTTTTCGCTCCAACCTGTCCGGCACCTTCGACGACTACAATGGACATGGAAGCAACGCCCGCGTGAACTGGGAGACGCGCTTTGCGCGTGGCGGGGCGGGTGCCATCATCTCTTCGTTCACGCCGGTGACGGTGCGCGGCCGCATCCTCACCCGCTATGCAATGATCGATGCCGACGACAAGATCCCGTTCTGGCGCCGGATCGGCCGGAGCGTCCACGAGCATGACTGCCGCTTCATCCTCCAGCTCAGCCATTCCGGCCGGCAGCAGGACATGGGGGGGATCGAGAACGCCTTTCGCAAGGCGCGGAGTTCGACCAGCCGCAAGGACTACTTCCACGGCATTCTGGCGCAAGCGATGACCAAGCCCGAGATCGCTGAAACCGTCGAGCAATTCGCCCAAGGCGCTCGGCGAGCCCGCGAAGCCGGGCTGGACGGCGTCGAACTGCACGGGGCGAACGGCTACCTGATCACCCAGTTTCTGAGCTCGGGCATCAACGACCGCGACGACGAGTACGGCGGCGATTGGGAGGCGCGGGCGCGCTTCGTTCTGGAAATCATCCGCGCCATTCGCCGGGAGGTCGGCAGGGACTTCCATCTGCAGATGAAGATCAATGGCGTCGACCACAATGACTGGCTCTACCCGTGGCAAAAAGCGGGCAACACCCTCGATGAAACGCTCAATATCTGCCGGCTCCTCGTCGACGACGGCAAGGGGGTCGACGCCATCCACGTCTCCTCCGGCTCGACGTTTCCGCATCCCCGGAACCCGCCGGGCGACTTGCCGGTGCGGGAGCTTGTCAAGCTGGTATGACGGGATGCTGTCGCAAGGGGTGCGCACCCACTTCAACTACCGCATCTTTTCCAGTCCGATCGGCGGCGCGCTGTTCCGCCGGTATTGGGTCTGGCGTCGGGGAAAGATCGTCGAGGGGATCAATGTCGGCTACGCGGCTGCGATTGCCGAGGCGGTTCGCAAGATCGATCCCGAGCATCAAAATTCTGTGCACCGGCGGCTTTCAGCATGCATCGAAGATCGCCGACGCAATTCGATCGGGCGCCTGCGACGGCGTATCGATCGGGCGATCGCTGATCGCCAACCCGAACCTGCCCGAGATGCTGAAGACGGCTGACGGGCCGCCGGCCGGAAAGGAATGCACCTATTGCAACAAATGCCTGATCAACGACCTCGAGAACCCGCTCGGTTGCTATGAACTCAGCCGCTTCGAAGGCAGACACGTTCGAAGAGCGCTATGAAGCGATGATCGCCGAGCTCATGTCGGTTTTCGAGCCTCCGACGTTTCACTGAGCCCGTGCCATGAGCTCCGAACGCGCCAGAACGTCATCGCTCGACCTGGATCGCCTCAATCCAGTCGAACAAGCAATGGTCCGCCGAAGGCGGCTGCGTTGGCTGGTGGGTCTGATCGTCATCCTGCTGCTGCTTTATTGGCTGGTCTTCGTCAATCAGTACGTCGTCGCCTATGAGGGCCCGCTCGAGCACTTCGAGCATGGCTCGATCGGGTCGGAAACGGCGAACGGGCTGCCCACGCTCGTCTTCAAGGCACTGCCGGTCCTCTATGCGCAGCGCATGGGCCCGGAAGGCTGGCGGCGGTTCGGCTTTATCTACAATCAGGGCGACGATCTGCCGATCGGGTTCTCGCGACGGGTGGTCACCGGCGTGGAACGTGTCTGGCTCAATTGCTCGGTGTGCCATGTCGGCACCTACCGGCTGCCCGGAGACGGCACGCAGCATCTTCTCTATGGCGCGCCGTCCAACAATCTGCGGCTTTATGATCTCATCAGATTCTTCATCGACGTCGGCCGGGACCCCGGTTTCACCGGCGACACCCTGGTTGCAACGATCGACAGCGATGCCGTTGGCGGCAATCTCAACGTCGCCGAGCGTTTCCTCTATCGCAACGTCGTCTTTCCGCGGGTCCAGCAGGCGCTGCTTTCGCTCGGCGAGCAGCTCGCCTTCATCGAACGACAGCAAGACTGGGGTCCCGGGCGCGTCGACACCTTCAATCCGTACAAAGCGATCCAATTCAATTTCCCGATGACGCCGGACAAGATCAGCGACGTCGCGCTCAACGGGTCCTCCGATTTTCCGGCCATCTGGATGCAGCGTCCCCGCGAGGGCATGAACCTGCATTGGGACGGCAACAACTCGTCTGTTGCCGAGCGCAATCTCTCCGCCGCGCTCGGGGCAGGCGTGACGCCGGTGACGGTCGACCGGGGCGCGATCCGGCGGGTCGAGGATTGGATGTGGAACTTGCCCCCTCCCCCGTTCCCCGCCGCCGACGGCGTCGACCCGCTCAAGGCCAAGCGCGGGGCGACGCTGTTCGCCGACTATTGCTCCGGCTGTCATGGCCTCAAGCGGAATTCCACCTATGACTACTCACGCGCCCGCTTTCCCGGTCTCGGCGAGGTGGTGCCGCTCTCTGCAATCGGCACGGATCCGGGACGCTGGGCGTCGTACACGCCTGACTTCGCGGGCGCCCAAAACACCTTGTATGCCGGTTATCCCTGGCGGTTCTCGAATTTCCGCAAGACGAACGGATATGCGAGCCAGCCGCTCGACGGCATCTGGGCCCGCTCGCCCTACCTGCACAACGGCTCGGTGCCGACATTGCGCGATCTGCTCGAGCCGTCCGCGAGCCGGCCTGCGATCTGGTTCCGGGGAGGCGACGTTCTTGATCTTGCCCGGGTCGGCTACCGCCCGGACCCAAGCGCGCCCGGGGCGTTCCGCTACGACACCTCTCTGCCCGGCAACGGCAACAGAGGCCACGAGGGCGAGGCCTACGGCACGGCATTGCCGGCGTCCGACAAGGACGCCCTCGTCGAATACATGAAAACCCTGTGAGCGAGCCGGGCCATCAATCCCTGTCCCGCTGGAAATTCCGGCACAGCGTCGTCGTTTGGGTCGGGATCCTGCTCAATCTCGCTTATTGTGTCCCGCTTCTTGCCGCCCCCGGCTGGACGCTCGACCTGTTCGGCATTCCGCAGGAAGGCACGACCTTCTGGCCAAGGCTGGTCGGCGGGCTGCTCATCTTGATTTCGGTATTCTATATTCCGATGTCGATCGATCTTGACCGGTATCGAATCTTTGCCTGGCTTTCGATCCTGCCGTCGCGAACCTTCGGCGCGACCTTCTTGTTTATCGCAGTCCTCGTTTTCGGCTTTTCCGGCGGGTTTCTCGTGCCGGCGCTGATCGACGCCGGCATCGCGATCGCTTCGCTCGTCTGCATGATCCGCATCGTCGGGATCGAGCAGCGCCTTGCGAATGGACGGTGGCCGAGATGACGCTGCGCCTCTGGCGAGCTCTGCTCGTAGTGCTGCTTGCCCTGGTCGTGCTGGGCGGGGGTGCCTGGCTTCTGCTGTTGCGGCCTGTCCCGCAGCCCGCCACGAACGATCCGGCCCGCCTCTTCGATCACGGCTCGATCGGCAACGAAGCGGCGCAGGGCCTGCCCTACTGGATCTGGAGGGTTTTGCCGCAGGTATTCCCGGACCTGCTGCCCGCCGACCAGGATGGCTACGGCGCCTTTGGCCTGTTCTGGCCAAGAGGCGACGCAACCCCCGTCGGCCTCTCGATCAAGACGCTCGGCGTGATCCCGAGGGTTGCCCCGAACTGCGCCTTTTGCCATCAGGGCAGCTACCGTCTCGCCGCGGAAGACGCGGCGCGACTGGTGAGCGCAGGCCCGGGAACCCGGGTCGATCCGCAGAGCTACATCCGCTTCCTGATCCGATCGGGCAACGATCCGCGCTTCACCGCCGACCGCCTCATGCAGGCGATCGAATGCGATCTACGCCATGCCGCTCTGGGAGCGGCTGACCTATCGCTACGTTCTGATCCCCGCGACGCGGAAGGCGCTTCGCGCCCAGGCGGCGCAGTTTGCCTGGATGGCGACACGGCCGGACTGGGGTCCGGGCCGGATCGACCCGTTCAATCCGGTCAAGTTCCACAATCTGCGCCTCCCCGACGATGGCACGATCGGCAATTCCGACATGATGCCGCTTTGGGGGCTGGCCTCGGTCGAGGCGACACCGCTGCGCCGCTTCGCCTTGCATTGGGACGGTCTGCAGACCGATCTCAGGGAGACGGTGGTTTCGGGCGCGATCGGCGACGGCATGGACTACGGCGCCTTTCCTGCAACCGAACCCGCGCTCCTGGGCATGGAACGTTTCATCGCAACGATGCAGCCGCCGCCCTCGCCCTTCTCGCCCAAGCGGGCGCCCGACGATCCGCTGCATGTCGACGCTGCCGCCGTGGAAGCCGGCCAAGCCATCTACGGCCGCGAATGCGCCACCTGCCATGAACCCGCGGGTGCGCGCTTCCGCATGCCCATTCCCATCGTTGAGCTCGGCACCGACCGGCACCGGCTCGACATGTGGAGCCAAGCGGCGCTGCAGCGCTACCTCGCCTACGAACCCGCGCACGACTGGGGCTTCCGCTACTTCGACAAGGCGGAGGGCTACGTCTCGGTGCCGCTTTCCGGACTGTGGCTGCGCGGGCCGTATCCTGCACAACGGCAGCGTGCCGACGCTCGCTGCCCTGCTCATGAACCCTGCGGACCGGCCGAAGACCTTCTGGCGCGGCTCGGATCTGGTCGATGCCGTCAACGGCGGGTTCGTCAGCACACCGGGGGTCGACCCCCAGCGGCGGCTCTGGAACTACGATACGGGACTGCCTGGAAACGCCAACGGCGGGCACCTTTGGGGAACCGGACTGGACCCCGGCTCCAAGGCGGCACTGCTTGCCTACCTGAAGACGTTGTGAGGGCTTGACGATGTTGAAGCGACGGCTTGGCCGCGTCCTGCTCTGGCTGGTCTCGGGTATATTCGCACTCGCGGTCATTGCCGGCCTCCTCGCCTTCGTCACGATCCGCAGCCTGGTCGAGCCCCCCTCGGACAAGTTCGGCCGGGTGCCGGACGAGGCGTTGCGCGCCGGCCGCACCTCCGACAGCCTCAGAGGATCCGGCGATCCCTATTTCGTCGCCATGGACAAGGGTCTGCTGGCGGCGCCGGCGCCAGGCTCGGCCTATCCGAAGGAGATCATGGAGGTTGCGAGCGTGACCGGCCTTGCTCCCGAGGCCGTTCGACAAGCTGCAATCCGCGGGCAGAACATGTGGATCGCCTGGACAGGCGGCAACGACCGGTTCTGGGACTGGGCCGCGCAGAACGCCATCGGCAGCTTCGACCTGCTCAAGATCATCTCGTCCTATCGAACCCAGGACGAGGGGAGGCGCCAAGCTTACGGTCGGGACAATCGCTTCCGCTATCTCGGTCTCTCCAACGAGCCTTGCTTCGCCGCGCCGACGGGCCCCGATCCAAAACATTTCGGCCTTTGGATCGACCAGCGGGATGCTTCCTGCGCGCCCGATCCGCTGGCAAGTACCGACCCCAAGACCGGCTATCCCGGCGTGCGCCTCGGAGCCCGGGGCGAGTTGATGGAGGGAAGCGACGGCAAGCCGACGCGGGCCGCACGGGATTTTCCAAGCTCGACCGAGGGTGGACGCCTGCCCGTCGGATCCTATTATGGCGAGCCCACCGGCGTGGTGGGCTTGCGCCTGTTCCCGAATCCCGATTTCGACGCCGCGGCACAGGACCGCTGGGATCCGAACCGGTTTTACGAGGACCCGATCTATTACAACGACCGAAAGCTCGTTCGCCCCTACCGGGTCGGCATGTCATGCGCGTTCTGCCACGTCGGTCCCAGTCCCATCAAGCCGCCGCGGGACGTGGAGAAGCCTGATTGGTCCGAGCTCGCCTCGAACCCGGGCGCCCAGTATTTCTGGGTCGACCGGATCTTCTTCTGGAACACGCAGCCCCGTAGCGATGCGGCGATCCCCGCCCCGAACGAGGGCAACTTCCTGTTCCAGCTGTTCCACACCAACCCGCCGGGGTCGCTCGATACATCGCTGGTCTCGACGGACTATATCAACAATCCTCGCACGATGAACGCCGTCTACGAGGTCATGGCCCGGCTGAAGATGGCTCCTGCCCAAGGCATGGAGACCCTGAAAGGCGGCGAGCTCGACAACCGGCAGTTCCAGGACTTCGAGCGCACGGCGGCGCTGGGCTCCCTGTTCGACGGCAGAACCGGCAGAGCCGCTTCCATGCGCGTTCTGAAGGACGGTGCCGACAGTGTCGGCACTCTCGGGGCGCTCAACCGGGTCTATCTCAACATCGGCCTGTTCAGCGAGGAGTGGCTGCTGCACTTTCGCGCCTTTCTCGGCGGTCAGAAAATTTCCCCGATTCAGATCGCCGATGCGCGCCGGAATTCCGCCTATTGGCAGGCGACCGAGGCGCAGTCCCCCGACATGGCCATCTTCTTCCTGGTCACGGCCAGGGCCGATCACCTCGCCGACGCGCCAGGCGGCAAGGAAATCCTCGATCGGACCAGCGCCAGCCAGGTCGACCGAGGCAAAATCGTGTTTGCCGAACATTGCGCGGCCTGCCACTCCAGCAAGCAGCCGATCCCCGACCCAGCGACGGGGGTCGACGCCGGTGCCTGTGCCGGCGGCGGTTCCGGGCCGGGCTATCGCGCTTGCTGGGACCGATACTGGGCCTGGGCTCGGTCCGACGCCTACAGGACCGCCATGCGGGAGATGGTCGCGAGACCCGATTTCCTCACCGGCAACTTTCTGTCCACCGATCGCCGCGTGCCGCTCGACGTGATCGGCACCAACGCCTGCAGTGCGATCGCCACCAATGGCCTTTCCGGAGATATTTGGGACAACTTCACATCCTCGGACTACAAGTCGCTGCCGGCATCCAAACCCGTCGCCGTCTACGATCCCATTTCAGGCGGCTCGACCGAATTCGCTCCCCTGGGGAACGGCCGAGGCTATGTGCGGCCAGCGTCGCTGGTCAGCCTCTGGTCGACGGCTCCTTACCTTCAGAACAATTCGGTCGGCTACGATGTGGACATCTATCGGCACTATCACGAAGAGGGCCGCGCCAAGCCGCCTTATCCCGGTCCCAAGGCCGGCTATTCCAGCGCCGAGGGGACGACGGCGAAGGCGACATCGGACCAATGGGGTTCGCGCACCTGCCCCGCGGCCGATCCCTATGATCCGACCATGCCCTGTGTCGAGAACCGGCTCAACGTGTTCGACCACTCGATCCGCCAGCTCCTCGATCCGGCCAGTCGCCGAACGGATCGGCTGACGACCGAGCCGGTGCCGGGCTACATTTATCGAACCTCCGCCCCCTCTTGCCTGATCGTCCCGCCCGGCTATGTTCCGGATGCGATTGCGCGCTGGACATGGCTTCTGCGACGCCTCGCTCCCTGGGCCTTTTCGTCCGACGGAGGGCTTGCGGTCGGGCCGTTTCCCAAGGACTTCCCGATCAGCGTTCTGACAAATACCCAACTCCTGCCCGACAACGACCAGCCCGACATGGCTGCGCATCTCTGGAAGATGGCAAAGGCCGGGCCGACCGTCCTGTCGGCTCTGAAGGGGCTCGGCGGCGCATGCCAACCCGAGCAGCTTGCCGACCCAAGCGTTGAGCGCCATGCCGAGGAGGTGGTGCGCGATACCGGCCTGGTGGACACGCTGGTCGGCTTGAGCAAGTGCCCGGACTACGTCGTCAATCGCGGCCACGACTTCGGCGCGTCGCTGGCTGCCGACGACCGTGAGGCGTTGATTGCCTACTTGAAGCAGTTTTGATGCCCGAAGAGACCTTCGACGTCATCGTTGTCGGAGCCGGAGCGGCCGGCGCGCCACTTGCGGCTCGCCTGGCCGAAGGTGGCCTTCGGGTCCTCGTCCTGGAGGCGGGGGCAGATCCGCTCGATCCGCTCGGCATGGCCGGCGCAGACCGGCCGCTTGCCGACGACTATCTGGTACCGGCCTTTCACGCCTTCGCGTCCGAACACGCGGGAATGTCACGGGACTTCTGGGTCAGGCACTACGACGATGCCGCGCGCCAGCAGCGCGACTGGCGCTACGACGAGGTTCGCGACGGCGTTCTCTATCCGCGCGTCCGTGCGCTCGGGGGCTGCACCGCGCATCATGCGATGATTACCGTGAGGCCGAACGACGCCGACTGGAACCATATCGCCGAAACCATGGGCGACCCGTCCTGGCGCGCTTCGCAGATGCAGGGCTACTGGGAGCGGGTCGAGCGCTGCCGCACCCGCTGGTTCCCCTGGCGCTGGCTGGCACGGGTGACCGGCTGGAATCCTCTCGGCCATGGCTGGCGCGGCTGGATGACCACCGAACTCGCACTGCCGCTGAGGACTTTGGCCGATCGCGTGATGCGGCGCGAAGTGTTCGCCGCTCTGCTTGCCGCAGCGGACAACCACCCCGGCTCTCCCCACGACTGGGAAGGCGCTCTGCCGGATCCGAACGAACGGCCGATCTGGAACGCGAGCGCGTCCGGTATCAAGCTGCTGCCGCTTTCCACACGGCGCCATACGCGCAGCGGCGCGCGCGAGCGGCTCAGGGCGGCCGAAGCTGCCTACCCGGCCTCGCTGACGGTGCGCCTCGGCGCCGAGGTCATTGCCGTCGAGATCAGCCAAGAGCGGGCGGTGGCGGTCCGCTATCGCCATGCAGGTACGCTGCAGAGAGCCGAGGCCCGGCACGACATCGTCCTGTCGGCCGGAGCCTTCGTCTCGCCGCAGATCCTGATGCTGTCGGGGATCGGCGAACCCCGCCATCTCGAGGAGATCGGGGTGACGCCGGTCCATCCGCTTCCGGGCGTTGGGAGAAATCTCCAGGATCGGTATGAGGTCGGGGTCGTCAGCAGGATGAAGCGGCCGTGGAGGGTGCTCAAGGGCATCAGCTACAGCCGTCGCGATCGCGCCTATCGGCTCTGGCGCTGGCTGCGCGCGGGGAACTACACCAGCAATGGAACGATCTTTGCGGCCCGCTTCCGGTCGCGCGCCACCCTGACAGAACCGGATCTGATCTGCTTTTCGCTGCTTGCCGACTTCCGCGGATATCATCCGGGCTACTCGGCCAGGCTCCTCAAACCGGACTACCTGACTTGGGTCGTCCTCAAAGCCTATACCGCCAACACTGCCGGCACGGTCCGGCTGCGTTCGGCCGATCCCGCCGATTCGCCCGACATCCGGTTCCGCTACTTCGAGGAGGGCAGCCCGGGCTGGGAAGACGACCTCGAAGCCATGGTGACGGGGATTCGCTTCGTGCGCCGCATCTCGGATGCCATGGAACATCGGGTGGCCGAGGAGGAAGAGCCGGGCCGGCACCGCGCTTCGGACGATGCGCTCAAAGCCTATGTTAAGGACAATGCCTGGGGTCATCATGCCTGCGGCACCTGCGCGATGAAGCCGCGCGCGGCCGGCGGGGTGGTCGACAGCCGCTTCCGCGTCTACGGCCTCAGCGGTCTGCGCGTGGTCGACGCCTCCGTTTTTCCGCGCATCCCCGGCTACTTCCCCGTAGCTGCCATCTACATGCTCGCCGAGAAGGCCGCCGACACAATTCTTGCCGACAGCGCGCGGCCGCCCGGATGACGGCCGGGCAGCCGCCATGCCGCCAAGCGGGTCACCGCATCTGCATCATCATCACCCGGTCGAACGCGCGGTCACCCAGCCACTTCCGGAGGGCGATCATCGGCCGGGCGTATTTTCCGACGACATAGCGCGTCTTTGGATTCGTTGCCGTTATGGCCTGCAGCACGACATCTGCAACTCTGCCTGGAGCGGTGCTGTGCCCCGGCTGGTAGGCGCGCCGGGTCGCCGTCGCGACCATCCGGGCGAGCCCTTGATACGGCCCCCCGGCCGAGCCCTCGAGGAGCCCGGCGGCCGCCACGTCCCCGAAGCCGGTTTCGACCAGGCCGGGTTCGATGACCACGACCTTGATGCCGAAAGGGGCGAGTTCGAGTCGCAGGCAGTCGGACCAGCCTTCGAGAGCATGCTTGCTCGCGTGATACCAGCCCCCGAGCAACGTGTAGATCTTGCCGCCCATGGAGGAGATGTTGACGATCGTGCCTGATCCTTGCGCCCGCATCGCAGGCAGCAGGAGCTGTGTCAGGCGTGCAGGACCGAAGACGTTCACCTCGAACTGGTAGCGTGCCTGATCGATGCCGAGCTCCTCGATCGGCCCATAGAGCCCGAACCCGGCATTGTTCACGAGCACGTCGACGGCCTCGACCCGTCCCAGCACCGCAGCGACCAAAGCCTCGATCTCGTCGTCCTTGGAGATGTCCGTGCGCAACACCGTGGCGCCCAGGGACGAGAGCTCGTCCATCTTCTCCAGGCTTCGCGCAGTCGCGAAGACCTGGAATCCATTGTTGGCGAGCCGCTTCGCGACCTCCTTGCCGATCCCGGAGGATGCACCGGTGACGAGTGCGGTCTTAGCACCGACCTTGGGCATGACAGACATCTCGCTGCAGAAGAAAATCGTTCAGCAGGAAGTATCGTGGAAACATTCTAGGCTATCAACCCGCCGTTATGACTGGTGATGTCAGACCGTCGCCAACACGCTGGAGCTGATCCTCCAGTCTCCCGAAGGTCCGCGGAGATCCGTCCTGGTTCTCGCCGCCAACTCTCGGCTGGCTTTCAGCACCGCCGACTTGATCCAGTATCCATTTGACTTGAGCAGCAATGCGGATCTCACTGTAATGCTTTGCGGTAGCGTGTGGAACATGCCATTTCACGCTATCGTCTCGTTGCTGAATTGGTCGAGGAACTCCATGGCTAGCCGCCCGCAAGCAAAGTCCGCAGGCTCAAGCTCGAAGGCACGGCGCTCACCCGGGCGAACCCCGGCGAGTGCCGATGCCGCGCAAATCGAGCCCTTGTCCGAAGCCAAGGCAAAGGAAGCGCTTTTCACCGAGCGCGCGGAGCCGATCGGCGCCAATGTTCCTGCCGATGCGGCGGGCCGTGAAGCTGCAAGTCCGAACAAGACCTTCAGCTTCGGAAACCGCGAATTCAGCGTGGCGCCCCGAGCGCTTGCCGGACGGACGCTGGATATTCTCCCGGATCTGCCCGACATCCGCGATCGCATTTACCAACCCCATTTGCGAGCGCTCAGAACGAGGATCTATCCCACCTTGGCATTCCCTGTTCGAGATCAGGGTCAGTCGGCAAGCTGCACAGGCTATTCGCTGGCGCATGTCGTCGACTGCCTGCTCTACCGGGAAACGATCGAGGAGCCGCAAATCCGCGTCAGCGCGCGGATGCTCTATGAGATGGCGAAGCGCAACGATGAATGGACGGGAACGGCCTATGAAGGGTCCAGCATACGGGGCGCCTTGAGCGGTTTCCACCGGAACGGTGTTTGCAGCGAGGCGATCGCGCCCGACCGGGGCTCCGCGAGTTGGGTGCTGACCTATGCGCGAGCCAAGGAGGCGCGTGACATCCGCCTGGGAGCCTACTACCGCCTGCAGCCCGACCTCTCCGACTACCACGCGGCGATCAACGAAATCGGGGCGATCTACGTCTCGGCGCAGATCCACAGCAACTGGGAGGCCCCGGAGAATGGCAGGATCCTGCCCGGCGGCAGGCCGGCAGGCGGGCACGCCTTCGTGCTCGTCGGGTATGACGCCGATGGCTTCTGGGTGCTCAATTCCTGGGGTGATGGGTGGGGCAATGGCGGGATCGCGCACTGGACCTACGAGGATTGGGCCGCAACGGTCATGGACGCCTGGGTTCTGCAACTCGGCGTCAAGGCGCCGAGTGCGTTCAGCGCCAGCCCCCGACAGACGCCGGCCAACACCGCAACGCCTCAGGTCTCGACGGCCCCGAACCGCAGCGACATCGTCGGGCATTTCGTCAACATCGACGACGGCCGCTATGTCCTCGGCGGCCGCTATGGCTCGCCGACGCCGCAGGAGATGGGCGAGACCGTGAGGCGGCTGACCATCCCGGATTCCAACGGAGGTCAAGGCTACGACCATCTCGTGATCTACGCGCATGGGGGGCTCAACACGCTGGACGACGAGGCCAACCGGATCGCCACCTGGCGGCGAAACGACGTCTTTGGCCGCAACGGAATCTACAACTTCCATCTGATGTGGGGCTCGGGATTCCTTGATGAAGCTTTCGGTCCTCTGTCCACGACCCAGGCTGGGCGGGCCGGAGGTCTCCTCGGCGATCTCCTGTTCGAGACCGGCCCGGGCAAGACGCTGGGCAGAGCCGCGTGGCGCAACATGAAGCAGGATGCCGAGGCGGCGTTCAGGGAGAGCAGCGACTACGACGGAGGCGTCAAAGGCCTGACACCGCTCCTCGGCGGGGTCGACAAGGAGAACCGACGGCCGGTGCTGCACCTTGTCGGGCATAGCGCCGGCTCGATCGTGCTCGGCCGCCTGCTGGGAGCTTTGAGCCGCTTTCGATTGAAGTCTCTTCAACTCGGGAGCATTCACCTAATGGCGCCTGCCTGCACCGTCGAGTTCTTCAATCAGTTCTATGGCCCCTACCTGAAGGGCACCGGGGCGGTGAAGCTGCAAGACAAGGTGTATCTCTACAACATGAGCGGTCCGCTGGAGTTGCAGGACACGGTCGGGGTCGCCGGACTTGCCGCCTATGGCCGGTCGCTCCTCTATCTGGTTTCGCGCGCCTACGAGGAGAACCCCGGTACGCCGATTGCGGGCATGCAGATTTTCGCGCCGGGGCTCGGGCAGTCGAGTAAGCTCTCCATCGACTACGCCACGAGCGCGGCGACAGCGTCCACGTCTCACGGCGGGTTCGACAACGACGTCGCGACCCTGTCGTCGATCATGACGCGCGTGCTCGGCAAACCGGTGCCCAAGCCCCCGCTGCGCGATGAATTGATCGGATATTGAGGGCCCTCCGGCCAACCCCCAGCCGTCGGTCTCGCCGTCCCGCAAGCCGCGCCGCGAGTTCATGTCGATGTCGTACCAGGTCCCCTGGAGAACGCCATCGACGTACCAGTCGCTCGGCCCGAAATGGGTCCAGTATCCGCCGACACTGAAGGCATCGAGCTTGTCTGTGCCGCCTTTCAAGGTGAGGCCGAGCAGATTGTGCTCCACATCGACGTCGGTGTGGCCGTAGCCAGCGTAGAGCCCGGCATTGTTGCGGCCGCCATACTGGTCCTCGTTGCGGTAGAGATCGAAGCCCATCTGCACGCCGCCGAGGCCATAGTCAAAGCTTGGACCGCCGATATAGATGCCTGGACCGTCGCGGTGCCCCCAATGGCCGAACGCGCGGGCCCAGGCGCCGTCGGGCGTGCCATCATAGGTGCCATTGCTGCCGGAGCCCAGGCGCTGCGCATCGCCGCCCATGCGCTCATGCAAAGTCTCGATGGAGTCGAGGCCATAGAGCATCGCAGCCGCCGGTGCAGCCGCATAGAGTGACACCTCCCGGCGTAGGCGTGGCGTGCCAGGCGGCGCAGACGGATCCGGCGGCGTCGACGGGTCCCCGTCCTCAGGCTGCACCGGTTGGATGGTATCGCGCAAGAACCAGTCGTCGCTGGCCCCGGCCCCTGCGCCGCCGCGGAAGAGAAGATACTCGTAGGGTCCGGCGACTGCCGGCGCGCCGAGCCGGAAGGCACGAGGAACCGCTGAGGTCGGAACATTGTCCAAGCCCTCGACCACCAGGATGCCGTCGCCGACGGTCAGGTCGCCGGCCCCGCCGACGTTGTTGACCGAGGTCCGGATTGGCCCGCCAGCCCCGACGTTGACGCCGTCGACGACCAATACATCGGACTGGGATGGCGCGCCGCTGTTGAGCACCGTGTCGAGCAACAGCGAGCCGCCGTTCGAGACAAAGGTTCCGCCTCCAGCCGTTCCGGCCACAGTGCCGCCGGTAATGACCAGGACGTCCCCGACGGCGGGATTCCGCTGTAGGTCGATCACGCCGGCGTTGGTGAAGGTAGTGGTGCCGAGAAGCTGGCCCTGGACTGGCCCACGGAGAGCCATGGAATTAACCGTAGTCCCACGGGGCAGGTACTGGCCGGTGCTGTCGAGCGTGGTTGCGCCGGGGGCGCCAAGCAGCGCGAGGGTGCCGGTGTTGGTGAAGGTGCTGCCGGGTCCACCAAGATCGGAGACTGCGACCCGGACGGTGTCGCGCACGCCACCGCCATTTGTATCGGCGAAGTATGGGCCCTGCACCGAGCAGCGCCGCGCCGACGACCATTTGAGCCTGGTCGCCGGCCTCTCTAAGGTCCAGGCCGCCGAGCTCGTCGAAAATGGAGTGACGACCACGCGTGCGCTCTCGGAGCTGCCAATCCCGATCCCATGGAAGCCGGGCCGAGGATCCTCGGCCGCCTTCGAGCGGGTGCGCGAGCAGGCGCGGCTGCAGGTCGAAGCCCGCGACTCGGGACAGCCGTGCTTCGAGCTGCTGCCCATAGAACCGGACGTCGGCCTTTGCGCCCTCCCTCCACCCTCTCCCGGCGACGTGTTCTTCGACATCGAGGGCGACCCGTTCGTCGGCGAGCACGGGCTCGAATACCTGTTCGGCTACCGCTACACCGGAGAGGACGGTCAGCCGGTCTACCGCGACGGCTGGGCGACGGACCGGACGAGCGAGAGGGCCAGCTTCGAAGCTTTTGTTGATTTCGTGATTGCCCGCCGCGAGCGCCATCCCGACCTGCACGTCTATCACTACGCCCCCTACGAGCCGTCCGCGCTCAAGCGTCTGATGGGGCGCTACGCGTCGCGCGAGAACGAGATCGATGGGCTGCTGCGTGGCCGGGTGTTCATCGACCTCTATGGAGTCGTCCGGAACGCTATCCGCGCCGGCGTCGAAAGCTATTCCATCAAGCGGCTCGAGGTATTCTTCGGCTACACTCGGGAGGAGGAGCTGCAGGACGCCAACCGGGCGCTGGCCCGGGTTCAGGCCGCCCTGGAGCTGGACGACCCCGCCTCTCTGACGGAAGACGACAAGCAGGCGGTCACCCGCTACAACGCCGACGACTGCGCCGCCACGGAGAAGCTGCGCGACTGGCTCGAGGAGCGCCGCAGCGGCCTGGTCGCGGACGGATTATCGATCGCCCGGCCCGGGGCTTCCGAAAGCGCGCCCAGCGCAAGCGTTTCGGACCGCGAAGCGATCGGCGAGAGCCTTGGCGGAGCGGCTGACGGCGGGCCTTCCAGAGGAAGATCGCAACCCGGTCGAACAGGCCCGCTGGCTGCTCGCAAACCTGCTGGACTGGCATCGGCGCGAGGAGAAGGCGACCTGGTGGGAGTATTTCCGGCTGAAGGCGCTTTCCGCCGACGAGCTGCTCGACGAGCGGGCCGCGCTGTCGCGGCTGACCTTCGTCGGCGACGTCACCGGCCCGGACGACAGGACACCGGTACACCGCTATTCGTTTCCCGAGCAGGACACCGAGGTCCGGCCCGGCGACAAGCTCGAGGCTCTTGGCGGCGGCAAATTCGGCGAGGTGAGATCGATCTCCACCGCAGGATCGTACGGTCGACATCAAGAAGCCCAAGAAGATTGGCCGCCGAGCATCCCGAGGCGGTCTTCGAGCATGAGTTCTTCCGTTCGAAGGAGCAGGCCGCGGCCCTGCTTGCGCATCGGCGAGCATGTGGCGACGGAGGGGATGGTCGGCCCTGGCGGCTACAGGGCCGCGCGCGCCCTCTTGCTGCGGGAGCCGCCGCCGCTGAAGGGTGAGCCGGTCCGGCTGGCGGGCGAAACCACGCTCGACGTCCGCGCTGCGCCTGGCCGGCCTGCTTGGACCGGGCTTCCTGGCCATCCAGGGGCCGCCCGGCACCGGAAAGTCACATACTGCCGCGCGCATGATCTGCGAGCTGGCGAGGCTGGGCAGGAGCGTCGGTATCACCGCCAACAGTCACAAGGTCATCCGAAACCTCCTCGACAAGGTCGTCGAGGCGGCAGGCGAAATGGCCGTCGACCTGACCTGCGTGCAGAAGGCGGCAGACAGGGAGGACGACCTGCCCTCGACTCTGCTTCGCCAAGTCGAACGAGCACCTTCTCGACCTTCTTCAGAGCCGTGAATGTCGGGTCGCGGGAGCGACCTCGTTCTTCTGGTCCCGGGCGGACGCGCACAACGTGGTCGGACGTGCTGTTCGTCGACGAGGCCGCTCAGATGTCGCTGGCCAACGTGGTGGCGATGTCGCAATGCGCGCCGACGCTCGTGCTGCTCGGCGATCCGCAGCAGCTCGACCAGCCGACGAAGGGCAGCCACCCCGACGGTACAGAGGTGTCTTCTCTTCAGCACGTGCTCGGGGAAAGCCACACCATTTCGCCCGAGTAGGCAAACAGATCTGCCTGCCGGGTGGCCGAGCGCATCGCCTCCTCGGTGGTCGCCATCGGCAGCTTCAGCGAAACCATGAAATTGACCACCGCCGCAGAAGCCTCGGCGATCGGCACGTCCATCGCCTGGCCGGTGTCGAGCACCCCGTTGATGGCGCCGATCGCCTGGGTGTAGCTCATTCCTGATTGAGCAGCTCGTTGACGCCGCCGACGATCTCGGCCGAGCTAGCGGCATATTTTGCGTTGAGCTCGGTTGCCCGCTGCATCAACGCCGAACGCTCACCGATGCCGAGATTGCCGGCGGCCACCGCGACGTTGAGCTCCTTCTGCATGTCGTAGACCTGGCGCACGGCGGCGCCGGCGCCGAGCAGCACCGGGCCGGAGAAGGCGGCCATCTGCTGGCTCGCCTTGCGGAACTGCTGCCCGGCCGCGGCGACCGCACGGCCGTGCAATGCCGTGACCGATGTGATCCCCCCGGCGGCACGACCAACGACGCCGAGCGAGGCGACGATGCCCTTGGCGGGAGCCGAGACGCCGTCGACCAGCCTGAGGACCAACCGTGCTTCTTTATTGCCTGCCACCACCAAACATCCTTAGAAAATTGCTGGTGAGCTGCTCGCCATTCGTCCTGGCGATCGCAGCGGCGACCGGGAACCAGGTCTGAATCAGCTCTTCGAACTCCAAGTCCTGGACTTCCTGGAGCGAGAATTGCAGCACCTGGGCTACGACGCCGGCGTACCCTGGCCACTCTCCGAAGGCAGCCCGCTCTCCGCCGTCGGCTGAAAGCGGGCTGGAATAAAATCCCGGGCCGCCTCGAGCAGGCTCAGATAATCGTCGCCGTGGAGTTCCTGGATCACCTCGACCGGCGGCCCCGAGATGATCGCCAGCATCGCCTCGTCCTCGCCCACCCCTGCTGCAGTCAGCCGCCGCATGCGGGAGAAATCCCTGCCCTTCAGTCGGCAGAGCTAGACGACGCGATACTCTTGCCCCCCAGCCGATCGGGTATCGCAGTTCGATCGTGACCTGACGGTTCCCCGGTCCGGAGCCGATGAACTGCGGAGCTGACGAACTTGCGACGTCAGGCTCGTGCAGCGTCGGCGTGTGCGGCGTCACCGCACGCGTGATCTTGTCCATTCGAGTCGCTAGAACGAGATGTCCTTCTTCCGACCGACCGGAGGGGTTTGGCAGCAGGCTGCTGGCCTCGACCTCGATCCCTATTTCGGGTAGCGGCTGGCCTGTGCCAACCAGCGGTCAAGCAAAACGGCTATGCGATGAGACCACATCCTTGCGGTAACAGGGCAGGTCACCGAGCGCTTGGCAAAAAACAGCGATCCTGGATCAGCGAGAATGTACTCTCGCTCGATCATTGTGCTTCAGTTCGAAAACGAAGAAGTCGATTGGGCGCGGAGCCCGTTATGTGCACGACATGTCGGCGTATCGGGTCTCCGCGCCTCGCAAGTCTCACCTGATGCGATACTTTTCCAAGTCGGAACGATCGTTTACCCCAAGCTCCCTGGCCCACTTGGGGATCGCTCCCCTCCCGGAATACTCTTCACCCTGCGGCCCACGAAATTGAGCCGGGACTTTTCTGCCGAGGGAACCCCGCCTGGCAGGCCCGTTGTCGCTCGATGTGCGACCCTTGGCAGTCCTCCGGCTGCGTCCAGGAGGGGAGGGAACATCTCCGCCTCCTAGTTTATCCAGTTCTGCCCGCAATTCCTTGATCCGCTTCCCCCGAATCTCATCCATCCTTTTGGTAGCAAGCGCGACCAGGCGGGAGAGATCATCAAATGAATATCCTGAAATATCAGGTATCTTTGGCATTACCGACCCTCGCTCGTTTCACGAGCCACGTCTAACATCTCGCCTTGTGGTGCGCAACTTCGCCAACGCAAGAGAAATGGTTAATCGCATCAAAGTATTTTAGCACCTACTATTCTTTTGCAACATGTCACATGCTCTCGGCCTCCAGCAAACCGATTAGTCTGGGAGTGTATTAGCTTGGGCTGAAAAAGGCCTCGCCTAATTTGCAGAGAGGTCGGCAGCCGTGCAAAACAATGCCGTCAAATTTCAGCGGTGTCCGGCTAATGTTCTTGTGAACTCAGCTGAGGAATGTCGGGATCGGCTACTGATTCGAATCAGCTTCATGGGCTACTCGCCGGTGGCATTGAGGCCGTGCGCGGTGACATCACAGCCGGTGTTGACGAACGAGCCATTGCTCTCGCGGGAGTAGTCGGAGATCGCGTTGTAGATCTCGGAAAAATCGATGTTGGTCTGGTTGGTCAGGATGGCGCCGTTGCGTATCGTTTACGATCAGCGGCGGCGCGGCGATGCCGTCGGCCGAGTGGCCCCAGGCGACGTCGAGGCGGATCCTGGCCGCACCCGGCTCCATGAAGGCCTCGGTGCCGGGAAGGCGGCCACGCAGGCCGATGTCGGAGACCGAGTCCTGCAGGGTCTCGGTCACCCGCACGCCGAGGCTGACGTCACCGTCCCGCGGCAGGGCGAAGCGCGCCTCTGCGACATCGTGCACCAGGCCGGCGATGGAGATCGAAGCGCGCGGCAGCCGCACGTCGACATAGATGTCATCGCCTGCAATCGCGGCGATGACCGGGTCACCGCTGGTCACCTTGCGGCCGTCCTGGAGTACATGCTCTGCGACGCGCTGCAACTTGTCGTCCTGCAGCGACTGCATCCCGTCGAGCTCGTCGGACTGCAAGAACTGCGCGGCGTCAGGAAACGCCAGCGCAAAGCGCCTCGAGCTGCGGTCGAAGCGATCCGAATAGCCCTGGCGTTTGATCAGGCTGGTCATGAAAAATACCAAAGTGAATGGAACAGATGTTCAGCCGACCACATCAATCGATAAGATTACGAAGGCTCGCGACGTGCTGATGGCGTGTTCGAAGCGGAGGGAGGCCAAGAGATAACAACGACTTAGGGCCGAAACATCTTGGTTTCTTGCCAATTGTAGGCATTGCATGCTGGGACCGCATTGAGAATCGACTGGCAAGCAGCCATCGTCCCTCGAGACTCGGACGGACAAAAAGCGCCATTGGCTTTGCCAGAACGTCGACAAAGCGCCTAATGAGCTAGTTTACTTTATGCGGTCGAGCACAAGATTGATCTGCTCAGCGAGCTGCCGTTGTTCGTAAGGTTTGCCCAATCGTGCAACGTCGAGCTTTATGTCCCCTGGCAGTTCCGCGTATCCGCTGGCAAGAATGATCGGCAAATCGGGCCGCAGTAGGCGAGTCGCCAGAATTAGGTCGGCGCCAGACATTTTGGGCATCGAGAAGTCGGTGATCATCAAGTCGATGGGCTCGCCGCTGCGGATAATTTCCAAAGCGGCATGTGCCGAGTTTGCCTCAATGGCGGTATGGCCGAGATCTTCCACCATGGCGGCCGTACTCATCGCAATGAGCGCATCGTCATCCACGACAAGAATCTTCGAGTGTGCAGCCGGGACAGCAACTTCCATTGTACTGACCGGCACGACCACTTTTTCGTCGTCTTCGTCGGAGGTCGACGGCAAGATGATCCGAACCTTCGTTCCCTTGTCAGGAGCACTCGTCAACTGCAAGGCACCGCCCAGTTGCAGCACCAGACCGTGGCTCATCGACAGACCCAATCCCGTCCCCTTGCCCGTCCCTTTGGTCGAAAAGAATGGTTCCACCGCACGGCGCAACGTTTCCGCATCCATGCCGGTGCCCGTGTCGGTGACCGCGACCTCCACGTAGCGGCCCGGCTTCAGAGTGGGTTCTGCGTTCCCGACGGTAGTTTCGCCGATGTCGATCGTGATTGTACCCCGGCCGGGCATTGCGTCCCGGGCGTTCACAACGAGGTTGAGCAACGCAAGTTCGATCTGGTTGACATCCACCTCAGCAACGGCTGGCTGCGGCGACGCGTGGACGATGACCTCGACGCCAGCGCCGGCCGATTGACGCATGAGGGGTGTGAGGTCCGAAATCAGCGTTACCAGGTCGTATCGTTTGATCTCGAGCTCCTGCCTGCGCGCAAATGCCAACAGCCGCTGTGTCAGTGACGCGCCGCGTCGTGCGCCCTCGAGCGCACCCTCGATCAGCCGGACGGCGCGATCGTCAGGGCCGACATGGCGTCGGAGTACTTCGAGATTGCCGAGTACGGCCATCAGCAAGTTGTTGAAATCGTGCGCCACACCTCCGGTCAACTGCCCGATGGTTTCGACCTTCTGGGCCTGCACCAACTGCTCCTCGGCCTTTTCTCGCTGCTTCATCTCGACGATGGTGCGGGCGTGCGCCTGCTCAAGCGCAGCGGTTCGTTCGGCCACGCGCCGTTCAAGAACTCTCGTTGACAGACATCAGCTGCTGCTCGAAGGTTTTTCGGCTGGTGATGTCGGAAGAGACGCCTACCATCTTCGACGGGCGCCCGTCTGCATCGAGGAGCCTACGGCCATGAATTTCAGCCCAGTGCTGCGAGCCATTAGGCCAGACTGTGCGATACTCGATCTGATAGTCCACTCCGGATTGCAAGGTGTGTTGAACGGCCACCTGCATACGCTCCCGGTCGTCTGGGTGGATACTGGCGAGCAGTTCGGGATAGCCGAATTCGTCATCGGCTCCTCGTCCGAACGCGCTCTTGCAAGTCGGCGAGGCGTCAAGCCTCATGGTCGCCAGATCGAGCTCCCAACTGCCCAAGTTGCCGGCCAGCAGAGCAGTACGAAGTCGCTCCTGGCTTTCGGCCAGTTCGGCCAGCCGCGCCCGCGCATCATATTGACGACGGCGTGCAGCGACCGCTGCCTTGACGATACTGGCGAACGTCGTGGGGTGAAACGGCCGTTCGAGGAACGTGACGTTGCCAAGCAGTTCGAGCAGCCGCACCGCCTGCGGATTCCTTTCCGGCCCGCCCCCAGCATAAGTCAGAACGACGATCGGCAGGTCAGACCAGGTAGGTTGCCCACGCAGCCAGTGATCGAAGTGCCTTAGATCGGTGGTCGCCAGTTCCTCCTGGGTGACCAACACCAGGCTGGTGTCATCGCCCAGCGCGGCCACCAAAGCCGCCGTATCGGACACAGCCTTGCTGGCAATCCCAGTGTTCGCAAGGAGGCTTGCGGCGACGTTGGCATCGCGCCCACGCGGCGCCAGGATTAGCGCTTGAGTATCGTCGTTCACGATTCTGCTTTTGCGCCGGTGCCGACCTTCCCCGCATTGCCGACGAATGTGGGAATACCTCGCAATACGCCTTGGAACTCTTCCAGCGGCTTGCCGACGATCAGTCCCCTGGCCCCCATCCAGAATTCCCGGATCGTATCCTCGTGAGAGCTCGTGCGCTTTTTGAGGACGGAAATGGCCCGTTTGACCCTTCCCATCGCCTCGAAATAACGCAGAAGGATGACCGTGTCCGCGAGATACGTAACGTCGACAGGTGACTTCATGTCCCCGACCAATCCGTGCTGAGCCACGGTCAGAAACGTCGCAGCGCCTTGTCGGTTCAAATATTGCAACAATTCGTGGATATGAAGGACGAGCGCATTCTCCTCCGGCATCGCTGCCTGATATCCGTTGAGACTGTCGATCAGCACTGTCTTTGCCTGGACCCGGTCGACAGCATGCCGGACCCGATGCGAAAACTCACCGGGCGATAGTTCGGCAGCGTCGACTTGTTCGATGTGCAGCGTTTCCGCTGCGATCATCTTCGGCAGGTCGAACCCAAGGGCCTTCATGCGGTCGTAGAGCAGCCCCAGTTCCTCGTCGAAGATGAACGCCGCCACCTTTTCGCCACGTGTGACTGCCGCATCTATGAATTGGAAGCCGATGGTGCTCTTGCCTCTACCCGCTGGTCCGATGATCAGGGTGCTTGAACCGGTTTCGATGCCGCCACCCAGCAGGTTGTCGAGCTCAGCCGAACCGCTTGAGAGACGCGAGCGCTTGAAACCAGTTCTGTGCTCCGCTGAAACCAAGCGCGGGAAAACCTGGACCCCTCCCCTGCTGATTGTGAAATCGTGATATCCCCCCGAAAACTCTGAGCCCGATACTTGGACACTTTGAGGCGCCGCCTTTCCGCCCCGTAGTCGGGAGCTATCCCTTCGAGGTGGATGACACCGTGCGCGACACTGTGCACGGTCTTGTCCGTGGCCTCGGAAGTGAGATCGTCGAGCATCAGAACCGTTGCTCCGCTGCGGGCAAAATAGTGCTTGAGAGCAAGGATCTGGCGGCGGTAGCGCAATGAGCTTTGCGCCAGCAGCCTGATCTCCGACAGGCTGTCGAGCACCACTCGCTGTGGCTTCACCAACTCTACTTGATCGAAAATGGCCTTCGTCGCTTCGCCCAATTCAAGATCGGACGAATACAACAGGGTCTGGGTCTGATCGGGGCTGAATAAGGCTTCAGGCGGCACGAGTTCGAAGACCTTGGTCAAAGGACCGATGGTCCAGCCATGCGATGTAGCCCCGAAGCGGAGCTCGTTTTCAGTCTCCGACAGCGTGATATAGAGTCCGGTTTCACCGAGCTTCTCGCCTTCAAGCAGGAACTGCAGCGCGATCGTGGTCTTGCCGGTCCCAGGAGATCCTTCCAACAAGAACAGGTGACCTTCAGCCAGCCCGCCGGATGTCACATCGTCCAGTCCGGGAATCCCAAACATCGCTTTTTTCTGGGGACGCATGGCGTCGATCATGGAGTTCTCTTGTTTAGGGAGATCGTGCAAGGGCGCCAAGCTGGAGACCGACGCCGTGAGATCCCAAACGTTAGCTAAACGGAACAAGCAGGTCCAGTCCGAGAATCTGGCTGAGGGACTGCCCAATTCGCTTCGGCTTTTTGTGGCGAACCGGTGGGGCTGGAGTTGAAATAGATCCCGACAGCCCGGAAAGCTGCCCTTGGCAGACCAGTTTCGGGCGATCAACCGAAGTCTTCAGCACCAAGAGCTTGAAGCGACAGGCTTCGAGTTGCGACCGAGTGACTGCATGCATCTCCTACAATGTTGGTACGAACGAGAACGTCTGCTCGATGAGCCCGTCTCGGTCGATCGAGTCGGAGCGGTCGATGTGGATCAGCTTTCCGCAGGATGCGACGGCCGGCTTATCCAGGTACATCTGCCCTTCCGGGGTACCATCGACGAATTCCGTCCCCCAGTGGAGCCCGGCCTCGCGGATCAGCTGGCCCTTGACGTCGGCCGGGTCGAGCTTGAAGGAGAGATAGAGGTAGCGCCTCGGCGCCTCATTGGCCGCGAATTTCGAGACATCGGCCATCTGGATCTCGCCGTCCGGGTTCGGCACCACATAGATGAAGCGTCGCATCCTTGTCAGCCCGAACTTGTCTAGTAGATCGGTCGCCATTGGCGACGGCGATTCTGGCGCGGTGTCCCAGTTGGTATCGCCATGACCCAGCCCGAGGAAGAAGGGCTGGCCGAGCAAGATCTGGGCCACCACCTCGCGTCCACCGATCATGAAGATTGCCATGGTGGTCAATGCTCCATCTGGGCGACGATTGAGGGAACGCTGAAGGGGAGATCCGAGAACGGCGCGCTGTTGAAGGGAACGGTGTCTGGATCGTAATAGTCAGCGAACCGACTGTTGGGCGTGGCGCCAAATCTTGACTTCTGCTCGACAGCAATCAGCGCCGGCGTCTTCAAGAGCCGGCCGATGTGGCGCCTCTCGGTCATGGCCAGCTCGGCCATGGCGCCCTCGACCAGCTGGGTTGGCTGGCGTCTGCGCAACGACAGCAGCGGCTCGCCCTCCGCCCGGCGGACGCCGGACCAGGAGTTCAGAAGACCCGCCGCCGTTCAGCCGCCTGGCGTCGAGCCGGAAGCCGCGCACGTCGAAGCCGGCCGTCACTCGGGCGAACTCGGAGCGCATCGGCTTGCTCGCCCGGGTGATTGCGATCATCGGCGAGACGAAGTTGGTGTTCGCCGCCTCGCCGGGCAGATGCAGCTGGAACCACCACCGTTTGAACCGGTCGACCGGGTTCTCTTCGATCGTTCCGTCGGTGTCGATCCAGGAGAGGCCGCGGTGCATTGCTGCCGGCGTACCGCGCAGCCGCTGCCAGATGATCCCCTCGCGCAGGATCCTGCGCCAGTCGCCGGCGTAGAAAAGAAGTCCTCGATCTCGCCAAGGCGGTATTCGAGGATCAGATGCGGAACGACGGCCGGCACCGGATCGAACTTGAAGCCGCGGATCGCCTGGGCTCCGATCGACAGTTCCGGCAGCCGGTCGAGCGCCGCACTGAGCGCCTTCTCTGCGGCAGTCGCATTGCGGGGCAGGAGATGCCGCCGCATCAGAATGCCCGGCCCTTGTTGGTCAGGGTGACAGTGCCGAGCGCGATGGCGGTGTTCGGATCTGCGACCATGCTCGTGGCAGGCGAGGTCGCTTTGACTCTCTTCACCCCCGGCCGCATGCAGCCGCGCCTCGATCCAGGAGATATCGAGGTCGAAGCCGATCGACATCTCGGTCGCCGATGCCTCGCGCAGTGAATGCTCGAGAATGTCGAAGGCAGTGAGCGGTGCCTCCGGAAGCAGCCAGATGTCGGCCGCGACAGGCACTACCTGTGACACCGCCGTCTCGACCACGACCCAGTCGTTGATCAGCCGCACTTTATCGGACCGCACCTCGTCGCCTACGGCTTCGAGCATGGCTTGATCGGCAATGCCGCCGTTCTCGGACGAAAGCACCGCGACATGCACCACCGGCAGAAAGTCTTCGCGGTAGACGGCGACATCGCGGATGCGCAGGTCGGCCCTCAGTGCCGCCGCCTGGTACCAGTATTTCGAGCCGCCGGGAGACCTGGCCTGGATCGCCAGGATCGTGCGGTGCCGCAGGCGGCAAGGTCCGCTTCGCCGCCAAGTCGAACGACGTCATGGAATCCGGCGAGATGGTCGAGGTCCCCGCCGCCGGCGAAGGCGACCAGGTTGGCTTTCGCCGCATCGTTGATCCGCGCCCTGAGCAGCGCAGGCCGGAGACCGGCTCGAGATAGGCGCCGACGATCTCGTCGAGTGCGGCCGTCGCCTCGTCGATGTGGATCAGGACCCTTTCGCGGAGAGCAGTCCTCTGGGCGATCTCCTTGGCTCGTTCGTCTCTCAGCCGGTCCGCTGATGAGCTTCCCTGCGCCTTGGCCAAGCTCTCCAGCTTCGAGGCCAGATAGCCTTGCACCGCCTCGCGCAGCGGATAGACCCCGTGCCGACGTCGGGGGATGACCCCTGCCCCGACGAGCTGGCGGATACGCGCTTCGGTCACACCGAGCACCCGCGCCAGCTCCGCGGCGTTGACCTCGTCCGCTGATGATCCCTCAGGCTGTGCTGACATCAGAAGTCCAGCAGCCTGTTCATGCGGGCAAGAACCTTGTCGCCGAGTAGCGGCGGCCCGACCCGCTCGAAGGTGGCCAAGGCATCGTCCTTGACGATCTCCTTCATCAGCGATGGTCCGAACAGTCTTCTCACCCGGCCGTAAGTCCTGCCCGATGGCGCAAAGCGGCCCGAGGCATCACGCGGCTGGCAGGCTTGGAGCGGCAGGTCCAGAGGACACGCGGAGCCACCTTGCCGCTGCCGCCCGGCAGCAGGGCAAAGAAGCTTCCCTTGGCTGCGAACGAGCGCTGAAAAATTCTTGGGGCGTTCCACACCCCTGACTGCACCGCGCCGCCGTCGGCCTGACCGCCTGCGGACTTCAACACCTGCAGGCCCTTGTACTGCTCGATCCGCTGGCCGCCGGTCACGCCGTGGATCTCGAAGACAAGCTCGGCCCACTTCGGCGTGCCGCGGGTGTTGGCGCTGACCAGGCCATAGCGTTTCGTCGCCATCTGCTTGTGGACTGCGCGCTGCACCTCGGTCTTGGTTCGACGGCCAGGGTCGACCACGCCGCGGAACGCTTCCTGCTGCCAGCGCCGGCTCGCCAGAACCCGCGCACTTTCCTGCATGGACGCGACCAGCTCGAGGCGCTGTCGCTCGACGATGAGCCGCATCGGACGGCTCGCAGAAGGTTGGTGGTCGGAGGCATAGGACGCCGGCGCCGGGCATAGCAATCCAATGTGCCGCAACTTTTGCCCCTACCTGCTCGAATTGTCAACCGGTGATTGAGTCCCAGATCGATCCGGTGGTTCGCTCGCTCTGCGGTTTCCAGGCGGCAGGCCTTGTACTGACCACTTTGGAGATTTCCAACGGTGAGCGAAAAAGAGCCCACCGTCGTGCGTCGGTTGCGGGACAGTGACGCCGCCCTCGCAAGGTGGCGAACGGCGTTTCAGGAATGGAGGAACCATCGCGGCTTTCATCTGCCGGTGCGAGGATCATGTCGCCTCCTGCCTTGCCGGCATGTATAGGGGATTGGAGGTCTTCGGCCTCTGCGGCCGGCAGCCGCGCCGAAGCACTCGCCGGGGATCAGGATCAACCGGGCAATTGGTCTGGAATATCAGGGAGAAGGATAAGACGACATGATCAGCAGCAGCAAAATCAAACGAAAAGTAGCAGTGGCCGCGGTCCTTTTCGGGCTCGGATTCGCTACCGCGGCCGAGGCCGAGACAATCGCCCTCGTGACCATCAATCAGCAGGCTCTGTTCTTCAATCAGATCAACGACGGCGCCAAAGCAGCGGCGGACAAGGCGGGCGCGAAGCTTGTCATTTTCAATGCCAACAACCAGGCCGCTGCCCAGAACAGCGCCATCGAGGACTACATTACGCAGAAGGTCGATGGCATCGTACTCGTGGCGATCGACGTGAACGGCGTGAAGCCGGCGATCACGGCGGCGAAAAACGCGGGCATCCCTGTTGTTGCGATCGATGCACGTATTCCTGACGGCGACAATGCCGCCTTCATCGGTGTTGACAACAAGGGTGCAGGCGAACAAATCGGCAAGTACTTCGCCGACTACGCAAAGAACAGCATGGGCGGCAAGGCTAAGGTAGGCATTGTCGGTGCGCTCAACTCGTTCATCCAGAACCAGCGTCTCGACGGCTTCAAGGCCGCCGCCCAATCTGACGGTGTCACGTTCCTCGACACGGTCGATGGTCAGAACATCCAGGACGTTGCGCTCACGGCATCTGAGAACCTGATGACCGCTAACCCGGACATGATGGCGATATACGCAACCGGCGAGCCGGCCTTGATCGGGGCCATCTCGGCCGTCACCAGCCAGAATGCGACCGACAAGGTGAAAGTCTTTGGCTGGGATCTGACGGCTCAAGCGATCAAGGGCATCGATGAGGGTTGGATAGTCGCCGTCGTGCAGCAAGATCCATACAAGGAGGGCGAAGCCGGGGTAAACACCATCCTGAAGCTGAAGAAGGGCGAGAAAATCGAACCCAACATCGACATTCCGGTGACCATTGTCACCAAGGAGAACGTCGACAAATTCCGCAGCCTCTTCAAGTAGGCTGGGTTTCCGCCCTGAGCCGGAGGGACGCCCCTCCGGCGCCTTTATCCGATAGGTCGCGAGATGCCCGTGGATCCAGTGCCGACCCGCGTCAAAATGGAGGACATCAGCAAGTCCTTCGGGGCCATCAAGTCGCTCGATCGCGTCAATCTCGAGCTCCGGGTCGGCGAGGTGCTCGGCCTGATCGGTGACAACGGCGCAGGCAAATCCACCCTGAGCAAGGTACTGTCAGGCGCAGTTGTTCCGGATTCCGGCCGTATCCTGCTCGACGGGCAGCCGGTGCATTTCACCTCGCCCGCCGATGCCCGGCAGCAGCGCGTAGAAATGGTCTACCAGGACCTCTCGCTCTGCGACACGATCGACGTTGCCGGCAATCTCATGCTCGGACGGGAACCCAAACGTCGCATCCTGGGCTTTCCGCTCATGGACAAGGCCAAGATGCACAGGGATGCCGCCGCCATGCTCCAGCGGCTGGACATCCGGATGCCGAACACGCGGCTCAAGGTCGAAAACCTCTCGGGCGGCCAGCGCCAGAGCATAGCGATCGGGCGCGCGGCGTCTTTCGATCCTCTGGTCTTGATCATGGACGAACCGACGGCTGCACTGGCGGTTGCCGAGGTGGACGCCGTGCTGCAGCTGATCAAGAATGTGAGCGCGAGGGGCGTCAGCGTGATCCTGATCACCCATCGGTTGCAGGACCTCTTTGTAGTCTGTGACCGTATCATGGTGATGTATGAAGGCCGCAACGTTGCCGAGCGGCAGATCGGTGAAACGAACATCGAGGAACTGGTCAATCTCATTGTGGGGCGGAAGTTCCAGTCCGTTTCCGCACGCGGCCGCACGGAGCGCGCGCCGTGAACAACCGTCTCCGCATGTTTACCCACGACAATGGTGGCGTCGCCAGCATTGCCCTCTTCTTCGTTCTGGTGGTCCTGCTATTTTCGTTAGTTACAGATACGTTTCTCACCCAGGGCAACCTGCTCAACATATTGCGACAGGTCGCGCCGCTTATGATCGTGGCGGTCGCGATGACGTTCGTAATCACGACTGCCGGAATCGATCTCTCGGTTGGATCGATCCTGGCCCTGGTCAATGCGCTTGCCGCCATCTCGCTGCAAGCCGGGATGCCCTGGCCGCTCGTCGTAGTGCTGATGCTGGCAGCCGGTGCCGTCATCGGCGCCATCCAGGGATTCTTCATCGCTTATGAAGGCATCCCCGCCTTCATCGTAACCCTTGCGGGATTGAGCACGATCCGCGGCACAGCGCTGCTCCTCACCAAGGGCTACTCGATTCCGATCGATCCCAACAGCCCGTTCAACGCGATTGGTCGCGGCTGGGTGTTCGGCTTCCCGCTGCCGGCGATTATTGCCGTGGCGATCCTGATCGCCGGATATATCGCTTTCAGCGACACCACGTTCGGACGCTATGTCACGGGTATTGGCGCCAATAGGGAGGCAGTGCGCCGAGCCGGCATCAACACGCGGCGCGTCATCCTGGAGGTCTACGTCCTGAGCGGTCTTGCCGCGGCGGTGGCCGGTGTCATCATTGCGGCACGCCTGGGCAGCGGCTCTTCAAACGCGGGGCTTGGGTTCGAGCTCGATGTGATCGCAGCGGTGGTGCTCGGCGGCACCAGCCTGTTCGGCGGCCGCGGCACGATGGTCGGAACCGTGCTGGGCGCGCTGACAGTCGCCGTTATCGGCAATGGTCTGATCCTTTCACACCTGTCGCCTTTCCTTACCCCGATCGTCACCGGTATCATCATCCTGATCGCGATCTGGCTGAACTTCCGCCTGTTCCGGACCGGAAGGCGAGCAGGTTGACCTCGGAGATGGAGCGGTTGCAATCATGAGCGCAACGTCGGTCGGTGTACAATCCGGGAAAGTGATGACCGTGCTCGGGCCGATTCCGGTGGAGCAGATGGGCGTCACGCTCATGCACGAGCACATCGTGCTGGACACATCGAGTTGGTGGAAACGACCCTGTTGCGCCAGCCATATCGGGCTAGCGTATAAACCTCTCGACGTTTCAATGCTCGGTGAGCTCCGCATGAACCCGTTCCTCAATCGGGACAATTGCGGCCTCTTGGACGTCGACGTCGCTGCCGACGAGCTGATGCATTTCGTCGAGCATGGCGGGAGGACAGTCGTCGATCCGACTAACCACGGAATCGGCCGTGACCCCACTGCACTGAAGCGGATCAGTCGACGCACCGGCCTGCATATCGTGATGGGCGCCGGCTACTATCTCGAGGCCTCTCATCCCGACGAGGTGAAGGAGATGTCGATCGAAGAGATCGCGCAGGCGATCGCCCGGGATTGCGGAGCTTTCGGCGATCGCCCGGATACCTGCGCGGGTCTGATCGGCGAGATTGGCATCAGCAAGGACTTCACTCAAGCCGAGGAGAAGGTGTTGCGGGGTGCCGCACGCGCTTCGAAGATCAGCGGCGTACCACTGTCGATCCATCTGCCAGGCTGGGAACGGCTCGCTCACCGAGTCCTCGATGTGATCGAAGAGGAAGGTGCCGATCTCAACCACGTCGTTCTTTGCCACATGAATCCCAGCTTGGATGACAAAGCCTACCAGCGCAGCCTTGCCGACCGCGGTGCCTTCCTGGAATACGACATGATCGGCATGGATTATTTCTATGCCGACCAGCAGGCGCAGTCGCCTTGCGACGAGGAGAACGCGAGCGCCATCCGCTCCCTCATCGACGACGGCTATCTGGACGCGATCCTGCTTTCTCAAGACGTTTTTTTGAAAATGATGCTGACCCGCCATGGCGGTTTCGGCTACGGCTACATCCTGAAGCATTTCGTGCCGAGGCTGAAACGTCACGGCATCGACCAGGCGACGATCGATCACCTGATGATCGACAACCCATGCCGTGTGTTCTCGGCCGAACATCGGGCGCGCGGCAAGCTCACCTCCAATCGTGGCGCGTGACCACCAGCGCGACTATCGGGATGATCCACGTCATCGGGAATGCAACCATCGACACCGTGATCCGGCTGGAGCGATTTCCAGTGCCTGGAGAAACCTTGGTCGCGAAGCCCGGCACGCGGGAGGATTTCGGGGGTAAGGGCGCCAACCAAGCGGTCGCTATCGCGCGTTGTGGGACTCCTGTACAACTCGTGGCAGCGGTCGGCAAAGACGAAATTGGGCGCCGCATCCGCGCCCATCTCATGGCGGAAGGCGTTGCGACCGACGGACTTTGGGAGTGGTGGGGACACAGCGACCGGTGCATCATCTACGTGGATCATGCAGGCGAGAACACAATCGTCAGCTTGATCGATGCTGCAACGGCATTCGATCCTCTGGCCACGACCGCAATCGCGCACGAGATAGGCGCCGGCGACTACGTTCTGCTCCAAGGCAACTTGCGGCCGGACGTGACGCGCCGTTGCACCGACTTGGCCAAGGAGCATGGCGGGATCACCGTACTCAACCCGTCACCCACCTATCCGGCTAGAGAGTACGATTGGCCGAGAATTGATCTCGCTGTGGTCAACCGTGTAGAGGCAATCGAACTCGGGGGCGATGCCGATCCCGGCCGCGCCGCGGCCGCACTGCTCGAAGCCGGCGCCGGTGCCGTCGTGCTTACGGCAGGTGCGGCGGGTGCCACCTGGATTGCGCGAGGTCGTCGCATCCACGTGGCCGCCCCGCCGGTGTGCGCCGTTGAGACCGTCGGTGCCGGAGACGTTTTCTGCGGAGTTCTGGTGGCCAGTCTCGCCGGGGCCCAATCGCCGGAAACGGCCCTGAGCTGTGCTGTCGAGGCGGCCGCCGTGGCGGTGACACGCAGTGGCGTCGTATCGTCTTTTCCCTCTGCCGCAGAGATGCGGCAGATACTTCGCTTGAAGGAGCAAGTCCGATGAGTGGAAGCTCCGTTGCCCGCGACCGCGGAAACGCTTTGAAGGTCCTGTTCGGCCGCGCCGAGCGCGTTCTCATCGGCGTCGTTCACCTGCTGCCGTTGCCCGGATCGCCCGACTATGACGCTGCAGGCGTGACCCCGATCTATGACCGAGCTCTCGCTGATGCACGCGCTTATGCAGAGGCCGGCTTCGATGGGCTGATTGTCGAGAACCACGGCGACATTCCTTTCGCCAAGCCGGAGGACATTGGCCCAGAGACCGCGGCGCACATGGCAGTGGCTAGCGATCGCGTCCGCCGCGAGACCGGCCTTCCGGTCGGTATCAATGTGCTGGCCAACGCCGCCCTGCACGCCTTGGCCGTTGCCTCAGCTGCGGGAGCCCGCTTTGTCCGCGTCAATCAATGGGCCAATGCCTATGTCGCCAACGAAGGCTTCATCGAAGGCGCTGCGGCAAAGGCGCTGCGCTATCGCAGCCTGGTGCGTGCTCCGGAACTGCGGGTCTTCGCAGACGCTCACGTCAAGCATGGTGCCCACGCGATCGTGCAGGACCGGCCGGTTGCCGAGTTGGTCCGAGACGTCGAGTTCTTTAATGCCGACGTGGTGATAGCTACCGGCCAGCGGACCGGTCATGCGGCCGATCTGGACTACATCCGGAGCATCAAGGCCGCCTCCAGCCTTCCCATCCTGGTCGGCAGCGGCGTCACGCCCGAGAACGTCGCATCGCTCCTCGGCATTGTCGACGGCGTGATCGTGGCAAGTGCGCTCAAGGCCGGCGGCACATGGTGGAACCCGGTCGATCCCGTTGCCGCTAAGCGCCTCGTCAGCGTCGCAAAGGGAAATCAGCCGTTGTGAGCTTCACAGAGGACATGCAAGACGCCGCCGGTAGCACTTGGGAGAAGGCGCTCGGCCATCGCTTCTTTCGAGATGTCACAGCCGACACCGTCGAAAATGCCGTGTTCCGACGCTACCTCCGGGTCGAATATGGCTTTGTCGACTGCGCGGCGCGGGTGCTGGGCTATGCCGTAGCCAAGGCGCCGTCTTTCGCGGAGCGAACCCGGCTTGCCTTCGGTCTGCATGGATTGGTCACGGACCAGCAGGACTATTTCATGGCTGCCTTCCAAGCTGCCGGGATGCCGCCTGCTGAGCGGACTGCCTTGCCGCCCGATGCGCTCTCACGATCGCTGCACGAGATCTTTCTCAATGTCGCCGAAACCCAGGGGTATGAAGAGATCCTGGCATGCATCCTCGCCGCGGAATGGCTCTATCTCACCTGGTGCCGTCGCGCGCATTGCCTGCCACAACGGGAGTATCTCAGCGATTGGGTTGCTCTCCATGCGGGCGGTCCCTTCGCTGATCATGTCACGTGGGTTCGCACCGAACTCGATCTTCGTGGGCCACAGCTGCCGGCCTTCCGTCGCGATGGGCTTCGGGTCCTGTTCGAAGCGGTGCTCGCAGCGGAAATGTCGTTCCACGACGCTGCATATCTGACAAGCTGACCCGAGTGACGTAGCGATTGACTGCCACTAGGTAGGCCACCCAAAAGCTGGCAATGCATCGCAAGCCAACTTAGCCCTGCCCATCTTGGTTGCGGAACGTACGTTTCAGGAGAGCACGAGATCATTCTGTTCAAGGAATTGAACAGCGGCAGCGACGCAGTTCGAAAACGATAACGTGAAAATCGGTGCACGAAAAACGCTCGATAAGTGCGCTGCGGCATCCCCGCCGCTCATACCCCCTCATAGGAGGACCCAGACCGGGGGCGTGCGACCTTGGGACGGCTCTCGGCAGGGTGAATCCTGGCGTGACGAGGCCAATCCTTGATGTGTGGTCACGCCTGCCAAATGCGGTCCGTCCTTGACGTCACAGACCCAATCATCCGTAATGATGGGGTCGTCAGTTCGAGTTCTGAACAAGCGGCCCAATGACTTCGCCGAAGACCGGGAAAGCGCTTTCAACTTCATGGTTCTTAGACGGTTCATTGAGAGCCGTTCGAGCGGTAGTTTGGGCAATTCTCAGATCCCAATCTCGTCTTCGATCCGATCGGGATCATCGCCGTCTGCCGCAGGGCGCGCCAAATCTACCGCCCGACCAATCTGGATAAGCGCCCACCTGGCAATATGCCGTGGAAAACTCCAGCAACCCGCAAGGTGAGCAGCGACAAGGAAGCCGAGGCAGGCGTCCGAAGAGCTGGTGAAAGCCGGGCGCGGCGACCCGACGACGCAGACAACTCGACCTGTGAGAGCAGCCTCCCTGCTCCCGAAGATAAGGTTCCAGCAACCGGGCATAAAGCCGCCTGGTTGGGCGGCGCCTCCCCCTAGTACCGGATGGGTGGTTGATGCTTTTGTTCAGGCCGCCATTGGCATGCCGGCTCAGACAACTTTGACCTCGTCGGCCTAACCTATTAGCCGAGCCACCGAACGATCTCGTAAGCCGGCATCGGGCGGCGGAAGCCTTTCAGGGTCAATTCGCCAACAGAAACGGACTCGACACACGATTCAACGGCGCTGAGCACCCGTTGGCTAACAAGTATTTGACGAGATTTGGCCTCTTCGCACAACCGGGAGGCATGGTTCGACACCGTGCCAATAACCGCATAGTCCGCGCGCTGGTCAAAACCTATCCGTCCGATCGTTGCGTGACCTCGAGCAATGCCGATTCCGAACCCGAGCAGATAATCGCGTTTGCGCCATCGCTCGGAATGCTCGTCAAGCGCGTCACGCATCGCCGCGGCCATTGAGACGGCCCTTTCGGTATGGTCCGCGCACTCCATCGGATCATTGAAGACAACAACGATGCCGTCGCCCACGAAGCGCTCCAAAGTCCCGCTGTACTGGACAATCTGCTCGCCGAGACAGGCGTGATACTCGCCAAGGACCGCCATCACCTCCTCGGGTTCGGCAGTTTCGGCGAAGGCTGTAAAGCCGCGCAAATCGCAGAAAGCCACCGTCACCTCGCGACGGTGGCTTTGCAGAAGGGCGTCACCATTGCCTTCCGCAACAATTAGGTCGGCGACCTGCTCTGGCAGGAAGCGCCTGAGGCGGGCCATTCGCTCGATCTTCGCTATTTGCTCCGCCACTGTTTGTTCGAGGGAGCGGTTCCATTGAGCCAGTTGCGCGGACTGTTCCTGAAGACATCGGGCCTGGCTTGCGACAGTGTCGTGGAGCGCCTTCTGGCGCAACATCGAACGCACCCGCGCCAGAAGCGCCCGGTGCTCAAACGGCTTGGTCAGGTAGTCGTCGCCTCCGGCGTCCAGCCCTTCGACCACATCCTGCGTGTCGGCTTTCGCGGTGACAAGAATGACCGGGATCGATCGCAGCGTATCATCCGCCTTCAACATCCGCACCGTGGCGATGCCGTCGAGCTTTGGCATCATGATGTCGAGCAGGATCAGATCCGGCTGTAGGCCGCGGGCCTTCACGAGGCCCTCTTCACCATCTGCGGCGGTTTCCACCGCATAGCCATTCGCCTCGAGACGAACGCGCAGAATTTCGAGATTTTCGGGCGTATCGTCGACCGCTAAAATGCAAGGCGGATTGTGCAAGACATCGTCTCCTTAGGACAGAAACCCGCGAATTCTTGCAAGTAGCTCGCGCGGACTGAACGGCTTAGCAATGTAGCCATCGCAGCCTGCGGCAAGTGCCTTAGCCTCATCGTCCGACAACGCATAGGAGGTGACGGCGATAATCGGAATGTGCCGGAGCGCGGGGTCGGCCTTGATGCGGCGAGCAGCTTCATAGCCGTCGATTACAGGAAGCTGGATGTCCATGAGGATGAGGTCCGGCTTGTGCGCTATGGCGGCCGCGACGCCGGCAGCGCCATCCTCGGCCTCGAGTAGCGCATAGTCAGTTGTCGCGATGAGATCGCGCACAATCTGGCGGTTGTCCTCGGTGTCTTCGATCAACAAGATTCGTTTGCTCATGCGACCTCGACGTCCTTTTCTACCCGGATCGGTATCTTCATTCGGAACGTCGAGCCCGACCCCAGCACGGATTCCACATCTATTGTTCCACCATGCATTTCGACGATACGCCTGGAGATGGCCAGGCCGAGGCCCGTTCCGCCCTTTTGCCTGGTGCTGCTGTTGTCGACTTGCTGGAATTCGTCGAAGATTAGGACTTGATCTTTGGCCGCGATGCCGGCGCCGGTGTCGCGCACCGCGATCTCAAAGTGCCCATCGACTGCATCGGCAACAATGTCGACCGCACCCGTTTCGGTAAACTTGACGGCATTGCCTGCGAGATTGAGGAGGACCTGGGTCAAGCGACGTTCATCGCCGCGACCGAGCGGAAGATCTTCGGCGACAGTCGATGCGAGCATGAGACCTTTAGCACGCGCCAGCGGCTCGATAGCCGTGACGGCCGATCGAACGATCTGCCCAACATAATAGTCGTCGAGCGCCAACGTTAACTGGCCCGCTTCGATCTTTGAAAGATCGAGCACGTCGTTGATGAGTCCCAGGAGATGACGGCCGTTTGCCTGCACACGTGCTACCGTCGTTTTTGCCTTATCGGGAAGCTCGCCGTAGATCCCGTCGAACAGGAGCTCCGTGAAGCCCAGAACCGAATTGAGCGGGGTCCTCAGCTCGTGGCTCATATTCGCGAGGAACTGGGATTTGTGGCGGCTGGCTGCCTCCAGCTCCCGGCCCTTCTCCTCTACCTCGCGGAACAGCTTGGCGTTCTGGATCGCAAGCACCGATTGCGCCGCGAAGGTCTCCAGAAGGTGGACGACCTGCTCGACGAATTCGCCCGGTTCGCGGCGCCTGACAACCAGAGCGCCAACGATCTTGTCCGGTCTGAGCAGCGGAACAATGAGAACGCTGCGATATCCGGCGTCGAGAACCGTTTTCAGTGCGAGAGACTGCGGTCCTTCGCTGAGATCCGGCAATTGGACAGGCAAGCGGCGCCGCGCCGCCTCGCCGATTCCAGGATCATTCAAGCCGATCCTCTGGTTCACAATCAAAGCAATGAGTTCGTCACTCATCCCATAGGCCGCGCGGAGGCGGAACTGTTGGCGGGTGCTGCTAAAAACGTAGATAGTGCCTGCATCGGTGCCCGACAGTTGAACCGCCTTGGCTACAATCGTCTGGAGCACCGTGTCGAGGTCAAGTGTAGAATTGACGGCCTGGCTTACTTCGCCGAGCGCCTCAAGTTCACCAACCGAACGTGCAAGTTCGGCGGTGCGCTCTTGAACCTCTTGGAACAGACGGACATTCTCGATCGCGATCACCGCCTGGTCCGCGAAGGTCGTGAGCAGGTCGATCTGCTTGCGGTTGAACGGCCGGTTCTCGAGGCGTCGGATTACCAGCACACCGATGGCTTCGTCCTCCCGAAGGAGCGGAGCGGCAAGCGTCGTTCGATGGCCGAGGCGTATCGCCATATCGCGTCCCTCGGGGAAATCATCGCCCGCGGTAGAAAGGTCGTCCACGTGGATGGGCTTCTTGTCGACAAAGGCACGCCCGGAAACCCAGTCGCGCCCAATCGGCCATTTGGACATGTCGTATGGAATGGGCCCGTGATGCGCCCTGCGAGCAAGGTGACCCCCGTCCTTCAAAAGAATGAGGGCATCGTAGGCGTCGCAGAGCTTTGCCGCGCTTTCGGAAACAGCGTTCAGTACGGGTTGAATGTCGGTCGGCGAAGCTGCGATGGCGCGCAGGATAGTGCTGGTCGCCGTTTGCTGCTCGAGTGCCTCGGTTAGCTCGCGGTTGCGTGCCTGAACCTCCTGATAGAGTCTCCCCAGCCGCTCGGACGTCTGGTTTACGTTTTCGGCAAGCGCGCCTAGCTCGTCCCGGTTTGCGACGGCAACCTCTTGGGCGAAGTCGCCAGCCGCGATCTGGCTGAGACGCGCCTCGATTTTTTTGACCGGCTCGACCAATGATGAGGAAATGATGTAACCGAGCCCCAGCGCCAATAGGATGCTGCCTACTGCGAATGAGACCACGATCAGTCGGGAGGTGCCGTACGCGCCCTCGGTCGTCTCGATTGCCGCCACCATATCGGCTTCCGCGATATTGACCAGCTGATTGGTCAGCCGCTCGAGACGGTCAGCCGACGGCACGATCTGATCCAGCTGAACCTTGCGCGCCTCCCCCGCGTGGCCGGCGCGGATGAGTTCTGCCACATTTGTCACCCCGACCGTCAGGTGTTCATATTCGTGCCTGACTTGGCCGAGTACATCGCTTTCACCAACAAACTCCATGCGGTCAAGATCGTAGCCGAATTGGTTGAGCTGGCGCAGCGCCGCATCGAGCATGCGATCGTCCTGCAGCAAAAGCGCGGTAGAGACACTGTAGAGTTGGGTGGTCGTATCGTGCTGGACCTGGCGATAGGCTGCGATCCTGCGCTGCAGCTTGATCAGCTCGTTAGTCTGGTCATTGACCCCGCTCAGCACCTGCAACCCGACAGCCCCGAGCACGATCAGCATCCCAACGATCGATAGGAAGGCGATCAAAAGCTTGGTCTGGACGCGCGCTGGCAACCGTGCAACCCAGCCGATCAGGCGGCTGGTGACGTTATTCGGCTTCATCCACGAGGCCGAGAAGGTCACCCCGGAACTCCTCCAGGTCGAACCCAGCACCGAGATATTGTACGCGCAAGATGCCATTGGGGTCTACGAGCGACGTGAGCAGCGTGTGGTCGACCTCGCCATCCGCCTTCTTCATCGCGATGACGCCATATTTCAGTCCAACCGCACGGACAATGGCCGGCTCACCAGTAAGAAACGACCAACCCTTTAGATCGGCGCTGAAATTCTCAGCATACTGCTTTAGCACTTCGGCCGTGTCGCGGTCCGGGTCGACAGTGATAGAAATGAAGGCGATCTTCGATCCGAACGCAGATCCCAGCTTATCCTGCACGCTGGCCATATTGGCGGTCAGCATTGGGCAGACGTCGGTACAGGACGTATAGATGAATGCAATGGCGACCGCTTTGCCTCGAAAATCACTGAGCGACACGCGCGCCCCGTCCTGTGATGTCAGGGCAAAGTCCGGAGCCGGCCCGATTGTCGGCAGACGCTCGTTGTGCTGCGCATCATGCGCATGCGCCGCCCCGGCAAGCAGCGCCAACAGCAGCAACATGCGCGCCGGCCACCTGCTCATGTCTTCATCTCGCGTTTTAGTTCGTCGAGGAATCGCCAGTCCGTGCCGTTGGCGATTATTGTCTGCGGAGTTGACTTGATCATGCCGGCCTCTTGAAGCCGTAGCGCGTAAAACCGGATCGTGTCTTCCGGATCATATTCCCGCCACTTGTTGTAGGGCACGTCGATCATCGTCTGCAGGGCATAGTCATACTCGGCCGTGAAACCATTATCGACGATCTTCCGCGCCACCCGTTGTGGCTCAGAGACACAAAGGTCCGCCGCTTTCAGAATAGCGCGGACGACGCGCTTGGTCGCACTCGGATTGTTCCGAACGAAGTCGGCGTTGCCGGCCAGCATGCAGCAAAAGTACTGCGACCAGGGACGATCGATGGTACTGTTAATGACTACGTGACCAACGTGTCGGGCCGCCAATTCTTGAGGCTCCGGCGGAAAGCCTAGAAACGCATCGATCTTACCTTGGGCGAAGAGCGACATTGGTTTAATATCTGGGCTGGTGACCCATTTGATGTCCCTCAGTGGATCCAGCCCGACATAGGCCGCCATGCCCGTCAAAAATACATGCGGACTTGAGCCGAGAGCCTGAACGCCGACACTCTTTCCTTTAAGGTCTCTGATGCCGCGGATTTTCTCGTTTCCGAGAAGCTCAAAGCAGCCGGGGTGCACGCCCGCTAACACTGTGATCGGTCCGCCAGCGTCCATGGTCACCACAAGCGGCGCGGCGAAGTTCAGCGTAAAATCCACTTTGCCGCTCGCGATCGCGTCAGACTGCCCAGCGGCGGTTTCAGTCATGATGTAGCGGACCTCGATGAAGCCCTCAGCATGCAACAGCTCCTCGGCAACATATTGAGGCGCGATGCAAATGCCCTTGATTTTCGCAAGGCGAATCGTGTTCGTTTCAGGTGGCGCCTCGGCGGCGGCCGCATTGCGGCCCTTGGCAAGACCTGCGGCTGCGAGCGCAGATAGGCCAGTGAGGAATTGGCGACGGTTCTGCATCAAACGCATACTATTCTCCATAGTAAACTTGCGTGGGTCCAGACCCGTGGCGGCCGCGGAAAGTGGACGATCGGCATTTGAGTGTCCCCTCTGTAAGGCCTTGAACCGGAGTTCAAATTTGCGACTCGCACTTAAATTCTCGAAGGAACTGCCAATTGGTGCCGTTGATGATGACCGTTTGCCAGGTCATCGAGATTCTCGTTCGCGACGTACATCGCAGCCTGGCATCCGTCACCTTGGGAAACGCCGGTAGGCGGACTGTGGTCGTCTCGGCTGGCGCCTCAGCCTGGGCCCGTGCCGTCGCGCCGAGAAGGCCGGCGGCGCCTGCTGCGAGGCCGGCCATGACGTGACGGCGGTTCTGGATGATCTGCGTGGTGATCCCCTCCCGTTAAAACCTTAAAGTGGCCGCCACCCCGCTCAGGTCTTCATCTCGCGCTTCAACTCGTCGAGGAAGCGCCAATCCGTGCCACGGTCAATGATCGTTTGCGGACTGGTCTTGATAATGCCCGCTTCGTGCAAGCGTAGCGCAAAGAAGCGGATCGTATCTTCGGGGTCGTATTCCCGCCATTTGGCGTACGGAACGTCGGAGAGAGATTGCAGCGTGAGATCGTAGTCCTTGGCGTCTCCAGCATCGATCAAAGTTCGCGCTGCCAACGCTGGATCAGTAACACAAAAGTCTGTTGCTTTCAGGATGGCACGCAGCATACGTTTGGTCGCGACCGGATACCTTTCCGCGTAGGTGGCGCTACTACCCACCATGCAACAGAAATACTGCGACCAGGGGTGATCGAGAGTACCACTGACGACAACCCGATCGACCTTCCGCGTGTGCACTTCCTGAACCTCCGGCGGAAAGCTCAAGAACGCATCGACTTTACCGTCAATAAACAACTGCATGGGTGTTGCTGATGGGTCAGTCACCCACTCTATATCGTTTATGGGGTCAAGTCCGACGTAGGTGGCCATGGCGCTGATGAAGAGGCGCTCTTCGGACCCCACCTGCGGGCCTGCGCTGACTTTCATTCCCTTCAGATCAAGGACGCTGTGCACGTTTTCACGACCAAACAATTCGTAGCAGCCAGCATGCAGGCCCGAGAGCACCTTGACTGGAAGACCGATGTCGACCGAGCGGATCCACGCGCTTGCGAAAGCCCAGCTGAAATCCAGTTCGTCACGTTGCATCATCTGATGCTCATCAAGAGAAGATGGCGTCACAATGCGGTGGAGTTCGAAGCCCTCGGTTTGGAGAAGAGCCTTGGCTAGATAGACCGGCGCCACGCAGGGGCTATCGGGAGCGTGGCCAAACCGAACCGTCTTCGTTTCTACGGGCTCGTCTTCCGCATACGCAGTTCGATCGCTGAGAAGGCTTGCGGCGGTAATAGCGGACAGGCCCGTCAGGAAAGATCGTCGATTTCGCACTATCTGCATGAAGGCACTCCCAAAACGAGAGGTTCTTTACGCCAGCATGGATTTTCCGCTCCGCAAATCGTCCCGGAGCCATCGCGCCAAGAAAATGGTTACAGGGCGCCAGCTACGCGCTCACGTCTTCAACTCGCGCTTCAACTCGTCGAGGAAGCGCCAATCGGTGCCGTTGGCGATGATCTGTTGCGGGCTCGACTTGATCATGCCCGTCTCCTGCATGCGCAACGTGTAGAACCGCAGAGAGTCTTCAGGATTGAATTCCCGCCAGCGGTCGTACCGGATATCCTTCAACGTTTGAAGCGCGTAGTCATACGATGGTACGAAATCGCGATCGACCATCTGCCGGGCCACCCACTGCGCATCCGACACGCAGAGGTCGGCGGCTTTGAGGATGGATCGCAAGACCCGCTTGGTCGCCACCGGGTAGCTGTTCACGTAGTCCGTCGTCGCGGAAATCATGCAGCAAAAATACTGTGACCATGGGCGGTCGACCGCATTGTTGAGGATCGTGTGGCCGATCTTCTTGGCGCGCAGCTCCTGCGGCTGGGGCGGCGTCCCTAGGAATGCGTCGATCTTTCCTTGGACGAAGAGTTCCGTGGGCTTGATGTCTTCAGTCAAGACCCACTGGAAATCGTTGACAGGATCGAGCCCGACATAGGCGGACATGAGGGACAGCCACAAATGTCGCGAGTTGTTGAAACCATCCACGCCAACCCTCTTCCCCCGCAGATCGGTAACTCTGCGGATGCTCTCGTTGGCAATTAGTTCGAGGCATCCCGAATGCAACCCGGTTAGCACCTTGATTGGCACGCCGGCGTCAATGGACGCGATCTGGTTCGGCGGAAAGTTCACAGAGAAATCGGTCTCACCGCGTGCGATCCATACCGATTGGTCGACGCTTCTGTCGGCTTCTACGTAGCGAACATCGGTGAAGCCATCTGCCCGCATCAGTTCTCCGGCGATGTACGTGCCTGCCCAGCAGTAGGAACCACCTATGAACCGCGGCAAGCGAACCGTGGTGGTTTCCAGCGGCGGCTCGGCCCAGGCGGGCGTCGAGGTGCCGATGAGGCCCGCTCCGCCGGCCACCGCAATGCCAGCAAGGAATGTGCGACGATTTTGAATGATCACGGGACACTCCTCGGCAACTGAGCCTCCTTGGAATCAAGCAAAATGACCCCAGTAGAGACGGACAATGCGGAGCGCGCCGAGTATTCGCGAGTTAGAGCACGCCCTGCATGAAGGCGGGAGTCTCTGTCGCTCTCAGTCGCTGGCCAAGAACGCTTTTAGCCAGCGATCAATCATCATACGCCTTCTCCGCGTTCGTGGCGAGGGCAATGCTCTCAGCCAATGCCAAGCCTCCTGTACGAAGCCCTTGCAGCCTCCACAGCGGGGGCAAACGGGTCGTCGGGTAACTGCCAAACGACCCTTCTTCGGAGCGAGTAGTTGTGAGGTTTCAGTGGGTTGTTCATTCGGACCGACCGAGGAGATTGGAGTTACCAAGCCTCAGCATCCCCGGGAGGGTCCGAATGAACATCCACCAGAATGCCCGTCTGACACCGCTGCGTCGAGAGGAGATGGCGCTTCTGGTGATCGAAGGACGTCTTTACCGTGCCGATGCAGCGCCGGTTTGTGGCGAATTGGCAAGAATTGTGGCGCGCTGGGTCAAGCGCTACAAGGCGGCCGGCCGAGCGGGAATGGGCTTACGCCGTCGCCTATCCGACGTTACGGCATCCAGCAGCAGAGCTGCCATGATGGCTGCACGGCTACAACTGGCACCGACCACATGGCGGTATCGGCTCAAAGCCACCAATCAGTCGCTCCGCCTAACCCGCGACAACCTGTTGAGGCTGCAAGGGGCCACCGGGTGGCACCTCGGGTATTTGGGCCCCTATCCCGTATCAATCGCTTTGACCACCTAGCGACCACCTGACGTCCCGATGGCGACGTCTCTGAACCGCCGGCCCCTATCTGAGTGCACTAGTTTACAGCGCAGCATCAACAGGGCACCATAGCATTGGAGCGCGGCTCTTGATCAGGCCGTCGCCGCTGGGAGGATGCTATGCCAACGATTATTGGCCATCACAACATCACAAAGGGCACCGAGCACTGGCTCACTTCACCGAAGCGCCAAGAGTTTTTCGGTTCGCTCGGAGTGACCAACATCCGAACGTTCGTAGATCCACAAAATCCGGCCCGGGTGGCTCTGATGATGGACGTGCCGGATTTGGAAGTCTTGAAAACAGCGATGGAAAGCAAGGCTGCCAGCGACGCGATGGCCTTCGATGGGGTGGTGCCGGAATCTCTGGTGATCCTCGTCGAATCGAAGGGGTAATCGCCTCTCAACGGGGAGACCACGTCTAGAGCGATCGACCACCTCAGGCGCTACGAGGCCCTCAGTATCGATCATGGGGAACGTGCGTGCTCTAGATGTCGTTGCTATGGAGGTTGTCCGTCCGGGGCTTGGATGCGAGGTTGCGGTTACCACACACGCGACCGTCACCCAGGGGCCTCGGATGGACATTCATGAGAATGCCAGAACCACGCCGCGCAGTCGAATGCTGATCGTGGAACGTCTTGAGGCGGGCTCGACGGTCGCGGCCGTGGCGTCGGCGTTCGGTGTCGACGGCAGGACGGTGCGCAAGTGGCGCGACCGCTTCCGGGTGGAAGGTGCTGCCGGCTTGGGCGACCGCTCGTCGCGGCCGCATTCCTGCCCGTTCCGGCTCGATGCCGCCGCCGAAACCGAGATCGCAGTCCTGCGGCGCCAGCGGTTGTCGGGGCCGGCGATCGCGCGCCGCCTCGGCCGGCCGGTCTCGACGGTCGGCAAGGCGCTGCGCCGGATCGGGCTCGGCAGGCTCAAGGCTCTCGACCCGGCCGTGGCAGTCGTCCGCTACGAGCGGGAGCAGCCCGGCGAACTGATCCACATCGATTCCAAGAAGCTCGGCAGGATCGACGGCATCGGCCACCGCATCACCGGCGACCGGCGCGGCCAGAGCAGCCGTCGCGGCCGTGGCGAGGGTCTCGGCTGGGAGGCTCTCCATGTCGCCATCGACGACGCTTCCCGGCTCGCCTACACCGAAATCCTACCCGACGAGAAGAAGACGAGCGCGACCGCCTTCCTCGAGCGGGCGCTTGGCTTCTTCGAGCGCCATGGCATCAAGGTCGAGCTCCTCGGAGCTCGCGATGCCGACCCTTAATGTCGTCATGGGATCACTCCTTTCTCCCTTTCTCGCGCAAGACCGCGTCCACCGTCATCTCAGAATTGAGACTGGGATCACCCGCCACCATCTCTGAGATATATTCCACAGCGCTAAACCGAGTTCGATACGGCGGCAGGCTCCCTCAAATTGAGCTCCTGAACCAGCGATTCAGAATCCAACAGTGTCGCAAAAGCGGCTTGCGGGCCATCAAGTCCGGCGGCGACCACTGACACCTTGAAACTTCCTTCGAGGGCATCATCAAAGATTGCGCCCACGATGATATCTGCATTGTCGGCCACTTCATTTCTGACCCGCGAAACGGCCTCATCGATCTCAAACAGGGTCATATCGCGGCCCCCGGATATCGAAACCAAGACCCCTTGCGCGCCCGCCATCGAAGCCTCATCCAGCAACGGGTTCGAGATGGCAATCTCGGCTGCCTTTTGCGCTCTGCCGGCCCCGGAGGCGTTGCCTGATCCCATCATCGCCCGACCCATATCCTTCATCACGGTTCTGACATCGGCGAAGTCGAGATTGATCAGACCGTCCTTGACGATGAGATCGGTGATGCAGCTCACGCCGGAGTAGAGCAGCGTGTCTGCTGCGACGAACGCTTCGGTGAACGTAGTTCTGGCGTCTGCGATCCGGAAGAGATTCTGATTTGGGATGACGATCACGGTATCGGCACTGTCCCGCAGCCTTTCAATCCCTTCCTCAGCCAGGCGCATCCGTCGCTTTCCTTCGAACGCGAACGGTTTTGTGACTATCCCAACCGTCAGTATGCCGTCGTCGCGAGCCGCCCGGGCAATGACCGGCGCCGCACCGGTTCCGGTTCCTCCACCCATCCCCGCCGTGACGAAGCACATATGGACACCATGCAGCTGGTCCATAATTTCGGCAATGGACTCCTCTGCAGCCAAACGGCCCACCTCCGGCTCCGAACCGGCCCCCAGGCCTCCAGTCAGATCGGCACCAAGTTGAATGATCCTTGATGCCTTCGACATTGAGAGAGCCTGAGCGTCCGTATTGGCCGCAATGAAGTCGACGCCTTGCAGCTCTGCACCGATCATATTGTTGATGGCGTTCCCGCCCCCGCCGCCAACGCCGAATATGGCTAGTCGAGGGCGCATCTCTACCGGCTTTGCTTGGATATTGAGCATCTGTCCGTTCCCTTCCCCGGCGCTTGGCCATCAGGCGCTGTCACTGTGAATCGTGCAGCGTTGAGCTTGGAAAAAGCGAATCAGCCCGGAACTCACTGGAGCATCTTCGGGAGCGAATCAGACCCGGATGCCAGAAGCAAGGTCGTGGGCTGTGTTGGAGCCCATGATGCGTGGTGGGCCGTACCGCATTGTGAAAGATCTGTGCAGGGGCAAGCTTTTGCCGGCACGTCAGCGCTTCTGCACGCTCGTCTTTAGTTACCTCAAGGTATGTGAGGCGCTCGACCGGCAGATGCCTTCCGTTATCAAGCAACTGTCGCGAGCGTCAAAGTTCTTCGTCTCGCCTTTGACGAAGCTTTCAAAAACTGGACACGGCTTGCCGCTCATGCATTTGATGGTCTGATCTGATGCTTAAAAGGATTAGACGACAGGGAGAGGCCGCGATGGACCGTCGAAGCATTCTCAAGCAGGTTGGCTCTGCCGGCGTTGGAGTAGCGGCGACGCTGGCGCTTGCTGCGCCGGCGATCGCGCAATCGATGCCAAGAGTGTCGTGGCGCTGCACCTCGTCGTTTCCGAAGGCGCTGGACACTATCTACGGCGCAGCTCAGACGATGGCCGACTATGTGCGCGCATCCACCGACGGCAACTTCAACATCCAGGTCTTTGCTGCCGGCGAAATCGTACCGGGGTTGCAGGCGGCCGACGCGGCAGCGGCCGGTACCGTCGAAGCCTGCCACACCGCGTCCTACTACTACTGGGGCAAGAATCCGACCTATGCCCTGGGGACGGCGGTGCCGTTCATGCTCAATGCCCGCCAAATGAACGCCTGGCTCTACTTCGGCGATGGCAACAGGCTGCTCAACGAATTTTTCGCGACCCAAGGCATCTACGGCATGCCGTGCGGCAACACCGGCGCGCAAATGGGCGGCTGGTATCGGAAGGAGATCAACACCGTCGCCGACCTCAACGGACTAAAGATGCGGATCGGCGGTTTCGCCGGGCGGGTTCTCGATAAGCTTGGGTTGGTACCTCAGCAGATTGCGGGCGGCGACATCTACCCCGCGCTAGAGAAGGGAACGATCGATGCCGCAGAATGGGTCGGCCCCTATGACGACGAGAAGCTCGGCTTCTACAAGGTCGCAAAGTACTATTACTATCCCGGCTTTTGGGAAGGTGGCCCGACCCTGCACACTTTGGTCAACCTCGCTAAATGGAAAGAACTGCCGAAAGCCTATCAGGCGGCTCTGGCGTCGGCCTGCGAGGCGGCCAACGGCAACATGATGGCCAGCTACGACTACAAAAACCCGGCAGCACTCCTGCGCCTCGTGGCAGGCGGCGCTATCCTGCGGCCGTTCAACCAGGAAGTCCTGTCGGCCTGTTTCGACACGGCAGTTAAGACATATGCCGAGATCAGCGATTCCAATCCGACATTCAAGAAAATCTTCGACAGCCAGGTCGCCTTCCGCAAGGAAGCATACGTCTGGGCGCAGGTAGCCGAATACACGTTCGACACATTCATGATGATCCAGCAGCGCAATGGCAAGGTTTGATCAACGAGCACGATCCGCGCTTCGAACCCGGCCCGTCTTTTCAACCCGAGGTTGTCACCCGCATCTTCAACCAAGCCCCCAGCGAACTTGCGTTCCGCCGTGTTCGATGTTCTACTTGACGCTACCCGCGTGCACGGACGGAGTGCGGTATGGATTTCATCGAGCGCTGGTTTGGAATATCTCCGGATGGCGGAGATGGCAGCACTGAACTGCTCTACATCATTGCGTTGCTTGTGCTCTGCGCTGCTGCTGGATACCTTTATCTCCGCCTTCGTCGGACCGATTGAAGGACGCGCTGAGCTTTGTAGCGCCATCAGGGTCGAAATTTACTTTGAGCTGAGCGGATTGCCGCCGAGCCTTGTCATGACCGATGGGGTAAGCCACACCGTACAGTGAAACTGGCCGCGGGGGCGCCGACAGGATTTGCGCCGTTGCGCGCCCCGTGAGCGCCCGCTGCCCAATTTACCAGTTCTTGGGCGATAAGCCTCTCAGCGGCCGCTGTGGCCGCCGAACGACAGCGATGACGTGCGTGACGTTAAATCAGGAAGTGGCAATCGGGGTCCGTCCGGATTGCGAAGTTCCTCCCCCGCCTCATTCTGTTTGGTGAAGGCGATGTGGCTCCGGTGACTCACGAGCTCCTGCGCGAGACCGAACCAATCGCCTCGCGACGGCCGGCCATCCACATCGGGTAGCCACCCGGATCTACACAACTTTCGTAATATTGCGGATGCTCCGTTCCCCAACCGGGCGTACGATACAAGCACCGACAAAGGAGGGAGCAATGCCTGACGTCAAATACGGTTATGAGAAGCGACCCGTTACCATCGAAACCCGGAAACCTCGCCGCCTCAAGCCACCTCGTCGCCGCCAGGCCGAGCGCCGGTATCCACGCGAGCGCCCGCCCCGGATTCCCGAAGGCAAGGGCGAATACGGCCCGCAGGACAAGCCCACCTCGCCCATCGAACTAACCGGGCCCGGAGAGGGCCACGAAATTACTTTCGAATCCTACACCCCCCTGCTCGATCCCAAGAATCCGGGCATCTTCAACCTCGCGCCTCCGGACCCCAGCGGTGACGACTCCGGCAATGGCGTTGTCCTGTACGTCGGCAACACCTATCTCGTTGGCTCGACCGACGGCGGGGCGACCTTCGCAGACCACGATCCCACCGCCTTCCTCCCCGCAGGAGTTGGGCATCCGGTCGACCAGGTGATGCTGTACGTGCCGCATCGCGACCTCTACTGCTGGATGCTTCAGTACAATCCGAGCGCGAGTGGGGACGGCAACTTCCGCCTTGCCGTGGCGCATGGCGAACAGCTCCACGCCGATGTGGAGTCCGGCTGGACCTGCTACGACTTCACCTCGTCTGATCTCGGCTCCAAGGGAGTCGCCACTGATCGGCAAGACCTCGCCTACAGTGAGTCACGGCTCTACATGACGACCAATCTCGTCGGTAAGGGGCGGGTTGTGATGAGCCTTTCCCTCGACGATCTCGCCAACGCCACCTCCGTGACCTGGGGCTACACCAACCCGCTCGACAAGCGCTACAAATTTTCGGACCTGTCCCAGCAGAATCCGCAGAACGTGCACATGGTCGCGATCAAGTCCGACACCGAACTGGAAGTAATGACCTACGACGACGGCGCGGGCACCTACGGCTTCAACACCGTGAAGGTGGGCAAATTCCCCAATGCCTCCGATCTCTCGTCGCTTGATCCCGACGGCGTGGATTGGCTGACGCGGGGCGTGGCCAATGTCTCGGCATCCGTGGTGGATGGGAGAACGCTCTGGACGGCCTGGGACGCTTCGGCCAGCGCGCCAAACGAATTGCCCAGCTATCCCAACGCCCACGTCCGGATTGCGCGAATCGATCTCTCGAGCTGGACGGCCATCGATGAGCGCCAGGTCTGGAATCCGGACTACGCGTTCGCGTACGGGTGCCTGGCGGTGCTCAATGGCGATATCGGATACGGCGTGGCTGTGGGAGGCAAGAACGACTATCCCAACTCGTGCTTCGGCATCCTCGGAGACTACGTGGTGTACTACCGTGATACCTCGACGGCTACCGGTGGCCTGCCCACCGAAGCGCGATGGGGCGATTACATCACGGTTCGCCCGTCACACAGCCGGGACCGGCGGTTCGCGGCATTCGGCTACTACACGGATGGAACGGGAGCCAGCTACAACCAGCGCCCATTCCATCTCTCGTACGGTCGTCCGTAGCTACACAACGACCGGTATTGCTGTATGTGACGATCACGGTGCTTTTTTTCCGGGGTGCCGATTGGGCATGCGGCCACCTGGACAGCCGCACTTGCGGAAGTCAGGCCGATGCAGTCGAATTGACCTCAGATTACCTCCTGCCGAGACCACGCATCGAGAGGACAAACGATGACAAAATTTGCGCTCTACGTTCCCCTGCAAGCAAAGCCTGGCAAGGAGGCCGAAGTTTCCGAATTCCTGAAATCTGCGTTGCCCTTGGTCAACGAAGAGCCGGGAACGGTATCTTGGTATGCAATTGAGGAAGGGCCTGGCCGTTTTGCCATTTTTGACACGTTCGACGACGAGGCTGGGCGCAATGCGCATCTCAATGGCAAGGTCGCTGCCGCGCTGATGGAGAAGGCTAAGTCCGGGGATCTTTTTTCCGAAGCGCCTCAGATCCACAAGCTCGGGATCCTCGCTAGCAAGTAGGCGCTGACGCTACCTGGAAAATACGGCGGCGTCCCGGTAGACGAATAGAGGGGGATTGCTGCCACCGGAACGGGGAGCGGCACCTTCGCCTTCTTCCGTTCCCAGGGACGTCGCAGCCACCGTCCGTCCTGGCAATCCGAGGTAAGGTTCGTCTGGACATCGTCGACCACGGAGTGAAGCCTTCGCTGTACGGCCGGCCTACCTGGGGCGAAACCAAACTCATCGGCCGGCCAGGTGGCTACGATTGAGGTTACCAGGTACCGTCGATTGCACTAAATTGTCGCGGCAACTCACCAGCTGGTTCCAACATGTCGAAGCCCGGCTCTACTTGCCCGTGATCGCAGTTCAGGAGCTAAGGAAGGGTGTCGCCGCGGCGCGGAGGCCGCACAACCGCTTCAAGAAGATGATCGGCTAGACTATGGAGAAAGGCGCTGGATCGCTAGCGGTTTTCTAAAAGAGAGCATTCTCGTTGTGGTTTACACTGAGCGGGACGGTAAGGTTCGGTTAATTTCGATGCGAAAGGCGAACAGAAAGGAAGTCGAGGCTTATGTCGAAGCTCTCTGAAAAGAAGCCGACCCGAGCTCAGCTGGCAGAGGCGCGTAGTCGGGCCGCCCGCGCCTTAGCGAAGATGACCGACGAGGAGGACGCGGCCATTGCTGCCGCAGCGCTCGCCGATCCGGATGCGCAACCCATCGACGATATATTGCGCCGGCGGCGGGGACGACCACAAGCCCCGCCTGATCAGAAGAAGATCGCCCTGTCTATCAAGCTGGATCCCGATGTCGTCGCACATTTTCGGAGCACCGGACCGGGATGGCAGACACGGATGAACCTGGCGCTTCGCAGGGCCGCGGGACTGAACTCGTAGGCTAAGAACGCTGAAAGAGTTGGCCGTAGCGTTAGCGTTTCGCGTGGTCCAGCATGCGCCAATATCCGTTCGAGGCGATTGCACAACTGGCCGCAAGGTCACCGGCTTGAAGGCGCGCTCTCGAGGTCGTCATACAAGGATTGCCGCGATGCATCTCGCTGGCATCTACCGGGCCTGTTTGTTCGGCGTCAGCCGAGGAGTGGCCATCCTGATCTTCAAGGAGCAGCATCGTGAAATCGACGATGGTGGCGTGAGGTTCCACGGAACCTTCGGGCCTGACTCGGACGGGCCAGGGTCCGAATTGACTGGCTCCGCGCCTCCGAGCATCAAGCGTGTACGGTTCGATGTTGATTTCCCAGAATCGCAGGCGGCCTAGGCGACGCGGGTTATCACGACCCATGAGTTGTCGAAGCCATCGCATCAAGGTTCCGGAACGATATCGACGGCCGCGTCGCCGACCGTGAGCTTCGTTCCATCCGCGCCCTCGATCCAGACATCGAGCTCGATGCGCGTCGTGCCGCCGGCCAGCTCGTCGCGGCTACGAACCTGCCCGAACACCCTGATCGCGGCGCCAACATCCGTCGTCTTGATGTATTTGGTGCGAAGCTCCCCGCGCTCGAGATAATGGCGACCGAAAGTCTTGAGCAGCATGGAAGAGATCCATGCAGTGGACATCATGCCGTCGGCGATTGCGGTCGAGAGCCCCTGCCCCTGCGCATATCCGACATCGGTATGAATGTTCTGACCGGCGCGGCGAAGTTCGCCGGTGGCGGCACTGTGCATGCCGTCGCCGTACCATTGCACCCTTTCCGGAGTGACGACCAGTTCGCGGCCCTGCAGCAGCGCGCCGACTTGAAGCCGGGCGAGTTCCCCGCTCATGAGAGTGCCCCTGGCAGATACTTGAGAAGGGTCCTGTCGGTGTATTCTGTCACGAGCCGCCCGTCCGCCGTGCGCACCTCCATCTGATAGTGCAGGTAAACGCGATCGCGCCGCGTATAGCGGTCGAGGATGCGCCCGGTAACCACCAGCTCTTCGCCCACAAAAGCGGCGCTGCGATGCCGGGCATGGTATTCGTAGTGGACGCGCGCATCAGGCCCGCGCTTGCCGCTGAGTCTTGCCTCCCCGGGGCAGTTCACCTCGAGCAGGCGCATCTTGTCGGCATGCACCATCAACGGGATCCGCACTTGCCGGCCAAGCTCGTTGTCGTCCGACAGGAACCATTCGCCGGTTTCCTCTACGCCATGCGCATATTCCGCCGTCATCATCGAGGTCACCGTGTACCGGATGGGCTCGAACTCGTCGCCGGCCTCCAAATCACTGATCATGCCTCCCAGCATGGACCTCACCTCCGCTCCATTGCGCACCAGGCGCACAAGTGTTCTTATGGTGAACATAGGGGTAGGAGATGCGCGATGCGTCGTCAAGACGCAACGCCGCCGATCCCTGCCGGGCAGCCATCCTTGCCAAGCCTCGGGACGCCTCGATAGTGTTCCGATACCCAAGGGCGAGGCCATCGGCGGAGAGTCGACCATAGCGAATTCACTGGCCAAAAAGACCGATCTGTCGAATGTCCCCTCGCAGGACGAGGCCGATGGTCCGCGCAAGACGTTCGTGCAGAGCCTCGAGAGGGGTCTCGCGGTGATCATGGCCTTCGACGCCGATCATCCATCGCTGACGTTGAGCGAGGTGGCCAAGCTGACCGGCCTTGATCGAGCAGCCGCCCGGCGCTTTCTCTACACGTTCGTCGACCTCGGCTACATGCGGGTAGATGGCCGAAATTTCTCGCTCCGGCCAAAATTGCTGGAGCTTGGCTACGCCTATCTTTCGTCGCTGCGGCTGCCCGAGATCGCCGAACCCCATCTGAAGATCCTCTCGGCAGTTGTCCACGAGTCGTCTTACGTCTCGGTGATGGAAGACGACGAGAACGTCTGCGTTGCCCACGCTCCGGTCCGGCGCATCTGGACGGCCACGATCACGGTCGGAACACGACTGCCACTGCTGGCAGCCGGCTCGGGCCGGGTGCTCCTGTCCGAGCTCGACGAAAGCGAACTGCGGATCTTCATCGCGCGCCATCCGCTGCCGCAGATCACCCGGTTCACCAAACGCGAACCGGAGCGGCTGGTCGCTGCAATCGCCAAGGTGCGCCGGCGCGGCTGGGCTTATGTCGACCAGGAACTCGAAGAGGGGCTGCGCGTGGTGGCCGCCCCAGTCCGCGACGCGCAGGGCAAGATCATCGCCGCGGTCAGCGTCTCGACACTTGCCAGCGGAAGCACCCAAGAGACTATCCTGCGCGACATGCTGCCGGCCGTGCAGAAGGCTGCAGCCGAGATCCAAGCCGATCTAGCCCCCGTCATGCGCTGAGCAGACGGCTCTCAAAACCCTCATGAAAGCATCGGCGAGCTGTTCGTGTTGACACGATATGAGCAGCGATGCACTCTCCCAGGCTGTGCGTTTACCGCATGCGTGTGCGCATCGAGCCCTTCGGCTCCCGCGCCCGGGGAGGAGAAGCATCAACAAGGCGCGCCAACAGCGCCGCGGAGGAAAGCCATGCAGCTCAGGAAATTCGGGATGTCGGTCGCGTTCGGCGTAGCGGCGGCCCTGTCGGCGGTGCCGGCCGCCAATCTTGCAATGGCCCAGACAATGGTCGACGGACCGGCAGGCAAGCTGCCCCGCTACGACGGCGAGGGTACTGTCGGCTTCAGCATCTATAACGGCGCGGTATCGCGCTGGGAGAAGCACGACATCCCTAACCTGACCGCCTGCCTCGCCGCCTATGCGCCGAAGGTCAAGCTGATCTGGTCCGATCCAAGGGGCGACGCCGCCAAGCAGATGGGCCAGGTGCAATCGATGCTCGTGCAGGGCATCAATGTCCTCTTGATCACGCCGGCGGCGTTGACGCCGACCAACATCGCGGCGGCGGCGAAGCGCGCCGGCGTCCCGATGATCGTCTATTTGAACCCGCCGGTCGGCATGCAGAGCGGCGACATCACGGCACTCGTCGGGGACGGGCCGATTCCGATCGGCGAAGCACAGGGCAAGTGGATCCAAAAGACACAGCCGGCGGGTGCCGAAATTGCCTTCGTCAACGGCGACCTGGCGACCAACTATGCCCTGCTGATGCAGAAGGGCCAGAAGAGCGTTCTCCAGCCGGATTTCGACAGCGGCAAGTTCAAGCTGGTGGCCGACAAGGGCGCGGTGAACTGGGATCCCGCAAATGCCCAGAAGGAAGCCGCCGCCGTGCTCGTCTCCAATCCCGATATCAAGGCCTTCGTGGTGGGCAACGACGGGCTCGCGGGAGGCGTCGTCAATGCCATCAAGACCGCCGGCAAGACCGGCAAGATCGACGTGATCGGGCTCGATGCCGATGTGCAGGGCACCCAGAACATCCTTCAGGGAAACCAGACGGCCACGGTCATCAAGAGCTTCAACGAGGAGATGAACAACGCCTGCGTTGCGGTCGTCTACAGCCTTAACAAAATGGCCATTCCGACCGAGATCTTCAACGCCACGTGGGACGACCAGACCGCGCCGATCCCGTTCAAGGACGTGAAGGTCGACGTCGTGGACAAGTCCAGCCTGCAAAGGGCGATCGAGATCGGCTCGGTAACGAAGGAGGCCATGTGCGAGGGCATGCCGGCCGGAACCGGAGGGCCCTGCTCGTGACCCGAAGGCTTCGCGGGTAAGGAAGGTCTCCCGTTGAACCCCGGCGAAGCCTCGGTCGCCGTCGAAAGCCCGGCGGGTGCGCAAAGCGCGCGCGCAAGCATCCCGCTCGCGGCCGAAAACGTAACCAAGTCGTTCGGCAGCATCACGGCAATCCAGGGCGTCAGTCTCGAAGTTGCAGCCGGCCGGGTCACGGCCCTCGTCGGCGACAACGGCGCCGGCAAGAGTACGCTGGTCAAGATGCTCTCGGGACTCGTCGCCCCGGATAGCGGGTCCGTGATGATCGGCGGCCGCCCGGTCGAGCTTGGCGACCCGCGCGCGGCACGCCGGCACGGCATCCACACCGTGTTCCAAGACCTCGGACTCGTCGGGAGCCTCTCGATCGTCGAGAACATGTTCCTCTGTACCGAGATCCGGTTGCGCTCTCTGGGAATGCTTACCCCGTTCCTCGATCGCGAGGCCATGCGGCACGCCGCGCGCAAGGCCCTGGACGACCTCGGCATCACCACAGTCCGCGACATCGATGCGCCGGTGGAGTCGCTTTCGGGCGGCCAACGACAGAGCGTGGCGATCGCCCGAGCGGTGCGCGAACGGGCCAAGGTTGTGATCCTGGACGAGCCGACAGCCGCGCTCGGGGTAGCGCAGGCGACGCAGGTGCTGCGCCTCATGGAACGCCTCCGCGACGCCGGAACCGGCGTGCTGGTCGTCTCCCACAATCTGCGCGAGGTCTTCGCCGTGTCCGACACCGTCGTGGTGCTGAGGCTCGGCAAGATCGCCCAGACCTTCGAGACCAGCAAGACTGACGAAGAGGAGGTCGTGAGCGCGATCGTCGGAGCCCGCTCGAGGGCCCGGGCATGAGTGGATCCTCTCCCGCCGCGGCGCCGGCCGACCAGGCGTCCCCGGCGATGGACGAAGCCCGGCTGGCCGCCAAGTTGGCAAGGGCGCGGCGGATGGAAAGCCTGCCGCTGATCGCGGCCCTCGTCCTGGTCATGATCGTCTTCCAGCTGATCAACGGCCTGTTCCTCAGCCCGCGCAACCTGGTCAACTTGCTCACCGAACTGGCCCCGCTCGCCTTCATCGCGATGGCGTCCACCGTGATGATCGTCATGGGCGAGATCGACCTTTCGCTCGGGTCGCTGACCGGCTTAACCAGCGCCAGCCTGGCAGCCCTGCTGGCCTACGACAGCATGCCCTGGCCGGCGGCACTCGTGTTGACCTTCGCGCTAGGCATCGCCATCAGCAGCCTGCAGGGCATGATCGTGGTGGTGGGCCGCGTCCGCTCCTTCGCCGTGACGCTCGCGGGATACCTGATCTGGTACGGCGCCCAGCTGGCCGTGCTCGGGATCAGCGGCTACATCCCCCTTCGACGGGCGCCCATCAACGAGCTCGCTCTGACCACCCTGCCGCAAACGCTTTCGTTGATCGTCGCCGGCGGCGCCGGGATCGCCGTCGCTGCGAGCTCCATTCTCGCCTATCGGCGATCGGCGCTCGCCACCCCGGCCGGGCTCGTCGGGCGGACGGCGATCGGGATCGTTGCCGTCTCAGCCCTGCTCCTGCTCGTGAACTATCTCGGGCAGGGTGGCGGCGTCCCGCTCGTCTTCGGCATCGTGCTCGCAGTGGCGACGGTCGTCTGGATCGTGCTGACGAGGACTGCGTTCGGCCGCCATCTCTATGCGGTCGGAGGCGACCTGCATGCATCTCGCGAAAGCGGGATCAACGTCACCAAGGTGAAATGGATCGGCTTCGCGATCGCCGGTGCGCTGGCCACATGCGCCGGGGTTTCGCTCCTCTCCTATACCGGCGGCGCCGACTCCTCGGCGGGAACCGGCGCGCTGCTGCTCGCCGGCATCGGCGCGACCGTCGTGGGCGGCGTCAGCCTCATGGGCGGGCGAGGCTCGCTGTGGGGCGCCTTCGGCGGCGCGATCCTCCTCGAAGCGGTCGGAAACGGATTGAACCTCATGTCGCTCAGCTTCTACGCGGTCTACATCGTCGAGGGCCTGGTCGTCCTCGCCGCCCTCCTCACCGACGCCGGCTTGCGGCGCAGGCTGGCCGCCCGATGAGCGGCGTACCCGGATCGGCGGCCCGGGCGCCCGAAGCCAGGGACGCGGCGGACGCGATCGCCGCCGCAGTTTCCGCCGGCGTAGAGATATTCGACCTTAGCCAGCCCATGTATGTCGGCATGCCGCAGTCATCCATGCATCCGCGCTTCCACATGACCCTGCAGCGCAGGCATGGCGACCTCGTCCGGCCCGACGGCGGCTCCGGCGCGAACGAGCTGATCGTCACCGGCGGCCATGTCGGGACGCACATTGACGCATTCGCCCACATCAGCTTCGAAGGACATCTCCACGGCGGCGTCAGCGCCGCCGATGCACAGCGCGGCGGGCGATTCAGCCAGCTCGGCGCCGAGACGATCGCGCCCATTCTCGCCCGCGGCATCCTGCTCGACATACCGCTCGCGCTCGGCATCGACCGCTGCCCGGCCGCCTACGAGGTGACCCGTGCCGACCTCGAGGCGGCGCTCGACATGGCCGGCGCCACCCCGCGCCCAGGGGACGTGCTTCTCGTCCGAACCGGGTGGGCCCAGCTCTACGGTGATCCCGTGGCTTTCGAAAACCTGAAGGAGGGCACGCCCGGCCCAGGCGTGGCGGCAGGGACCTGGCTGGCGGATCTCTCGCCGCGTGCGGTCGGTTCCGACACCATCGCTTTCGAGCGCATCCCTCCTATCGAGGGCGTGCCTTCGCTGCCGGTTCATGGCCTGATGCTGGTCGAGCGTGGGATCCACATCATCGAGATCCTGGCCCTCGAGGAAATCGCGGCCAAAGGCGTTCGCGTATTCACTTTCGTGCTGAGCCCGCTCAAACTCGTCGGCGCTACAGGATCTCCGGCAAGGCCGCTCGCGCTTCGCTCCTCTCCGGGCTCGCTCTCGAGATGACTGCGCAGTCCCGCATCGAAACGACGGAGGCGCTGACAGGCATCCGGGTCGTCGATGCCTCCGATTCGGTTGCCGGGCAGTTCTGCGGGCGCCTGTTCGCCGACAACGGCGCGGAGACGGTGCTGGTCGAAGCGCCGGGAGGCTCGGCGGTCCGGCGGATGGGACCGTTCGTGGAGACCGGCGAGCATGCCGGGCGCTCCACCCTGTTCGCCCATCTCAACACGGGCAAGTCGAGCGTTTTGCTCGAGGGCAGTGACGCCAGCGAGCAACTGGCCAAGATGGTCGCCGGCGCGCATGTGCTGATAGTCGACGGCAAACATCCACTGGTCGAGAACCGAGGGGTCGCGGTCACCTGCCGCATCACGCCGTTCGGCCTGGACGGGCCGCTCGCGAGCTGGCGCGGCTCCGAGATGATCTACCAGGCGCTCTCCGGCGTGATGTATGAGAACGGCCGCGTCGAGGGTCCCCCTCTCTACGGCGTCGGCCACCGCGGATCCTACGCTGCCGGAGTGATCGGCTACATTCAGTCGCTGGCCGCCCTGCTCGCGCCCGCCGCCGCGCCCCGGCTGGTCGATGTCTCGATCGCGGAAGTCGCGGCGAGCATGTCGTTCAACCGCATCACGCAGTTCAGCTACAATGGCGAGATCGAGGGGCGCGACATCCGCACCATACCCCGCGCCATCGTTCGGTGCGCCGACGGCTGGGCCAGCATCTTCATCTACGACAATCGCTGGCGGCACGCCTGCCGCGGACTGGGCCTCGACGACCTCGTCGACGATCGCCGTTTTTCGAGCGAAGCCTCTCGCCTGAAGAACTGGCCGCTGTTCATCCGAGAGCTCGAGGCCCGCTTGGCATCGAGATCCGTCGATGACGTGGTTGCCGCGGGACAGCGCGAGCGCGCCGTGGTCGCGCGCGCGATGTCGCCCAGCGAGCTCTTTTCGGAGCCACAGCTGCGCGCCCGGGGATACTGGGAATGGACCCGCCCGGGTCAGCTGCCACGGCTCGGGCCGATGTTCCGGATGAGCGAAACGCCGCAGAAGCCCCACGAAACGGCGCCGGGCACCTTCGGTGGCGCGGCGGCTCGATGGTCGTCCCCCGCCCGAAGCACGCCCCGCCAGCTGCCCGATGCAGTCGATCCGGACGGTCCCCTCGCCGGCATTCGCGTGGTCGACCTCACGACGGCCTGGTCCGGCCCGATGGCGACACGGCTGCTCGCCGCTCTCGGCGCATCCGTCGTCAAGATCGAGGGGCCCTCGCGCATCGACGACTGGCGCGGCCCGGTCGCCGGCGGACACCGCGCCCGCTATCCGGACGGCGTGCCGGGCGATCGCCCGTTCGACCGCTGCTACCAATTCAACACCCAGAACCACGACAAGCGAAGCCTGGTCGTCGACCTTAAGACCGAGGCGGGGCTCGCGCTGGTGCGCCGTCTGGCCGTACGCGCCGACGTATTGATCGCCAACTTCAGCGCCGGCACGCTCGACAGGATGGGGCTGGGCTTTCAGTCCATGGCGGCGCTCAACGAAGGTCTGATCGTGGTCGAGATGCCGGCCTATGGATCGGGAGGACCGCTGAGCGAACATGTGGCTCTCGGCCCCAGCATGGAGCTCATGGCGGGCATGGCCTCAAGCATCGGGTATGGGGACGGGCGGCCGGTGACCACCGGGCCCGCCTATCTCGACCCGCTTGGCGGCTTCAACAGCGCCGCGGCCGTGCTCACCGCGATCGCGGCGCGCGAGATCACCGGCAGGGGGCAGCATGTCGAGCTCGCCCAGCGTGAGGCCGCCATGCATTGGATCGGCGAGGAGATCGTGTGGGCGGCCGCCCACGGCTCGGACCGGCCGCCCGACGGCAACCGGGTGGAAGGCGTGGTGCCGCACGATGCCTTCCACGCCGCCGGCAGCGACGAATGGATCGCCATAGCCGCTCCCGACGAGAAAGCGTTCGCCGCACTGGCCGCGGTCATAGGGAAGCCGAATCTGGTCGGGGATCCGCGCTTCCTCACCGCGAGTTCACGGGCCGCGAACCAGGCGGAGCTTTCGGCCGAAATCGCAGCCTGGACCAGCGGCCGCGACAAGCACGAAGCTGCTCTGCTGCTCCAAGAGGCCGGCGTCTGCGCCGCGCCGGTCCAGAATGCGAGAGACCTGAATGGCAGCGCCTTTCTGAGGCATCGAGGTCTCGTCCAGCGCATGACCCATGCGCTCGCCGGCACGCACGATTATCAAGGGCTCCCCTTGCATACGACCGGATATGACCTCGCCATCCGCCGGCCGGCGCCGACCTTCGGCCAGCACAATGGCGACATTCTTGCCGAGCTCGGCTGCTCCGACAGCGAGATTGCCGAGCTGGAGAGCGCAGGGGTGACCGCGAGCCGACCCAGGTAGGCTGGCCCGCAACGGGCGGGCCGTGCATCGACGGCGCCGCTTGCACAGACGAGAGACAGATTTCTTGGCTGGGAGAATCGAGATGGAAATCGCAACTGTCTTCGGGGGCGGAGGCACGCGCCTCCATGTCCGGGAATTCGGCCGCAGGGACGGTCCGCCGATCGTCTTCGTGCACGGCTGGTCGCAGCATCACCTCGCCTGGCGGCATCAGCTGGAGAGCGCGCTCGCCGATGAGTTTCGGCTGGTGACGCTGGACCTTCGCGGCCACGGCATGTCCGAGGCACCCACTGAGCCCGAGGCCTATATCGACGGTGCGCTCTGGGCAGCCGACATCGCCGGTTTGATAGAGCAGCTTGGGCTGCGCAATCCGGTTCTCGTCAGCTGGTCCTTCGGGGGCTTTGTCATCTCGGACTATCTCAGCGTCCACGGAGACAAGGACATCGCCGGCATCAACTACGTGGGCTGGGGCGTGATCATGGGAAGCACCGAGGAAGAGCTTCGCTTCGTCGGGCGCGGGTTTCACGATTTTTACGAGGGCGCGGTTTCCGAGGACATGCCGACGGTGATCGCCGCGATGCGCGGCTTCGTCCATGCCTGCCTCGCCAAGCAGGTTTCCCAGGAGGACGTCGAGACGCTGATCGCCTGCAACGTGATGGTGCCGCGCGCGACCAGGCTCGGATGTACCATGCGGCCAGCCATCGACTTCACCCCGGTAATCGCCGAGCTGTCGGTTCCCGTGCTCGCCACCTACGGCACGCTGGACACAGTCGCCCTGCCCGTTGCGGGCGAGCACATCGTTGCCGTCTGCAAGCGGGCCACAGGCAGCTTCTACGAAGGGGCCGGACATGCGCCTTTCCTCGAGGATCCCGAGCGCTTCAATCGCGAGCTCGCGGCGTTCGCACGCATGGCGCACAGGGAGAAGGGCGTCGCTTGAGCGGCCGACGAGGACGCTGCCGGCCGGCTTAGCCGGTTCCACGGCCCCAGCTGCGGACGAGCTCGTCCGCGAACTCGTTTCAGCCCGGGCTCGATCGGTTCGAGCATGTGAAGCGATCTGGAGACAGGGACCCGCCAGGAAAAACCTTCCAGCGCCTGCTCCTGCGAAAATCCGGGCGCCAGTGCATCCAGCGTCAGCTCGCCGGCCTCGAAGCTGAATCGCGCCCGCGGCGTCAGCAGCATTCGCGGACCTCCGCCACGCCGGGCTCGGCCGGGCTTTCGACCGTTCCCCGGCAGCAGGCCGGGGCTGGTGACGAAATCGACGCGCTCGACGAAACGGCGCGGATCGTGCGGCATCATGACAATGACATCTCCCGCGAGCGCCGCGATGTCGTGGGCGCCGCCCGAACCGACCAGCCGCACCTTCGGGTTCTCGTAGGGCCCGAGAACGGTGCTGTTGAGATTGCCGAAGCGGTCGACTTGGGCCGCCGACAGCAGGCCCAGATCGAACACGCCGCGTTGCAGCATCGCGAAGACGCCGAGGCAAGTCGTTGCCATCGCTGTGTCCGCCATCACCGATGGACTGCCCGTCGACAGGGGCGGAACCGGTGGGCGCGCGTCCACCGCACCCGATTCGTAGACAAGGATGGCTTTGGGTGCATGGAAGCGCTTGGCTGCCATGGCGGCAAGCGATGGCACGCCGATTCCGACGAAACAGACCTGGCTGTCCCGGATCTCGCGCGCGACCAGGCTCACGAACCCGGCGTCGTCGCTCGGAGTCGAGGTCATTGTCGCCCCTCCCGTCCACGGCGCTCGAGCTCCGCGAGACGACCAGCGCCGATTCCCGCAACATAGTCGGCGAACGAGGCGTGCTGGCGGATCTCCGTGTCGATCCAGGTGCCCAGCTCGCTCTCCGATCGCGAGAGCTTGTCCCAGGCGACATAGGCCTCGTCGTCCCGTCCGTAGATTCCGTCGACGTAGGAGGGATAGGCGCCCCATGGCACGACACTGACGGAGGAAACGCGAAATCCCGGGATGATCGTGCGGTCCGGAACACCGCGGATGGTCTCGCGCGGGACGATCTGCTCGACGGTGCAGATGATCCGGCGACTGGCATTCGCGCCCTCGAGCGTGTCGCCGAGCAGTCCAAACGATTGCACGTTGCCGTCCTCGTCGGCTCTATGGGCGTGGACGATGGCGACGTCTGGAGTGAGGGCTGGAATTGCGGTGAGTTCCTCGCCGGTGAAAGGGCAGGATATCGGCTGGACCGGAAGGCGGGCAGTCAGGTCGCCCGGCAGCAACGTCGCGGCGGGCAGGAACGGAACGCCGAGGGCGCCGGCGTGGAGCCTGAGCACCATCGCGAAATTCGTCCAGTCCTCCGCCTCGACCTCGCCGCGCTCCACCGCCCGCCGAAATGCGTGGGCCAATCCGATCCCGGGGTTCCCGACGTAGCCGAAAATCAGCTTCTCGACGCAACGGGCAGCGACCAACATATCGAAAAGTATGTCGGCGCCGGAGCGGCAGAGGGTTAGCCTGCGTCGGCCCTGCCGGACGATCTCATGGCCGATGGCGAAAGGCACGCATTGGCCGAACCCGCCGACGAAGATGGTGTCGCCGTCGTGCACGAACTCCATGACCGCCTCTTGGAGTGAGCGAATTTTGGATTGCACGCGACTGGGAGCCCCGGGATTCGGCAGAGTTTACCTGCAGATATTGCCCTGGGGCCTGAATGATCGCCAGCCTAAATAGACCAAAGCTCGTCGAGGGTTGAACTCTGGGCCGCACGAGGGACTACGTGGTCGGCTTCCATTCCCGAGAGGTTCGCAAGACCGCTTTACTCAGGTTGGACACGGCGCTCGGACCCGCAAGCCTCAAGCTCGACAAACTGCCCGACTTGGGTGCTACCGGCTCATCATGGAATCCGGTCGCAGGCTGCTCGATCGTCAGCGCCGGATGCACGAATTGCTATGCCACGAAAATGGCACGTCGACTTGAAGGCATCGGGGTCGGGAAATACACGAGGCTGACCAGACGCAGCGGCGGGCGCACGATATGGCCGAATTGCCACTGGCCATCAACGCAAGTGTTCCCGGGGCGTAGACTTCCCCTTTTAACTCGGCATCATCGGCTTCGGTCCATTCCTGTTTCGGCCCGCGGGTCATCATAACAAGTTATGCCACTTGTTGTTCATCGAGCAGCTTCTTTCCTTTCGAACGGCCAATCGGTCCGCGGAGCTAAGCTCGTCAGATAAGTACAGCCGTGGTACAATGTTCGGAAAAAGCATGCGAGGTTCGTAGTCGTCTTTGGCATAGGTGGGCGGCAGATGACCAACATCGAAAACGTGCGGCGTTACTTCAAGGCCTGGACGGACCGTGACGCAGATGCGATTCTATCCTCGCTTGTTGTTGGAGGAACTTACCAGGATCCAGCGACAGTCATGCCCATCTCCGGAGAAGCGCTTCGAACATACGTGAACGGGCTCTGGCAGGCGTTCCCCGACCTCACATTCGAGGAAGAGAGCATCGGCGAGACGGGCCCGAACCGAGTGGCGGCTCAGTGGATGATGCGCGGAACCAATGCCGGAAGCATGATGGGGCTGCCGCCCACCGGAAAAGCCGTCACGCTGCGCGGGGCGGATTTCTTCACACTGAGAGACGACAAGGTCGAGACGGTGACAGGCTATTTCGACTCACGCGAACTGCCTCGCCAGATCGGCCTCGATGTGATCGTTCAGCCCGCCCAGGTTGGTCCGTTCAGGTTTGGCACGTCGACGATGGTGCAGACCGGAAAGACACAGGAGCCCGCAGCCTTCTCCATTACCTATCTCGAGGCCCGCGACGACGACGCGGTCAAGACAGTGAGCGAGGGATCACGTCTGTCGCTCCTCGACATGCTGGAGATGGATGGCTTCATTGCCGCAACAACGGCAACGATCGGCCACCGCATGGTCACCATAAGCGCCTGGGACAGTCCGGATGCGTCGCGCCAGGTCATGAAGCAGGGAACCCACTCCAAGGTGATGAAGGGCTTCTACGACGGCTCCGTGGCAAGCTTTGGCTACACCAGCGTATGGACCAAGCACAGGGTCAACCCGGTATTTGTACGATGCGATAGTTGCGGCAGGATGAACCGCGAACCGTCGGGCAACCGCCTGTGTTCATGCAGCGCCCAGCTCCCAGAGCCTGCCCCCTACTGGTGAAAGTTCCCCGGTCCCTCTCCTTGGGGCAGAAAGTCGCTGGCAGAGCGCCGAGGCCCCACACACCGGGAGCGTCGCAAACTCGACTCGGAGGAATTCGCAACGCGACACGTTTATACACGTATCTCTGTATAATTGCGTAAAGTCGCTAACTTCGAGCTGTGCCAAAAGCTCTCGCTAGTCGGTCGACGGTCAACGGCTATCAGGCGGAGACTTACGATCAGAAGCAACTCACCGTGTTTCCGAACGTCGTGCAGGTGGTGTTCCCGGATGCGCTCGCTATGTTCTCGTCGCTACGGATCTTCTGCTGTGCGACTCTGCAGTTTACGTACGCGTCGCTTCCCGGCTTCGCGCCGTAGCTACGGCATTGCGAGTCGTCGGCTGCCGCGATCTCTTCCGGAGTTTGACAAGCCGTGGCCAGAACTGACAGAATTAGCAGGGCGAAGTAGCGGACGAGCATCCTTTCCTCCCGAAATGCCCGTCACCCTTATAGATGGGCAGAAGACGCACTTCAACGGAGCGTACTGCGCTCGCTTCACGAGTGCCACAAACTCGGCTCGAATTGTAAGAGATCGCCACGAAAGCACTCGCCTTCGCCGTACTTTATTCAATTGCAGTGTGGCCGGTCATCGTCACCGATGCAGAGATCGCCCCATGCTTCGGAATTTCGGTTCAGCCCGTCGATGGTGTCCTGCAGAATCTGCGAAGATGGGTCACCTTCGTCACCATCATCTTCATTGCTCGCATCTCCAGTGCTTGCCTCACTGTGTTCTCCTAGCCAGATCAGGGCCCTGCCAAGCGCGATCCCCGGCGGTTCCTCTTCCGCGTCATTGGTCGGCGTCGACACCAAGGGAATGGCGTCAGCGAGCTTGATGCTTTTGTGTCCGGCGTCAGCACCAATGAGACAAAATCGGCTTAACTGAGAGCGGAGGATTTCTGGCTCATCGTAGCCTTTCAAAAGGAGCGAAGATGAGCCAGAAATCCGGGACACAGAAAAGCGTCGGCAGAGGCCGTTATCAAGGACATCCGCCGGGCGACGCGGCGTCACTTTTCATCGGAAGACAAGATCAGGATCGTGCTGGATGGCCTTCGCGGCGAGGACAGCATCGCTGAGCTCTGCCGCAAGGAAGGGATTGCCCAGAGCCTCTACTACACCTGGTCGAAGGAATTCCTGGAAGCCGGCAAGCGGCGGCTGGCGGGCGACACTGCACGCGCTGCTACGAGCGGCGAAGTGCAGGACCTTCGCCGCGAGGCGCGTGCCCTGAAGGAGGCCGTTGCCGACCTGACGCTGGAAAATCGCCTGCTCAAAAAAAGCATGATCGCGGATGGGGGCGACGACGAATGAGATACCCCACATCCGAAAAGCTCGAAATCATCAGGATCGTCGAGCAGTCACACCTGCCAGCGAAGAAGACGCTGGATCAGCTCGGCATTGCACGGCGCACCTTCTATCGCTGGTATGACCGCTATCTCGAAGGTGGTCCCGAGGCGCTGGAGGATCGTCCTTCCCGGCCGATCCGGGTCTGGAACCGCATCAGCGCCGAGGTTCAGAGCCAGATCGTCGACATGGCGCTTGAGCAGTCCGAGCTGTCGCCTCGCGAGCTGGCGGTGCGCTTTACCGATGAGAAGCGCTACTTCGTGTCCGAAGCGACCGTCTATCGCCTGCTCAAGGCCCATGGCCTCATCACCAGCCCGGCCTTCGTGGTGATCAAGGCCGACGACGAGTTCAGGGACAAGACCGCGCGTCCCAATGAGATGTGGCAGACAGATTTTACCTACTTCAAGATCATCGGCTGGGGTTGGGTCTATCTGTCGACCGTGCTCGACGACTTCTCCCGCTACATCATCGCCTGGAAGCTGTGCACGACCATGCGCGCAGAGGACGTCACCGACACGCTGGAACTGGCGCTCACGGCCTCAGGCTGCGACAGCGCCAAAGTGCTGCACAAGCCAAGGCTACTCAGCGACAACGGCCCGTCCTACATTGCGACCGAACTCGCCGAGTGGATCGACGCCAACGGCATGAGCCATGTCCGCGGCGCACCGCTCCACCCGCAGACCCAGGGCAAGATTGAACGCTGGCACCAGACGCTCAAGAACCGCATCCTGCTGGAGAACTACTTCCTTCCGGGCGATCTTGAACGCCAGATCGAAGCCTTCGTCGAGCATTACAACCACCGACGCCACCACGAGAGCCTCGGCAACGTCACGCCGGCCGACGCCTACTTCGGCAGAGCCTCAGCCATCATCGAACAACGAGAAAGGATCAAGCAAAAGACAATCGAATACCGACGCTTGCAGCACCGAACGCTCGCCGCTTAACATCAACCCAAGATCGAGGCCGACACTCCACTAATCCAACTCGCCCGTTGCGCCAAATGTTCTGACGACGGACAGGAGGTGGTCCGCGCGGACTTTGAAGAGGCAGGGGACAATGATGTGTTCCGCAAGGTGCGCGCCGATTTCGACGCGGCGGGTGTCGCTCAATCCGATCAACAAATTCGCGTTGCTATGGACGAACTGATGGCGATTGCCGTCGACCAGATCAGAAACACCTGACTACGCAGTGTTCTGAAACGAGACCGCCGCCTTTGATCATCGCACCGGCATGTCCAATTCGGTGGGTTGGCGCTTCTGCAATCGTGGACGCGTACAGGCGGGCTAAAGGTTCATCTTACCAATAATTCTGGCCAGACACGGCGCCGCACCTCCCTAGATCTCACCTTCCCGCCAGCCCATCAGCGTCGGATGATGCAACGATTCCTCTCCTTTCAGGAACTTGACCCGCCCGACAATGCCGGGCCGTATCCATTCAGTGCTGTAGCTGGCCTTCTTGCGAACGGCTTTGGGCGGGGGGCCTGCATTCTCCTCAACGCACCGCCACAGGCGCTCCCGGCTTTCGGGAGGGAGGGTGATGATCGCATTGCCGACATGCCGCCCACGGCGCGCCAATATCGCGATCGCTGTCTTGCCGCGCTCGCGTCTGACACCGATTAGCTCGAACTCGGCTTCTTCGAACGCCTTGATCTTGATCCAGTCGCACGTTCTGCCGGAATGGTAGCAGCTGTCCGCCCGTTTTGAGACGATGCCCTCAAGGCCTGCGGCTTCCGCTACCGCAAACACAGCGGCAAGGGTGCCGGGCAACGCTTGGCTGAACCTGATGCGATCGCTGCCGTTGCCGATCAGTGTCAACAACCGGTCGCGGCGCGCGCGGAAGGGCAGATGCCGAAGATCCCGCCCGTCAAGGTGCAGGAGGTCGAAGGCCAGTTATCTTAGCCGTTGCGGCTGGTGGGCGATCACCGTCTGCAGCCGGGTAGCATCAGATGTCCCGGCAGGGTCCGCAAGTATTACCTCACCGTCGATAATTGCCGTCCTGCACGGAAGTTGCAGCGCTTCGGAGATGATTTGCGGGTAGCGCAGCGTCCAGTCACGCCCTCTGCGGGTGAACGCCTGCCCGCTGCCGTTCTGCAGGATGATCTGGGTGCGATAGCCGTCCCATTTGATTTCGTGTGACCATTCCCCGCGCGCCGGCGGCTCGTCAACAAGGACTGGCTGCATCGGTACGATGAACCGCAGCGGTCCCGCCTCACTACGTTTGCTCATGAATGACCAACACCCAAACCCTTGCCTGATCGAAGCAAGGCCGGGAGCGTTTGGCACGTATAGCGCCCCCGGCCCGCCGTCGCGCTTACGCACTCCAGTTCGCCCTCTGGATCGACTTGAAGGCGCGCGACATGCCGGTCTGGCACTCGCGGGGGAAGCGGCCAGACGGCAATTGCTTCAACTCACTGAGAAGCGATGGGCCGGCCTGTTAGAGCGATTTCTGGGAGGATGCCAGTTACAAACAGGTAAGGTTCATCCCATGAGAAGCCGCCATGCGCGACATTCGTGCGAGATGGGCATTGGGTCGATCAACAACCCTTCAACCCATTGGACCAGCGTGCGCGACGAGGGCTCGGTCCCAGTTGAGCGTTCCTGCAAACGTGCGATTGGGCCCGGTTCCACACTTGCCAAGTGGGTTTTTGCAATAGAGAAGAGATGCCGACGCGGTGGCCTTATTGATGAAGGACCGCCCAGCCGCGCCGATCCTTTAAGCCCTCCAACAAGGTGTGTCGCCATGGGCTCAATTTCCCAAGCAGGCAAGGCGAAAGCGAAGGCAGAGCACACGGCTGCTGGAAGACCGGACAAGGCGCACCGCGAGGTTGTTCCGATTGATCTCGCGTTGCAAGGTGGCGGATCGCACGGAGCCTTTACCTGGGGGGTGCTTGACCGCCTGCTGGAAGAGCCTTGGTTGAAAATCGTCGCGATTTCGGGCACTTCCGCCGGGGCGATGAACGCTGCCGTGCTGTCGGACGGATGGTCTCAGGGCGGAGCCGAAGGCGCGCGTGCGTCACTCGATGCCTACTGGAAGCGAGTATCGCAGGCAGCCGCGTTCAGCCCCATCCAGCGCTCGCCTCTCGACCGGCTGATGGGTCGCTGGACGCTGGACACTTCTCCGGGATATCTCGCTATGGACCTGATGTCGCGGCTACTCTCGCCCTATGATCTCAATCCGCTAGGCTTGAACCCGTTGCGGAGGATCCTCGATGATAGCATCGATTTCGAACGCCTCGCCCGTTCGCCGATCAAGCTATTCATCACCGCAACGAGCGTCCGGACCGGCAGGGGACGCATTTTTCGAAATCCTGAAATAACACCGGACGTGCTACTGGCTTCAGCATGTCTTCCGACCATGTTTCAGGCAGTCGAAATTAATGGCGAACCTTTCTGGGATGGCGGATTCGCCGGCAATCCGACGATCACCCCCCTCGTACGCGAAAGCGATGCAACAGACACGATCTTGGTGCAGATCAACCCGCGGGAGCGTGCGGAAACGCCTCGGACCGCGAGCGAGATTCTCAATCGGCTCAATGAGATTTCCTTCAATTCACCCCTCATGAAGGAGTTGCGAATGATCGCGCTGTTGCGGCAGGTCGCCGATCCGGGCGAGGGTGAGGGCGCGCGCTGGGCAACAATGCGAACGCACCGAATCATGACGGACAAGCTTGCGGAACTCGGGTCATCATCAAAGCTGAATGCCGAATGGGAATTCATAAGCATGCTGAAGGCGGAGGGTCGCCGCAGTGCGGACGATTTCCTATTTGCGCACGGCGACGAGATAGGCAAGAGTTCGACCGCAGACCTCGACATCCTACTGGTCGAGTGCTGAAGGCGACGCCATCGCGTCCTGAGGCAGGCCATTCAGAGCGCTGAGTGGTGTGATGCCAGTCACGTCATAGATCGTCGAAGCAATGTCTAGACGTGGACCGACGACAAGCGAATAGCGTCCCCACGAGATTGATACCGACCTCACCTCGAACAAATCATTCTCGGTCAGAGAAACATTGCGCTTAGCAAGGTCGCGCTGCTTTTTTGTCCCTGAAAACTTGGTACTTGGGTCGCGGTTCGACTTGAGTCAGATCGATTTCATCTACTCCTCTCGGCGCTTCGGCCAATCCAGCTTGGCCCACTCGCCAAGGCGTTGCGAATGCAATGCTCCGTATGTAACTGCAAGCGCAGGCTCATGTCCCAGCCAGACAAATAGCCTCTGATTGAACGCCACGAATGGCGGCTGAGGTCAGTTGAAAAGGTCGATCCTAGCTCACTGGACGTCTGCTATCGCGTTTTGGACGCCGGAAGCTGACGGTCGGCTATCGGCCCAATCCCGCCGGGCCGCGATTCCTCCCAGTCGAGCCATTTACGCGTTTGGCCTAGGCCCTAAGGCGGTGGCGGCGCACTCGCAACCGAGAGCCTACCGATCTCGGGCATCTCGGGCCTCGGCACCGGCGGCGCAACTCCTCGGGGCGTGCTTCACGGCGCGCCGTTCCAGGAGCGGGATATTCACAAGCGGCGCTAGCAATGGAGCATCGAGGCCGATTAGCCGAAGAGTGCTTTCAAGGCCGACCTCTCAAGCTCAATGGGCAATGGTATTTGCCGCATCTTCAATCGCTGCCACCGTCACGTCGGGATGCGCGATCATGCTCGGATGATCACCACCCGGAACGTGGTAGACTTTCGACTTCGCTCGCGTGGCGAATTTCTCTTGAATGTCGGGTGGTATGACTTTGTCGGCGTCGCCCATGACGTACCACGAAGGGATCGTCTTCCAACCGATTGCAGTCGGTGCTTTATCCGTCAGGCAGCGCGCGGCGAAAGGTCGCTGCGTCGCGGCCAAGCGCGCTGCAACCTCCGGAGATTCCGCAGACGCAAAGATCACCCCGAAATACTTCGCGTTCACATAGAGATCTGCGTCGCCGCCGGTCGGCGTGGTGAATGGCACGGCAATGGTGAAGTCCGCTGGCGGTGGAGGTCCGCTTGCGAGCTCTTCTTCGATTGATTCACAGGCTTCGGGAGCGAAGGCATCCACGTATACTAATGCCTTCACGTTCGAAGCATTCGCAGACGCGACGCTGATGACGGAGCCACCGTAAGAGTGGCCGACGAGAACCACCGGTCCGGAAACAGTTTTGAGGTACGTTGAGATGACTGCAGCGTCCGCCTCAAGGCCCCGAAGCGTGTTTGGCAGCGCTCGCGCAACCAAACTGACGGTCGCCTCCCCGACAACCCCGGCGCTCAACAGTGGACGTAGCGCGCAACCCTTTCTTCGTTCCAACATTTGACCAACTGCACCTGCAGCGGAGCCGAGTGAATATATGCAAGCAGGGCGACTAATTTCGTGCATGCTGACCGCTGTGAGTCACCGCAGATCGGTCAACTCCGCCCGGCAGGCGTCCGCAAAATCACGCAGGATGTCACGGGCAGCGCCATCCGAGTTGTGCGGCTTCAGAGCAGACGGAGCAGCCGCATATGTCTCGACGATGCCGTCCAGCACTGCCTCGGCTGCCCGGATAGTAGCTGGCTTTGCAAACAGGCGAAGCTTGTTGATGGTAGCATACATGGGAACAAGCTTGACGGGGTCATCCAGTCGTTCCTGGACCATGCCGTCGGCATAGGTCTTTGATGCCTGGTCAATGAACTCGCCGAACAGGCGCTCGCGTCGCGAAGCTTCCTGGTTCCGTCGTTGCGTTTGATCCTGATGGTGCTGCGTTAGCCAGGTCGTTGCAACGGATGCCAGAGCGCCAATGGCCGAGCCGGCCAACGCCGAGAGAGCCGAAAGTGTTGCCGGGTTCACAGTGTGTTCCTCGATCTTTCCGATCTGTGCATGTGTTCGCGAGGCCCCTTGGACCGGTCAGTTTCATTTGCCCAATCAGCCTATTACCAGCGTCCACCAACTACTCGCTGCGAACGCGGCGAAAAGGCGACCGTTACTAAAGGGCGCCGGCAGCGCGCCGGCTTGGTAACCCTGACTCCAGATACCTTTACCGCCTCGGCCCCAAAAGACCGAGCCCGATTCGCCATGAGAGCCGGTTTGACCAGGTAAGCACGTCTCTTGTCGGCTCCATAAGCGGGTAGCTCGTGGGCATTCGCTCCAACAAGGCGATCGAGGGCAAACGTTATTTCCGGCATGATTGCCCTCCCTCTTCAATGCTGGAGTGCGAGAATCGAAAATGCCGGCACCTCGACCTTCGACTTTGCTTCGTGCTTGTCCCGGATGCCGTTGACGGCGACATAAAGAGCCGGGAGGAAGACCAGGGTCAGCACCGTGGCGACGGCGAGCCCGCCGACAATGGCGTAGGCCATCGGCCCCCAAAACACGTCGTGCTTAATTGTGATCATGCCGAGGATCGCGGCGGCCGCGGTCAGCATGATCGGCCGGAACCTGTGAGTTGTCGCGTCAATGACAGCTTTCCAGGGCTCGACACCTTGCGCTCGCTCGTGCTCGCCAGCGTCGCTGAATGGGTCCCCACCAGCACCACGCCTACGAGGAGTGGGGAATCTCGTCGACGTCTGCACGGCGGCGAGCCAGGGCCGGTCCGACTCTAACGGCTATTACAAGACCTGTATGCAGGACCACCAATGACCCAGCAGCTCGTTCGCTACTTTGAAGAGACCAACTAAGCTACTCGCCGCTGAGCGGGGCCTCAATGATAGCGCCACCTTGGCGTCGACGGCCCGGAGCGCATCCCGCGCTTCAGCAAGGGCTCGTACCACGACCTTCCGGCCGGCTTCGGCTCGCCGAGCGTCGTTCTACCGGACGAAGCACTCCCCGCTGAGTTTGCCCCACAGCGCCTCAAGATCGGCAATGCGTTTGGGGTGCGCATTTGAGGACCGTTCACAACGGAAAACCGGCCGCTATCGGGCCTTCAAAATTGGTGCCGCGCCGGGTAGGCACTTCTGCTCATGGTGCGCCGGCAGGCTGAGGCGCAAGCTGATTGCGGTGCGTGGCAGCAGCAGGGAGCATGCCGCGACCGGCCGCGGTGTGAAGCCCAACCACACGCGCGGTAGCCCGGCGGGGCGCCCACTCTACCCCGAGCCCAGCTCCGCCGGGCACCTGCTGCGTTGTCACTGGGAGAATTACTAGTGAAGCGATCGAACAGCTTCGTTGAGGTGCTGATCAGCCGCGATAAGTGCGAGGCTAACCTTCGCAGCTCTGCTCTTGTCGCTCAGCCCCTCGATCATGTCATGGGCGGCAAAGACGTAAGCGCGCGCTTGGGCGATTCGGTCAAGCGCATCACGTTCGCGGATCGCATCCGGTATATGCTTGGCTTTGATCATGGTGCGGCTTCCTCGCGCTTGGCTGACCCGGCCGTCGCCGACGGTGCAAAATCGGCCGGCCGCGCTAAGACATCGGGCGGCTAGTCAGGTCGTCAAGTGCCGCCACTTCGGACGCTTCTTACTCAAGGCGAGCCGAGGGTAGGCCGGCGCCTTATGGCCGGTCGCACTCCTCGGCCAGCCGCCGCCCGCTGTCCCGCGCGAGACCACCCCGCAACTCCCCCGAACGGCGCCACGAGAACCAACCTTCCCATTCTTCCATGGCAGACAGCGCGTCCCATTGCGGGGCATGTTGTAGTTCGACCCCGCGGAACCTGTGGTCGGCTGCTAGCGTACTCAATTACCCTTCGGGCAATTTTGCCTCTGGCCTTTCCATATTGTCGAAGTGGTCGACCTCGACCCAGGTATTCACGTGGGGATTTTTGGATTCTTCAACGAAGAACCAGATTGCTGTTGCCAAGGCGAAAAGTATCAAGAGGCCCAGGATGGTCTCTCTAGCCGAAGGCTGTTTATGCTCGTCGTGCTCTAGGTGCTCGCGCATCGCTCAATCCTTTCACAAGAGAGGAGAGCCTCACGATTTTACTCCAACCAGAGCGATCGCAATGTAAGCTAGATCACACTTGTAAAGGCCTAACGCACTCCGTGCCGATATCTGCGCATGAGAACCTCGGCCTCATCCCTCGTCATAAGTCGTTGATGGAGGCCGAACGATTCGTAGTCAACCAACCCACTCTGCTTTCTGCGGGGGTTCAGTTTCGCTATCCCGAAGTACTTGCGGGCGGCGAAAACGAGGCCAGCCGCCGTGCCAACGCTGGTGTCAGACATCGGTCAATTCTTTCAAGGATGGGGTTCAAATCTTGGTCAAAATTCTACGCCAGGTAGCCGCCACATTTTGTAAGCGCCTTCACGTCCGGTTGACTTTCACGCGCAATCTCCGCGTCGCCGCGATAGATCGTCGGTTAGCAGTGACTAAAGGGCGTGAGTTTTTCCTAAGTGGTTGGCCAAGGTCTTGCCCAGCGGCCAAGACCTCCAGAAAGGGGTCCCCACTCGTGTGCATCGATTGCAACACACTCATCTCCAAGTCGCCGCTGACGAGGTTCCGATCTACCTCTCTCAAATCCGTTGACCGCGCCAATATACAATCCCAGTATGCCACTACTCTTAGACGCCTGCGTGATGAGGGAGAGCGGCGTGAGTGAGCCAGACATCTATTTGTTGGGTCGAGGTGAAGCCGAGACAGAACGGCTTAGGTGTCAAATTGCCAATCTCGCGCCGGATTCTGAGGCTCAACTCGACCGGATCGGAATCAAGCCAGGTGAACACGTCATTGATCTGGGCTGCGGCCCAGGCGGTGTGCTGCACCTACTAAGTCGGCGTGTCGGGTCCGCCGGATCTGTCCTTGGCATCGAGCGCAGTGCAGATTTTGTCGCCCTTGCGCTCCGATTCGTAGCTGAGCAGGGTTTGTCGCAGGTCGATGTGCGGGAGGGGGACGCCTACGATACCGGCTTGCCGCGAGGATCGTTTGACGGGGCGCATATGCGGCTCGTCCTCGTCAATGTGCCGCATCCCGAGAAGATCGTGAGCGAGATGGTCTCGCTGGTGCGTCCAGGCGGCTGGGTGGCGAGCTTTGAGGCCGACTTCATCGCCCATACCTGCGATCCGCCACTACCTGCGTGGACCCGTTTGTTGGATGCATATCAGGCGTATTCAGCAGCCCAAGGCATTGATCTGTTCATCGGCCGCCGGACGCATCGGCTGTTCCGCGATGCTGGGGTCGTCGACCTGGGCGTCGACGCGGTCGAGCATGTCTATCCACACGGCCACGAGCGTCGACCCATCTTGCGGGACTTCATCAACAATGTTCGAGACAAGCTCGTAAGCGGAGGCTTCATTGGGCGGGCCGAACTGGACAATGACATCAAGGCCCTGGAGCGCCATCTCGCCAATCCCGAGGTGCTTGTGACCTCCAACATGTTCTTTCGGCTGACGGGTCGTCTGCCCGCGTAGATGCCTTCGCTGCTAGGACGTTGGTCTGCAGTTCCCTGACGTCGGGTTGCTGAACCGCGCCCGGTCTCGAGTCCGGGGCAAGCTTCTGTCTGCGAGCTGACCGTTGCCCACTTGGCGGTGTTGGCGAAGGTCCAGAGCCGAACGAGTTCAGCATCACTGACAAGAGCCGCACGCCAGCGGGACGCCGGCGTATTTCTCAATCTGAGGTAGTCGATCGCATTGAAAGGTCGCGAGTCGTGCCCCGACCGTGTTACCCACAACTTGGGTCCGTGGCGGGTCCGTGAGCGTTTCGGTCGTACCTTTTGGAGCGTCAATTATACAGGAATTTCAAGTGGCTGGGGTGGCGTGTACATGAGCGACATAGCTCAAAACAGCCTTCTCAGCCCGTTCCAGATTTTCTCAGATTTCAGGAGTTGTTTGGCTGGGGAACCTGGATTCGAACCAGGACTAACGGAGTCAGAGTCCGTGGGTCTACCGTTAACCTATTCCCCAGCAGGGCGGCTGCGACGCGGTCGCGCAGGCTGCGCCGCTTTTTAGCCTCGACAGCCAAATAGTCAAGCCGCCGCGCCGGTCAAGAGCGGCAGGGGCGGGCAGGCTCAGCGGCCGGCGATCACCTTGTCGAGCAGTCCGCCCTTGCCGAAATGCTGCTTCTGCACCGCATCCCAGCCGCCGAAGACCTGCTCGACGGTGACCAGCTTGATGTCGGGGAACTGCTTGGCGAAGGCGGCCGCCACGGCCGGGTCGCGCACCCGGTTGCCATGCTCGGCGGCAATCCGCTGCCCGTCGGGCGTGTAGAGGAAATCGAGATAGGTCTTGGCCAGGTCGCGCGAGCCGCGGGCGTCGACGACCTTGTCGACGATGGCCACTGGAAACTCGGCCAGCAGGCTCATCGACGGCACCACCGTCTCGACCTGGCCGGCGCCGTATTCCTTGGCGATCGAGGTGGTCTCGGATTCGAAGCTGATCAGCACATCGCCGATTCCGCGCTCCAGGAAGGTGGTGGTCGCCGCCCGGCCGCCGGTATCGAACACCGGCACATTGGCAAACAGCTTGTTGACGAACGCCTCGACCTTGGCCGGGTCGTCGCCGAACGCCTGCTTGGCGTAGGCGACCGCGGCGAGATAGGTGTAGCGCGCATTGCCCGAGGTCTTGGGATTGGGGAAGATCACCTGGACGTCGTCACGCACCAGATCGTTCCAATCCTTGATGTTCTTGGGATTGCCCTTGCGCACCAGAAACGAGGGCAACGAGTAGAACGGCGAGGCATTGTTGGGGAAATTCTTTTGCCAGCCCGCAGCGATCAGCCCGGATTGGACCAGAAAGTCGATATCGGTGACCTGGTTGAAGGTGACGACGTCGGCCGCCAGCCCTTCGGCAATGGAGCGCGCCTGCTTGGAGGTGCCGGCATGCGACTGGTTGATGGTGACGCCCGGATGGGCGGCGACGAAAGCCTTGTTCTCGGCCGCAAACAGCTCGCGGCCGACGTCGTAGGACGCGTTGAGCAGGCTGTCGGCCGCCCAGCCGCTGCCGAGGGTGGCGAACAACACGGCCAACGCCGCCCCGAACAAGATCCTGCGCATTTCCATCCAGCCTTTCTGATCCGCCCCTCGTCGTGGCGTCTCGCGGATCGGCCGTCAACCCTGGCAGAGGACAGCGTGCGGCCGAAAGCACGGCGATCGCGCCGCGCCCTGCCTTGCGCAAACGTCCGTTGCGGCCGGCACGGCCCGCCAGCAAAGCTATGCTCGAAGGCGAAGCGCCAGCCGCTTGAACTAGCGGTGCCGGATCTCGGTGCCGAGCACGGCCAGGCACTCGCGCATGAAGGCGGCAAGCGCGGTCCAGCCTTTTGCCGACACCATGGTGCCGTCGACCAGCGCCTCGGTCGGCGACAGGTCGACATAGGTGCCGCCGGCCAGCGTCACCTCCGGCTCGCAGGCGCCCAGCGCGCCGACTTTCTTGCCGCGCACCACGCCATCGACCGCGACCAGGATCTGGACACCGTGGCAGATGGTGAAGATCGGCTTCTTGGCCTCGTGGAAATGCCGCACCAGCGCCTGCACGCGCTTGTCGGTGCGGATATATTCGGGGCCGCGGCCGCCGGCGCAGTAGACGGCGTCATAGCGGCGCGCATCGACGTCGGCAAAGCTCTTGTTGAGCGTGAACAGATGGCCCGGCTTCTCCGTATAGGTCTGGTCGCCCTCGAAATCGTGCAGCGAGGTCTTGATGCGCTCGCCGGCCTTCTTGTCCGGGCAGACGACGTCGACCTGGTGGCCGACGGCCTCCATCGCCTGCTGGAAGACAAAGATTTCGTACTCTTCGGTGAACTCACCGGTCAGCATCAGGATCTTCTTGCCCGACATCGCCTATTCCTCCCGTGGCAGTGCCGCGACGATAGCCGCCCACGGCGTGCCAGTTCAAGCCACTGCTGAAATTCGGGCCGCTCGGCTCAATAGCCGGCGGCTGAGCCGGCCCGCGCCCGCGGGTCGATGGCGCCGTTGTAGCGCGCGCCGCCGCCTTTCCCGATCTCGGCGAGGCTGGCGCCGCCCACCAGGATGCCGGCGGCCTGCCCCCATTTCTCGCCGACGCTGATCTCGTGACCCATTCCGGCGAGCAGCCTGCGGGTATCCGGCGACAGCGCATATGGCTCGACGAACACCTTGTCCGGCAGCCACTGATGGTGGATGCGCGGCGCATCGATCGCCTCCTGGATCGTCATCGCCGTGCTCGATGACGTTGAGGATCGTCTCCAGCGTGATGGTGATGATGCGCGGCCCGCCCGGACTGCCGATCACCATGAACGGCTTGCCGTCCTTGGCCACGATCGTCGGGCTCATCGAGGAGAGCGGCGTCTTCTTCGGCGCGATCGCGTTGGCCTCGCCCTGGACCAGGCCGTAGAGATTGGCAGCGCCCGGCTTGGCGGTGAAATCGTCCATCTCATTGTTGAGCAGGATGCCGGTGCCCGGGGCGACGACGCCGGCCCCGAACCAGCCGTTCAGCGTATAGGTCACCGCCACCGCGGTGCCGTCATTGTCGATGATCGAATAGTGCGTGGTCTCGTTCTTCTCGCCGAATCCGGACGGCTTGAGGTCGGCCGAGACCCCGGCGCGGTCGGGGTCGATCTTGGCGCGGATCTTGGCGGCATAGCCCTTGTCGAGCAGCGCGGCGACAGGGTTGGTGACGAAGTCGGGGTCGCCGAGCGCCAGGTTGCGATCGACATAGGCGTAGCGCATCGCCTCGACCATCAGATGATCGGTCGCAGCCGAGCCGAAGCCGAGATAGGCGAGCGGATAGCCCTCCAGGATGTTGAGGATCTCGCAGATGATCACCCCGCCGGAGCTCGGCGGCGGCGAGGAGATGATCCTGTAGCCGCGATAGTCGCAGCTGACCGGGGTGCGCTCATGCATGGCGTAGCCGGCGAAGTCGTCCCTGGCCAGAATGCCGCCATGGCTGCTGCTCGCCGCGACGATGCGTTCGGCGATGGCGCCCTTGTAGAAGGCGTCGGCGCCGCCTGTCGCGATCGCCGCCAGCGACGCGGCGAGATCGGCCTGCTTGAGCACCGCACCGGCAGCGTAGGGCGACTTGTCGGCGGCCAGGAAGATCGCCGCGGCGGCAGGATCCTGGCCGAGGCGCTCGGCATCGTCGGCCAGGAAACCGGCATCGGCCGCGGACAGCGTGAAGCCGTCGCGCGCCAACGCGATCGCCGGCGCCATCAGCTCCGCGCGCGACAGCTTGCCGTAGCGGCTGCGGGCCGCCTCGAGCCCGGCGACCGAGCCCGGCACGCCGACCGCGAGATAGCCCTCGGTGCTGGCGCCCTCGCGGACCTTGCCTTGAGCATCGAGATACATGCCCTTGGTCGCGGCCAACGGCGCACGCTCGCGGAAATCGAGGAAGGTGGAGCGGCCGTCGGCGAAGCGGATGGTCATGAAGCCGCCGCCGCCGATGTTGCCGGCCATCGGGTAGACGACCGCCAGCGCATAGCCGACCGCAACCGCGGCATCGACGGCGTTGCCGCCCTTCTTCAGCACCTCGAGACCGACGTCGGTGGCCAGATGATGGGCGGTCACCACCATCCCGTGCTCGCCTTTTACCGGAGTCAGCGATGCTGTGACTCCTTGAGTCACAGTGAGCAGCCAGACGGCCGCGGCCAGCGCGGCAGTCGCCCTCCTCCATTTGGATGAGCCCATTAAAATGCTCCTTGCGCGGCTATACTTGGGGGCATAGTGTCAAGGAAGCTGGCGACATTTGCAACATGGACGGCAGTGGCGCCGAACGACTTCGGGCGCATAATAAAAGCGGGCACTCATACTCCTTTGATAACAACGTAAGCGATCAGCGCTTACTGTGATGCTTTTCACAGTCATACCCCTGGTCGCTGTCTAGTCTCAGCATAGGAGCCGAACCAACGGCTCGATGAGACCACCAGACGACGCTGGGGCGGAGGGCTGGGGGTGGTCCGCAAAAAAAGAGCGGTGCGCGCCGCTGCCTGCTTCGGGCGGCGGCGCCGAGGCCGACTTTACGACTCATGCGAAGAGACAGGGAGGGAACGATGACTGTCATGATTTCGCCTGAACAGAGCGGCATTCCTTCTGAGCGGCCGACGATCGTCGTCATCGACCGCCAGGTGCTGTCGCGGACCAGCCTGACGCGCATCCTTCGCGACGAGATGCCGGCCTTTGCGGTCGAAGAGATCGCCTCGACCCACGACATCGCCTCCCTTGCCGGCCGCCCGATCGAGCTGCTCATCCTCAATATCCATGGCCGCAGCATGGCCGACAGCTGCGTCGTGCAATGCATCGCCCATCTGCGCCGAGCGATGGCCCGCGAACCGCTGATGCTGATCACCCAGCAGGACGAGGCGAGCATCACCGATGCCGTCATCGCCGACACCGCCCGCGCCGGAGTGCGCGGCTTCGTCACCGACCGCGACGGGATCGAGATCGTGCTCGCCGCGCTGAAGCTGGTGATCGCCGGGGGCGCCTACTTTCCGCGCTCGGTTCTGTTAGGGCGCGGCGTCGAAGAAGCCCCGCCGATGGACGAATGGCTGGACATGCGCACGCCGATCGCCGTCGGGCCGATCGCCGCCGAGGCGGTCGTCGGGCCCAGGGGCGCGCAAGTCGCCTTCACCCAGCGCGAGCGCGAGGTGATCGCAACGCTGCAGCGCGGGCTCTCCAACAAGATCATCGCCAACGAGCTCAAGCTGTCGCAGAACACCGTCAAGGTTCACATCTCGCGGATCATGCGCAAGCTCAAGGCGACCAATCGCACGGAGGCGGCGCTGGCGGTCCAGCGCACTCTCCTCAATGTCGACGCCTGAAGCGGGACGCAAACGGCGCGCCGGCTTTTGCCGGCAATTGCAAAGATCAAGACGCGCGGTCCTCCCAAGACCAGCCCGGCCCGATGGGGTAACCCCATCGGGCCGCCTTCTATTGCCCGAATGGTGCGGCCGAGGCCTTGCAGCAACCCGGCGCACCGTATGGCATCGCCAGCTTTGGCAACTTTCGAGATCGGCACCGAGGTGAGAGTCTTCGTCCTCAGACGCGCGGCAGCGCGGCGAGGGAGTTCCCGCCATGAAGGACGACGATGATGAGCGCGAGATGGACGCTGACCTACACCGGGCCGGGGACGACGACGATCGCGACGCTGAGGGTGACGACGCCGCCGGCGCCGGCGAGCTTAGCCTTGCCGCACGACAAAGCTCAGACCTCGACGACGACGACGTCGTCGCGGTAACGGTGATCGGCGACCAACCGGTGCGGGTCGAGCTCGACACCGAGATCGACCAGCAGGGCGAGACCGACCAGGATGCCGATATTTCGGCCGATTCCGGCGATGAGGACGCGCGCGACGTCGACCTCCAAGGCGACCAGAACCTCGACATCGATCAGCGCATCGAGGTCGACGTCGAGGTGAGCGAGGACGACGGCATGATCGTCGTGGAGATCGACGTGGATATCGAGGACGATCTCGAAAGCGAAAGCGACCTCGATGCCGATCTCGACGACGCCGACGAGGCGGAATTCGACCTCGACCTCGATCAGGACGAGGAGAGCGATTCCAACATCGATACCGATGTCGAAATCCGTGACGACCTCGACGCCGACATCGATGTCGACATTGCAGCGCTGATCGACACGGCCATGCGCGGGGCCGCCAGCTTGGCGGAAACCGACGATGAGGAAGAACTCGGCATCGACCTCGATGACGCCGCCGAGGTGGCGGGCGAAGTCGACATCGTCGTGGATCTCACCCCGCTCGATGCCTGAGCCTGTTTGCGTCGCCCGTCGCATGGACACCGCCGCGGGCCGACGCTGAGCGGATCGCCGCCCCAGGTTGGCGATCTTCTCACGCCCTGCGCCGGCCGCCCGCGCCGGCGCAGGGACGCCCGGCGACCCGTTCGGGTAGCCCCATTGCGGTCGTGATGCGACCACATCGCATTAGCCCGACCGGGTCTCCCGGATACGATCGGGTGAGCCTCTCCGAATGGATCTCGTCGTTTGGGTCGCACGCCCTTTGGTAGCTATTTTCACGCCTGCCGAACGCCGATGCTCTCGTCTATCGACGGGAGCGGCAATGCCCGACCAGCCTTCCTGCCCCTGTCGGTCCGCCCCCAGAGCAACAGCTCGGGCCGGCGGTCCTTCATCAAACAGGAGAGAGTGACCCCATGGCTGACTTCGAAGACAACGACATCGATATCGATTTCGATGCCGACATCGACCAGGACCTCGACCAGGACCAGGACCAGGACGTTGACGTCGATACCGATCAGGATTCCGACGTCGACAGCGACCAGGACAACGACAACGACACCGACCAGGATGCCGACACCGACAACGATGCCGACGCCGACGCGGATGCCGATGCCGACGACGACTTGGATGCCGACGCCGATGCCGATGCCGATGCCGACGGCGATGCCGACAACGACAACGACACCGACCAGTCCAACGACAACGATACCGACGTTGACCAGGACCAGGATGTCGACGTGACCGTCGATCAGGATCAGGACGCTGATCAAGACGCCAGCATCGACGTCGACTTCGACTTCGGCTGATCGATCCTCAGCGATCGGAACGGGGCGCCCGGACCTCCTCCCCCGGGCGCCCCGCTTGACCATCAACCGAGGTTGCCCATCATGACCCTTGCCTTCCCGGCTCGCGCGACGCTCGAGCTCAGCCGCAGCCTCGAGCGTTGCCGCGCCTACGCGCTTCCGGTTCCTGCCGAGCTTTCGCGCCTGGTGGCCCTGCCGCGCACCATCGCCCGGGCCGGCGCGCGCCGCAAAACCCTGCAGGAGCGGCTGTCGCGGCGCGGCGCTGCGGCCGATACGAAGGTGCCGCGCGGCGAAGGCCGCACCGAGGTCGAACGCGCCTTCAGCCTCTGCCGCGCCTCGCTGGCGATGATTTTCAGCCTGAGCTTCTTCGTCAATCTCCTGGCGCTGACGGTGCCGCTTTATCTGCTCCACATCTACGACCACGTGCTTGCCAGCCGCAGCACCGACACGCTGACCATGCTGACCTTGATCGTGGTCGTGGCCCTGGCGGTCCACGCCACGCTGGAGATGCTGCGCCGGACCATGCTGGCGCGGATCGGCGTATGGCTGGACGACCGGCTGCAGGCCCCGGTGCTGATTGCCGCGGTTCAGGCCGCGCTGCGCGGCGACGTGGCCGCGGCCGCGCAGGCCTGGCGCGATGTCGGCACGCTGCGCACCTTCTTCGGCGGCAGCGCCTGCACGGCGCTCTTCGACCTGCCCTGGACGCCGATCTTCCTGCTCGCCATGGTGCTCGTGCACCCGCTGCTCGGCGCCATCGGCTTCGTCGCCTCGGCGGTGCTGTTCGGGCTGGCCGTGTTCAACGAGCTGGCGACCCGCAAGCCCTATTCGCGCTCGAGCGCGGCCTGGGCCGAATCGCAGCACCGTTTCGAGACGCTGCTGCGCAATGTCGAGGCGATCAGCGCGATGGGCATGCTGCCCGGCGTCGCCCGGCTGTTGCGCGAGGACCAGGCCGGCGCCAAGCAGGCGCAGCTGGCCGCCCAGGTGCGCAGCTCGGCGATCCAGGCACTTGCCCGCTTCACCCGCTTCTTCGCCCAGGTGATCGTCATGGCCACCGCCGCCTGGCTGGTGATCATGCACGATGTCGGCCCGGCGGCGATCTTCGCCACCTCGATCCTGCTCGGGCGCTCGCTCGGCCCGGTCGAAGGGGCGATCGGCACCTGGAAGGCGGTGACCGGCACCCGGCTCGGCTATGCCCGGCTAAGGAAGATCATGGCCTCGGTGCCGAAGCCTCAACCGGCCATGCAGCTGCCGCGGCCGAACGGCCAGGTGCTGCTGGAGCAGGTGACCTATGTCGCCCCCGGGATGGACACGCCGGCCATTCGCCGGCTGAGCTTTGCCGTCAATCCGGGCGAGATCCTCGGGGTCGTCGGCGCCTCCGGCGCGGGCAAGTCGACGCTCGGCCGGCTGATCGCCGGCACGATCCTGCCGACCTCCGGCCATGTGCGGCTCGACAGCGCCGACATCGGGCTGTGGATGGCGTCCGGCGGCCACGGCCATTTCGGCTATCTGCCGCAGGATGTCGAGCTGTTCGGCGGCAGCGTCAAGGACAACATCTCGCGGCTGCAGGAATGCGATCCCGACGAGGTCATCGCGGCCGCGGCGCTGGTCGGCATCCACGAAACCATCATGCGGCTGCCGCGCGGCTACGAGACCGATATCGGCGAAGGCGGCATGCGCCTGTCCGGCGGCCAGCGCCAGCGGCTCGGCCTGGCTCGGGCGCTGTTCGGGCAGCCGCGGCTGATCGTGCTCGACGAGCCCAATGCCAGCCTCGACACGGACGGCGAGGAGGCCCTGCGGAGCGCCATCCTGGAGATGCGCCGGCGCGGCGCGACGATCATCATCATCGCCCAGCGTCTCGGCATTCTCAGCATGGCCGACAAGATCCTGGTGCTCGATCAGGGCAAGATGGACGCCTTCGGCGACCGCCGCGAGGTCGCCGGCAAGATCCGCGCCGGGCGCACCAGCCTGCCCGCCCGCAATCCGCAGATGGTGCAGATGGGCAGGGTCCGCGGCGCCGCTGGAGCGCCGCCGCTGCGCGGCCGCCCGACGCCCGACCAGGCTGCGCCAGCCGCCGACGCCGACCACGACAAGGTGGTGTCATGAGGCCGTCCAAGAGCGCGCTCGCCCACGAGCTCTCCGCTATCCTGCCGCCGCCCGCCGGCACCCCGTTCCGGCGACTGCGCGGACTGACCGTCAGCGCCTTCTCGGTGGTCGCGCTGTTCGTCGTCGGCTTCATCCTCTGGGCGATCTTTGCCCCGCTCGAAAGTGCTGCCATCGCCGGCGGCGAGGTCGAGGCCGAAACCAGCCGCAAGACCATCCAGCATCTGGAGGGCGGCATCGTCGCCCAGATCCTGGTCAGGGACGGCGACCAGGTCGTCGCCGGACAGCCGCTGGTCAGGCTCGACGATACCCGGGCGCGCGCCTCCGCGCAGGTGCTCCAGTCGCAACGGCGCGAAGCCGAAGCGCTCGAGGCGCGGCTGGAGGCGGAGCGCGATGCGAGCGACTCGATTCTCTTCCCGCCCGCGCTGGCCGCCGCGGCCGCGACCGACCGCGAGCTCGCAGAGACCATGGCCGGCCAGGTCAACATCTTCGAGACCCGGCGCAGGCTCCAACTGTCGCGCATCGACGTCATCTCCCAGCGCAAGGCGCAGACGCGGGAGGAGATCGCCGCGCTCAACTTCCAGGCCGATGCCGCCCGGACGCGGGCCGCCATCATCAAGGAGGAACTCGCCACCGTTCAAGGCATGGTCACCAAGGGCCTGCAGACGCGCGTGCGGCTGCTGCAGCTCGAGCGCGAACAGGCCGAGATCAACGGCCGCCTGGGCGACACGCTGGCGCAGGTGGCGCGGGCCGAGCAGGCGATCGGCGAGTTGGAGGCGATGATCCTGCAGCTGAAGAGCGATCACGACACCGAGGTCGCGCAGCTGCTGCGTGAAACCCAGGCGAAAGCGGTGGAGGTCGGCGAGAAGGTCGAGGCGGCCCGCGAGGTGCTGAGCCGCACCGTGGTGCGGGCGCCGGAGGACGGCACGATCACCGATCTGCGCATCCACACGATCGGCGGCGTCATCGCGGCAGGCGAACCGCTGTTGGATTTGGTGCCGCGCCAGGACAAGCTGATCGTGCGGGCGCTGATCAAGCCCGAGGACATCGACATCGTCCGGGCGGGCCTCGATGCGCGGGTCCGGCTGCTTGCCTACAAGCATCGGCGGGTGCCGCCGGTCGACGGCACGCTGATCTACGTCTCGGCCGACCGGGTGATCGATCCCGAGACCCAGCACGCCTTCTACACTGCCCGGGTGCGCATCGACGAGGCGTCGCTGAAATCGATGCCCTCTGTCGAGGTGCTGCCCGGCATGCCGGCCGAGGTGATGATCAACACCGGCGTCTACACGGTCGGCTACTACATGCTGCGGCCGCTTTTCGAGAGCTTCAACCGCGCCTTCCGGGAAGACTGACCATGCCCGGCATCGGCACACGCAGCTGGCTGCCGCCGATCCTTGCCGAGCCGGACGACTGGTTCGGCGCCGACGATGACCCGTGGGGCGCGGCGGCACGGCCCGAACCGATCGGCACCGCGCCGGCGACGGCGGCAGTGCCGGCAGCGCAGCCGGGAGCCGCCCCGGCCGAGACCGGCGGCGGCGGCGAGCCCTTCCATGGTGCGGCTGCAACGCCCTATGGGTCGGCCGCAGGCGATAGCGGCAGCGCCGGCCAGGACTTCGCATCGCCGCATGCCGCCCATTTCGGCAAGATCAAGCTGTCCGTCGAGTTCACCTCCGCCAAACTCCATGAAGGCCATGGCGGCCACCTCCACCATGGCGGCCACCCTGGCGGCCACCCGCCTGCCGAGGGCGACGGCGATGCCGAGACCACGCCGGCCCACGCCGACGGCGACGGCGTGGGTCCGGCAGGCAGCGACGCCGCCCTCTTTGCGCCGGCCGGCGCCGAAGACGCCGACGGCAGCAGCTCGATCACCGTCACCCAGTATGCCGAGGTGACGCAGGATGCCTCGATCGAGGTCAGCGGCTATGTCGGCGACGTCGTCACCCGTCTCTACATCGACCAGGACCTGAGCATGGATCAGGACGTCGACATCGACTTCACCATCGACGGCAACGGCCGGTTCAGCGCCCGGATCGATCAGGATACGCATATCGACCAGGCGATCGAGGTCGACGTGAAGATCGCCGATACCGACGGCGTGCTGTACCTCGACGTCTACCTGAAGGATGCCGTTACGGTGGACCAGACCACCGGGCTCGACCTCCACATCGGCGACGGCGATCCGGGCGGCAGCGTCGCGATCGACCAGGGCATCGATCTCGATCAGGACGTCGACATCGACCTGGAAATCGAAGACGACCTCGCCTTGCGCTACAAGGTCGACGTCTCCGTCGATGTCGAGCAAGCGGTCCAGACCACCCAGACCGCCGATGTCGACATCAAGGATTGGCACGGCGCCATCGAGATGGACGTGGAGGCAACGCAGATCGCGCTCATCGAGCAGCAGACGGCCGTCCATGCGGATTTTCACCTGGTCTAGCCGCCGCCCCGGCGGGCACGATCTGCAAGCTCGCGCCAACGGCCCGGGGAAAGTGCGGCGCTGAGGTTTTCACCGGCTAGGTTTTGCCGGATATTGTCCGCGAACAACTGTTCGGGGATGGTTCTCATTGCATCAGGACATTGCCCTTCTCGCCACCTTTGCCATCGGCTTTGTGTTCGCGGCCGGGCTCGGTTACCTGGCGGACCGGCTGCATCTGCCGCCGCTGGTCGGCTATCTGTTCGCCGGCATCCTGATGGGGCCGTTCACGCCGGGATACGTCGCCAATGGCGATCTCGCCCCGCAGCTGGCCGACATCGGCATTATCCTGTTGATGTTCGGCGTCGGCCTGCATTTTTCGGCCTCCGACCTGATCGCGGTGCGCCGCCTGGCGATGCCCGGCGCAGTGATCCAGATCGGGCTCTCGACCGGGCTCGGCATCCTGCTCGGCCATCTCCTCGGCTGGCCGTTCGGCGCCGGGCTGATGCTCGGCCTCAGCCTGTCGGTGGCGAGTACGGTGGTGGTGCTCAAGTCGCTCGAGGAGAAGAACCAGGTCAACGCTCCGATCGGGCGCGTCGCCGTCGGCTGGCTGATCACCGAGGACCTGACCATGGTGCTGGCGCTGGTGCTGCTGCCGGCCTTTGCCGGCGTGCTCGGCGGAACGGGCGGCGCGGGCGCCGACGGCGGCAGCAGCTTTGCAGTGGCGACGACGGTGCTCGTCACGCTCGGCAAGGTCGCCGCCTTCGCCGCGATGGCGATCATCCTGGGGCCGCGCGTCGTGCCCTGGCTGCTGACGGTGGTCGCCCGCACCGGCTCGCGCGAGCTGTTCACCCTTTCGGTGCTGGCGGTGGCGCTCGGCATCGCCTTCGGCTCGGCGCAGATCTTCGGCGTGTCGTTCGCCATCGGCGCCTTCTTCGCCGGGCTGGTGATGAGCGAATTGCATCTCAGCCATCGCGCCGCGGCCGATTCACTGCCGCTGCAGAACGCCTTTTCGGTGCTGTTCTTCGTCTCCGTCGGCATGCTGTTCGACCCCACCATCCTGATGCGCGAGCCGATGGCGGTGATCGCCGTTTTGGGGCTGATCCTGATCGGCAAGGCGATCAACGCCACGCTGGTGGTGACGGCGATGGGCTATCCGGTGCGGCTGGCGGCGGCCCTCGCCGGCAATCTGGCGCAGATCGGCGAGTTCTCGTTCATCCTGGCCGGGCTCGGCGTCGGCCTCGGCATCCTGCCGCACGAGGGTCAGGACCTGATCCTGGCCGGCGCAATCCTGTCGATCACCTTCAATCCGCTGATGCAGCTCTTGACCGACGCCCTGCAGAAAGCGGTGCGGGTCCGGTGGCCCGGCTTCTTCGCCAATTACGGCCGCGCCAATTACGATGCGCTGGGCCGCGAGCTGACCCGAATCGGTGAGCTCAGGAAGGAGCGGGAGCGTCAGCATCAGGCCCGGCTCGAACAGCTGCTCGAAACCTTCCCGCTGTTTGCCGACGTCGAAACCGAGGACCAGGAGGAGCTGCTGCTGCTGTTCCGGCCGCGCTCCGCCTCGCCCGGCGAGCGGGTGATCCGCCAGGGCGACCGCGGCGACGCGATGTTCTTCATCGCCTCGGGTGCGGTGGAAGTCAGGCTCGAGACCCAGGCGATCCGGCTGGAATCCGGCGCCTTCTTCGGCGAGATGGCGCTGCTCAGCGGCGAGCGGCGCACGGCCGACGTGATCGCGGTCGATTTCTGCCAGTTCCTGGTGCTCGACCGGCGCGACTTCAACCTGTTCATGTCGCGCCACCCCAAGCTGCGCGCTGCGGTGAGCAGCAAGGCCAAGGAGCGGCGCGAGATGAACGTCTCGCGCAAACGGCGGGACGAGCCGTCGGCGGGGTGAGCCGGCGCCGGCGCTATTTCGATAGCCCGGCCTTGACCTGGTTGACCTCGTCGGCGCTCAGCTCGCCGACCGTCGTCACCTCGCCCTTGGCGATGCGCCACAGCCGGAACGGGCCGGTGATGTCGCCGTACTGGTCGAAGCTGACCGGCCCGATCACGCCTTCATATTTGATCGGCTTGCCTTCCTTGAGCAGCGCCAGCGCCTTGGCGAACTCGTCCTTGCCGGCATGGATGGGCGTGCCGCCCTCGGCCACCACCGCCGGGATCGCCGCCTTGATCGCCGCGGCGTCGGCCTTGCCGGCCTTGGCGATGGCGAGCGCCACGATTGCGCCGGCGTCGTAGGAGCGGTCCGCCGCCGGTGCGTCAGGCTTGATGCCGCCGGAGAAGCTTTCGAAATTGGCGTTGAAATAGTCGGTCGAGGCGGTCTTGCTGGTGCCGGAGGAGGTGCCGAAGGCGTTGTCGAGATATTGCGCCCCGACCGCGGCAATGAAGTCGGCCGAGTTCATGCCGTCATTGAGGAGGAATTTCTGCGGCCCGCCGCCGGAGATCCAGGCGCGCGCGATCGTCGCGCCGTCGACCGGATAGCTGACCAGATAAAGCGCCTCGGGATCGCCGGCCATGGCCGCACTCGCCTCGGCCGAATAGTTGGCCTGCTTCTCATTGTAGGGCGTCACGGAGGTGATGGTGCCGCCGAGCTTCTCATAGGCGGCCTTGAACTCGCGCACCATGTTGACGCCGAAATCATTGTTGACGTGGATGATGGCGATCTTCTTCAGCCCCTGGTCGAGCGCATATTTGGCCGCCGCAGTGCCCTGGAGCGCGTCGGAGGTGATGGTGCGGAAGAAGACGCCGTTGGTCTTGCCCTGGCGGCCGAGCTCGGTGAGGGTCGGCGAAGAGGAGGCCGGCGAGACCTGGACGACGCCCGCGGGGGCGGTCACCGAGGTGAGGATCGGGATCGACACCGAAGAGATGATGCCGCCGATGATCGCCGGCACTTTGGTGATGTTGACCAGCTGGGTGGCCTGGTCGACCGCCACCGTGCCCTGGCTTTGACTGTCGCGGGTGTCGGAAACGAGCTTGCAGCCATTGACGCCGCCGGCCTCGTTGATGTCGCGAAACGCCATGTCGACGGCCTTGGCGCCCGCTTGGCCATAGGCGCCCGCCGGCCCGGTCAGCTCCATCACCATGCCGACGGTGATGTCGCAATCGGCGGCATGGGCCGCTCCGCCCAGAACGGCGGCGGACAAGAATGTGGCGGCGAGAAGTCCGCTTCTGAAGGTCATGGTCGTTCCCCTTTGTTTAGATTGTATTTCATGATCGAACCGTGGCGGCCGCGGCGGTCGCGCTCCAGCGCATAGACGTCACCCTCGAGCGGCTGCGCGGCCGACAGCACCGCCTCGAGCTCGGCCCGATCCTGGGCGCCGAGCGTCAAATCCGCAATCGCGGCATTGGCGCCGACATGGGCGCGGCTGCGCGCCCCGACGATGACGGCCGCGACGCCCGGCCGCGCCAGTACCGCAGCGCTTGCCACGGTGGCGATGTCGCTCGCGTGGCGGTCGGCGATGGTGCGCAGCGCCGCCAGCAGGCGCTGCAGAAACGGCCAGCCGCCGAGATCGTCGATGATCAGCTTGTATTTGGTCAGCGAGCGGTTCTCCAGCGGCGCCCCCGGCTCGGGCACGCCCAGCCAGCGGTCGCTCAGAAAACCGCCGGCCACCGTGCCGTAGGCGAACAGCGACACGCCGCGCTTGTCCATCACCGGCAGCAGCGTCGTTTCCGGGCGGCGGTCGAGCAGCGAATATTGCGCCTGCATGGAGATCACCGGCACGCCCGCCGCAACCATGGCCTCGAGCCGGTCAGCCTCGAAATTGGTCGCGCCGATGTTGCGGATCTTGCCGGCCCGCTTGAGCTCGGCCAGCCAGCCTGCGGTTTCGAGCCAGCGCGGCTCGTCATAATCCCACCAGTGGAACTGGACGAGGTCGAGGCGTTCGGTCCTGAGCCGCTTCAGCGACTGGTCGACCACGGCCTCGACGTCGGCCTTGGTGAGCGTGCGCAGGATGGTGAGGTCGGGCACGTATTTGGTATGGACATGGAGCCTCGCCAGGGCGGCCTCGCCGCGCAGATTGCGATAGTGCGCCCGGAAGGCGCCGATCAGTTCCTCGACCCCGGTATAGATATCGGCGCAGTCGAAGGTGGTGATGCCGGCATCGGCATAGGCGGCCATGTCGCCGAGCGGGTCGGCGGAGGGCAGGCTGCCATGGCCGCTGGCCATCTGCCAGCCGCCGCGGATGATCCGCGAGATGTCGTAGTCGGGCGCGATCCGGAGGGTCTGCATGGCGTCAGCGCTGCGCCGGCGGCACGGCGGTGGTCTCGGCGTGGCTGAAGCGCCGCCGGCCCATGCGGGTGATGCGCAGCCGGGTCGTGCAGTTGGGATCGGGGCAGGCGACCTCCGCGTCGGTGCTCATCCAGTCATTGCGCTCGCTCGGCCGCTGCTTGGCGGCAAGCAGCGGCAGAACCGAGGCCAGCGAATAGATCGAGAAGCCCTGCCCCGGCGGCAGGAACAGGAGCTCGCCGCGGAGCTCGAAATAGTCGCCCGGCCGGGCTCCGCAATAGATGGCGCCGCCCGCCGGTGCGATCACCTCCACCTTAAGATCGTAAAGCTCGAAGCCGTCGTCGTCAGCGCCCGGCATCGCCGCCTCCCTTGGTGGCGCGCTCGGTTTCCGCCGCCAGGCGGCCGCGGATCAGGTCGAACGAGCGGCTGATGTCGTTGGTCAGCGCCTGGACGGCATCGCGCTCGCTGCGCCGCTTCAGCGCGTCAATCAGCTGGTAATGATGATGCACCGCCGGGACGCCCTTGTTCTCGTCGTGGATGCGGGCGGCCATGCGCACATACGGGCCGGACTGCAGCCACAGGCTCTCCACGATCGGGATCAGCACGGGCGATCCCGCTGCCTGGTAGATATGGAAATGGAAGGCATGGTTGAGCTCGGCCGCTTTCTTGGCCTTATCGGCCGCCTTGCTCTTGAACGCGGTCTCGCAGGCCGAAGTCAGCGTCTCCAAGGTGGCGAAATCGGCCACCCTGAGCTTGCGCAAAGCGAGGCCGACCAGCTCGCCTTCGATCAGCACCCGCGCCCTGGCAAGATCGTCGAGGCGCCCGCGGGTGATCAGCGGCACCCGGACCGAGCGGCTGGGCAGGGCTTCGAGCGCCTGCTCGGAGACCAGCCGCGCCAGCGCCTCCCTGACCGGCATGGTGCTCACCCCGAGCGTGGCGGCGAGATCGACGATGCGCAGCATCTCGCCGGCGTCGAAAGCCCCGTGGATGAGCGAGCGGCGGAGCTCCGCATAGACCCGCTGATTGATGGTGTCGCGCCCGACCCGCGCCAGGGGTGCGGCTGTCGCGGCGGCGGCAGAGGCTGGCTCGGCCGCGCCTGTCGCGCGCAGGATGCTGGCGTCCGTCGGCACCATCTCGGCCTTCACCTCGCGCCGTTGCCGGACGGGGTGGAACCGGTCGCCCGTCCGGAATTGCGATAAAAGCAGCCAGATCGCGTCGCCGATGGGGAAACGGTGAGCCTGCTCTCGACCTGGTAAACTGCATGATTGGCTACTTGTCAGGCCGGCCGCTGTCAATATAGTTTGATCAAATATCAAATATCAACGATCAAAACGCGGGCTCGGCGATGGCGACAGGCACCGCAGCGCAACGGCAGGAAGGCACGGCGCAGCCGCTGCTCCAGGCGGATGGCCTGGTCAAGCTGTTCGGCGGCCTGCGCGCCGTGGACGGCATGTCGCTGGCGCTGGAGCGCGGCGAGATGGTCGGGCTGATCGGACCCAATGGTGCCGGCAAGACCACCTTCTTCAACCTGCTGGCGGGCAGCCTGCGCCCGACCGAGGGCGCGATTCGCCTGGCCGGCGTCGACATCGCCGGCGAGCGTACCGAGCAGCGCATCGCCCGCGGCATCGGCCGCACCTTCCAGATTCCGCGGCCGTTTCCGGCGATGACGGTGCTCGAAAACGTGCTGACCGGCGCCCAGCGGCAGTCGGGCGAGCGGCCTTGGATGAATCTGGTGGCTCCGCGGCGGGTGGCTGCCGAAGAGCGCGCCGCGGTCGACAAAGCGCGCCGGCTGCTCGACTTCGTCACCCTGTCCAAGCTGGAGCATGCGCCGGCAGCGGTGCTGTCGGGCGGTCAGCGCAAGCTGTTGGAGCTTGCCCGCCTGCTGATGGCCGAGCCGGTGCTGATCCTGCTCGACGAGCCGGCCGCCGGGGTCAATCCGGCCCTGCTCGAGCTGATCATCGCCCGCGTCGAGGCGCTCAACCGGGAGGGCCGGACCGTGCTTCTGATCGAGCACAATATGGAGATGGTCACCCGGCTCTGCCGCCGGGTAGTGGTCATGGCTCAGGGGCGGCTGCTGGCGGCCGGCGCGCCGGCCGAGATCGCCCGCGACCCGGCCGTCGTCGACGCCTATTTGGGCGGCGCCCGGTGACGGCGCCGGCGCTTGCCGTCGACGGCCTGGTTGCCGGTTATGAGCGCGACCTGCCGATCGTGCGCGGCGTCGATCTCGAGGTCGGCAAGGGCGAGCTGGTGGTGCTGCTTGGCCCCAACGGCGCGGGCAAGTCGACCCTGGTCAAGGCGATTGCCGGTGTCGTTCCCGTCCACGCCGGGGCGGTGCGGCTCGGCGCGGCCGAGTTGACCCGGCTGCCGGCGCATGAGCGCATTCGCCGCGGCCTGGCCTTCGTGCCGCAGACGGACAACATCTTCGCCACGCTCTCGATCCGCGACAACCTTCTGCTGGCGGCGGACCTGTTGCCCAAGGCGGAGCGCGGCGCGCGCGTGGCGGCGGTGTTCGAGCTGTTTGCCGATCTGGCGCGGCGGCAAGCCACCCGCGCCGGGCAGCTGTCGGGCGGCCAGCGCCAGATGCTCGCCATCGGCCGAGCGCTGATCGCCGACCCGGCGGTGCTGATCCTCGACGAGCCCTCGGCCGGGCTGTCGCCGAAGATCGTCGGCGAGGTGTTCTCCCGCCTGGCCGACATTCACCGCGCCGGGGTGACCACGATCCTGGTCGAGCAGAACGTCAAGGCGGCCTTGGCGATCGCCGACCGGGCCGTCGTCCTGGTCGAAGGCCGGATCGCGCACCAAGGGTCTGCCGACAGCCTGGCTGCGGACCCGGTGATCGGCGAGCTCTATCTCGGCGCCCGGCGGCCGGCGCCGGCAGCAGCGCCGCAATGAGCCCGCAGGTGCTGGTCGACGGCCTGGTCGCCGGGGCGATGATCGGCCTCGGCGCCGTCGGCGTCACGCTCACTTACGCGATCCTGCGCTTCGCCAACTTCGCCCATGGCGAGTTCGTGTCGTGGGGCGCCTATGCCGCGCTCGCGGTCAGCGCCGCCTTGGGCACGCTGGCGCCCGGCCTTGCCCGGCCGCTCGGGCCGTTCTCGTTCGGCTGGTCGCTGCCGCTCGGCCTGCTTGCGGCGGCGGCGATCACCGCGCTGCTGGCGCTCGCGGTTGACGGGCTGCTGTTCTGGCCGCTGCGGCGCCGCGGCGGCGCCGTCATCATCCTGGTCATGGCGAGCTTCGGCGCGGCCTTGACACTGCGCAATCTGCTGGAGTTCATCTTCACCTCCGCCCCCGCCTACTATTCGCAAGCACTGCAGATCGCGCTGCCGCTGGGTGCCGGGCTGCGCGCCACGCCGGACCAGCTTTTGGCGCTCGGCCTGGCTCTGGCGCTGGTCGCTGCCGTCCATCTTCTGCTCACCACCACGGCACTCGGCCGGGCGATGCGCGCGGTCGCGGAAAACCAGCAGCTCTCCGGCATCGCCGGGGTCGATGTGCGCAAGGTGGTGCGGACCGCCTGGGCGCTCGGCGCCGGGCTGGCGGCGGCCGCCGGGGTGATGGCCGGGCTGCTCGTCCAGATCCGGCCGACCATGGGGCTCGACTTGCTCTTGCCGCTGTTTGCCGCAGCGATCCTCGGCGGCATCGGCAGCGTGCCGGGAGCCATGCTCGCCGGCCTGATCGTCGGCCTGGCCGAGGCGATCTGCGTGGCTTGGCTGGGCGCCGAGTGGCGCGCGGCGGTTGCCTTCGTCATCCTCGTCGCCATCCTCATGCTGCGCCCGCAGGGTCTGTTCGGCAGGGCCGAGCCATGACCGGTCTGATCGCCTATGCGGCCTTTTTCCTGACGGTGGCGCTGACCTACGCCATCATCTGTCTCGGCCTCAACATGCAGTGGGGCCAGACCGGCCTGTTCAATGTCGGCGTCGCCGGCTTCGTCGCCATCGGCGCCTATGTCTCGGCGCTGCTGACGACCCCCGACACGCCCGACCGCTTCGGCGGCTTCGACCTGCCGATCGCCGTCGGCTGGCTGGGCGGCGCGCTGGCGGCGGGGCTGGCGACCTTCCTGGTCGGCGCGATCACCATCCGGCTGCGCGCCGACTATCTGGCGATCGCCACCTTCGGCGTGGCCGTAGTCATCCAGCTCTGCCTCCTCAACCTCGAGCCGCTCACCGGCGGCCCGTTCGGCATCGGCTTCATCCCGCGGCCGTTCGCCGCGCATGCGGGCGCGCCGGAAAGCTTCGCGCTGTTCAATCTCGGGCTGCTCGCCGCCGTTGTCCTGGGGCTCTATTTCGTGCTCGAACGGCTGTCGCGCAGCCCCTGGGGGCGGGTCTTGCGCGCCATCCGCGAAGACGAGACAGCGGCCTTGGCGCTGGGCAAGAGCGCCCGGCGCTTCCGCCTCCAGGCGTTTGCGCTGGGCGGCGCGATCATGGGCCTGGCCGGCGCGGCCCAGGCCCACTTCATCGGCTTCATCGCCCCGGACAATTATCAGCCGACGCTCACCTTTCAGGTCTGGGCGATGCTGATCGTCGGCGGCTCCGGCAACAATCGCGGCGCGATCCTGGGCGCGGTGCTCGTGTGGGGAATCTGGGCGATGTCGGCGAGCGCCGTGGCGGCGCTGTTTCCGGCTGCCGAACAGGCGCGCGCCGCCTCTCTGCAGATCGTCATGATCGGATTGGCGCTATGCCTGATCCTGCTCACCCGGCCGCGCGGCCTGCTCGGCGAGACTGCCGTGGTGTCGCGCCATGTGCGCGCCGCGCGGCTTGCGGCAGAGGAGGGAAACGATGACCGCCGAGCCTGACCGCGCCGAGCTTGCCGGCCAGCCGATCAGCCGCCTGATCGCCGGGCTCTGGCAGGTGGCCGATATCGAGAAGGGCGGTACGCTGCTCGACCCCGAGCGGGGCGCCGACGCGCTGGCCGCCTATGCCGAGGCCGGTTTCGACACCTTCGACATGGCCGACCATTACGGCAGCGCCGAACTGATCGCCGGACGGCTGCTCAGCCGCTTCCGCGGCCTGGCGGAGCGGCCGAAGGCGTTCACCAAATGGTGTCCTGCGCCGGGGCCGATGACCGCCGAGACGGTGCGCGCCGGGGTGACCGAACGGCTCACCCGGCTGGGCGTCGACCGCCTCGATCTGCTGCAGTTCCACTGGTGGAGCTTCGAGGATCCGGCCTGGCTCGATGCGCTGCACGCGATGGCACAGCTCAAGCAAGAGGGCCTGATTGCCGCGTTGGGGGTCACCAATTTCGACGCCGCGCACCTCGAATTGGCATTGGCCGATGGCATTCCGCTGGTCAGCAATCAGGTGTCGTTCTCGCTCATCGATCGCCGGGCCGCCGGGCCCTTGTCGGAGCTCTGCCGGCGGACCGGCGTCAGGCTTCTGGCCTACGGCACGCTCGCCGGCGGTTTCCTGTCGGAGCGTTGGCTGGGACAGCCCGAGCCGGCTCGATTGCCCGACTGGAGCCGCGCCAAGTATAAGCGCTTCATCGATGCCGCCGGCGGCTGGCAGCCGTTTCAGGCGCTGCTTCAGAGGGTGGCGGCGATTGCCGCCAAGCACGGCGTGTCGATCGCCAATGTCGCAACCGCCTGGGTGCTCGGCCACCAGGCGGTGGTCGCCGCGATCGTCGGCGCGCGGCTTACCCAAAGCGAGCACCGCGACGATAACCGCAAGGTGTTCGCCGTGGCCTTCGACGCGGACGACCATGCCCGGCTCGCGCAGGCGTTTCCAGACCTCACCCCGATCCCGGGGGATTGCGGCGACGAGTATCGCCGGCCGCCCTACCTCACCGCCTCCGGCGACCTCAGCCACCATTTCGAGGCCTTGCCGCCGGTCTACCGGGCCGAGCCGGTGCCGGGCCGTCCGGGACGGCTGCGGGTGTCGACCGGCAGCGTCTGGGAGCCGCTTGCCGGCTACAGCCGGGCGGTGCGCCAGGGCAGCCGCATCCTGGTATCCGGCACCACCGCCACCCATGGGGCCGACCGGTGCGTCGGGCCGGGCGACGCCGGCGCCCAGGCCACCTTCATCCTCGACAAGATCGCGGCGGCGCTCAGGCCACTCGGCGGCACGCTCGCGGATGTGGTCCGCACCCGCATCTACCTGAAGGACGTCGGCGATTGGGAGGCGGTGTCGCGGGCCCATGGCCGGGTGTTTGCCGACATCCGCCCGGCCAACACGCTGATTGCCGCCGGCGGGCTGATCGGCGACTACGCCGTCGAGATCGAGGCCGAGGCCGAGGTCGGCTGAGCTCAGGACACCTTGAATTCCATCATCGCCCGGGTGCCGCTCGGCAGATCGGCATAGCTCAGATCGGAGCCGATGTTCAGCGCCATCGCCTTGACGATCTTGCTGCCCAGGCCGGTGCCCTGCGCGCGGCCCTCGCCGCGCCAGCCGATGCCGTCGTCTTCGACCGCCAGCAGCGCGCTGTCTTCGCCGCGGCGGGCCAGCCTGACCCGGATTTCGCCGCCGTCCGCGCCGTAGGCATATTTGAAGGCATTGGTGACCAGCTCGGTGACCACCACGCCGAGCGACACGGCGCGGTCGGTGGTGACGCTGAGCGGCTCGACCTCCAGCCTGATCAGCGCCCGGTGGCCGGCGGAATTCATCGACGCCTCCAGATCCTTGAGCAGTCCGGACAGGTAGTCGTCGATCTCGACCGAGCCGATCTCGGTCGAGGTGTAGAGCCGCCGATGAACGCCGGCGATCGCAGCGATGCGCGCCTCGGTCTCGGCGAGCGCGTTGACCGCCCGCTCGTCGTCGAGCACCGAAGCCTGCAGCCGGATCAGCGAGGCGACCAGCGACAGGCTGTTGGCGACCCGGTGGTTGACTTCGCGCAACAGCACCTCGGCGCGGTCGCGCGCCTCGCGCACCTCGCGCTCGGCCCGTTCGCGCTCGCGCTCCAGCCGCGCCCGCTCCATCGCCTGGTCGACGGCGTTGAACAGAAGCTCGATGAAATCGTCGGACACCGTCTTGGTGACGTAGTCGACGGCGCCCGCCTTGAGCGCCGAGATGGCCACCGAAAGATCCTCGGAGCCGGTGACATAGACCACCGGCGGCGCCTGCTCGCGGCCGCGCAAGGCGTCGAGGAAATCGAGCCCGGTGCCGGTCGGCAGATGGTGGTCGAGCGCCACGACGTCGAAGGCGCGCGCCGCGATCGCCGCGAGCCCTTCCTCGGCGGTCGCGACATGGGTCAGCGTCAGCCCGAGCCGGCGCGCGGCTCTGTCGACCAGCCGGGCCAGGCCGACATCGTCATCGACGTAGAGAATGTGGGCCGGACGGTCGGGCATCGGTGTCATTCGGTCTCGGGAATCTGCATGACCGAGAAGAACAGGCCGAGCTGGCGGATGGCGTTGGCGAAGCCGTCGTAATTGACCGGCTTGGTGATGTAGACATTGGCGCCGAGGTCGTAGCAGCGCTGGATCTCGCGGCTGTCGTCGGTGGTCGTCAGCACCACCACCGGAGTGCGCTTGGTGTGGACGTTGCTCTTGACCTTCTCGAGGATGTCGATGCCGGTCATGTCGGGCAGATTGAGGTCGAGCAGGATCAACAGATGGCGGCCCGAGCTGACCTCGCCCGAGCCGTCGGCGCCGAACAGGAACGTGAGCGCCTCGGTGCCGTTCTCGAACGGAATGATCTCGTTGTTGACGCCGGCGCGGCGGATGTTCTTCTCGATCAGGCGGGCATGGCCCTCATCGTCCTCGATCATGATGATCGAGACGGCCTTCGGCTCGGAGCTCACTGGGCCCTCCTGGTCACTGCGTTGAGATCGCGCGGAAGCGTTACGATGAAGGTGGTGCCCTTGCCGAGTTCGGAGGTCAGGGTGATGTCGCCGCCGATATTGCGCAGCGCCGAGCGTACATAGGCCAAGCCGATCCCCTCCCCCGCTTTGTCCTGCGCACCCGAGCGCCGAAACAGCTCGAACACCCGGTCATGGTCCTGCGCCGCGATGCCGCGGCCATTGTCGGCGAACTCGACGCGCACCCTGTTGGCCTTTTCAGGTGCACTGGTGACGCGGATTGTCAAGGGCCGGCTGTCGTCCCGGTATTTGAGCGCATTGTCGAGCAGGTTGCCGAACGACCTGCTCGAGCGACAAGCGATCCGAGTAGATCGGCGGCACGGCGAGCGCGAGCTCGACCCGGCCGCCCGCTTCGTCGAGCTGATGCTGGACCGCGGCGACCGCCTGGCCGATGAGCTTGCCGAGGTCGATGCGCTCCTGTTTCAGCGGCCGCCGCCCGTCGCGCGACAGCTTCAGGATGGCGTTGATCAGCCCGTCCATCTTGCGGGTCGAGGAGCGGATGAAGCCGATCGCCTCTGGCAGGTCCTCCTCGGCGGCGGCTTTGGCCTCGGCCGGCACCTCGGTCCCCTTGCTCTCCAGCGCCTCGACCAGGCTCTTGATCGGCGCCAGGCTGGTCTCGAGCTCGCTGGTGAAGCCCATAATGTTGACCAGCGGCGCGCGCAGATCATGGGTAACGATATAGGCGAAGCGCTGGATCTCGTCATTGGCGCGGGCAAGCTCGGTGGTCCGCTCCCTGACCCGCTCCTCGAGCCCGACATTCAGGGTTTCGACGGTCGAGCGCGCCTCGCCAAGTTCGCGCGTGTAGCGCAGAATGAGCCACACCGCGCCCCCGACCACCGCCAGAATGACCAGCGCGCCGATGCTCGTCACCCAGCGCAGCGCTACCGCGCTTTCGCGCTGCGTCGAGACATGGTCGACCAGCTGCCGGTCGGCCTGTTCGATGAGGCCGTCGAAGCCAGATCTGGCGCGATCCATCAGCGACTTGCCGACATCGGAGCGGACGATCGCCATCGCCCCGGCATGATCGCCGCCGCGCTCGAGCTCGATCGTGTGGTCGAGTTCGGCGAGCTTGTCGGCGATCGTCTTGGCGAGCGCGGCAACCGGCGCCACCATGTCCGGATAGCGGGCGGCGAGCTTCTCCACCTGCTCGAGTTTGGGCGGGATCAGATTGCGGGTGCCGCTGTAGGGCGCCAGATAGGGCGGCTCGGCGGTCAGCAGATAGCCCCGCTGGCCGGTCTCGGCATCCTGGGTGAGGCTCTTCAGGTCGGCAATCGCCGAGCGCATCTCGCGCGCCTTGAGCACCTCGTCGACCTCATGCTGGGTGCGGCCGACCAGCCAGACCGAAGCGGCGACGATCGCCAGCAAGGCCAGCACGCCGGCCGCAATCAGCAGAAGGTTCGAGCGGAGAAAGACTTGGGCGCTGATCGGCATGGGGTCGGATGAAGACGGTCGGAGACACCAGCGGGGCACGCATCCGCCGAGGAGCGGGAACCTAACGGCATTGCCGGCGCAGCGGAAGAGGGCCGGCGCCTGCCGCTGGGGAAATGCTCCGCCGAACACCGCCCGGAAGTGCTTGGCGGGCCAGGGAAATTCCCGGCCGACGCAGGCGCCAAGATAGGCCGTTGAGGAGCTTTCAACTCCTAAGCTCTTGCCACAAAAGAGGAAATATGCCTATATTGAATGAATATTCAATTAGAAAGCGTGAGTGATGAACCCGCACATCCGTGATGTTGCGGTCCCGGCCGATTGGGACCGCCGTGGCCTGCCTGGCTGGTGCTATCACAGCCCGGCTCTGCTCGAGGTGGAGAAGGAACACGTCTTCCGCAACCACTGGCAGATCGCCGGCCATGTCTCGGACGTGCCCAATCCCGGCGACTACCTCACCATGGATGTGGTCGGCGAGCGGGCGCTGATCCTGCGCGGCAAGGACGGCGTGGTGCGCGCTTTCCACAACATCTGCCGCCATCGCGGCTCGCGCGTTGCGGCCGCCGAGAAGGGCACCTGCAAGAACGCGCTGGTATGCCCGTTCCACGGCTGGGTCTACAACCTCGACGGCACCTTGCGCGGGGCGGCGCGGCCGCGCTCCTTTCCCGACCTGGACAAGACCGAGTTCGGGCTGATGCCGCTCGACCTGGAGATCTGGATGGGCTTCATCTTCGTGCGCTTCCGCAGCGGGCCGCAGCCGTCGGTGGCCGAGCTGATGGCCCCGTTCGAGGCGGAGATCGCCAACTATCGGATCGCCGACATGGTGCCGACCACCGGCATCTGGTCGCATACCTCGCCGGTCAACTGGAAATCGGTCCGCGACGTCGACAATGAGGGCTACCACGTGGCGATGGCCCATCCGGCGCTGCAGGATCTTTACGGCGCGACCTATTTCGACGAGCCGTTCGTCAACGGCGTGTCGCGTTCCTTCGCCACCTACAACCCGCATGCCGGCCGCCGCTGGAGCGTCAGGAACTATGTCAAGATCGCCCCCGACCCGGCGCATCTGCCCGAGCCGCTGAAGAAGGCCTGGCTCTATTACGGCCTGTTCCCGAACGGCGCCCTGGCGCTGATGCCGGAATCGGTGCAATTCTATCAGGAGTTCCCGCTGTCGACGTCGGAGACGCTGCTGCGCGGTGCCGTCTACCGCTATCCGGATGAAAGCCGGGAGCAGAAGCTCGCCCGCTACCTCGCCCAGCGCATCGACCGCGAGACGCTCGCCGAAGACGTACAGCTGACCATCTGGTCGAACGAATTGATGCTGTCGGAATCGTTCTCCGGCTTCTATCTGTCCGATCTCGAATACGGCGTACGCACCCATCATGATCATCTGCGCCGGCTGGTGCCGGTGATCGGCCTGGAAGCGGCGCCGGACGAGAAGGATGTGTGGGGCCTCAACGAGGCCCTGCGCTCGCGCGGCTAGGGCGGTTCAGCGTTTCTTCGAATTGCCGACCCGCTCTAAGCCTTTGTTTTTTCGCAATTCCGGACGGAGAACCGGTTTCCACTTCTCCTGGAATTGCTCTAGGGCAATTTCAGGAGAAGCGCACCCGGCCGAAGCCGGGGCGCGCGTCTTGGCCTTGCCCGCTCAATAGCAGGGTGGGTAGGGGTAGTAGCCGCAGGCCGGCGGCGGCGGCGGGTAGTACGGCGGATAGTAAGGATGATAGGCCGAGGCCGCGGCCGCGCCGATCGCCGCGCCGGCAACCACGCCCGCCCCGCCATAATAGGCCGGGTGCGCGTACCAGCCGCCGTGCCAGACCGGAGCGTGCCAGCCGCCCCCGCCATAGGCGTAGCCGCCATGCGGACCGTGGGCGGCGAACCAGTCGATGAACAGCGAAGCGGGGCCGTCGGCCTTGCTCAGGCTGCCTTCAAGCACCGCCACGTCGAAGGTCAGGTTGCCGCCGTCGAGCTTGGGCGATTTGAGCTCCACCACCGCATCCTCGATCGACTGGCCATCGCTGGCAAGCACCGAGATGGTGGCGTTGGGCGGGTCCTTGGCGAAGCTGTCCTTGCCTTCATCCCACTGCTTGATGAACTCCGAGGTCAGCGTGTGGCCGGCCGCGCGCACCGGCCGGTCGGCGAAGACGATGGTGTTGGCGGCGACGCCGGTCATCGTCAGCTTGCCGCCGGTGAGCGTCGCGCCGCCGGAGTTGAGCACGGCGAGCGACGGCACCATCTGGCCATGGGCGGCACCGATGGTCTTCTCGGCGGGCGAGGTGATGGCGTCGGCGGCGGCGCTTTCGGCGACGGCACCGGCAAGGCCGGCGGCGAGCGCCAGCGCGGCGAAAGTCTTCACGGTGGGCATGGGGCGATTACCTCCCTCAAGGTGTTTGACACGAGCGATGCCAGCGCGGCGCCTAATGAACCCGCCCGCGCGGCCCGCAGCAAGCCCCCGCCGGAACTTTCCCGTTGTCCGCGCCGCTCAGCCGCGCCACAACCCCTCGGCGCGCAGATCGTCCATGGTGCGCGAAATGCCTTCGCGCAGGATCGCCACCATGTCGTCGATCTCGCCGGGGGTTATGACCAGCGGCGGCGACATCACGCACATATTGATCAGCGGCCGCACCAACAGGCCGAGCGCGTGGCAATGGGCATCGATGCGCTTGCCGACGTCCTTGTCGAGCTGCAGGGGATCGCGGCTGGTGCGATCGGCGACGCATTCGACACAGGCCATCAGCCCGGCGCCGCGCACCTCGCCGACCAGCGGCAGCTCCTCCAAGGTCTTCAGCCTGGCCTGGAAATAGGGCGCGACCGCCCGGGCGTGGTCGAGCAAGCCGCCTTCCAGCAGATCGAGGTTCTTGAGCGCCACCGCGCAGCCGATCGGATGGCTGGTGTAGGTCAGGCCGTGGCCGAACATCGCGTCGGGATGATTGGAGCGGCGCAGCGCCTCCAGCAGGCGTCGCGACACCACCATGCCGCCGAGCGGGAAATAGCCGGAGGTCACGCCCTTGGCGAAGGTGATGATGTCGGGGTCAAGCCCGAACAGGCTCTCCGAGGCAAACACTTCGCCGAGCCGCCCGAACCCGGTCACCACCTCGTCCGAAACGTAGAGGATGTCGTGCTCCCGGCAGAGCTCGCGCAGCCGGGCCAGGTAGCCCGAGGGCGGCACGATGACGCCGCCGGAGGCCTGGATCGGCTCTGCGACCAGCGCACCGATGCGCTCGGCGCCGACCCGGGCAATGGTCGCGCGGAACTCGTCGACCAGGCCGTCGGCGAACGCCTCGACCGTCTGGCCGGCCGGGCGCCGGAACGGATCGGGCGACGACAGCTTGACGACCAGCGGGTCGGCCGCATCCATCCAATCACGGTCGCGCGGCCGGCCGTTGAGCGAGGCCGACAGATAGGTCGAGCCGTGATAGGCGCCGCCGCGGCTGACGATCAGCTTCTTCTCCGGGCGGCCGCGGACATTGTTGGTGAACTGCATGAAGCGCAGCGCGCTTTCGACCGCCGAGGAGCCGCCGGTGGTGAAGAAGACATGGTCGAGATCGCCCGGCGCGTGCGCCGCGATCCGCTCGGCCAGCTGCGCCGAGGGCTCGTTCATCGTATACCAGGGGGTGTTGTAGGACAGCGCCATCGCCTGCTCGGCCATCGCCTCGACCAGCTCGCGCCGCCGGTGGCCGGCATTGACGCACCACATCCCGGCCGGCCCGTCGATCAGGCGCTTGCCGTCGCCATCGGTGATATAGATGCCATCGCCGGCGCCGATGAAGCTGCGTGCCTCGGTGCCGATCGAGCCGGCAAACGGCCAAGGCTGAATGAGATGCCGTTCGGCGCGGACGATGGCCGCAGCGGCCGGGCGACCATCCTCAGCCGCGCTCGGCATCATCTGTCTCACTGCAGCCATCGCCATCACCTTTCCTTGAAAGCCTTGCGGGCCTCCACCTAGAGCTTGGAAAATATACGGATTTGATCGTCAAATTGAATGTCCGTTCAATCAATATCACAGAAAAACAGCTTGCTTTCAATGTCTGGATCGGCTCAAATCGCGACAAAGAGGCCACCGAGCGGGAACCGGAGGCCGATCGAGGCGGGTGCCAGCATGTCGGACCGGACATGGCCAGCGGAGGAACGGGCGCGGTGACCGCGACGGCTGCCGACAGCGTCTCGCCCCCCAAGCCGGCCCGCCGGCCGCTGCGCTTCTTCCAATCCGAGCAAGGCCAGGGCCTGGCGCTGATCAGCCCGACCTTCCTCTACGCCCTGGTGCTTCTGGCCGTACCGATCCTGGTGGTGTTCGCCTTCAGCTTCTGGACGCAGCACTACCTCACGGTCGATCGGACGTTCACGCTCGAGAACTACCGGGTGGCGCTGTTCGAGCCGATCTACCAGGATTTGCTGGTGCGCTCGCTGTGGGTGTCGCTGCTGGTCAGCATCGCCACCGTGCTGCTCGCCTATCCGATCGCCTATTTCATCTCCTTCTATGGCGGCACCCGCAAGCATCTGTGGCTGTTCCTGATCACCATCCCGTTCTGGACGAGCTACCTGCTCCGGGTGATGTCCTGGAAGGTGATCCTCGGCTATGGCGGGGTGCTCAATTCCGGGCTGATGGGGCTCGGCATCATCGACGAGCCGTCGACCGCCTTTCTCTACAACACCAGCGCGGTGGTGCTGACGCTCACCCATGCCTGGGCGGCGTTCGCCATCCTGCCGATCTATGTGTCGCTGGAGAAGGTCGACCGCACGCTGCTCGAGGCCGCCACCGATCTCGGCGACGGCACCTGGCGGGTATTTCGGCGCATCACCCTGCCGCTGTCGATGCCGGGCGTCACCTCCGCGCTGCTCATCGTCATGATCCCGACGGTCGGCGACTATGTCACCCCGAAGCTGGTCGGCGGCAAGGACGGGGTGATGATCGCCAACGCCATCCAGGCCCAGTTCGGCAAGGGCGCCAACTGGCCGCTCGGGGCGGCGCTGTCGGTGACCACCATGGCGGTGGTCACCGCGATGGCCGGAATCACCGTTTTCGTGCTGCGCTGGGCGGCGCGCCGGGCCAAATGAGCGGCACGGCCCGGCTTCGCGGCAAATGGCTGTCGGCCTATGCCGGCCTCTATCTGCTCTTCCTCTATGCGCCGATCCTTTTGCTGCCGGTGTTTTCGGTCAACGACTCGGCCGTGCCGAAATTCCCGCTCACCGGCCTGACGCTGCGCTGGTATGAAAGCCTGCCGCATACGCCGGCGCTGCTCGACGCGGCGCGCAACAGCCTGATCGTCGGCACCGCGGCGGCCCTGGTCAGCACCGTGCTCGGCATCTGCGCGGCGCGCGCCGTCACCCGCTACCGCTTTGCCGGCAAGCGCGCCATCAGCGGCCTGATCATGGCGCCGCTGGTGCTGCCGGAGATCATCGTGGCGGTGTCGCTGCTGCTGGTGCTGCTGCAGCTCGGCCTCAGCCTGTCCCTGTTCACCGTCGTGCTCGGCCACGTGCTGATCTGCGTGCCCTATTCGGTGACGGTGCTGATCTCCGGTTTCGAAGGCTTCGACCGCAGCCTCGAGGAGGCTTCCGCCGACCTCGGAGAAACCGTGTTCGGCACGTTTCGCCGGGTGACGCTGCCGATGGTGGCGCCGGCGATCGTGTCGAGCCTGCTCGTCTCCTTCACCATCTCGCTCGACGAGTTCATCGTCGCCTTCTTCCTCACCGGCACCGAGGCGACGCTGCCGATCTACATCTGGGGCCAGTTGCGCTTCGCCGCCAAGCTGCCCAGCGTGCTGGCGCTCGGCACGCTCCTCCTGATCGGCTCCTTCATCCTGCTCACCGCAGCGGAGATCTTCCGCCGGCGCGCCGCGCGCCGAACCCAGACCCAAGGAGGCGCCTTTGTCTGAGCGACCGCCGGCTGCCGCCCGCACGATGATCGAGATCGCCAACGTCACGCGCAGCTACGGCGCGTTCAAGGCGCTCGACAACGCGTCGCTGACGATCCGTGCCGGCGAATTCTTCTCGCTGCTCGGCCCCTCGGGCTGCGGCAAGACCACGCTGCTCAGAATGATCGCCGGCTTCGATTTGCCCACCGGCGGCACGATCGCCATCGACGGCCAGCCGATGGACGGCATCCCCGCCAACCGGCGGCCGACCAACATGGTGTTTCAAAGCTATGCGATCTTCCCTCATCTCGACGTCGGTGAGAACGTCGCCTACGGGCTGAGGCGGCAAAAGCTCGGCGAGGCGGAGGAAAAGCGACGGGTGGCAGAAGCGCTCGCCCAGGTGTCGCTCGGCGGGCTGGACAAGCGCGGCGCACACGAGCTGTCCGGCGGCCAGCGCCAGCGCGTCGCCTTGGCGCGCGCCCTGGTGATGCGGCCGAAAGTGCTGTTGCTCGACGAGCCGCTGTCGGCGCTCGACAAGAAGCTGCGCGAGCAGATGCAGGTCGAGCTGCGGCGCCTGCAGCAGGCGGTCGGCATCACCTTCGTGCTGGTCACCCATGACCAGTACGAGGCGCTCGCCATGTCGGACCGCATCGCGGTGATGTTCGGCGGCCGCATCGCCCAGGTCGCCTCGCCCAAGGAGATCTATCAGCGGCCGGTGAACCGGCAGGTCGCAGACTTTCTCGGCGGCATGAATTTCGTCAACGCCGAGATCGTCGAGGAGAACGGCGCCGAGATGGTGCTCGAGACCAGCGGCTTCGGCCGGGTCAAGGCGGACAAGCCGGCCGCCTTCGTGCGCAGCGGCAACGGCGCCACGCTCGGCATCCGGCCCGAGCGGCTGCGGGTGCTCTGGGACGATGCGCGCTCGCAGAACGAGATCGCCGGCACCGTCGTCGACCGTCACTACTTCGGCGAGATCACCCATCTGATCGTCGACGTGCCCGGGCTGGAGCGGCCTTTGTCGGTGTCGGAATTGAACAATTTCGGCGCCGACGACATTCCGGTCGGGGCGCCGATCCGGCTCGCCTACGACCCGGAGGCGCTGGTGGCGCTCGCCGATTAGCCTTCGCATTTGGACCCCTCACCCGCCGGCGCTCGCGCGCCGGCCGCTTGGGCAGAGCCCATTGTCTGCCTCCGCATCTATAGGCTGCGCAGTGCCCGCTCCGCCGCGGCGCGCCCGGCGACGACCGCACCTTCGATGTAGCCCGGAAAGGATGGCGACAGCTCGGAGGCGGCAAACACCAGCGGCGGGCTGCCGGCGATCAGCCGCGCTTCCGCATCCCTGGCGCGCCCATCGACGATGAGGTCGCTGTAGCCGCCGCCGTTTTCGCCTCGGCCGGGCAGCCAGGCGGCCGCATGGATGTCGGCGATTTCGCCGGCCTCGGCGCCGAAGGCGGTGACCAGATGGGCGAGCACCTCGGCGCGCAGGCCGGCTTTGCCGAGCCCGCCCCAGCGCAGCGCCAGCGAACCGCCGATGAAGACGATCAGCACGGGTTGCGCGGCGTCCCGGCTGCCGTCGCAGAAGAACAGCCCCAGCGGATCGCGCCAGCTGACCATGCCGCTCAGGCCCCGCTCCCGCCAGAAGGCGCGGCGATAGGCGACCATCGCCTTGATCACCGTACCGCTCTGCCAGGCGCCAAGAGCCGCGGCGAGCTCCCGGTTGAGCGCCGGCAGAAAGACAAGCCGCGCCGCCTGCGCCGGCGGCAAAGCGAGGATCGCCGTCCGGCCGCGGAAGCTCTCGGTGCCGGCGATCACCTCGACGCCGTCGCCGCCGTGATGGACCGCGGTTGCCCGCACCCCCAGCCTCACCGCATCGCCGAGCCCGGCGGCGAGATCCTCGGCCAGGCTGTGCATGGTCTCGCCGAGAAAGTATTGCAGCTCGCTCGTCTCATTGGTGATGCGGCGGTCATTGTCGGCGAGATACCACAGCGGGATCTTCTCCGGCGCCATGCACCAGAGGCCCTCGACAAGCGCCCGGAACGAGGTCTTGACCGCAGGATCGGCGGGCTGCGCGGCCAGCCAGTCGGCAACGCTCAGGCCGGCCAGCTCCGGCGCGGCAAGGTCGAGATCATCCATCTGCGCGCGCAGACCGGCCGAGCCGCTCCAGATCCGCTCCGCTTCCCGGTCGGAGACCGGCGGGCGCACCAGACGGCGTCCGGCCATGAAGGTGGGGACCAGGCTCTTGCCGTAGCGGGCGGCAAGCGCCATCAGTTCCGGCATGTCCTCGCACAGGAACTGGCCGCCGGTGTCCACCCTCAGCGACCCGCCGAGCATCGCCGAATTGACCCGGCCGCCGACCTTGCTGCGCGCCTCCAGGACGCGGACGCTCACGCCCGCGCTGATCAGCCGATGCGCCGCCGAAAGGCCGGCAAAGCCGGCCCCGACGATCAGCGCATCGACGCCGGCCGGACTTAATAGCCGGCCTTGATCTTCTCGAACTCGGCGATCATCTTGGCCTTGAGCTCGTTGGGCACCGGCGACTGGAACAGGGTCTTGTCGACGAATTTCTCGACATCGTCATAGCCCTTCTCGGCCAGCACCTTGGGATCGACCGAGGCCATGCCCTTGGCATTGGCGACGCCGTAGCCCCAGTCGTGGACCATATAGTTGGCCGTCGCCGGCGAGTTGATCGCGCTCAGGAAGTCGTAGACCTTGTCGGTCTTGCCCGGATTGTCCTTCAAAAGCACGTAGCCGCAGACCCAGGTCGACAGGCCCTCCTCAGTGTTCCTGTTGGACTTGATCGGCGCCCCGGCCGCGGCGGCCTGGACGGCGGCGTCGTTCCAGGCCCAGGCGAGATCGATCTCGCCGCTCGACAGCGCCTGGACGATATCGGTGGTGTCGGACCAGTAAAGGCGGACATTCTTGTGGACCTGGCGCAAGAAATCCGACGCCTGCTTGAACTGCTCGTCGGTCATCGCGGTCCAATCCTTGAGGCCGATCACCAGGCTGGCCAGCGCATAGGCATCGTCGACATTGTCGCCGATCGAGACGCGGTCCTTGAACTTGGGATCGGCAAAGATCTTGAGCGACTGGATGTCCTTTTCGTCGACCTTGTCGGAATTGTAGGTGAGCAAGGTGTTGCCCCAGTCCCAGGGCATGAACCAGGCGGTGCCGTCCGGCCCGGTCGCCAGGTTCTTCATCGCGATGATGCCGGGCAGGAGGTCGTTCCAGCCGGCGATCTTGGAGGTGTCGAGCGGCTGCAGCAGGCCGGCCTCGCGCCACTTGACCACGTTCTGCGAGCAGGGATGGGCAAGATCGGTCTTGAAGCCGGAGCGCAGCTTCTCGAATGCCTCATCCTCGTCGCCGAAGAACGTGAAGGTCGGCGAGTTGCCGTATTTGGTGACGTAGTCGGGGTGGAAGTCCGGCGCCTCGTAGCCCGACCAATCGAACACGGTGACGTCGGCGTCGGCCGCCCGGGCAATCCCGGCAAAAGCGAGGGCCATGGTGCCGGCGAAGGCGGCGGCAGCAAGGCTTTTGGTGATGCTCAATCCCATTGCGTGGTTCCCTTTGTCTTCCCGTCTAGAGATCTCTGATGCGCGGCACCGCCGCGAGCTGGCGACGCGGATAATGCCGGGGAAACACCGCGCACAGAAACGCCGTCGCCGCTTCCGCGGCGGTCTCGCGGGTGACGTCCTCGGTGCCCATCATCAGCCGCAGCCACAGACCTTCGAGCATGGCGCTCAAGGCCAGCGCGATGCTTACCGGATCGAAGCCGTAGCCGCCCTCCTGTTCCAGCGTCCGGCAGAGCGCGATGAACACATTCTGATAGGCGGCGTCGCGCGCTCCGCAGAGCGCCTGATAGGTCGGCCGCGACTTGGCCTCGCCCCAGAACGCGCACCAGGCGGCAAGCTTGCGCTTGGTCGAGATCGAGCGGTCGAAATCCGCCGCGACGAGGGCCTTGAGCTGATCGGCCGGGTCCTCGCCGGCTCGCTCGAGCGCCGCACGCCAATGCGAGGAATACTCCTCGTACATGTGCTGAAGCGTGGCGATCAGCAGCTTTTCCTTGCTCTCGAAATGGAAGTTGACAATGCCGCGCGACAGCCCCGCACCGTCGGCGACGTCGGCCATGGTGGTCTCGGCGTAGCCGCGCTTGGCCAGCGAATTGATGGTCGCCTCGATCAGCTGGAGGCGGCGCACCTCCTTCGAGGCCTTGCGCCCACGCCGCTCGGCGGGTTCGGTCGGTTCCTTCGGCGATGCCGGTCTCATCGGATCATCCATTGGAAGCCTTGCTCAATCGACCTCATCACCGCCCAGGCTTGCGTGCGCGCAGATGAGTGGGCCGGTGCTCGCCGCTGTCAAGAACCTTCTGCATCGCCTGCCAGGTGGCAATGTTCTTGTCGACATAGGCGGCACCGACGGCTTTGGCCGCCTCGGCGTAGAGCGGGCCTTGCAGCCGGGCGAGCTCGGCGGCAGCCTGCTCGCGATACCAGGGATTGCGGTCGATCAGCTCGATGCCGGTGAAGCCGGCCGCCTGCATGGCCCGGCGATAGCGCGCGGGCGAGGCCATGCTGAACGACAGGCCCTCGGCGGTGATGTAGGCGGCCATTGCCGGCGACGGCGGCCCGTCATGGCCGATCAGCCAGTCGCTGGCCGAAAAGACGCCGCCCGGCTGCAACACCCGAAAGACCTCGGCGAACAGCGCTTCCTTGTCGGCGACATGGAGCAGCGCATCCTTGGAGAAGACCGCATCAAAGGCAGCGTCTTCAAACGGCAGCGGTCCGGGTTCGGCCTCGACGAAGCGGGTGCGGGCCGACACGCCGCTTACGGCTGCCCGCCGCTGCGCCTCGGCGATCACCGGCGCCTCGACGTCGAGGCCGGTCACCTCCGCGGCCCCGTGCGCCTCCAAGAGATGCAAGGTCACGCCGCCGGCGCCGCAGCCGATGTCGAGCACCTTGCGCCCGGCGAGCGACACGCCGGCCAGCACCCGGTCGACCTCCTCCGAGCCGCCCGGCGAGAGATAGCCCTCACCCCACAGGACCGCCAGGAAGCGGATCGCCCGGTCGTCATATTCGACCTGCCGGCTCCCCGCCAATTGCCCGTTGCTTGCGCCCATTGCCGCACGTTCCGATCTCGGTCGGATCCTAGCGCCGGCCCGGCAAAACGCAAGCATATTTGTTGAACATTCATTCAAAATGGGTGGACAGAACGGGCGCCTTCATGGCACATCTGGCGCCGAGAAAGGGCCGGTTGTGTGATGCAGGACTGGGACGCGATCATCGTCGGCGGCGGCCACAACGGGCTGGTCAGCGCCGGCTATCTGCAGCGCGCCGGCCTCGATGTGCTGGTCGTCGAGAAGAACCCGTGGGTCGGCGGCGCCGCGGTCAGCAACTCGCTCACCCCGGGCTTCACCTATTCCAATTGCTCCTATGTGTGTTCGCTGTTCCGCCCCGAGATCATGCGCGACCTCGAGCTGCCCCGCTTCGGCCTGCAGGTGATCTCCTACGAAGGCGGCGCGGTGTTCACCCGCGACGGCGACTATCTCGCCAGCTACCGGGATCACGACGCGCACCGGCGCGAATTCGCCCGCTTCTCGGCGCGCGATGCCGAAGCCTATGACCGTTATGCCCGCGACGTCACCCGCCAGTGCCGCTTCATCCAGCCGCTGCTGATGCGCACCGCGCCCGATCCCACCGGCTTCAAGCCGCGCGACCTCGGCGAGCTCATCCATCTGGGCAAGAAATTCGCCGCGCTCTCGCCGCAGGAGATGGCGCTCACCCTGCGCTTCTGGACGATGTCGATCTCGGATTTCCTGGACGAGTATTTCGAGACCGACGTCATCAAGGCGAACTTCTCGATCTCCGGCATCATCGGCACCGCGCTCGGCCCGATGTCGCCGGGCACGGCCTATGTGCTTCTGCATCACTATATGGGCGAGGTCGACGGCTCGGTCGGTGCCTGGGGCTATGCGCGCGGCGGCATGGGCGCGGTCACCCAGGCGCTCGCCGCCTCGTTCCGGGCCGCCGGCGGCACCATCCGCACCGAGGCGAGCGTCGAGCAGATCCTGGTCGAGCGCGGCCGCGCCGCAGGCGTCGTGCTGGCAGGCGGCGAAGAGGTGCGCGGCCGCTTGGTGATCTCCAATGCCGACGTCAAGCGCACCTTCCTCAAGCTGGTCGCACCGCGCGAGCTGCCCGAACCGTTCCTGAAGAGGGTCCGCAACTTTAAGATCCGCGGCTCGTCGGGCAAGGTCAACATCGCGCTCGATTCCTTGCCGGAGTTCCCGGCGCTGCCTGCCGGTTCTCCCGCCATCCGCGGCGACCTGCATTTCACCGACTCGGTCGAGCGCATGGAGCGCGCCTATGACGACTGGAAGGCCGGACGCTGGTCTGCCGATCCGTTCCTCGACGTGATGATCCCGACCACGCTCGACCCGACCATGGCACCGCCCGGCAAGCACTTCATGAGCTGCTTCGTCCAATACGCCCCGCCCAAGATCGAAGGCCGCGACTGGACCGATGCCGACCGCGACGGCTTCGCCGAGAGCGTCATCGGCCAGATCGCCGACTATTCGCCGGGCTTCCGCGACCGCATCGTGCATATGGAGGTGCGTACGCCGCGCGAGCTCGAGGCCGAAGTGGGCCTGACCGAAGGCAACATCTTCCAGGGCGAGCTCACCTTCGACCAGCTGTTGTTCAACCGGCCGGTGCCCGGCTATGCGCAATACCGCTCGCCGATCGCCGGGCTCTATATGTGCGGCTCCTCCACCCATCCCGGCGGCGGGGTAATGGGCGCGCCCGGACGCAACGCCGCGGGCGAGATCCTGCGCGACCTGCGCCAAGGCGCCAAGCACATGAGTGCGGCCCATGAAGTCATTTGACGCCATCGTCGTCGGCGGCGGCCACAATGGCTTGGTCGCTGCCGCACTGCTCGGCCAGTCCGGCCGCAAGGTGCTGGTGCTGGAGGCCGACGCGCAATTGGGCGGCGGCGCGCGCACCCTAGAGTTCGCGCCGGGCTTCAAGGTCTCGGCGCTCGCCCATCTCATCAACCGCCTTTCGCCGGAAGTGGTCCGGGCCCTGCAGCTCGAGCGGCACGGCCTCGACCTCGCCGCCGTGCCGGGCGCCGGCTCCGTGGCGCTGTCGCTCGCCGGGCCGCCGCTGGTGCTGGATGGCGCCTATGGCGAGCGCCTGCGCGGCGCGAGCGCGGCCGAAGCCCAGGCCTGGTCGACGCTGAGGGCCCAGCTGATCCGCTACGCCGGCATTCTCAAGCCGTTCCTGGCGCGGCGCCCGCCGCAGCTCGACGGCCTGTCGCTCGGCGACGGCTCGGCGCTCGGTGCGGCCGCCCTTTCCCTGAAGCGGCTCGGCCGCGACGATATGCGCGACTTCCTGCGCATGCTCCTGATGAACGTCTACGACGTCCTCGAAGAGGATCTCGGCGACGACCGTCTCAAGGGGCTGCTCGCCTTCGACGCCGTGCTGGGCAGCCACCTCGGCCCGCGTTCGCCGACCTCGCTGCTCGGCCTCTATTACCGGCTGTCGGGCGAGATCGGCGGCAAGCCCGGCGCCCAGCTCGTCGCCGGCGCCGGCGCGGTGCTGGCGGCAATCGCGGCGGCGGCCAAGGCCGCCGGCGTCGACCTGCGCTGCGCAGCGCCGGTCGAGAGGATCACCGTCAAGGATGGCCGCGCGGCCGGCGTCGTGCTCGCCAATGGCGACGAGATCGCTGCCGCCGCGGTCGTTTCGGCGATCAACCCGCGCACCACCTTCATCGACCTGGTCGGCCCCCGCGAACTCGACACCGGCTTCGTGCGCAAGCTCGGCCATGTGCGCATGGCCGGCAACGTCGCCAAGCTCAATCTGGCGCTCGACCGGCCGCCCGACTTCGCCGGCGTCGCTCAGCCGGACCTCGCCGGCCGCCTGGTGATCGCCGCCTCGGCCGACCATGTTGAACGGGCGTTCAATCCGGCCAAGTACGGCGCGTTCTCGCCCGAGCCGGTGATGGAGATCGTGCTGCCCAGCCTCGCCGATCCCGGTCTGGCGCCTTCCGGCGCCTGCGTGCTGTCGGCGGCGGTGCAGTTTGCCCCTTACGCGCTGAAGGAGGGCTGGGTTGCCGGCAAGCCGAAATTCGAGCGCGCAGTGATGGCGGTGCTCGAGGCGCATGCGCCGGGGATCGGCAAATCGGTTCGCCATTCAGAGCTGTTGACCCCCGCCGATATCGAGGCCCGCTTCCGGATGCCGGGCGGACATTGGCATCACGGCGAGCTGCAGGCCGACCAGATGCTGATGATGCGGCCGGTGACCGAGGCCTCCGGCTACGCCACGCCGATCGAGGCGCTCTATCTCGCCGGTGCCGGCTCGCATCCGGGCGGCGGCATCTCCGGCGTGCCCGGGCTGAATGCCGCCCGCCGCGTCATGGCTGCGAAGGGATAGCGCGATGCACCGGCCCTCCATCCGCCTGCCCGAGCCGACCTCGCTTACCGTCCGCGGCGACCAGACCCATTTCCGCAGGCTCAGGCTGGCCTCGCCCTTCCAGCCGAGGCTGGAGGCCCTGGCGCGCACCGAGGACTGGTACAATTGGTCCGGCTACAAGGCGCCGCATTCGCTGTGGGACGAAGAGCTCGAATATTTTGCCATCCGCAGCCAGGCGGCGGTGTTCGACATCTCGCCGATGGTCAAATACCGCATCGCCGGCCCCGGCGCCGAGGCCTTCCTCAACCGCCTCACCCTGCGCGACGTCGGCAAGCTGAAGCCGGGGCGGGTGCACTACACCGCCTGGTGCAACGACGAGGGCCATGTGCTCGACGATGGCACGCTGTTCCGCCTCGCCGACGACCGCTTCCGCCTGTGCTGCCAGGAGCGGCACCTGCCTTGGCTGCTCGACAGCGCCGTGGGCTTCGCGGTCGACATCGAGGAGGAGACCGAAGCCGTTGCCGGGCTGGCACTGCAGGGCCCGACCGCCTGCGCGGTGCTCAAGGCCGCCGGTTTCGCAGGGGTCGAGCGGCTCAACGTCTTCGACCTCGCCGCGTTTCCCGCCGAGGGCGGCCCGGTGACGGTGTCGCGCACCGGCTTCACCGGCGATCTCGGCTACGAGCTGTTCGTGCCGGCACGCAGCGCGCTGGCGCTCTGGGACCAGCTGTTCGAGGCCGGCCGTCTCTACGGCATCCGGGCGATCGGCTACGGCGCGCTCAACCGGGCACGGACCGAGGCCGGGCTGATCGTCGCCAATGCCGATTTCATCACTGCCGAGCATGCGCTGCGCGCCGACCGGCCGCGCCACCCCGACGAGATCGGGCTGGGCTTCATGGTCGACGCCGCCAAGGGGCACTTCAACGGCCGCCGCGCGATCCTCAAGGCGCGGGCCGAGAAAACGCTGACCCATGTGCTGGTCGGGCTGGAGATCGAAGGCAACGTGCCCGCCGAGCACGCCATCGTCTACCATCGCAGAACCCGCGACGTCGGCGTCGTCACCGCCGGCCTGTGGTCGCCGATGGCCAAGCGCAACATCGCCATCGCCAGCCTGACGCGGCCCTATGGCGACACCGTGCTCGACGAGTTGTGGGTCGAGATCTATGCGCTGCGCGAGTTGCGCTACCACAAGCTGATGAAGCGGGCGAAGGTGGTGCCGCGGCCGTTCATCAAGCTCGCCCGCCGCATCGCCAGCCCGCCGGCCGATTGCTGAGCATGGACGAGGACGAGCGAGAAGCCGCCGAGCAGTGGGCGCTGATCAACACGCCGCTCGGCGAAGAGTGGTCGGGACGCACCCGCTATGCCGCGGCGATGTGGTTCTATAAGCGCGGCGAGATGCCCGCCGAGGCGCTTGAAGTCTACCGGATCTGCGCCCGGCTCGACCGCCAGGACCCGCTCTCCATCATCCGCGACCGCGGCGTCGGCGCGGACTGGCTGGCGCGCTTCCCAGGCGTGGCGTGACGAACGGGCCGCAAGCGTGCTAAGGCGCCCGCGCGATACGTCCGCGATACGTCCTTGAGGAGAGCGCGATGAAGCAAACCTGGCGTTGGTTCGGGCCGGACGACCCGGTCAAGCTCTCCCACGTTCGCCAGGCCGGCGCGTCGGGGATCGTCAGCGCCCTGCATCACCTCAATGACGGCCGTGCCTGGCCGATCGATGCCATGCTGCAGCGCAAAGCCGAGATCGAGGCGGCAGGGCTGTCCTGGGATGTCGTCGAGAGCATCGTCGTCCACGAGGATATCAAGACCCGGACCGGCGATTTCACGGCCCTTGTCGGCAACTACCAGCAGTCGATCCGCACCGTCGCCGAGGCCGGGCTGAAAATCGTCTGCTACAATTTCATGGCCATCACCGACTGGACCCGCACCGACCTCGACTATCCGATGCCGCACGGGGGCACCGCGCTGCGCTTCGATCTGGTCGAGCTCTGCGCCTATGACGTGCTGATCTTGAAACGCCCGGGGGCTGAGGCCGATCACCCGGCCGCGCGGATCGCCGCGGCCGAACGGCGCCTCGCAGCGATGAGCGAGAGCGACAAGGCCAGGCTTGAGCTCAACCTGATCGGCTGGGTGCCGGCGCGCGAGTTCATCTACGACCGCGACAGCTTCCGCCGCGCCCTCGACGTCTATCGCGACGTTACCGCCGAAGGGCTGCGCAGCAATCTGATCGCCTTCCTGCGCGCGGTGGTGCCGGTCGCCGAAGAGGTCGGCGTCAAGCTTGCGATCCATCCGGACGACCCGCCCTTTCCGCTGTTCGGCCTGCCGCGGATCGTCACCTCGGCGGCCGACGCGCGGGCGATCCTGGAGGGCTGCCACTCGCCGTCCAACGGGCTGACGCTGTGCACCGGATCCTATGGCGCCGGCGCCGGCAATGACCTGCCGGCGATGGCCCGTGAATTCGGCGCCGACATCCATTTCGCCCATTTGCGCAACGTCACCAAGGAGCCGGACGGCTCCTTTCACGAGGCCGAGCATCTCGGCGGCGACACCGATATGGTCGACGTGGTCGCCGCGCTCATGGCCGAAGAGAAGCGGCGGCAAGCCGCCGGACGTGCCGACGGCATCATCCCGATGCGGCCCGACCATGGTCACGCGATCGTCGACGACATCGGCAAGAAGGTGAATCCCGGCTATTCCTGCATCGGCCGGCTGAAGGGGCTGGCCGAGCTGCGCGGCATCATGCGCACGCTCGCCAAGCTGGACCGCGGCGAACTACGCCTTCACTGAGGCCGAGAAGGTCCCCGCCAGTACGCTTTCGGCCTCGGCAAGGCTCGGCATCGACGGCGCGGTGCCGGCCCGCGTCACCGAGATCCCGGCCACCGCGCAGCCGAAGCGCACGGCATCGCGCGGGGCCATGCCGCGCGCCAGGCCGACGGCGAAGCCGCCGTTGAAGGCATCGCCGGCGCCGGTGGTCTCGACCACCGGCCCGACCTGGAACGGCTCGACCAGCTCGGAGCCGCCTGGCGTCTGGAGCAGCGCGCCGCGCTCGCCGAGCGTGAGCACCACGGCGCCGGCACCGCGGGCGAGGAGGTTGGCGGCGGCCGCCCGCGCGTCGTCGAGGGTTTCGACCCGCAGACCCGTCAGCGTCTCGGTCTCGCTCTCGTTGGGGGTGACGTAGTCGCAGAGCTCGAACAGCGCGTCGTCGACCGGCATGGCCGGGGCCGGATTGAGGACGGTGGTCACGCCGGCCGCGCGGGCGATCTCGAGCCCACGGCGGGCCGCCTCGATCGGCTGCTCGAGCTGGGTGACGAAGACGCCGGCCGCCGCGATCAGCTCGGCGTGCCGGTCGATGTCGGCGGTCGAGATCAGCGAGGCAGCGCCCGGCGCGACGATGATGGCGTTTTCGCCGCTGACCGAGTCGACGAAGATATAGGCAGCCCCGGTGTAGCTTTCGGGCGTCTCGATGACGACGGCACGGACCCCCGCCGCCGCCCAGGCGCCCCGCGCCATGTCGGCAAAGGGGTCGCGGCCGAGGCGCGTCAGGAAGGTGACATCGGCACCGAGCCGGCCGGCGGCCACCGCCTGGTTGGAGCCCTTGCCGCCCGGCCCGAGCTTGAAGCTGTCGCCGACGATGGTCTCGCCGAGCCGCGGCTGGCGCGCCGCGCGATAGGCGGTATCGGCGACGAATACGCCGAGGATGACGATCGGCCGGGCCTCGACCACCGCGCTCATCCGGCCTCGGGCGGCACGACGCCCTTGCGGAAGGCGACGCAGCCATAGAAGCGGCGCTCGCCGGTCTGGATGACGCAATAGGCCTGCTTGGCCCGCTCGTAGAAGGCGAAGCGCTCGACCGGCAGCAGCGGCCAGGAGCGGCCTTCGGCGCGGTCGACCACTGCCTGCACCTCGGCCTGCACCGGAGGCACCTCCTCGGGCGCGCCGACGATCTCCATGCGCGCCGCCGCGTCGTCGACGAAGGTGTCGAGCGGGTAAACCGACAGCACTGCCGCGGCGGCTTCGGCCGCCGTCACATTGTCGATCCTGAGGAGTTTTCCGAGGCGAGTCTGGCGGGCGATCGAATCGGACGGGAAGTTGGTGTCGGCGATGATCAGATCATCGCCATGGCCCATGGCGCGCAAGGCATAGAGCACGTCCGCATTGAGCAGCGGACTGATTCCCTTCAGCATGCTTTCCTCCTCCCGCGCGGCTGCCGCCTTTGCTCGACCGCCGCTGCGCCCGCTCTCCTCGGGCAAGGACTAGCCCAGGTGCCGGCGGGTGTCCATCGTCGAGCCCGATTGCAAGCGCCAGCTTTTCTGTTCCATACTGCCGCGGCTTGGAAGGTGATTGTCCCGGGCAAGGACAGATGCAAGCCGGCGCGGCCCCAAAAGGTCCGTCGGGCCGAAAGCATCGCGGCCCCGGGTCGATGGCCGAGCCGAGACCCGCCCGCAGGAGCCGGGCGGCCATCAGGGAGGAATTCCGAATGCGTCAACAGGTGTATGACCGGCTGATGATGATGCAGGCCAGCCGGCGCGGGGTGCTGAAGGGCGCCGCCAGTGCCGGAGCGCTGGCCGTCGGCGGCTCGGGGATGATGGGCATGCTCGCCGCTCCCGCTGCCGCCCAGGGCGATCTCAGGGCCCAGATCCTGCAGATCCCGGGCGTCGGCAAGGGCCAGCCGACCGACGCCGATTTGCAGAAGGTCGGCGAGCTGTGCCTCGGCGCGACCAAGGCCAACGTCAAGGAAGGCGAGTTCAAGGGCGTCGAGCTCACCTTCATGGGGCTCAACAATCAGAACCTCCACAACGTGCTGTTCCGCGGCTTCCTCAAGCCGTGGGAGGCCTATACCGGCGCCAAGATCAACTGGATCGACCTCGCGCAGGCCGACTACAATCCGCGCCTGCAGCAGTCGATCGCGACCGGCACCGTCGATTTCGACATCATCGAGATGGGCGCGCCCTTCGAGGGCGACGTCTGCGGCAAGGGTCTGGCCTCGGAGATGCCCGACTGGGTCAAGAAGCAGATCGACATGGACGACTATCGTGGCCTACCTGCAAGCCGCCGGTCGGCACCTGGGACGGCAAGACCTACCGCGTCACCATCGACGGCGATGCCCACAACTTCAACTACCGCACCGACGTGTTCGCCGATGCCGACGCTCGCCAAGGCCTGGAAGGACGACGGCGGCCAAGGCGAGTGGGGCGTGCCGAAGACCTGGCAGCAGGTCCAGGCGGTGACCAAGTTCCTCAAGGGCAAGAAGATCAACGGCCAGGACGTCTACGGCTATCTCGACGCGCCGAAGCCCTGGGGCGGCTTCGGCTTCTATTTCCTCGGCAGCCGCGCCACCGCCTATGCCAAGCATCCGGACGACAAGGCCTGGCTGTTCGACGTCGACACGATGAAGCCGCGCATCAACAACCCGGCCTGGGTGCGGGCGATCCAGGACGTGATCGACGCGCTGCCGTCCGAGCCGCCGGACCAGATCAACGCCGACCCGAACCAGACCGCGCTTCCAGCAGTTCCTGGCCGGCACCGGCTCGATGCTCGCCTGGTGGGGCGATGTCGGCTCCAACGCCAAGACCAACGATTCCTCGGTCATCGGCGACGTCATCGGCTTCTCGATCCTGCCCGGCTCGGACGACGTCTACAATTCCAAGACCGGGCATGGGACAAGCTCGCCAGCGGCCCGAACTACGCGCCCAACATGGCCTATCTCGGCTGGGGCGTCTACGTCATGGCGCGCGTCGACAGCGACGAGAAGAAGAAGAAGGCGGCCTGGAGCGCGGCGGCGCATCTCGGCGGCAAGGACCTGTCGCTCTGGTGCGCGGCCTATCCGTCCGGCTTCCAGCCCTACCGCAACAGCCACTTCAACATTCCCGGAATGGGTCGCGGCGGGCTACGACGAGGCGTTCATCACCTCCTACCTGAAGTCCGAGGCCGACTCCTACAACCATCCCGAACGCGGCGATCGAGCCGCGCATTCCCGGCATCTTCCAGTACTACAGCGTGGCCGAGGACGAGCTGGCCAAGATCTTCGCCGGCCAGATGGCGGCGCAGGCCGGCGCCGACGCCATCGCCGCGGCCTGGGAGAAGCTCACCGACCAGATCGGCCGCGACAACCAGATCAAGCTCTACAAGGCCTCGCTCGGCATGTAGGACGAGCGTCGCCGCCGCCGGCAGTCCCGATGATCGTTCCGCGGTGGCGACTCCCTTCAAGGCGACCGGGCCGGTTCGGCGCCGGACAGCAAACGGTTCGACGATGGCGCTCGAAACCACTTCCGACGCCGGCTGACCGGCCCGCGTCGGGCGTTGGGCATCGGGCTGATCGGCTGCGGCCAGCGCCTTGCTGCTGGCCGCGCTGGTCGCGTTCAGGCGCTGTACAAATCGCGGCCTGGAGCGGCGTTCGGCTTCGACACTTGGCGGCCGGTGCTCTATGCCTATCTGCTCTGGGCCGTCGCGCTCGGCGTCGGCCAGGTGCTGATCCGCGGCGAAGCGCGGCCATGCGCGCGCTGTTCGTGCTGCCGGCGGTGCTGTTCACCGTCGCCATGGTGATCTTCCCGACGCTCTTCGGCCTCTACATCGCGTTCACCGACTGGAACCTGAGTCTCGCGTCAGCGGCCGGCGCTTCAACGGCCTCGACAATTTCTGGCAGATGCTGGCCGACCCCTACTACTGGAACGCGCTGCTCAACATGGTCTACTACGTGCTGGCGGTGCTCGTCCAATATGCGATCGCCTTCGGCCTGGCGCTGCTGCTCAATGCCGACATCCGCGCCCGCAAGTTCTTCCGCGTCGTCTTCCTGCTGCCGTTCATGCTGAGCCCGGTCGCCGTCAGCTGGATGATCGGCAAGTCGCTGATGGAATACCGCTTCGGCCCGGCGGCGACGCTGGCCCGGCATCTCGGCTGGGAGATCCCCGCCTTCTTCGCCTCGCCCGGGATCGCCCGCCTCGTCGATCATGGTGATGGACGCCTGGGTCTTCATCCCGTTCATGATGATCCTGCTGCTCGCCGGCCTGCAGGCGCTGCCCAAGGAGGTGCTCGAGGCGGCCAAGGTCGACGGCGCGACGCCCTGGCAGTCGTTCTGGCAGATCACCTTTCCGCTGATGCTGCCGGTGTCGTCACCGCCATCATCCTGCGCATCATCTTCAAGCTGAAGCTCGCCGACATCGTCATCAACGTCACCGCGGGCGGCCCCGGCGGCGCCACCGACACGGTGTCGAGCTTCATCTTCCGCGAGTACCGCGACCGCTCGAATGTCGGCTACGGCACGATGCTGGCGATGGTCTATCTGGTGCTCATCATCGTCTTCGTCACCGTCCTGCTCAAGCTCGCCAGCCGCTGGATGCGGCGATGTCGACTGAGAGGCTCGAGCCGGCCTTTGCCGAGGCGGCGCGCAGCGCCGCACCTGCGGACCATGCCGTGGGCACTTCGGCCGCGCGCGCCTATGCCGGCCGCGTCCTGATCTATGGCGCGCTGCTCTTCTGGGCCTTCATCTGCCTGTTTCCGATCTACTGGACGGTCACCACCTCGTTCAAGACGGCGACCAATGTCACCCAGGGCCATCTCATTCCCTGGGTCGACTTCACGCCCGACTGGAAGGGCTGGCGCTCGCTCGGCCTGTCGCCGGACACGATCGGCCAGACCTCGACGGTGCGCGACGAGTTCCTCAAGCGCTTCGCGAACAGCGTCATCACCTCGCGTCGGCGGCTTCGATGCTGGCGATCGTGATCGGCTCGCCTCGCCGCCTATGGCCTGACCCGCTTCGAGTACAAGTTCGCCTGGATGCGCAACAAGGACATCTCGTTCTTCTTCCTGTCGCAGCTGATCCTGCCGCCCGTCGTGCTCGCGATGCCGTTCCTCGTGCTCTACAAGGAGCTGGCGCTTGCTCGACACGCGCATCGGCCTGATCCTGCTCTATACGCTGATGGTGCTGCCGATCGTCATCTGGATCATGCGCGACCAGTTCAATTCGATCCCGATCGAGCTCGAGGAGGCCGCCCTCGTCGACGGCCTGTCGATCTGGGGCGCGTTCTTCCGCATCGTGCTGCCGATCGCGCTGCCGGGCATGGTGGCAGCGTTCATCCTCTCGCTCGTGCTGTGCTGGAACGAGTATTTCTTCGCCGCGCTGCTCACCAGCACCGAACGCCAAGACGCTGCCGGTGATGGTCGCGAGCCAGACCGGCTCGCAAGGCATCAACTGGTGGTCGATGGCGGCACTGTCGACCGCGGCGATCGCACCGCTGGTGGTCATCGGCATCTTCCTCGAGCGCTACATCATCAAGGGCCTGACCGCCGGCGCGATCAAATAGCGACGCTGCGCCTCCAAGAAGCCGGGATCCGCTCCAAGTCTTTGTTTTTTCGCAATTCCGAACGGGGAGCCGGTTTCCGCTTCTCCCGGAATTGCCCTACGACAACGCCGCCATCGCTGCACGGTTGTTGCGATAGAGCTCCTGGAACATCGCATAACGGGCGCGGTAGAGCGCGGCATGGCGCGGGTCGGGCCGGATCCGGCGCGCCACCGGGTTCCAGCGTCGGATGTCGCTCAGCTTGACGTCGCCGAGCGCGAGCGCGGCCAGGAACGCGTCGCCATAGCTGGCGCCGAAGGTGTGCCGGCAGACCGTCTGCGCCAGCCCGGAAATATCGGACGTCGCCTGGTGCCAAACCGGGTTCTTGGTGCCGCCGCCAACCGCCAGCAGACGCCTGGGCGGCGCGCCGATCTCGCGATAGGTGTCGAAGATCGCATTGGTGGCGAAGCTGATGCCCTCGAGCAAGGCGCGGAACATGTCGCCGCGGGTATGGGTGAGGTTGAGGCCGAAAATGACGCCCTTGGCATCGTAGTCGTGCAGCGGCGTCCGTTCGCCGGAGAAATACGGCAGCATCAGCAGCCCGCGCGCCCCGGGCGGCGAACGCTCGGCCTCGGCGGTGAGCGCCGAAAACGCGCTGTCGGCCGGCAGCTCCCGCGCGACCACGTCGTGGAACCAGTGGGTCAGCGTGCCGCTGGTGGCGAGCCCGGCCATCGAGGCGTGCTCGCCCGGAAACAGCCACGGCGCATACCAGAGGCGATGGTCGGCCAGCCGCCTGTCCGACAGCATGATGGTAAAAACGGTCGATCCGTACATCATCATCATGTCGCCCGGCTCGATGACCCCGACACTCAGCGCCTCGGCGGCGGCGTCGATGGTCCCGGTGGTGACCGGCGTCCCTTCGGGGAGCCCGGTGGCCCGGGCGGCCGCGCGGGTGACCTGGCCGGCGATCTCGCTCGACCACAAGATCTCCGGCAACCGGTCGAGCGCGATCAGATCGGGGGCGAGCTCGGCGCTCCAGCCGCGCTCGGCAAGCAGATAGAGCGGGTTGAAGTTCGCCGCGGTATAATGGTCGATGACCGACGCGGCCGGTGAGCTTGCGCACCAGATAGGTGGTCGAGGTGACGATCTCCGCGGCACCGGCGAAGATTTCGGGGCGGTTCTTCTTCAGCCACAGGATTTTTGGCCCGACGGCTTGCGAGGAAAGCGAATTGCCGCTGAGCTCGAAGATCCGGTCGCGGCCGATCTCGGCGTCGAGCGCTTCGATCTCGGCCACCGCCCGTGTGTCGACGCCGTAGAGCACGGCGTTGGCAAGCGCCTCGCCGTTCTCGTCGACCGGCAGCATGCACGGCCCGATGGCGCTGACCGCCACCGCGCGGACGGCGCGCCGGTCGACACCGGGGCTTGCCAGCAGCGCCTTCGACAGTGCGGTGAAATCGCCCCACCAATCCTGCTTCGGCCGATGCTCCGCCCATCCCGGGCGCGGCACCAGCATCTTGTGCCGCCGCGCAGCCTGGGCAATGACGGCGCCGCTGCGATCGACCAGGACGCCCTTCGATTCGAAGGAGCCGACATCGATGCCGAGATAGAGGTCCATCAGAGGAAGTCGTCGCGGTCGAGGCTGAAATCGGCGCCGATGGCGGCGATGCCGGCCGCGACCAGCCGGGTGAGCGCGGCGAGGTCGGCGATGTCGCAGACTTCCAGGGCGGAATGGGAGTAGCGCATCGGAAAGCCGAGATCGATGCTCGCCACCCCCTGCCCGACCAGCTGGACATAGGAGGAATCGGTCAGCGCCCCGGTATGGGCGCTGCGCTGCAGGTCGAGGCCCAAGCCGGCTGCGCTGCGCTCGAACAGGCCGACCAAAGCCGGGTGCGGAAGGGTGCCGTTCAAGGTGCCGCGGCCGTGGAAAGAATAGAGGCTGGCCGCGGGTCCGCCGCCCAGCCGGACGTCGCCGCGGGCGCGCATGTCGGGCGTGTCGGTGGCCAGGATGAGGTCGAGCTGGATGGCGATGTCGGGCTCCAGCTTCTGGGCGGCGGTGAGCGCGCCGCGCAAGTTGAACTCTTCCTGCACGGAGAACACGAAATGCACTGTCGGACGCGCGGCCTGCGGCACGAGCAGTCGCGCTGCCTCGACCAGCACAGCGCAGCCGGCGCGATCATCGATCGACGTTCCTGCAACCCGCCCGCCGGCGAGGTCGAAGACCTGCGGCCGGTAGACCACGGGCGTGCCGACCCGCACGCCATGGGCGGCAGCGGTCTCGGCGGAGTCGAAGCCGGCATCGACATAGAGGTCGGGATAGGCGACGACCTTGTATTTCTCCTCCGGCGTCGTGGCATGGTGGCTCTTGTTGGCGATCACGCCGGCGACGTCCTTGCCCGGTTCGACGCAGAGCAGCACCGCTTGTGCGGCCAGCGCCCGTTCCGGCACGCCGCCGAGCCGCTCCAGCCGGATCAGGCCGTCCGGCTCGACCTTGCGCACGACAAAGCCGAGCTGATCCATGTGGGTGAACAGCATGACGCTCGGCGCATCGGCGCTGCCGGGAGCGGTGGCGATCAGGTTGCCGAGCCGGTCGGTCGCGGTGTCGAGACCGACGGCGCGCATCTCCTCTTGCAGCCGGCGGCGCACCCGCCCCTCATGGCCGCTGAGGCCGGGGATCAGCATCAGCTCGCAGAGCAGCGCGTGAAGACGCTCCTTGAGCGCCCCCGATGACCGCGGCGCCATCGCCGTCAGCCGCCGCGTGCCGCGCGGGCGAGCGTCATGAACTCCTTGGCGCGGGCCGGATCGACCGGGTTCCAGGTGTCGCCGTCGACCTTCAGCGAGGAGCCGACGATGCAGCCGTCGGCGAGCGACAGCACGTCGGCCACCGTAGCGTGCTTGACGCCGGTATTGGCGAGCACCGGCGTCTTCGGCAACACCTTCTTGACCGCGGCGAGATCGGGCAGCGCCGCCGCTTCGCCGGTGATCTGGCCCGACACCAGGATCGCGTCGGGAAGGCTCGAGAACACCGCGCTGCGCGCCCGGTCGGGCAGGCTGCGCTGGTCGAGCGAATAGGCGAATTCGGCCGAGATGTTGTAGAGCATCAAAAGGTCCGGGCGATGGAGCGCGTCGCGGTAGCGCATCGCCTTGCCCGCGTCGGGCGTCCACGGCCCCATGTCGGAGGCATAGGTGCCGGTGAAGATCTCCCGCACGAAGGCGGCCCCGGTGGCAGCCGCAAGCGCCACGCTGGCCATCGGATCCCAGAGCACATTGACCCCGAAGGGGACCTTGATGCGGTCGCGGATCTGGCCGATGACGAAGGCCATGGTCGCCACCGAGGCGGTGTCGACGGCGAACTGGTAGGGGCGGTCGTTCTCATTGCCGAACATGACCGCATCGAAGCCGGCGGCCTGCAGCGCCTCGAGATCGCGCACCACGCCGTCGCAAAGCGCCGCGATGCCGCCCGCCGGCTCATAGAGCGGCGCGCCGGGCAGCGCACCGAAATGAACCATTGCGATCACCGGCTTGGCAGTGCCGAAAACCTGCCTGAACCTGTCGGCCATTCGCCCCTCCCCGGTCGGCGCGCCGGACGAAAAACCGTGTCGGCGCCTCCCGGCAATGCTCTAGCAACCGCCCAGCTTCTCACGCAAGCCCGCATCGGCAGGCCGGGTCAAAGCCGCTGCGCCGGATCGCCCGCTTCGCCGAGGCTCATTGGCATTTCGTCTGGACGTATTTGTTGCCGAAGATCTTCTTCATGCAGCTCGGTTTGATGCTCGGCACGCGCGTGTCCATCTGCGGCTGGGGCCGGGTGCGGTCGAGCTCGCGATAGATCTGCTGGTTCTGCTGATACTGCAGACCCTGCTGCATCCGGCCGATCGCCTGGAGCTCGTCGTTGCGGCCACGCAAGATCAGCTGGTTGCGCTGCGCGGGCGTCAGCGGGTTGAGCGGCGACACTGCCGGGTTCCTGGGGGTGGTCTGCACCCATTGGGCGGCCGACGGGGCCGCGAAGGCAAGCCAGGCGAGCACCGCGGCCACCACGATGGGCACCTGGCCGGCGAAGGATCTCGGCATCGTCGCGTCCTTCCGATTGCTGCTGCGCACAATCTAGGCGCAATTGCCGGCACCGCCAACATCCTTCACGCGGCCGAAGCCTCGCCGGTCTTGCCGAGCTCGGCGAGCTGCACCCGGATGTGATCGGCCTCGGCGGCTGTGTTGGCGAGCGACAGCGCCCGTTCGAAGGCACCGCGCGCATCGGTGATGCGGCCGAGCTCGCGCAAGAGGTAAGCCCGCACGCCGTGGTAGTGGAAATAGCCGGCAAGCGCCTCTCCGAGCGGCTCGGTCATCGCCAGCGCCGCCGCCGGGCCATGCACCTTGGCGACCGCCACCGCGCGGTTGAGCGACACCACCGGCGATGGCTGCAGCGACTCGAGCAGGGCATAGAGGCGGTCGATCTCGGCCCAGTCGGTGTCGCCGCCCGCGCGCGCCTCGGCATGAACGGCCGCGATCGCCGCCTGCACCTGATAGGGGCCCGGCCGCCGCCGGGTGAGCGCCCGACGCACCAGGTGCAGGCCCTCCTCGATCATGGCCGCGTTCCAGAGGCTGCGGTCCTGATCCTGCAGCAGCACGATGGCGTTGTTGGCGTCGAGCCGCGCCGGGGTGCGGGCGTGCTGCAGGAGCAGCAGCGCCGTCAGCCCCATGACCTCGCTCTCGTCCGGAAACAGCCCCAGCAACAGGCGCGCCAGACGGATCGCTTCCTCGCAGAGCGGCACTCTGACATGCACGCTGCCGCCGCTCGCCGAGTAGCCCTCGTTGAACAGCAGATAGATCATCGCGGCGACGGTCTCGAGCCGCTTTGCCCGCTCGGCGTCGTCGGGGGCCTCGTAGGGGATCGCCGCCTCGGCGACGCGGCGCTTGGCCCGGGTGATGCGCTGCTCCATCGCCTTCTCGCCGATCAGGAAGGCGCGCGCGATCTCCTTGACGGAAAGCCCGGAGACGACGCGCAGCGCCATCGCGATCTGCTGGTTGGGCGGCAGCTCCGGATGGCAGCAGATGAACAGCAGCCGCAAGAGATCGTCCGGATAACGGGCCGCATCGATGTCCTCGGCGATCGCCGATTCGGCGTCGCCGAGGTCCGACAGCAGCTCCTCGTCCGGCAGCGCCTGCGTCTTGGCCCGCTTGCGCGCCTCGTCGAGCGCGGCGTTGCGGCCGACGAAGATCAGCCAGGCCGTCGGATCGCGCGGCAGGCCCTTGTCCGGCCAGCTGCGCAGCGCCCTCAGCGAAGCTTCCTGGAACGCCTCTTCGGCCGTGTCGAGGTCGCGGAAATAGCGCAGCAGGGCGCCGACCGCCTGCGGCCGCGCGGCGCTCAAGGCGGCGGCGATCGCGGCTGCGCTCATGGCTTGAGCGCACCCGGCCGGAAATCGCGCACCGGGCGGACCTCATAGGCGCCTGTCCCGTGCCGCGCAGCGCCGGCAAGCTCGCGCGCAAACTCCAGCGCCTCGGCTTCCGATTCGCAGTCGACGACATAGAAGCCGAGCAGCTGTTCCTTGGTCTCGGCGAACGGCCCGTCGACGACCAGGCCCCCGCCGCCCTTGCGCAGCGTGGCCGCCGCGGCGGTCGGCTGCAGCCTGGCCACCGGGCCGAGCTTGCCGCGCCTGGCAAACGGCTCCTGAACCGCCCTCAGCCTGTCCATCAGTGCCCCATCCTCATCGCGAGTCAAACCTTCAGTGACCCGCTCCTCGTCGTAGCAAAGGATCGCATAGAGCATGGCCGAGCCTCCTTCCGGGCGGTTGCGCGAAAGCGGCGGAGTATGCCGATCGGCGGCGGGAGCGGCAAGCTCGACCAGCGGTGCTCGACAATGCTATCGATCGGTCCCCCGGGATAATCGATCGAGGAGCGCCGATGCCACGCACCTATCGCTGGATCAATCCGCCGCCGCGCTGGTCCGGCGACGCCGCTTCCCTGGCGATCACAACCGGCGCCAAGACCGACTTCTGGCGCCACACCTTTTATGGCTTTGAGCGTCACAGCGGTCATGCCTATGTCGCCCCGGTGACTGGCGACTTCACCGCCTCGGCCGAGGTGACCGGCGACTACGAGGCGCTCTACGACCAAGCCGGGCTGTTTTTAGCGGCCGACGAACGGACCTGGATCAAGGCCGGCATCGAGTTCACTGACGGACTGATGCATTTCAGCGTGGTGGTGACGCGCGAGGTGTCGGACTGGTCGGTCGTTCCGCTGCCGCAGGCCTCCCCGAAGGAGCCGGTTGCGGTGCGGCTCACCCGCCATGGCGATGCGGTCCGCGTGCAGTACTCGGTCGCGGGATCCGCCTGGCAGATGGCCAGGCTTTGCCCCTTTCCCGCATCCGCCGCCGAAATCGGCGTCATGGCCTGCTCGCCGGAGCGCGACGGTTTCGAGGTGCGCTTTCATGCGCTCACCATCGGCCCGCCCATCGCGCGCAAGCTGCACGACGACTGAGGCCGGAGCACCGAGGCCGATCCCATGCGCATCCTGCTCGTCGAAGACGACCCCCTGATCGGCAGCGCCGTGCGCGACCACATCGTCGCCGCCGGCCATGCGGTCGACTGGGCGGCGACCCTCGACGAGGCCGCCGCCCACGCGCGGGTTGCGGAATTCGGCCTGATCATCCTCGACCTCGCCATGCCCGACGGCAACGGTCTTGCATTTCTGCGCGCCCTGCGCGCCGGCGGCGCGGCCACGCCGGTGATCATCGTTACGGCGCGCGACCAGATCTCGGACCGGATCGAGGGCCTCAACAACGGCGCCGACGACTACCTGGTGAAGCCGTTCGATCTTGGCGAGCTGTCGGCACGCATTCACGCGGTCGCCCGCCGTTACGGCCAGCGGCCGAGCCCCGTGATCCGGTGCGGCGGGCTTGCCATCGAACCGGCGGAGCGCCGCGTCACCGGCCCGGCCGGCGATATCGTGCTCACCGCGCGCGAATGGGCGGTTCTCGACCGGCTGACCCTGCGGCCTGGCGCGGTGGTCTCGAAGGCGCAGATCGAGGACGCGCTCTACGCCTTCGGCCTGGAGGTGCTGAGCAACACCGTCGAAGTCTATGTCAGCCGGCTGCGCAAGAAGGTCGGCAAGGCTGCCATCAGCACCGTGCGCGGCGTCGGCTACCGGTTTCACGCGCAATGAGGCCGAAGGAGGGCTAGCGGATGCGGCGGCGCCTGATCCTGTGGCTCACCGGCCTCGCGGTGGTCATCTGGCTCACCGCTGCGGGCCTTGCCGAAGCGGTGATGCGGGCCGAGATCGGCGACATGTTCGACAGCTCGCTGAAGGAGACCGCGCAGCGGCTGACGCCGCTGGTCACCGCCGCGCTTGGCCATGACGTCAAGGCGCCGGCCGACCGGCCGCAGCCGGCGCCGCCGGCAGGGCGCGACATCCTGCTCTACCAGCTGAGGGCCGCCGACGGCAGCGTGCTCTCGGCCTCGCGCGACGCGCCGGCGGCTCCGTTCGAGGCGCCGCTCGAGGCCGGCTTCCACGACACCCTAGCGTATCGCGTGCTGACCACTGAGCTGGCCGACCGCGGGCTCTATCTGCAGGTTGCCGACCTGCTTGCCGACCGGCGGGAAGCGGCTGGCGAGGACGCGCTGGCGCTGCTTGGACCGCTGCTGCTGCTCGTCCCGCTAAGCGCGCTGGCGATCTGGCTGATCGTCGGCCGGGCGATGGCACCGATCGAGGCCCTGCGCCGCCGGATCGGCGAGCGCGACGGCGCCAACCTGGCGCCGCTCGAAGCCGAAGACATTCCCTCGGAGCTCTCCGGCATCGTCGTCTCGGTCGACCGGCTGCTGGAGCGGCTGCGCCTCGCGCTCGAGGCCGAGCGCGAGTTCACCGCAAACAGCGCCCACGAGCTGCGCACGCCGATCGCCGGCGCGCTGGCGCAGACGCAGAGGCTGGTCGCCGAGCTGCCGGCCGGCGCCGGGCGGCGCCGCGCCGCGCAGGTCGAGGCGGCCCTGGTGGAGCTCGCGCGGCTGGCCGAGAAGCTGCTCCAGCTCGCCCGCGCCGAAGCTGGGATCGGGACGGCGTCCAAAAATGTCGATCTGGTGCCGGTGGTGGAGCTGGTGGTCGGCGACTTCCTGCGCCGGCCCGGCTGCCGCGATCGGCTCAAGCTCGACGTCGCCGACCAGGCCCGCCTGGTGCGGCGCGTCGACGTCGACGCCTTCGCCATTGCGCTGCGCAACCTGATCGAAAATGCGCTCGATCATGGCGACAAGAGCGCGCCGGTCGAGGTCGCGGTCGGCGATGATCTCAGCCTGTCGGTGGTCAATGGCGGCGCCGTGGTCGAGCCCGACGAGCTTGCCGGCCTGACGCAGCGCTTCCGGCGCGGGCCGAGCCGGGCCAAGGGCACCGGGCTTGGCCTGGCGATCGCCAACGCGTTGGTGCGTCAGATGGGCGGCCGGCTCGACCTAGCCTCGCCGGCTCCCGGCAGGCCGGCGGGCTTTGCGGCGCGGATCTCGTTCGGCTGACCGGCACCGGCCGGCTCGGCCGAAGCGCCCCTACGAACCCGCGGCATAGACCACGAGGTCGCCCTTTTCGACCCGCTGGCGAAACACGACCTTTCCGCCTGCGGGCGCGTCGCTGTCCACCCGCTCGATGACGAAGCCGCCGGGGTGAGCGGCCAGCCAGGCGGCATTCTCGCCCTTGCCGATCTCGACGATCGGCCGTTCCAGCCGGGCGAGGAAATTGACTTCGCCCTGATAGCGGCCGGCAAAGGCCCAGTCGGCGCCCTTGTTGGCCGTGATCAGGGCGGCAAGTCCGGTGAGGTCATAGCGGTCGAACACAGTGTGCGCGGCGACCAGTTGGGAAAGGCAGGCGAGCACCACCATGATCGCCGCGCCCCGGCGCGGCACCCGCTCGGGAACGGCAGCGGTGAGCCGCGCCAGCAGGATCATGGCAAGCGGCACCAGCGGCACCAGATAGTGCGGCTGCTTGCCGGAGATCAGGCTGAAGGCGGCCACCACGCCGGCCAGCCAGGCGATCAGCAGGCCGACCCGGCGCCGTGAGGGCGTGCCGCGCTCCGGCATGCGCCAGGCACCGGCGCGCCAATATTCCGGTCCGAACAGCCAGGGAATCGCGACCAGCGGCAACAGGAGCAGATAGAAATAGACCGGCCGCGCATGGGCGCCCTCGACCGAGCCGGCGATCCGGCCGGCCGCCTGCCGCCAGACCAGATTATAGGCAAAGTCGCCGCCCATGCGGTAAAGCGCCGGCCCCAGCCAGGCGAGCACCACGGCGAGCGCCACCGCGAGCGTCAGAGCGAGCCGCCGCCAAAGCCGCCCGGCAGGGATATCCGCCCGATCGCGCCAGAACGGATAGCCGAGCACCGGGACGGCGACATGGATCAGCACCACGGGACCCTTGCTCAGCACGCCAAGCCCCAAGGCGAGGCCGGCGAGGAGCGCTGGAGCGGCCTTGCCGGTGCGGGCCAGCCTGATCAATGCCAGCATGAAGGCGAGCACGCAGGCGGTGAGCATCAGGTCGAACATGATCAAGGTGGAATAGACCAGGAAGACCAGGCTGCCGACGACCAGCCAGGCGACACGGCGGCCGATCCCGGTCTCGTCCGGAAACAGCGCCGCCGCCAGCCGCGCGCTCAGCCAGATCACCAGAGCCGAGACCGCCGTCGTCATCGCCGCCGCGCTCACCCGGCCGACCCCGGCCAGCGCCCAGACGATGTCGACCAGCCAAAACAGCAGCGGCGGCTTCTGGAAATACGGCTCGAAATTGAGCGTCGGCACCAGGAAGCTGCGCTGGAGCAGCATCTCCCAGGCGACCGACAGATAGCGCGTTTCGTCGACCGGCAGCAGCGGACGGAACGCCATCGAGGCGCAAAACATCAGGACGAGCAGCAGATAGGGCCCGACCCCGTCGAGCGCGACCGGCGCGCGCATCAGGCGGGCTTGTTGGACGGTGCGGCCTGCGGCTGGCTCAACATGATGTTGCGGACATAGATGAACAGACCCGTCGCTTGGCCCAGGATGAACACCGGGTCGCGCTGATGCAGCGCATAGATGAGCAGCACCAGGCCGCCCGACAGGCTGAAATACCAGAAGGCGCGGGGCATCACGCTGCGGCGGCTGCGCTCCGAGGCGACCCATTGCACCAGGAAGCGCATGAAGAACATCGCCTGGCCGAGGAAGCCGATTGCAAGCCAAAGGGTGGAGCCGTTCATCAAGCATCTCCTCGCGGCAGTTCTTGCGGCGCATAGTCGAGCGGCAGCCGGCGACGCTGCAGCCAGGCCGCACCCATGAGATCGACCGCGCCGACCAGAGCCCGGTTCCAGAACCCGTATTTGGACCGGCCGGCGACGCGGGCCCGGTGCGAGACGGCGACATGGGTGAGGCGCACGCCGTTGCGCAACAGCAATGCTGGCAGAAAGCGATGCATGTGGTCAAAATAGGGCAGAGCCAGATAGTCGTCGCGGCGGATGAGCTTCAGGCTGCAGCCGGTGTCGCGCGTGCCGTCGGCCAGCACCCGCGCGCGCAGCCCGTTGGCGAGCCGGGAGGACAGCCGGCGCAGCCCGCTGTCGTTGCGCACTGCGCGCTGGCCGAGCACCGCGACGCGGCCACCGCTGCGCCCGCTCTCGCGGTCGAAGCCGTCGAGCAGGAGGGCGATATCGGCCGGATCGTTCTGCCTGTCGCCGTCCATCAGCACCAGCAGCTCGCCCGATGCGGCGCGCGCCCCGGAGAGGAACGCGGCCGACTGGCCGAGCGGCCGCTGATGGCGCACGACGCGCAGCCTCGGCACCTCGGCAATCAGCCGGCGCAGGATGGCGAGGCTGTCGTCGCTGCTGCCGTCATCGACATAGATGATCTCGCCGATCGGCTGGCGGGCGGCGGCCGCCTCGATCTCGGCAATCAGCGGCGCCAGGTTGTCGGCCTCGTTGAGCACCGGGACGATCACCGAGATCAGCGGCGCCGGGGGTGCTTTGCCTGTACGACTTTCGCGGGCAGTCATCGAAGTGGGCGCTCGCCACCGGTTGCGGCCGAATCAGACGGAGACGTGAGATAGAGCCTGCAATTTTGTCTTCCATAGGCCCTGAGCGGGCAACACCTCCGAGATTTGGCGCCGCAAATAACGATTTTGACGGCCGCGGCCAAGGCTCCGGCAGCTGCCGCCGCGTCAGCCGGAGGCTCAGCCTTGCGCCGGCTCGGACAGCGAGGCGTGCGGACGGCAGGAGTTGCGGACCATCAGCCGGCCTTGCAGGACCAGCCGCCGCGGCGCATCGATGACCGTGCCCGCCAGCCGGTCGAGGATCAGGCGGGCGGCCTGCTCGCCGATCGCCCGGACCGGCTGCGCCACCGTGGTCAGCTGCGGCCGGAACACGTCGGCCCAGGCAAAATCGTCGAAACAGGCGACCGAGACGTCTTCCGGGCAGGAGAGCCCGATGTCGCGGATCGCCTTCATCACCCCGATCACCATCAGATTGTTGGCCGAAAACAGCGCCGTGGGCCTGTCGGCCAGCGTCAGCAGCTGCAGCGCGGCATTGTAGGCGTCGGCTTCGCGGAAATTGCCGAGCCGAACCAGCTCGTCGCGTCCGGCCAAACCGACGGCGGCGAGCGCATCGTGATAGCCGGCCAGCCGGTCGCGCCCGGTCGAGGTGTCGAGCGAGCCCGAAATGTAGCCGATCCGGCGATGCCCGAGCCCCAGCATATAGGATGTGGCGTCGAACACCGCGCGGCGGTTGTCGAGCACCACCTGGTCGGCCTCGACGCCGTCGCAGACGCGGTCGATCAGCACCACGGGAATGGTGGTGCCGGCGAGGATGCGCTTGAGATTGGCATCGTCGCCGGCCGGAGCGATGATCAGGCCGTCGACCATCCGGTCGAGCAGCAATCTGACCTGCTCGTCCTGGACGTCGATGTTCTCCTCGTTGCAGCACAGCATGACGGCATAGCCGGCGCGGTGCAGCACGTCCTGGACGACCGAGACGACATCGGTGAAGAACGGATTGGTGATGTCGGCCACGGTGAGCCCGATGGTGCGGGTGGTGCCGAGCCTCAGGCTGCGGGCAATGGCGTTGCGCTTGTAGCCGATGTCGCGGATCGCCTGCTCGATGCGCAAGGTCAGTTCCGGACTGACGCTGGCGGTGCCGTTGATCACCGCCGAGACGGTCGCCACCGAAACGCGCGCCGCTTCGGCCACGTGCAGCATCGTGGGCCCTCGCGAACCTCGTGACCTTTGCCGACTGCCTGCCGCCATTCTAAACGTTTCGGGGCTGTTCTTTGCTGCTTCTTAGGGTCTTTGCCCAATTCTGACAACTTTTTTCTCGCCCGCGCAGGAGGGCCGGCGATCCGCAGCTTGACTCGTTCGAAACGTTTAGATTAGCTTTCGGCGAGATGCGGAAGACGGGTCGGAGGGAGGCCGACACTGCCATGCGCGACGCCAACTCCCGGCGATTGGCTGCCGACGGCGCTCCCGTGCTCGAGGCGCGCGGCGTGTCAAAGCGGTTCGGCGGCGTGGTTGCTCTGCGCAATGTCGACTTCAGCCTTGCGGCCGGGGAGATCCACGCCTTGATGGGCGAGAACGGCGCCGGCAAGTCGACGCTGATGAAGATCCTTTCCGGCGTCTATACCGATTTCGATGGCGAGCTTGCCTTGGATGGCGCGCCTGCACGCTTCCAGAGCGTCCGCGACGCGGAAGCGGCCGGCATCGCCATCATCCACCAGGAGCTCAACCTGGTGCCGGAGCTCAGCGTCGCCGACAACATTTTTCTCGGGCGCGAACGGCTGATCGCCGGGCTGGTGGTCGATCGGCGGGGCGCGACTTCGGCGGCCCGTGCCTTGCTTAGCCGGCTTGGGATCGACCTCGACCCCGAAGCCCGCGTCGGTGCCTTGCGGGTCGGCGAGCAGCAACTGGTCGAGATCGCCAAGGCGCTGTCGATCGAGGCCCGTATCCTGATCATGGACGAGCCGACTTCGGCCTTGTCGCCGGCCGAATGCCGGCGCCTGTTCAAGATCATCCGCCAGCTCGCCCAGGACGGGGTGGCGGTGGTGTACATATCCCACCGCATCGAGGAGGTGATCGAGCTGGCGCACCGCGTCACCGTGTTCCGCGACGGCGCCCGCGTCCTGACCCGGCCGATGGCGGAGCTGACCGAGGATCAGATCATTGCGGCGATGGTCGGCCGCAACCTGCTCGAGGTGCCGCATGACCAGCGCCGGCCAGGCAAGGTCGTGCTCAGCGTCGAGGACCTGACCCTGGAGATCGCCGACCGCCATGGTTGGCGGCCGGTCTTGAGGGGCGTCTCTTTCGACCTGCGTGCCGGCGAGATCCTCGGCATCGGCGGCCTGCTCGGCGCCGGCCGGACGGAGATCCTGACCACGCTGTTCGGCGCCGCAGCGGGGCGCAGCGGCGGCCGCATCCGGCTTGACGGGCAAGCCGTCGACATCCGCTCGCCGAAAGATGCGCGCCGGCTCGGGCTGGCGCTGGTCACCGAAGACCGCAAGACGCAGGGCCTGCACCTCGGCGATTCGATCGTCGACAACGTCGCCCTGCCGCTGGTCGGCCGCCTCGCCCGTTTCGGCCTGCGCGCGTTCGGGCGCGAGGCGGCGCTGGCGCGGACGGCGGTGTCGACGCTCGGCGTTCGCTGCGGCAGCATCGAGCAGGCGGCCGGCACGCTGTCGGGCGGCAACCAGCAGAAGGTCGTCATCGGCAAGTGGCTGGCGACGGCGCCGCGCGTGCTGCTGCTCGACGAGCCGACCCGCGGCATCGACGTCGGCGCCAAGCGCGAAATCTACGACCTGATCTTCAAGCTGGCCCGCGACGGCCTGGCCATCGCGGTGGTCAGCTCCGAGCTGCCTGAGCTGCTGTTGCTGTCGGACCGGATCCTGGTGATGTCGGAAGGCCGACAGACCGGCATTCTGCCCCGCGACGCGGCGAGCGAAGAGCGGATCATGCAGCTTGCGGCGCCGCGCTCGGCCACCACGGCGAAAGCGGCCTAGATGGGCGTCCTCAGGCTGCTCTCCCGCACCAAGCTCTATTGGGGGCTGCTGGCGATCTTCCTGGTCGGCGTGCTGGGCTCGCCGATCTCGTCCAAGGGCAACAACATCTTCTTGTCCTATGGCAATCTGCTCGATGTCCTGCGCCAGGTGTCGACCACCGGGCTGATCGCCACCGGGATGACCGCCGTGATCATGACCGGCGGCATCGACCTGTCGGTCGGCTCGCTGATGGCGATCTGCTCGGTGGTCTGCGCCATGCTCTTGACCGTGCCGGGCGACACGCCGGCCGCACTGATGGGGCTGCCGGCGGTCGCCATCGCGGCGCTCGTCGTCGGCGCCATGGCCGCCCGCTTCGTGCTCGCCAATGCCGCCAAGGCGGGCGGCGGCAGCAGCGGCCGTGATACAGAACTCGGCGCCTTCAAGGGCTGGCTCGTCCCGGCCGCCGTCGGCGCGGTGCTGGCGGCGCTGGCGCTCTGGTACCTGGTGCCCCAGATGCCGACCAAGTTCGGCGTGGTCGGCGTGCTCCTGGTGGCGCCCTGCGTCGGCCTTCTGTTCGGCGCCATCAACGGCCTGATCATCGTCGGCGGCCGGCTGCAGCCGTTCATCGTCACGCTCGCGATGATGGTGACCGCACTCGGGATCGCCCGGCTGACGGCCGGGCAGAACAACGCCGTTCTGCCGGTCTACACCGGCTCCAATGCGGTCGCCGAGTTCGACGTGCTGCGCTCGCTGGTGGTCGGCATCATCCCGATGCCGGGCCTGTTCTTCATCGCTGCGATCGTCATCTACGGCGCGGTGTTGCGGTTCACGCCGTTCGGCCGTTACGTCTACGCGATCGGCGGCAACGAGGAGGCGGCGCGTCTGTCGGGCATCGATGCCGGGCGGGTCAAGATCGTCACCTATGCGCTCTCCGGCCTGCTCGCCGGCGTCGCCGCGGTGCTCTACGTCGCCCAGTATCGCCAGGGCAAGCCGGATGCCGGCGCCGGGCTCGAGCTCGACGCCATCGCCGCCGTGGTCATCGGCGGCACCAGCCTGATGGGCGGGCGCGGCAGCCTGGCCGGCACCTTCTGCGGCGTGCTCATCTTCGGCCTCCTGTCCAACATCCTGCAGCTGCACAACATCAATTCGAACCTGCAGCTAGTCCTCAAGGGCCTGATCATCATCGGCACCGTGCTCGTCCAGGAGCGCAACGCCGCCGACCTCTTCGCCTATCTGCGCCTGCCGCTGGCCCGCCCGGCGCACCCGAGAACGGCCGCCGCAGAGCGGCCGTCGCAAGAGCCCCCGTCTCTTAAACTTGGAGGAAACGTGAAATGAAACGCCGTGACTTCGGAAGGCTTGCCGCCTTTGCTGCCGCCCTCGTCGCTTCGAGCGCGCTGCTGCCCAGCCATTCGCTCGCCCAGGACAAGAAGTGGAAGATCGGCTTCTCGCAGGCCACCACGATCGAGCCTTGGCGCGCGCAGTTCAACAAGGACATCATCGCCGAGGCTGCCAAGCATCCGAACGTCGAGCTGATCATCACCGATGGCGAGGACAAGACCGAGAAGCAGGTTGCCGACGTCGAGAACCTGATCCGCCAGGAGGTCGACGCCCTGTTGATCTCGCCGAAGGAATCCGCCGGGCTCACCGGCGTCGTCCAGCAGGCGATCGATGCCAAGATCCCGGTATTCGTGCTCGACCGCAATGTCGACACCGACCAGTACACGCAGTTCGTCGGCGGCGACAACAAGCTGATCGGCCGCGCGGCCGGCGAATATGCCGTCGAGCTGCTCGGCGGCAAGGGCAAGGCCGCAGGCAATGTGGTGGAGATCTGGGGCGGCATGGGCACCCAGCCTGCGCATGACCGCCATGACGGCTTCCACGAGTTCACCGACAAGGAGCCGGGCATCAAGAACCTGCTCGACCAGCAATCGGGCGACTGGAAGCAGGATCAGGCCTACAACATCATGGCCACGGCGCTGCGCAACAATGAGAAGATCGATCTGGTCTACGGCCACAATGACCCGATGGCCTACGGCGCCTACCTTGCCGCCAAGGATGCCGGCCGCGAGAAGGAGATGAAGTTCATCGGCATCGATGCGCTGCCCGGCGAAGGCGTCACCTGGGTCAACAATGGCGAGCTCACCGCGACCTTCCTCTATGCCACGCCCGGCGCCGAAGGATTGCGCCAGGCGATCAAGTTCCTCGGCGGCGAGAAGGTCGACAAGACGATCACCCTGCCCACCGAGAAGGTGACCAAGGACAATGCCGGCGAGATCATGAAGAAGAACGGTCTCTGAGCGCGAAAGCCGAAGCCGGGCGGCGGACGCCGCCGCCCGGCCCACTCTTCGAACGGGCCGACAGGGAGGCGCTGCCGTGAGCGACATGATCACCATTTTCTGGCCGGGCGACTACCGCGCCATGCCCAACGAGACCGCAACCCCGATGCTCGAAGAGGCGACGGCGCAACTCGAGCGCAGCCTGGCCCGGCTCGGCCGCAAGCACCGCCGCGTCGCCGGCTTCATGACCAAGCCCAGCGACGCGATCGAGAAGCTGGCGCCGGTCGAGGGCCCGGTCATCGGCCTCTACACGCACTGGGTCTATGGGCCCCACACGGTGGAAGGCGTGGTCGGCAACGACAATCCGTTCCTGATGGTGAGCAATTTCTCCGGCAAATGGCCGGGGCTGGTCGGCCTGCTCAACACCGGCGCCTGCCTCGCCGCCGAGGGGCGCAAGACCAGCCGGCTGTGGACCGATGCGGCCGACTGGAGCGCCGACAGCGACTTTCTGGAACGGCTGGAGGCCTGGTGCGACCGCGGTCACCTCGCTTACGACGAGACCGCCATTCGCACGGCCCCGGCCGTCTCGGGCGCAGCCGCCAAGCGGGCCGCGGCCGTGTTCGCGGCGATGCGGAAGCGGCGGCCGATCGCGCTGATGCTGGGCGATACCTCGATGGGCATGACCAACGGTTATTTCGGCGCCCGGCTGCTGCATCGCCTCGGCTTCGCCGAGCACAAGGTCGATCAGGCCTGGATCCTCGATTACGGCAAGCGGGTGGCCGACAAGCGGCTCGACGAAGCGCTCAAATTCGTCAACGCCAAGGGCATCACCTTTCATTATGGCGGGCCGGGCGCCGACGACTTCGACGCGCAGGCGACGCGCGAGCAGCTGCGCGACTATTTGGCCGTGCTCGACCTGGTGGCGGAGTTCAAGGCCGACTGCGTCGGCTGGCAGTATCAGCTCGGGCTGATCAAGCTGAGACCTCCATCGGACTTCGCCGAAGGCTTGCTCAACTCGGCCTGCCGGCCGGAAAGCAACGGCCATGCCATCATCGATTCGACCGAGGCCGACCAGGGCAATCTGCTGCCGATGGAGATGATGAAGCGGCTGCTCGAGGCCAAGGGCCTGCACGGCAGCGTCGCCTTCCACGACGTGCGCTGGGGCGGCTGGCATGACCAACGCTTCCTGTGGCTGCTGCTCAACTCCGGTTCGGCCGGCGCCTATGCCTTCTCGCTCGATCCGGACACGCTCAAAGGGGTGCATTCCTACCGCCAGCCGCAGCAATATTTCCCGGTGCCGGGCGGCACCTTCACCGGCGCCAGCCTCGGCGGCAAGGTGAGCTGGGCGCGCGCCTGGCTGGACGATGGCGAGCCGGTGATGGACATCGGCCGCGGCGAGGTCGTCGAGCTGCCCGCGGCGACGCTGCGCGACTGGTGGGACGGCACGACGCCGGAATGGCCGATCATGATCGCCGATCTGGGCATTGGCCGCGACACGCTGATGGCCCACTATATGAGCAACCACGTCGCCGTGGCCTATGGCGACATCTTCGAGGAGATGGCGGAACTTAGCCGGCTATGCGGCTATCGTGTCCGCCACCTGGCCGACTGAAAGGCGGGACCATGGCCGATTTCGTGGTTGCGGTCGATGTCGGCACGGGCAGTGCCCGCGCCGGGGTGCTCGACACGGCAGGCCGGCTGCTCGGCCGCGCCGAGCGGCCGATTGCCATCAACCGGCCCGAGCCGGAGCATGCCGAGCACGATTTGGAAGATATCTGGACCGCCGTGGGCGGCGCTGTGCGCGCCGCGCTGGCCGCCTCGGGCGCCGACACGGCGTCGGTGCGCGGCATCAGCTTCGATGCGACCTGCTCGCTGGTTGTGCGCGGCGCCGACGGGTGCCAGGTCAGCGTCTCGCGGAGCGGCGCGCCGCGCTGGGACACGATCGTCTGGCTCGACCACCGCGCGGTCGACGAAGCGGAGGAATGCACGGCGACCGGCCACCGCGTGCTCGACTTCATCGGCGGCGTGATGTCGCCGGAAATGGAGACGCCCAAGCTGATGTGGCTGAAGCGGCATCTGCCGGAAAGCTGGGGCGGGGCCGGACTGTTTTTCGATCTCGCCGATTTCCTGACCTGGAAGGCATCCGGCGCGCTCGCCCGGTCGCAATGCACGCTCACCTGCAAATGGACCTACCTGGCCCATGAGGAGACCAGCTGGCAGGCCGATTTCTTTGCCGGCGTCGGACTGGCCGATATGTTGGAGAAGGGCCGCCTGCCGGCCAAGGCCAGCCCGATCGCAGCCGATCTCGGCCCGCTGACGAAAGAGGCCGCGGAGGCGCTTGGCCTGACCACGGGCTGCCGGGTCGGGGTCGGGCTGATCGATGCCCATGCTGGGGCGCTCGGCGTGCTCGGCAGCTTTGCCGAGGATCCGGCCGGAATCGACCGGCATCTCGGGCTGATCGGCGGCACCTCGACCTGTACCATGGCGCTGTCTGCCGAGCCGCGGCCGGTACCCGGCGTCTGGGGGCCCTATTTCGGCGCGGTCCTGCCGGCGCTTTGGCTCAACGAGGGCGGCCAGTCGGCGACCGGAGCGCTGCTCGACCATTTGATCGAGTGGCATGGCGCGGCCGGCCGGGCAAGTCCGGCCGAGCACGCGCAGATCGTCGCCAGGATCGCCGAACTCAGGGCAGCCGAAGGCGCCGGCTTCGCCGAGCGCCTCCACGTGCTGCCGGATTTCAACGGCAACCGCTCACCGCTCGCCGATCCGCGTGCGCTCGGCGTGATCAGCGGGCTGTCGCTGGATGCCTCGTTCGACAGCCTCTGCCGGCTCTATTGGCGCACCTGCGTAGCAATCGCGCTCGGCGTCAGGCACATCCTCGATGCGCAGGCGGCGAAGGGCTATGCGATCGACACCCTGCACGTCACCGGAGGCCACACCAAGAACCCGCTGCTGATGGAGCTCTATGCCGATGCCACCGGCTGCACGGTGATCGAACCGGCGGCCGCCGACGCGGTGCTGCTCGGCACCGGCATGGTGGCTGCCGCCGCGTCGGGATTGTTTGCCGGCTTGCCTTCGGCTTGCGCGGCAATGCAGCAGGGCGGCCGCGCCCGCCATCCCGATCCGGCCGGGCGCGCCCGCTACGACCGCGACTACCGCATCTTCCTCAAGATGCACGAGGATCGCCGCGCCATCGACCGGATGATTTGAGCGACGGACCGGAAGCTCAGGCGAGAATTCCCGGCAGATCGAGCTGGTTCGCGCGGGCGCAGTCGAGCGCGATCTCGTAGCCGGCGTCGGCGTGGCGCATCACCCCGGTGGCGGGATCGTTCCACAGCACCCGCGCGATGCGGCTAGCCGCGGCCTCGGTGCCGTCGCAGACGATCACCATGCCGGCGTGCTGCGAGTAGCCCATGCCGACCCCGCCGCCATGATGCAGCGACACCCAGGTTGCGCCCGAGGCGCAGTTGAGCAAGGCGTTGAGCAGCGGCCAGTCGGACACGGCATCCGAGCCATCCTGCATCGCCTCGGTCTCGCGGTTCGGCGAGGCGACTGAGCCCGAATCGAGATGGTCGCGGCCGATCACGACCGGCGCCTTCAGCTCGCCGGAGGCGACCATCTCGTTGAAGGCCAGGCCCAGCCGGTGCCGGTCGCCGAGGCCGACCCAGCAGATCCGCGCGGGCAGGCCCTGGAAGTGGATGCGCTCGCCGGCCATGTCGAGCCAGTTGTGCAGATGCGCATCGTCCGGCAGCAGCTCCTTCACCTTGGCGTCGGTGCGGTAGATGTCCTCGGGGTCGCCCGACAGGGCCGCCCAGCGGAACGGACCGACGCCGCGGCAGAACAGCGGGCGGATATAGGCCGGCACGAAGCCCGGAAAGTCGAAGGCGTCGGCGACGCCCTCGTCCTTGCGCCATCTGGCGGATGTTGTTGCCGTAGTCGACCGTCGGCACGCCCATCCGGTGGAAATCGAGCATCGCGCGGACGTGTATCGCCATCGACGCCGTGGCTGCCTTCTCCACCGCCTTCGGGTCCCGCTCGCGCCGCTCCTCCCACTCGGCCACCGTCCAGCCCTTCGGCAGATAGCCGTTGACCGGATCGTGGGCGGACGTCTGGTCGGTGACGCGCGTCGGGCCGGACGCCACGGCGGACCAGTTCGGGAAAGATGTCCGCCGCGTTGCCGAGCAGGCGCCACCGACACGGGGCTGCCTGGCTCGGCACGCCTGCCGAACGATCGCCAGGGCCTCGTCGAGGTCGGCGCGCCTCGACGTCGAGATAGCCGGTCTTGAGCCGCATCTCGATGCGGCTCGGCTGGCATTCGACGGCCAGGCAGGAAGCGCCGGCCATGGTTGCCGCGAGCGGCTGCGCGCCGCCCATGCCGCCGAGGCCGGCGGTCAGGATCCAGCGGCCGCCGAGGTCGCCGCCATAGTGCTGGCGGCCGACCTCGACGAAGGTCTCGTAGGTGCCCTGCACGATGCCCTGGGTGCCGATATAGATCCAGCGACCCTGCCGTCATCTGGCCGTACATCATCAGGCCCTTGCGATCGAGCTCGTTGAAATGCTCCCAGGTCGCCCAGTGCGGCACCAGGTTGGAGTTGGCGATCAGCACCCGCGGCGCATCGGCATGGGTGCGGAACACGCCGACCGGCTTGCCCGACTGGACGAGCAGGGTCTGATCGCCCTCGAGCCGCGTGAGCGTCGCCGACGATCCGATCGAAGCTCTCCCAGTCGCGCGCGGCCCGGCCGATGCCGCCATAGACCACCAGTTCCTCCGGCCGCTCGGCGACGCCGGGTCGAGATTGTTCATCAGCATCCGCAACGGTGCTTCGGTCAGCCAGCTCTTGGCCGACAGCGTCGTGCCGGTGGCGGCGCGGATGACGCGGCTAGTTGTCGAGGCGGGTCAAGTGTCGTCATCGCGGTCCCTTCGCATGGCCGGGTCGCGGCTCAAGGGCGTGCTGCCCAGGCGAGCGTCGCCTCGAGGATGCGGCGCAGCGCGGCGTGCATCGGCGCCGCGAACCGGGCATCGTACGGCGGCGGCCAAGTGCTTGGTCGACCGGGCCGAGTGGCTCACGCAGATAGCCGCGCATCGGCGAGTTCCATCTGCAGCGCATGCACGCCGTTGCGCCGGATCGACCGTAGTGCCGGGTGATCCAGCCGCCGCGTGAAGCGGCCGTTGACGACGTGGCTCTCGCCGGTCGCGCGCGATCGGCCGGCACCGATCGTCCTGCAGCGCGGGATCGGCGCTTGCCCCGTTGTTGGTGCCGAGATTGAAGACCGGCAAGCTCGCCGTCGAACAGCCGCGGGAATGACCGAACGGATCGAATGGCAGTCGTAGAGCACGACGGTCGGGTGGATTGCTCAGCCGCGCGATCTCGGCCGCGATCGCCGCGTGATAGGGGTCGAAATAGCGCGCGCCTGCGGCGGCGATCTCGGCCGGGTCCGTTCCGGCCGGACGGTAGAGCGGCTCGCCGTCGAACGTCTCGGTCGGGCACAGGCCGGTCGTCGCCTGGCCCGGATAGAGCGAGGCGCCCGACGGATCGCGATTGCACGTCGATGACCGTGCGCGAGACCGCCGTATGGATGATCGTGGCGCCGAGCTCGGCGACGAAGTCATAGAGCCGGTCGATCCACCAGTCGCTGTCGCGCTGGCCGAGCCAGCGCGACACGCAGGCTGGGCTCGATGCTCCAGCAAGCTCGGTGCCGGTATGCGGAAGACTGACGAGAAGCGGGGCCGATCGCCTGGCGGACGGTCAGCCATGGCGGCCACGTCATGGCCGGCTCCAGATCGAGCGCAGGGCAGCCGCGGCGCGTCAGCAGCGCCGCTCCGCGGACCAGCGCGATCGCCGCCTCGATGTCGGGAGCGAGATGCCGATCGTCGCTCGAGGTGCGGCACGTCGGCGCGCAGCAGGCGCGCGCACTGCCTCCAGCGGCGGGCTGGAGCGCAGCGGCGCGTGGAAGTCGCAGCCCTGCGCCGCGGCCAGCAGTTCGATCGCCAGCACGCCGACGGCATTGTCGACCATTTCCAGCCCAGCCGCCGGGCTGCCGTGCGCGGCCATCGACACGTGATCCTCCTGATTGGCCGAGGTCGGGATCGAATCGACGCTGGCCGGGTAGGCGCGCTGCTTGTTCTCCGACACCAGAGCGGCCGCCGTCACCTGCGGGATCATGAAGCCCGGAGTTCAGCCCGGGCTTGGGCGTCAGAAAGGCCGGCAGGCCGGACAGCGCCGGGTCGACCAGCATGGCGATGCGTCGCTCGGCGAGCGACCCGATCTCGCACACCGCCATGGCGATCATGTCGGCCGCGAACGCGACCGGCTCGGCGTGGAAATTGCCGCCCGACAGCGCTTCGTCCGTTCTCGGCGAAGATCAGCGGATTGTCCGAGACGCCATTGGCCTCGGTGGTCGAGCGTGAGCCGCGGCCTGGCGCAGCACGTCGAGCACCGCGCCCATCACCTGCGGTTGGCAGCGCAGGCAATACGGGTCCTGCACGCGCTCGTCGCCGATGCGGTGCGAGTCGCGGATGGCGGCTGCCGCTCCATCAGCGCGCGCAGCGCCGCCGCCGTCTCGATCTGGCCGCGATGGCGCCGCAGCGCGTGGATGCGCGGATCGAACGGCGCGTCGGAGCCGCGGGCGGCGTCGGTCGAGAGCGCTCCGGTGACCAGCGCGGCCTGAAACAGCCTCTCCGCGTCGAACAGCCCGGCAAGTGCATAGGCGCGTCGAGAATTGCGTGCCGTTGAGCAGCGCCAGACCTTCCTTCGGGCCGAGCAGCAACCGGCTTGAGCCCGGCAGCCGCGAGCGCCTTGGCGGCGGCCATACGCGCGCCGTCGGACGTAAGAGCTCGCCGACGCCCGATCATCGCCGCCGTCATATGCGCGAGCGGGGCAAGATCGCCCGATGCGCCGACCGAGCCTTGCGCAGGAACGACGGGGATGATGCCCTTCGCCAGCATGGCTTCCAGCAGCGCCAACGTGGCAGGCGCGATGCCGGAGGCGCCTTGGGCGAGGCTGGCGAGCTTCAACGCCATCATCAGCCGCGCGACCGGACGTCGGCATCGGCTCGCCGACGCCGGCGGCATGGCTGAGCACGATGTTGCGCTGCAGCGTGGCAAGGTCGCCGGCCGCGATGCGCACGCTGGCCAGCTTGCCGAAGCCGGTGTTGATGCCGTAGACGGGCTCGCCGCGCGCGACGATCGTGGCCGACCGCCGCGGCGCTCGGCCCGACCGGGCCTGCCAGGCCGGGTCGAGCGCGCGGCACGGCGCCGCGATAGATCGCGCGCCAGTCGGCGAGCCGCGCCTCGCCCGGCTTGAGCAGAAGCCGGCTCATGCCGTCGTTCCCCGCCAGACCCGCCGATGGAGCGGGTTGAAGCCGATGCGGTAGACCAGCTCGGCCGGCGACGCGACGTCCCAGATCGCCAGATCGCGCCCTTTGCCGGCTTCCAGCGTCCCGGTCTCGGCGAGCAGGCCGAGCGCCCGGGCGCCTTCCCGGGTGACGCCGCGCGAGGCATTCCGCCACCGTCATGCCGAACAGCGTCGCGGCCATGTTCATGGTCAGCAGCAGCGAGGTGAGCGGCGAAGTGCCCGGATTGCAGTCGGTCGCGATCGCCATCGGCACACCGTGCCGCCGGAACAGCGCCACCGGCGGCTTTTGGGTCTCGCGCAGAAATAGAAGGCGCCGGGAAGCAGCACCGCGACCGTTCCGGCCGCTGCCATGGCCGCGACGCCGTCTTCGTTGGCATATTCCAGATGATCGGCCGACAGCGCCCCGAAGCGGGCCGCCAGCGCCGCGCCGCCGAGATCCGATAGCTGGTCGGCATGCAGCTTGACCGGCAGACCAAGAGCCTGCGCCGCGACGAACACCGCGGCGATCTCCGCCGGCGTGAAGGCGATGGTCTCGCAGAACCCGTCGACCGCATCGGCCAGGCCGGCGGCAGCGGCGGCAGGCACCATTTCGCCGGCTAACTTCTTGACATGGCCGGCACGGTCGGCGGCCGCCTCAGGCGGCAGCGCATGGGCGCCGAGGAAGCTGGTGCGGATCGTCACCGGACGCAGCGTGGCCAGCTGCCGGGCGGCGCGGAGCGCCTTCAGCTCATTGTCGAGGTCGAGCCCGTAGCCGGACTTGATCTCGACGGTGGTCGCGCCCTCGGCAATCAGCGCGTCGAGCCGCGGCAGCGACTGCGCGACGAGCTCGGCCTCGCTCGCCTGGCGCAGCGCCCGGACCGAGGAGACGATGCCGCCGCCCGCCCGTGCAATCGCCTCGTAGGTCGCGCCGTCAAGCCGCATCTCGAACTCGTTGGCGCGGTTGCCGGCATAGACGAGATGGGTGTGGCAGTCGACCAGGCCGGGAGTGATCAGCCGCCCGCCGCAGTCCTCGCCGTCCGCCGCGGCAAAGGCAGCCGGCAGCCCGGCTTCCGGACCGGCGTAGACGATCCGTCCGGAATCGACCGCAACCGCTCCGGTTTCGACCATTCCGAGGTGCGTATCGTGCACGCCAAGGGTCGCAAGGCGCGCATTGCGCCACACCTTTGCGCCTGCCGAGGGGCCGCCGGCCGCCATCAATCGCCTTCCCATTGTCTGCTTGGTCTTAATATGTATATACATATTGGAGGCGCGCGCACAAGCGCCGAGTCGGAGGCTGACAATGACGGCGGCGATCTTCGCGGAGCAGGCGCTGCTGCCGGACGGCTGGCACGCGGACGTGCGTCTCACCCTCGGGCAGGGCAAGATCGTCGCGGTCGAGCCCGGCACCCGGGCCGTGGCCGGCGACGAGCGCCATGCGACGGTCTTGCCGGGCATGCCCAACCTGCACAGCCATGCCTTCCAGCGCGGCATGGCCGGGCTCGCCGAAGTGCGCGGATCGGCGGTGGACAGTTTTTGGACCTGGCGCGAGGTGATGTATCGCTTCGCCCTGACCATGACCCCGGACGACGTCGAGGCGGTCGCCGCCCAGCTCTATGTCGAGATGCTGGAGGCGGGCTTCACCCGGATCGGCGAGTTCCACTACCTCCACCACGACCGTGACGGCCGTCCCTATGCCGATCTCGCCGAGATGGCGGGACGGATTGCGGCGGCAGCCGCCACGGCCGGCATCGGGCTGACGCTGTTGCCGGTGTTCTATGCCCATGCCGGCTTCGGCGGAACGCCGCCGGCCGCTGAGCAGCGCCGGTTCATTTGCGATCTCGACGGCTTTGCCGATCTGTTCGAACGCTGCAAGCGTCTGGTTGCCGGCTTGCCCGGCGCCGCGGTCGGCGTCGCCCCGCACAGCCTGCGCGCGGTCACCCCGCACGAGCTTGCGGCGGTGGCCGCTGTTGCCGGCGGCCACCTTTGCCACATCCACGCCGCCGAGCAGGTGAAGGAGGTCGAGGACTGCCTCGCCTGGTCGGGTGCGAGGCCGGTCGAATGGCTTCTCGGCGAGACCGGGCTCGGGCCGCGCTGGTGCCTGATCCACGCCACCCACATGACCGAGGCGGAGACCGCCGGCCTGGCGGCATCCGGCGCGGTGGCGGGGCTCTGTCCGGTCACCGAGGGCAATCTCGGCGACGGCATCTTTCCGGCCGCCGGCTTCATCGCCGGCGGCGGCCGGATCGGCATCGGCTCGGATTCCAACGTGCTGATCGGCATCGGCGCGGAGCTCCGTCAGCTCGAATATGCGCAACGGTTGAAGCACCGCGAGCGCAATGTTCTGGCGCAAGCCGGGGGCTCGACCGGGCGGGCGCTCTATGATGCGGCGCTCGCCGGCGGCGCGCAGGCCCTCGGCGCCCCGGCCGGCGGCATCGCCGCGGGCGCGCCGGCCGATCTCGTCTCGCTCGACACCGCGGCGCCCGGCGCTGCCGGCCGCGCCGGCGACAGCCTGCTCGACAGCTTCATCTTCGCCGGCACGGTCGGCGTCGATTGCGTCTGGGTCGGCGGCAGGAAGCAGGTCGAAGGCGGCCGCCACCCGGCCCGAGACGCGGTCGGCGCCGCCTTCCGCGGCGCGATGACCCGGCTCGCCGGGGAATTTCGCGCATGACCGACCAGCCCAATGCGCCCGCCACGCCGCTCGGCGCGCGCATCCTCGGCGACATCCGCGACCAGATCGTGTCGGGCGCCTGGCCGCCCGGCCACCGCATCCCGTACGAGCACGAGCTTGCCCGCCGCTATCAATGCTCGCGCATGACCGTCAACAAGGCGCTGTCGGCACTGGCCCGCGCCGGGCTGATCGAGCGCCGCCGCCGTTCGGGCAGCTTCGTGCGCCGCCCGGCGCTGCAGTCGGCGGTGCTCGAGATCCACGACATCCGCACCGAGGTCGAGGCGCTCGGGCTGCCCTATCGCTACGCACTGACAAGCCGCGAGCGGCGGCCGGCCACCGCTGCCGACCGCGCCCGGCTCGACGTGCCGACCGGTTCACCTCTCCTGTCCGTCGTTTGCCGGCATTTCGCCAGCGAGCGCCCGTTCTGCCTGGAAGACCGGCTGATCAACCTTGCGGCGGTGCCGGACGCGGACGCCGAGCGATTTGCCGCGACCGCGCCCGGCCCGTTCCTCATCGCCAAGGTGCCGTGGAGCGCGGCCGAACATACCATTCGGGCCCTCGGTGCGGACCGCGGCGCGGCCGTCGGGCTGCGCGTGCCGGCAGGCACGGCCTGCCTGGTGATCGAGCGCCGGACGTGGAGTGCCGGGCAGCCGATCACCCAGGTCCGCCTCGTCTATGCCGGCGACAGCCACGCGCTGGTGGCGCGCTTTGCGCCGTCGGGGACGCCCGGCAGCGCGGCACCGTCAGCTCCTCTCTAGACCAAACTAAGCCGCGCAGGCGGCGCAGGCGCCGCGGATCTCGACCGTCGTCTTGGTGGCTTTGAAGCCGGTGCGCTCTGCCCAGCCGGCCAGCCGCTGCTCCACCGCCGCGTCGGAAAACTCCTCGACCTGGCCGCACTTGTTGCAGATCGCAAACGCCGTCAGGCCATGCGCATGATCGTGCCGATGCGCGCAGGCGACGAAAGCGTTGAGGCTCTCCAGCCGATGCACCAAGCCACGCTCGAGCAGCTTGTCGAGCGCCCGGTAGACCTGCAGCGGCGCCCGGAACCCCGCGCTGCGCAGCCGGTCGAGAATGGTGTAGGCGCTGAGCGGCGAGCCTGCCTCGGCCAGCGCCTCGAACACCAGCATCTGGTTCCTGGTCAGGACCGGCTCAGCCACGACAGCCTCCCTCGGTCCCGGCCCGAAGCGGTACCCGGCCGATGTGATGAAATACCATTACGCGACCCGTTGACATCCGTTATAATATTACATAACGATACGCCTACGGCTAGAGCCGCACACCGATTTCTTCACCTCGGCGGTCAGTTCCGGATCCTTGTTTTTTCCGCCGATGCCGGTCGGAATGCCGGCTTTCAGTTTTGATCGAGACTGCTCAGGGTGCTGCCCGGAGTTTGCGGCCATGTTCGACGCCAGCCTGACCTTTCATGACCTGACGCTTGGCTATCATCGCCATCCCGCCGTGCATCATCTCGGCGGCACGCTGCGGCAGGGCTCGCTGACCGCGCTCGTCGGCCCAAACGGCTCGGGCAAGTCGACGCTGATGAAGGGCATTGTCGGCGTCATTGACCCGATATCGGGTCATGTCGACCGGTCTCCCGGGCTCGAGGCTGCCTATCTGCCGCAGCAATCCGAACTCGACCGCGCCTTCCCGGCGCGGGTGCTCGACCTGGTGGCGCTTGGCCTTTTCCCACGGCGCGGCCTGCTCGGCCGCCATGGCGGGGCCGATCGCGCCGCGGTGTCGGACGCGATCGCGGCCGTCGGGCTGCGCGGTTTCGAGAAGCGGGCGCTGGATACGCTGTCGGGCGGCCAGCTGCAGCGGGCGCTGTTTGCCCGCGTCATCGTCCAGGACGCCCCGCTGATCCTGCTCGACGAGCCGTTCAACGCCGTCGACGCCAAGACCTCCGGCGATCTGATCGCCATCATCCAGCGCTGGCACCGGGAAGGCCGCACCGTGCTCGTCGTCGTTCACGACCTCGACCTGGTGCGTCGGCACTTTCCCGAGACGCTGCTCCTGGCGCGCCGTGCCGTCGCCTGGGGCCCGACGCCGGCAGCACTGTCGCCGCAGAATCTGGACCGCGCCCGCCATTTCAACGAGGCCTGGGCGGCCGATGCGCCCTGGTGCGAGGCCGAACCGGGCATCGCCGACGGCGCGCCGTCTGCCCCGGCGCTCAGCCGTGAGGCAGGCTGACCGGCCATGTACCAGGCGCTGATCGCCCCGTTCGTCGAGTTCGCCTTCATGCGCAGCGCCCTTCTCGGCGCGGTGATGCTGTCGCTCGGCGCGGCACCGGTCGGCGTGTTCCTGATGCTCAGGCGCATGAGCCTGACGGGCGATGCGATGTCGCATGCGATCCTGCCCGGGGCTGCCTGCGGCTTCCTGCTGTTCGGCCTCGACATCGTGCCGATGACGGTGGGCGGGCTGATTGCCGGCGTGGCGGTGGCGCTCTCCGCCGGTGCGGTGTCGCGGGCCACCTTGCAGCGCGAGGACGCCTCGCTCGCCGCGTTCTATCTGATCTCGCTGGCGCTCGGCGTGCTGCTGGTATCGCTGCGCGGCTCGAGCGTCGACCTGATGCACGTCCTGTTCGGCACGGTGCTGGCGCTCGACGCGACGGCGCTGGCGCTGATCGGCACGGTGGCATGCGTGACGCTGCTTACCCTCTTCGTGTTCTGGCGCGCGCTGGTCGCCGAATGCCTGGATCCCTTATTCCTGCGCTCGGTTAGCCGGCTGGGCAGCCCCGTCCACTTCATCTTCCTGTTGCTCGTCGTGCTCAACCTGGTCAGCGGCTTCCAGGCGCTCGGCACGCTGCTCTCCGTCGGCCTGATGATGCTGCCGGCCGCGGCCGCACGGTTCTGGACCGTCAGATTGGAGCCCATGCTGGCCGTCGCAGTGGTGATCGGCATGGCGTCCTCGGTCTGCGGCCTGCTCGTCTCCTACCATTTCGCCCTGCCCTCCGGGCCGGCGATCATCTTGTCGGCCGGCGTCACCTACCTGGTTTCGCTGGCCTTGGGACCGCGCGGCGTGATCGCCGGGCGGACCGTTCAGCACCGCCATCGCACCGCCTGAACCGATCGGAGCATTCTGCCATGATGCGCATTCTCGCCGCCTGCCTGCTCGGACTGGCCGCCATAGCCGGCGGACCCGCGGCCGCTGCCCCGCTGAAAGTGGTGGCGAGCTTCTCCATCATCGCCGATCTTGCAAAAAATGTCGGCGGCAGCCGCATTGCGCTCACCACGCTGGTCGGGCCGAACGGCGACGCCCATGTCTACGAGCCGCAGCCGGCCGATGCGGCGGCGATGGCGGCGGCCGACGTGGTGCTGGTCAACGGGCTCAATTTCGAAGGCTTTCTCGAGCGGCTGGTCGCGGCGAGCGGCACCCACGCCGCCGTGGTTGAGCTGACCCGCGGCGTCGCGGCGATCCCGTGGGCGAGGGACAGGGCGGGCGGGGCGGCGGAGGATGACGCCACCCCCGCCGGAGCGCTCGACCCCCATGCCTTCCAATCCATCCCCAATGCCGAGATCTATGTCGGCAACATCGCCGACGCTTTCTGCACGGCCGATCCCGACGGCTGCCGGGAGTATCGCGACAACGCCGCCGACTACACCGCCATTCTGTCGGCGCTCGATGCCGAGGTGCGGCAAGCGGTGGCCACGATCCCCGCGGAAAAACGGGTGATCATCACGTCGCACGATGCGTTCGGCTACTTCGCCCACGAATACGGCATCGCCTTCCTGGCACCGCAGGGCGTGTCGACCGACGCGGAAGCATCGGCCGCCGACGTCGCCGGGCTGATCCGGCAGGTACGCCAGGACCGGGCCGCGGCGGTGTTCATGGAAAACATCACCAATCGCCGCCTGATCGACCAGATCGCGGCCGAGACCGGGCTGACTGTCGGCGGGGTTCTCTACTCGGACGCGCTGTCGGACGCCGCCGGGCCGGCCGCAACCTATGTCGCGATGATGCGCCACAACATCGCCACCATCCGCGGCGCTATCCTCGGCAGCTGAGATGTTGGCTTGACGGCGAAGCGCGGGACCCGTGCGATCCCGGTTCCGCTAGAGCGGAGCACCAGCTTTTGCTGGCCTCGGTGCTCCGCTCTAAGTCTTTGTTTTAACGCAATTTCTAGCCGCGGCCTCGGTAGGGCTGCACCCCGGTGTCGGGCAGCCACACCCCTTCGGGCGGCACCCCGGTCTGCCAGAAGACGTCGATCGGAATGCCGCCGCGGGAACCAATAGCCGGCGATGCGCAGCCACAGCGGCCGGGCCGCGGCGACCATCCGCCGGGCGATCTCCAGCGTGCACGCTTCGTGAAAGGCGCCGTGGTTGCGGAACGCGGTCAGGAACAGCTTGAGCGACTTCGATTCCACCAGCCATTCGTCCGGAGCATAATCGATGACCAGATGGGCGAAGTCGGGCTGGCCGGTGACCGGGCAGAGCGAGGTGAATTCGGGACAGGTGAAGCGCACGATCGCCGGCGTGCCCTCCCCGCGCGCAAACGGCACCGTTTCGAGCACCGCCTCCTCGGGGGAGGCCGGCGCCCGGGCGTTCCGGCCAAGCTGGGTCAGGTGGTCGGTCGCAGGCATCGCCGCTCTATAGGCCGGCCGGCCGGCGGCTGCAACACGTGCGGCCGCGGGCGCCGCTCAGGCGCTGCTGCCGGCCTTCGTCGACGGCTGCTGGCGCACGCTTTTGGCATGGGTCGTGAGCCAGGCCGAGGCTTGCGCGCCGGGCATCGGGAAGGCGATCGAGAAGCCTTGCACCTCCTGGCAGCCGATCGACAGCAGCGCATCGAGCTCCGCCTCGGTCTCGGCGCCTTCGGCGATGATCGAGATGCCCAAGCCGCGGGCGAGCTCGGTGATCGCCCGCACGATCTTGGTGTTGTCGCCATTGGCGTCGATGTTCTGCACGAACCGGCGATCGATCTTGAGGCGATCGATCTCGTTGGGATTGACGTGGCTGAGCGAGGCATAGCCGGTGCCGAAATCGTCGAGCTCGAGATGGACGCCGGCGGCGCGGATCAGGCGCAGCCGTTCCGCAATGCCGGTCTTTTCGTCGTCGAGGATCACCAATTCGATGATTTCGAGCGAAACCCGCTCGGCCGGCAGCCCCGCAGCGGCCAGCGTCTCGAACAGGAACGCGGCGAAGTCGCTCTCGCGGATCTCGGCGCTCGAGACGTTGATGGCGATCCGCCCGAAGGGCACGCTCTCGCGATGCCACTGGGCAGCCTGGGCGATCGCCTTGCGGACGATGATGCGGCCGATCGGAACCATCAGCCCGGCCTTTTCCGCAGCCGGGATGAACTCGGCCGGGGCAATGGGGCCGCGGCTGGGCTGCGACCAGCGGGCCAGTGCCTCGACGCCGGTGATGGCGCCGTCCGTCAATGCCACCTGCGGCTGGAAAAAGACGCTGAAACCGTCATTGGCGATTGCCGCGCGCAGGTCCTGCTCGAGCTGCTTGCGATGCTCGAGCTCCTGCCGCAGCGCCTCGGAGAAGAACGAGACCCCGCCGCCGCCCTGGCGCTTGGCCGCATAGAGCGCGAGGTCGGCATGGACCATGAGATCCTCGGCATTGTCGGCGTCGACAGGAAAGACGGCGATGCCGGCGCTGGCGCCGGGGTTGATGGTGGCGCCCTGGAAGGTCATCGGTTCGTTGACGCGGCTGAGGATGCGCTGGGCGACGCCCTCGATGTCGCCGCCGGCGCCGGCGCCGTTCAGCACCAGCACGAACTCATCGCCGCCGAGGCGCACGCACAGATCGGCGGCGCGGCAGGCCTCGCGGATCCGCTGTGCCGTAACCACCAGCACATAGTCGCCGGCGGCATGGCCGAGCGTGTCGTTGATCAGCTTGAAACGGTCGAGGTCGAGCTGGACCACCGCCAAGCGTTCGCGGCGGCGTTCGGCGCTCTTCAGCAGCGCGTCGAAATGGTCGGTGAGGAAGCTGCGGTTGTGCAGGCCCGTCAGCCCGTCATGGACGGCGATAAAGGCCATCGAATTGCGCGCTTCGACAAGCTCGTGGGTGCGCCGCAAGATGATCCGCGACAGCGGCCGGAAGATGAAGGTGGCGACCAGCACGATCACCGCCAGCGTCGCCAGGCAGAGCGTACGGTGGGTGCTGACCATGTCGCGAAACCGGGCGTCGGCCTGGGCGGCAATGTGGGTGCCGAGCGCGTCATAGGCCGCCAGCGTGGCCTCGGCCAGGCCGCGGTCGCGCGCGGCCTGCTCCGCATCGCCGGGCGACGGGAGCGCGGCGGACGAGCCGGGGGACGGTGCATGCTCGAGTTCCGCGGCGAGCACCTGGCCGCGCCGGGCGAGCGCCGCAGCCAGGCGGTCGAGATGGACGGGAGCCTCGAACAACAGCTGCCCAGGCCGGGGCAGATCGCCGCGGCTGCCCGGCGCGGGCAACGGCGCGCTCAGCCGGACGAGTTCCCCGTGGCCGTCCTCAAAGTCGCGGACGGCCTGGCGCAGCGACCGCGCCAGGTCGGCGCGCTTGGCCGCGCCGCCCGCGAGGCTTTCGGCGACCAGCAGCGGGATCTTCGTCGACAGCACCTTCTGGGCGTCGATCCGCGTCTCCAGCGCCTCCGCACGGCGCGCATCGGCCAGTCCCTGCTGCAGCAGCAGATAGGTGGTCAGCACCATCGCGCCGATGATGGCGAGTGCGCCGACATAGGCCGCCGTGAACGACGTCATCATGCGGCCGGACGTGGCCGTCGTCTTATCACCCGACATCTTGCTCTAAGCCCCTTCGAACGCCCCGTGTCCGAGCCCGCAAGCTTGCGCGAGAAGGGTTAAGGTCGCGACAATCGGCACTCGCAAGCCTCGATTCCCGCCGAAATGGTTAGCACCCGCTTTCCGTCGGGGCAGGCATACGGCAAAACAGGGGGCTTGCCGAACGGTTCGGCGTTTCCCTGCAAGGCTGAACCGCTCTAGAATGCGGAACGCCAAAGAACCCGATCGGACCTTGTGATGACCTTGCACCAACCGGCCGCCGCGACGACGGCTCCGCAGCCCTTCGTCTGGGACGACCCGTTCCTCCTCGAGGATCAGCTCACCGAGGAGGAGCGGATGATCCGCGATGCCGCGGCGGCGTTCGCGGCCGACCGGCTGGCGCCCCGGGTGGAGGCCGCCTATCTCGAAGAGCGGACCGACCCGGAGCTGTTCCGCGAGATGGGCGAGGCCGGCCTGCTCGGCGTCACCATCCCGGAAGAATTCGGCGGGGCCGGCGCCGGCTATGTCTCCTACGGGGTGGTGGCGCGCGAGGTCGAGCGGGTCGATTCCGGCTTTCGCTCGATGATGAGCGTCCAGTCGTCGCTGGTCATGTACCCGATCTACGCCTATGGCGACGACCATCAGCGCCGCAAATACCTGCCGAAGCTCGCTGCGGGCGAGTGGATCGGCTGCTTCGGGCTGACCGAGCCGGAGGCCGGGTCGGATCCCGGCAGCATGACGACGCGGGCCGAGAAGATCGCGTCCGGCTACCGGCTGACCGGCGCCAAGATGTGGATCTCCAACGCCCCGATCGCCGACGTGTTCGTCGTGTGGGCCAAATCGGCGGCCCATGACGGCCAGATCCGCGGCTTCATCCTCGACAAGGGGCTGAAGGGGCTGTCGGCGCCGAAGATCGGCGGCAAGCTGTCGCTGCGCGCCTCGATCACCGGCGAGATCGTGCTCGACGGGGTCGAGGTTCCCGAAGAGGCGCTGCTGCCCAATGTCAGCGGCTTGAAGGGCCCGTTCGGCTGCCTCAACCGGGCCCGTTACGGCATCTCCTGGGGGGCGATGGGCGCGGCCGAGGATTGCTGGCATCGCGCCCGCCGATACGGGCTCGAGCGCCGGCAGTTCGGCAAGCCGCTGGCCGCCACCCAGCTCTATCAGAAGAAGCTCGCCGACATGCAGACGGAGATCGCGCTTGGACTGCAGGGATCGCTGCGGGTCGGCCGCCTGCTCGACGAAGGGCGCATGGCACCGGAGATGATCTCGCTCGTCAAGCGCAACAATTGCGGGAAGGCGCTGGACATTGCACGCCAGGCGCGCGACATGCATGGCGGCAACGGCATCCAGATCGGCTACCATGTCATGCGTCATGCTCAGAACCTTGAGACGGTGAACACGTATGAGGGCACGCACGACGTCCATGCACTGATCCTCGGGCGGGCTCAGACCGGCATTCAGGCATTCTTCTGAGACGGGATCGATGGCGATGAGCACCACCTTCCTCGATCACCTGGCCGGCGAACTCGAGGGGCTGCGCGCCGCCGGGCTCTACAAGGCCGAGCGGGTGATCACCTCGCCGCAGGGCGCCACCATCGCCGTCGCCGACGGCCGGCAGGTGCTCAACTTCTGCGCCAACAATTACCTCGGCCTGGCCGACCATCCGGAGCTGGCGGCCGCCGCCAAGGCCGCGCTCGACCGCTACGGCTACGGCATGGCCTCGGTGCGCTTCATCTGCGGCACGCAGGAGGAACACAAGGCGCTCGAGGCGCGGATCTCGGCCTTCCTCGGCACCGAGGACACCATCCTCTATTCCTCCTGCTTCGATGCCAATGGCGGCTTGTTCGAGACGCTGCTCGGCGAACAGGACGCCATCATCTCCGATGCGCTCAACCACGCCTCGATCATCGACGGAGTGCGGCTATCGCAAGGCGCGCCGGCTGCGCTACGCCAACAACGACATGGCCGACCTCGAGGCCCGGCTCAAGGAGGCGCATGACGCGCGCTTTCGGCTGATCGCCACCGACGGGGTGTTCTCGATGGACGGCATCATCGCCGACCTCGCCGGCATTTGCGACCTCGCCGAGCGCTACGATGCCCTGGTGATGGTCGACGACAGCCATGCGGTGGGCTTCGTCGGCACCCACGGCCGCGGCTCGCCCGAGCATTGCGGCGTGGAGGGCCGGATCGATATCCTGACCGGCACGCTGGGCAAGGCTCTGGGGGGCGCATCCGGCGGCTATACCAGCGGCAAGCAGACGATGATCGACTGGCTGCGCCAGCGCTCGCGCCCCTATCTCTTCTCCAACACCCTGGCGCCGGCGATCGCGGGCGCCTCGCTCACGGCCTTCGACCTGATCGAGGGCGGAGCCGCCCTGCGCCGCCGGCTCACCGACAATTCCGCCCGTTTCCGAGCCGGGATGACGGCGGCCGGGTTCACGCTGGCGGGGGCCGACCACCCGATCATTCCGGTGATGCTCGGCGATGCGGCGCTGGCGCAGGAGATGGCCGCGCGGCTGCTCTCGCGCGGCATCTACGTCATCGGCTTCTCGTTTCCGGTCGTGCCCAAAGGCCAGGCGCGCATCCGCACGCAGATGTCGGCCGCCCACTCCGCCGCCGACATCGACCGCGCCGTCGCTGCCTTCGCCGAGGTCGGCCGCGAGCTCGGGGTGGTGGGCTAGGAGGACGGCGGCATGTCCAACATGATGCGGGCGCTGGTCAAGGCAAAGCCGGAACCTGGTCTCTGGATGGAGGAGGTGCCGGTTCCGGAGCTCGGCCCCAACGACGTGCTGATCAAGGTGCGCAAGACGGCGATCTGCGGGACCGACGTCCATATCTGGAACTGGGACGCCTGGGCAGCCAAGACCGTGCCGGTGCCGATGGTGGTCGGCCACGAATTCGTCGGCACGGTCGCCGATTTCGGTTCCGCCGTCACCGAGTATCGCGTCGGGCAGCGGGTTTCCGGCGAAGGCCATATCGTCTGCGGCCACTGCCGCAACTGCCGCGCCGGCCGCGGCCATCTCTGCCGCAACACGCTGGGCGTCGGCGTCAACCGGCCGGGCGCATTCGGCGAATATCTGGTGCTGCCGCAGCATAATGTGGTGCCGATCCCCGACGACATCAGCGACGAGGTGGCCGCGATCTTCGATCCGCTCGGCAATGCGGTGCATACGGCGCTGTCCTTCGACCTGGTCGGCGAGGATGTGCTCGTCACCGGTGCCGGACCGATCGGCATCATGGGCGCGCTGGTCGCCCAATGCGTCGGCGCGCGCAAGGTCGTGGTCACCGACATCAATCCGGCCAGGCTCGACCTCGCCCGCAAGCTCGGCATCCAATATGTGGTCGATGCCGGCAAGGAAAAGCTCGGCCAGGTGATGCGCGACATCGGCATGACCGAGGGCTTCGATGTCGGGCTGGAAATGTCGGGTGCGGCCCCCGCCTTCCGCGACATGATCGACGTCATGAACAATGGCGGCAAGATCGCCATCCTCGGCATCGCGCCGACGGGCTTCGAGATCGATTGGAACAAGGTGATCTTCAAGATGCTGCATCTCAAGGGCATTTACGGCCGCGAGATGTTCGAGACCTGGTACAAGATGATCGCGCTCGTCCAGGGCCCGCTCGACGTTTCCGGCCTGATTACCCACCGGATCGGCGTGGATGATTTTCGCACCGGCTTCGAGGCGATGAAGAGCGGCAGCTCCGGCAAGGTGGTGATGGACTGGTAGGCCGGCCGGATCCAGGTCTCTGACGGCTGACGGGAGGCGGATATGACCTTGCGCTATATGCCGGGCTTCGGCAACGACTTCGAGACCGAGGCGCTGCCCGGCGCCCTGCCCCAGGGCCAGAACTCGCCGCAGCGGCCGGCCTACGGCCTCTATGCCGAGCAGCTTTCGGGTTCGCCCTTCACCGCACCACGCGGCATCAATGAGCGCTCCTGGCTCTATCGCATCCGGCCGAGCGTCAAGCACACCGGGCGGTTCCGCAGCATCGCGTTGGACGGCTGGAAATCCGCCCCCGACAATGTCGACCATCAGCTCGCGCTCGGCCAGATGCGCTGGAACCCGATGCCGATGCCCAACGCGCGGACCGACTTCCTGGCGGGCTTGCGCACCATGACCACGGCCGGCGATGCCGCCGGCCAGACCGGAATGGCCGCGCATCTCTACGCCGCCAACGCCGCGATGGAAGACGATTATTTCTTCGATGCCGACGGCGAGCTTTTGATCGTGCCGCAAGAGGGCGAGCTCAGGGTCGCCACCGAGATGGGCGTCATGCTGCTGAAACCGGGCGAGATCTGCGTCGTGCCGCGCGGCATGGTGTTCAAGGTTGCACCCGTCGACGGCCCGATCCGCGGCTATGTCTGCGAGAATTACGGCGGCAAGTTCACCTTGCCGGAGCGCGGCCCGATCGGCGCCAATTGCCTGGCCAATCCGCGCGACTTCAAGACCCCGGCCGCCGCCTTCGAGGACAAGGAGGCGCCCTGCCGCCTGTTCGTCAAATGGTGCGGGGCCTTCCACGTCACCGAGATCGACCATTCGCCGCTCGACGTCGTCGCCTGGCACGGCAACTACGCGCCCTACAAATACGACCTGTCGACCTATTCCCCGGTCGGCGCAATTCTGTTCGACCATCCCGATCCGTCGATCTATTCGGTTCTGACCTCGCCGTCCGGCGAGGCCGGCACCGCCAATGTCGACTTCATCATCTTCCCGCCGCGCTGGCTGGTCGCCGAGCACACGTTCCGGCCGCCCTGGTATCATCGCAATGTGATGAGCGAGTTCATGGGGCTGATCCGCGGCAAATACGACGCCAAGGAACAAGGTTTCGTGCCCGGCGGCGTCAGCCTGCACAACATGATGCTGGCGCATGGCCCCGACGCCGACGGCTATCGCAAGGCCACCACCGCCGAGCTCAAGCCGCAGAAGCTCGACGACACCATGGCCTTCATGTTCGAGACGCGCTTGCCGCAGATGCTGACCCGCTATGCGGCCGAAACCGAGACACGCCAGGACGACTACATCGAATGCTGGACCGAACTCAAAAAGCACTTCAACGGCACACCGGAAGGCGACTGGTCCTGAGCGCGGCAGACGGCAGGGAGGAAGTGCTGCAATGAAGCTCGCGACGTTGAAGAACGGCCGCCGCGACGGCCGCCTGGTGGTCGTATCGCGCGACTTGACGCAGGCCACCGACGCATCTTTCCTGGTGCCGACGCTGCAGGCGGCGCTCGACGACTGGCACCGCATCGCGCCGCATCTGACGGCGCTTGCCGAGAGCCTCGAGCATGGTGCCGTGCCGGCCGAGCGGTTCCACGAGCACGATGCCGCCGCGCCGCTGCCGCGCGCCTTCCAGTTCGTGGACGGGTCCGCCTACCTCAACCATGTTGCGCTGGTCCGGCGCGCCCGCGGCGCCGAGATGCCGGCGGATTTCAGCACCGAGCCGCTGATCTACCAGGCCGGTTCGGACGCCTTTCTCGGGCCGCGCGACCCGATCCCGCTGGCCGACGAAGGCTGGGGCGCCGACTTCGAGGCAGAAGTCGCGGTGATTGTCGACGACGTGCCGGCCGGCGCCGGCCGCGAGCGGGCGGCGGCGGCCGTCAGGCTGATCCTGCTCGCCAACGATGTGTCGCTGCGCAACCTGATCCCGGCCGAGCTTGCCAAGGGGTTCGGCTTTTTCCAGGGCAAGCCGCAGTCCGCCTTCTCCCCGGTCGCGGTCACCCCCGACGAGCTCGGCGCGGCCTGGGACGGCGCCAGGCTGTCACTGCCGCTCAGCGTCGACCTGAACGGGGTGCCGTTCGGGCGGGCCGAGGCCGGTCGCGACATGACGTTCGATTTCCCGGCGCTGATCGTTCACGCGGCCAAGACCCGGCCGCTCGCCGCGGGCACGATCATCGGCTCCGGCACCGTCTCCAATGCCGAGGCCGGAGGCCGGCCGGGCAGGCCGATCGCTGCCGGCGGCGTCGGCTTTTCATGCATTGCCGAGCTGCGCACGGTGGAGACCTTGGCCGGGGGTCGCGCATCCACCCCGCTTCTGCGGCACGGCGATCGCGTCCGCATCGAGATGAAGGATCGTCAGGCCCGCTCGATCTTCGGCGCCATCGAGCAGACGGTGGCCCGGCCGAACGAGGTTTGACCGGAGAAGAGGCTCGGCGTCACGGCTTTGCCGGCCCAGGGAGGAACCCGCGATGGATCTCACCGGACACTTCGTGCGCATGGCTGAGAACAGCCGCTGGTCCAACGACCGGCTGCTGCGGGCGGTGCTGGCGCTGCCTGCCGGCGAGTTCGGCGCCAAGCGCACCAGCTTCTTCCCGTCGATCGAGGAGACCCTCAACCACATCCTGTCCGTCGATCTCTATTATTTCGATGCCTTGACCGAGGCGGGCGAAGGGCTCGCCGTGTTCGAGCGGTTCGTGCCGTTCGCCCAGGCCGGGCCGCTGGCCGCCGCACAGGCCGAACTCGACGACCGGCTGACCGGCTTCTGCCGCGGGCTGACGGCAGCCGACCTGGCGCGTCGCGTCGTCACCGATCGCGGCCGCGACGGCGAGGTGCCGGAGACGATCGCCGATCTGCTTGCCCACCTTTTCCTGCACCAGATCCACCATCGCGGCCAGGTGCATGCGATGCTCTCGGGCAGCTCCGTGCCGCCGCCGCAGCTCGACGAATTCTTCCTCGATTTCGATCGCGACCGGCGTGCCGACGAGGTCGAGCGGCTCGGTCTGGCTGGCAGTTAGAGCTCGGGTGGGGTCGGCAACCCGCACCCTTATGCCGCGGCGGCGCCTTTGAGCACACCGCGGCGGATCTGGTCTTCCTCGATCGATTCGAACAGCGCGCGGAAATTGCCTTCGCCGAACCCCTCGTCGCCCTTGCGCTGGATGAACTCGAAGAAGATCGGCCCGATCACCGTTTTCGAGAACACCTGCAGCAGGATCTTGGTGGTGCCGCCATCGACCACGCCTTCCCCGTCGATCAGGATGCCGTGCGCCTTCATGCGCTCCAGCGGCTCGCTGTGGCCAGCCACGCGCGCGAAACTCTTCTCATAATAGGTGTCGGGCGGACCGGGCATGAATTTGAGCCCGTTGGCCGCCAGCCGGTCGGTGGCGTCGTAGATCGCATCGGTGCCGACAGCGATGTGCTGGATGCCCTCGCCGTGATATTTTTTCAGATATTCCTCGATCTGGCTGCGATCGTCGGTCAACTCGTTGAGCGGAATGCGGATCTTGCCGCAGGGCGAGGTGATTGCGCGGCTCACCAGACCGGTCAGCTTGCCGGCAATGTCGAAATAATGGATCTGCCGGAACCCGAACAGCTCGCGATAGAACGCCCACCACTTGTCCATGTTGCCGCGATAGACATTGTGGGTGAGGTGATCGAGATAGTAGAAGCCGACGCCCTCAGGCCGCGGATCGCGGATAGTCGAGCCATTCGAACTCAGCATCATAGGCCGAGCCCTTGGCGCCATAGCGATCGACGAAGTAGATCAGCGAGCCGCCGATGCCGACGATCGCCGGCACGTCGAGGGCCTTATCGGTGCCGGTATAGGGCTCGGCGCCCCTGGCCACCGCGTGGCGGAAGGCGTGCTCGGCATCGACCACCCGCCAGGCCATCGCGGCCGCGCACGGCCCATGCGCAGCCGCAAAGCGCATGGCATGCGAGCCGGGCTCGGCATTGGCCAGATAAGAGATGTCGCCCTGACGCCACAGGGTGACCGCCCGGGAGCGATGGCGCGCCACAGCCCGATAGCCCATCCGGGTAAACAGGGCGGCGAGCTGATCGGGCTCGGGATGGGCGAACTCGACAAACTCGAAGCCGTCGGTGCCGGCCGGATTGTCGGGGCCGATCGCGGCCGGCGGGGCATCATGCGGAAACGGACCCATCATATCCTCCGAAGGCAGCGCAAGCGCATCAAGCCTGAGCACGACCCAGCGCTTCAAGCTCAGGCCGGCCGCAGCCCGATGGTACACCAGGCGCCGTGCAACAGGCTTGCAATGACCCGGTCGAGGTGATCTGATCCTCACAAATTGTGCAGAAATGCCGGGATCGGACATGCATGCTGTGCAGCTCGATAAGTTCGACCGCAAGCTCTTGTCGCTGCTGCAGGAAGATGCGCGGCTCACCAACAGCGATCTGTCGGAGCGGGTGAACCTGTCGCCCTCGCAATGCTCGCGCCGCCGCCAGCGGCTCGAGGAGGAGGGCCTGATCCGCGGCTATCGGGCTGTCCTTGACCGCGAGCGGCTCGGCTTTTCCCTGGTCAACATCGTCTCGGTGACGCTCGCCACCCACAATCGCGACAACGCGCGGCGGTTTGCCGAATTGCTGGCGCGGCTGCCCGCGGTGCAGGAGGCACACGCGCTGACCGGCGAGATGGACTACGTGCTGAAGGTGGTGACGCCCGACCTGCGCTCGCTGGCGGAGTTCGTCAACGGCGTCTTGCTGCCGCACGATTCGGTGCAGCACGTGAAGACCGCGGTGGTGCTGGAAACGCTGAAGGAAACCAGCATGCTGCCGCTGTGAGCCCCGTCCGGGGCGCGCTTCAGCTCCGGCCGGTCGCCATCATGAACAGATTGGTGCAGCGGGCGCCGGAGCGGCAGTAGGCGAACACCGGTCCGTCGAGCTCCTCGAGCGCCGCCGTCGTCTTGGCGACATCGGCCGGCGTGATCTGGCCGCTGACCACCGGGATGTGCCGGAAAGCCAGCCCGGCGGCCTCGACCGCCATGCCGATCTCGGCTGCCGTCGGCTGGCCGGGCTGCTCGCCGTCTGGACGGTTGCAGATCACGCTGCGGAAACCCGCCGCCTTGATGTCGGCCACCTCGTCGGCGGTGATCTGGCCGGAGACGGCGTAATTGTCGTCGATCGAGCGGTAATCCATCGAACTCATCCCTGCATCTTTTCCCGAACCCGTCAGAGTGCGTTGACCGGCACCTTCAGGAAGGTCTTGCCATCACCATCCTTGGGAGGCAACTGGCCGGCGCGCATATTGCACTGCAGCGACGGGATGATCAGCTTGGGCATCGCCAGCGTCTTGTCGCGTGCCTCGCGCATGGCCACGAATTCGTCCTCGCCGATGCCGTCCTTGACATGGATGTTGTGCGCCCGCTCCTCGGCCACGGTGGTCTGGTAGCGGATGGCGCGGCCGTTCGGCCCGTAATCGTGGCAGATGAACAGCCGGGTGTCGCCCGGCAGGGACAACACCCGGCGGATCGAGCGGTAAAGGGTGCGCGCGTCACCGCCGGGGAAATCGGCACGCGCCGAGCCGCCGTCGGGCATGAACAGCGTGTCGCCGATGAAGGCGGCGTCGCCGACGACATGCGTCATGCAGGCCGGCGTGTGGCCGGGCGTATGCAGCGCATGCCCGGTGAGCGAGCCGATCCGATAACTGTCGCCGTCCTTGAACAGCCGGTCGAATTGCGAGCCGTCGCGCTGGAACTCGGTACCCTCGTTGAAGATCTTGCCGAACGTCTCCTGCACCGTGATGATTTCTGCACCGATGCCGAGCTTGCCGCCGAGCACCTCTTGGATATAGGGGGCGGCCGACAGATGATCGGCGTGGACATGGGTCTCGATGATCCATTCCAGTTTCAGCCCGCGGTCGCGGATCTCGGCGACGATCCGATCGGCACCCTGATGGGTGATGCGCCCGGCGGCATAGTCGATGTCCATGACCGAATCGATCACCGCACAGGCGTCCGAGGCCGGGTCGCGGACCAGGTAGGAGATGGTGTTGGTGTCGGCGTCGAAGAAGCCGGTCACCTCCGGCTTGGCCGTGGGGTCGGGCGTGAAGGGAATGGGCGTGGTCACCGCTTTCGCCTCCCAGCCGCGCCAGCGCACCGCCGCGCGGCCGAACGAAACTGTCCGCCCCGATCATAATCCGGGCCGGCAGTCCGCGCCAGCGCGATCGCCCGCATGCGGTCAGCGGCGGCCGGCGTCGGCGAAGCTGCCGCCGAACGCGGCGAGCGACAAAAGTATCAGCGAGGGGTCGTACACCGCCTTGCCGGTCTCGCGGTGCCAATGCTCGAGCCGTTCGAGGATCTTGGCCAGCCCGAGTCGCTCGGCATAGAACATCGGCCCGCCCTTGCCGACCGGGAAGCCGTAGCCGTTGACCCAGACCACATCGATGTCGGACGAGCGCGCCGCGATGCCCTCTTCCAGGATCTTGGTGCCTTCATTGATCATCGGATAAAGCGTCCGCTCGGTGATCTCGTCGGTTCCGATCGTGCGCTGCTCGATGCCGGCGGCGGCCGCCTTGGCCCTGATCAGCTCTTCGACCTCCGGATCCTCGCTCGGCACATGGCCGCCGTCCTCGTAGCGGTACCAGCCCTTGCCGGTCTTTTGCCCCAGCCGCCCGGCCTCGCACAGCGCGTCGGCGATCACCGCGGTCTTGCCCTGGGCCTTGCGGTTGCGCCAGCCGATGTCGAGGCCGGCGAGATCGGCCATCTGGAATGGTCCCATCGGCCAGCCGAAGGCGGCGAACGCCTCGTCGATCTGCTGCGGCGTGGCGCCTTCGAGCAGCATCGGCTCGAGCTCCTCGCCGCGAGCGGCGAGCATGCGGTTGCCGACGAAACCGTGGCACACCCCGACGACCACGGGCACCTTGCCGATGCGCTTGGCAAGATCGAGAGCGGTCGCCAGCACATCCGGCGAGGTCTCGCGCCCGCGCACGATCTCCAGAAGCCGCATCACATGCGCCGGCGAGAAGAAGTGGGTGCCGAGCACGTCGCCCGGCCGGCTGGTCGACGCGGCGATGTCGTTGATGTCGAGGTAGGAGGTGTTCGACGCCAGCAGCGCACCGGGCTTGGCGATGCGGTCGAGCGCGGAAAACACCTGCCGCTTGACGCCCATGTCCTCAAACACAGCCTCGATGATGAGGTCGCATTCGGCGAGATCGGCGAAGCTGGTCGAGCCGCTGATCAGGGCAAGCCGCCGGCTGCGCTCGTCAGGGGTCAGCGCGCGCCGCGCCACCTGGCCGTCATAGGTGCGCCGCACGCCGGCCAGGCCGCGCTCTAGCGCTTCTTCCTTGAGCTCCAGCAGCACCACCGGGATCCCGGCATTGGCGAGCGTCATGGCAATGCCGCCGCCCATGGTGCCCGCGCCGATGACGCCGGCACGGCTGATCAGGCGGTGGAACAGGTCCTTGCTCACCCCGGCCACCTTGGCTGCCTCGCGCTCGGCGAAGAACAGATGCCGCTGTGCCTTCAATTCGTCGCTGGTCACCAGCCGCTCGAACAACACCCGTTCGGCCTCGAGCGCCTCCTCGAACGGTAAGGTCAGCGCATTGCGCACCGCCTGGGCGCAGGCGAGCGGCGCCTCGAGCCCGCGGGACTTGCGCAGCAGCGTCGCCGCATCGGCATCGAAGGCGGCGAGTTCCCCCGCGCCGGTCTCCGGGCGTCGGTCGCGAACCGGCACCCGTGCCGCGCCTTCCTCGACCCGGCCAAGGGCGAACGCGACGGCATCGTCGACGACGTCGCCGCTGCTCAGCCGGTCGACCAGCCCTGTCTCGGCGGCCTCCCGGGCACTGATCGGCGTTCCGGAGACGATCATCGCCAGCGCCGCCCTGGCACCGATCAGGTAGGGCAGCCGCACGGTCCCGCCGCCACCCGGGAGCAGGCCGAGCTTGACCTCGGGAAAGCCAAGTTTGGCGGTCTCGGCGGCGACCCGGAAGGTGGCGCCGAGCGCCAGCTCGAGCCCGCCGCCGAGCGCGGTGCCGTGGATGGCCGCGACCGTCGGCTTGCGAATCTGTTCCAGCGTGGCAATCAGGTCGCGCAAGGTCGGCGGCGCGATCGGCTTGCCGAACTCGCTGATGTCGGCGCCCGCGATGAAGGTGCGGCCGGCGGTGGCCAGAACGATCGCCGTCACCTCGTTGTCGTCGCGGGCGGCTTCGAACGCGGCCAGCAGCGGCTCCCGGACATGGAAGCTCAGCGCATTGACCGGCGGATTGTCGACGGTGATGACGGCCACGCGGCCGTGGCGCTCGGTCGAGACGTAGTCGGTCATGTCATTCTCCCGGCATAGCCGATCTCGGTCAGGAAGCCTCGGATCACGCCGGCAACTTCGTCCGGCTGCTCCACGCAGCAGATATGCCCGGCGTCGGCGATCAGGCGGAAATCCGCACCCGGTACGATCGCAGCCATGGCCCGAACCAGGTCGGGGGGCGTCGATCCGTCGGCGTCGCCGGCAAGCGCGATCACCGGCATTGCAAGGGCGCGCGTCGATTGGGTCAGATCGGCATCGCGCAGCGACGCTGCGGTGCCGACATAGCCCTCGACCGGCGACCGCTCCAGCATCGCGCGGTAGCCGACAAAATCGGGATTGCCGTCGCGGAACCTTGGCGTGAACCAGCCTTTGAGAACCGTATCGGCAATGCCGGCGATGCCGTGTTCGGCGACCGCCGCGATGCGCGCGTTCCACGACGCCTCCGTGCCGATGCGCGGCGCCGTGCCGGCCAGCACCAGAGCCTTCACCAGATCGGGCCGCGCTGCGGCCAGGCCTTGCGCGACCATGCCGCCGGCCGACAGGCCGACGACGACCGCCCGGGCGATGCCGCAGGCGTCGAGCAGCGCGGCAAGGTCGCCGACATGGTCGGAGAGGCTGTAGGGGGCCGGCGTCGTCTCGGACAGACCATGGCCGCGCTTGTCGTAACGGAGGATCCGGTAGGCTGGCGCCAGCCGCGCCGCGACGTCGTCCCAGATGCGCAGATCCGTCCCGAGCGCATTGGCAAACACCAGGGCCGGCCCCTCGGCCAGCCCAGCGCGTTCGTGGTGGAGGACCACCCCGTTCACCCGCGCGAACAGCACTTTTTCTCCCTCCCCGACATGCCCGGGGAGGTTTGCAGAGTTTTCGCAAAAGATCATGCGGAAAATAAGAATCCGCTAAAAGTCGGAGCGACAGCCCACGGAAAGGCTGCCGCCGCGCCTACTCGCAGTTGAACTGGCTGAGCGCCCGCCCGATTTTGTCAGGAAGCTCAAGGTATCCGGGCTTGTTTGACCTACAGGGTTCCTGCTTCCCCTCAATTTTCCCCTGGTTTCGTTCGCGAGGTGGCGCCTAGACGCTCGCCGGGAGGCCAGCTTACCTAGGCCCTCGTACGCAGCCTACCAAGCTCCGGGCGGGAGTCGGAACACCGTCGATCGGACAAGGGGGCTCTCCTCAACAGGCCAGAGGCCAATTCCGAGTGTTGGCGCATTCCCGCCGCGCGAGATGCGCTGTACTGGCAGACAACGCGCCCTGATGGCCCAAGCCCCGCGCCTTCGAAGCGACCAGGCTGCCCTCCCACTTTCCTGCCACAGGGATACACAATGCCTCCGAAGACAGGGTCGCTTAGTAACCCTTGCGGTATGCCCCTTTCGCATCTCAGTTCAATGACCAAGGTTCGACGCGGCAGGTGATCCGGGGCCTATGATTCGGACCTCCCCTAAGGCGAAGCTTCAACCAGCGACGCGACGAAGTCAGCGGGGCAGTAATCACGTCGTCTAACGCTAATTAACATTATGTGAAAATTGTAGGTTGAGGCACAAATTTGGCAGCCAGCGACAAACGCGCCTCGGGGGACTGCAACTATATGGTTAGGCGACAGGGCGGGGGCCCAGTCCACCAACTCGCAGTTATATCCGGTCGGGGTGATCTGACCGGCACAGAGCTCGTTCTCTAAGTCGTCGAAATGTCCGGCGACTTCGATCGGCGAGCCTTCGCCTACGGCTGGCCTGATCCTAATCCCAAGGTTGTAGACCGGTTCCTTATCCTGCCACGGAGTTGAGAATGAGAACTGCCCTTGTCGGTGTCATGACCGGTGTCCTGATGGCCGGCACCCTTACGGCGACCCACGCGGTGAACATCGCATCCTCGGACCAATACCCGACCTCGCTCTACATTGAGGGCGAGTTCAAGCTCGGCGATGACGAATACTTCAACTACGTGCTGAAGCAGCGGGAATCAGGAGGTCAGATGACCGAGTTCGTCCTGCTCAATTCGCCTGGCGGCAAGCTCTTTCCGGCATGGCTCATCTCGCAGATCGTCCGCGCGCGGAACATGACGACGGTGGTCGGCTCCGACGACGAATGTTCATCGGCCTGTACGCTGGTGTTTGCCGGCGGCACCAACCGCCGCCTCTGGCTGGGCGGGCAGATCGGCGTTCACAACGCCAGTGAACAGGACGGAAGCCCCTCCGATGGCGCGACCATTGGACTGTCCAAGCGCCTAGCCGAGTACGATGTTCCGGTGCGTGTCATCGGCAAGATGGTGGTGACGCCACCCAATTCCATCACATGGCTCACTGAGGAGGACATGGCCGGCTGGGTCACGATCTTGCGGCCCCAGACGTCCTATGTGCCCCCGCAGGAGCCGGCACGACCGCAGCCGTCTCCATCGCCGTCCGGCAAGGTAGGCACCATGCAGTGCCGCAGCACGACGACCGGCAACTACTACCCTGTATGGCTGGTCGACCGGAATAGCATCAGCGTCAACGGTCGCATCTGGCCCGTCGAGGAAAGTCATCGGCACAAAGGGACCGGCGCCTGGGTAGCCGGTGGCCACACCCACATCCGAACCAACTACGATGCTGTGTTCGGCGGGCCGAACCCGCGCGTCGAATACTGGAACGGCAAGGAGATCGCGAAGGACCACTGCATCTACTACCCGGCCGGGTAGCGCCGAAACCGGCAGCGTCCAGTCACCCGCTCGCCAGAAGAAAGTGCTTTCCCGATCGGGGGCCTGGCCGCCGTCTGGGCAGTGTCGGCCCTCGCTCTAACTTATGCTCCGGATGAGCCCGACTACTCTCGCCTTCTACCTAGTGGTCGCACCGGCCCTGCTCGCCAAGCCTTTTTACACCAGCGATCGGGCATCAGCGGGTGCAATAAACGAGCGGCGGTCGCTTCCATGCCTGCATTAAACCCAGATGCGTAATGGTGGCTCCGAACCTGAATCGCTCGCAGTGGCGCGGGCGGTCTGGTTCGGTCGCACGCCTTTTGTTCACCTTGGCGTGATTATCCCGGCGGATTATGATTGATGGCACCTGGGATGGCAGACGTTCAATACTCTCGGCTGGGCAGCAGAGCAGGAGGGATCAAAGCATTCGCGAAGGAGAACGGGATGCGCTCGAATGTACTGCGGTCCGCCGCTCTAAGCGTTGTATTGGTTGGCTGTACGACCGGCCTCCAACACACCCTTTATATACCTGGATCGACTTTCGCTATGCGCAGGCGGCAGTTGACCAGTGTAAGATCGCGTCCTTTCGCGTGATACCGCAGGCGATGGCTACCGCTGTCCAAGGCGGGTACTACAACCCTGGGAGCGTTCAGTGCTCCAGGATAGGTGGTTACGTCAGCTGTCAAAACGTCGGAGCAGTCAATATTCCGGCCAGCGCGACAACCTAGGATGCAAATGCCTGAACGACCCATTCGGTCGCGAGTGGCCGCGAAGAGAGATGCAAGGTGGAATCAGGCACGAAACTTCGGCCAGCAGCGCTCGTCTCCGGCGCTTTCGCCCACGGGTCGGCAGCGCACCCCGCGCTCGCTGCGCTGACCGCCGGCGGGATGCCCGGCAAGGCGGCGGTGGATGCGTTCATCGACAAGCACGCCTTCCCGCTGGTGGAGCCGGGGACGGCGACCTTCGTCTTTCGAGGGCCGGCGCATGAGGTCCGGCTCCTGTCCTTCATCCATGGGGGGGTCGACAGCCGCTCGTTTTTACCGCTTGAGGGTACCGACCTCTGGCTTTTGCGCCTCAGCGTCGAGGACGCAGGCCGCTTCGAATACAAGATCGCCGTGCGGCGGGACGGCCGCGAGGATTGGATTGTCGACCCGTTCAATCCGGCCCGAGCCGGCGATCCTTTCGGCGAGAACTCGGTTTGCCGGACCTTTGGCTACGCGCAACCGGAGTGGAGCGAGCCGCGCGGTACACCGTCGGGTTGCATCGAGGAGATCACGGTTCAAAGTTCCGCGTTCGGCGAGAGTCGGACCGAACGCGTCTATCTACCCGCCGGCTACGACCCCGGTCGAACCTATCCCCTCGTCGTCCTCCATGATGGTTCGGATTTCGTCAGCTACGCCGGCCTGCCCGTCGTGCTCGACAATCTGATTGCGGCGGGCGTCATCCCACCGGTCGTCGCCGCCCTGGTCCAGACGTGCGACCGGATGCGAGATTATGCGGATGGCCGCCGCCATTCCCGCTACATCGTGCACGAGGTTCTGCCGGCGCTCGGCGCAAGCTGGCGCATCTCGGACGGGGCACGCCACCGCGTTCTCGTCGGCGCGAGCCTTGGCGCCGTGGCTTCGCTCGCCACTGCCTATCGCTATCCAGGGACCTTCGGCGGCTTGGCGCTGATGTCAGGCTCCTTCATCTTCGACGAGGGCAAGCTGGAAGACCGGTCGCATCCCGTATTCCACCGTGTCGCGCAACTGGTGAGAGCGATGCGACGCGCGCCGTGCCTGCCCGACACACGTGCCTTCGTCTCGACGGGCGAGCTCGAGGGACTCGCATCGGAGAACCGTGCCCTAGCAATGTTCTTGCGCGAAAACGGCGTCGATGTTCTGTTCAAGAGCGCCTGGGACGGGCATCATTGGCACAATTGGCGCGACCAGCTTCGCGACGGTCTGATCTGGGCGCTGCGGGGCGAGGCCGATCGGCACGACTGACGGGCTGCGCTGAACGCCCTCAGCCGGACCCAACGGGGGACGGAGGAATGGGGCAGCGCACTGTCAATATCGGCCTGTCGCTGGGCGCCGACATCTGCTGGCCGATCTGCTATGAAAGCCTGCTCGACGGTCTGAAGCTCGACATCAAGGTCGCCCGCGACCGGCTCAATTTTCATTGCGAGCGGGTGACCATCGAGCCTTTCGATCTGCGCCAACCGGTCAAGTACGACCTCGTCATCGACCGCCTGACCCACTGGTATTCGATCAGCCGCGAATGGATCAAGAAGGCGATCGTCCTCAATGACCTTTATGTCTACAACAATCCTTGGTCGATCCAGGCCAATGAGAAGCACACGTCCTATGCTGCGATGATACGCCTCGGCCTGCCGGTGCCGGAGACTTGGATGCTGCCGGCCAAGGCCTATGAGCACGCCGACGACCTCGAGCCGACGCTGCGCCGCTACGCCCGGCTCTTCTCGCTTCAGGAGGTGGGGGCGAAGATCGGCTATCCCTTCTTCATGAAGCCCTATGAAGGGGGCGGCTGGCGTGGCGTCACCAAGATCGACGACGCGGCGGAGTTCCATCGCGCCTATGACGCGAGCGGCACCGATCTCATGAACCTGCAGAAGGCCATGCTCCCCTATGATCGGTTTGTGCGCTGCGTCGGGCTGGGGCCGCAGACCCGCAAGGTGGACTACGATCCTTCCGCCCCCTTGCACGATCGCTACACGATGAAGGTCGGATTCCTCTCGCCCGATGACGAGAAGGTACTGGAGGACACCACGCTCACCATCAACGCATTCTTCGGCTGGGACTTCAATTCCTGCGAGGCGCTATCGAAGGAGGGCGTCTGGTATCCGATCGACTTCGCCAATGCCTGTCCCGACAGCCAGGTCACCTCGCTCCACTACCACTTCCCCTGGCTGATCAAGGCCAATCTGCGCTGGTCGATCTTCTGCGCAGCCACGGACCGGAAGATGCGCCGCAATCTCGACTGGGAGCCGTTCTACGCAGTCGCCGACCGCGATCTCAGCCCGCGCGAGCGTCTCGCCGAATATGCCAAGATTGCCCACAAGCGCTTCGAGACCGAGAAGTTCCGCGAGTTTTGCCGCAAGCATCTCGGCCATCTCGACGCGCTCGCCTATGACTTCTTCGGCACGGAGACGATGCGCGACGCGATCCGCCAGAAGGTCGCTGCCCTCTTCCCCTCCCACGAGATCGAGCCGTTCACCGAGCTCTTCTGGGGCCGCGTGCAGCATTGGCGCGAGCAGGAAGGGGTCGCGGGGCGATGAAGACGGCTTCTAGGTGGTATTCCGAGCGCGTCGGACAGGAGATCACCCTGGTGCGTTGGGGCCATTGGGGCCAGCCGGTCCTCGTCTTCCCGACGGCGGGCGGCGATGCCGAAGAGATCGAGCGCATGCAGCTCGTCGCGGCTCTGTCGAGCCTGATCGAGGCGGGTCGGATCAAAGTCTATTCCTGCGACAGCCTAGCGGGGCGTGCGCTCGCCGCGGGCTGGGGCTCGGTCGACTATCGCTGCGCCCTGCTCGACCGGTTCGAGCAGCTCGTCGCAGAGGAGGTCGTGCCAGCCATCCGCACGGATTGCCGCGACGGGGCGATCGAAATCATCGCCGCGGGTGCGTCCATCGGCGCGTTCAAATCGGTCGCGGTCGCTTGCCGCTATCCCTGGCTCTTCCGCGCCGCCATCGGCTTGAGCGGCACCTACGACATCGAGCGGCTGATGGGATTCAGGGGAACGGAAAGCTACTATTTTGCCGCTCCCCTGAGTTTCGTGCCGAATATGGGATCGGGCCCGCTCCTCGATCAGTTGCGCCGGCGCTTCTTCATCTTCGCCTTCGGCCAGGGCCGGTTCGAGAATCCGGAGGAGAGCTGGCGCATGGCGGGGGTGCTCGGCGCCAAGGGCATACCCAACCGGGTCGATCCCTGGGGGCACGACTTCGACCATGACTGGCCCACCTGGAGATGCATGCTGCCAGGCTATCTGAACGACCTCGTGCCCTGAATGCGGATCAGAGGAGGCTGCGGTGAACGTGATCTTCCTCGAGCCGGCCTTTCCCGCCAATCAGCGCGAGTTCGTGCGCGCCCTGGCCTCGATCGGCGCCCATGTGATCGGCATCGGCGAGCGTCCGTATGACTGGCTCGACGAGGAACTGCGCGGCTGGCTCTCCGGCGGCTACCTGCAGATCCGCTCCGTCACCGACGAGGGGGCGCTCGAATGGGCCGTGCGCGAGGCGCAGAAGCGGATGTGGATCGACCGGCTCGAGGCGGTCGTCGAGGCGCATGTGATGCCGGCGGCGCATGTGCGCGAGCGTTGCACCATTCCTGGCACCTCGGCGCGCACCGCCTATCTCTGCCGCGACAAGGTCGCGATGAAGGAGGTGCTTCGCCGCGCCGGCGTGCCGACCGCGGCCTCCGCCGGCGTGCGCAGCCCGGCCGAGGCCAGGGCCTTCGTTGAGGCCGTGGGCTTTCCAGTGATCCTGAAGCCGCGCGACGCGGCAGGCGCCGCGGGCACCTATCGCGTCGACGGCTGGTCCGGAGCTCGAGGCAGCGGGCCGGGCGAGCAGGCTCGCGGACGGGGCTCCCGCGGCGATCGAGGAGTTCCAGCAGGGGCATGAGGGCTTCTACGACACGCTGACCGTCGGCGGACAGGTGGCCTGCGACTTCATCAGCCACTATTACCCGAACGTGCTCGAAGCGATGCGTACGCGCTGGATCTCGCCGCAGATCATCTCGTCGAACCGGATCGGCGATGCGGCCTATGACGAGGTCAAGGCGATGGGAGCGGCCGTCGCCGCAGCGCTCGGCATCGACACGTCGGCGACCCATATGGAATGGTTCTTCGGACCGAAGGGCCTGCGCTTCTCCGAGATCGGATGTCGGCCGCCCGGCGTCGGGCAATGGGACAGCTACTGCGCCGGCAACGAGTTCGACCTCTACCGGGAATGGGCCCTCGCGGTCTGCCACCAAGCGAGCGACCGCCCGCCGTCCCGGCGATATTCCTGCGGCATCATCGCGCTCCGCCCGGACCGCGACGGGGTGATCAGCGGATATGACGGCACGGCCCAATCTTCGACGCCCTCGGCGATCTCGTGGTCGGTAGCCACTTCCCGCCGCCCGGCACGCCCACGCAGGCGGTCGCCGCCGGCTACATGGCCAATGCCTGGATGCGCGTCCGCCATCCCGACTATGACGAACTCCGGCGCATCCTGAACGGGATCGGGGAGACGGTGAAGGTTCGAGCCCATTGAAGGGTAGGCGCGATGACAACTCACAAGGAGACATTCTCGATCGGCATCGAGGAGGAGTACCTCCTCGTCGACCCAGAGACGCGGGCCCTGGCGAAGCTTCAGCCCGCGGGCTTCATGGGTCGCTGCAAGGAAATTCTGGGACCGAAGGTCACCCACGAATTCCTGCAGAGTCAGATCGAGGTCGGCACCGGCGTCTGCGCCACGATCGGCGAGGCGAGGACAGATCTCGTCGCGCTGCGCAGGGCCATCGCCGAGGCCGCGCAGGAATTCGGGCTGCGCATGATCGCCTCCTCCACCCATCCCTGGGCGCACTGGCGGGAGCAGGAGCCGGTGGACATGGAGCGCTACCGCATCATCGGGGCTGAGCATCGCACCCTCGCACGTCGCATGGCGATCTGCGGCATGCATGTGCATGCCGGCATCGCGGATCCGGACCTGCGCGTCGATCTGATGAGCCAGGTCAGCTATTTCATGCCGCACCTCCTGGCGCTCTCGACCTCCTCGCCCTTCTGGGAAGGCCATGATACCGGCCTGAAAGCGTTCCGGCCGATCATCATCGGCGACCTGCCGCGCTCGGGACTGCCGGAGACCTTCGAGAGCTGGAGCGACTGGACAGAGCTTCTCGAGGTGCTGGCCGAGACGGGCATGGTCACCGATCCGTCGAAGATCTGGTGGGACATGCGGCCTTCCGCCAAGCACCCGACGCTCGAGATCCGCATCTGCGACACCTGCACCTTCCTCGAGGATGGACTGACGATCGCGGCGCTCTACCAGTCCATCCTCGCCTTTCTCTACCACCTCAAGTCGCACAATCTGCGATGGCGCCACTATCGACGCATCCTGATCCTGGAGAACAAGTGGCGCGCACAACGCTACGGAGTTGACGCGGAACTTGCCGATTTCGGCAAGCGCATCCTGGTGCCAATGTTCGAACTCACCGACGAGCTCATCGAGCTCTTGCGCCCGCATGCCGAGGCGCTCGGCTGCCTCGCCGAAGTCGAGCATGCCCGGACGATCGTTCGCCGCGGCACCAGCGCGGATCACCAGCTGCAAGTCTACAATGCGGCACTTGCGGCGGGTGCCACCGATCACGAGGCGCAGGTGGCGGTGGTGGACTGGCTGATCGCGCAGTCGGCCGCGACCGACTCGGCACCGACGGAATCCGCGTGACCGCGCGCCCGTTGAGTTATCAGGATGAAACCATGCTGCGCTTTTGTCGCCGGGCGCCCGAGCGCCAGAAGCAGACCGCTGATCACTTTCGCGTGTGATGGAGTTTGGCCGAAAGTTGGCCGTCTGCTTTCTTAAAAAAAGCGCCACAAAAGCGGTCATTGCAATGACACGGACGCACGTTCCGCGCGGGGCGGCGTCGCTATCAAAGCTCAACGTCAAACGGGCGATCGACGGCGCCCTTTCGGGCAATCCGTTCTGCCCTTTAGGGCAATAGCCATCTCGCTAGGTGGGGGCTATGGAGGAACTTGGTGCAAACAGCAACTGCTGCGGGCAGAGAAGCCAAGCAGCTGGACCCAGGCGACCAGGGGCGGCGCTTGGTTAGCGCGCTTATTCCAGGTGTCAAAACCGCGACCACCGGCTCAGCCAGCCAAAGCACCTTCCCGGGACATGGCGGCCTTTGCCTCGTCGAAAGTCTCGTAGACACCGTCAAGGTATGGCTCATCAGTACACTTGAAGACCGCAAACCCGGCAATTTTCGGCATCGACCCGGAGGGGCATAATCCACACGGTCCAGCATTCGTCCGAGCCCACTTGGACGCGCGTCTTGCAATACGCCTGTTGCCACTCTGCAAACTCCTCACGCGTGAGGTCGGCTCCGTCTTCGACCTGTCGGACCCGGACCTCGTTCCAGGGAAGGTCCAGCCCGTCGACTTCACCGTCGAACTCCTCAGCCAATGAGAAAGGAAAGAAGACGAAGCTTCTTGCACCCTCGGTCCTGAACAGGAACGACCATTGTTCCTCGTTGCTTTGAGATCCTCTGGCGTGGTTCTAGGCTATCCGCTCAAGCCTCTTGCGACGAATAGGATCCACTTTTGTTGCTCCGCTTTGTTTTAAGGCAGGTGTGGCGCAATTCGCCTCGGGGTTCCACCAGTCGTTCGCCAAACGTGAATGCTGGAGGTTCATGTCTCATCTTTGGCGTTGAAAGTTCAGCGCCACCCAAGTCCCGGTGAAGACTCACGCGTGATAGTGAGTTCTTCGAGCCATTGAACTATGGACGCCGGCACGAGCTCGCTGCCCTGGGCCCAACGCCGGACCAGCCGGTCGTCACAGTAAAGATTTTTCGCCAGGTCGCGCTCCGACCAATGCAGCAAGGCAAGGCACTTGCAAAAGCGATTGGCAGTCATTGTTTCGCTCATGGGGGCTCCCCTCACGATCGGCCTGGGACAATCCCTCGGCCAGCAAGTGATGTGGTGGCCGTGGCGAGGGGCAAATTGCTCGACGCTGCCAATCATTTGCGCTTGCATGCTCGGCCCAGCGGAGCCGAGCTCCTTGAAGCTCCATGCAGCAGCCTGTTATCATCCTGCATGTTCTCGCGGTTTGTAGTGAATATGCACCACGCTCACTCCAACCTGATTTGAAGTCGCACGGATCAAGCCAAAACTCTGGGCTGAAAAATGCCTTCGATCAGGGGTCTGAGGTCCCGCCATCTCCGCTTGTGCCGGGTAAAGTTAAGGGCGGGTGACTTGCGCTGCTGGCCACGGCCGTTCGGCGGACCGTGCCGGTCGGTGGTGACTAGCGTGGACTGGATTGGTTGCCCCGATCCGATTTGTATTCAGGGCGACAACCTCTGGCCGGCCAAAGCAAGACAATGACATTCCTACACAAGCGACACGGGATCAACACTGGCATCTTAACAATCATGTGCCGGAGGTGCGTCAAGGGCCCGTCCATCTGAATGCAGTGTCAAGCGGCGGACGGAACGGGATCGGGCCGCCGCGGAGAGCCTGAATTAAATACCTAGTGCGACGCTTCACGGGCCTGGAAGTCGGCATCGCTGCGCCCTGCTCAGCGGCAACAAAAAGTACTAAGCTAAGCGCAGCGGAATTGCCTGAAGTCATTCGGCAACGTCAAGGTAATTGACAAGTGAACAAGCCCAATCGACACAAACTCCGTATGCGCGCTATCGTCACAGCTGGTGCGATAGCGTTGACCGCTTTCTCATTCAACCCTCAACCAGCCCGTGCGCAGAGCTATGAGCAACCAGATACCTTCGCGGATTCGTTGGATCACCGCACTCTGATGATCTCCACAGTCGCTGCGGTCACTGTGGCGCGCGACATCTGTCCGCCGCTTATCGACCGCGCGCAGATCAGCACCTTGCGGTTCCTCTTGATCGCCAATGTTGTTAAAGAGTTCGGTGCGGTTGACCAGTGGCGAGACGAAGCGAAGATCATGATCGCCAGCATGGTCAAAGAGATCAACAAGGACGGCAATCCGGAACTGTGCAAGATGACCACTGAAGGGATCACTTTGTTCAAGCAGCACCTCCCACCCCGCATGTGGAACGACTTGGAAGAGTTGATCCGCAAGACCCACGAACTGGAGTTCTAGGGGCTCCAATACCAGCGCGGCCGCGCCTTTTCGCCGTCGCCGACGCAAGATCCGCCGACTTTTCAGTGGGTTGTTCATTCGGACCGAGGAGACTGGATTGACTTCAGCATCCCCGGGAGGCTCCGAATGAAACATTCACTGGTATTGTATCCCCGGGGGGACAGGCCGGGGGTCGGGGTCCCCTCTGCGCCCCTTGCATCTGGGCTAGGCGACATCCTATCCTTTCGGCTGAAGCGATTGCCGCACCAAATCCAGATGCACGAAAACCGCCGGGGGCGGCGGCAGGGGTGTTGGCTGATTAGCCCCTACTCTGGAAGTACGAGATTTTCGCCACGCATGGCGATGGTGGATTCGCTGACCATCTTCAGGACGCCGCGCGAGTTCCTCAGTGGGAACCGGGCCAGCTTCTTGCATTGTAGGCCGAGCTCGATCCAGCGTCCATTGTAGACCGCCATGAAAAAGTCCTTGCCCATGTTGTCAATGGCAATGCCGCCACTGGGCAGACCGCCAGCGACAGTGATTGGTGCGGCCGAGAAAGACCAGCTCGAACCGATCCTCCCTGCCGATCACACCCATGAAGACGTCGCGATACACGATGGATGCACCGCAACTCTCTGTCTCTGGGTAGCCATCTACCACCCAGTTACCTACTCTGCCCCACTCGGCGCGCTTATACAGCAGCTTCAGGGTGCCATTCGCCTACCAGAGGATGATCAGTGCGCCAGCGATTGTGAGGTATTTCGTTTCGTGCTGACCTCACATTGCGCAGCGGCGTCGTTGCTTTAAGCGCACGCTGCCGTTCGACCTCGGCAAGGATGAGCTTCAGCTTCTCCGGGTCGGAGACCGCGTCGTTGATTTTCTCCAACGCGGCGACCAGCTGTTTATTTTCCCGCCGCTTGCGGAAGATGATGGCCGGCGGCACGAGCATCACCGCGAAGAATGTCGCCAACACTATGAGCGCACCCATTTCACCTGCCCTCTACTTTGCATGCCGCACGCTTGGCCTCTTCGCGTTCGCGTTGCGCGGCCTGCTTCTCCTTCCACGCTTTCGAACTCGCGCGCCTTGCGATCGAGCTTCTCGACGGCATGGTTGACGTCTCTTTGCAGACGCTTCAGCGCGACGTCGTTAAGGCTAAGAGTGAACTGGCGTCGAGGATGCGAGGAGCTGTCGACGTTGATATCCATCGTTGCAGACTGGGAGGAGTTCACTTTTAACTTGAACCTCGGCGTGTGAACCCAATCGGAAAAGTACGGCATCACTCGCTCCTCGGCTTCAAGTCGACGTCGCACTCGGCGGCGTAGCAGGCAGCATCGCCACCGGATCAACGCCCACTTCTCGCCGTCCGCCCATTAAATAGGAAAGGTTGCCGGCCTTCGGTTGCGATTGGCCGCCAATCAGTTGCCTAGATCTGCCAAACATTCCAAAGTGTTAAATCTCGTAGTGAGACCATCCAAATTGTGTGCGACCGACCTCTCTATTGATACTGCGGTGCGGTTCCGTGCCAGATTGCTCTAAGACGGCAAGAGTACCCGGAAGATGTGTCGTTCAGCACGGGAACGCGCCTCACTGTCGAGCCTGAGGCAAAGCATTCAATTAAAGTGCATAGATCTTTTGGTCGAAATGGTCCGTGCGTCATTTGCAAGACGCCGAGCAGTCGCTCGCCGACGTGGCTGCTTCAGCAAAAAGGATGAACCAGGAACTGCTTGTGGGACGGCAGCCGCCCTGCCATATGGGGACCTGCATCCAGAGAGGGCTTCGGCCCCGCCAACCAGCCTTGACCGGCAACGGTGGTGACGACGATGTGGCCCTGCACGGGCAACAGTAGGTCGTCGAACCCTCCAGATGCGTGTGCAACTTGGAGGGTTTTTCATGCTTTCACGACGCGGTTTTCTGATCGGAGCGGGCGGCCTGCTCACGGCGGCATTCGTCAAGGATGCGCGGTCGTTCGTGCTTCGCAACGAGCAGCCCCTGCTCGTCCCGCCGCCGCAGGTTGCCCAGACCCTGTTCTGGTATGACAACGGCGAACAGGGCTTGATGCTGACGGTCGGGAATGGGACTGTCTGCCCACCGCCGCCGACATGGCGCGAATTCTTTGTCAGCGAAGGCATCCCGCATCGACGGAGCAGCGATGCGGAGCACTTGTTTGCCCAGCACGGCATCGAACCGGCGGACTACGACGAGCCAGGTCGACGGGTTCTGGTGGGAGACCAGGTTCGACCTCGAGACCGGCCCGACTGCCAGGGCGTTCAACTTGCTGAGGAAGCTCGACCTTGGCCCTGACCTCGCGCATGCCGCGAGCAGCCGCACCTGGTCTTCTGTGAGGGTGACGTGGCCAACGAAGACAGCCGATGGGTCGACGTGCAGGGACCACCTCACGCTGTCGCTCCTGCAGGCGCGCCTGATCGATCTCGACCTCCCGATTAAGATCGAGGCGGGCAGATAGTGACGCGTCGGCTTGAGCGTCCGCATCTTTCCCTTTGTCGGCTGAAACATCGCCAACCTGTCTCGCGACCAACCAGAGAAAGCAATTCCAAATGTTCATGGGAAACCGGCCTGTTTACATCCGAAAGTGTCTCCGACGGGCATCCGGACAAGATCTGCGACCAGATCTCCGACGCTATCCTCGACGCCTGCCTGGTGCAAGACCCCCTCAGTCGCGTGGCGATCGAGACGGCGATCAAGGGGCAGACGCTCTGCCTGCTCGGCGAGATCACCACGGCAGCGACTATCGATCTTGGCGCCATCGCAAAGGGCGTGCTTTCCGACATCGGCCATTCCGAGGGTCGCTGGGGCCTCGATCTCGACCGGCTTAGCGATCGTCGAGGACGTGACGCTGCAGTCCTGCCGAGATCAAGGCGGGCGTCGACGGCAAACGAAACCGGTGCCGGCGACCAAGGGACGATGTTCGGATTTGCCTGTGACGAGACGCCCGAACTCATGCCGCTGCCCATCAGCCTCGCGCATGCGCTGATGCGTGAACATCGTGCTGTGCGGCATTCGTCGGATGGAGCCTTGCTCGGCCCCGACGCCAAGGCGCAGGTGACTGTCCGATATGAGCGCGGGGTGCCGATCGGGCTGGACACGATTGTCCTGTCAACCCAGCACAGCCCCGAGCTGGCGCTCGGCAACCTGCGCGATCTCGTTCGTTCGAGCATTCTCGGACCGGTCCTCGGCAACTTGTTGACGAGACGTTCGGGTGCACATCAATCCGGCTGGCAGCTTCATCAACGGCGGACCAGCGGCCGACGCCGGGCTGACCGGACGCAAAATCATCGTCGACACCTACGGGGGATATGCCCGGCACGGCGGCGGGGCGTTTTCCGGCAAGGACGGGACGAAGGTCGACCGCTCGGGTGCCTACGCCGCTCGCCAGCTGGCGCGCGACGTGGTCGCTCGCGGCTGGGCAAGGGCATGCGAGGTTCGAGTGTCCTACGCAATCGGCGTCGCTGCCCCGGTTGCCATCGACTTTGAGACGTTCACGGCCGAACAGTGCGGTCCGCTCGAGCGTTACCGCGCTCGGGATCGATGTTGCCGCGCTGATGCGCCCCGGCGCCATCATAGAGCGCCTCGGCCTCACCAGGCCGTTGTTCCGACAGACCGCAACCTTCGGACATTTTGGACGTAGCGGTTTTGCATGGGAGGCGCCGCTGCCCGGCGTCGGCATTGATGAGCGAGCAAAAATCGCCAGATGAGCAATCCTTGACCCGCCGATGTCAAAACGACAGTTTCACTGTTGCATATCGCTAGCAGCCCCTATATGCGACAGTGACGGTGTTGCATAAGGTCGAAGTGAACATCCACGAACTCGAGAAGCTGACCGGACAGCCGGCCAGGAACATCAGGTTCCTGATCGCCGAAGGCATCGTGCCGGAGCCTCACGGGAAGGTGAGATGGGCAAGCTACGGGGAGGAGCACGTGGGCATTGGCATTTTATGCGGAGCTGAAAGCGCAGGGGATCACGTCGCTGAGCGCCATCCGGGAACGGGTGGCAAGCGCGCGAACGGGGAAGAGCAGATCGTGATTGCGCCGCTGCCCGGCGTGGAGATCAGGATCGTTCCTTCCGCCATACGTGACATCGATATCAACGAACTGTCGAGAAAAATTCGGGCGGCCCTCGAGAGCGCCGTTTCCCAAAACAAGAAGGAAGACTGACATGGGGTATGCAGTGGCAAGCGGGGCTGTCGAGAACTTCATCAACAACCGAATGAACCGTGAGGCGGCCAATCCCGCTGAAATCGACTTCATATGACATCGAGATTGCGGCCGGGCTCGCCGTCGTGAAGCTCGTCCGCACGTTCAGGAACGACGAGCAGCGCCCGATCGAGGCGACGATCACCTTCCCGGTTCCGTTCGACGCCGTCGTGACGGGGATCGAGGCGAAGGTCGGCGATCGGGTGTTGGTCGGAAAAGCGAAGGCCAAGGCGGCCGCACGCGAGACCTACGAGGACGCGATCGATCGCGGCAAGCCTGCGGTCCTGCACGAAGAACTTCTGCGCGGCCTGCATATGCTGTCGGTCGCCAACGTCGCACCGGGCGTCGAGATCGAGGTCACGGCGACCTTTGTCGCTCCGCTGTCGCTTGCTGCCGGCGCTGCCCAGTTGAGAATTCCGGTCACCGTCGGCCAGATCTATGGCGAACTGCCGTGCCGGATTCCGACACACTGGTGACCGGCGGCCCCGTCGAAGAAGCCGTGGTGACCGTCCGCTCACGCGACGGAACAGTCCTTGTCAGCGGCCACAGAATTGTCGATGGCCGGGTCACTGTGAAGCTCGACCGGCCGATCGAACTCAAGGTGGTCGGCGAGCCGTCAAGTCTTTCCGGAACGCTGATCGGTCGTGCCGCCGACGGACGTCAGGTTTCGCTCGACTTTGCGCCGCCGCTGCCGGCGAGGCGATCCTCGACGCCGATCTCCTCCTCGACGTCTCGGGTTCGATGACAAGTCGCGTCACAGCGGGCTCCTCACTCACGCAATGGGACGCGGTGAAGAGCGGCCTGGCCGCCGCCTCCAACACGCACCTGAATGCGAACGATCAGATCAACGTTTGGGTCTTTTCGAATGATTGCCGGAAAGTTGGAAGCGCGTCCGGAGCCGGCCTCGCGCGGATGGCGTCAGAAATTCCGTTCGACGGCGGCGGGACCGAACTTCCGGGAGCCGTCGCGACCGTCGTTGCCTCGCGCCGGAACACCAATGTCCTGCTGGTGACGGACGGGCAGAGCGGCAACACCATCGATGTTCAAGGCGCTGTAGCGACAGGCGCCCGCTTCACCGTGGTGCTGGTCGGCGAAGGCGCGCTCGAGACGAATGTCGGCTACCTCGCGGCCCTACCGGCGGCCAGATGTTCGTCGCACAGGAGGCCGACACCGAAGGAGCGATCGTCGCCGCGATTGCCTCGATGCGAAACGTCGCGTCGCCAGCGCAACCCATCGACGGCAGCCTAGAGCAGTGTGACTCGCAGGATCGCCGGAACCGAGATCGAGGCGACATGGACAGACGCCGTCGAGAACTCGCCGGCACGCGAAGGGTTGGCAGCAGCGGTTGGAGCCTACGCGGCAAGTCTCGCTGTCCTCGGCATGAAGGAGGAGGATGCCGCGCGCCTCGCCGAAGCCGAGGGCATCGTCGGCCACCTGACATCGCTCGTCCTGGTCGATGAAGCCGCAGACGCGGTCGGAGAAATCCCGGCGACGCGCAAGGTCGCACTAGCCGATGCAGCAACTGGACGCCAGTTCTTGATGCATTCTCGCTCCTTGCCTGACTTTGGCGCTCGTGTACCCCACGCCATTGATTTTTGCCAAAGCTACGAAGCGCTCAACGCATCCGATCCCGGCCCGAAACCAGCAAGGATCAGAACACCAGGATCGGCATCATTCTTTGCACCAACCAGCGATGGACGCGGCGGAGCCGCCGCTCTCGCTTCATCACCGGAGTGATCGCATGGGATGCTAACGCCCACGATTTGTTATCCGGCAATATCGGCCAACTCGATCATGCGTGTCGATCGCTTCTCGAACGGATCAGCATATTCGATGAGGTATTGGCGCTAGCAAAGTCGCTCGGCATCCCGCCGATCAAGGTTGCGATCGCGCTGGTGGCGAAAGTCGACAGAAGGGCTTCCCGCACGGCGGCCGGAATAGCGCGGTCGGTGTTTAAGAACGCCGACAAGGAGCTTCTGAAGAAAGCCTTGAAATCCGTTGGGCTTCAAGGCTGACACAATTGCACTCGGGCCGCGTCCATGCCGAGCGGCAACAACGGAGACGGACCTACATGGCTGAGGAATGCATCATTGGAGAATTCTACTGCTGTGGCCTTACCGACTGTCGGACCGAATATCTTTGTATGCAAAGGGAGCCTGACGGGACCGTGACATTGACGAGAAAAAGCAGAATTTTGTTAGGGTCTGAAGGGTGGTTCGACGGCGATGTTGTTTGGCCGGAGGGATGCAGAAAGTGACTATGACGAGCCGCCCATGCCGATATCCATTGGAGGAAAAGCCGTCTTCTCATATGAAGACTGTGTGTATCTTGGGGAAGAACTCGTGCCACGCTTTGACGGAGAGGCCGAAACTTTCAAACCCGGCGAGTATCAAGCTGCTCGCGACTGGGTTATCGGGCACTACTCGACCTGTTCAGGGGACGACAAGGCGCTTCGTATACTTGAGGCAGCATTGGAAGGGGCCACTGAGGCAGGTTGAAGTCAGCTCCTCTGCTCCAGCTTCCGTAGGGCGACTGAGCACCCTGCGACATTCCGGCGATCAGGCAACAACCGCGGCAACCACGCCAATCAACAACTTGCAGCAATTGGCTGATCGAATCAAAGAATTGGCATCCAGAAGCAAGCTGCTCGGGTCGGAAATAACAATATGGTGAGATGATGGGCGGGGACCCAGGTTCGCTTCACATCGTTAAGCGTACACGCCCGGAGAAATCCGGACGATGCAGGTTTGTGCTCCAAAGGAAACGTGAGTTTAATCAATCGGCCTGCTGAATGGCGGCGGATGCAGAGATCGACCGGGATTGGGTGCAGCTGCAAGTCGATACGTATGTCCTCTCCGGTCTGCTGCGTCACTCCGATTTGGAGTTCGAAGCCACGAAGAAAGGCAAGGGCAAGGTGGTGAAGAAGCCGAAGACACAGAGGACAAAGCGATGAAGTACCTTACCTTCGGTGGCATGCTCATCGTGGCAGGGAATGGAAGGTCGACATTAGAGCCTATGCCGATCAATGCAGTGACATGTCGCCGGAATCGGTCGACTGCCTCGACATAGAGATGAAAATCGAGGAGATGAAACAGCGCAACGAAGATCTCCAAGACCGGCTCGACGATCTCTAAGATCAGGTCAACGAACTCGACGACTACTGATTGCCAACACCCCTGCGGGCGACCAGCGGGAGTTTCCGTGCGTCTGGTTTGGGTACAGCTTATGGTTCAGCCGAGACGCAGCCGACTGCGTAGTCAGAGGCACGGGGGGCGCTTGATCCAGACGGGCATGGCGTCACCGCTGGCAACGATCGGAATCGTAGAATGCCCAAATCGATCAGATGTCTAAGAACCCCCAATCGACGGCCCCGCCGCTTAACTGGGTTTGGTGGCTATTCTTGATCGTGGCATCGGTCCCTACCCAATGCTGGACAAGGATGGCCCGGTTACTTTCAACCCCCCACACCGTTGAGACAGGTGAGGAATGATGCGACTGACCATCACCCAGCGCCAAATCGAGGCCATCGCCAACGCGCTTGAGAGCTACCACGAGACGCTGCTCCAGTCGCGCGGCCAATACATGGGCGACAGGGACTTCTACACCGACGAGCTAGAGGCAACGGAAGAGGCCCTAGCCCTCTTCCGCGCCTACAACATCGCGGACGAGCGGTAGTACGGCAATGCCTACCTTCATCAGCTACCGCCGGCGGGCCTCGCGCCGACAGCGCCTTGTCATCCGCATGGCCGGAGCCTATGGCCGGGCCGTCAACGCCGGCGGCGGTCGTCCGATCCCCGGCATGGCCATCGCCCGCATCTCACACACCGTCAAAGAATACGCCTTGAACTGGTTGGTCGAACACGGCGACCTCCCGCAGGGTGTCCATACCTGCCCCTCCCCATGCAAACCCCTATCGTTCACTGCCCTCCACTACCCCGAGCGCGTAGTGGACTTCACTCAACTCTGGTACGACCACCGCGCTTATCTGGCTGACCTCCGCCGTCTGCACGGCACTTATTGGAAGGACTTCCAGCTGGGCGAGGTCGAGGAGTTACGCCGCCGCTGCGGCATGTGTTGATCTCTTTGCCCGCCGCTTTTGAGCGCGCTACACAGCACAATCATCAATGGCTGGGACCTTCCACTCTCGCTGCTGATCTTGTGCTCTGCCTTTACACCAAGGAAAGGCTTGGAAGCCAAGTCAAAACGATAACCGCAATTGTTCGGAAGGAGAAAGCAACTGCTGGCAGGTAGTAAGACCCATCGGACCCCCTTGCTGAGGAGCTAGCAACCACGCCTCGTTTATTTGGGGATCAATCGCGACGATCGATTGGCTCTCCTTATGGCGCTGATCGGCATGATGGCCATCATTGTGGTTCAGCTCGGCTATAGCGGGTGAGTAGCAAAAGCCCGCCAAATGCAGATAGATCTGAAGCTCCCTGTGTCGGCACTGGGATGATGGCCAGTTCGGCAGGCCGTGGCGATGCCCGTCGAAGCCGTCGGCTTGGCGGTGGATCCGGATGCCATGACCATCGAAGGCGGCGTTGCCGACGAGCGCCTTTGCGGCGGGTATCTGTCGCGCGATGGATGCCGTCACAAGTACTGGTACACTCCCTAGCTTCGGTTAGGAAAGCCCCTCAAGGAACTTGGCTGATGCCAGACAAGCTCAAAAACATCGACAGCCATCACCAGCGGTTTGCGGAACTTGTCGCCGCAGGCACCAGGGTTATCGACGCCTACCGCGCGTGCGGTTTCAGAGGGACACTTTCAGAGGCGCGGCGGATGTCGCGGGAGCCGCGCATCGCTGCGTTGATCGACCAAGCCCAGGCCCAGCATCGGATCATCTTGAACGCCACTGCCGAGAGCCTACTTTTAGAGCTGGAGGAGGCGCGACAGCGAGCGATCCAAAGCAAGAATGTGCCGGCCGAGGTCAACGCCATCCTCGGCAAGGCGAAGGTGCTCGGCTTACTGAAAGACCCGAAAACCCAGGTCAACATTGACTTGATCCCCAAGCCGGCACCGATGCCAACTGATCGGGTCGAGCTGACTGTTGAGGAATGGCGGCAGCAGTGGAGCTCGAAACGTGCCGGGAACCCCAGCCACTGATTTCCGCTGAATGGCCAGACTATTAGCCACGGTAAGCGAGGCTCCCAAGCGGAAGGTAGCCCTGCTCCAGGCGCACTCCAGCGTGAAAGCGATCGCTCCTCCCCCGCCTGACAAAAGGGCGGCAAAGGCGCGTGTGACCAAGCTGTTCGGCACTGACAAGGGGCGCCGCGCGAGATGGATCACAACCACTCGGAGGCCGCGCTGCTCGCGCTCTATTGCGGGCTGACAAAGCCTCGGTAAATCTCACCGCTGCTTAGGGCCGAAGACCCGCCAAAGCAGCAGCATCCAAATAACAAGGATGGCTACCGCCAGCGTAGCGTTGCCAGAATTTTGCTCTTGGTGGACAGCGGAAACGCGGCGGTCGGTCTGTAGCGAACATGCACGTCACACCGTTGGCCCCCGCTGCCCAATCTGCTTCTAATGGCCCCGTGCCGTCCAGACAACACTCTCTACCAGTATCGGTCGGAACTTCGCCCAGTGCCTCGGGTTCAGTAATATGCTCCGGGTGATGCTGAGGGTGCTCCTTCCTCTGCTGGCGGTCATCACAGTGCTGTATGCGCTTAGGTGGCTCCACTTGCCGTGGGCCTAGCTCGGTCGTTTCGGTGCCCCCTAGGACAGAAGGCCGCGCGGCTGACAGCGCCGCCGGCTGACAGCGCCGCCGCCTGAGAGGCGCCGGAACAACGCCGCCTTGCGACAGTTGAGATTTGCCGGGCCGCCCTAACGCAAGGCTCGGCCGGCGTCCTTCTAGCTAGGCTCCAGCAATAGCAAGGCTAGGCGGGCGCTGTCAGAAAGTCTCTCGCGCGGAACAAACGGCAGCGCGCGGCCTTTGAGACCTTGCCGGCCGCCGTCCCTTCGCACTCGGCGCCGGCACGCGCCCGTCTAACGGTTCTCGCAAAGCTTCGCTAGGCGGGCGCCGTGAGAAAGTCACAGAAACCGGCCTAGGACGCGCACGGACAGGCTGGCCGGTATCTCACAACAGCTGACAGCAAACACGCGCCATCGGCCGCAGGCGCCAGCAAGGCCCTGCCGCGCCGTTCCAACTGCGGCGCTGTCACGCTGCCGCTCCAAACAACGTCGACCACAATGTTGAGCGGCGCCTGCTCAGACACAACCCGTTAACGGCGGCGCATGTTGAGCGGCCACCCTGCCAGATAGAGCCGGCGCGGACACGTTTGTCAGCTGCCCAACGCAATCGGTGATGTTAAGGACCCATCGGCACGTCACGCAGGCGCCCAATATCAACGCGCGCATACGCGCGTGAGGGAGATTGCCCAGCTAGAACGGGCGCCGCTCTCACTGGTCGGCCTCGATTAGGGCGGGCTCGATGCGCTCCCGCTCAAGGATGGCACTCGCCGCCTCGACCGTGTCCGCCCGCCTCAACTCAACGGTCGTCCAATACCGTGCACGGAGGTCTAACTTAATCCGCCACCTTCGCCATTGGCCGGCCCCCTTGAGGCGCTCCTCCAGGGTGGTCCTCACCTGGGAAAATTACCAAACGTATTGTATCTTCTTTGGTAATTTTCCCAGGTGAGGACCTTTGCCGAAGCCGCTTGCGCAGTGCCTCCCACTCCAGCCCCAGCGCCTGCGCCAGCACCTCCAGCGATTTCTTGTTGGCGTTCGAGACCGGCACAATCACCCCTCTTGCGGCGAGCGCATCGATCGCGTCGAAGGGTAGCGCCTCGTCGAGGCTGACCAGCCGATCGACCTCGGTGCGCTCAGACGGCTGTGGCACGATTTTCATGAGGAGCAGGGGCGTCCCCACCGTCCGCCGAATGCCGCGGCCGCGGCCATCGCCCTGGTCCAGCTCGGCGTCGACGATCTGCTTGCGCACCGCCTCGACATCGGGATCGGGGTGGCTCTCCGAGAGTGGCGCCGCTCTGGCCGTGCCATCGCGCATCAGGTAGCGGCGGGTGCCGCGCTCGAACCATCGCCCCGCGGCACGCAGCCGCTGCACCCGCCGCCCCCGAACCAGCTCGGCCATGTCCTCGACCTCGCGCGGTGTCTGCGACGCCCGCGACACGATGAAGAGCACCCTGACCCGCTGGAATTTGTTGGACCCGCAGATGCCGTTGTGGTGGCCGATCACAAGGCCATCAGGCCGGTGGCCGCGTTCCGCCCAATGGCGCTCCAGCTCCGTCTCCAGCGCCTTCGGCACGATCAGCCCGACCGTGCCAACCAGGGCGCTAACAACGTCGACAGTGTCTGCCATTCGTCGCATGTGGGCGAGCACACTCCTGCGCCGCTCCAGTCCCCGCTCGCTCATGTCCACTTTTTCCGGTTTCGGCGACCAAGTGCTGTAGGCGCAGGCCCGGTCAAACACCTGCATCACCTGAACCGCCGCTGGCAGCTTGACACGGCTGTCGCTGATCAGCTTGAGGTGCGGGAAGGAGAGCCTCAGAAGATCCGGCTCGGCAGTGGCATCGAGCAGCAGCATCGGTACCGTTGTCCAGCCCTCGGCGATCTGCTTGCGCCATTGCAGCCTGAGCCCAGAGGGCCATTTGTCGCCCTCGCCTGCGCGGCGGACGAGGAGCTGCGGCAGCTCGTCCTTGTCGCCGTAGGGCCGGCCGCCAGCGTCACGCATCTCCAGCGCCTGGGTCATCGCTTCGCACGCCTTTGCCAGGGTCAGGATCGCCCCGTTCCAAGTCAGCCATCGTTCCAGCGCGGCTCGCAGCTCGTCTCCGGTAAGCGACGTCGCGTCCTTTGGCGGCTCGGCTACCAATGCCAGCAGGTGACGCCGCCACCTGCGCCATTCATCTGCCGAAAGTTCGACCTTGCGCAGCTCGTCAAGCCGCACCGGTCGCCAATCGCCCGGCGCCAAGCCGCCAATGCTGTCGGCGACGAATTTGGTCAGCCGCTCAAGCTTGTCGTCGAGTAGCTGCCAGTCCTTCGTCCCCCACCGCTTGGCCCGGGTTACAAAACCCTCTGGTGGCCGCAGTGGCTTGCCACCGCCGAGCATCCCGGGCGTCAAGATACGTTGCCCGCCCCTCCATTCCGCCCAGCCAGCTGAGCAGCTTCGGCTCGTCGACAATCGCCGCATCGAAGGCCGGCATGGTGATGTCCTTGCCAGCCGCATCTTTCAGCTTCCGTTTGAGAGATTGATATGGCGCTTCGGTCAGCGTCGTGGGCCCAGCCATGACGATGATCTGATGGCCGCGGAAATCCTGGTTTTTGTAGCCACAATGCTCGACCGGTTCGCCGGGTTCACCGGGATCCTCGGGCGTGTCTTGGTTGCGCCGCCGCGGGTTCATCGCGCAACGCGCGCACAGGGCATCTGGCTGGCCACCGGCGGCGATCCAGGCCTTCATGTCGGCCAGACGGCGGCACATGGTCTGACCCGGCGCCTCGGGATCGTTTGCCTCGACGCCGCGCCGCACCACCGCTATGCCCGGAACGATCTGGTTGGCCGCCGCGGCCAGTTCATCGGCGAGCGGCAGATCGGCGACCATGATGCCGACCCGGCGAGACAGCTTCGGCGCGCCACGGCCAGCCTGCTTGCCCTGGAGAAAGCCGATCGCCGCCATGCGCGCCGCGCGCGATTTGCCGACGCCGAAGTCGCTCAGCGCCAACTGTTGCAGTTTGCTCGCCTCAGGGGGCTTCTGGGCCTTCTGGACCGCCACTGCCTCGGCCTCGGCCAGCTTGAAGAATACCGCCAACGGCGCCGCCAAGGCGGCCTCCGCCGCGTCCAGCGTGGCGTGGCGCAGCGTCTCGGCCGGACGCTCGACCGTCGGGGGCAGCTCGGTCGCGATGGACGCAGGATCGTCCGGTAGCGGCACCTCCAGGGGCTCGCCAACCTCCTCGACCCAGGAGAGACCGTCGAGCCGGGCGACCATGCGATCAGCGCCGTGCCGCCCAAGCCTCGTTCCAATCCTTGCGACCCGCAGGCGGCAGCAGGATGCGCGCCCGGACGCCCCAGCGGGCAGCGCACTTCAGCGCGATGGTACGGCCGGCCTCGTCGCGGTCGCCGAAGATCGTCAGGTCGATGTCGGGCAGCACAGGGAAGCCGCCGAGGGCGCTGCCGGTCGCCGCCCACACCGGGCCCCAGCCTGACAGCATCACCGCGAGCCCGTCCTCGATGCCCTCGGTGATGCCAAGATCCCTCCACCTCGGCGTCGGGCGTCAGCTTGATGATCAGCCCGGCGGTCTTCCCGTAGGCTTTCTTCCGGTCCCTGCCCCTAAACCGGTCAAGCCGCGTGCGATGCACAGCGGGAGGTGGGCCATCCGGATCGATATCGCCGTCGATCGGTGAATAGCGCGCCAGCATCGCCGGAACGCGGATCACCTTCTTCATAGTCTCGTCACGCCAGGGACAGGACGGGCAGTAGCGGATCACCCGGCCGGCAACGCCCTCGGGCAGCGGCCACAGATCCCGCAACGTCAGATACATCTGAAGCTTGGTACCGGCTGGATCGACGCTGCTCGCCCACAGTCTGGCGATCTTGGCCTGCTCCCGCTGGCGCTCGGCGATCAGGTCGATGCGCGGACTAGCGGGGTCGTCGAAGCGATCTCGGACCATTGTTTCGATCCGGTCGCGGCCGCCAGGCCGGAACTCCGGCAAGCCGAGCTTGGCGCGGACATAGTCCATGCAGTCGGACCAGCTGTCGCGAGCGGAAAACGTGTTGACGGCGAGACTGCCGTTGGCGTCGAACCATACCGACAGAGATCGATCCGCGGCACTGTGGCCCGGCCCGGGCGCCGCGATACTTCGGCCGACGACCTCCCCGCCCAAGGCCCTCGCGGCAGCCTGGAGTCCGCTCACGACCGCAACTCGGCAATCAGCGCCAGCACCGTCTCGGTGCTACATGTGATTGCGAGCGCCTTGGCGTCGAGTTCGCGCGACCACAGGGTGGCGCCGCCCTGCCGCGGCGACAGCGTAATGATGTGGCGACCGCCGATATGGATAGGCCGTCCGCCCCCACGGGCGCCAAATTGAAGCCGTTCCCGGCTTCGCATCGGTCTCTCGGACTGTCCAGGTGGCTGAGTTTTGTGACTTGGCGACACATCGGCCCTCCCATCCAGAAATCTGGCCGGGTGGGGCTTGCCGATGGGCTCCGAGGCGCCTTATGCTGAGGCTAGAAGAGCCAACTTTCTTAGCGCTTATGGAGCCCGCTGCGCCCTGCCCGGACAGCGGGTTCTTCTTTGGGGCATGCCGAAGCAACGGCCCCATTCGCTCACCTCCGCGGCCAGTCGAGTTCAAGACCTTACTGCGCGAGTCCGTCAGATAATCTGTATGCGATGACGCAATCCCGTGGTTACATTTATCAATACATAAGATATACTTGGTGACAACTATCACCGAGAGACCGAACCTGCAATCACTCTGAGCCCGCTCCGAAGAAACACGACGTGACGCGCTACTGACCCGCAGTCATTCTGGTCGATCTATCAGCCGGGCCGCATCATCCGTCGTTCCCGGCTTCGTCCGGCATGCTGGAGGGGAACCTCCCGATACCAGCGAACATCCCCGCCTCCGCCCCCAGGCGTCCCAGCCCGGCTGCGCCTGCCCGGGAAATCATCTCTAGCTTGGGCAGGCTCGAAAGAGCCTCTCGACCAGCTTGTGGAGGCACTCCGGCTTCTCCGAATGGCGGCCGACTGATGCGGCAATGACCGAATTCGGCTGGGTGCCGGGTGCCGGTGCCGGGATCCGGCCGCACGTGCCGATGAGGAGCAGCACGTGGCGACTTCGCGCCCAGTAGCCGATGCCGATGCGATCTTTGATCCAGCCAGCTGCGACCGGTACGCGAAGCCCCAGGCGGTCAGCACCTGCAAAGCCTCGGGCAGCATCGGCACGGTCGCCCACAGGAACAACACTGCATCGTCGGCTTCCTGGCGGCGGCAGGCGGCGATCTGTTCCACGCTGGCGGTCGGGTAATGGTTCGCGCTGCCCGATCCATGCCAGACCGGCGCCGCTTGTGGCGAGAGCCCACTGAGGATGGCCCGGCGCAACAGGTTATCGCGAGAGGGGTTGTCAGACGCGTGCGCGCACGGTCGAGTTGCGGAACCCAAGCTGAGGAAGGGATCCTACTCCCCAAACCTTCTGGAGCCGCCCCGCAGGGCCGAGAAGGCAGTGACGGCGCTCATCTAGAAGCCCATTTCCAGGGCCTGTCGACGCGATCGGTTTACGATATGGTCAAAAGGATGGGCGTGACCGGCCTCTCAAAGAGCCAGGTCTCTGGCCTGTGCGAGGGAATCGATCGCAAAGTGAGAGCTTTTCTCGAACGGCCGATCGAAGGCGATTGGGCGAATTTGTGGATCGGCGCCACCTACCTCAAGGTTCGCCGCGGCTGTCGCACACGTCTCCGACGCCCGTGAGGGCCCGAAGGCGTCCGCGTTACCAGGGTGCTCCCGACGACTTGGCTGCGCTCCCGCGTCCACTTCATTAGGAAGGGCTGGCGCATGCCGACGAGAACGGCCGATGCGTGGTCTCGGCCCTCGTTCGCGGTTTTTGACTCTCACCAGCTTACCTTTCCGCTTGAACGAAGTGCCCTTCTATCCACTCCAACAGGTCAGTGGGCGAGGCCGTTGCACCATCTCCGTGATGGTCCTTTACCGAAGCGTCATTTCTCTCAAGGTATTTCTTGGTAGAGTAAACCATAAACGGCTGATTGTATCCGGCTTCTCGCGCCGCTTTTAGAAATATGATTCCGGCTTGTGGGACATATATACCATTCTCTGTTCGTCCCATATCAGAGATAATCAAACCGACTCGGTCGCCCGCTAGTTTGACCATCCCATCTTGTGTGGAAACAGCTTGTATTATCGTATACCCGCGATCTTCGAGCTGAGAGCGTTCCATTGCATTGGCTGCTGGCCTATCGTCCACCCACAAGATTGTCTTAGGTATGTCATCCTTGGCTGAAACAGGTGGGCGATGGCTATCGAAATGTCCGGAATATTTCCTAAGTTCAATCACTTGCTCTTTAAGATCTTGAAGCTGAACGTTTATCTGCTCGGTTGCCTCTTGAACGCTTATTTCAACACCGGCAAATTTTAGAGCAAAACTCCTCGACGTTATCACACGCACAGCCAATGGAAAAAGTCGCCACAAGAGCACAGCTGCCAGCAATGGCCATGCAAGCGGCACCAGAACGTGTTCAAGAATGTCTACGAAGCCCGCCATCGTTCGAGACCTAGATTGCTAAGCGAGATCTTGTTGGCAACGTCAATCAAAGGCAAGAATTTTCCCACGTCAATAGAGGGATTTGCTGATGCTTACGTCTTGCGGTGGGTAGAAGTGTTGAATTCGCGATTGCACGGCTCGAACCACCAAGGCAGGTCGGCGAGGATCGGCGCGTCGATCGGACCGTGGCGCAGCGTGATGCCGGAGAAATCGAGAATGACGCACTCGGTTTTGCCCGGCGCTGGCCGGACCCCGCGGCCCACCTGCTGAATCTGCGGTTCACGGATTAATTGAATCGTTGGGATTGAACGAAGCCGCTGACGCGGCATTTGGCGGGTCGGTTTGCGGGTGAAGCTTCTGTTTTGAAGGATTGCGGCTGTTGAAGCGCAATCTTTGAACAGGAGCATTGAGATGGCCGAGTTGAGCCCTCTTCGCCGACGCATGATCGAGGACATGACGATCCGCAATCTGTCGCCGGCCACGCAACGATCCTACGTGCACGCGGTGGCGAAGTTTTCCCGCTATTTCGGCCGCTCGCCGGACCGGCTCGGCCTGGAGGACGTCCGCGCCTTCCAGGTGCATCTGGTTTCGCCGGGGATCTCGTGGCCGGCGCTGAACCAGACGGTGTGCGCACTGCGGTTCTTCTACGGCGTGACGCTGGGCCATGCCGAGATTCCGGAACGGATCGTCTATGCCCGCGCGCCGCGCACGCTGCCGGTGGTGCTGAGCGCCGACGAGGTCGTCCGTTTCCTGGAGGCGGTGCCGAGCCTGAAGACACGCACCGCCCTGACGACGGCCTACGCAGCAGGTCTTCGCGCCTCGGAGACCGTCGGGCTGAAGGTCGGCGACATCGACAGCGAACGCGGCGTCATCCGTGTCGAGCACGGCAAGGGCGGCAAGGACCGCACCGTGATGCTGTCGGCGCAGCTTCTGCGCATCCTGCGGGTCTACTGGCGTCTGGCGAAGCCGCAGGGCTGGCTGTTTCCCGGCCGGGACGTGAACCGCCCCATCGACGTGCAGGTGCTGTATTCGGCCTGCCGCTCGGCGCGTGCGGCCGCCGGCATCGACAAGCGCGTGACGGTGCACACGCTCAGGCACAGCTTCGCCACGCATCTGCTGGAGAACGGTACCGACATCCGCATCATCCAGGTGCTGCTCGGCCACAACAATCTGTCGACCACGGCGCGCTACACCAAGGTCTCGAACGGTCTCATCCGGCGCACGACGAGCCCGCTCGACCGGCTGAACATCGAGGTGGTGCCGCCGGGCTGATCCGGTCCGCCCATGTCGGCGAGACTGGAGGTGGCGGATATCTTCCGCCGCCATGGCGAGGCGTATCGGCAGGTCAATGACGGTCATCTCGGACGTGTCGAGCGCCGTGTGATGAGCGCGATCGAGCTGTGCCGGACCGCCGAACTGGGCGGCCATGTCGAGGGCTGCCGGTCCTGCGGGGCGATCCGCGTGGCCTACAATTCCTGCCGCAACCGGCACTGCCCGAAGTGCCAGGGCCAGGCCTGCCGGGACTGGCTTGCCGCGCGGCAGGACGAGCTGCTGCCGGTTGCCTACTTCCACGTCGTGTTCACGCTGCCGGCCGAGATCGCCGCGATCGCTTTCCAGAACAAGGCGGTGGTCTACACGATCCTGTTCAAGGCGGCCGCCGAGACGCTGCGCACGATCGCCGCGGATCCCAGGCATCTCGGCGCAGAGATCGGCCTCATCGCGGTGCTGCACAGCTGGGGCCAGACCCTCACCTATCATCCCCACCTGCATTGCATCGTGCCGGGCGGTGGCGTGTCGCTCGACGGCACACGCTGGATCTCCTGCCGGCCCGGCTTCTTTCTGCCGGTGCGCGTGCTGTCGCGTCTGTTTCGGCGGCTCTTTCTGGAGGAACTGCGCGTCGCCTACGATGCGGGCAGCCTCAACTTCTTCGGCGATCTCGCCGACCTGGCCGAGCCTGCTGCCTTCACCCGCCTGTTCGCCGAAGTCCGTCGCCTCGAATGGGTCGTCTACGCCAAGCCACCCTTCGGCGGGCCGGAACAGGTGCTGGCCTATCTCGGCCGCTACACCCATCGCGTCGCCATCGCCAACTCCCGGCTGATCAGCATGGACGACGATCGCGTCGCGTTCCGCTGGAGAGATTATCGTCACGGCGGCAGGACGAAGATCATGACGCTCGACGCCCACGAGTTCATCCGTCGCTTCCTGCTGCACACCTTGCCGGACGGCTTCCATCGCATCCGCCACTACGGCTTCCTCGCCAATGGTCATCGCACCACCAGGCTCGAACTGTGCCGCAGCCTGCTGGCCAACCCGCGACAGAACAATCTCGAACCGGATGCCGAAAGCATCGCCGCCGCCGCACCCCTCGCATCAGTGCATCGCTGCCCATGCTGCGGAGGACCGATGATCACGCTCGCCATCTGGCGGTGCGGACAGGCGCCGCCGAGCCCTTTCTGGAGCGACACCTCATGATCGCGCCCGGTGTGTCCTCATCGCTATGCCCAGCATCCGTCACCATGGACGTCGGAACGCCAACTCTTGGCCCATCGCACAAGGGCGGAAGCAGCCAGGCTGGTGATGAGAGGCACAGCAATCTGACCGACGGCACCCGCCATCAAGATTCTGTCCTCTATCGTGGCGTCCTTCGCCGTCATCGCATCCCGAGAGCCCTTCATCAATCTGGCGAAGACTATCCCGGCCACTGCTCCGGGCTACAATCCCCATAGTGCCAGTCCTGCCCCGCGGCTTCGTTCAATCCGGCTTGCAATGAGGTCCGACGTCCTGCCAGGCGGCTCCGTCGAGCATGCGGACCTCACAGAAGCCTCCAGATTCCGGTGTTTCGGATTTTGTGATTCACGATGCTGGCTGGAGTGGAGGCCAGCATCGGATGACGCGAGCCCTTTCGACCGATCTCCGTGAGCGTGTTGTGGCGGCGGTTTTGGCCGGCGATAGCTGCCGGTTGGTTGCGGCGCGGTTCGGCGTTGCGGTTTCTTCGGTGGTGAAGTGGTCGCAGCGCCATCGCGCGACCGGCTCGGTGGCGCCCGGCAAGATGGGCGGGCATCGCAAGCGCGTGCTTGAGCCGCATCGCGCCTTCATCGTGGAGCGGATCAACCAGACCCCACATCTGTCGCTTCATCGTCTGAAGGACGAACTGGCGGATCGCGGGGTGAAGGTCTCGCACAACGCGGTCTGGCTGTTCCTGCGGCGCGAGGGACTGCGGTTCAAAAAAAACGCTGTTCGCCCTTGAGCAGGCCCGCTCCGACATTGCCCGCCGACGGCAGCGTTGGAGATCCTGGCAAGCCGGCCTCGACCCGCGGCGGCTGGTCTTCATCGACGAGACCTGGATCAAGACCAACATGGCTCCGCGACGCGGCTGGGGACCGAGAGGCAAGCGCCTGCGCAGCTTCGCCCCGCATGGCCACTGGCGCACGCTGACCTTCCTCGGCGCCTTGCGCTGCGACCGGCTTGCCGCTCCGTGCGTCTTCGACGGTCCGATCAACGGCCAATGCTTCCGCGCCTATGTGGAGCAGCAGCTCGTCCCCAATCTGAAACCCGGCGACATCGTCGTCATGGATAACCTCGGCTCACACAAGTCGGCTGCCATCAGACAGATGATCCGGGCCGCCGGCGCGCGGCTCTGGTACCTGCCGCCCTATTCTCCCGATCTCAATCCGATCGAGCAAACCTTCGCCAAGATCAAGCACTGGATGCGGGTCGCCCAGACGCGCACCGTCGAAGACACTTGGCGCCACATCGGCCACCTGGTCGAAACAATCGAACCCCGCGAATGCCAGAGCTATCTCGCAAATGCTGGATACGCTTCCGTCAAAACGTGAACCGCTTCTAGAGCGCTGGTGACCATGTCGGCCGCATCAGCGCGACGGGGTCGACGTCGGGCACGTTGAAGCCGGTGCCGAGATGTTGACCGAAATCAGCGACCGGATCTCCCCAGCCCGAAAGTCTGCAATCGTCGTCTTGCGTTCGTCGTCCGGCGTCGCGCTCGAAACCGGCTTGGCGGTGATGCCGCGCAGCCCGAGCGCCGTCTCGATCTCGTCGGCGTGGCGGATCGACAACCCGAAGACCAACCATTTCTTGCGACCCTCGCCAAGCAGGGCCAGCTCCTCGCAGCGCCGGCAACGACCTCGCCCCGCAGCGCCGCGCCTTCAGCTCGCCGGCGATGAACTCGCCCGCCCGGATACCGTCGACGGAGGTGTCGATCTGCGTGGCCGTGCCGTAGGCAATGGGCCTGACCAGGAAGCCGTCGTCGATCAGCTCGGTGACCGGCACCTCGTGGATCACCGTGTCGAACAGCGCGCCTTTGCCCTGGTCAAGGCGGCCGCTGTCTAGGCGGAACGGCGTCGCGGTGAGGCCAATCAGCGGCAGCTCCGGGTGCACCTCGCGGATGCCGTCCAGAAGACGGCCGTACATGGTCCCGGAGCGGCGGCCGATCAGATGCGCCTCGTCGACCAGGGCGAGATCGAAGCGGTCGAGGTCGGCGACGGAGCGGTAGGCGGAGTGCACCCCGGCGGAGAGGATCTCCGCGTCGGTGTCGAGGCGGCCAAGGCCGGCGCAAAGTATTCCGGCCGGCGTATCCGGCCACAGCCGGATCAGCTCGCCATGGTCCTGCTCGATCAGCTCCTTGACATGCGTGAAGACGCCGACCCGGGAGCCCGGCTGGCTGCTCAGCTGACGCCGGCACAGCTCGGCCAGAAGCACCGATTTTCCCGCTCCCGTCGGCTGTACTATGAGGCCCGCCCGGCCACCGCGGTCGAGATAGGGCTGCGCGGCCCGCAAGGTCTTTTCCTGGTAGGGTCGAAGAATGATCGGACGAGCAGGCCGTGCGGCGGACTTTTTTCTCTTTCGCGACGCCGTCACCAGCGCCCGTGCAAGTACGTCCGATAGGGCACCTCTTCCTCCCCTGCCGCGACATCTTGCGGCGCCGGCTTGGTGCGCTCGGTTCGGTCAACGGCCGCCAGCAGCTTCAGCAGGCCGATGATCCGATCCATCCAATTGACAATCGCAGGCGCCCTTCCTGCCCTCAGCGCAGGCACGGGATGGAACTTGGCGTGAGGCGCCTTGTGCGGCTTGGGTCGCTGCCCGGGGCACCTGGGCGGCCAGCGCGCCAGATGCGTGGCGTGCACCGGCTCTGAGATCTTGCGGTCAATGCCGGGGAGCTCGACCAGGGTCGAGCACGCCTGCGTTCCCCGGGTTGGCCAGTGCGCGGTCGCAGACCTCCTTGAGTTCGAGCACCGAGCCCAAGCGGCGGCACCTCGCCCTGGTTTGCAAACCTTTTCGGCGGCCTCATCCATCATTCGGCGGCCGCCCGTGGATTGGGCGAGGTCGCCAAGCCGCTCGGCATCGTCGCCAGATATTTCTCGATCTCCGCGCGGGCGAATAGGGTGCGGGCGCCAGACTTGCGCACCGTCAGATGACCTTCGCCCGCCAAGCGATAGACAGTCGGAACCGAACGTCGCAGCACCCGTGCTGTCTCTGATACCGTCAAGAACGGCAGCCCCTCCGCCCAGGGATCGCCCGCAGCCGGCTTGTTCTTCTTCCTCATCTCGCAGTCCCTCTCCAGGATCCAGTCTTCTAACTACAACTCATTGCATGCTCGGTGTATAAGCCTCAATAGTCATTTTTGCCATCGGCCTAAGATATGGATAGATATTAACGGGTTATATCTTGGTATCCATAGAGCGGTTAAAAATATCACTGTCTGCTACTATTCGAGTGAATACCTACACGGTCGCGACGAAGATCTCATCAACTTCCATTCTACAAATGATACTCTCTATCCTTTCCGGAGAGACCACAGGGAAGGCCGCTGACGCGTGTTTCGGACTTGGGGGGAGGATCGGGCCCTTCACAATGCACAACGCCCCTCCACGAGCCTCCGACGCCGGTCAGTAGGCAAAAAAGAGGCCGCCCGAAGGCGGCCGCGGGCATCGAAAACGGGGGTGGAGTGTCAGGCGTGGAGCTGGACGACCTTGGCGTCAGCGTGGCGCTCGACGTAGTCGGCCCAGGCCTGCATCAACTGACGCCGCTTCTCCAGGGCGCTGCCGCGACGGTATGCCCGCTCGACCGCATTGCCGACCGCGTGTGCCAAAGCCTCCTCGGCGATCTCCCGCGGAAAGCGCGTTTCGTTGCCGGCCCAGTCGCGGAAGGCCGAGCGGAAACCGTGGACCGTCAGGCTGCCCTGGACCTTCATCGCCCGCGACAGCCGATCGGGGCTGCCGATCGACAGCGGCTGGCCGGATTTCTTGCCTGGGAACACCATGCCCGACTGTCGCATCTCGGCCAACTGGGTGAGCACCTGCACGGCCGATGAGGACAGCGGCACTACGTGCGGCTTGCCGACCTTCATGCGCTCGGCTGGAAGTGTCCAGAGCTTGGCATCAAGGTCGATCTCGTCCCAGCGCGCGAGCCGCGCCTCGCCGGAGCGAACGGCGGTCAGGACGACCAGCTCGATCAGCCTTGCCGTCGCCGATCGCTCGGCCCGCAGCCGTCGCAGGAATGCGGCGACCTCGGTGTAAGGTAACGCCTTCAGATGCCGGGGCGCCGACCTGCTCCGCCGCGCCAGCATGTGGTCTAGGTGCCCACGCCATGCGGCCGGGTTTTCGCCGGTCCGCCAGCCCTTGGCCTTTGCGAAGTTTAAGATGCGCTCGATGCGCTCGCGAAGGCGCCGGGCAGTGACGTGCGTTGTCACCCAGATCGGCTTCAAGGCGCCCAGAACGTCCTCGGTGCCGATTTCGCTTACTAACTTGTCGGCCATGTCACCGCAATGCGCTTCGATTGAGGCGCGCCAGAGCACTGCGGTCGAGGGGTGGCGCCAGCCGGGTTCTAGCTCTTTGCACAGCATCTCGCTGGCCTCGGCGAAGGTCGGCACCGCAGGCCTACGCTTCTCTTCGATCGGGTCACGGCCTTCGCTGATCGCCGTGCGCGTCGCCTCGGCCTTCTTGCGTGCGGCCGCTAGCTTGACCGCGGGATAGCCGCCAAGGCCCATCTCGCGGCGCCGGCCGTCCTTTTGCCAGATGAAGACCCAGCTCTTCGCGCCGCTCTGGCTTACCGAGAGATGCAAGCCTCCCCCGTCATTATGACGGCCAGCAGCTGTTGTGGTGCGGACGAAGACGTCCGTCAATCGCTTTTGCAGTCGCGCCATGATCTTGCCCTACGCCCAGGAAGCTTCCCCGCATTCTTCCCCCATTGGGAAGGTGCGCTGTCCTGATATGTGGTGACATGTGGCTGACAACAAGATACCAAAAGCAGCACAATTGCTAAGCTTTGGCGCTCGCCGTGACATGGCGCCTACTCGCAGTTGAACTGGCTGAGCGCCCAATCCTTGGTCAGCGAAAAGATGTCGGCGATCTTCCACTCCTCGCCGACCTTGCGCAGCTTCCATTCCACCCGGGCCGGCTCGCCCTCGGCCCGAAACAGGGCCGAAACCACAGCCTGATCACCCTTGACCGCCTCGACGAATTTGAGGCTCGCCATGACATCGGCATAGTCGTAGTCGGTGTCATCGAAGGCCAGCGCCGGGTCGAGGCAGCCATCCGTCTCGCCCGACTTGCGGATCGCCTCGTCTGCGTCAAGCACCTTGCGCGCCGGATCGATGAAGCGGTCGCGTGCGGCCGGCTGAAATTCGAGCCCCGGCGTGGTGTAGAACGGCCGCACCGCCTCGGTCGGCGCGCCGGCCCAGGCCGGGCAGGGAACCGCGGCCAGAACAGCGATGAGGAAAGCCACAGCCCGCACGACGATCCCGTCCTCCCAGGTGCTCCGCGACGGTTATAGCACGGCGGCATTGTGCGGTTCAGCCCCAAGGTCGGCGGTCGGCCCTAGGCGGCCGTCCACAGCCGCGCGCCGCCCGGCTTTTGCCGCCGGTTCGAATCTCTATAGGATGCGGCGATGCCGATCCGCCCGCTCTCCGAGACCATCATCAATCAGATTGCAGCCGGCGAGGTGATCGAGCGACCGGCGAGCGTCGTCAAGGAGCTTGTCGAGAACGCGCTCGACGCGGGCGCCAGCCGCATCGAGATCGCCACGGCGGGCGGCGGCCTCGGGCTGATCCGGGTCACCGACGACGGGGTCGGGATTGCGGCCGCGGAGCTGAAGCTCGCCGTCGGCCGGCACTGCACCTCGAAGCTGCTCGACGACATCAACCAGATCCGCTCGCTCGGATTCCGCGGCGAGGCCTTGCCCTCGATCGGCTCGGTGGCGCGGCTGGCGATCCGGACGCGCACGGCCGAGGCCGAAACCGGCTCCGAAATCCGGATCGATGGCGGGGTGGTCGGGGCGAGCCGGCCCGCCGCAGCCAACCGCGGCACGATGGTCGAGGTCCGCGATCTCTTTCATGCCACGCCGGCACGGCTGAAATTCATGAAGGGCGAACGCGCCGAAGCCGCGGCGGTCACCGACATCGTCCGGCGGATGGCGCTCGCTTTTCCGGCCGTGCAGTTCATTTTGACCGGCAGCGACCGCACCGCCTTGGACGTGCCGGCTGCAGCCGGCGGGGGGGCCGAACTCAGGCGCATCGGCCAGGTCATGGGCACCGCCTTCAGCGACAATGCGCTGCCGATCGACTGCGGGCGCGGCGGCGTCAGCCTGCACGGCCTGGTGTCGGTGCCCGGTCTCAGCCGTGCCAATGCGCTGCAGCAATATGCCTACGTCAATGGCCGGCCGGTGCGGGACCGGCTGATTGCCGGTGCCCTGCGCGGCGCTTTTGCCGATGTGCTGCCCCGCGATCGCCATCCGCTGGCGGTGCTCTATCTGACGATCGACCCGGCCGATGTCGACGTCAATGTCCATCCGGCCAAGGCCGATGTACGCTTTCGCGACCCCGGGCTGGTGCGCGGCCTGATCATCGGCGCCATCCGCGAGGCGCTTGCCGAGGCCGGCATCCGCCCCGCCAGCGAAGCGGGCGCGGCGCTTGCCGCCGCATTCCGGCCGGGCGCAGGAAGGTGGGATGCGCCTCGATCCGCCACCCCAGGCGGCGCCCGCGCGTTCGACCCGGCCACGTCGCCCAGCCGGCCGCTTGCCGGCTTCGGCGAGGAGGAGCAGGCTGCCTTCGACGCCGGCGTCCTGCCGAGCGCCGACGCGCGCGCCGACCACCACTCCGCCTCCGAGCCACCGGAGCAGGCCTTTCCACTCGGCGCGGCGCGGGCCCAAGTGCATGCCAACTACATCGTCGCCCAGACCGACAATTCGCTGGTCATCGTCGACCAGCATGCCGCGCATGAGCGACTGGTCTACGAAGCGCTCAAGCAGGCATTGCACAGCCGGCCGGCCGCAGCGCAGCTTCTGCTGTTGCCCGAGGTCGTCGACTTGCCGGCCGACGACGTCGACCGGCTGGCTTCCCATGGCGACGCGCTCGGCCGGTTCGGCCTCGCGCTCGAGCGCTTCGGTCCGGGCGCGGTGGTGGTACGGGAAACCCCGGCCATGCTCGGCGAGGTCGACGTGCAGCAGCTCGTCCGCGACCTGGCCGACGAGATCGCCGATGCCGACTCGGCCGATGGGCTGGCCGGGCGGCTCGACGCCATCGCCGCCACCATGGCCTGCCACGGTTCGGTGCGCGCCGGGCGGCGGTTGCGGCCGGAGGAGATGAACGCGCTGCTGAGGCAGATGGAGGCGACACCCGGCTCGGCGACCTGCAATCACGGACGGCCGACCTATATCGAGCTCAAACTGGCCGACATCGAGCGGCTGTTCGGCCGACGCTGAAGGCGCCTCCCGCTTGACCGGGCCGCGGGTTATGGCACAAGAAGGTTTCGAGGAGCGCAATGATGAACCGTTTCGAGGGGCCCGGCTCGCGCGAGGCCCGCATCCGCTATCTCGACGGCGATTTCCAGGTGACCAGCCCGGGTGCCTTCGTGCGCTGTGCGGTGACCGGCGAATCGATCCCGCTCGACGAGCTGCGCTATTGGAGCGTGGCGCGGCAGGAGCCCTATCTCAACGCCGCCGTTTCGCTGCAGCGCGAGCTCGAAGCCAATCCGGCCCTGAAGGGCAAGTCGGGCTGAGCGTCTCCCTCAGCCGGCCCGCCGCGCCTCGAAGGCCCGCAGGGTCTGGGCGATCAGCCGGTCAGGCAGGTCTTCCGGCTCGAACAGAGTGTCGATTTCCAGGATCACGGCGCTCTCCAGCATGGCGCGGGCCGCCGCCGAGCCGTGCCGCAGCCGCGCCGCATCCTTGGCCGTGGTGATCAGCGCCAGCCCCGCACGGCGGGCCGCTGCCTGAAGCCCGTCAAGCTCTTCATCCCGGTAGCGATGGTGATCCGGAAAGGCGCGGCGCTCGACGACGGTGCCGCCGGCCTCTGCGACGCTGGCAAAGAATTTGCCGGGATCGCCGATGCCGGCGAAGGCGAGAAACCTGCCGCCGGCGATGCCATCGGCCGGGCGCGGCCGGGCGCGGGCGTGGAGCACCGGCTTGGTGGCGTGGACGGCGCTGCGCATCAGCGCGTCGGCGGCCGGGCCCTCACCCATCTTGAGCACCGCATCGGCCCGGCCGAGCTGGTCGATCAACGGTGCCCGCAGCGGCCCGCCCGGGAGCAGATGGCCGTTGCCGAGGCCGCGGCGGGCATCGACCAGGAGCAGCGCCAAGTCCATGTGGATGCGGGCACTCTGGAAGCCGTCGTCCATGATCAGGAAGTCGCAGCCGCTGCCGATCAGCAGCCGCGCCCCGAGAGCGCGATCAGGGCTGACGGCGACTTTGGCATGCGCGGTGAGCAGCAGCGGCTCGTCGCCCACGGTCGCGGCGCTGTCGCGGCCGGCGTCGACCAGACGAGCCCGGCCGGGCGTTCCACCATGGCCGCGCGACAGGATCCCCGGCGTCAGTCCCGCCCGCCGCGCCGCCGCGGCCAGCGCAATAGCGACCGGCGTCTTGCCGGCGCCGCCAACGGTGAAGTTGCCGACGCAGAGCACGGGGGCGCCGACCTTCTCGCGGCGGGCCCGCAGCATAAGGCGGCGGGCCACCCTGCCGTAGACGGCAGACACCGGCCACAGCGCCCAGGCGCGCCAATCCGGCGGCCGCCACCAGAACGCCGGCGCCGTCCCGAGCATGGTTAGGGCCGCGCCCCGGTGGTCTCCTTGAGCCGGGACTTGACGATCAGCGGATGGATGTAGGGCTCGAGCGCCTTCAAGGTGGTCGCCAGCGCGCCGCGCATGTCGTCGACGATGGCGGTGCCGGAGGCGATCATTTGGCGGCGCGCCGATTCCTCTTTGAGCAGGAAGTTGACCGCGGCGGCCAGCATCTGCTGGTCGCGCACCAATTTGGCGCCACCGCCATCGATCAGCCGCTGGTAGCTGTCGCGAAAATTCTGGACGTTGCGGCCGGCGAGCACGGCGGTCGCCAGCATCGCCGGCTCGAGCGGGTTCTGGCCGCCCTGCGAGGTCAGCGAGCGGCCGACAAAGGCGATCTCCGTCAGCCGGAGATAGAGGCCCATCTCGCCGATCGTGTCGCCGAGCAGGATGTCGGTCTCGGGGCGGATCGGCGCGCCTTGGCTGCGCCGAACGGCGCGCAAGCCGAGGCCGGCAAACGCCGCCATCAGCGCGTCGGCCCGCTCGGGGTGCCGTGGGACGACGATCGTCAACAGGTCGCGATGGCGCGGCCGCAAGGCTTGGTGGACCTCGGCGGCGATCATCTCCTCGCCCTCATGGGTCGAGACCGCGGCCCAGGTCTTGCGCCCACCGATCTCGAACGACAGGCGGGCAAGCTCGGCCTGATCGGCCGGGGGCGGGTCGGTGTCGACCTTGAGATTGCCCGACACGGTCACGGGCCGGGCGCCAAGGGCTGCGAAGCGCTCGCCGTCGATCTCCGACTGGGCAACGACGTGGGCGAGGTTCTCGAACAAGGCCTCGGCGATGAAGGCCCGCTTCTTCCAGGAGGCAAACGAGCGGTCGGAGATGCGGCCGTTGACGAGCACCTGGGGAACCCGGCGGACGCCGAGCTCGAGGATGGTCATCGGCCAGATCTCCGATTCGGCGATGATGGCGAGGTCGGGTTGCCAATGGTCGAGGAAATGGCTGACCGCCGGCTTCAGGTCGAGCGGCACATACTGGTGGATGATGCGTGTGCCGAGCCGCTCGTCGGCGACGCGCGCCGAGGTCACCGTGCCGGTGGTGAGCACGACATTGATGCCGAAGCCCAGGATCCGCTCGATCAGCGGCACCACCGCGATCGTCTCGCCGACACTCGCGGCATGGGCCCAGACCAGCGGGCCGGGCGGACGCGGCCGGCTGGCGATGCCGTAGCGCTCCCGCCGGCGGCCGCGCTCTTCCTTGCCGCGGCTGGCGCGCCAGCCGACATAGCCGCCGACCAGCGGATAGGCGAGCGCGCCCGCGAAGCGGTAGGTGGCGAGCATGGCGCGCGCCCAGCGTTCGCTCATCGGGGCCCATCCACCAGCCGGTAGGCTTCCGCGGTGACCCGGTTGAGTTCGTCGGTCACGGCGCGGCGCTTTTCCTCCAGCAGTGCATCGCCGGCGTCGCGCGGCACCGTGATCGGCCTGCCGATGACCAGCGCGCTGCGCCCGAACGGCAAGTTGATGGTGGTCTTGTCCCAGCTCTTCTGGATGACCTTGCGGCGGCTGGTGGCGACGGCGACCGGATGAATGGCACGGCCGGAAAGCTTGGCCAGGGTGACGATGCCCAGGCCGGCCTCGCGCGGGCTGGCCTTGGCCACGTCGGCGATCATGGCGACGTGATTGCCGCGGTCGAGAATGCGCTTCAGCGTGATCAGGGCGCGCGCCCCGCCTTTGTCGAGATGGCTGGCGGGGTCGCGCCCGCCCGAGCCACGCACGGCCTCGAAGCCGAGCTTCTCGAACACCCGGGCGTTGAGCTCGGCATCATTGCTGCGCGAAAACATCGCGCTCAGCCGGACCCCGCGCGGGTAGAAAGCCGGGGTCAACAGGTGCTGGCCGTGCCATAGCGCGACGATCCCGGGCGGCAGACCGACATAGCTTTGCGGGTCGGCCGAGCCCGCGACGAGCGGATTGGTCAGCCTGACGAAGCGCATGCCGGCGGCGAACAGGCTGGCCAGCGCATCCTTCAGCCAGCGCGATTGCGCCAGCGGCCGGCGCACCGCCACCCAGACCGACTTGATCGCCGTCGGTCGGCGGCGGGTGCGGGCCTTGCGCGGCGCTGCGGTCGTTGACGTCTTCTGCTCCATCGCGTCAGGTCTGGCTGCCCTTGGTCGCTTCCGGATCGAGCAGGCGATGCAGGTGAACGATGAAATAGCGCATATGGGCGTTGTCCACCGTTTCCTGAGCCTTGGCCTTCCAGGCGCGTTCCGCCGACTGGTAGTCGGGGAAGATGCCGACGATGTCGAGCCCGTCCAGATCGCGGAATTCGACGCTGCCCAGCCGCTTCAACTCGCCACCGAAGACCAGATGCAGAAGCTGCTTCCTGCCGTCCTCTCCGACCATCGATGTCTCCCACCACGCCGCAGCTGATTAGAATGAAGCTTGCGGGTTTGAAACCAGTTTGAACCTCAAATCAACCATCAAAACGAGCAATCACTTCGGCCATCACCCGCAGGAGTGGACCGCTGCCGGCGGCGAGAACGTTGCGCCGCACATGCTCCCCGGCGTAGCGCAGCGGCTCTCCGGCGCGGTCGAGGACCTGGCCGCCCGCCTCGCGCACCATAAGGTCGGCCGCGGCGAGATCCCAGTCGTGGGAATTCGCCCTGACATAGCTAGCGTCGAGATCGCCGGCGGCCACCATCGCCAGCCGGTAGGCCAGCGAGGGAATGTAGGGCACCGTGGTCAGGCGCCGGTGCCAGTCGCGCGGGGTCGCATCGATCAGCTGCCGCGGGCCCGCAACCGTGAACGGCTCGCCCGCCGATCTGACCGCCAGCCGCCCGCCGTTGAGGAAACTGCCGCCACCTCTGGTCGCCTGATAACTCTCGGTCTTGGCCGGGCATTCGAGCGCTGCGGCCAACGGCTCGCCGTCCTCGACCACCGCGATCGACACGCACCAGACGTCGCGGCCGGCAAGGAAAGCGCGGGTGCCGTCGATCGGGTCGACCACGAAGGTGCGCCGTGCAGCAAGCCGCGCGGGCGAGTCTTCGGTCTCTTCTGACAGCCAGCCGTAGTCGGGGCGCGCCGCAAGCAGGGTCTCGCGCAGGAACAGGTCGACCGCGAAATCGGTCTCGCTGACCGGAGACTTGCCCGCCTTCATCCAGACTTCCTGGTCGCGCTTGAAGAAGCCGAGGGCGATCCTGCCGGCCTCCGCAGCGGCGGGGACGAGCAGCGCCAGGTCGGCGGCAGCGTCGGGCGCAGACACGTCAGCTGCCGGCAAGCGTCATCCCTTCGATGAACAGGGTCGGCGCCGCCGTGCCGAAATTGCGGTCGAGGTCGTCGGCGGGAATCATCGCCAAAAACATGTCCTTGAGATTGGACGCAATCGTGACCTCCGACACCGGATAGGCGAGCTCGCCTTTCTCGATCCAGAAGCCGCTGGCGCCGCGGCTGTATTCGCCGGTGATCATGTTGACGCCCTGGCCGAACACTTCGGTGACATAGAAGCCGGAGTCGAGGGCGCGGATCAGCTCCTCGGGCGTCTTCTCGCCGGGCTCGATCGCGAGATTGGTCGAGGACGGCGAGACCGAAGATGCCGCGCGCACGCCGCGGCCGTTGGTCTCCAGCCCGAGCTCGCGGGCCGCCGACGTCGACAGGAACCAATGTTTGAGCACGCCTGCCTCGACCATGCCGAGCGGCACCCCCTCGACGCCTTCGCCGTCGAAGGGGCGCGACGACTGGCCGCGGATGCGCAGCGGATCGTCGGTAACGGTGATCCGGCTGTTGGCGACCGCCTGTCCCATCCGGTCCTTGAGGAAGCTGGTCTTGCGCGCCACCGCCGCGCCGTTGATGGCCCCGGCCAGATGCCCGGCGATGCCGCGCGCCACGCGCGGGTCGAACACCACCGCGACCCGGCCGGTCTTGGCCTGGCGCGCGTTGAGCCGCTTGACGGCCCGCTCTCCGGCCCCGGTGCCGATCCGTTCAGGCGAATCAAGGTCGGCAAAGTGGAGGCGCGACGAGTACTCATAATCGCGTTCCATGCCGGTGCCCTCGCCTGCGATGACGCTTGCCGAACGCGAAAAGCGGGAGGCCGTGTATTGGCCGAGAAAGCCGTCCGACGTGGCGAGCACCAGGCCGCCCAAGCCGGCGCTGGCGCTGCTGCCGGCCGAGTTGGAGACGCCCTTCACCGCCAGCGCCGCCGCCTCGGCGGCAAGCGCATCCTCGCGCAGCCGCTCGGCCGGGATTTCGGCAGCATCGAACAGATCGAGGTCGCGGATGGCGTGGACAAGTTTTTGCCGATCGGCCAATCCCTGCACCGGATCTTCCGGCGAAACCTTCGCCATCGCGACGGCCCGTTCGGCAAGCCCGTCCGGGTCCGATGCGGCGGTGGCCGAGACGCTGGCCACCCGCCGGCCGACGAACACTCTGAGCGAAATATCGTCGCTCTCCGACGATTCCGTGCTCTCGACCTTGCCGAGCCGCACGGTAACCCCCGTCGAACGGCCACGCACTGCAACCGCGTCGGCAGCGTCCGCGCCTGCGCGGCGGGCGGCTTCGACCAGAGCGGCGACGCGGTCGATAAGCTTGGTCTTGGAAAGCTGGTCGATCATTGCAAGGGTCCTGCCGGGCTGCCGAGACGGTGATTTCGTCCACGTCCCTGGCGAACCATCTATTGTTCCAATCCTGCTTGTGCAATGGGTCGCCGGCACAGCAGGCTGATCGAAACGCGCGACCGGGAAGGACGTTGAACGTGGCTGTCGAGGGATCGATCTATTCCGAAATGCTGCTCCTGCTCGGTGGCGCCGTCGTTGCAGCGCCGCTGTTCAAGCGCATCGGGCTCGGCACCATCCTCGGCTATCTGGCTGCCGGGGTGGCGATCGGCCCCGTCGCCAGGCTGATCACCAGCGGCGAGGCGATCCTGCACGTGGCCGAGCTCGGCATCGTGTTTCTGCTGTTCCTCATCGGATTGGAGCTGAAGCCGTCGCGGCTATGGGCCCTGCGGCGGCAGATCTTCGGCCTTGGCCTGGCGCAGGTGCTGGTCACCGGGGCGCTGCTCGGGCTGGCCGGGATGGCCTTGCTCGGGCTGGCGCTGCCTGCCGCGGTGGTGATCGGCTTCGGGCTGGCGCTGTCGTCGACGGCCTTTGCGCTGCAGATCCTCGAACAGGACGGCACCAGCAATGCCGAGTTTGGGCAGACGGCGTTCTCCATCCTTTTGTTTCAGGACCTGGCGATCGTGCCCTTGCTGGCGCTGATCCCGCTTTTGTCGCCGGCTCCGGCGGGCGCGCCCTCGCCGATCCTGCCGCAGCTCGGCATCACGCTCGCAGCCATTGCCGCGCTGGTGCTCGCCGGCCGCTTTCTGATCAACCCGCTGTTCGGGATCATCGCCAATACCGGCGCCAAGGAGGCGATGATCGCGGCGGCTCTGTTCGTGGTGCTCGGCGCCGCGGCGCTGATGCAGGCCGCCGGCCTGTCGATGGCGATGGGCGCCTTCATCGCCGGGGTGATGCTTGCCGAATCGTCCTATCGGCACGAGCTCGAAGCCGACATCGAACCGTTCCGCGGCATCCTGCTCGGCCTGTTCTTCATGGCCGTCGGGCTATCGCTCGACCTCGGCGTGCTGATCAGCCATTGGGGCCTGATCCTTGCCGTCGTGCCGGTGCTGATGGCGCTCAAAGTGGCGGCGACCTTCGCAGTGTGCCGAAGCTTCGGCTGCAGCCATGACGATGCCGTGCGCATCGCCTTCCTGCTGCCGCAGGGTGGCGAATTCGCCTTCGTGCTGTTCACCGCGGCGGCCGCCGCGGCGATCTTTGCGGCGGACACCGCCTCGATCCTGATTGCCGTGGTGACGCTGTCGATGGCGCTGACGCCGTTGTTTGCCGGGCTCTCCAAGCGCCTGCTCAAGCCGCCGCCGGCCGAGGAACTGGCGGAGGATTTCGACGGCGCCGGTGCCGACGTGCTGATGATCGGCTTCTCGCGATTCGGCCAGATCGCCGCGCAGATGCTGCTTTCCGGCGGCTCCAACGTCACCATCATCGACCATTCGGCCGAGCGGGTGCGGAGCGCAGGCCTGTTCGGCTTCCGCATCTATTTCGGGGACGGCACCCGCCGGGACGTGCTCGAAGCGTCCGGCATCCGCCGTGCCAAGGTGGTCGCGGTGTGCACCAATAAGCGCGAGATCACCGATCGCATCGTCGAGCTGGTGCAAAGCGCCTACCCGGATGCGAAGCTCTATGTCCGCTCCTATGACCGCACGCACACGCTGCAGCTCAGAGCCCAAAATGTCGATTATGAGCTGCGTGAGACGTTCGAATCCGGACTGTTGTTCGGCCAGAAGACGCTGGAGGCGCTCGGCATGGACGAGTCCACGGCGGCGCTGATCCGCGAAGATGTCAGGCGCCGCGACGAGGAAAGGCTGGCGCTGCAGCAGGTCGAGGGCCTGGCTGCCGGCCGCGACCGCTGGCTGACCAAGCCGGTCACGCCCGAGCCGCTGATCAAGCCGACGCGCGAATCGCGGCGCATCGACAAGGCGCCGCCGGTCGAGTCGCCCGAGCCGGCGCAGAGCTGAGCGGCAGCTGGCCGTCAGAGCAATTCCAGGAGAAGTGGAAGCCGGTTCTCCGTCCGGAATTGCGTAAAAACAATGACATGGAGGGGAGCACCGATTCGAAGAACGGTGATCCGCTCTAGCCGCTGCTGCGGCGGCGCTCGCCGGCGAGCAGCGCGTCGATCGCCCGCTTGAGCTCGTCCTTGATGCCGGCGGTCTCGGCCAGCACCGCGTCGACCTTCAGAAAGTCCAGCGCCCGGAACCGCGACACCGGCGGACGCAGCACGATGTGCGGGCGCCTGGTCTTCAGCTTCATGGCGATGATCGACTGCATCATCAGCTGGGTGGCGCCGAACATCAGGTCGAGCGAATTGGGGCGGCTGCGGTCGGGCAGCGTCGGCGCGCCGACGACGTCGATGGCGATGGTGTAGTCGGCCTCTCCTTCGATCAGGTCGAACGGCACCGGATTGTAGATGCCGCCGTCGATGAACAGGCGGCCGTCGCGCCGCACCGGCCGAAACACCGCCGGAATGGCGGCCGAGGCAGCCAATGCCGAGGTCAGATCGCCGCTGTCGAACACCGCCTCGGTGTGGCCGTAGAAATCCGTCGCGGTGACCTTGAGCGGAATGGCAAGCGCCTCGAAGACGGCCGGCACTTGTTCGGGCAGGAAGGCGCCGAGGATACGCTCGATGTTGAATTGCGGCACGCGGATGCCGCCGGCCACCAGCTCGCCCAAGCTGCCCGGCCTGGCGCTCCACATGCGCGCCGCCACCTCGGCCCGGCGGCCAAGGATCTGGCGCGCATAGCCGTGGATGTCACGCCCGGCCATGCCGGCGGCCATGGCCGCGCCCATGATGGCGCCAATCGAAGAACCGGCGATCGACACCGGCCGCAGGCCGAGCTCGTCGAGCGCCTCGATGACGTGGATATGCGCCAGCCCGCGGGCGCCGCCTCCGCCGAATGCGATGGCAAAGGTGGGGTCGGGCCCCGGCGGCGGCCGAGGTTTCGGCTCGGCGCCGGTGGTCATCCCTTGCCTCCCACCGGTCCGGACGGGCCGACGACCATCACCGCCGGCTCCGTCGACAGCAGGCGGCGGGCCGCGGCGTCGACGTCGGCGACCGTGACCTTGTCGATCTCGGCCCTGCGCCGGGCGACGTAGTCGATGCCGAGATCATCGAGCTGCAGTTCCACCATGGTGCCGGCAATGCCGTTCGACGTGTCGAGATTGTTGATCGCGTAGGAGCCGATCACATACTTCTTCGCTGCCGCCAGCTCCTCCTCGGTAACGCCATCGGCGAGGATGCGCTTGACCTCGTCGCGGATCACCTGAAGGGTCTCGGCGGCGCGGTCGGAGCGGGTTGCTGTCGCGATCACCAGGCCGTTCGAGTGGTCGTTGTTGATCAGCATGGAATCGACACTGTAGGCCAGCCCGCGCTTGTCGCGTACCTCTTCGAACAGCCGCGAGGTGAAGCTGCCGCCGCCGAGAATGTGGTTCATCAGAAACGCCGCGAAGAACTGCGGGTCGTCGCGGGCAATGCCGGGATAGGCGAGCTGCAGGGTGGTTTGCGGCAAGTCGTAGGCGATGCGGATCTGCTGGTCGAGCTTGGGCTTGACGTCCTCGACCGCGACCAGCTCGGCCTTTTCCGGCAAAGCGCCGAACACCTTGTCGAGGTCGCGCTTCAGCGTCTCGGCATCGATGGCGCCAACCACGCCGATGATCAGGTCGGAACGGGCAAAAAGACGCTTGTGCAGCGCCTGGAGATCGGCGGGGGTGACGCTGGCCAGCGCCGGTTTTTCGCCCTCTTCGCGGCGGGCATAGGGATGGTTGCCGTAGAGCGCCTTGGACCAGGCCGTCTGGGCGGCGGCCGAGGGATCGTTGGCGTCGGCATCGATGCCGGAGACGATCTGGGCGCGAATCCGGTCGATCGGCGCCTGGTCGAAGCGCGGTTCGGTCAGCGCCAGGCGCAACAGCTCGAGCGCCTCGTCCTTCTGATCGGCGAGCATGCGCAACGAGCCGTAGAAGGCGTCGCGGCCGGCGTCGAAGCGCATCTCGGCACCGGCGTCGTCGAGCTGCTGCTGGAACGCGTGGCTGTCGAGATCGCCCGCACCCTCGTCCATCAGGCCGGACATCAGGTTGACGATCCCTTCCTTGCCGGCGGGATCCTGGGTACTGCCGCCGCGGAAGGCCAGGCGCAAGGTGACGATCGGCACCGAATGGTCCTCGACCAGCCAGGCATGAATGCCGCCCGGCGAGGTGACATCCTGGATCGCCATCGCGGCCTTCGCGGCAGGCGCCTGAGCGAGGAGCGAGACGCAAAGCCCGACGAGCCCGGCGACGCCACTTTTCCGGATCATGCTGATTCCTCGATCGAGCATGATCCTGCCGGAAAACCGGCCGCCACTTTTCCGGATCATGCTGATTCCTCGATCGAGCATGATCCTGCCGGAAAACCGGCCGCCACTTTTCCGGATCATGCTCTAGTCCTTCTTCTCGCCCGGCGGCAGCAGGTAGCCGGCAACGGAATGATCGGGGTTCAGATACTTGGCGGCGACGGCCTGGATATCCGCGGCGGTGACCTTGCGGATGCGGTCGGGCCAGGCGGCAATGTCGGCCACCGTGCCGCCCGTCGCCAGCGTCGAGCCATAGATGTTGGCCATGCCCGACTGGCTGTCGCGGGCAAAGATCATGGCGCGCACAAAGCGGTTCTTGGCCCGCTCCAGCTCTGCGTCGGTGACCCCGTCCTTGATGATCTTGCGGATCTGCGCATCGATGGCGTCCTCGACAGCGCTCAATTGGGCCTCGCCGCGCGGCGAACCGTAGATGGCGAAGGCGGTGGGATCGAGTGCCGTCGCCTCGAACGAAGCGCCGGCCGCCGAGGCCAAGCCCTGCTTGACGACGATCTCCTGATAGATGCGGCTCTGGGAGCCGCCGCCGAGGATCTCGGAGAGCAGGTCGAGCGCTTCGGCCTCGCCGGTCTTGGCGCTGCCGTAGGAGGGCACCACCCAGCTCTTCTGGAAGCTCGGCACCGAGACGCGCGGATCGGTCAGGGTGACGGTGCGCTTGGTGTTCTGCTCCGGTTCCTGCGGGCGCACCCTGGGCGGCAGATCTGGTCCGCGCGGCACCTTACCGTAGGTCTCCTCGGCCAGGCGGCGCACCGTGGCGGCATCGACGTCGCCGGCGACCACCAGCACCGCATTGTTGGGCGCATAATAGCGGTCGTAGAAGGCCACCGCATCGGTGCGGTTGAGCTTCTCGATCTCCTGCAGCCAGCCGATCACCGGGATGCGGTAGGGGTGATTCTGATAGAGGGTGGCGTCGATCTCCTCGCCGAGCAGCGCGTCGGGGCTGTTGTCGACGCGCGAACGGCGCTCTTCCAGGATGACGTCGCGCTCGGTGGCGATGACCTCGTCGGTGAGGATCAGATTGCGCATGCGGTCGGCCTCGAAGTCCATCATCGTGCCGAGCACTTCCGGTGTCACCGTCTGGAAGAAGGCCGTGTAGTCGTCGGAGGTGAAGGCATTCTCATTGCCGCCGATCTCGGCGATCTTGGCGCCGAACTCGCCGGCCTTGTGGTTCTTGGTGCCCTTGAACATCAGATGCTCGAAGAAATGGGCGATGCCGGACTTGCCCGGCGGCTCGTCGGCGCTGCCGACCTTGTACCACACCATGTGGGTGACGATCGGCGCGCGGTGGTCGGGGATGACGACGACCTCCATGCCGTTGTCGAGCAGGAAGTTGGCGACGCCGTTGTCGGCGGCCGGCTCAGCTGCGGCCGGCAACACGGCCAGGATCAACAGGGCGATCGCCCACCCCAAGCGCCGCGCGGTGTTCACGCCATCGGCCATCGAAATCTCCGCTCGTTCCGCCGCCGGCAGGCCCGTGCGCCTATCCGTCGACTGATGCTGTCGCTTGCAAAGAAGGCCGGAATCAGGCGCGTTCCAGCAGATGGATCACAGTGTCGCCATAGCTTCGCGATTGCAGCAGCGCGAAGCCGCCGGCCGGGGCGAAGGCCGCCGCCTCACTCTCCTCGACGACGACCAGCGCCCGCTCGGCCAACCAGCCGCCGGTCCGGACGCCCGCCAGCGCCAGCTCGGCGAGGCCCTTGCCGTAAGGCGGATCGGCAAAGACAAGGTCGAACGGCTTGCCTGAGCCGATTTCGCCCAGCCGAGTGGCGTCGCGGCGCAGGATCTTGGTGCGGCCAAGCAGGCCAAGCGCTTCGATATTGTCGCGGATCAGGGCGCGCGCATCCGCCCGCTCCTCGACGAAAACGGCGAAGGCGGCGCCGCGCGACAGCGCTTCCAGACCGAGCGCGCCGGTGCCGGCGAAGAGGTCGAGGACGCGGGCGCCGGCGAGCCGTTCGCCGTAACCGTGGGCAAGGATGTTGAACAGCGCCTCACGCGTGCGGTCCGATGTCGGCCGGGTGTGATGCGAGCCCGGCGAGGCCAGCGCCCGCCCACGCAGCTCACCGCCGACGATCCGCACCGGGCCCGCCCCGCTTGCCGCGCGGGCGGTCTTGGCCGCCCGGACGCGGGCCGTTCGGCTTCGGCCGGCCGGGCCGTTCGGCTTTCTTCGGCCCACGGCCGGGCCGCGGCCCGGTGCCGGCCGAGCCTGCCTTGCCGGCGACGGCAGCCTTGGCGGCGGCTGCCTTGCCGAGCGGCCGGGCGCCGGGCGCCATCCACACATTGGAGGAACGTGTGCGGCCGGGCTCGACCCGCTCCGTGCGGCCGGAACGGCTGTCGCCCCGCTCCGGCTTGCCACGCGACGGTCCCTTGGTCGAGAGGCGCTGCAGCGCCTCGGCGCGGCTGTCGCGCCGCCATTTCGGCTTCTTGATCAGGCCGCCCTCGCCGACCCGCAGCGGCTCCTCAGGGGTCGGCCGCCGGCCCTTCGGGGCGGCATCGCGCGGTGCGGGATGCCGGCGCTCCTTGGCCGAGAACGGCTTGGTGATGTCGGCCTCGAAATTGGCGCCCGATTGGGCGATCAGGCGCGCGCCGAGCTGATCGCGCAAGGTACGGCCCTTGATCTCGACCACCTCGCCCTTGCCGAGCTCGCCCAGCTGGAACGGGCCGAACGAAACGCGGATCAGCCGTGTCACATCGAGCCCGAGCGCGCCCAGAATGGCTTTCACCTCGCGGTTCTTGCCTTCGCGCAAGCCGATCGTCAGCCAGGCATTGCTGCCCTGGATGCGGTCGAGCTCGGCCTCGACGGCGCCATAGAACACGCCATCGACGGCGATGCCCTGGCTCAGGCCCGCCAGCGCCTGCTCGTCCGGACGGCCATGAACCCGCACCCGGTAGCGGCGCAGCCAGCCGGTGGCCGGCAATTCGAGCGTCCGGGCAAGCCCGCCGTCATTGGTGAGCAGCAGCAGCCCCTCGGTGTTGATGTCGAGCCGGCCGATGGTGATCAGGCGCGGCAGCTCCTTGGGCAATGTATCGAAGATGGTCCGCCGGCCTTCCGGATCACGGTTGGAGGTGACCAGGCCTGCCGGCTTGTGAAACAGGAAGAGCCGGGTGCGTTCGATCGGCGGGATGGCTTCGCCGTCGAGCTCGATCACGTCGGCAGGCTCGACGTTGAAGGCCGGCGAAGCGAGCACGCGGCCATTGACCTTGACACGCCCCGCGGCAATCAGGCCTTCGGCATCGCGGCGGGAGGCGATGCCCGCCCGCGCCAGCCGCTTGGCGATGCGTTCGCCGGTGCGGCCGCCGGTCTGCGCGGCTTCGCCCGGCGGCAGCGATCGCCCCGCTTCACGCTCGCGGCGGCCGGGACGCGGCGCGCCGGGGCGGCGCTTCCTCTTGTCAGGATCGTCGTTCATGTGGCCTATCTCGATTGAGCGGCGCTCATAACAGGATCGCCGCTGAGGCGCGAGCGGAAAACCGGGAATGAGCGACGCGGCCGGCCGGCCCGACTTCATGGCAATCGCCTTTGCCGAGGCGGAAGCTGCGGCGGCGCGCGGCGAGGTGCCGATCGGCGCCGTGCTCGCGGCGGATGGCAAGGTGCTGGCGCAGGCCGGCAACCGGACCCGCGAGCTGGCCGATCCGACCGCCCATGCCGAGCTGCTCGTCATCCGCGCCGCCGCGGCAGCGGCCGGCGCCGAGCGGCTGTCGGGCAGCGACCTCTACGTCACGCTCGAGCCCTGCACCATGTGCGCGGCAGCGATTTCTTTTGCCCGTCTGCGCCGGCTCTATTTCGGCGCCCGCGACGACAAAGGCGGGGCGGTGGTGAGCGGCGTGCGGTTCTTCGGCCAGCCGACCTGCCACCATGCGCCCGAGGTCTATGCCGGATTCAGCGAGCAGCGCGCAGCGACCCTGCTGCGCGACTTCTTCGCAGTCCGCCGTGGGATCGGGCGCTGACTTGCCCGGAGCGGACCGGTGCGAAGGATAGGTTTTTCGCCTAGAGACCAGGGATCAGATTGCGCCAGGACCACTGGCTCTTCCCGGCAGCAGCCTTGGCGCGCCGTTCCTTCTTCCACTCGTCCTCGCCGACATCGCCGGTCGGGGCGGTGGGTGCGGCCTGGCGATAGCTGAGCGGCGGCTCGCTCAGATATTTGCGGTCGGTGTCGCTGCCCTGCTTGTTCATCGCCACGCGGCGATTGAACTCTTCCCGGTTCTGGCGGACGTTCTTGCCCTCATTGATGCCGGAATCCTCGCCGCGATTGGCAACGCCGGTCCCCAACAGGGTGCTCTTGCTTTCGTTGAGCGCCACGTCCGAGACGATCGGCGAGCGGTAATTGGGGTTGTCCTGATTGGCCGTCGCCTCGGCCCGCAAGCGAGCACGCATCTGTTCGGGCGATTCGGGCCAGTCGGGATTGGAGGCCACGGTGACGTTGTCCTGCGGCGCCGGCAGCGACTCCTTCTCGCCGGGTGCCGGCCGGACCAGATCCGGGCGCGGCTTGTAGTCGATCGGCTGCTTGCGCTTCGGCCCCAGCGACAGGATGCCGGTGACGTCGGAAGCGAGCTGAGCGGTGGCCGTCTTGTCGGTGCCGTAGGTCGGCGAGCCGAGACAGCCGCCCAAGGGCAGCAGGGCGACCACCAGCGGCGCGCCGACCCAGGAGTTGGCACGCATTCTCTTCGACTGCCCGGCAATGATCACTGACAACGGCCTCTCACGATCCCCTGACGGCATCCGGCGCCCCCAGCCGGCATTTTTGCACCTTGCCCGAGAATTCGGCGAGAACAAGGCGGCTGCCGTGCCAAGTCAAGAAGCAGGCACGGCAAAGGCGCCCGCGCTTCATAACCGGCCAAGTGCTGCCAATTCGTGAAGAGCGGCCGCGTCGCGTGCCGAAACGTCGGGAAACGCCGGATCCGAGCCCACATCCTGGGTGAAGCGCCAGGAGCGCGCGCATTTGCGGCCCTGCGCCCGGGCGAACTCGACGCCCACGCCCGGAACCTCGTCGAGCACGAAAGCACCGTGCGGGGGCGCCCCGTCGACCACTTCGATGCCGCTGGTGATCGCCACCTCGGCGAGGTCGACGCCGTCGAGCGCCGCCCGCAGCGCCGCATCGGCGATGAACACCCGCGGCGCCGCCTCCAGCGAGGAGCCGATCGTCTTCTTCGCCCGCTCGATCTCGAGCGCGCCGGTGACGACCCGTCGCACCTGCCGCACCCGCCGCCACTTCTCGGCCAAGGCGTCGTCGCGCCATTCGGGCGGGGTAACGCGAAACTGCTCCAAATGCACCGACTCCGCCGAGGGATAGCGCTCGAGCCAAGCCTCCTCCATGGTGAAGGGCAGCATCGGCGCCAGCCATGTGGTCAGCCGCTCGAACAGGGCTCGCACTACCTGCAGCGCCGCCTTGCGCCGCAGGCTCGAGGGGGCATCGCAATAGAGCGCATCCTTGCGGACATCGAAATAGAAGGCCGACAGCTCGACCACCATGAAGTCGAGCAGCGCGCGGGTGATCCGCTTGAACTCGAAGGCGTCGTAGCCGGCCTCGACGATCTCGGCGAGCTCGGCCAGCCGGTGCAGCATCAGCCGCTCGAGCTCGGGCATCTCGGCAGGCGCCACCTCGTCGCCGTCGTCATGGGCAAGCGTGCCGAGCATCCACCGCAAGGTGTTGCGCAGCTTGCGATAGGCATCGATGTTGGTCTGCAGGATGGTCTTGCCGAGCCGCTGGTCCTCCCAGTAGTCGGTGGTCACCACCCAGAGGCGCAGAATGTCTGCCCCGGACTGGCGGATGACGTCTTGCGGCACCACCGTGTTGCCGAGCGACTTCGACATCTTGCGGCCGTCCTCGTCCATGGTGAAGCCATGGGTGACCACCGTGTCGTAGGGGGCGCGGCCGCGCGTTCCGCAGCTCTCCAGCAGCGAGGAGTGGAACCAGCCGCGATGCTGATCGGAGCCTTCGAGGTAGACGTCGGCCGGCCATTTGAGGTCGGGCCGATCCTCCAGGGTGAACCTATGGGTTGAGCCCGAATCGAACCAGACATCGAGGATGTCCATGACCTGGTGCCAGCGCGACGGGTCGTTGTTGCCGAGAAAGCGCGCCTTGGCGCCCGGCGCAAACCAGGCATCAGCTCCTTCGGCCTCGAAGGCCGAGAGGATGCGCCGGTTGACCGCCTCATCCTTCAGCACATTGCCCTCGGCATCGGCGAAGACGGCGATCGGCACGCCCCAGGCTCGCTGACGCGACAGCACCCAATCGGGACGCTCCTCGATCATGGCGCGCAGCCGGGTCTGACCGGCGGCCGGCACGAAGCGGGTGGCATCGATCGCCCGCAGGGCACGATTGCGCAAGGTGTCGGGGACGTCCGGCGCGGCCGGCTCGCTCAGCCCGAAGCCGGCAAGGTCCTTGTCCATATGGACGAACCATTGCGGCGTATTGCGAAAGATCACCGGCTTCTTCGACCGCCAGCTGTGCGGATAGCTGTGCTTGAGGCGGCCGCGGGCAAACAGCATGCCCGCATCGATCAGCGCCGCGATGACGGCCTTGTTGGCGTCGCCCTTGTTGCCCTTGTCGTCGATGACGCGCGCCGCACCCCCTTGCCTGTCCGGGCCGAAACCGGGCGCATCGGCGGTGAAATAGCCGGCATCGTCGACGGTGAACGGCAGACGGGTGTCGATGCCGCGCGCGGCCAGGCCGGCGGCTGCAGCCGTCCAGGTGTCGAAGTCCTCGCGGCCATGGCTCGGCGCGGTGTGGACGAAGCCGGTGCCGGCATCGTCGGTGACATGCTCGCCTGTCAGCATCGGCACCTCGAAGCCGTAGCCGCCGGCGAGCCCGGCGAGCGGATGGGCAAGGGTGAGCGCGGCAAGATCCGGCGCCGCGATGTCGGCAAGGCGGTTGAGCGTGACCTTGGCCTTCGCCGCGGCGTCGGCCGACAGCGCATCGGCGATGATCAGGCGCTCGCCGGGCTGGGGACCGAAGTCGTTCTCGGCGGCGGCGACCGCGTAGAGTCCATAAGCGATCTGCGGCGAAAAGCTCACGGCGCGGTTGCCGGGGATCGTCCAGGGCGTGGTCGTCCAGATCAGCACGGAGGCGCCATCGAGCGGCCCGCCGATCACCGGGAACTTCACCCAGATCGTGTCGCTCTCATAGTCGTGGTATTCGATCTCGGCCTCGGCCAGCGCGGTGCGCTCGACCACGCTCCACATCACCGGCTTGGAGCCGCGGTAGAGCTGGTCGGACATGGCGAATTTCATCAGTTCGCCGGCGATGCGCGCCTCGGCGTGGAACGCCATGGTCGTGTAGGGATGGGCGAAGTCGCCCTCGACCCCCAGCCGCCGAAACTCTTCGGTCTGCACCTTGATCCAATGGCTGGCGAAATCGCGGCATTGGCGGCGGAACTCGTTGACCGGCACCTCGTCCTTGTTCTTGCCCTTGGCGCGATAGTCCTCTTCGATCTTCCACTCGATCGGCAGACCGTGGCAGTCCCAGCCGGGCACGTAGTTGGCGTCGTAGCCGCGCATCTGGAACGAGCGGCTGATGACGTCCTTGAGCACCTTGTTCAAGGCATGGCCGATATGGATATTGCCGTTGGCATAGGGCGGCCCGTCGTGGAGCACATAGAGCGGGCGGCCGGCGGCATCGGCGCGCAGCCGCTGATACATATTCATCGCCGCCCAGCGCGCGACGGTCTTCGGCTCGTTCTCGGGCAGGCCGGCGCGCATCGGGAAATCGGTCTGCGGCAGAAACAGGGTGGTCGAGTAGTCGATCTTCTCGGAAGTCTGGCTCATCGTCTTGCCATGTCGCTCGCCCAGCGGGGCAGAAAGCCCGAGGGCGGCCTCAGTGTGGTCGGAATTTAGAGACGGCGCGGCTGTCCCGGCGCTTCCGGACGGCTCAGGCCGCCCGCAAGACCGGGCCGGTAATTCGGAGGGCGAACGCCCGCTGGACGGCGCACAGGGTCATGGACTGCGCTTTTAGCGGAGCCGGCGCCGGGAATAAAGCTGAAATCTGTCGGCTTCAGAGCCGGAAATCGAAGCGGTAGGTGCCGGAGATGCCGACCAGGAACTGGTTGGCGGAGCCGCGCTCCTCCACCAGGCTCGAATCCGCGGCCGGCCCGAGCAGACGGGTATATTCGGCATAAAAGGAGGTGGTGATCCGGTCGGTGGTCTTCCAGGTGAGCGCGCCGCCGGCGCCGACCGAGTTGATGCCGCTGCCCGGATCGTAGACCGGCAGGCCGGAGGCGATCGACTCCTCGGGGGTTACGCCGTAATAGGCGTCGAAGTAGCCGGCTCCGGCGAACGACAGGCGCGGGCCACCGGACAGCCTCAGCCGCGGCGTGAGATCGGTGAAGGCGTCGGCCGTGACGTCGCCGAACAGGCCGTCATAGCTCTTGATGCCCTCGAACAGCTCGCCGCGGACGCGCAGCCACTCGGTCGGGTAGACCTCGGCGAAGATGCCCGCCTCGCCGCCGAACGGCACCTCGGAAAGGCCCTTGAGATCGTCGGACGTCCCGTCGTCCTGCTTCCAGATGAAGTTGCCGGCGGCGCCGAAGCGGAACGAGCCGCGGTCGAACAAAGACAGCGAGATCGCGTCGTTGCGCGAAATGAAGCGTGCCTCCTCGCCGGCCTTGCCGAGCGAGATCAGCGGCTGGCCGGTGAATTCATAGGTGTTGTCGCCGGTGTATTTGGGGGCGATGTAGCCGGCGCCGCCGATGGTGAGATACCAGTCGCCATGCACCCAGTTGAAAAGCCCGCCGCCGTCCTCAGCCGCCGCCTGGGAAACCGAAAGCAGAACGGCTGCGGCCGCACAGATCCAACGCATGTCACTGTCCTTGTCCCCCGGCAGGCCTAGCAAGAACATTTCCAGGCGCCAAGGCGATTTTTGCCAGGAACATGGTAAAGTTCGTCTTAATCTCTTTTCCCGCCTGCCAAAGCAGGTTGCTTCCCGGGCCCGTGCGATGCCCCCTTTGTCCTTGATTCTGCTCGACGAAAGCCCAGAATTGTGGCAATCCTTGCCGGTGTTTGCTCGGGCGTCAGCAGGGCGCTGCCGAGCCATTGGAGGGAACCATGTCCGACATCGCCCAATCACCCCGGAGCCTTGGCTCGTCGATCAGCGAAGTGCGCTCCAAATGGGGGTGGTTTGTCGCCCTCGGCATCGCCTTCCTGGTGCTCGGCGCCATCGCCTTCTTCAACGTCGTCACCGCCACGGTTGTGTCGGTGTTCTATGTCGGCATGTTGATGCTGATCGGCGCGGTGATGGAAATCATCCATGCCTTCGGCGTGAAGAGCTGGGGCAGTTTCTTCTGGTGGCTGCTGAGCGGCATCGTCTACGCGATCGCCGGCGTAATCGCGCTGGTCAACCCGCTGTTGGCGGCCGGCGTGCTCACGCTCTTATTGGCCGTTGCCCTGATCGCCGGCGGCATTTTCCGGATCTGGGTGGGCATGCGCGCCAGGCCGACGGCCAATTGGGGCTGGATGGTCGCCGGCGGCGTGATCACGCTGCTCGCCGGCCTGGTGATCGCGATCGGCTGGCCGGTCAACAGCCTGTGGATCCTCGGCATGTTCCTGGCGATCGACCTGATCTTCCAGGGCTGGACGTTCATCGCCTTCGGGCTGGCGTTGAAGCGCTAAGTTCTTTGCGACGGCTTCCGGGAGTGCCGGCGGCGGTCAGCGTTTGAACGCCAGCTTGAAGTCGAGCTCCGACAGCGGCCGCGCGCCGGCAAGCAGCGCCTGAGCCTCGGCCTCGTCGCGTCGCATCTGGGCAACCAGCGTGTCGAGGCCGTCGAACTTCTGCTCGCCGCGCAGGAACCCGAACAGGGATACCGTCGCACGCTCGCCATAGAGGTCGCCCGAAAACCCGAACAAATAGGTCTCGAGCAGCGGCGCACCATCGGCGTCGACGGTCGGGCGCCGGCCGAAGCTGGCGACGCCGTCGTAGAGGCTCCCGTCGGCGCGGCGGAAGCGCACGGCCGTGATGCCATGGTGCAGCCGGTTGGTGGCCGGCAGGGCCATGTTGGCGGTGGGAAAGCCCAGCGTGCGCCCCAATTGCCTGCCGCGCACGACCTCGGCCTCGACCGTGTAGCGGTAGCCGAGCAGGCCGGCGGCCTCGGCCACCTCGCCTGCCTCGAGCAAAGCGCGGATGCGGCTCGAGGACACCACCTCGCCGCCTTCGTCGCGGAACGCATCGACCAAGGTCACGCCGAAGCCGTGGCGCTGCCCGGCCTCCATCAGGAACGCAGGTCCGCCCTGGCGATTGCGGCCGAAGTGAAAATCGAAGCCGGTGACGACATGACGGATGCCCAGCCGGCCGGCCAGCGTGCCGGTGACGAAATCCTCGGCCGACTGGGCGGCGAAGGCGGCGGTAAAAGGCTGCTCGACCAGCCCATCGAAGCCGAGGGCGCCGATCAGCCGCGCCTTCATCGCCGGGGGAGTGAGCACGAAAAGCGGCTGCTCGGGGCGGAAGAACAGCCTGGGATGCGGCTCGAAGGTCAGCACCAGCGCCGGCACATTGCGCTGCGAGGCCTCGCTCAGGGCGCGCTCGAGCACCGCTTGATGGCCGCGATGGACGCCGTCGAAATTGCCGATCGCCACCACCCCGCCGCGCAAGGTCTCGGGCAGCGGCACCGGCCGGCGGATGTGGGCAAAGGGCGTGCGCACCGGAAGACCGGCTCAGCGCAGCTGCGGGATCACGGCCACCGGATGGTGGCCATGGGTGCCGAGAAAGGCCGCGAGCTTCTCCTCGTCGGGATCCTGCGGGTCGCCGTACTCGCCGGCATGGATGCCGCCGGAGACGTAGAGCACGTCGATGCCGTTGTTCTCGGCGCCGCGCACATCGGTCAGCACGCCATCGCCGATCGCCAGGGCCTGCTCGGCCGAGACGCTGCGCCCGAGCACCTCGCCGGCGGCCTTGAGCGCAGCCTCGTAGATCGGCCGGAACGGCTTGCCGGCGATCTCCGTGCGGCCGCCGAGCAGGCCGTAGTCGCGCGCCAGCGAGCCGGCGCAATAGACGCGGCGATGGCCGCGCTCGACGACGAGGTCCGGATTGGCGCAGACGAGCGGCAGATTGCGGGCCCTCAACCGTTTGAGCAGCGGCGCATAGTCGGCGGGCGTCTCCACCTCGTCGTTGAACAGCCCGGTGCAGACGACGATGTCGGCCTCGAATTCTTCGACCAGCTCGACATCGAGCCCGTCATAGATCGGCAGGTCGCGCTCGGCACCGAGGTGGAAGATGCGCCGCGGACCCTGCCGGATCAGATCGCGGGTCACGTCGCCGGACGTGACGACCCGGTCGCGCGCCTCGGCCGGCACGCCGAGCGCTGCCATCTGCGCCTCAACCGGCCCATGCGGCCGCGGCGCGTTGGTGAGCAGGATGACGGCGAGGCCGCGGGCACGGGCGCGGATCAGTGCGGCACAAGCCTCGGGAAAGGCGTGGACGCCGTTGTGGACGACGCCCCAGACGTCGCACAGGATCGCCGCATAGCCGTCGCTCAGGGCATCGAGCGAGCTGATCATGGTCGGCTGCGGCATCTCACCATCCGTGCGAGAGGGCTTTGCCCGGCATATCCGGGGGCGGTGAGCGTGTAGCGGAAGGGCGGCGCCGTGTCACCCGCTTTCGGCGTTCGGACGGCCGGCCCCCGGCTCAGTCCATGTGCGCGGCAGGTGGGGCGCCCGCCTGGGCCTGCATCCGCGGCTTGCGCAGAAACAGCGCGAGCGGGATGGCGGCCAGAGTGACCAGCATCATCAACTTGAAATCGTTGACATAAGCGATCATCGCCGCCTGCTGGTTGACGAGCAGATCGACCTGCGACAAGGCGGTGGGATCGCCGGTTGCGGCCTGCGGCGAGATCGACCACAGCACCGGATTGAACGGGCTGATGAAGGCCGACAGCTCGGCGTGGTTGATCTGCGTGTTGCGGGTCAGGAACATGATCACGACGGAGATGCCGATCGAGGAGCCGATGTTGCGCACCAGGCTGAACAGGCTTGTGGCGTCGGTGCGGTAGCGCGCTTCGAGGGTGGCGAAGGCAACGGTCGACAGCGGCACGAACACCAGTCCGAGGCCGAGACCCTGGATGACACCGCTCATGATGATCAGCCAGTCGTCCATGTCCGGCGTAAAGTCGGTCATGTAGTAGAGCGAGAGTGCGGTGAGCAGCAGTCCTGCGACCACCAGAAGACGCGCGTCGACCTTTTGCACCAGGCGACCGACCACGAGCATGGAGATCATGGTGCCGACGCCGCGCGGCGCCATCACGAAGCCGGTCGTCACCGTCGGGTAATTGAACAGGTCGGTCAGCATCGGCGGCAACAGGGCCAGGCTGGCGAGCAGGATCACACCGACAACGAAGATGAAGATCAGGCCGGTCACGAAGTTGCGGTCGGCGAAGATCTTGGGGTCGATGAAGGTGTCGCGGCCGGTGACCAGATGCACCGCAAACACCCAGAAGCCGGTGATCGACAAACCGAGCTCGATCCAGATCTCGGGCGAGCTGAACCAGTCCATTTGCCCCCCACGGTCGAGCATCAGCTGCAGCGCCCCGACGCCGAGGCTGAGCATGGCGAAGCCGAAGAAATCGAAGCCGCGCAGCCGCCGCGGGATCGACGGCAGATAGGCCGCGGAGCCGAGGAAGGCGAGGATGCCGACGGGCAGATTGATGAAGAACACCCAGCGCCAGTTGAAGCTGTCCGTCAGCCAGCCGCCCAAGGTCGGACCGATGATCGGACCGACCATGATGCCGGCGCCCCACACGGCCATCGCCTGGCCATGCTTTTCCTTCGGGTTGATGTCGAGCAGGAAGGTCTGGGACAGCGGCACGATGGCGGCGCCGAACACGCCCTGCATCAGGCGGAACGCCACGATCTCCTCGAGCGACATGGCAAGGCCGCAGAGCATCGAGGTGATGGTGAAGCCGACGATCGAAACCAGGAACAGCTCCTTGCGGCCGATGCGGTCGGAAAGCCAGCCGGTGACCGGCGTCATGATCGCCGCGGCGACGATATAGGAGGTCAACACCCAGCTGATGGTGTCCTGCGAGGCACCGAGGTCGCCCGACATGTTGGGCAGCGCCACATTGGCAATCGTCGTGTCGAGCACCTGCATCACCGTGCCCAGCATGATCGACACGGTGATCAGCCCGCGGTGCGGGACGTCGGCATGGGTCGGGGCGGCGGCGGCCATGGCTATGCTTCAATCAGTCCGTTCAAAATGCTGCGTCATTGCCCGCCGGTGGGGCAGACGGGCAAAAAGCACGCGGTTCCCGAAGCAGCCTTAGTCCTTGCTTTTGGGGGCGTTGGCATTCTTCTCTCCGGCGAAGGCGTGGCCGAAGAGGCTGCCCAGGCCGCGGCTCGCACCGGTGTCGACGGTAACATCGGCGCTCATGCCGGTGCGCAGCGCCTCGTTCATTTCGGGATCGTCGATCTTGAGGCGCACCGGGATGCGCTGGGTGACCTTGACCCAATTGCCGGTGGCGTTCTGCGCAGGCAGCAGCGAGAATTCCGCTCCGGTGCCGGCTTCGATCGATTCCACCGTCGCCTTGAACGGATGGCCGGGATAGGTGTCGAGCACCACCTCGGCCGGCTGGCCTTGCTTCATGTTGGTGAGCTGGGTCTCCTTGAAATTCGCCTCGACCCAGGTGTCGCCCGTTTCGACCAGCGAGAACAGCGGGGTGCCGGCCATCACGTACTGGCCGCTCTTCAGGGACGAGGCCTGCGAGACCATGCCGTCGGCGGGCGCCCGGACCTGCGTCTGCGCCAGATCGTAGTCGGCCTTGTCGCGGGCGGCGAGCGCCTGCAGTACAGCCGGATGGGCATCCGCCGGCAGATCGGGATTGCCGCCGAGTGCGGCGCGCGCGCCGACAATGCCCTGCTGAGCCGCGACCTGGTCCTGCTGCGCCTTCTGCAGGTCGCGGCGGGCCTGGTCGAGGCTCGACTGGGAATTGATGCCCTTGCTGACGAGGTCCTTGGCGCGGTCGAACTGCGACTTGGCGAAGTCGAGCTCGCTCGCCGCCGATTGCTCCTGGGCGACGGCCTGGCTGTAGGCGGCGCGCAGCTGCTCGACGTTGAGCCTGGCGGCAGCCAGCGAGCCATCGGCCTGCGACAGCGCGATCTGGTAGGGCTGCGGATCGATCTCGAACATCAGGTCGCCGCCCTTGACCAACTGGTTGTCGGCGATCGTCACCTTGATGATGCGGCCGGGGACCTCCGAGGCGATCGACACCTTGGCTTGGCGCAGATTGGCGTTTTCGGTGTCCTGATAGCGGCCGCCGGTCACCCATACATAGCCGCCGCCGACGGCGAGCAGGATCGGCAGCGCGGCCATCAGCAGAAAGCGGCGGCCGCGACGCTTCTTCGGGGCGGGCTTGGCCACTTCGGCAACCGGGACGACGGCGGTCGGCGCCAGCGGCGGCGCCTCTTCGAGAACTTCGACGCGGGAATCGCCCTTGGCGATCTTGGACACGGCATTCATGCTGCGGAACCTTGTGATGCTTGCAACTCGGAAACGGCCGCCGCTTCGGCGGCCTGCAGATTGTCGACGATCGTCGACAGACCAGCGATGGTGGCCCGTCGCTGTTCGGCAGAGAGCCCGGCCATCGCCTGCTCAAAGACTTCGCCGGCGACGCTGCGCACCTCGCCGAAGGTGCGGCGGCTCTTCTCCGTCGGAAATATCATCCGCACGCGCCGGTCGCCGGCATGCTGGCGGCGTTCGACCCAGCCGCTCTCCTCCATCCGGTCGAGCAGCCGCGAGACGCTGATCGGCTCGATCTCGAGCAGTTCGGCAAGGCGGGCCTGGGTGACCCCGCGGCCTTCCTCGACGCCCTCTTCCTTGACCAGGCGGACCATCAGCCGCCATTGCGCCGACGACAGCCCATAGGCCGCGCCGAGGGTCTCGAAGCGGCGGCGCATCAGCCGCCCCGCGTCGTGGATCAAAAAGCCCAGCCGTTCGATGCCTTCGTAATTCATGAGCCGCATATATTATGAGCATGCTTAGTAAACAAGAGGAGCGGCATGGAAGTTGGGGGCCGGACCAATATGTCGCAGGGGAGGTTTCGAAACGCTTGACACGCCGAAACGGGACGACTATCTCAGCCCCACGTTAGCACTCGCCCCGATGAGTGCTAATAGTCCGGGACCGCCGGACCGAGGTTTTCCAAGCAACATCGGACTCATTCAACATCGCAATCGAGGATCGAACGATGGCACAATCGAAATTCCGCCCGCTTCATGACCGCGTGGTCGTACGCCGGGTCGAATCCGAGGAGAAGACGAAGGGCGGGATCATCATCCCTGACACCGCCAAGGAGAAGCCGCAGGAAGGCGAGATCATCGCCGTCGGCTCGGGCGCGCGTGACGAAAGCGGCAAGCTCGTTCCGCTCGACGTCAAGGCCGGCGACCGCATCCTGTTCGGCAAGTGGTCGGGCACGGAAGTGAAGCTCGACGGCGAAGACCTTCTGATCATGAAGGAATCCGACATCATGGGCGTGATCGGCTGAGGCCGCCATTCGCTCGCCCTTTCCACCGATTTCTGACGGACCGACGAAAGTCCAGGAGCTTTAGACCATGGCTGCAAAAGAAGTAAGATTTTCCCGTGATGCCCGCGAGCGCATGCTGCGCGGCGTCAACATCCTCGCCGACGCGGTGAAGGTGACGCTCGGCCCCAAGGGCCGCAACGTCGTGCTCGACAAATCGTTCGGCGCCCCGCGCATCACCAAGGACGGCGTCACCGTCGCCAAGGAGATCGAGCTCGAGGACAAGTTCGAGAACATGGGCGCGCAGATGGTGCGCGAGGTGGCGTCGAAGACCAACGACATCGCCGGCGACGGCACCACCACCGCGACCGTGCTTGCCCAGGCGATCGTCCAGGAGGGCGCCAAGGCGGTGGCCGCCGGCATGAACCCGATGGACCTGAAGCGCGGCATCGACCTGGCGGTCGAGGACGTGGTCTCCGACCTCGTCAAGCGCTCGAAGAAGATCAAGACCTCGGAGGAAGTCGCCCAGGTCGGCACGATCTCGGCCAACGGCGAAGTCTCGATCGGCAAGATGATCGCCGAGGCGATGCAGAAGGTCGGCAACGAGGGCGTGATCACGGTCGAGGAGGCCAAGACCGCCGAGACCGAGCTCGAAGTCGTCGAAGGCATGCAGTTCGACCGCGGCTATCTCAGCCCGTATTTCATCACAAACCCCGACAAGATGGTGGCCGAGCTCGAGGACGCCTACATCCTGCTCCACGAGAAGAAGCTCTCCAACCTGCAGGCGATGCTGCCGGTGCTGGAGGCGGTGGTCCAATCGTCGCGACCGCTGCTGATCGTGGCCGAGGACGTCGAGGGCGAGGCGCTCGCCACGCTGGTGGTCAACAAGCTGCGCGGCGGCCTGAAGATCGCGGCCGTCAAGGCACCCGGCTTCGGCGATCGCCGCAAGGCCATGCTCGAGGACATCGCCATCCTGACCGGCGGCCAGGTGATCTCCGAGGATCTCGGCATCAAGCTCGAGAACGTCACGCTCAACATGCTCGGCCGTGCCAAGAAGGTGCGCATCGAGAAGGAAAACACCACGATCGTCGACGGCGCCGGCCAGAAGCCGGAGATCCAGGGCCGCGTCGCCCAGATCAAGCAGCAGATCGAGGAGACCACCTCCGACTACGACCGCGAGAAGCTGCAGGAGCGGCTGGCCAAGCTCGCCGGCGGTGTTGCCGTGGTTCGCGTCGGCGGCTCGACCGAGATCGAGGTCAAGGAGAAGAAGGACCGCGTCGATGACGCGCTCAACGCCACCCGCGCGGCGGTCGAGGAAGGCATTGTCGCCGGCGGCGGCGTTGCCCTGCTGCGCGCCACCCAGGCGATCAAGTCAGTCGGCGCCAACCCGGATCAGGATGCCGGCATCGCTATCGTGCGCCGTGCCATCCAGGCTCCTGCCCGCCAGATCGCGGCCAATGCCGGGGCGGAAGCCTCGATCGTGGCCGGCAAGATCCTGGAGAACAAGGGTGCGACGTTCGGCTTCAACGCCCAGACCGGCGAATATGGCGACATGATCGCCATGGGGATCGTCGATCCCGTCAAGGTGGTTCGCACCGCTCTGCAGGACGCGGCCTCCGTGGCCGGCCTGCTGGTCACCACCGAGGCGATGATCGCCGAGGCGCCGAAGAAGGATTCTCCGGCTCCGGCCATGCCCGGCGGCGGCATGGGCGGCATGGGCGGGATGGACTTCTAGTCACCGGCAAGCCGAACCGATCCACGTGGAAGGGCGCCTCAGGGCGCCCTTTTCGTTGGCGCGGAAGCCGCCGCGCGCCGCACATCGAGCCCCGCCGCAGCCAGCTGCTCGACGACCGTTTGAGGTGCGGCCGGCTCGACGATCAGGCCGGCGAGATCGGCGAGCGGTGCCACCTGGAACGCCGAGATGGCGCCGAGCTTGTCATTGGTGGCAAGCGCCACGGTCTCGGCTGCCCGCGACATCAACAGCCGTTTGACCGCGGCTTCTTCCATGTCTCCGGTCGACAAGCCTTCTCCCGGATGGACCCCGGTGAGGCCGAGGAAGAACAGATCGGCGCGCAGCCGGCCGATCGCCTCCACCGCCATGGCACCGACGCAGACCATGGAGTGGCGATAGAGACGACCTCCGACCAGCACCACCTCGACCTTCGGAAAAGGCTCCAAAGCGGTCGCGATCTCGGGACTGTGGGTGATCGCCAGGAACGCGAGATCGCCGGGCAGGTGCCTGACGATCTCGAGATTGGTCGTGCCGCCGTCGAAGATCACCGAACTCCCGGGCACGATCATGTCCGCTCCGGCCTTTCCGAGCGCCCGCTTGGCATCCGGCGCCAGCAGCCGCCGCTCGGCCAGCCCGACCACCGTCGGCGAGGCCGGCAAGGCACCGCCATGAACGCGCTGCAGCAGGCCCTCGGCGGCAAGCTCGCGCAGATCGCGGCGCAGCGTGTCTTCCGACAGGCCGAGCTCGGCACTGAGTTGCTTGGCCACGAGATGGCCGTCCCGCGCCAAGCGATCGAGCAAGAGGCGTTTGCGGTGGGCCGTTAGCATGGCGTGAATATTCCTGATATTGCACGAAGATGCGCGATAGTGTACATGACTGCACTCCATTCGTGCAATATCGAGGATAAGATGAACAGTCCGGCTCTTTCCAAACCCTTGCTCATTCTCGTTGCTGGCCCTTACCGGTCAGGTACCGGCGACGACCCCGCCAAGATGGCGGCCAATCTCCACCGGCTGGAAGCGGTGAGCCTGCCGCTGTTTCGCAAGGGCCATATTCCGGTGATCGGCGAGTGGCTGGCTTTGCCGCTGGGCAAGCAAGCCGGGTCGGCCGGGGTTCAGGACCCGATCTACGACGAATTCGCCTATCCTGTCGCCGAACGCCTGCTTGCCCATTGCGATGCAGTTCTGCGACTGGATGGCGCTTCGAAGGGTGCGGATCAGGACGTGGCGCTCGCCAAGGCCCGCGGCCTGCCGGTCTATTACGACCTGGCCGAGGTTCCTGCGGCAGCTCCTGCCTGAGCCGGCACCGCCGGCTGATCTCAGCGCTCCTGGTCCGTCGGGCGGATCAGGATCTCGTTGACGTTGACGCGCGCCGGCTGGGTGACCGCATAGAGCACAGCCGCGGCGATGTCCTCGGCCTCCAGCCCCTCCATCGCGGCCTTGCGCTTGTCCAAGCCGGACTTCATTGCCGGGTTGGTGATATGGTCGCCGAGTTCGGTGAGCACCAGGCCGGGTTCGATCACGGTGACGCGCACGCGGTCGGCATAGACCTCGCGCCGGATGGCTTCGCAAAACGCGACAACGCCGAACTTGGTCGCCGCATAGCCGGCGGCGCCGGGATTGGCGACGCGGCCGGCGACCGAGGAAACGGTCACGATGTGCCCCTTGCGCGCCTTGAGCTGAGGCAGCGCGACCCGGGTCAGCTCCATCACTGCGACCAAGTTGAGGTCGACCATCCGCCGCAAATCCTCCCCGTGCGCTTCGGCAAGCGGTGACAGCAGCATCACGCCGGCATTGTTGACGAGGATGTCGAGGCCACCCGCGCCCGAGACCGTCTCGGCAAGGATGCGCTCGATCTCGGCCGGGCGGGTCACGTCGGCGACGAGCTGCAGCGCGTTTCCTCCGGCCTGCTCGATCTTCGCGGCCAAGGCCTGAACGCGATCGGCGCGGCGCGCCACCAGCGCGACCGTCGCGCCGGCGTCGGCGAGCGCCAGTGCGGTCGCCTCGCCGATCCCGGATGACGCTCCGGTGACGAGCGCGACTTTGCCGCCGAGAGGCGAGCTGGACGAAACGGCCATGACGATGCTCTCCGCAATTCTGCGGCGTAGTTAGACCAAGGCGAGGGTCAAGGGAAAGCCTCGCTGAACGGAACCATCGGGCCGGCCGCGCATTATCATGATGTTGGAAGCGACCGAACGGAGAAATCCGTGCGGTGTGAAACTCCGACAAGCAGGCGCCTCCCGCACCGTTCCAGGTGCGAGAGGCGCTTTCGTTTGGCAGACCCGGTGCCAGACGCATCTCCGATCACACTCTGTGAATGAGCCGGTTTCCGATCACATTTTCGGGAACGATGGACTGACCGAGGGGTTAACCCGCCATCCATTGCCTAGGAGGACAGCATGTCTATGAAGCTCAGCGCCGCAGCCGCCGGCGTGATCCTGCTTGCCGGCGCCGTCGGCGCGATTGCCGAAGACGTCATTCTCGTTCCCGAGCAGGAAACCACCATCCGGCAATATGTGGTCAAGCACCCGGTCGAGCCGCTGGTGCTCACTCCCGAGGTCGACATGTCGGTCGGCTCGACCTTGCCGGATACGGTCGAGCTCTACCCGATCGAGGAGCCGAATGTCGCCTATCGCTATGTGGTCGTCGATGGCAGAACAGTCCTTGTCGACCCTGGGACACGCAAGATCGTCCGAATTATGAAATAAGGACAGCGTCTCAGCGCAAGAACGGGGCGTGCCGAACCCAAGTCGGTGCGCCTCTTTTTTTTAAGCGGATCACCGTATCTTTGAAATCGGTGCTCCGCTCTAGTCTTTGTTTTCCGCAATTCCGGACAGACAACCGCTTCCACCTTTCCTGGAATTGCTCTCCCGTCTCAGCTGCTTCTCGAACCAGTGGTCGGCGTAGCGCTCGGCGTTGAACGGGTCCACCTCGCGGAAGCCTTCCTTGAGGTAGAGCGCCTGCGCTTCGACCAGCGAGGCGTTGGTCTCCAACCGCAGGCGCGCAAGACCGCGGCGGGCGGCCTCGTCGTGCACGGCAGCAAGCAGCCGCCGGCCGAGGCCGAGACCCCGCATTTCCCTGGCCGTCCACATGCGCTTGATCTCGCCCAGGCTGCCCTTGATCTTCAACGCCACACAGCCGACCGGAACGCCATCGAGGCGGGCGAGATAGAAATAGCCGTGCGGCGGAGTGAGTTCAGGCGCATCGGCCGAGAGGCTCAGCGCCGGCTCGAAGCCCTCGTCGAAGCGGTCGGCAAGCTCCGCAAAATAGGCGGCCAGCGCGGCCTTGGCGTCTCCGCTCTGCGGATCTTCGACGCCGAGTTCGATGCGCGCGGCTTTGAGAAGGCGGTCGACATCGGCCATCGCCGCCAGCAGGCGTTGGCGCTGGCCGGGCTGCAGCAGCTCCAGCATGGACCGGGCGAGCGCATCGGAGCCGTCCTCGTAAGCGTCGTATTCCGCACGGCCCAGCTGGGTGAGCCAGGCACGACGGTGGCGCCCGTCCCCGCCGTCCTGCTCGACAGCCACCAGCCCCTGGCGCTCCAGTGAACGCAGCAGCCGGCTGAGATAACCGGAGTCGAGCCCCAGGCGGCTGCGCAGCACAGCGAGGCTTGCCTTGCCGGCGCCCGCGCCGATCTCGAACATCAGCCTGGCCTCACCCAACGGCCGGCCCCGGCCGAGATAGCCGGTCTCCAGAGCTCCGATGCGGCGGGTGACCTCCCGGTTGAAGCTGCGGATCCGTGCGATATCGTCCATTAGCTGACTTTAGTCAGTTATCTCCGGGCTGCCAAGAGGGTTGCGGCAAATGCAATAGAGTTTCGGCCCGCCACCGCCTATGGTGCCAGCGACCAACGCTGATCGGATTTACTGCCATGCCCGCGTTCCGCACCGAGACCGATTCCTTCGGTCCGATCGATGTTCCCGCCGACCGTTATTGGGGCGCCCAGGCGCAGCGCTCGCTGGGCAATTTCAAGATCGGCTGGGAGAAGCAGCCGCTTGCGGTTGTCCGGGCGCTGGGCATCGTCAAGCGCGCCGCGGCGGAGGCCAATATGGAGCTCGGCCGCCTCGATCCCAAGCTCGGCGAAGCGATCGTGCAAGCCGCGCAGGAGGTCATCGACGGCCGCCTCGACGAGCATTTCCCCCTGGCGGTTTGGCAGACAGGCTCCGGCACCCAGTCGAACATGAACGCCAATGAGGTGATCTCCAACCGCGCGATCGAGTTGCTCGGCGGAGAGATGGGCTCGAAGAAGCCCATCCATCCCAACGATCATGTCAATATGAGCCAGTCGTCCAACGACACCTATCCGACAGCCATGCACATTGCGGCGGCGGAGCGGCTGGTCGGCGACCTGATCCCGGCACTCAGGCATCTGCATGGCGCGCTCGAGCAGAAGGCCGGCGCCTTTTCCGGGATCGTCAAGATCGGCCGCACCCACACCCAGGACGCCACCCCGCTGACGCTCGGCCAGGAATTCTCAGGCTATGCGGCCCAGGTGGCCTCGGCGATCCAGCGGATCGAGGCGACGCTGCCGGGACTGCTCGAGCTGGCGCAAGGCGGCACCGCCGTCGGCACCGGCCTCAACGCACCGATCGGCTTTGCCGAGAAGGTCGCGGCGCGGATCGCCGCTCTGACCGAGCTGCCGTTTGTCACCGCGCCGAACAAGTTCGAGGCGCTGGCCGCCCACGACGCCATGGTGTTCTCGCACGGTGCCATCAACGCCGCCGCCGCCGCCCTGTTCAAGATCGCCAACGATATCCGCCTGCTCGGTTCCGGCCCGCGCTCGGGTTTGGGCGAACTCAGCCTGCCGGAGAACGAGCCGGGCTCCTCGATCATGCCCGGCAAGGTCAACCCGACGCAATGCGAGGCCCTGACCCAGGTGTGCGTGCAGGTGTTCGGCAACCAGACCGCCATCACCGTGGCGGGCAGCCAGGGCCATTTCGAGCTCAACGTCTACAACCCGGTGATGGCCTACAATTTCCTGCAGTCGACCCAGCTGCTCGGCGATGCGGCCCGCTCCTTCACCGACAATTGCGTGGTCGGGATCGAGCCGCGCCTCGACAACATCAAGGCCGCCCTGGAGCGCTCGCTGATGCTGGTCACGGCGCTAGCGCCCACCATCGGCTACGACAATGCCGCCAAGATCGCCAAAGCCGCACACAAGAACGGGACGACCCTGCGCGAAGAGGCGCTGCGGAGCGGGCTGGTCAGCGCCGACGACTACGATCGGCTGGTCCGGCCGGAAGACATGATTCATCCAGGCTGATGTCTGTGCGGCGACCGCGAAAGCAGCCGCCGCAGAAGTGTGAACGATCTGTCGACAATTTGCTCTCTGTTGTGAACGACGCTGCCCGGCTATCTGTCCGGCACCATCAAACCCACGCTGGAGAAGAGCGATGTCGATTCAAACTGCAACTGCGGGGCTCCCCTCCCGCCTTTCGACCGGCAGCGCCGGTCTTGTGCTGGCGGCGCGCGTGCTGCTGTCGGTGCTGTTCGTGGTGTCGGGCTTCGGCAAGCTCACCACCATTGGCGACACGGCCGGCTTCTTCGGCGGCCTTGGGCTGCCTGCCCCGACGGCGCTGGCGATCCTTGTCGGCCTGCTCGAGCTCGGCGGCGGCGTCGCGCTCATCGTTGGCTTCAAGACCCGCATCATTGCCGCGGTGATGGCGCTGTTCACCTTGGCGGCGACCGCCGTGGCCCACCTCCATTTCGGCGATCCGATGCAGATGCTGATGCTTCAGAAGAACCTCGGCATCACCGGCGGCTTCATCCTGCTTGCGGTGGTCGGCGCGGGGCCGCTGTCGCTCGACGGCACGCGCGCCTGACGCATCGCCGGCTCGGTTCTCGAAAGGCCCGGTCTCACGGGCCTTTTTGACGTGGGCGGGATTTCTGCCCCGAGCAGATCACCTCTTCCTCGAAATCGGTGCTCCGCTCTAAGTCTTTGTTTTTCCGCAATTCCGGACGGAAAACCGTTTCCACTTTTCCTGGAATTGCTCTAAGCTCCGCCGCGCCGGCGATCCCGGCAATCGTCACGACCGCGGAGGAGTTGCCCGATGCCCGATTCCGCCATCGTCCTGGTCGGCCGCGTGCTTCTCAGCATCCTGTTCCTGGTCTCGGGCCTTTCCGGACTGGCCGATGTCGGCGGCGGCGTGGGCTATTTCGAAAGCCTTGGCCTGCCGGCGCCGCTCGCCGTCGCCTGGGCCACCGCCATCTTCGAGACCCTGGCCGGACTTGCCGTCCTGGTCGGCTTCCAGACCCGCATCTTCGCCTATCTGCTGGCGCTGTTCTGCGTCGCCGCCGGCTATCTCGGCCATTACGGCCAGGGCGGCGAGGACCCGCTGCTGACGCTGATGCACACGCAGTCGTTCATGAAGGATGTCGGCCTGGCCGGGGCCTTCCTGGTTCTCGGCACCTACGGCCCGGGCAGCTATTCGATCGACGGCCGCCGCGCCGTCACGGCCGACTGATTCGAAGCAGCGTCCCGCCGCTCTAAGCGGTCGCCTCAGCCGGCAGGCCCAGTTCGGCTACCATCGCCTCCCGCATCAGATATTTCTGCGGCTTGCCGGTGACCGTCATCGGCAGGCTGTCGCGAAAGCGGACGTAGCGCGGCACCTTGTAGTGGGCGATCTGGCCGGCGCAGAAGGCCTTGACGTCATTCTCGGTAATGTTCTCACCAGGCAGAAGCACGATCCATGCGCACAGCTCCTCGCCGTATTTCCGGTCCGGCACACCGAACACCTGCACCTCTTTGATGCGCGGATGGCGATAGAGGAACTCCTCGACCTCGCGCGGATAGACGTTCTCGCCGCCGCGGATCACCATGTCCTTGACCCGGCCGACGATGTTGCCATAGCCCTCGGCATCGATCGTGGCGAGGTCGCCGGTGTGCATCCAGCCCTCGGCGTCGATCGCGTCCGCGGTTCGCTCGGCATCCTCCCAATAGCCCTGCATCACCGAATAGCCGCGGGTGCAGAGCTCGCCGGGCTGGCCGACCGAGACCACGGCGCCGCCGGTGTCGATGACCTTGACCTCGACATGGGGATGAACGCGCCCGACGGTCGCGACGCGCTTCTCCAGCGGATCGTCGACGGCGCTCTGGAAGGACACCGGGCTGGTCTCGGTCATGCCATAGGCGATGGTCACCTCGGCCATGTGCATCAGCGAGACGACCTTCTTCATCACCTCGATCGGACAGGGCGCGCCGGCCATGATGCCGGTGCGCAGCGAGCTGAGGTCGAGCCCGGCGAAGCTCGGATGGTCGAGCATGGCGACGAACATGGTCGGCACCCCGTAGAGCGCGGTGCACCGCTCTGCCGCCACCGCGGTCAAGGTGGCGCCGGGGTCGAAACCCTCGGCCGGAAACACCATCGTGGCACCCTTCGAGACGCAGCCCATCGTGCCCATCACCATGCCGAAGCAGTGATAGAGAGGCACGGGGATGCACAGCCGGTCCTCGGGCCCGAGCCGCATCGCCGCGGTGACGAAATTGGCATTGTTGACGATGTTGAGGTGGGTCAGGGTAGCACCCTTCGGCGCACCGGTGGTGCCGCTGGTGAACTGGATATTGATCGCGTCTTCAGGCCGAAGCGTGGCCGAAAGCTCCGCTGCCCGGCCCTGCTCGGCCGGGCCGCCGAGGCCGAGGACCCTTTCGAAGGCCAGCATGCCGGGCGTGCCCTCCTCGCCCATCCGGATCAGTACCTCGAGCCGAGGGAAGCGGCTGAGCTGCAGCCGGCCGGGCGCGGCAGCGGCGAGCTCGGGCATCAGCTCGTTGAGCATGGCGATGTAGTCCGAGCTCTTGAATGCCGCGGCGGTGACCAGCCCCTTGCAGCCGACCTTGCGCAGCGCATACTCCAGTTCGCTCAGCCGATAGGCCGGATTGATGGTCACCAGGATGACGCCGATACGGGCCGTGGCGAACTGGGTGACCAGCCACTCCCATCGGTTCGGCGACCAGATGCCGAGACGGTCGCCGGGTTCGAAGCCGAGCTTCAGCAGCCCGCCGGCGAGGGCGGCGACGGTGGCATCGAGATCGCGCCAGGTGAAGCGACGCTGCTGCGCCGAGAACACCGCCGCCTCACGGTCGGCATAGCGGGCGGCGGCGTCGCGAAACAACGCGTCGACCGTCTCGGTCAGCAACGGCGGCGACCGGTCGCCGGCGACCTTGGCCAGGCCGTCTCGCGGGGCAAGCAGGGCGCCAACCGACGTCATCGTGGATCCTCCCCTATCCCGGCCCCGCCCTGCCGATCGGGTCAGGCTAGCACCATGTCCGGGTTGCGCAAATGGGGCCGGCCGACGCGCATTCAGCCGAGGGCGCGGGCGAGCTCGGCCGCGATCTCTCCAATCAGCGCTGTCTCGGCCGCCGGGCGCGGCTTGCGCGATGCGACCAGACAAGCTTCGGAACGCAGGATCAGCCCGTCGTCGAGCACCTTCAGATGGTTGGCGCGCAAGGTCGCGCCGGTGGTGGTGATGTCGACGACGATGTCGGCGGAGCCGGCCGCCGGGGCCCCTTCCGTCGCGCCGAGGCTTTCGACGATGCGGTAAACCTGGATGCCATGCTTGTGCGAGAAGAATTGCTGCGCGAGCCGCCAATATTTGGTGGCGATGCGCAGCCGCCGGCCGTGGCGCTGACGGAAATCGGCGGCGACGTCGTCGAGATCGGCCATGGTCTCGACATCCAGCCAAACATCCGGCACCGCCACCACGACGTCGGCGGCGCCGAAGCCGAGGCGGACCAAGATCTCGGTACGCTCTTCCCAGCCGACCAGCGTCTCGCGCAACAGGTCGTCGCCGGTGATGCCGAGGTCGACCGCCGCTTGGCCGAGCTCACCGGCGATCTCGGCCGCCGATAGGAAGATCACCTCGACCCCAGGCTGCCCGGCAAGCCGCGCGCGGTATTTGCGCGCTTCCTCGGGAAGCTGGACGGCAAGCCCGGCGCGCGCAAACATCGCCAGCGCGTCCTCGCGCAGCCTCCCCTTGGACGGCAGCGCCAGGACCAGGCTCACGGCCGTGCCCCGCCGAGCGCCGCGACGCGGTCGAGCCAGATCGAGAAGCCGACGCCGGCGATCGGCTGCGCGGCGCCGAGCAGCGTGAGCAGCCGGTCATAGCGGCCGCCGCCGGCCAGGACTTGGCCATCATCGGCGGCAATGATCTCGAACACCAGGCCGGTATAGTAGTCGAGCGGCCGGCCGAATGCGGCGTCATAGCGGATCACGGCGGCCACAAGCCCAGCGGCCGCGACCCGGTCGGCGCGCGCGGCGAAGCGGCCGAGCGGCGCGCTCAGCGCCAGCCCGGCTTGCCGCGCAAACGATCGCAGCGCCTCCGGCGCTGCCGCGAGCGGCGCCTCTATCGCCAGGAAGGCGCGCAGCGCTGCAAGTGCCGACTGCGACAGGCCGACGCTGCGCAGGGCGCTGCGCTCGATCAGCCGCTGCGCGATCTCCTCCGGCGAGCGCCCAACGGTCGGCGACAGCCCGGCGCGCTCGAACCTGGCTTCGATATGCTCGACGAGCGGGCGAGGCTCGCCCGCCATGACCAAGGCAGCGACCGTGTCATCGGCAATCGCCGAGCTCGCCGGGTCGGCGAGATCGGCGAGCGCGGCCGCCAGGGCAGAAGGTGTTCCGAAGGCGCGCGCCAGCCGCTTTCGCCAGCCGCCGGGCAGCCCAAGAGCCGCCAGCACAGCTTCGAAGATCGACTGGTCGCCGAGCGTCACCGTCAGCCGGCGATCGGGCAGCAGCTCAGCCACCACCCGATGGGCATCGATGACCGAGCGGGCGTCGGCCGCGGCGGTGTCGGCCTCGCCGAGATCCTCGATGCCGGCCTGCAGGAACTCGTTGCCGCCCTGCCGACGCTGGCGGAAGACTTCGCCGAGATAGGCATAGCGTCGCGGCGTGTCGGAGCGCGAGCGGATGTGGTCGAGGCAGACCGGAATGGTGAATTCCGGGCGCAGGCAGAGCATCTCGCCGGTCTCGCTCTCGGTCAGGAAAATGCGGCGGCGCAGGTCCTCGCCGGCCATGTCGAGAAACGGATCGGCCGGCTGAAGCACCGCCACCTCGACCGGCTCGGCGTCGAGGGAGGCCAGCAGCCGCATCAACGGATCGGCGGCGTTCGGGGACCTAGTCCCCACGGCCGCTGTCCCCAGCCTGGGCGGCGAGAATGCGGGTCACCACCGCGACCAGCTCGTCCTCGGCGACCGTCACCTGGGCCGGGCGGCTCTCCCGCCAGGTCTGATTGTCGGCGATCTCCGCGGCGAGCCTGGCGCCTTCGACCAGGTCCTTGATCTCGACGCTGCCGGCGGCGCGCTCGTCGGCGCCCTGGATCACCACGCAGGGCGCGCCGCGGCGGTCGGCATACTTCATCTGCGCCTTCAGCCCGGCGCCGCCCAAATAGAGCTCGGCACGGATCCCGGCGGCGCGCAGCTGCGCCGCCATACGCTGGTATCTGCCGAGGCTGCCGACATCGCGGTCGAGCACCAGCACCACGACCGGCCCGGCCGCGTCCGTCACGTCGAGCTTGCCGAGGTTCTTCAACGCCGTCATCAGCCGCGAGACGCCGATCGAGAAGCCGGTGGCCGGCACCGGCTCGCCGCGGAAGCGCGACACCAGCCCGTCATAGCGGCCGCCGCCGCCGACCGAGCCGAAGCGCACGATCCGGCCCTCCTCGTTGGGGATCTCGGCCAGCAGCTCCACCTCGTAGACCGGGCCCGTATAGTATTCCAGGCCCCTCACCACCGAGGGATCGATGCGGATGCGATCCTCGCCGTAGCCGGCGGCGCGCACCAGCGCTTCGATCTGGCCGAGCTCGGCGAAGCCGGCTTCGGCTGCGTGGGCTGCCGCCGGCCGCTCGCCACGGGTCACCGCCATGACGGTGTCGACCGCGGCCGCCTCCAGACCGGCCCCCTTGGTGAAATCGCCGCTTTCGTCGAGCCGCCCGGCGCCGAGCAGCAGGCGCACCCCGTCGGCGCCGAACTTGTCGAGCTTGTCGATGGCGCGCAGCACGGTAAGGCGGCGGCCGGCCTGATCCTCGCCGCCGAGCCCGATGGCCTCGAGCACCCCATCCAGGACCTTGCGGTTGTTGACGCGCACGATGTAGTCGCCGCGGACAATGCCGAGCGCCTCCATCACGTCGGCCACCATCATGCACATCTCGGCATCCGCGGCGACGCCGGGCGTGCCGACGGTGTCGGCGTCGAACTGCATGAACTGGCGGAAGCGCCCCGGCCCCGGCTTTTCGTTGCGGAAGACCCATCCGGCGCGATAGCTGCGGTAGGGTTTCGGCAGCCGTTCGAAATTCTCGGCCACGTAGCGGGCGAGCGGTGCGGTCAGGTCATAGCGCAGCGACAGCCATTGCTCGTCGTCGTCCTGGAACGAGAACACCCCTTCATTGGGGCGGTCCTGGTCGGGCAGGAACTTGCCCAGCGCGTCGGTGAACTCGATCAGCGGCTGCTCGACCGGATCAAAGCCGTATAGCTCGTAGACCTTGCGGATGGTTGCCATCATCGCCTCGACGGCGCGGATGTCGTCGGGGCCGCGGTCGGCAAAGCCGCGCGGCTGCCGGGCTTTCATCTTGTCGCGTTTGTCGCTCATGGGCTGAGGCTCTAGCCCATGGGTCGGTGGGCGACAAGTCGGCAGCCGAGCGTTTGGAACAAAGCCGATACAGTCGGCGGCCGCCGCGGCATCAACTTGTTACCGACTCAGCCCAAAAGCGCGGCGGGAGTAGGGGATTCGACCATGTACCGCTTGCACCGCAGCACCATTCAGCCGCGCACGACCATGATCCGGCCGGGACCGTTCGGCGAGGACCGGAGCGCTCGGCGCGCCGGCGACCTCGGCGCAGCGCTCGGCACCAGCCTGCTGGTGATGTACCCGGTGATCGGCGCGGTGGTCGCTTTCCTCGCCGGCGTCGCGGCGTCGTCGCACATCCTCGGATAGAGCAATCTCAGGAAAAAGCGGCAACGGTTTTCCGTCCGGAATTGCGAAAGAACAAGGACTTAGCTAGCGCGGACGCTTGAAGCGCCGGCGCTCTGCTTCCACCTCGGCGCGGCAAAAGCAGCCCTCGAGATGATCATTGACCAGCCCGACTGCCTGCATGAATGCGTATACAGTGGTCGGACCGACGAAGCTCCAGCCGCGCTTCTTCAACTCCTTCGACAGGCGGGTCGAGGTCTCGGTGGTCGGCATTGACGCCAGCGTGGCCCAGTCGATGCGGCCCGGACGCTCGCCGAGTTCGGGCTCGAAGCTCCAGACGAAGTGCGCCAGCGAGCCGGCCTCCGCCACCAGCTCGGCGGCCCGCCTGGCATTGTTGATCGTCGACACGATCTTGCCGCGATGGCGGATGATCCCGGCATCGCCGAGCAGCCGCGCAATCTCGGCCTCGCCGAAATCGGCGACCTTGGCGAAATCGAAATCGGCGAAAGCGGCGCGGAAATTCTCCCGCTTGCGCAAGATGGTGAGCCAGGACAGGCCGGACTGGAAGCCTTCGAGACAAATCTTTTCATAAAGCCGCCGATCATCGGCAACCGGGCGGCCCCACTCGTCGTCATGATAGCTGCGGTAGAGCGGATCGCTGCCGTGCCAGGCGCAGCGCAGCTTGCCGTCCTCACCTTCGCTCAAGCCGGTCCGCTGCTCCGCCATGTCCATCTCCCACCCGCGCGGTCACGGATCTAGCAGATTTCGCGCCGCGCGGTAATCGCAACGGCTTAGCTGCTGACACGACCCGTCAGCAGCCAAGTCGCAAACCGTGCCCGTCAGGCCGTGGCCGGGGGCTCGGATTGCGACAACGCCGCCGGACGGGGGCCACCGAATGCCCAGTCGAGCAATTCGACCGTATGCACGATCGGCATCCCCGCACCTTCGGCGATCTGGGTGATGCAGCCGATATTGCCCGTGGCGACCACGTCGGCCCCGGTCGAAGCGAGGTTCTTCACCTTGCGCTCGCGCAGCCGGGCGGCGATCTCGGGCTGCAGGATGTTGTAGGTGCCGGCCGAGCCGCAGCACAGATGGCCCTCGCGCGGCTCGCGCACCGCAAAGCCGGCCCTGGCCAACAGCTCCCGCGGCTGCCGGGTGATCTTCTGGCCATGCTGCATCGAGCAGGCGGAGTGGTAGGCGACCGCCAGCCGGCCGGGGGCCGCCGGCTGCGGCAGCTCCAGCTCGGCCAGAAACTCGGTGATGTCGCGAGCCAAGCCCGAGATCCGCTTGGCCTTTTCCGCATAGTCCGGGTCGAACCGCAGCATGAAGCCGTAGTCCTTGATGGTGGTGCCGCAGCCGGAGGCGGTGATGACGACCGCGTCGAGCCCATTGCCGTCGAGCTCGCGCGTCCAGGCATCGATGTTGCGCCGGGCCGCGGCGAGGGCCGCCGCCTCGCGGCCCATGTGGTGGACCAGCGCCCCGCAGCAGCCTTCTCCCGCGACGTCCGCTACCTCGACCCCGAGCCGGGCGAGGAGCCGGATGGCGGCGGCGTTGATCCCCGGGGCAAGCACCGGCTGCGCGCAACCCGAGAGGATCGCGACACGCCGCCGCCGGGAGCCTTCGGCGGCATGAACCGCGGGCCGGACCCGGGGCGGCGACGGCGGCAGCCGTCCGGGCGCCAGCGCCAGCATCGCCGCGAACGGCTTCAGCGCTGCGATCCGGCTCAGCGCCGGGGCCAGCGGCTTGCCGAGCCGCGCCAGCGCCAGTGCGGCGCGGAACCGGGCGGGATAGGGAAGCACGGCCGCCAGCAGCGCCCGGGCAAACCGGTCGAGCGGCGGCCGCCGATAGGTCTGCTCGATGTGGACGCGGGCATGGTCGACCAGGTGCATGTAGTTGACGCCCGACGGGCAGGTGGTCATGCAGGACAGGCAGGACAGGCACCTGTCGATATGTGTGACCAGGTCGCGATCGGCCGGGCGGCCGGTCTCGAGCGTGTCCTTGATCAGGTAGATGCGGCCGCGCGGGCTGTCGAGCTCGTTGCCGAGCGTCACATAGGTCGGGCAGGTCGCCATGCAGAAGCCGCAATGGACGCAGCTGCGCAGGATCTTCTCCGATTCCGCGACCTGCGGGTCGGCAAGCTGGGCGGCGGTGAAATGGGTCTGCATCCCTGCCTCAGTCTCTTTCTGCCGACGCCGGCGGCGAGGCCAGAACCATGCGGCCGGGGTTGAGTACCCCGTGCGGATCGAACTCATGCTTGAGCCGAGCCGCCAGAGCCGCGAGCGCCTCGGCCTGGGGCTCGAACACGGGGATGGCGGCGCGCCATTGCGGCGCCGCGCGCACCAGCGTCGCATGGCCGCCGCCGGCCTGCCGAACCAGCCGCCTGACAAGGTCGGCCTCCGGGTCAAAATCCATGCGCAGCCAGACCAATCCGCCCTGCCAGTCGTAAAAGGCATCGGCCGCGGCCTCGCGGCGCAGAAGATCGACGAGCGTCGGCCCGGCGGCGGGCGCCACCGAGACCCGCCAGACCGGGCGCTCGCCGCCGTCGGCAAACGGCCGGCAATCGCGTATCGCCTGCCAGACCCGCGCCGAGGCGTCGCCCTGGAGAAGCTCGTGGTCCGGGAAGGTGCCCAGGGTCTGCGCAAGCTGGCCGAGCCGTGAGGTGACGGAAGGCGCGACACCTTCCAGCCTCAGCAGGGTCGCCGACGCGCCGGCCAGCGCGGCGTCGGCGCGGGGCGCGACATTTTCAGGCAGGTGCGCCGCGCTCGAAACTTCGGCGGCCGAGCCCATCGCCAGAGCCATCGCGCCGGCGGCCGAGGCGTCGCTCAAGCCGCGCAAGGCGAGCGTTGTCTCGGTCTCGGCCTTGGGCAGCACCTTGAAGGTGACGTCGGTGAGCACCGCCAACGTGCCCCACGAGCCGGCCAGCCCCTTGGACAGGTCGTAGCCGGTGACGTTCTTGACCACCCGGCCGCCGGATTTGAACGCCTCGCCGCGGCCCGAGACGGCCGATATGCCGAGCACATGGTCGCGGGCCGCGCCGGCCTTCAGCCGCCGCGGGCCGGAGAGGTTCGCGGCGAGCATGCCGGCGACCGTGCCGCCACCGGGCGGTCCACCCAGCAAAGGCCCGTAGTCCATCGGCTCGAAAGCGAATTGCTGGCCATGCTCGGCAAGCAAGGCCTCGACTTCGGCAAGCGGCGTGCCGGCGCGAGCCGCGAGCACCAGTTCTTCCGGCTCGTAGAGAGTGACGCCCGACAGGCCGGCGAGCGCGAGCGTATAGCCAGCCTGCACCGGATGACCGATGCCGCGCTTGGAGCCCTGGCCGACGATTTCGAGCGGCACCACCTCGCCGGCAGCCCAGCGGACGGCTTCGAGCACCTCCTCGGCAGTGGCGGGGGCAAGCGTGCTCACGCCGCTAGAATCTCGGAATGTCCGGAAAGGCGAGCGCGCCGCGATGCACGTGCATGCGACCGAGCTCGGCACAGCGGCGCAGCTGCGGAAAAACCTTGCCGGGGTTGAGCAGATGCTGCGGATCGAATGCGCATTTGACCCGCATCTGCTGGTCGAGATCGACTTGGCTGAACATCTCCGGCATCAGATCGCGCTTTTCGATGCCGACGCCATGCTCGCCGGTGAGCACCCCGCCGACCGCCACGCAGAGCCTCAGGATATCGGCGCCGAAGGCCTCCGCCTTGTCCAGCTCTCCCGGCCGGTTGGCATCGTAGAGGATCAGCGGATGGAGATTGCCGTCGCCGGCGTGGAACACATTGGCGACCCGCAGCCCGTAGCGCGCGGAGAGCTCGCGCATGCCGGCCAGCACCCGCGGCAGCTGCTTGCGGGGAATGGTGCCGTCCATGCAGTAGTAATCCGGCGAGATGCGGCCGACCGCCGGGAAGGCCGCCTTGCGGCCGGCCCAGAAGAGCAGCCGCTCCTGCTCCGACTGCGACACGCGGCAGACCGTCGACCCGTTGGCGGCGGCAATCGCCATCACCCGGTCGATCAGGTGATCGACCTCCTCGCCGCAGCCGTCGAGCTCGACGATCAGCAGCGCCTCGCAGTCGAGCGGATAGCCGGCATGGACGAACGCCTCGGCGGCCTGGATCGCCGGTCCGTCCATCATCTCCATGCCGCCGGGAATGATGCCGGCGGCGATGATCTCGGCCACGCAGCTTCCCGCTGCTTCCGAGGAGCCAAATCCGACGAGCAGCGCGCGCGCGGTTTCGGGCCGCTTCAAGATGCGCACCGTCACCTCCGTGACGACGCCGAGCAGGCCCTCCGATCCGGTCATCAGGCCGAGCAGATCATAGCCCTCGCTGTCGAGATGCTTGCCGCCGAGCCGCACCGACGTGCCATCCATCAGCACCATCTCGATGCCGAGCACATTGTTGGCCGTCAGGCCGTATTTCAGGCAATGCACGCCGCCGGAGTTTTCCGCCACGTTGCCGCCGATCGAGCAGGCGATCTGCGACGAAGGGTCGGGCGCGTAGTAAAACCCTTCATGCTCGACGGCGGCGGTGATGCCGAGATTGGTCACGCCGGGCTGCGCCACCACGACGCGGTTGGCGAAGTCGGTCTCCAGGATGCGGTTGAAGCGGCTCATCACCAGCAAAACGGCGTCGGCGAGCGGCAGCGCCCCGCCCGACAGCGACGTGCCGGAGCCGCGCGGCACGACCTTGATGCCGTTTCTCTGGCAATAGCGGAGCACCTCGGCCACCTCGGCGGTGGTCTCGGGCAGCACGACGACCAGGGGCACCTGGCGGTAGGCGGTCAGCCCATCGGTCTCGAAAGCCCGCATCGCCGATGGAGTATCGACCACCCCCTCGCCTGGAACGATGGCGCTGAGGTCGGCGACGATTGCGGCTCGCCGGGCCAATGTGGCCTCGTCGGGCGCCGGCATGGTGACGGACATGATGGTCCTTCAACTGATGGCACTGGTCCGCTACGATTTATCAGCCGAAGCGATCAGGCGATAGGGTTTTGGCCGCGGGCCGACGAAGCGGAGAACAGCGTGAAGCCGTGTGATGATGCCACCGGGTGCGAGCCATGACCCTGCCCGCAGTGCCGCCCAAGGTCGGCCTCTTCGTGACCTGCCTGGTCGATCTTTTCCGCCCGAGCGTCGGCTTTGCCGCGATCCGCCTGCTCGAGAACGCCGGCTGCTCCGTCGGCGTGCCGATGACGCAGACGTGCTGCGGCCAGCCGGCCTACAATTCCGGCGACCGGGCCGACAGCCGGGCGCTGGCGGAGCAGACGATCACCGCGTTTGCCGAGTTCGATTATGTGGTGGCGCCGTCCGGGTCCTGCGCCGGGATGCTGAGCAAGCACTATCCGGCGCTGTTTGCCGACGATCCGGCATGGCGGCAGCGGGCCGAGGCGTTTGCCGGCAAGGTGCACGAACTCACCGCCTTCCTTGTCGATATCTGCGGGCTGGCCGAGATCGATGCACGCTTGGACGGCACCGTCACCTACCACGATTCCTGCTCGGGGCTGCGCGAGCTCGGCATCAGGGCGCAGCCGCGCGCCCTGCTCGCCAAGGTCGCCGGCCTCGACCTCGTCGAGATGCGCGACAGCGACGTCTGCTGCGGCTTCGGCGGCACCTTCTGCGTCAAATATCCCGACATCTCCAATCAGATCGTCGCCCAGAAGACAGCGGCGGTCGAAACGGCGGGGGCCGACCTCCTGCTCGCCGGCGATCTCGGCTGCCTGATGAACATGGCCGGCAAGCTGCGCCGGCAGGGTTCGCGGGTTGCCGTCCGCCACGTGGCCGAAGTGCTCGCCGGCATGACCGAGGGCCCGCCGATCGGCGGCGAGGGCTGAGACGCGCCGATGGATGTCACCTCGCCCAGCTTCAAGGACAATGCCAAGGAGGCGCTTGCCGACGCTCAGCTGCAGAAGGCGCTGGGCAATGTGCGGGTCGGCATGGTCGAACGAAGGCGGAACGCCGCTGCGGCGCTGCCGGAATTCGAGGCCCTGCGCGATCAGGCCCGTGCCATCAAGGACCACACGCTCGCCCATCTCGACCTCTATCTGGAGGCCTACGAGGCCAGTGTGACCGCCGCCGGCGGCCACGTGCACTGGGCCGAGACCGCCGCCGATGCGCGGGCCGCAATCCTGGCGATCTGCCGTTCGGTGGGGGCCCGCACCGTGACCAAGGGCAAGTCGATGATCACCGAGGAGATCGAGCTCAACGAATTCCTGATCGAGGCCGGGATGCGGCCGGTCGAGACCGACCTCGGCGAGTACATCATCCAGCTGCGGGACGAGCATCCGAGCCACATCATCGCGCCCGCGGCGCACGTCAACAAGGAGCAGGTCGAGGCGGATTTCCGGCGCGTCCACAGCCATCTGCCGCCCGACCGTGACCTGACCGAGCCCGAAACGCTGCTCAACGAGGCCCGCAGCGTGCTCCGGCAGGCCTATTTCGACGCCGATGTCGGCATCACCGGGGCCAATTTCCTCATCGCCGAAACCGGCACCTCGATCATCGTCACCAATGAGGGCAATGGCGATCTGACCCAGACGCTGCCCAAGGTCCACATCGTGCTCGCTTCGATCGAGAAGCTGGTTCCGACGCTTGACGACGCCGCACAGATCCTGCGTGTCCTCGCCCGCTCCGCCACCGGGCAGGAGATGAGCGTCTACACCACGCTGTCGACCGGACCGCGCCGCCCAACGGACACCGACGGGCCGCAGCACTATCATGTCGTGCTGCTCGACAACGGCCGTTCGGCGATGCTCGGCACGGAGTTCCAGGACATGCTGCGCTGCATCCGCTGCGGCGCCTGCATGAACCACTGCCCGGTCTATCATGCGGTCGGCGGCCACGCCTACGGCTGGGTCTATTCGGGACCGATGGGCGCGGTGCTCACCCCGGCGCTGGTCGGCATCGACAAGGCCGGCCATCTGCCCAACGCCTCGACCTTGTGCGGCCGCTGCGAAAGCGTGTGCCCGATGCGCATTCCCTTGCCGCGCATGATGCGGGCCTGGCGCGAACGCGAGTTCGAGCGCGGCCTCAATCCGGCGACCCAGCGCGGCGGCCTGGCGCTGTGGGCGTTCTTCGCCCGCCGGCCGCGGCTCTACCGGCTGGCGACGTCCCTGGCGATGCCGGCGCTCGCCCGGCTCGGCGGCGCCAAGCGGCGCATTCGGAAGCTGCCTTTTGCATCCGGATGGACCAAGTACCGCGACTTGCCGGCGCCGGAAGGGCGCACCTTCATGCAGCAGTTCCGTGCCGCTCCGGCCGGCCGAAGGGCTGAGCGGTGAGCGGCCGCGACGCCGTGCTGGCCAAGGTTCGCAGCGCCTTGCGGGCGGCGCCCGGCGACATGCAGCGCGCCAACCGGGTGGCAGAGCGGCTGGCGGCGCCGCCCAAGGGCGTCATCCCGGCCCGCGGCCAACTGCCCGAGGCTCTGCGCGTGGCGCTGTTCTGCGACAAGGCCGAAGGCCTCGCCGCCACCGTCGCCAGGGTCGGGGGGCCGGAGGCGGTGCCGCACGCGATCGCCGACTATCTGCGCAACCGCAATCTCGCGCCCGCGGTGCGCATGGGTGCAGATCCGCGGCTTGCCGCGTTGCCGTGGCAGGGCGAAAAATCGCTGCAGACCCTGCACGGGCCCTCGGCTGGGAAAGACGAGGTCGGGCTCAGCCACGCTTTCGGCGGCGTGGCGGAAACCGGCACGCTCGTGCTTGCCTCCGGTCCCGACAATCCGACGACCCTCAACTTCCTGCCCGAGCACCATATCGTGGTGCTCGACGCAGCCGACGTCGCCGGCGATCTCGAAGCGGTGCTCGGCCGGCTGCGCGACGCGTTCGGCTCGGGCAACCTGCCGCGCACCGTCAACCTGATCTCCGGCCCCTCACGCTCCGGCGACATCGACATGAAGATCATCCTCGGCGCGCACGGGCCACGGGCCCTCCACATCATCGTGGTGGAGCGGTGATGGCCGCCGCCGGCATCAGGCTCAACCAGGCGAGAGGCCCGGATGGCATGCGGCTCTACGCGATCGGCGATGTCCACGGCGAAGACCTGCTGCTCGGTGCCATGCACCTGGCCATCGAGACGGACCTGCAGCAGCGCCCGGTCGAACAGGCGCGGCTGATCCATCTCGGCGACTATGTCGACCGCGGCCCCAATTCGCGCGGCGTCCTGGAGCGGCTTGCGGGCGCTAAGGAGCACGATCGGCGGGTGATCGCCCTATCCGGCAATCATGATGTCGGCTTTCTCGATTTTCTGGCGGCGCCGACCGCGGATGGCCTGTTCGCCCACAATGGCGGGGAAATGACGGCGCGCTCCTACGGCGTCGATCTCGATTTCTCGACCCGCAGCGGCCTGATGGCCGGCCATGCCGCTCTCCAGGCCGCGGTGCCTGAGCGCCATCTCGGCTTTTTGCGCGGGCTGGCAGCAGCCGTGAGCTTCGGCGACTATTTCTTCTGCCACGCCGGCGTGCAGCCCGGGCGGCCGCTCGCCGAGCAGTCACCCGACGACCTGATGTGGATCAGATGGCGGTTCCTGGCCCATGAGGGGCTGTACGAAAAAATCATCGTGCACGGCCATACACCGACCGCCGAGGTCGAGTTCCGGCCGAATCGCATCAACGTCGACACCGGCGCGTTCCACACCGGCCGGCTGTCGGCACTGGTCATCGACGGCGCCGAGCGGCGCGTCCTGACGGTCAGCGAAAAAGGTCAGCGGGCGAGCGTGACGACGCCGTAGCCGTCGGCGGCGGCATGGCCGGTCGCCTCATCGGCAGTATAGATCGCGATCCCCCAGGCGGTGATCGCGAGCAGCATGAACGAGGACAGGAGCGCAACTCTCAAGGTGATCATCTCGGCTTCGACACTTTGCTACGTTCACACGGACAGGGTTACAATTCGGTTTCATTGGCCGGGGCAGTGAACGCCCCGTCTTCAAACAACGTTCCCGATGGGCCGCGATTGTCTATGCGCGGGCGGGCAGGAAGGCCAGCGGGGCGCCGGCGCGGGAACGTGGAATTTTCGCTGCGTGATGTTTATGCCACGGCGCGGGGCTGCGCCGTCGCCGCGGCAGGCCGGCCGGTCTGCGCCAGCGTGGCGATCCAGGCCTCGGCAATGCGCCGGCCCGCCGCGTCCGCCTGCGGCCCATGGCGCTTGGCCTCTTGCGGCAGCCGCTCCGGCCAGTCGGGGTGGCGGCCGGCGATCGTCGCGCCGAAGGTTCGGCTCCAGGCCTCGATCAGCGGCCGGTCGGCCTCGAAGTGAAATTGGATGCCGTAGACCGCGCGGCCGAGACGAAATGCCTGATTCTCGGCCTGTCGACTTGCCGCCAGCCGCACCGCGCCGCCCGGCAGGCTGAAGGTGTCGTCATGCCATTGAAAGATCGGGAAGCACTGCGGCAGACCCGCAAACACCGGATCGGCCGCAGCCGCTTCGGTGAGCGACACCTCGCACCAGCCGAACTCTTGGGCGACGCCGAGCTGATTGTCGCCGCCGAAAGCCCGGGCGATGAGCTGGCTGCCGAGGCAGACGCCGAGCACCGAACGCTCGGCCTCCGCAAACCGCCGGATCAGCGCCAAGAGCTCGGGGAAATAGGGTGACTGCGCGTCGTCGAGCGCGTCCTGGCCGCCGCCCAGCACGATCAGGCCCTGGTAGCCGGCCTCGCGCGACGGCAAGGCGTCCCCATGATGGGCGCGGCAAAGCTCGACCTCGATCCCGGCCAGGGCGAGCGCGGTGCCGATCTGGCCGAGACCGGTGTCGTCGAAGTTCTGGATGACGAGAACAGGCACGCGCTCTTTCCTTTGTGGCAACCAGACCGAGCGATAGCATGATCGGCTATGCGGCCGGAAGGAGCAGCCATGCCTCTGCAAAATCGTGTCGACCCGTTCGGCGACATTCATGCGCGTCCGGAACGTGGGCTGTTCACCGGCAATCGCGGCATCATCCATGATCCTGAAAAGAAGCAGCTCTTGCGCCGCCGCTGGACCACCAAGGCCTGGCTGATCTGCGTCTGCGATTTCGGTGGCCGCCGGCGCGAAGTGATGGGCCGCAACGGACCGGGCGGCGGGCCGGGCTGGACCGAGCTGTTCTTCCTCGACGAGCCGACGGCGCTTGCCGCCGGGCACCGGCCCTGCTTCTTCTGCAGGCGCCGCGAGGCGGCGGCGTTCCTGGCCGGGTACCGGTCGGCGAGCCGCCGCCCCGGCGCACGCACGCCCGATCTCGACGCAGAGCTCCACCGCCAGCGGCTTGCCGCCGGAGGTCGGCCGCAAAAGCTCGCCGCCGGGGATTGCGCTGCCCTGCCCGATGGCGCCATGGTCGCGCACGGCGGTCAAGCGTTTGCGCTCCGAGCCGGTCGGGCTCTGCCCTGGGGATTCGGCGGCTACCGGGAGGCGGTCCCCATCGAGGCGCTTTCCGGGGCACCGTTGGCGCTGCTCACACCGCGGAGCAGCGTCTCCGTGCTCGCCGCCGGCTACCGCCCGCAATGGCATGCCTCGGCCGGGCCTTGACCCTCGGCGCCCGCTCGCCCATTGCTGCGTATATGCGTGCCAACTATCGGATGCAGCGGCTGTTCGTGTCCGCGCCGCTCGGCCCGAACCTGACCTTCGACCTGGCTGCAGAGCAGAGCCACTATCTGCTCTCGGTGCTGCGCATGCGCGAAGGAGCCCAGCTGCTCGTCTTCAACGGTACGGACGGCGAATGGCTGGCCGAGGTCGTCGGCGCGATGAAGCGGAAGGCGGTGCTGGCCACCATCATGCAGACGAGGGTCCAGCCGCCGGCGCCGGATCTCGTCTATTGCTTCGCACCGCTCAAGCAGGGGCGGCTCGACTATCTGGTGCAAAAGGCGGTCGAGATGGGGGTCGGACGGCTGCAGCCGGTGATCACAAAGCACACCCAGCTGTCGTCGGTCGGCCTCGACCGGCTCCGGGCCAATGTCGTCGCAGCGGCGGAGCAATGCGGCATCCTCGCCATTCCGCCGGTCGAAGAAGTGGTCAAGCTCGACCGGGTGCTGTGGGAGTGGGAGCCCGGACGGCAGCTGGTCTTTTGCGACGAAGGCGCGGAGACCAACAACCCGCTGCCGATCCTGGCGCCGCTCGCCGGCCGGCGGTTTGGCCTGCTGATTGGCCCGGAGGGCGGCTTCTCCGAGGACGAGCGCCTGCAGCTGCGGGCGCTGCCTTTCGTCACTGCGATCCCGCTCGGGCCGCGCATTCTGCGCGCCGATACTGCGGCGGTTGCTGCGTTGGCGGTGATCCAGGCCTGCGTCGGCGATTGGTAGAAGGTGCGCCTTGCTACAGCCGGCCGTTCCGGTGAAATGCGGGATCAGGATTTTTCGCTTGATCGGCGCCTTGCGGCCGTTCATCACACGCCACGCGCAGGCGGCCGGCGGAGGATTGTGATGGCACGCGACACCACCGACTTCCGGCCGATCGAAACGATCGACGACCTCGTCGCCTACCTCGCCAAAGGCAACAAGCCGCGCGACAAATGGCGCATCGGCACGGAGCACGAGAAGTTTCCGTTCTACACCGACGGCAATCAGCCGGTGCCCTATGACGGCAGGCACGGCATCCGCGCTTTGCTCGAAGGCATGCAGCGGATCCTCGGCTGGGACCCGATCCTCGACGGCGAGCACATCATCGGGCTGGTCGAGCCGACCGGGCAAGGGGCGATCTCGCTGGAGCCGGGCGGCCAGTTCGAGCTGTCGGGCGCGCCGCTCGAGACCATTCACCAGACCTGCCGGGAGGGCAATGCCCACCTGGCGCAGGTGCGTGAGATCGCCGAACCGCTCGGCATCCGCTTCCTCGGCCTCGGCGGCAGCCCGAAATGGACGCTTGCCGAGACGCCGCGGATGCCGAAATCGCGCTACGAGATCATGACACGCTATATGCCGAAAGTCGGGACCCATGGCCTCGACATGATGTACCGGACCTGCACCATCCAGGTGAATCTGGACTTCGAGAGCGAGACCGACATGCGCCGCAAGATGCAGGTGTCGCTCAAGCTGCAGCCGCTGGCGACCGCGCTGTTTGCCAATTCGCCGTTCACCGAGGGCGAGCCGAACGGCCTGCAAAGCTGGCGCGCCGAGATCTGGCGCGATACCGACAATCAGCGCTCGGGACTGCTCGAATTCTGCTTTTCGCCGGAGTTCGGCTTCGCCGACTATGTCGACTGGGCGCTCGACGTGCCGATGTATTTCGTCATCCGCGACGGCCACTATCACGACGTTACCCATGTGACGTTCCGCCAGTTCATGGCCGGCGCGCTGCGCGACGCCATCGCCGACGGGATGCCGAACATGGGCGACTGGGCGAACCACCTCTCGACCTTGTTCCCCGACGTCCGGCTGAAGCGCTTCCTGGAGATGCGCGGTGCGGATGGCGGCCCCTGGCGGCGGATCTGCGCCTTGCCGGCCTTTTGGGTCGGCCTGCTCTACGACGGCGGCGCCCTCGATGCGGCCGAAACGCTGACGGCCGACTGGAGCTATCGGGAGGTGGCCGAGATGCGCGCGGCGGTGCCCGAGCAGGGCATCTCGGCCAGCTTCCGCGGCCGTCCGCTGCGCGATGTCGCCCGCGAGGTGATGGCGATCGCGCGCGGCGGGCTGGTTCGCCGTGCCCGCACCAATCGCGACGGCTACGACGAGTCGCATTTCCTGTCGCCGCTCGACGAGGTGGTCGCCCGCGGCACCACCAGCGCGGAGGAAATGCGCAGCGCCTTCTACACGCGCTGGGGCAATTCGATCGAGCCGGTGTTCCTCGAATACGCCTATTGACCGCCCAGCCGGAGCGGCATCAAACGCCGTAGGCGCGACTTGCCGATTGCGCTAGGGTCGCTCGGACGTTCCGCCCCGGAGGAGACTGCCATGCTGCCCTTGTTCGACATGCTGAACAACGCCCAGAACGGCGATGCGATCGCAGCGCTCGCCCGCCAATTCAACCTCTCGCAGCAGCAGGCGCAGGCCGCGGTCGAGGCCCTGCTGCCGGCCTTCAGCCAGGGGCTCAAGCGCAACGTTGCCGATCCCTATGGTTTCGGCGCCTTCCTGACGGCGATGGCAAGCGGTCAGCACGGCAAGTATTTCGAGGACGCCGCCAACGCCTTTTCGCCGCAGGGCATCCAGCAAGGCAACGACATCCTGGGCCAGCTGTTCGGGTCGAAGGAGCTGTCGCGCGCAGTGGCCGGCCAGGCCGCGCAGGCCACGGGAATTGCGCAGCAGGTCCTGCAGCAGATGCTGCCGGCCATCGCCGCAATGATCATGGGCGGGCTGTTCAAACAGTCGACCGGGCAAATGGGCGCGCCGGGATCCGCCGCAGCCGGCAATCCGCTCGGCGAGATCATCGCCGAAATGATGCGCCAGGGCGGTGCCATGGGGTTTCCGCAACAGCCCGCGCCGACCCCGCAGAACCCGTTCGACAATCCGTTCGGCAAGGTGCTCCAGGACATGTTCGGCGGCGCGCGGCAGGGCACCCCCGGACAGGCGCCGGGAGCTGGTCCCTATGGCGACAATCCGTTCGGCAAGGTCTTCGAGGACATGCTGCGCCAATCGCAAGCCGCGCCCGCCCCGCAGCCCGCTGCGGAGGAGCCGGCTCAGCAAAATCCGTCAGGTCGCCCGCGCAACCCCTATGACGAGATCTTCGGCAAGATGTTCGAGACCGGCCGCCAGCAGCGCGACGATTATCAGGCCGGCGTCGAATCGATCTTCGACCAGTTCAAGAAGGGCATGGACCGCTATCGCTGACGGCAAGAAGGCCCGGCCTGATGGCAGGCCGGGCAGTCTTGCAGGCTGCCGGGGGGAAGCCGGGTGGGAGATGCCTGCAGGTTGCTCAATTCTCCACGCGCGTGGCCGCGCGAGTCTCCACGCGCGTGACCGCGCGAGCGGCGGCTTCGATGCGCGTCCTTGCCAATGGCGCAAGCTCTGCCGTCGGGTCGATGCGCCAAGGGAGTTGCAGGTCGGTTCGGGTCAAGCCGATATCCGCCAGCTCATAATCCGACATTTCTCCGAGGCGAATGAACGCCTGACGATTGTGCCAGGCGCGGAGAAGACCGGAGATGTAGGCCACCGCGCGGAGCGGCAATGCGGGACGCATCGCAGAGGTGATCGATGCGGATCCATGGTCGACTGTGGTCATCGTCTTCTCCTTTCCCGCGGGTGCAGAGCCGGTCGCGCCGACCCGGGCTGGGCGGCATCGAACGGCGTACAACCGACGTGAGTCGTTGTGGGCATAGGCAAGATCGCAGCGCGAGATTGATAAATCCAACGAATGTTTCTAATCTCTGCCATCAACGTCGATGATGGATCTGTGATGACGCCCTTGGACCTCGACCAATTGCGGACTTTCGTCGCTATCGCCGACAGCGGCAGCTTTACCAAGGCCGCTGCGGAGGTCCACCGGACGCAGTCTGCGGTGTCGATGCAGATGCGCCGGCTCGAAGAGCGCCTCGGCAAGCCGCTGTTCACGAAGGACGGCCGCATCAACCGGCTGAGCCAGGAAGGCGAGAAGCTGCTCGGCTATGCCCGGCGCATGATCCGGCTGAGCCGCGAGACGCTCGCCGCGTTCGACGACACCAGCCTGCAGGGCCTGGTGCGGATCGGCACGCCCGACGACTATGCCGACCGGTTCCTGCCGGAGATCATGGCCCGGTTCGCGCGCTCCAACCCGCGCGTCGAGCTGTCCGTCATCTGCGAGCCGACGCTCAACCTGGTCGACCATCTGAGGCGCGGCAATCTCGATCTCGCGCTGGTCACCCACGACGATGTCCACCGGCAGTCCGAGGTGGTGCGGCGCGAGCCCCTGCTGTGGGTGACATCGGCCAATCACCCCACCCACGAACAGAGCCCGCTGCCGCTGGCTTTCGGGCGGCCGACCTGTCAATGGCGCCGCTACGCCTGCGACGCGCTCGATCTGGCCGAGCGCGACTACCGCATCCTATTCACCAGTTGGTCGGCAACCGTCATCATCGCCGCCATCCTGTCCGGCCTGGCTCTGTCGGTGCTGCCCGAATGCGCGCTTCGGCCGGGGATGCGCGTGCTCGGCGAGGCGGACGGCTTCGCCGTCTTGCCCGACGTCGAGATCGGCCTGATGCGCGGCCAGACCGGGCAGACAGAGGCGGTCGAGGCGCTCGCCCGCCATATCGCCGAAAGCCTCGACAACATCTCGGTACCGCTTGCCGAGAGAAGCGGCGCATTCGACCTGCCGGCCTTTGCCGCCACGCGCAACCGCCGCTCGAAGACCGGCCACGCCCTGCCCCGATGGTAGGCTTGACGGGCCGACGATGACCCAGCCCAATCCGCCGATGAGCGACCTCTACGTCCGCGATTCGCAGAGCAACGCCGCCGAGTATACGGTGAGCGAGATCTCCGGTGCGCTGAAGCGCACCGTCGAGGACGCCTTCGGCCATGTCCGCGTGCGCGGCGAAATCTCCGGCTATCGCGGCCCGCATTCCTCCGGCCACGCCTATTTCGCGCTGAAGGACGACCGCGCCAAGATCGAGGCCGTGATCTGGCGCACCGCCATGGCGCGGCTGAAGTTCAAGCCGGAGGAAGGCATGGAGGTGATCGCCACCGGGCGGCTGACCACCTATCCGAACCGCTCGAGCTATCAGATTGTCATCGAAGCGCTGGAGCCGGCAGGAGCCGGCGCGCTGATGGCATTGCTCGAGGAGCGCAAGCGCCGGCTCGCCGCCGAAGGGCTGTTCGAGGCCGGGCGCAAGCGGAGCCTGCCGTTCATGCCATGCGTGATCGGCGTCATCACCTCCCCGACCGGGGCGGTGATCCGCGACATCCTGCACCGCATCGCCGACCGGTTCCCGCTGCACGTCCTGGTCTGGCCGGTTCGCGTCCAGGGCGAGACCACGGCCGCGGAGGTGACGCGCGCCGTGCATGGCTTCAATGCGCTCGCCCCCGACGGACGCCTGCGGCGCCCGGATGTGCTGATCGTGGCGCGCGGGGGCGGCAGCCTGGAGGATCTGTGGGGCTTCAATGACGAAGGGCTCGCCCGCGCGGTCGCCGCCTCTGCCATCCCGGTGATCTCGGCCGTCGGCCATGAGACCGACTGGACGCTGATCGACCTGGTCGCCGACCGGCGCGCGCCGACGCCGACGGGCGCTGCCGAGATGGCCGTGCCGGTCAGGGCCGAGCTCGAGGCGACACTGGCGTCGCTGGCGGCGCGGCTCTCCGCCGCCCAGTCGCGGGCCGGAGAGCGCCGCCGCCAGGCACTGCGCGCGGCCGGCCGCGGCCTGCCTTCGGCCGATCAGCTGCTGGCGCTGCCGCGGCGGCGCCATGACGAGGCGGCCAGCCGGCTGGCGCGTGCGCTGGAGGTGTCGACCAGGCGAAGCCGGGCGCGGCTCGCGGCGATGCGGCTCGCCCCTTCCCTGCTCGCCCGCCGCGTCAACGAGGCGCGCAAGCACCTCGACCGTGCCGCCCAGCAGCTGCCGAAATGCGCGCGCGCCTATCTGAGCGGGCGCCGGCTGCGGCTCGCGGCCGCCGATCGGCGCATGACACCCGAGCCGGTGCTGCAGCGGGCCCGCCTTGCCGCACGCGACCAGCAGCGCCTTTCGGTTCGACTGCCGCGCGCCATGGCCGCGCTGGTCGCCCACCACCGGCGCAGCTTGGCGCAGACCGAGCGCCTGCTCACCACGCTGTCGCATCAGGCCGTGCTGGAGCGCGGCTTCGTCCTGGTCAGCGGCCGCGACGGCGCGCTGCTTAAGCGTGCTGCCGATGTCTCACCCGGTGCGGCATTGACGTTGCAGTTTGCCGATGGGACGGCCGAGGCGGTGGCGGGCGGCGAGGCGCGGCTGCGCCGGCCGAGCCGGGCGGCTAAGGCAACCAAGGTGCCGGCCGAGCAAGGCTCGCTGTTCTGACGGCAGTGGCGCGGACCCGCCCCGGCGGGGCCGCCGCGATTTCCGTGACCAGCTTGCGGCGCAAGGCCACCGAGAAGCCGCGTCCCTGATCCGATTCGATGACGAAGGCGCCGGGTCCGCCGATCACCTGCCCGGCAAGGTAGTCGGTGAGCGAGCCGCTGTCGGGGCCGGGCAGCGCCACGGCATTGATCGTGTGGCCGGCGGCGATCGCGCCGGCACGGCTGTCGGCCAGCGACGGCCCGTCATTGTTGAACCCGTTTGCGGCGATGTCGATGATCGTCCGGTCGGAGCGCCAGGGCGAGTCGGCGAGCAAGGCAGCCGCGGCGGCGATTGCGAACGACACGGAGGTGCGGCCGCCGACCCGCCGGCCCTTGCCGGGTCCGGCAACGATCCGCCGGGCAGCGTCCTCTGCGTCGGCGGGGCCGCAGATGCGCGTCCAGGGCAGCAGCACCCGCTTGCGCCCATTGCTCGACCATTCGAAATAGGCAAAGCCTGCACAGCCGCGGACGCCCATCATCACGGCCCCAATCACCTCCGGCGAGCGAAGCGCGTTGGCGTGGGCCTGCCTTTGTTGTTCGACGGCCTCGTTGCCGACGGACGCCGACACATCAGCCGCAAGAACAACGGCGACGTCGACCTCCTCGGCCGACGCGCCGTAGCAGAAGACGAACAGAAAAACGCAGATGCGGGCAATTGTCTGGATCAAGAACTTCCACTTCCGCAATGGATTTCCGGAAGGGTACGATCGAAGTTCTTCTATATCCAGCTACAAAAAGGAATTATTCCGCGATGCTGGGCAACAGTCGTCGCAGATCGCCGCTCATCTGTGGAAATAAATCCGAAGTGGCAAAGCTGGTACGGTTGGGTGGATTCGAACCACCGACCTCAGGAGCCACAATCCTGCGCTCTAACCAACTGAGCTACAACCGCATGGTCGCGCAAGGCGCAGCCGTCCATTACGGACAAATCAGTCGCTTTTCAAGAGCGCTCGGCGACGGCCGGCGCGCCGGGGAGGCAGATCGAGCCAAGAAAAAAGGCCGGGGGGAGGACCCGGCCTTTTCCAGTCAGCGGCCGGCTCCAGCCGGCCTGCCCCGACAGACGGCGGGAGGAGGAGCCGTCTGCCGGATCTCGGGAGGTATCAGGCGAGCTTGACGTCGCGGATCGCCTTCTCGAAGGCGTTCTTCACCGGCAGGGACACATCGGTCGCGGCCTTGTTGGCGAGCGCCTGAAAGTCCTTGACCTGCTCGACGCCCGTCTCGACGCGGCGGCGCAGATAGGCGGTCTGCAGTTCGACGAACTCGGAGAAAGACTTGACCCCGACCAGCGCTTCGAGATGCGCGAAATTGGCTTCGGCGTTGGCGCGCATCGCGGCAATGGTCTTCAGCGTCGCCTCATTGGCGGCCGCCTTGGCGGTCTCGAATGTCGATTCGAGGGTCTTCTGTGCCTCTTCGGCACCCGTCTTCAGCTTGGCGTAGGCCTCCTTGGACTGCTCGACGCTCTTCTCGGCGAACGAGCGGAACTGGTCCGTGGCCTTGTTGGCATCGAACGACGGGAATTCTACGGTTTCGGCGGTCTCGCCGGTTTTCAGAGCAGTTTTGGACATTTCCTTACCTTTCGCTTGGCTGGGTTCGGCCCACACCCTTGACCTCTATGGCGCGCATATAGCATCGTTCTTTGTGCATTGCAACATTTTTGCTGCATTGCGGCATAAAAACCGCCCGCAATTAACCACGGAACCGGAATTCCGCCGCTCCGCCCGCCAGCTTTGTGGATTTTCTGCCGGCCAAATTCTATTAACGAAGCATTAACCGGGGCGTCGCGCCGCTGAGGGATTCGTCTCACATGGCATCCGCGAGCTATTCCTTTCTCGACATCGCCGTGCTCGACGGCGTACGCGAACGCTTCGCGGCCGGCGACGCACTGGCGCTGCTGTCGGCCGATCTCCGATCGGTGCTGTGGGCGAACGGGAACGGCGCGCAGATGTTCGGCTACGCCGACATCGAAACCGCGATGGGCGAGCCGGCCCGCCTCACACCGGTTGCCCAGCGGCAGATCCAATCGCTGCCCGGTTATCCGCGGATCGGCCGCGACAAGAGCGTGGCGGTGCGCATCGCCGCCGGGATGAAGAGCCAGGCCCTCTTGTTTCGCGCCAGTGCCATCGCCTTGCCCGACGGCCAGCCGGCGCTGCTGTTTGCATTGCCGGCGGCCGAGGTGTCGCGCAAACACCCGGACAGCGACGCGGCGCTGATCGGCGGATTGACCGAGCCCGGCCGTTTTGCAGCCTTGATCGGCGCTGACGGCGAGATCATCGCCGCCTCGCCGGGCTTTGGTCGGCTTGGCATCGGGGCAGTGCAGCTGACGACGCTGGTGGCCGAACTGCGCAACGAGGGCGGCCGCCTGGTCAAGCGCCATGTCGAGGGTGCCGCGGGCCGCGTGCCTGCCGGCCTCGCCCGCCTATCGGACGAGCCTGCGCGGTATCTGCTGATCGTCGTCGACGACAGCGCCGGCGGGTCGTCCGTTGAGCCGGACATGGATGCGCGGCCGGCGCCCGCGGCCGCCGAGACCGAGACGGCGCCCCTCGGGAGCGAGGCCCCCGCTCATCGGCCCAATTCCGGTCCACCGCTGCGCTTTACCTGGCGGACCGACGCTGACGGACGGCTGAGCGCGATCTCCCCCGAGTTTGCCGCACTGGTCGGCGAACGCGCCGACGCAATGGTCGGACGCGCTCTCGACGACATCGCCGAGCCTGGATTCGGCCCGCGCGCCGAGATCGCCGGCCTGATGCAGCGGCGCGAGACCTGGTCGGGACGGACCGTGATGTGGCCCGAGGCCGGCAGCCCGTTCGACATCCCCGTCGATCTTGCCGCCCTGCCGGTATACCGCCGCGACCGCAGCTTCGACGGGTTCCGCGGCTTCGGTGTCGCCCGCCCTGCCGATGCCGCACATCGTCCGGCGAAGGCTCCGGCGGAAGAGAACCATCCGGATCCGCAATCGGGGACCGCCCCGGACCCTTCGGCGCCGGAGAACTCCAGCCTCCCTGCAGAGCTGCCGCAATCGCCACCGGCCCCGCCGCAGCCCGACATCGACGCAAGCGACAAGATCATCCGCCTGTCCGAGCACCGCACCAGCCATGCGGCGGAGAAGGGCCTGTCCAGCGTGGAGCGCAGCGCCTTTCGTGAGATCGGCGACCGCCTCAAATCCGAGCACGATGCGGCGCCGGCCGCTCCCGCGGCGACCTCGGCACCCGAGCCGCCCGACGAACCTGTGGCCGAGATTGCCGGCGTGTCGGAGCAAAGCGGCGTGGCCGCGCGCGGCGATGCGCCGGACCAGGCTTCCGAGCCCGAAGCCGCTGCGCCGCCACTGGCAAAATCCGGATTTCTGCCCTCGGCCTTCGCCGGCGCCGGCGACGCCGAGCGGGCCGATCCGACGGCGCTGCTCAACAAGCTGCCGATCGCCGCCCTCGTCCATCACGATGGGACGCCGCGCTTCGCCAACCCGGCGTTCCTCGACCTGTCTGGCTACGCGTCCGTCGACGAACTCGCCGCAGCCGGTGGCTTGGAGCGGCTGTTCGGCGAGCCCGATGCCGCCGAGCAGGGCGACCGCAAGCTGCGGCTCGTCACCAAGGACGGTGCCGAACGGCCGGTCGCGGCACGGCTGCAGACGATCGACTGGCAGGGTAGCCACGCTTTGCTGCTCACGCTTGCGCCGGATGAGCCCGAGGTCGATCCGGAGATCGTCGAGCAACGGCTTGCGCAGGCCCGGGAAGAGGCGGCGCGCGACGAACGCCTGCATCACCAGTCCCGCGTGGCCGAGATGGGTGCCATCGTCGATACCGCCACCGACGGCGTCGTGCTGATCACCCCCGATGGCCTGATCCGCTCGATCAGCCGTCCGGCGGAAGCCTTGTTCGGGCTCGACAGCGACGACCGTCGTCGGCCAGCCGTTCGTCTCCCTGTTTGCGATCGAGAGCCAGCGCGCCGCGCGCGACTATCTCGCCGGCCTGACCGAGCATGGCGTTGCCAGCGTGCTCAACGACGGCCGCGAGGTGATCGGCCGAGAGGCGCAAGGGCCGCTTCATTCCGCTGTTCATGACGATGGGCAGGCTGCCCAAGGACAGCGGCTTCTGCGCCGTGCTGCGTGACATCACGCCGTGGAAACGGGCCGAGGAGGAACTGACCCAGGCGCGCGCCAGGCCGAACGCGCCTCATCGGAGAAGACGGACTTCCTGGCCCGCGTCAGCCACGAGATCCGCACCCCGCTCAATGCCATCATCGGCTTTTCCGAGCTGATGATCGACGAAAAGTTCGGGCCCGTCGGCAATGATCGCTATCGCGACTATCTGCGCGACATCAACCGCTCGGGCAATCACGTGCTCGATCTTGTCAACGATCTGCTCGACATTTCCAAGATCGAGGCCGGGCAGCAGGAGATGAGCTACGAGGCCGTGTCGCTCAACGACACGCTTTCCGAGATCGTCGCCATGATGCAGCCGCAGGCGAACCGCGAGCGCGTGATCATCCGCTCCAGCCTCGCCTCGCGGGTGCCGGAAGTGGTGGCCGACCTGCGCAGCGTCCGCCAGATCGCGCTCAACCTGCTCTCCAATGCGGTGCGCTATACGCTGGCCGGCGGCCAGGTGATCGTCTCGACGGCCTACGAGCCCAGCGGCGACGTGGTGATCCGGGTCCGCGACACCGGCATCGGCATGAGCCGCGGCGGAGATCGAGCAGGCCCTGAAGCCGTTCAAGCAGCTCAACGCGCTCCGCCGTGACCGCCGCGACGGCACCGGGCTTGGGCTGCCGCTGACCAAGGCGATGGTCGAGGCCAACCGGGCCCGCTTCTCGATCGCCTCGACCCCGGGCGAAGGCACGCTGGTGGAGGTCGCTTTCCCGTCGACGCGGGTGCTCGCCGACTAAGCCTCCATCACTGGCGCAGCTCGGCAAGGTCGCGATAGAGATCCAGCGCCTCGGGATTGGCCAGCGCCTCGCGGTTCTTGACGGGCCGGCCATGGATCACGTCGCGGACGGCAAGCTCGGTGATCTTGCCCGACTTGGTGCGCGGGATGTCGGCAACCGCGATCACCTTGGCAGGCACATGGCGCGGACTGGCACCTTGCCGATCTTGGCCTTGATCCGCGCTTCAAGATCGGCGTCGAGGCCGACTCCCGGCTGCAGCCGGACGAACAGGACGACCCGCACATCGCCATCCCAATCCTGGCCGATGCAGATCGCTTCGACGATCTCCGGCAGCTGCTCGACCTGATTGTAGATCTCGGCGGTGCCGATGCGCACCCCGCCGGGATTGAGCGTGGCGTCCGAACGGCCGATGGATGACCATGCCGCCATGTTCGGTCCATTCGGCGAAGTCGCCATGGCACCAGACATCGGCGAAGCGCTCGAAATAGGCAGCACGGTACTTTTGGCCGCCGGGGTCGTTCCAGAACATCACCGGCATCGACGGAAAGGCTTTGGTGCAGACCAGCTCGCCCTTGCCGGCCTGCGTCGGCCGGCCGTCCTCGTCCCAGACAGTCGACCGCCATGCCGAGCCCCGGCCCCTGGATCTCGCCGATCCACACCGGCTCGGTCGGGATGCCGAGGACGAAACAGCCCATGATGTCGGTGCCGCCCGAGATCGAGGCAAGATGCACGTCCGGCCTTGATGCTCCCGATGGACGAAGACGAAGCTCTCCGGCGACAGCGGCGAGCCGGTCGAGGTGATCGTGCGCAGGCTGCGACAGATCGTGGCTGCGGCCCGGCGCGAAGCCCTGACTTCGCAGCGCATCGATGAATTTGGCCGAGGTGCCGAACAAGGTCATCCGCTCGGCCTCGGCGAAATCGAACAGAACGTTGCCGTCGGGATAGAAGGGCGAGCCGTCGTAGAGCAAGAGCGTCGCCCCGGTCGCCAGGCCCGAAACCAGCCAGTTCCACATCATCCAGCCGCAGGTGGTGAAGTAGAACAGGCGGTCGCCCGTCCGCGAGGCTGCAGTGCAGACGATGCTCCTTGAGATGCTGGAGCAACGTCGCCGCCGGCCGAATGGACGATGCATTTCGGCACGCCGGTGGTGCCCGACGAGAAGAGGATGTAGAGCGGGTGGGAAAACGGCAGCCGCGCGAAAGACAGCGGCTGCGCCGCGAACGGCGACAAAGCCGTGCCGAAGCCGACGCCGTTGTCCAGCGAGGCCGCGAGTCCCGAGGCGCGGCCGAGATAGTCGACGACGAGGACCCGCCGACAGGCTCGGCAGGCTGGCAGCGACCGCCGCGCACCTTGTCGGCGACGTCGATCGCCTTGCCGCCGTACCAGTAGCCGTCCGGCAGCAGCAACAGCACCGGCTCGATCTGGCCGAAGCGATCGAGCACGCCCTGCTCGCCGAAATCGGGCGAGCAGGAGGACCAGACCGCGCCGAGCGATGCGGCGGCCAGCATGGCCGCGACAGTCTCCGGCATGTTGGGCATCATCGCCGCGACACGGTCGCCCGGCTTCACACCCTCGGTCTGAAACAGCTGCTGAAGGCGCGAGACGAGGCCACGCAGCTCGGACCAGGAGAGCCGCGTCTCGACCTTGTCCTCGCCGCGAAAGACGATGGCGTCGCCCGGCCCATCCGTTCTGAGTAGGTTCTCGGCGAAATTCAGACGCGCGTCGGGATAGAAGGAGGCACCCGGCATCAGCTCGCCGTCCGCCAGGCTGCGCCTGCCGCGCTCCCCGATGACGCCGCCGAATTCCCACAAAGTGTCCCAGAACGCCGCCCGGTCGGCGACCGACCAGGCATGCAGCTCGCGGTAGGACGCCAAGCGGCGGCCGGCGCGCACCTCGGCGGCGCGCGTGAATGCAGTCAGTGGCGCGGCCTCGATCGCGGCCGCAGAAGGTCGCCACAGCGGTCCGGCCTCACTCATCGATTTCCTCCGCAACGCCGCGCTTATGCATATTGCATGGACGCGAAACAAGGTATTGTCGAGATGTGGCGCGCCGGGCGGCAGCTGCAGCAGCGCGGGTCGGGGATTGTGGTGTTGGGGAACGCCCCGCCGGCGTGCTCGAGGAGCGCCGCCGGGCGGGCGATATCGATCCGCTAGGACTGAAGAGGCAACATGCCGTCAGCGATTATCAGGAGGGGCGTCTGGGCTATCGGCGCGGTCATCCTGGGCGTAGCGCTGTTCCTGATGGTGTTGCCGCTGATCGCCTCGACGCAGATCGTGCGCGAACGCGTGGCGCTGGAAATGAGCGCCTGGAGCGGCTATCGCGTCGAGCTCGGGTCAGCCCCCGTGCTCGACGTCTTTCCCGTGTTCAGGGCGACCCTCGACAACGTCACGCTGTCGGACTGGCGCGATCCGGACGAGCCGCCGGTGATCGAGGCCGAACGCGTCGAGGTCGAGCTCTCGGCGCTGGCCGCGCTGGTCGGCAATGTGGTGTTCTCCGACGTGCGGCTGGTGCGGCCGACCCTGCGGCTCACCTCGAAGGGCTCGTTCTACGCCCCGACGCCGCCTGACGGCGGGCGCGTCGTGCGCGCGGTCGAGGCGGCGAAGCTGGTGGTCGGAGCCGATCCGGCCAAGCCCGACCTCGGCGCCCTGCCGGCCGATCCGTTCGGCCTCGTCGAGTTCAGCGACGGCCGCATCGTCATTCATCAAGACGGCAAGGATGCCGAAGTGGTCACCAGCCTGTCGGGCGCGGTCGACTGGGCGACCGTCAACCGAACCGGCAAGCTCAACGCCACCGGCATCTGGCGCGGCGAAAGCGTGGCGCTGTCGCTGTCCTCGCCCACGCCATTGGTTCTGTTGGCCGGCGGCGCGGCGCCGCTCAGCCTGGCACTGAAATCCAATCCGGCCACCGCCAGCTTCGATGGCACGGTCAACACCGCCGCGGACACCTATTTCGACGGCCAGATCACCTTCGCCTCGCCATCGCTCCGGCGGCTGCTCGAATGGACGCAATCGCCGATTGCTGCCAAGACCGCGATCGGCTCGGTCACCTTGTCCAGCCATTTGACCGGCAATGCCCAACGCGCCAAGTTCGACCGCACCGACCTCGTCCTTGACGGCAATCCCGGAAGCGGCGTTCTGGACGTCTCGATGGCCGGCATCGTGCCCAGCATTGCCGGCACGCTCGCCTTCGAAACGCTCGACCTGCGCTCCTTTCTCTCCGCGCTGACGCCGCTGTCGCCGGATGGAGGCGAGTTCGACACCGCCTTCGTCGACGAGCTGGCGCTCGACTTGCGTCTGTCGGCCGCCAAGGCCACGGCCGGAACGCTCGGGCTGATCGACGTCGCCGCCACCGCACAGGTCAAGGAGGGCGTCGCCCAGCTCGATATCTCCGACGCCATGGCCTTCGGCGGCTCGCTGCAGGCGGGGCTGAGGCTCGACCACAACGGCCCGGCCGATCTCGCCGAGTTGCACGTCAAGGCGGCCGACGTCGACGGCAACATTCTCGGCGCAGCGACCGGAATGACCACGCTGGTGCCGACCGGCCGCGGCACGGTGTCGCTCAACCTCAAAGGTCCGGCCAAGTCGTGGCCGACGCTGCTTGAAAACGCCGAAGGCGAGGCCGAGGCCAAGTTCGGGGCCGGCCAGATCAAGGGCTTCGACATGGCGGCCTTCCTGAAGCGCGCCGGCCAGGGCGGGTTCTTCGCCCTAAGCGAAGTCGCCAATGGCAGCCTGCCGGTCAGCTCGGTGCTGGTCAAAGCCAAGATCGCCAACGGCCTGCTGCGTCTCGAGACGGCTCAGGCGAAAGCGGACGGGCACGACATCTGGCTCTCCGGGCTGGTGCCCTATGTCGGCGGCGGACTGGCCCTCTCCGGGCGGGTGATGCCGGCCGGCTCGGAGCCGGGAAAGGCCGACGCGCAGGCGACATTCTTCGTCGGCGGCTCTTGGAGCATGCCGTTCGTGTCGCCGATCCTTTCGGCAAACATCCCGCCGGAATAGATCTCCAGACTAGAGCATGATCCGGAAAAGTGGACCCCGGTTTTCCGAAAGATCATGCTCAGTCAAAGGATTAGAGCGAGGCGGCGGTTCGAAGAACGCCCTCCCGCTCTAGCCGCGCAGCGCCGCCTGCTCGTCACGCTGGCGCTGCAGCTCGCGCTGCTTGTTGACCAGCGAGGCGGCGATCACCCCGACCGCGACCACCGCGATGAGGATCGTGCAAGCCGCGTTGATCTCGGGCGTCACGCCGAGCCGTACCTGGCTGTAGATCTTCATCGGCAGCGTGGTGGCTCCCGGACCGGAGGTGAACGAGGCGATCACCAGGTCGTCGAGCGACAGCGTGAACGCCAGCATCCAGCCGGAGATCACCGCCGGCAGAATGATCGGCAGGGTGATTGCGAAGAAGGTTTTGACCGGCGGGGCGCCGAGATCCATCGCCGCCTCTTCCAGCGACCGGTCGAAGGTGAGCAACCGCGACTGCACGACGACCGCCACGAAGCACATGGTGAGGGTGATGTGGGCGAGGGTCACGGTGAAGAAGCCGCGGTCGAGACCGATCGCCACGAACAAAAGCAGCAGCGACAGCCCGGTGATCACCTCCGGCATCACCAGCGGTGCAAACACCATGCCGGAAAACAACACCCGGCCTCGAAAGCGCGTGTAGCGGGTGAGCGCCAATGCCCCCAAGGTGCCCAGTACCGTCGCTGCGGTCGCCGAGATCAGCCCGACCCGCGCCGTGACCCACGCCGCATCGCATCAGGCCCTGATTGTGAAACAGGGAACCATACCATTTCGTCGAGAACCCGGCCCATACCGTGACCAGCTTCGACTCGTTGAAGGAGAAGATCACCAGCAAGACGATCGGCAGATAGAGGAAGGCGAAGCCCATCACGATCGCGGCAATGTTGAAGCGGCTCCAGGACGACTGCATGGCTAGCGCCCCGCTTCCTGGGCGCGGGCCTGGGCTTGCTGGAAAATCATGATCGGCACCACCAGGAGCAGCAGCAGGATGACGGCGACGGCCGACGACACCGGCCAGTCCCGGTTGGCGAAGAACTCGTTCCACAGGGTGCGGCCGATCATCAGGGTCTGCGAGCCGCCGAGCAGGTCGGGGATGACGAACTCGCCGACCGCCGGGATGAACACCAGCAGGCAGCCGGCAACGACGCCGGGCAAGGACAGCGGGAAGGTGATCTTCCAGAACGCGCCGAGCGGGCGGCAGCCGAGGTCCTGGGCCGCCTCGACCAGGGAATAGTCCATCTTCTCCAGCGCGGCATAGAGCGGCAGGATCATGAACGGCAGATACGAATAGACGATGCCGATGAAGATCGCGGCGTGGGTGTTGAGGATGACCAGCGGCCGATCGATGATGCCCATGGCAAGCAGCGCCTGGTTGAGCAGGCCTTCGGGCTTGAGGATGCCGATCCAGGCATAGACGCGGATCAGAAAGCTTGTCCAGAACGGCAGGATGACCAGCATCAGCAGCGTCGGCCGCAGGGTCGCCGGCGCGCGCGCCATGCCGTAGGCGACCGGGTAGCCGACCAGCAAGGTCAGCACCGTCGAGATCCCGGCGATGATCAGGCTGGAGATGTAGGCGGTGAGGTAGAGCGGGTCACCGGTGAGCCAGACATAGTTGTCGAAATTGAGTTCCTGTAGGCCGGCCATGAGCCCTGCCCACCCGTTGCTCAAATCCAGAACCGGCGTATAGGGCGGCATCGCGATCGCCGTCTGCGACAGCGAGATCTTGAACACGATGATGAAGGGGATCAGGAAGAAGACCAGCAGCCAGAGGTAGGGAACGATGATAACCAGCCGGGTGGCAAAGGCGCCGAGCACCCGGCGCGCCGCCGATGTCGGCGCGGCGGCTTCCGCGGAGGCGACAGCGGTGGCTGCGACTTGGCTCATCGGTGCTCCTTCGGCCCGCGCGGACGACGCTTCTTCAAACCGGCGCTCCCGCTCCAAATGCGTTGCGTCTTCGCAATTCCCAACCGGCAATGCGCTCCTGCGTCTCCCGAAATTGCCCTAGCGCGTCAGCACGATGCCGGCATCGGGCAGGAAGGAGATCCAGGCACGGTCGTTCCAGGTCAGCGGATCGTCCGTGAGGCGGGCCGCATTGAGCGCGCTTGCCTTGATCACCTGACCGTTGTCCAGTCGGACGTGGTAGACCGTCATGTCGCCGAGATAGGCGATGTCGTAGATCTCTCCCTCTGCGGCGTTGGCATCCGTGCGATCGGGCCGGCGCGACGACACCCGGACCTTTTCGGGCCGGATCGCGAACGCCACCTCCGCGCCGGGCTGAGCCAGGCCGGGATTGTCTGTGGCGATGGCCAGTCCGTCCTTGCCGACGATCCAGGCGCGGGCATCGTCGCGGCTTTTCACCCGGCCTTCGAACATGTTGACGTTGCCGACGAAGTTGGCGACGAAACGCGAGCCCGGCGCTTCGTAGATTTCCGCCGGGGTCGCGACCTGCATCAGCTCGCCCTTGTCGAGGATGGCGATGCGGTCGGCCATCGTCATCGCCTCCTCCTGGTCGTGGGTGACCACGACGAAGGTCAGGCCGAGGCTCTGCTGCAGGTCCATCAGCTCGAACTGGGTTTCCTCGCGCAGCTTCTTGTCGAGCGCGCCGAGCGGCTCATCGAGCAGCAGCACCTTGGGCCGCTTGGCGACCGAGCGGGCCAGCGCCACCCGCTGGCGCTGGCCGCCGGAGAGCTGATGCGGCTTGCGCTTGGCGAACGGCCCGAGCTTGACCAGGCGCAGCATCTCCGCCACCCGGGCGGCGATGTCGGCCTTGGCCATGCCTTCCTGCTTGAGGCCGAAGGCGATGTTCTGTTCGACCGTCATGTGCGGAAACAGCGCATAGGACTGGAACATCATGTTGACCGGCCGGCGGTACGGCGGGATCCCGGCGAGCTCCTGCCCGTCGAGCAGGATCCGGCCGGCGCTCGGCTCCTCGAAGCCGGCCAACATGCGCAAAAGAGTGGTCTTGCCGCAGCCGGAGGCGCCGAGCAGGGCGAAGAACTCGCGTTCATAGATGCTGAGCGACAACTCATTGACCGCGGCGAAGTCACCGAACCGCTTGGTCACCTTGTCGAAGACGATATAAGGACGCGCAGTGGGGTCGCTCCACGGCGCAAAGTCCCTGCGAATGCTGCCGAGCGATTTCATACCGGCCTCCGTTTGCCGCAGAAACGCAAGGGGCCCTGGTCGAGAGGGCCCCTTGGCCGCTTCAATCACTGGCCGGTGACGATCTTAGTCCAGAGCCGTGTCACGTTGCGCTGCGTCTTGGGGTCGTACGGCAGGACGGTGAACAGGTTCTTCAGCGTCGCCTCGTCCGGATAGATGGCCGGATCGTCCAGGATGGCCTTGTCGATGAAGGGCTGCGACGCCTTGTTGCCGTTGGCGTAGTAGATGTAGTTGGAGGCCTTGGCGATGACTTCGGGCCGCATCAGGTAGTTCAGGAACTCGTGCGCTTCGGCGACATGCGGGGCATCGGCCGGGATCGCCATCTGATCGAACCACATCTCGGTGCCCTCCTTGGGCACCACGAAGCTGATCTCCACACCTTGTCCGGCCTCGCTGGCACGGTCGCGTGCCTGGAACACGTCGCCCGACCAGCCGACCGCCAGGCAGATGTCGCCATTGGCCAGCGCGTTGATGTATTCGGAGGAGTGGAACTTGCGGATGTGCGGGCGGATCGCCAGCAGCGCCTCGCCTGCCTTGGCGAAATCGTCGGCGGACTTGCTTTCGGGATCCAGCCCGAGGTAGCGCAGCGTGACCGGCAGGATGTCGGTCGGGGAATCGAGAACGTAGACGCCGCAGCCCGCAAGCTTGGCCAGGTTCTCGGGCTTGAAGAAGACGTCCCAGCTGTCGATCTTGTCGGTTCCGAGCGCCTCCTTAACCTTCTTCTTGTTGTAGCCGAGGCCGACGGTGCCCCACATGTAATTGATCGAATACTCGTTGCCCGGATCGTATTTGGCGGTGCGTTGCGACACCACGTCCCACATATTGGCGAGGTTGGGCAGCTTCGACTTGTCGAGCTTCTGAAACACGCCGGCCTGGATCTGGCGGGCGAGGAAGTTGGCGGTCGGGACGACGATGTCGTAGCCGCTGCCGCCGGCGAGCAGCTTGGTTTCCAGGATCTCGTTGGAATCGAAGACGTCGTAGACGACCTTGATGCCCGTCTCCTTGGTGAAGTCGTCGACGATCGAGGTGTCGATATAGTCGGACCAATTGTAGACGTTGACGGTTCGTTCCTGCGCGGCCGTGGCAAGAGTCATGGCGAGAACCGCCGCCGGCGCGGCGGCCAGCCGAAGCAGCGTACCAATCATGATATTCTCCCTAGCGTCGTGTGTGCCCCTGCCTCGCTGGCTCATTCCCCTCTCACGACAGGCCAGTGAAGAGCCCAAGGGTATTTTCGTTTTTGCAGCGCCACAAGCGTCAAAATGGCGCTTTGGCGCCGCCGCCGCCTGACGTTACGTCCGCTCAGTTCGGCGACGGCATGCCGGTGGTGCCCGGCCGTGCCGGCATCGCCTGACGGCGGAACTCGCGGCCGATATGCAGAAGCAGCGCGACGAAGACGATGCTGCCGCCGATCACAGTCCGCGCCGAGGGCACCTCGCCATGGATGAGCCAGACCCAAACCGGGCCGAGAAGCGTCTCGAACGTCCCGAGGAGGGCGGCGAAGGCCGCCGGGATGAGGCGGACGCCGGAAGCGAACAGCGCAAGTCCGACGCCGAGATTGACTGCGCCGAACAGAAACAGCACCGCCATGTCGGCCGTCGAGACGGCCAGCGAGGTGGCCTGAGGAGCCGCCAGAAGCATGCCGAAGACGGCGCCGAGGCAGGTCGCCGGCACCATCCGCACATGCGCAAAGCGACGGGTGATGACGGTGGCGCCGGAGAGCGAAAGCGCGATGACCATGGCGAGCCCGTTGCCGACCGCCGAGGTCGTGCCGGACAGCGATTCCGACACCATGACGGCGATGCCGAAGATCACCGCAGCGATCGCCGCCCAAGTGGCCGGCGCCACCGCCTCGCGGAACAACAGCCAGGCGAGCAGCGCGGCGATCAGCGGCACGCCGGCCTGCATCAGCAGGATGTTGGCGACGGTGGTATAGCCCAGCGCGACGACGAAGCAGGTCGAAGCTGCGGTGAAGCAGAGCGCCACCCCCAATCCCGGCAGGCCCATCGCGGCAAACAGCCGCCTGGTGCCGCGCAAACCGTCGCGCCAGGCCATGAAGGCCAGCAGGAAGATCACCGCCCAGAGCGAGCGCCAGAACACCACCGTCCAGCTGTCGTCGGTCGAGAGAAAGCGGGCGATCGCGCCGCCGAAGCTCCATACCACGGCCGACAGAAAGACGAGCAGGAAACCCAACGGCTCGTCCCGGCTCAAGCGGCCCGCCGGACCGGCGGCAACGCGGGTGGCGGAGGCAGAACTCTTGCATGGCGCGGGACCGGCCGATCGGCAAATGTCGAAGATGCTCCGTCGAGCTAGCCAGTTTGCCCGCTTCGCGCCTGATCCACCAGCCCTGGCGGTGTTGGCGCAATCGCCCTACTGGAAGTCGAAAGCGCTCAATCCGGTCGAGACTTCGTCGAGGCCGAGCGGACGGGTGAGCGGCGGTTCCGCCCGCGACAGGCAGCCGACCCGTTCGCAAAGCCGGCAGGCCGGCCCGATCGGCGTGGCGAAACTCGCGCCGGACGCGCCGGCGGCCTGCGGCGGCAGGGCGGCGCCGTAGACCAGCTCGCCGCGAAAGGCGATGTCGCAGCCGAGCAGCAAGGCGGTGCGGCGCGGCCGTTCGGCGAACCCGCCCTGCGGTCCCTCGACCGTGCGGCAGACGGTCAGGAACTCGGCGCCATCAGGCATGACGACCGCCTCGACGATCAGCTGAGCCGGCTGGGCGAAGGCGGCATGGATGGCGAGCTTCGGACAGGCGCCGCCGAAGCGGCTCTGCGGGAAGCCCTGCGCGCCGGCCTTGCGCAGCCGGTTGCCGGCCTGATCGATCTCGAGCAGAAAGAACGGCACGCCGCCGCTGCCCGGCCGCGCCAGCATGGTCAGCCGATTGGCCGCCTGCTCGAACGAGGCGCCGAAGCGGGCGCGCAGCAGATCGATGTCGTAGTGCAGCCGCTGCGCCGCCGACAGGAACGCGGCGTAGGGCATCATCAGCGCCAGTCCGGCATAGCGCCCCAATTCGAAGCGGGCCAGCCGGCGCGCCTCGTCGGACGTCGGGCCGAGTGCCGCAAGTGTCGCCTCGATCGCGGGACGGAGGCGGAGCAGGCAGGCTTCGCTGGCGATTTCGCGCAGCCGGTCGAAGGGGGACAGCCGCTCGGACAGGAACAGCCGCTGCGAGTGGCGGTCGTAGCGCCGGCGCCAATTGGGCATGGTGGCGATCGGCAGCACCCGCACCGTGGTCCCGGCCGCTTGCCTCAGCCAGCGCTGCAAAGCGACCGACAGCTCCTCTTCCGCCCCGAGCTCTGCTGCGAAAACCTCCGCCTCGGCATCGATTTCGGCGAAATGATTGGGCCGCCGCTCGAACAGATCGCGCACTTCGTCGACCGGCAAGCGGGCAGCCGGCACCGACATCGTCCGGCCTTCGCGCCGCATCAGCTCGGACAGATCCGACAGGCGTCCGGCCTGCTCGCGATAGGCCCGGTAGAGCTTGGCGATGCCGGCAGCGGCATTGGGCGCCGCTTCGGCGATGTCGGCCAGCTCCTGCTCGCCGGACAGTTCGCCGGAGAGCAGCGGGTCGGCGAACACTTCGCGCAGCGCGGCCATTGCCCCGCCGGCCGCCTGGTTGAGCTCTTCGGCCTCGATTTTGTAGACGGCCGACAGGCGGAGGATCAGCTGCACCGTCAGCGGCCGCTGGTTGCGCTCGATCAGGTTGAGATAGGAAGGCGAGATGCCAAGTCCGGCGGCCATCGCCGTCTGGGTCAGGCCAAGGGCCCTGCGGATGCGCCTTATACGCGGCCCCGCAAAGATCTTCTGTTCTGCCATTTACGAAACTTTACCGAAGCCGGCCTGTGACAGTTTTGACAACTTTACAGGCCCATCTTCTCCGCGGCAACACAGATTGACTCAATTCTTCCTTGGCTGCCCCCGCGAATCCTATCCAAATCAAAATGATCAAGTAAATTGTGTAAACGACCGATCGAGGCAGTGAATTTCCAAAGCAGCGGGAGAATTCCGGGGATGACTGATTTTTACAAGCTGGTGCCGGCGGCGCCCACCGGGCGCTATGAAGGCCTTAGCCGGCCCTACGCGCCGGGCGATGTCGAGCGCCTGCGCGGCTCGGTCGAGATCCATTACAGTCTGGCTGAGATGGGTGCCAATCGGCTGTGGCGGCTGCTTCACGAGGACGGCTACGTCAATGCGCTCGGCGCCCTGTCGGGCAACCAGGCCATGCAGATGGTGCGGGCCGGGCTGCAGGCGATCTACCTCTCGGGATGGCAGGTCGCGGCCGACGCCAACACGGCGTCCGCCATGTACCCCGACCAGTCGCTCTACCCCGCCAATGCGGCCCCGGAACTCGCCCGCCGCATCAACCGGACCCTGCAGCGCGCCGACCAGATCGAGACGGCGGAGGGCAACGGGCTGTCGGTCGAGACCTGGTTTGCGCCGATCGTCGCCGATGCGGAAGCCGGCTTCGGCGGTCCGCTCAATGCCTTCGAGATCATGAAGGCATTCATCGAGGCAGGTGCGGCGGGGGTCCACTTCGAGGACCAGCTCGCCTCGGAAAAGAAATGCGGCCATCTTGGCGGCAAGGTGCTGATCCCCACTTCCGCCCATATCCGCAACCTCGATGCGGCTAGGTTGGCGGCAGACGTGATGGGGGTGCCGACGCTGGTCATCGCCCGCACCGACGCCGAGGCGGCCAAGCTGATCACCTCCGACATCGACGAACGCGACCGTCCGTTCGTCGAGTATGACGCCGGGCGCACACCGGAAGGCTTCTACCGTGTCCGCAACGGGCTCGAGCCCTGCATCGCGCGCGCCATCGCCTATGCCGACCATGCCGACCTGATCTGGTGCGAGACTTCGAAGCCCGACCTCGCCCAGGCACGCCGCTTCGCCGAAGGCGTGCGCCGGCAGTTTCCCGACAAGCTGCTCGCCTACAACTGCTCTCCGTCGTTCAACTGGTCGCAGAACCTCGATCAGGCGACGATCGCCTGCTTTCAGCGCGAGCTCGGCGCAATGGGCTACAAATTCCAGTTCATCACGCTCGCCGGCTTCCACCAGCTCAATTTCGGCATGTTCGAGCTGGCCCGCGGCTATCGGGAACGGCAGATGTCGGCTTATGCCGAACTGCAGCAGGCCGAATTCGCCGCCGAGTCCAGCGGCTACACCGCAACCAAGCACCAGCGCGAGGTCGGCACCGGCTATTTCGACGCCGTGGCAATGGCGATCACCGGCGGCCGTGCCTCGACCACCGCAATGCGCGAATCCACCGAACACGCCCAGTTCCGCGCGGCAGCCGAATAGCACCCGCCGAGACAACAAGGAGAACCGATCATGCCTGCCAGGACACGGGTCAAAGAACGGGCCGAGGAACAGGCTTCGACCATGAACAACGATCAGCAGGCGGCGATCCGCATCGTCGCCAACGACCTGCATCGGCTCAATCAATCGGTGATGAAGGCCGTGGAGGCAGGGGTCTCGGTCGAACTGGTGCGCTCGGCGCGTCACCATGCCGGCGACGGCAATTGGGGCGACCTGCTGATCCCGGTGATCGTCACCCAGGGTGCCTTCTGAACGGCGCAGAACACGGGACCGCTTCGCCGCGCGGCCAAGCCCAGATCCCTCGCTGATGTTGTCTGCCTGCGCCGCGTCTGCGGCGCAGGCATTTTGCGCGCGGAACTCATCCGGGCGCGCTTGACAAGCCACAACCTCCGTCGCTATCTACTCGGTGGAATTGCAACCTGGCATTGAGCCGAGGCGATGTCGTCGCGCAGCCCACTGCGACGGGGTCGGCCATACAGAAGGTCTCGCGCGCCCATGGCCTCGCCGCCGACCTACTCTCATGCCCGTTGCGGCGTGCTGGTGATCAGCAAATCGCCGGTGGACCGGGTGGTGATCGCCAAGATCGTCGAACGCTGCGGCTTGCGGCCGGTGTGCGAGGAGCCGGCCAAGGCCGGGCCTCGACTGCAGGAGCTGCAACCCGGCATCGTCATCGTCGACTTCGACCCGGGTTGCGAGGGCGTGCTTGCGCTGGTCTGCGATCAGCAGAGGGTCTCGCCCGCGCGGCTGCCGCGCACGATCGTGCTGTCGCGCAGCGGAGCGGCATTCGACGAGCTGACCGCCGGCAATGCCGCCGTTGATGCCGTGGTGCGCAAGCCGCTGACTGCCGAGACGTTGCAGCCCGTTATCGACCGCTTGCGCGGCGCCGTACGCGGCTGAGCGGCCCGCGAAGCCGGCGGGCTATGCGTCGCCAAACAGCCTGGGTATAGTGGCTGATCTGCAACAATTGCTGGTGATTGATGCCGCCCGGTAGAAAGGATGCCCGACCCGCGAGCCCCAAGCGCGCGCGTCTACCCGCCTTTGTCAAAACCCGTCGCGGCGTCAAGCATTGGAAAGAGGTGGCTCCCTGGCTGGAATGGCGCGGCATCGAGGACATCGAATGCATCACGCCCGATCAGGCCGGCGTCGCCCGCGGCAAGATGATGCCGTCGAAGAAGTTCACCTCCAACACCTCGCTGGCGCTGCCCTCTGCACCGTTCATGATGACGATCTCGGGCGACTATCCCGAGGACGGCAACGGCTTCGCCTATCCGGAGGACGATGGCGACTTGAAGCTGGTACCGGACCTGTCGACGCTCTCGGTGGTGCCCTGGGAGGAGGACCCGACCGCGCAGGTGATCTGCGACCTGGTTCACCAGGACGGGCGCAGCGTCGAGTTCACGCCGCGGAACGTGCTGAAGCGGGTGCTGAGCGCCTATGCCGCTCGCGGCTATCGCCCGGTCGTCGCGCCTGAGATCGAATTCTATCTCGTGCGCAAGAACCCCGACCCGGACTATCCGCTGACGCCGCCGGTCGGCCGCTCGGGCCGGCCCATCGGCGGCGGCGCCGGCTATTCGATCGCCGGCGTCAACGAGTTCGACGAGCTGATCGACGACATCTATCATTTCTCCGAAAGCCAGGGGCTGGAGATCGACACCCTGATCCACGAGGAGGGCGCCGGCCAGCTCGAGATCAATCTGCGCCACGGCGACCCGATCGAGCTCGCCGATCAGGTTTTCTTGTTCAAGCGGACGATCCGTGAAGCTGCACTGAAGCACGAGACCTACGCCACCTTCATGGCCAAGCCGATCCAGGGCCAGCCCGGCTCGGCCATGCACATCCACCAATCGGTGCTCGACAAGAAGACCGGCGACAATGTGTTCGCGGCTGCGGACGGCACCGAGACGGACACGTTCTTCCACTTCATCGGCGGCATGCAAAAGCATGTGCCCAACGCGCTGGTGATGTTTGCGCCTTACGTCAACTCCTACCGCCGGCTGACCCAGGCCGCCTCGGCGCCCGTCAACACCAAATGGGGCTACGACAACCGCACCACCGCCTTTCGCGTCCCGCGCTCCGATCCGATGGCGCGGCGGGTCGAGAACCGCATCCCGTCCTCGGACGCCAATCCTTATCTGGCGCTGGCGGCCTCGCTGGCCTGCGGCCTGGCCGGCATCATCGAGAAGGTGAAGCCGGACGCGCCGGTCGGAACCACCGTCAACGAAGACGAGATCGACCTGCCCAGGGGTCTGCTGGAGGCGGTCGACCTGTTCGAAGAAGACGCGATGCTGCGCGAGCTGCTGGGAGCATCGTTCGTCTCGACTTACGCAGCGATCAAGCGGGCCGAGTTCGAGACCTTCATGGAAGTGATCAGCCCGTGGGAGCGGGAATACCTGCTGCTCAACGTCTAGCGCAGGATCACGTCGGGGATGACTTACCAAAGTCCGATCTCGCCTGGCTATTCCTGGTACGAGGCGAATGTCGGCAACAGGCCGCGCTACCCGCGGCTGGACGGCGACGCGGTCGCCGACATCGCCATCGTCGGTGGCGGCTTCACCGGGCTGTCTGCGGCCGCCCATCTCGCCAAGACGGGTGCCAACGTCGTGCTGATCGAGGCGCATCGTTTCGGCGACGGCGCCTCGGGGCGCAACGGCGGCCAGCTCGGCACGGGCCAGCGCGCCTGGGCCGAAGAGCTGGAAGAGGAGCTGGGCCTCAGCCGCGCGCGGGCGCTGTTCGAGCTGGCCGAAGAGGCCAAGCACCATCTCGTCGATTTCGCCCAGTCGAACGCCATCGACATCGATTACCAGCCCGGGCAGCTCTCGGTGGTTCACAAGCCTCGCCTGCTGGACGACTACAAGGCGCATGCCGAGCTGATGGTGACCCGCTTCGGCTATCCGCATATCCGCTTCATGGATGCCGCGGAGACGGCGACGCGGCTCGGCTCGCATCACTATTTCGGCGGCGTCCGCGATACCGGCACCGGCCACATCGACCCGCTCAAGCTGGTGATCGGCACAGCGCGGGTGGCCGCAGAAGCCGGTGCCCGGCTCCATGAGCAGACCGCCGCAACGCGGGTCGATACGCAAGGCGGCAAAGTCCGCATTCACACCGCGCGCGGGGTGATAACAGCCGAGAAGGCCCTGCTGGCCGTCGACGCCTATGGCGGCGAGCTCGAGCCGGTGACCGCTCGGCACATCCTGCCGATCGGGTCGTTTATCGGCGCTACGGTGCCGCTCGAGGCCCAATCGCCTGTGCTGCCCGGCGGCGAAGCGGTCGACGATTCCCGCTTCGTGGTGCGCTACTTCCGCAAATCAAAGGACAACCGGCTGCTGTTCGGCGGCCGCGAGATCTATGGGGTCAAGGATCCCAAGGACATCCACATCCATATCCGTCGGCAGATCGCGGAGATCTATCCCAAGCTGAAGGATGTCGAGATCACCCATGGCTGGGGCGGCTATGTCGGCATCACCGTGCCGCGCAAGCCGTTCGTGCAGGAAGTGATGCCGAACGTCATCTCCGCGGGCGGCTACTCGGGCCACGGCGTGATGCTGTCGAACTTCGTCGGCAAGCTCTATGCCGAGACGGTGGCCGGCAACCGCGACCGGCTTAAGCTGTTCGAGAGCCTCGGTATCCCTGCATTTCCCGGCGGCCGGCGCTGGCAATCGCCGCTGCTCTTCCTGGCGCTCAACTGGTTTGCGCTGCGCGATCGGATCTGAGGCGCGCACTCTTCACTGAAACGGTTCGTTTTGCGGCGTCGTGGCAAACAGAGGCCCGGGTATCGGGTTTCAAGTTGGGCGAACATGGCGAAGGCAAGTGTCTCCCGTCGGCAGCGGCGGGCGTTGAAAACGATTGAGCTGTTACTGATAGAAGCGCAACTGAGAGCCATGGGCGGCGAGCTCGGATTCCTCTCTTACCTGTTGGCGATGGCGCTGGCCGAAGTCGACGAGCTGAAAGCCGGTAAGGCGGCGGGCGCGGGCCGACGATCGCAAGCAGGCAGATGCAGCGGTTGAGCCCGCCGCCCTCTTATCAAGCGCGAGACTTTGTTGCTGCGTCGCCGCGCGGCCACCTCAATGGCCGCCTGAGAACACCAGCGTCTGGATCGGCAGCACCAGCGCCTGGATGCGCAGCACGATCGCATGGACCACGCCGACGGCATCGATGCCATGCAGCGCCAGCCACATCAAGCCTCCGACATCGCCGGAATCGAGCCGGTCGTAGTTGCTGGTATAGGCATTGGCGATGCAATTGCTGCCGGGCGGGATGCCTTCGAAGCCGTTGTCGAACAGCGGCTCGAGATAGACGGTCAGCGTCCCGGGCCGGGCGACCTGCTGGGCATCGATCAGCTGGTCGGAGGCCCGCACCTGGCCGGTCGCGATCAGATCCTGGACGTTGGTCACCACCATCGGGATCACCGTCATTGGCTTCGACACGCAGGTCGCTTCGGCCACCATGCCAGGCTTCATCACCTGGGCTTCCAATTGGTTGAAGCCGGCGATCAGGCCCCAGCGGCCGGCTTCCGACGGGACCAGCACGCCGGCGGGGCGCATCAACGGGTTGACGATATCGCCCTTGCGCAAGGTGAACTGCTCGATGATGCCGTCGATCCCGGCGTGCACCGTCGTCTTATCGAGGGCGACCTGGGCCTCGGCGACCTGCGCCGTGGCACTCGCCTGTTGTGCAGGCAGCACGGTGGCGATCTGGGTCGAAATCGTCTGCTTGCCGGCGATCGCGGCGGCAACGGCGGCCTGCCGGCCATCAACGACATTCTGCAGCCGCTCGATCTCGCGCGGCGCGACCGACGGCGAATTGCGCGCCTTGAGCTCGGTCCTGGTCGCAAGCTCGTCGACGGCCTGCCGGTAGGCGCTCTCCGCCTCGCTGATCTGGGCATCCGAGACCACCAGCTGGCTCTTCGCCAATTCGATCGCGGCATCGACTTCGGCGAGCTTGCGCTGGGCGGTGTCGAGGGCCGCCTTCTGCGTCGAATCGTTCAGCTTGAAGATCGGCTGGCCGGCCTTGACCTTGTCGCTCACCCCGACCAGCACCTCCTCGACCCGGCCGGAGCTTTCCGGAAGGATCGGGACGGTTCGGTAGAACGACACGGCATTGCTGGTGGACGGGTGGAAGTAAAGGATCACGGTGAGCAGCAGCAAGGTCAGGAACAGGCAAGCGGTGATCCCGTAGCGGAGCTCGAACCAGACCGAATAGAGAGTGATATCGGTGCCGACCTTCTTGCCCTGCACATAGCGGCGGTAGAGAAAATCGGGCAGCACGGTGATAACCGAGCAGAGGAAGAGTTCGATCATCGCTTACGCCTTTTCGCGCATCGGCGGGCCTTGCGTGCCCGCGGGCCTGGCTGGCCGGGGCTCGTCGACAAGCGCCTGCGATGCCGTCACGGCGGGAGCCAACTCGGAGACCGCCCCGTGATTGTCGCTGGGCTGGGCAGCTGCATGTCCATCTCCGGCCATGGGGGTCTGGGCCGCACGGACCTCCATTCTGCCGGCTTCCAGGTGCGGCTCAGGCGGCCGGCGGCGCGGCCGATGCGCCATTTTGACAAGCGAATCGGCCATCCGTTCGATTTGGCTGTAGACATCGGGCAGCGGCACGATGGCGAGCAGCAGGGCAGCGACCCAGAACCAGCTGTTGTGGGTAAAGAGCGCCAGCAAAGCGAGCACGGCCACCACCTCGAACTGCAGCTTGCTTGCCTTGCCATGCGCGAGCTGTTCGGGCAGCGCGTGCAGGCGAAAATAGAGGCTGCCCAGCGCGATGACGCCGACGACGAGGAAGATCGCCGATCCGACCAGGAAAACGTCGGTCTGACCCGGGGCGGTGATGAACGGCGGCAAATGATGCGGGGCGGCCGGATTCATTCCTTGAGCCATTGCTTCCTCACTCGCTTGCCGTCCGAAAAGGCGCCTCCATCCGAGCGACGGCGTCCCCGACACCCGACCGTCAGCACGATATCGACGCTTGGCAAGCCAAACCTCAACGGATTGCAAGCTATGCCAGCGGCTTCCGGATCTTCTTAGGCCAATCCGCGAAGGAAGTTTAGCAGAGTCTTTTTTGTCCGTTGCGCGGAAAGTCTCGGAGCAGCCTTCATCACCAATCGGTGATAAGCAAACTCGATAGTTATTTCAGGAGGGACGAAATGCAGTCATTCAGAATCGTCTTAACGGCCGTTGCCTTTGCAATCAGCCTGCCGGCGATGGCGGACAGCACCCACGACTTCGCCGAATGCACGATGGACGCCATCGAGGCTGCGGGCGCCAGCCCGTTCACCGAGAGCGAATCACAGGAGGTGGATGCGGCTGCGGAGTATCTCCAGGCGTGCATGGTTTGGGACGGTTATACGCAAAAGGGATGCTGGCAAAAGTCGAGCTGCTGGAGCAGATCCAGCTAGCCAGCTCCACGAACCGCGACGCGGGACATGGTGACCGTCATGAGAGGCGCTTGCATCGCCCTCATCCGACGACCCTGACCACCACATCATGGTGCCCGTGGCGGAACAGCGTGCCGAGCACGTTTCTGGCGTGTTCGAGCCGATCATCGATGGTAACCACCGCGCCGCAATGACGGCAGGGCGCATCTTCCAGCATTTCCAGCTCGGCCGGATTGGCGCCGGCGCAATTCCGGCAGAGAAATTCAGGCAACTCGTGCCGCGGGACATCGGGCGGAATGGCAGGCATCATCGGGGTGCGCTCCATGGCAGTCATGAGGAGTAACGCAGGACTTCCCGGCAGGACCCATGACGTTTTGTTTCACGGGTAAAATCTCAGGTTGAATCCTGTGCCGAACCGGTCAACCCGGCGTCTTCCACCCACGCCCTCTGTCTCACGCACGGCAATCGCGCGCTTCAATCCGGCTCAGCTCGTTGGCTCCCGGTCGTAGTAGTCGACCGTAGTCTCCCCTCGAAACATCTTTCGCAGCCTGGCCGCGCCGCGCCTGCCGGCGACGACCAGCACCTTGCCCGAATCGGGGTATTCACAGGCGTCGACCGCGACCCGCGTCGACAGTGCCAAATAGCGCATGGCGGTCTGGCCGGTGTTGATGATCTGGTGCGCGACCGCGGGCCCGCCCGGCGGACAGGCGATGACATCGTGGCGGCGAATAGGAAAGCGTTCGTCGCCGAAGCGAAGTTCGCCCTCGCCGTCCAGGATCAAGAACATCTCCTCCTCGCCATGGTGGCAATGGAACGGGCATTGGGCCTTGCCCGGCGGCAGGACGGTGAGGTTGTAGCCGAAATTCGTCGCACCGATGTGCCGGCCGATCGTTCCACGGCTGGAGGTGTACAGCCCGTTTTCTTCCACATCGTCGAACTCGACTTCGTCCAGGTTCATCACCGGCTTTGCCATGCAGGCCTCCTATGGTGTGCCAGAGGTGAGCTTCGCGGCATCTGCCGCCGCTGACGATCGAGTCCCTTAGCGCACCCTGTCCGGCCCAGCCTCGATGAATGCCTCGAGCACCCGGTTGAAAGCCGCCGCCTCCTCGATGAAGGGGCAGTGGCCGCTCTCCGGAAAGCGTGCGACGGACGCATCAGGCATCAGCGCGGCCGTGGCCTCGGCTGCTTCGACCGGGGCTTGCGGATCGTGCTCGCCGGCACAGATCAGTACCGGGCGGTCGATGCGCCCGAGCTGGTCGCGCCAGTCGACGTTCATGTGGTCCTGGAGCATGCGCGCAGCAGCGAGCGGCGGGGTCCGCAGGCTCTCGGCCGTCAGCACGGCGACACGTTCGGGCGGCAGCTTCTGGTGCGTCATGTTGACGATCATCTCGCTGACCACTTTGGCATAGTCGGCGACGACACTGTCGATGAACGCCTGGGGCGGCACGTTGAACCCCCACGGCCAGTCAGCGCGTGCAGCGAGACTAGGCAGGAACCCGGCCAGCACGATGTCCCTGACCCGGCCGCTGCCGAACAGTTCCAGATAGGACATGATCACCCCGGTGCCGCGTGACCAGCCGACCAGAGTGATGTCGTCGAGATCGAGCTTGCCGAGTACGTCGTGAAGGTCGGCGGCATGACGCGACAGGCGATGGCCCCAGGTGACCGGCTCCGATCTGCCTTGGGCACGGGTGTCCAGAATCACGACACGGCGAGTGGGCGAGAAGTGGGCCCGCTGTTCGGCGAACCATTCGCCCGACATCGCCCAGCCGCTGACGAACACCAGCGGCCGGCCCCGGCCGTCATCGGTGTAGCTCAGCCTGACGCCGTCGGCGGTCTCGATGATCGGCATGGCCTAAGCCTCCTTTCCGTCAGCGGGCGCGTTCGGCCGGCTTTGCCTCCGCCGCCGGAGCTTCGGCGCGCCGCACAAGGGCGGCCGCGGCGCTGGTGCGCGTGGCCGTGCGCCGTCCCACCCAGCCGGCGAGCCCGACCGAGAGGATCAGTGTCGCGCCGCTGAACAGCGGATCGACATAGAACACCGCACCGAGCTGCTGCAGGCCCGAGACGCCGACCGACAGCACGGCCACCGCAGTCACCGTCCCCCAGACATTCACGCGGCCCGGACGAACGGCCGTGGCGCCGAGCAGCGCGGCGGCAAAGGCGGGCAGAAGGAATTCCGGGCCGACCCCGCCTTGACCGATGCGCAGCTGGCTGGCGAGCAACACCCCTGCACAGGCCGACAGAACCCCGGAGACGACGAAGGCGCCGACGACATAGCGGCCGGTCGGAATGCCCATCAGCTCGGCAGCGCGGCGGTTCGAACCGGTCACATAGAGGTAGCGTCCGACCGGCAGATATTCGGCCGCCAGCCACATCAGCATGGCGGCGACGAGGACGAAAATCACCGGCCAGGGGATGCCGAACACCATCGAGGTCAGGCCGAGAAACGGCTTGGGCAGCGGCGTCGGCGAGACGATCTGCAATCCGCCCGAATACATCTGCGACAAGCCGTAGATGACCGTGCCGGTGCCAAGCGTGGCAATGAAGGAGGAGATCTTCGCCCAGGCGACCAGCAGCCCGTTGACCAGGCCGAGCAGCGCGCCGGCGAGGACTACCAACGCCACCGCGCTGTACCAAGCAAGGCCGGAGAAGACCATCAGCCCCATGGTCAAGATGTGGAACAGACCGAGCGCATAGCCGACCGAAAGGTCGAACTCGTTGGCGGCGATCGGCACCATGACGCCGAGCGCGAGCAGCGCCACGATCGACTTGCTGGTGCCCATCGTCTGCAGGTTGAACGCGGTCGGAAAGGTGTCGGGGGCAAGCAGCGAGAAGACGACGAACAGCAGCACCAGCACGCCGAGCAGGAAATAGGCGCTGCCGAACTTGGCGAACGAGAAGCGGTCGTTCTCGACCCCCCGCAGGGGCTCGGCCTGCCTGTCACGAGACGCCCGCACGGTTGCGCTCCTTCCGATGGTCGCCCGACGCGATGCGGGTGAGTTGCTCTTGGGAGACATTGGGCTTGCTGAGTTCGGCCACGATCCGGCCCCGCTCGAATACCAGCGCCCGGAAGCAGGTCTCGGCGATCTCCTCGAAATCCGACGAGATCATCAGCACGGCCAAGCCGCGACCGAGCGCGTCCTCGATGATGCGGTAGATCTGCGCCTTGGCGCCGACGTCGACGCCGGCGGTCGGCTCCTCGACGATCAGCAGCCGCGGCTCCGTCTCGAGCGCCCGCGCTAGCACCACCTTCTGCTGGTTGCCGCCGGAGAGCGTATTGATCGTCTGCTCGGTGTCGCTGAGACGGACGTCGTAGCGGTAGAGCACCTGGCCGGCCTGGCGCCGCTCGGCGGCCCGGCTTCGAAAGGCCAGGAGATTGCGGCCATAGCTGCCGGGATTCATCCAAAGGTTTTCCCTGACCGAGAGCTGAGTGGCAATGCCTTCCTCGACTCGGCGGCCGGTGCAGAACTCGATGCCGACCCGCCGCGCCGCCGCGACGCCCTGACGAGCCTCACGCCCGGCCACCCGCACCACGCCGCCGGCGCGGGGCAAAGCGCCATAAATGGCTCGCCCGACGGTGTCATGACCTGCGCCGATGCGCCCCACGAGGCCGACGACCTCGCCGGCGTTGACCCGAAAGCTCACCGGACCCACGGTGCCCGCCGCGAGACCCTCCACCTCGAGCACCACCTCGCGGCCGGGCTCGGGAGGCTCGACGAAGAGATCCGTCACCGGCCGGCCGAGAATTTGCGCAATCAGCGTTTCCGGGGTGATCTCGCTGATCGGCTCGGACGCTACCACGCGGCCGTTGCGCAGCACGGTCACCCGATCGGCGAGCCGAAAAACCTCATCGATGCGGTGGGTGACGTAGATCAGCGCGACACCGGCCCCGCGCAGCTTGCGCAGAACGCCGAACAGCTTTTCCACATCGCCGGCCGGCAAAGCGGCAGTCGGCTCGTCGAGCACCAGCACTTCCGCATGCACCGAGACGGCGCGCGCGATGCCGACGATCGACCGCTCGGTGGCGGTCAGGCCGCGCACCGGGCGCTCGACGTCGATCGGCGCGTCGAGAACAGCCAGCACCTGCTTGGCCACGGCCCGCACCTGCCGCCACGAGATCAGCCGCCGTCGGCGCGGAAAGCCGTTGACCAAGGCGATGTTCTCGGCGACCGACAGGTCGTCGACCAGGCCGAGATCCTGGTGGATGAAGCTGATCGGCCGCGTCCGTGCCTGGCCGGCAAGCGGCACGCCGCCCAGCATGATGGTGCCGGCATCGGCTTGGTAGACGCCGGCGAGGATCTTGATCAGCGTCGACTTGCCCGCTCCGTTCTCGCCAAGCAGGGCCAGGATCTCGCCGCGGTTGACGGACAGCGATGCATCCTGCAACGCGCGCGTTCCCGCGAACGTCTTGGTCAGCCCGGTGATCTCGAGCGCCGGTCCACCCTTGCCCTGCACGGCCAGATCCTCGACCGCCACTCCTACTTGCCGAGCCAGATCTTCAGATAGTGGTCCTTGAAGTTGTTGGCCGGCGTGAACGTGTTCTTGTCGCCGCCCTGCTCGGAAATGTTGTCCTTGGTGACGATGTACACCGGCTGAACGAACGTGCTGGGCGGCTGCTTGTTCATGGCGCGGTTCAGCTCGTCGATCGCCTGCCAGGACTGCATTTCGATCGGCTCCGGCACGGTCACGCGCTGAAAATCACCGTCCCTGACGCGCTGATAGGCTTGCGGCGTTCCATCGGCACCGCCGAGCCTGACATCGTCGCCCGAGACATTGCCGGCCCGCAGCGCCGGGGTGGCGAAGTCGAACCAGAAATCCCCGACCGCCAGCGCATAGAACGGCTTGGGGTTCTTCAGCACCCAGCTCGTCATGATCCCTGCCATCTGCGCCGAGACATTGGCGGCAGGGATGTTCTCGTTGCTGATCAAGGTACAGGTCGAGCACTTCTTGATGTGCTCGACCATCGCATCGGTCTTGACCACCGAGATCGGATAGATGTTGTCGCCGATGAAGATCATCTTGGCCGCACCATCGGAATCGGCCACCGCCCAATCGACCAGCGCCCGCCCGATCTCGCCCGGATCCGAGCTTAGATTGTTGAACAGATGGAACTCTTCACTCGGGCCCGGAAGGCTGGTGGAATGCATGCCGACCACCGGGATGCCCGCGGCGGCAGCCTGTTCGAGCGGCCCGGTGATCGACGGCGACTGCAGCGTCATCGCGATGCCGTCGGGCTTGAGCGACATCGCCTGATTGAAGGCGTTGATCCAGTTGGCGGCCGTCGCCTTGCCATCGATGACGGTCACCTCCCAGCCGATCTTGGAGGCGGCGTCCTTGAGGAATTCGCCATACTGGGCCGACAGCGCGTTGTTCTGGTCGGACGACAGATAGACGATCTTCTTGCCGGGCTCGGCCTTGGGACCGCTGGTCGGTCCGAGCCATTCTGTCTGCGCGGCGGTCCGCTTCTTGGTCGCATCCTTGGCGGCCGCCACGAACGGGTCTGTCGACTGCGCCGCAGCGAGACCCGCATCGAACACCACCGACAGGGCGCTGATCGCCACCGCCAGCCCCAATCTCATCCCTCTTTTCGACATCTCCTCCTCCCGGGTTTGTCGGCCGTCGACGGCGCCTTATTGTTGCGGTGAGCCCGACTTCAAGTCCCACCAATATGCATCGAGTTGATACTGGATGCGCTGAAATATCTTGGCGTGAACGATCTTGCCGTTCTCGCAGTGGTAAAGGTGGAGCGAATCCCAGCTCATGGTCACGCCACGCCGGTGCCCGGCAGGCAGCTCATAGGCCATCGCCACGTCGTCATTGGCCAGGATATAGCGCGGGTTCACGCCGAAGCTCTGGTCGGTCAGCGCCTTGACCGACTGGAAGAAGGTGACAATGTCGGCCGGTCCGCGATAGTCGCGCGCCATCGGATTGTGGCCCGGATATTGCCAGATCGCGTTCTCGGAAAAGCATGCGGCAATGCCGTCCCAGTCGCTCGCGGCGCGCGCTTCGTAGAGCCGCTCGATGAGCTTGGCGTTGGGGTGATCAGCGACGAATTTTTCTGCCATGTCAAAAGGCTTCCTCTGCCGCGGTCCGGTGTACTCAGTCCTGACGGGGCCCGGGATCTCCGGGCGTGCGATGGTGTTCGACAGTGATGAAGACGAGTTCCGAATCGCCCACATTGCACAAATCGTGGACCAGGAATTCTCCCGAACCGAAGGTGTAGTGGCGGGTCATGCCGGGCTCGTAGGCGACGCGCCGCGTCGTGCCGTCCGCCGTGTGCTGCTCGCTCTCGCCGGCGGTGAGCACCGTCCAGAAGTAGTCGAGCACGTGTTTGTGCGCAGGCAGGCGCTCGCCCGGAAGAAGCCGGATCTCCCAGACCTTGACCCGATCGTTTTCCGACAGCAGCCGGCTGCCGACGCGGTAGTTCTGGGCGGCGCCGGCAAACTCGGAGCGCATTTCGGCCGACCATCCCGCGAAGTCGGTGCCGGTCACACTGCCGGCCAGCCGCGAAGGGGCCGACGAAGCTTGGCCCGCTTGGGCCTTCGAAGACGACATGACCGCTCCCTTGCCATGCACTTTGCCTGCCAGGGGCCCAGCATTGAGCCGGTGGTGATAAATGTCTAATACATTTAAGTCGCGGGAGTTTAGCTTTTCCTTATAGCTTGGGAGCCACCGATGACATTGCGGCAGATGGAGTACTTCCTGACCGTGGTCGAGGAGGGATCGTTCTCGCTCGCCGCCAACCAGCTCAATGTCAGCCAGCCGGCGCTCTCCCAGCAGGTGAAGGCGCTGGAGCAGGAACTCGGCACCGCCCTGGTCGAGCGGCTGGGGCGCGGTGTGCGCATCACCGCGGCCGGCCGCGCCTACCTGCCGCATGCCCGCGCAGCTCTTGCCGCCCGCGGCCGCGGCGCCCGCGCCGTCGAGCAGGCGATGACGGGGATGGCAGGTGAGCTTGCGCTGGCGACGGTGATCTCGATCGGCGTCGGCGTCCTGCTGCGGCCGTTGCTGATCTGGCACAAAGAGATGCCGAACGTCGCCGTCCAGTTCTCCGAATTTTCCCACCGCCGCCTGCTGGAGGAGTTTGCCCGCTCGGGAAGTCCCGACATCGCCGTCGGTCCGACCCCGGTCGCCTGGGACGGCGAGTTGGTCCATCTCGGCTATGAACGGTTCGTGCTGATCATGTCGCACGACGATCCGGCCGCGGCGGAGCTTCGCCCTTACGGCAAGGCGGCGCCGCGGGCTGCCGCGCGTTCGGCCGGCACGATGCGGCTCGCCGCGCTCGCCGACCACCGCTGGGTCTTCTTCGACCGCGCCAACGGCCTCAGCGAACTCGTCGAAGGCCACCTCGCTTCGGCGGGCCTGGCGAGCCAGCGTGCCTCGCTGCGCACCTCCCAGTTCGTCATGGCCGCAACCGTCGCGGCGAGCGGCATGGGGCCGACCTTGATCCCGGCCAATGTGGTGCCCGCAGCGCTCGACGCTCTGGTATGCGAACCGGACCCGCCGCTGCTGCGCTCGCTGAGCGCCTTCAGCCGCAATCCGCTGACCGGCATGCCCGGCAGGTTCATCGATCTGATCCGCCAGCACAGCTCGATGCTTGAGCCGGGCTGAGCGGCGCATCGCCGCGCTTGGCAGGCGGCCTCCAGCCTCGGTTCCGGAAACGTCTTGCATCATGGATCGTGCATGATGTACCAAGTCCTGGCGCAGTGCAAGGATCTGGAATGGCCGGCCCCTTTATGCCCGACGAGATGGCGCAGCTGCTGCGCAGCGGGCTGATGTGCTTCCCGCTCACCGACCTCGACGAACACGGCGAATTCGACCGCCGCAGCTTCGCCGCGCGGCTCGACTGGCATCTCTCCTACCGGCCGAGGGCGATCTTCGCCGCCGGCGGCGCCGGCGAGTTCTTCTCGCTCACCCTTGCCGAATATTCCGCCGTCGTGGCCGAAACCGTGGCGGTCACCGGAGGCCGCGTCCCGGTGGTCGCCGCGGCAGGCTTCGGCACTCGGCTCGCAGTCGACTACGCCCGCGAGGCCGAAAGGCTCTGCTGCGATGCGGTCCTGCTGCTGCCGCCCTATCTGACCGACGCCCCCCAGGACGGGCTGGTCGCTCACGTCGATGCGGTCTGCAAGGCGACCCGGCTGGGCGTCGTCGTCTACAGCCGCGCCAACGGCGTGCTCGGCGCCGCCGCGATTGCCGAGCTTGCGTCAGCCAACTCCAACTTCATCGGCGTCAAGGACGGCCAGGGCGACATCGAGGAGCTCAACCGGATTCGGGCGCTTCTCGGTGAGCGGGTCACCTTGCTCAACGGCATGCCGACGGCCGAAACCTACGCGCCGGCCTATTTCGGCATGGACATCAGGTGCTACTCGTCCGCGATCTTCAGCTTCCTGCCGCGCACCGCGCTCGAATTCTATGCGAGCCTGGAGGCGAACGACCGGCCGGCGATCGCCGCGTTCAACCGCGATTTCCTGGTTCCCTACTGCGATATCCGGCGGCGCCGGCCGGGCTATGCCGTCGGCATCGTCAAGGCGGCGCTCGACATCGTCGGCCGCAGCGCCGGGGCGGTCCGGCCGCCCCTGTCGGGATTGACCACCGACGAACGACAGGCACTCGCCGCCCTGATCGCTGCGGCGGGGCCGCAATAGGAGGCATTGCCGTCGATGGTTTCGGTGCTCACATTCTCCAGCAGTGCCTCGGCCACTCCCGGAAGCGCCGGCCAGGTCATCGTCTCGGGCTCCTATGGCGGGGAGTACAATGCCTATCACGCGGCCAAGTGGAAGATCCGCGGCGTCGTGCTCAACGATGCCGGCGTCGGCGCACGCAGCGCCGGCATCAAGGGCTTGCCGTATCTCGATCGTATCGGGCTGGCGGGGGCGACGGCCGACGCCTTCAGCTGCCACATCGCCGACGGCGAGCACATGCTCGCCCACGGCGTCATCAGCCACATCAACGCGTCAGCCGAGAAACTTGGCTGTCGCGTCGGCCAATCCGTCGCGGAATGCGCCGAGCACATGAAGGCCGGCCCGGTGATCGACACCGCGCCGCCCGAGATCTCCGGCGGCAAGCGCTACGTGCTGCGCGAAAATCCGGGTGAGCCGCGTCTGTTGGCGCTCGACGCGGCACCGATGCTGACAGCGGAGGATGCCGGTGCCATCGCGGTCACCGGCTCGCATGCGGCGCTGTTTCGCGGCCGCCCCGACAACGTCATCGGGCCAGACCTTTACGCCGTGTTCTTCAACGACGCCGGCGTCGGGTTGGACGGGGCCGGCATCACTCGCCTGCCCACACTCGACGCACGCGCCATCATCGCCGGCACCGTTGCGGCCGACAGCGCGCCGATCGGCGATGCGCGCGCGGGATACGAGGAGGGCATCCTCTCGCACCTCAACCGCACGGCCGAGCGCGCCGGCGGCGAGATCGGCATGCCCCTCAAGCTGTTCATCGACCACCTTCTGGCGCAGGCGCGCCGGCCTCGATGAGGCGATGACCCTCGCCCGCGCTCAAAGCATCGACGACCTCAGGCGGCTGGCCAAGCGGCGGCTGCCGAAGATCCTGTTCGAGCTCATCGAGTCCGGCGTGGAGAGCGAGGAGGCGCTGGCGCGCAACCGCGCTGCGTTTGGCAATTTCACCTTCCACGCGCGCTATCTCGGCGAGATCGCCGAGCGCAACCAGGCCGTGACCGTGTTCGGGCGGCGCTATGCCTCGCCATTCGGCATCGGCCCGACTGGGTTCGCCGGCCTGATGCGCAACGGTGTCGACGAGGCGCTGGCCGCGGCGGCTGCCGGTGCCGACATTCCCTTCATCCTGTCGGGCGCAAGCATCGCCTCGATCGAGGCCGTGAGCCGGATCGCGCCGCGCCACACTTGGGCTCACCTCTACCCGGCCAAGCAGCCGCAGATCACGACGCAGATACTGGACCGCTATGCGCGGGCAGGTGTCGAGACGCTCGTCGTCACCGTCGACAATCCGGTCTTCCCCAAGCGCGAGCGGGACAACCGCAACGGCTTCACGCTGCCCTTGCGGATGCCGGCCTCGATCTTGCTCGAGACGCTCCTCCATCCCGCCTGGCTGATGGAGTATGTCGGCAAGGGCGGCATGCCGATGATGGAGAGCTGGCGAAACTACGCAGCGGCGGGTGCCGGCGCCGAGGAGGTTGCGACGTTCTTCCGCAGCCAGAGCCCGGCGACGCAGACCTGGCAGCACATCGCGGACATGCGCCGCAGTTGGGGAGGCAAGCTGGTGCTCAAGGGCATCCAGCATCCTGCCGACGCGGAACGGGCGATCGGGGAAGGCATCGACGGGTTGATCGTATCCAACCACGGCGGCAAGGCGTTCGACGCTTTGCCGAGCCCGCTGGCGGTCTTGCCGGGCGTTCGGAAGGTGGTCGCGGACCGGATCCCGGTGATGTTCGATTCCGGCATCCGGCGCGGCTCCGAGATCCTCATCGCCAAGGCGCTCGGCGCCGATTTCATCTTCGTCGCCCGCGCCACGCTCTACGGTGCAGTCGCCGGCGGGCGGGCCGGCGCCGAGAAGGCGATCAGCATTCTGCGTTCGGAGGTTGACATGAGCCTTGCCATGATCGGCGTCAGCGACGTCGGCGAACTCACACCGAGCCACCTGATCGATGGGAGGCGGCCATGAGCGCCTTCGCGGCAACCATCCAGGCCGTGACCTTGGCCGGCGCTGAAGCCGTCATCGCGGCCGCTCGCGCCGAAGCGGAGAGGCGCGGCGCCGCCGTCACTGTCGCCGTGCTCGACTGCGGCGGGCACGTCGTCGCGCAAGCCCGCATGGACGGCATCCATGTCGGTACGGTGGCGGTTTCGATCGCCAAGGCCAGGACGGCCGTCCACTACAATCGGCCCACGGCTGCGCTGGCGACGGCCTTTGCAGGAGGCAACACCGCACTGGCCACGCTGCCGGAGCTGGTGCCCTTGCCGGGGGGCATTCCGCTGGCTACCGTCGCGGGCCTGGCCGGCGCGGTCGGCGTCAGCGGCGCCGCCGCCGAGGTGGACGAGGCGATCGCCGCGGCCGGCGCTGCGGCTTTTTTGAAAGGGACAGCCGGATGACGACCTTCGCCATTGTCGGAGCCGGAGGCATGGGCGCAGCGCTTGCCGCGCGGCTCACCGCCCACGGTGCGCGGGTCGTGACCTGGCTCGCGGGCCGCAGCCCGGCCTCGCAAGCGCGCGCCGCGGCCGCCGGCATGGAAGCGATCGACGAAGCCGGGCTGGGCGAGGCGGAGCTCGTGCTGTCGGTGGTGCCGCCGGATCAGGCGCTGCCGCTCGCCGAACGGCTTGCGCCGACGCTTGCGGCAGCGGCACGCATGCCGGTCTATGTCGACTGCAATGCGGTCAGTCCCGAGACCTCGCGTGAAATCGAAAGCGCGATCGCCGGCCACAGAATTCCGTTTGCCGATGCGGGGATCATCGGCCTGCCGCCGCAGCCGGACAAGCCAGGCCCGACCATCTACGTTTCCGGCCCATTCGCGGACAGGGTGACCGCGCTCAATGCGTTCGGCCTCAAGGTCACGGCCCTGCAGGCGGAGAACGGCGCGGCCTCGGCGCTGAAGATGAGCTATGCCGGCATCACCAAGGGCCTGATCGCGCTTGCTGCCACCATGGCTCTGGCCGCGGAACGGGCGGGCGTTGCCGAGGCGCTGAAGGCCGAGCTTGCCCACAGTCAGGCCCCTCTCGCCGCGGGGTTCGCGCGCAGCATCCCCGACATGCTTGGCAAGGCGCGCCGCTGGGTGCCGGAGATGAAGGAGATTTCGGCTTTCGTCGGGACCTCCCGGCCGGAGTCGGGGGCCTACCGCGCCTTCGCCGAGCTCTACGACGCGATCGCGCAGGCCGATCCGGCGACGCTCGCGGTGCTGCGCAGCGTCTATTCCAACGGGAAGCCGGCGCCCTGAGCCCGACACCGCGCCAGCCAGCCGCATTTCATTCTGCCAGGAGATCGTTGTGGCTCGGATCTTAGGGGAATCGGACAGCGCCGCACCTGAGCGCAGGTCGAAGCCGTCGGCGTCAGGCAGGGCGATCGTCCGCACCACGCTGTCGGACCAGACCTATGAAGCCCTCAAAGAGCGCATCCTCGACCAGACTCTCGAGCCCGGCGCCCGCCTCAACATCGATGTCCTGTCGCGCGAGCTGCAGGTCAGCTCCTCCCCCATCCGCGAGGCGCTTGCCCGGCTCGAAGCGGAGCGGCTGGTCGTGTCCGAACTCTATTCGGGCTACAGCGTCGCGCCAAAGCCGTCCGCCAAGTACCTGGCCGATCTGCTCAACTACCGCATCATGCTGGAATCGCATTGCGCGCTGATCGGGGCACCCAAGCGCGACCGTCAGATCTTAGCCTTCATGCACCAGGCCTATGAGCGGATGGCGGCCGTGCCGCGCATCGGCACGCGCTACCGGCAATATCGCCGGTTTGTCCAGGCGGATGCGTGGTTTCACCAGCTGCTGGTCGATAGTGCCGGCAACGAGGTGATGTCGGCGACCTATGAATCGCTTCACGCCCTGCTGATCCAGTCCCGCCTCTACCGGACCCGCGAAGGCGGCAGCGCCGCGGCCTCGGAGGTGCTGGACGAGCACACCGTGATCCTCCAGGCATTCGATGCAGGCGACGGACCTGCCGCCTGCGAAGCCGTCAAGGCGCATCTCGAGGGTGGCCGCCGAAGGCTGATCGCGCGAGAGGTGGTGCGGGCCTCGGGCGGGGACCAGAGATGAGCGGTGAACCGCCGACTCCAGGCGCGGCCTATCCCGGCATCGCCGGGGCCGCCAGCCGGTTCCTGACCACCCGCGATGGCGTGCGCATCCACTTTCTCGACGCCGGCAGGGGGCCGGTGATCGTCTTCTTGCCCGGCTGGTCGCAGTCAGCAGCGATGTTCCGCCATCAGATCGAGGCGCTGCAGACCGACTTCCGCGTCATCGCCATCGATCCGCGCGGTCATGGTGACAGCGATGTCCCCGACCACGGCTACAATCCCCACCGCATGGCCCTCGATGTCCATGAGCTGTTCGAGGCCCTTGGGCTCGCCGAGATCAACCTGGTCGGCCACTCCGCGGGCGTGAAGCTGATCTGGGCCTATCGGGAGCTGTTCGAACGCGATCGCCTGAGGCGGCTGGTGATCGTCGACGACTCGCCGCGGCTGGCGGACAACCCGGCCTGGAGCGAGGCCGCGCGGGCCGAGATCGGCCCGATGTATTTCTCCGGCGACCTCGACCGCTTCGCCCTGACCCTGATGGGCCGGGACGGCGAGGCGTTCACTCGGTCCGCCATGGCCGGCATGTTCAGTTCCGACTACATCGCCCGGCGGCCGGACGAGTTTGACTGGATCGTCAGCGAGAACCTGAAGATGCCGCGCGACAAGGCGATCGAGATGCTCTACGCGTCGGCAGGAATGGACTGGCGCGGCACGATCAGGCGGGTCGACCTGCCGACCCTGGTGATCGGCGCCGAAGGCAGCACGCACAAGGTCTCGGTGATCAGCTGGGTCGCCGCTCGGATCCCGGGCGCAAAGCTGCGGATCTTCAGCCGAGACGAAGGCGGCAGCCATTTCATGTTCCTGGAGAACCCCGACCTTTTCAACACGGTCCTGCGCGAGTTCCTGCGATCCTGACCTTCTGCGTTCGTCCACCTCCAGCCGCTTGCTGATCCGCGCTCGCGACATAGCTTTCATGGCAGGAGGACCTGTCGATGGCCAATGACGACGATCGGAGAGACAGTTCGCACAAAGATGCCGAGAAGGTTGCCCGGCAGCACGGGATCAAACCGGACGAGGCCAAGAAGATGATCGATCGTCATGGCGACGACCGCAGCAAGCTGTCGGAGGCCGTGGCCAACGAACGGAAGAAAAACCGTCACGAGACCGGCATTTAGCCGATCTTCTAACGCCCGTTGCAGGCGTCGCGGCCGGGTTTCGACTTCACCGGTTCACACGCAGCGTCCGCCATCCACCTCCAATGCCACGCCGGTGATGAATTCGGCTTCGTCCGAGACCAGCCACAGCGCGGCATTGGCGATATCGAGCGGTGTCGACAAGCGGCCAAGAGGGATCGAAGCACGGAATTGTGCCCGCCGCTCCGGCGTGTCCTCGCCCATGAATTTGGCCAGCATGCCGGTCTCGCCGGCGACCGGGCAGAGGCAATTGACCCGGATCTTCTTCGGCGCAAGCTCGACCGCCATCGACTTGGTGGCGGTGATCGCCCAGCCTTTCGAGGCGTTGTACCAGGTCAGGCCGGGACGTGGCCTCAGCCCTGCGGTCGAGGCGGTGGTCAGGATCACCCCGCCGCCTTGCTGGTCCATGATCGGCACGACGGCGAGCGCGGCAAGGTAGATCGCCTTCATGTTGACCGCGGCAATCAGGTCGAACGTGTCCTCGTCGACGCCCAGCATGTCGCCGTTGCGGTGGGTGTAGCCGGCATTGTTGACCAGGATGTCGACACGCCCGAACGCCGCCATCGCCGCCCCGATCATCGCCTCGGCGCCGGCCCTGCGCGACACATCGGCCTCGACGGCAATCGCCGCTGCGCCGATCTCGCCGGCGACCGCCTCGGCGCCGGCTGAATTGAGATCGGCGACGACCACCCTGGCCTGCTCCTCGGCAAACCGCCTGGCCATGCCTGCGCCGAAGCCGGACGCTGCGCCCGTGATGACTGCGACCTTGCCGCGAAGCCGTGCCATGGTGAACCTCAGTCGTGCCGGAAGACGACCGTCTTGGTCGCCGACATGTGGTAGAGCGCTTCAAAGCCCTTTTCGCGGCCATGGCCGGAGCGCTTGAGCCCGCCGAACGGCAGTTCGATGCCACCGCCCGCGCCATAGGCGTTGACGAACACCTGGCCGGCGCGCAGCCGCTTGGCGAGCCGGTGCTGGCGGGCGCCGTCGCGTGTCCAGACCGAAGCGACCAAGCCGTAGGGCGTCCCGTTGGCAAGCCGCACGGCGTCGGCTTCGTCGTCGAAGGGAAACAAAGCAAGCACCGGCCCGAATACCTCCTCCTGCGCGAGCGCCGCCCCGGGGTCGACCGGACCGAACAGCAGCGGCGCCTGATAGTAGCCGCCCGCCCGTGCCTTGGCGGCAATCCGGCCCGTCGCGAGCAGCGGCGTGCCCGCCGCCAGCGCCGCGCCGACCAAGCTTGCGACCCGCTCCTTCTGGCGTGGGCTGATCAGCGGCCCGAGGTCGAGGTCGGCATCATGGGGGCCCGCGACCAGCCGGCCGAAGCGCTCGGCCAGGGACTTCGCGACGGCATCGTAGACGGGCCGCTCGATCAGTACGCTGCTGCCGGCCGAGCAGGTCTGGCCGCCGTTTTGGATGGCTGCGGCAACGAGGACCGGCAGTGCTGCTTCGAGGTCGGCGTCCGCAAACACCAGCTGCGGCGATTTGCCGCCGAGTTCGAGGGTCACGCCGTGATGGTTGAGGGCAGCTGCCTGCTGGATCGCCGTGCCGGTCGCGGGCGAGCCGGTGAAGGTGATGAAATCGACCTGCGGATGGGCGGCCAAGGCTGCGCCGGCCTCGCGGCCATAGCCCGTGACGACGTTGAAGACGCCATGCGGAAAGCCGGCTTCCAGCGCCAGCTCGGCCATCCGGATCGTCGTCAGCGAGGCATCTTCGGCCGGCTTGATGACCAGCGTATTGCCCATTGCGAGCGCGGCGCCGGCGACGCGGGAGAGAATCTGCAGCGGATAGTTCCACGGGATGATGCCGGCGACGACGCCATGCGGCTCGCGCAAGGTAAGTGCGGTATAGCCGTCGAGGAAAGGCAAGGTGTCGCCGTGGATCTTGTCGGCAGCGCCGCCGTAGAACTCGAAGTAGCGCACCGCCGCGGCCACGTCCGCTTTGCCTTGCCTGAGCGGCTTGCCGGTATCGCGCGATTCGAGTGCGGCCAGTGCCGCCGCCTCGCGCGACAGCAGCCCCGAAAGCGCGGTGAGCAAGCGTCCGCGCTCCAGCGCGGTCATCCGGCTCCACGGCCTGCTGTCGAAGGCGTGACGGGCCGCCCGCACGGCCCGGTCGACATCGGCCTCGGCGGAGGCCGGGATGGAGGCGAACACCTTGCCGTCCGACGGGCAGACCACGTCGATGCGCAGCCCCGACAAAGAGTCCACCGAGCGGCCGTCGATGACCTGCATCGCCGCGGTCCCCTCGGCGGTGGCGCGCTGGGCGGAATGCCTTCCCATCTTACTCTCCCTTGGTGTTCGGCGCGGCTCGGCCTATGCTGCACGTGCGAAGCAACGGCAGATCGTTCGGTTTCGACAAACGCGTGCCATGCTCGGCTGTCAAGATTCCAGCTTGACCCCACGGCATGTGACACCATGGCACTGGCGCATTTAAATCGATTTGATAAAACCGGCGGCGCAAACGCTGCCCAAGCAGTGGACAGACCATGAGCAGTCAGATCATCCCTGTAGAGCCATTCGACTTCATCATCTTCGGCGGCACCGGCGACTTGGCCGAGCGCAAGCTGCTGCCGGCTCTCTACTACCGGCAGAAGGCCGGGCAGTTCTCGGAGCCGACGCGCATTATCGGCGCCTCGCGCGCCCGGCTGACCGACGAGGACTATCGCGGCTATGCCCGCAAGGCGATCAACGAGCACGTCGCCGCCGAGGAGATCGATCAGGCCGAGCTCGACCGCTTCGTCGGGCGGTTGTCCTACGTGCCTGCAGATGCCAGGAGCGGCGAGGGCTTCGACAGGCTGAAAGAGGCGATCGGCGACAGCGACCGCATTCGCGCCTTCTACCTGGCGGTGGCGCCGGCGATCTTCGGCGATATCGCCGACCAGATCCACAAGCATGGGCTGGTGACCGCCCAGGCCCGGATCGTGGTGGAGAAGCCGATCGGCCGCGACCTGCCGTCGGCGCAGGCGCTCAACGACAAGATCGCCAAGGCCTTCAGCGAACAGCAGATCTTCCGCATCGATCATTACCTGGGCAAGGAAACGGTGCAGAACCTGATGGCGCTGCGCTTTGCCAATGCGCTCTACGAGCCGCTGTGGAATTCGGCCCATATCGATCACGTCCAGATCACCGTGGCCGAGACGGTCGGACTGGAAGGCCGCGCCGGCTACTACGACAAGGCCGGGGCGCTGCGCGACATGGTCCAGAACCACATGCTGCAGCTGCTTTGCCTCGTGGCGATGGAGGCGCCGTCGTCGATGGACGCCGACGCCGTGCGCGACGAAAAGCTCAAGGTGCTGCACTCGCTGAAGCGGATCAACGGCAACGAGGCGCCCAAGATGACGGTGCGCGGCCAATACCGCGCCGGCGCCTCGGCCAACGGGCCGGTCAAGGGTTATCTCGAGGAGCTCGAAAGCGGCCAGAGCGACACCGAGACCTTCGTCGCCATCAAGGCCGAGATCGCCAACTGGCGCTGGGCCGGGGTGCCCTTCTACCTGCGCACCGGCAAGCGCCTGGCTGCGCGGGTCTCCGAAATCGTCATCGAGTTCAAGCCGATTCCGCATTCGATCTTCGGCGACAGTGCCGGCAACATCATCGCCAACCAATTGGTGATCCGGCTGCAGCCCAACGAGGGCGTCAAGCAGTGGATCATGATCAAGGACCCGGGCCCGGGCGGCATGCGGCTGCGGCAAATTCCGCTCGACATGAGCTTTGCCCAGTCCTTCCACCAGCGCAATGCGGATGCCTATGAGCGGCTGATCATGGACGTGGTGCGCGGCAACCAGACCCTGTTCATGCGCCGGGACGAGGTCGAGGCGGCGTGGCGTTGGGTTGACCCCATCCATGCGTCCTGGGAGGACAACGGCCAGGAAGCACAAGGCTATACGGCCGGCACCTGGGGGCCCTCCGCATCGATCGCGCTGATCGAGCGCGACGGACGCACGTGGCACGAGAGCAACTGATGACCGACGAGCTGCCCCACCCCGTCTGGCACCGCTTCGCCACCCGCGAGGCACTGCACACCGAGCTGGCGACCGTTGTCGCCGGACGTCTCCGGGACGCGATCGCGGCACGCGGCCAGGCGTTCATGGCGGTCTCGGGCGGCACCACCCCCGGCCCCTTCTTCACCGTTCTTGCCACCGAGGACCTTGCCTGGGACAAAGTCACGATCACCCTGATCGACGAACGCTTCGTGCCGATCACGTCGCCGCGCTCGAACGCCGCGCTGGTCACGGACAGGCTGCTCACCGGCCGTGCGGCCGCCGCGCGCTTCGTCGGCCTCTATCGCGAGGCCGCCAGTGCCGAAGCGGCCGCGGCTGCGACCGCCGCCGCGCTGAGCGGGCTGCCTTGGCCGCTCGACATCGCCGCGCTCGGCATGGGTCCGGACGGCCATACGGCCTCGTTCTTCCCCGATGCGCGCGACCGAGCCCGGCTGCTCGATCCGGCGAACCCGGCCGTCGTGTTGCCGGTCGAGGCAGCGAGCGCCGGCGAGCCGCGCCTGACCCTGTCGCTGCCCCGGATCTGTTCGGCCGGCTTCATCTCGCTGCACATCGAGGGCGAGGACAAGCTTGCCGTCGCCGAATCGGCGCTGGCCCCAGGCAGCACGCTGCCGATCCGCGCCGTCTTCGATCATGCCCACCAGCCGGTGGAGATCTACTGGGCGCCCTGAAAGGACGATTCCGATCATGACTGTCCGACGCGAGATCGCGACGATCACCGAGCGACTCACCGAACGCTCGAAGGCACGCCGCGAGACCTATCTTGCCCGGCTGGAGCAGCTGGCACACGAAGGGGTGCGCCGCAGGACCCTCTCCTGCGGCAACCTGGCGCACGGCTTTGCCGCCTGCGCCCCGGGCGACAAGGCTGCGCTGGCGGGAGAGCGGGTGCCCAACCTCGCCATCATCACCTCCTACAACGACATGCTCTCGGCCCATCAGCCCTACGAGACCTATCCGCAGCTGATCAAGCAGGCGGCCCAGGAGGCCGGCGCCGTCGCCCAGGTCGCCTCGGGCGTGCCGGCGATGTGCGACGGCGTCACCCAGGGCCAGCCGGGCATGGAGCTGTCGCTGTTCTCCCGCGACGTGATCGCCATGGCAACGGCGATCGGCCTGTCGCACAACATGTTCGACGCCGCCGTCTATCTCGGAATTTGCGACAAGATCGTGCCGGGCCTGGTGATCGGCGCGCTCTCCTTCGGCCACCTGCCGGCGATCTTCATCCCCGGCGGCCCGATGACCTCGGGCCTGCCCAATGACGAGAAAGCCCGGATCCGCCAGCTCTACGCGGAAGGCAAGGCCGGCCGGGCCGAGCTGCTTGCCGTCGAGGCCAAATCCTATCACGGACCGGGAACTTGCACCTTCTACGGCACGGCCAACTCCAACCAGATGCTGATGGAGATCATGGGGCTGCATCTGCCGGGCGCCTCCTTCGTCAATCCCGGGACGCCGCTGCGTGACGCCTTGACCAAGGAGGCGGCCAAGCGCGCGCTGGAAATCACCGCGCTGGGCAACGCCTATACGCCGGTCGGGCGCGTCATCGACGAGCGCGCGATCGTCAACGCCGTTGTCGGATTGCACGCGACCGGCGGCTCGACCAACCACACCATCCACCTGATCGCCATGGCGGCGGCGGCCGGCATCAGCCTGACCTGGCAAGATATCTCCGATCTCTCCGACGTCGTGCCGCTGCTCGCCCGCGTCTATCCGAACGGGCTTGCCGACGTGAACCATTTCCACGCCGCCGGCGGCATGGGGTTCCTGATCCGCGAGCTGCTCGACGCGGGCTATCTGCATGACGATGTGCGCACCGTCTGGGGCGAAGGCCTGCGACCCTACACGGTGGAGGCCAAGCTTGGCGGCGACGGCACTGTAGTGCGCAGCCCCGCCGCCGCAGCGAGCGGCGACGAGCGGGTGCTGGCGCCGATCGGCAAGGCGTTCCAGGCGACCGGCGGGCTGAAGGTCCTCGGCGGCAATTTCGGCCATGCCATCATCAAGACCTCCGCGGTCAAGCCCGAGCGGCGTGTCATCGAAGCGCCGGCGCTGGTGTTCAACACCCAGCAGGCGCTCAACGAGGCGTTCAAGGCCGGCGAGCTCGACCGCGATTTCGTCGCCGTGGTGCGCTTCCAGGGGCCGAAGGCGAACGGCATGCCGGAACTGCACAAGCTGACCACCGTGCTCGGCGTGCTGCAGGATCGCGGCCATCGGGTGGCGCTGGTCACCGACGGCCGCATGTCCGGCGCAAGCGGCAAGGTGCCGGCGGCGATCCACGTCACCCCGGAAGCCCTGGAGGGCGGGGTCATCGGCAAGGTGCGCGACGGCGATATGATCCGGCTCGACGCCGACGCCGGGACGCTCGACGTGCTGGTCGAGGCCGACGACCTCAAAACGCGGCTGGCGCCGCGGATCGACCTTTCAGAGAACAGCTTCGGCTTCGGCCGTGAGCTTTTTGCCGGCTTCCGCGAGCTGGCCAAGCGCGCCGACCAAGGCGCAGCCGCCTTCGGCTGAACCTCTCCGCCCCGTTCAATAGGTCGTTCGGCGCTCTTCCGAGGGCGGACGGCCGAACTGCAGGCGATAGCTCTGCGCGAAATAGGAATGCGAGGTAAAGCCGGTGGCGATGGCGACGTCGAGGATCGGCAGATTGGTCTGGCGCAAGAGCTCACGGGCGCGCTCCAGCCTGAGGCGCATATAGTAGCGGCCGGGAGTCACGCTGAGATGGCGCAGAAACAGCCGCTCCACCTGCCGCACCGACAGCCCGGCAGACCTGGCAAGCTCGACTGCCGAATAGGGCTCGTCGAGATTGTCGGCCATCAGCTCGACGATCTTGCGCAGTTTTTCGGACTTGCCGGTGAGGTCACGCTCCGGCCCGACCCGCTGGCGATCGCCGGCCGAGCGGATGCGCTCGTGCTGGAACTGGTTGGCCACCGCATTGGCCAGGTTGGGGCCGAAATCCGAGCGCACGATTTCCAGCATCAGGTCGATCGAGGTGGTGCCGCCGGCGCAGGTATAGCGCTTGCGGTCGATTTCGAAGACATTGCCGGTGCACTGAATGTCGGGGAAGCGCTCCATGAACCCGGCGCGGTTCTCCCAATGGATGGTGCAGCGGTGGCCTTCGAGCTGGCCTGCCTCGGCGAGCAGATAGGAGCCGACCGACAGCGCCCCGAGCGCCCCGCCGCGCCGGCCCCAGCTGCGCAGCGCGCCGAGCGCCTTGCTCTTGCCCGGAAACTCCGTGGTCAGCCCGACGCAGGCAAACAAGATATCGGCGGAGGGCATGTCGGCGACGCTGTAGTCGACCTTCAGCGGCAGCCCGTTCGACGCCATCACCGCCTCGCCGTCGGGCGAGATGGTGGTCCAGGCATAGTAGTCCCGGCCCAGCAGCCGGTTGGCCGACCGGACCGTGTCGATCGCCGCGGCGAGTGAGAACATGGAGAATTTGTCGACCAGCAGGAACGCGAACTGCCGGTTGCCTTCGATCGGATCTGACATCGAAGGTTCTTCTACATGAGGCGTGGCCGAGCGCCTAGACATGGGGCGCGCGCGCGCCCGGCGATCGGCCCGAGTTAGAATGTCGGGCGATCGCGGCCGGCGGCGAGGTAAGCGGAGGTCAGCGTATTGGCCATCAACAGGGCGATCGTCATCGGGCCGACGCCACCCGGCACCGGCGTGATCGCCGCGGCGACCTTGGCGGCGGCCTCGAATTCGACATCGCCGACCAGGCGCGACTTGCCCTCGCCCTTGTCGGTTGCGGCGATCCGGTTGATGCCGACATCGATCACCGTCGCCCCCGGCTTGATCCAGTCGCCCTTGACCATTTGCGGCCGTCCGACGGCGGCGACCACGATATCGCCCCGGCGCACGACGTCGGCAAGGTCGCGCGTGCGGCTGTGAGCGATGGTGACGGTCGCATTGGCGGCCAGCAACAGATTGGCCATCGGCTTGCCGACGATGTTGGAGCGCCCGACGACCACCGCATCGAGCCCCGACAGGTCCTTGCCGAGCGCCCGCTCGATCAGCAGCATCGAGCCGGCAGGCGTGCAGGGCACGAAGGCGGTATCCAGTGCCCCGGTGCCGATCTTGCCGACATTGACATAGTGGAAGCCGTCGACGTCCTTCTCCGGCGCGATTGCCTGGATCACCCGGCCCGACCCGATGTGGTCGGGCAGCGGCAATTGGACAAGGATGCCGTCGATCTTGGGATCGGCATTGAGCTCTTCGATCAGGGCGAGCAGGGCCGCCTCCGTGGTCTCCCGCGGCAATTTGTGCTCGACGGAGAGAAAGCCGCACTCCTTGGCCTTCTTGCCCTTGGCCGCGACGTAGACCTGGCTCGCCGGATCCTCGCCGACGATGACCACCGCCAGTCCCGGCGGCCGATGCCCGGCCTCGACCAGCTCCGCCGTCCGCTGCTTGACCTTGCCGACGACCTCCTCGGCCACCGCCTTGCCATCGATGAGTTCGGCCATCGTCGCAACTCCCACACGCTTGTTTCGGGCGGCATTGTCACCAAAAACGCCGCCCGCAATCCCGCAGCAGCGCCGTCCGATGCCGTAGACTCGAAAGTCGCGCGCTGCGAAATGCCGGCTTTTCCATCAGGACGCCGGCACCCCGGCAACAGCCCTCAGCCGCTCCAGCCCCAGCCGCAGCTGACCGTCGAGCGCCTGGCGCTGGCGGGCGTGGAAGATGCCGCCGTCAACGTCGCCCGGCGGACGGCGGCGGGAATGCGCGATCAGGGCGTTGGCATAAGCAGCGGGATCGGCGGTGACGATGCAATTTTCGGGCAGTCGCTCGATGCCTCGTATGGAATGCGGGGTGGCCACCGCCGGCAGGCCGAGTTCGAACGTCTCCAGCGTCTTCACCTGGACGCCGGTGCCGGCCCGGCTGCAGAGGGCGACGACGGCGCCGGAGCGCATGAAGTCCGCGGCATCGGCGACCCGGCCGACGAAGCGGACGCCGCGGTGCCCGCTCGACAGGCCGCCCGGCAGCTCTCCGGCGATGTCGGTGCGAAAGTCGGCGGGCAGCTCCGGCACCACTTTGCCCAGAAACCACTCCAGCCCGATCCGGTTGGGCAGCCAGGTCCAGGTTCCGATCAGGGCCGCATCGCACGCAATTCTTCGCTTGGCCGGCGGGGCGGGCGGGCTGATCCGCGCGACCAGCGGCAGCACCGCCGACTTCCTGCCGCCCTCGTCCAAGGCAGCGCGGTCCTCCTCGGTCAAGGCAAACACGAACGCAGCGGCCGCGCAGGCACGCATCTCGGCCGCGCGCGACAGCCGCGCCTCGCGCCGGTAGAGCCATCTCAGGATCGCGTTGCCCGCCGCCTCGGCGTTTTCCTCGAGCGTGCGGTATTCGGCGTTGTGAGCGATCAGGATCGCCGGGCGGTCGTGGAAGAGATTTCCAAACGCTGCGGGCATCTGCGGTCCGTTGAGGATGTAACCGTCGCATTGGTCGATCTCCGCCAGCCGTGCCCGCACGGTCTCGGCCGGCACTGCCCTGAGCTTGGCCGCTGCGAACATGGACCGGGTGACGACGGCTTTGGCAAGCCAGCGGCAGCGGCGCGGCCAGGACGCAGCGGCGGTGCGGATGTCGAGGGTGCCGACCAGCGCGGTTTGATCGGGATCCGCGGGCGCGCGGCCGGGGCAGGCATAGCCCAGCACGGTCACGCGCACCTCGGCCCGGCGCAACGCATCGACGATCACCAGATTGGCGATCTCATAGCCGCTGGCCGGCGTTTCGTGATTGACAAGCGAGGTGACGAACACCAGGTGCACAGCCGCTTTCCCCTCCCCGGCGCAAGCGAGCATGCTCGTCAATCGATAAGCCGTTGTCGGTCCTGCAGCAAGAGCGGTCAGTATGGCCAGCTCCGACTTGCAAGGCGCGGGTCGCCGTGACAGGAGAGCGGCCAGAGGAGAAGCGGCAATGTCTTCGACCGTGGTGCTTGCCGGATGCGGCAATATGGGGTTTGCGATGCTCACCGGCTGGCTGGAGTTCGGCCGGCTGTCGGCTGCCGAGGTCTGGGTGGTCGAGCCCGACGCGGCGCTGCGAAGCCGCGCAGCCGGCCTGGGCGTCAAGGCCGTTGCCGATGCCGGCGCCATCCGAGCCGCGGCGCCGCGGCTGATCGTCTTGGCGGTCAAGCCGCAGGTGATCCTGGCGGTCGCCGGCGACTATCGGCGCTTCGCCGAGGGCGGCACGACCTTCCTCAGCATAGCCGCGGGCACGCCGATGGCCGCCCTGGAAAAGGTGCTTGGCGCGGTGCCGCTGGTGCGCTGCATGCCCAATACCCCGGCGGCGATCGGCAAGGGCATGATGGTCACGGTCGACAACGGCCGCGTCGCGGCACCGGACGCCGCCTTCATCGACGGTCTGCTTTCGGCGAGCGGCGCGGTGACCAAGGTCGCCGACGAGCACCTGATGGACGCGGTGACCGCCGTCTCGGGCTCCGGTCCGGCCTACGTCTTTCATTTCCTCGAAGCGCTGACCGCGGCGGGCGAAGCGGCAGGGTTGCCGGCCGCGACGGCGGCTCTGCTCGCCCGCCAGACGGTCTACGGGGCTGCATGCCTGGCCGCCGAGAGCGGCGAGACCCCGGCGAAGCTGCGCCAACAGGTGACCAGCCCCCACGGCACCACGGCCGCGGCCCTCGGCGTGCTGATGGGCGAGGATCGGCTGACGAAGCTGATCGGCGCGGCGGTCGAGGCAGCACGCCGGCGTTCGATCGAGCTTGGGCGCTGACCGCGCCGCCGCCGCCTCCCGGCCCGGCTGCCGCCGGGTCAGCGAAGATTTGTCGGACAATTATTGACTATCGGCGGGCCCTGCAGTTAGCTGGGGATCGAACCGGCGCGCAATCAGGGAGGCAAATGATACCGCGGCGACGCGCGAGGGGTGCGTTGCGGTCTGACGACGCCCGGTCGACCATCAGCAAACCAAAACCGAGTGGAGGAATTCATGCGATTTCGTCTTGCAGCCAGCGCTGCCGTGATCGGCGCGATCCTGATGTCATCGGGCGCCTATGCCGAAGACAAGAAGCAACTCGCCTTTGTCGTCAACGGCGCGTCCGACTTCTGGAAGCTGGCCGAGGCCGGCGTCAAGAAGGCGCAAGCGGAGCTTCCCAACTACCAGCTGTCGCTCAAATATCCCGAGCAAGCCGCCGCGGCCGTGCAGCAGCGGCTGATGGATGACCTGGTGTCGGCCGGCGTATCGGCGATCATGGTGAGCGCGGTCGACCCGAAATCGTCGACCGAGGCGTTGAACCGGATCGGCGGCCAGGTGCCGCTGTTCACCACCGACAGCGATGCCCCCGACACCAACCGCATCGCCTATATCGGCTCGTCCAACACCGACGCCGGCAAGCAGGCCGGCCAGATCGCGCGTCAAGGCGCTTCCGGACGGGGCCAAGTGCATCGGCTTCGTCGGGCTGCCCGGCGCCGACAATGCGCGCGAGCGCATCGAAGGCATGAAAGCGGCGATGGCCGGCTCGAAGGTCGAGCTGACCGACGTCCGCGGCGACGACATCGACCAGACCCGCGCCAAGCGCAATGTCGAGGACGCGCTTGCCGCCAATCCCGACATCAAGTGCATGGTCGGCTTCTATTCCTACAACACCCCGCGTATCTATGAGGTGCTCAAGGAAAGCGGCAAGCTCGGCCAGATCACCGTGATCGGCTTCGACGAAGATCCGATCACCTTGGGCGGCGTGCGCGAGGGCACGATCGCCGGGACCGTGGTCCAGCAGCCGTTCGAGTGGGGCTATCAGGGCATGAAGCTGATGGCCAAATATCTCGAGGGCGACAAGTCGGTGGTGCCGGCCGGAACAAGCTCGTCATCATCCCCACCAAGATGATCGACAAGTCCAATGTCGACGCCTTCGAGGCCGAGCTGAAGTCGCGCATCGATGGCTGAGGCCGATTGAGCCAAGCAGGCCGGCGCTTCGCATCGCCGGCCTGCTTTCCGTCCGGGTCTTGGCGTTGGTGCCGATGGTCGCTTGATGCCCGCTCCATTTCTGACGATGACGGGGATTTCCAAGGAATATCCCGGCGTCAAGGCGTTGCAGGACGTCAGCATCTCCGTCGGCCCCGGCGAAGTGCTCGGCCTGGTCGGCGAGAACGGCGCCGGCAAGTCGACGCTGATGAAGATGCTGGGCGGCGTCGTCGCGCCGAGCGCCGGCAGCGATCGTCATCGACGGCAACGAAGTCCCGCGGCTCACCGTCGAGAGCTCGATGGCGAGCGGCATCGCCTTCGTCCACCAGGAACTCAACCTCTTCGACAATCTGACGGTCGCCGCCAACATCTTCATCGGCCGCGAGCCGCTCACCGGCGGGCTGATGCGGCTGATCGACACCGTCGCCCTCACCGCCGATGCCCGGCCGCTCATCGAAGCAGCTCGGCGCCGAGTTTTCCGCCGAGGCGCTCGTCGGCTCGCTGTCGCTGGCCGAAAAGCAGCTGGTGGAGATCGCCAAGGCGCTGTCGCTCAAGGCCCGGCTGGTCATCATGGACGAGCCCACCTCGAGCCTGACGGCGGCCGAGACGGAACGCCTGCTCAACGTCATCGCCCGGCTCAGGGCCGACGGCGTCAGCACCATCTTCATCTCGCACCGCCTGGCCGAGGTCGAACGCGCGGCCGATCGGGTCGATTGTCCTGCGCGACGGCCGCCAGGTCGCCGGCACTCGCCAAGAGCGAGATTCAGCGCCGAAATCATGATCCGGCATATGATCGGGCGCGATCTGAAGACACTTTACCGGGCGCCGGCCCGCCCGCCCGGACAGGCGGTGATCGAGCTGATCGACCTCAAGACCGCGTACCGGCCCGAGCAAGCGGTCCGCCTGGCGGTACGGCAAGGCGAGATCCTCGGGCTTGCCGGGCTGGTCGGGTCCGGCCGCACCGAGCTTGCCCGCACCATCTTCGGGCTCGATGCCGCCAAGGGCGGCGAGATCCGCATCGGCGGCGAGCCGGTCTCGATCGCAGCGCCGCGCGATGCCATCGACCGCGGCATCTATCTCGTGCCGGAGGATCGCAAGCGCTCCGGCCTGGTGCTCGGCTTTCCGATCGAGCACAACATCACCCTTGCCAGCCTCGGCGCCTACGCTCAGTACGGGCTGACGGACGGGACCGCGGAAGAGGCCCAGGCCGAAGCGCAGCGTCGCCGGCTCGACATCCGCTGCCGTGACGTCGCCAACGACGTCGGCGTCGCTGTCGGGCGGCAACCAGCAGAAGGTCGTGCTGGCCAAGTGGCTGTCGATGGCGCCGCAAGCTGCTGATCTTCGACGAGCCGACGCGCGGCATCGACATCGGCGCCAAGAACGAGATCTACGGGCTGATGCGCCAGCTGGCCGACGGCGGCGTCGCCATCCTGATGATCTCCAGCGACATGGAGGAGGTCATCGGCGTCAGCGACCGGGTGGCGGTGATGCATGAAGGCCGCATCGCCGGTTTCCTCGACCGCGCGGCGGTCAGCGAGCAGGCGATCATGGCGCTGGCGGTCGGGAGAGCTGCGTGAGACAACCGAACAACGCAGACCTGGCGGAGCAAAGCGGGCGATGATCAACCGCAAGGACCTTTGGCTGTTCGTGCTGATCCTGGTGGTCGGCGCCGTCGTCGCCTTCATCAACCCGCGCTTTCTGTCGCCGATCAACCTTTCCAACACGGCGAACCTGATCGGCCTGTTCGGCATCTTCGCGGTGGCCCAGGCCTTCGTCATCATTTCCGGGGGCATCGAGCTGTCGGTCGGCTCGATCATCGCGCTGCTCGGCGTCGTCTTCGTCGACATGGTGGCCGGCGGCACCATCAATCCGGGGCTTGCGTTTGTCATCGTCGTCGCCATCGGCTGCCTGATCGGCCTGCTGCATGGCTTCCTGGTCGCCCGGGTCGGGCTGCAGCCCTTCGTGGTGACGCTGTGCGGGCTGCTGATCTATCGCGGCGTCGCCCGCTGGTACACCGACGACGCCACCGCCGGCTTTCCGTTCGGCGCCAGCTTCCCGACGCTGGAATGGCTGACGGCCGGGCGTCTGTTCGGCATCCCTCACAGCCTGATCGCCTTTCTGCTGGTCACCCTGATCATGGGCGTGGTGCTGCACCGCTCGGTGTTCGGCCGCTATCTGTTTGCCGTCGGCAAGAACGAGGAGGCGGCGCGCTACAGCGGCATCCGCACGTCGCGCATCATCATTGCCGCCTATGTCATCTGCTGCGGCCTGACCGCCGTGGCCGCGATCTTCATCGCCATGTATACGCGCTCGATCTCGCCGTCCTCGCACGGCAATTTCTACGAGCTCTACGCGATCGCCGCGGCGGTGCTCGGCGGCTGCTCGCTGCGCGGCGGCGAAGGCTCGATCCTCGGCGTGGTGCTCGGCACCATCCTGCTGCAGGTGCTGCAAAACCTCGTCAACCTGCTCGGCATCCCGAGTTCGCTCAACTTCGCGGTGATGGGCTCGGTGATCCTGATCGGGGTGCTGGCCGACCAGCAATTCTCGCGCACCCGGTTCGGCGGCGCGGTTCGCGTCGGCTGACGGCAGCCCGCCGGAGCCTTGAACTCGGGCTCAACTTGCGGAAACTGAGGGTCCGGCAGGCTCTGCAAACCAAGGACAGGGACATGGTTCGGAGAACGGTCGATCCCGATTTGGCGTTGATCGGCGCCGGCCTGCAGATTGCCGCCGACGATCGGAGGAGAAGCAGCGCAGGCGGCGCGCGCGCTTGAGACCGGCGCCATGCGCCGCCGCCAAACCGTGCTGTGGCTGACCGCCGCGCTGGCCCTTGCGCTTGCGGCAGTTGCCACCTTTGTGCGGCGCGACGCGGCGGCGGACGATTCCTTCTATCGGGCTCAGCCGGCGCAAATCATCGGTGCGCCCGGCACCCTGATCCGCACGGAGCGGCTGGAGCTCGGATTGATGCTCGAAGCCGACGCCTACCGCATCCTGTACCGCTCGACCGGGCTCAACGGCGAGCCGATCGCCGTCTCCGGTATGGTCATTGCGCCGCGCGGCGTGCCGCCTGAAGGCGGGCGTCCGCTGGTCGCCTGGGCGCACCCGACCTCAGGCGTAGTCTCGCGCTGTGCGCCATCCCTGGCGATCTTCAAGTTCCAGCAGATCCAAGGCTTGCGCGAGATGGTGGCGCGCGGCTTCGTCGTGGCCGCGACCGACTATCCCGGGCTCGGCACGCCCGGCCCGCATCCCTATCTGGTCGGGGTCAGCGAAGGCCGCGCCGTGCTCGATTCGCTGCGCGCGGCCCGCCGGCTGGTCGGCAGCGCCGCGAGCCGGACGGCGGCGCTGTGGGGCCACTCGCAAGGCGGCCAGGCGGTGCTCTATGCCGGCCTCATCGCCCGCACCTACGCGCCCGAGCTCGACATCGTCGGCGCGGCAGCGGCAGCGCCGGCCACCGACCTCAGGACACTGATGGCCGACGACCTCGGCTCGACCGGCGGCAAGAACCTGCTCGCGATGACCTTGTGGGCGTGGCAACGGGTCTTCGATGCGCCGATGGCGAAGGTGATCCTGCCCGGCGCGGAGGGCACCGTCGACCAGCTCGCCGACGACTGCCTGGAGACGCCGCTCGACCTCAGACGCCGCGGCGAGCTCGGACGCCTGCTCGATGTCGCCTTCCTCAGCGTTCCCGATCCGACCGAAATCGAGCCCTGGCAGTCGCTCCTGGCGCAAAACACGATCGGCCCGCCGCCCTCCGATCTGCCCCTGTTCATCGCCCAGGGCGAAGCCGATGACATCGTCGACCCGCCGGTTACGAAAGACTATGTCGCGGCGGTGTGCGCGGCCGGCGGCCGGGTCCGGCTGCTCACCCTGCCCGGGGTCGGCCATGGCTGGATCGGCCGCGACAGCGCCGCGGCGGCGGTCGCCTGGATGGCCGACCGCTTCGCCGGCAGGCCGGTTCCCAGCGACTGCCTGTAAGCTGTTGAAGCACTGCCCAAGGTCAGCCTGAAACCAATTTGCAGACGGGTCGACATCCTTTAAGTTGTGACCCGGCACTCGAGGATCCGACCAGGAGAGGGATGGTCATGGAACTTGATCCTGTTCTCTTGTCACGCCTGCAGTTCGCCTGGGTGATTGCCTGGCATATTCTCCTGCCGGCCTTCACCGTCGGTCTGGCCTCCTACATCGCGTTTGCTCGAGGGCCTCTATTTCTTCACCGGCAAGGAGATCTATCTCCGCATCTCCGCCTTCTGGACCAAGATCTTCTCCATCGCCTTCGGCATGGGCGTGGTGTCGGGCATCATCATGCCCTTCCAGTTCGGCACCAATTGGAGCCGCTTCTCCGACGCCACGGCCAACGTCATCTCGCCGTTGCTGGCCTATGAAGGCCTGATGGCCTTCTTTCTCGAAGCGACCTTCCTCGGCGTGCTGCTGTTCGGCCGCAGCCTGGTGCCGCGCTGGGCGCATTTCTTCGCGGCGGTGATGGTGGCGTTCGGCACCCTGTTGTCGTCGTTCTGGATCCTGGCCACCAACAGCTGGATGCAGACGCCGGCCGGCTATGAGATCGTCGACGGCCGCTTCTTCCCGAAGAGCTGGATGGAGATCATCTTCAACCCGTCCTTTCCCTATCGGCTGGCGCACACGGTCGTCGGCTTCTATGTCACCACCGGCTTCGTGGTGGTCGGCGGGCGCGGCTTACCTGATCCGCAGCGGACGCTCGTCCGCCGAAGGCCGGGTCATGCTGTCCATGACCCTGTGGCTGCTGCTGGTGCTGGTGCCGCTGCAGATCTTTCTCGGCGACGCTGCACGGTCTCAACACGCTTGAGCATCAGCCGACGAAGCTGGCCGCCATCGAAGCGCGCTGGGAGACCGCGCAGCGGGCGTGCCGCTGACCTTGTTCGCGCATCCCCGATCAGCAGGCCGAGACCAACCGCTTCGCCATCGACGTGCCGCGGCTCGGCAGCCTGATCCTGACGCATGAGTGGAACGGCGAGGTCAAGGGCCTGAAGGAGGTGGCCGCCGAAGACCGGCCGCCGGTCGCGATCGTGTTCTTCGCCTTCCGCATCATGGTCGGCATCGGCCTCTTGTTGCTGCTCATCGTCGCGGTCGGAACCTGGCTGCGCTGGCGGGGGCGGCTCTACGACAGCGGCTGGTTCCTGCGCTGCTGCGAATTCGCCTGGCCGCTCGGCTTCCTCGCCGTGCTCGCCGGCTGGACCACCACCGAGGTCGGCCGCCAGCCATGGACGGTCTACGGGCTGATGCGCACCGCCGACTCGGTATCGCCGTCGCTGACCGGCGCGGACGTGCTTCTGTCGCTCGCCGGCTATGTCGCAGTCTATCTGGTGATGTTCCCGGCCGGGATCACGCTGATGGCCCGCTTCGTCCGCCAAGGCATCAAGCCCGCGGAGGGCGACGAGCAGATCGAAAGCGGCCGGCCGCAGCGGCCGATCCTCGCCGCCGCGGGCGTGGCGGAGGGGGATGCGCCATGACGCCGTTCGATCTGACACCGGTCTGGACCTTGATTCTCGGGCTTGCCGTCCTGTTCTATGTGCTGCTCGACGGCTTCGATCTCGGCGTCGGCATTCTCTACGGCTTCGCCCCGGATACCCCGTCGCGCAATCTGGTGATGAACTCGATCGCGCCGATCTGGGACGGCAACGAGACCTGGCTGATCCTCGGCAGCGTCGGCCTGCTGGCCGCCTTTCCGCTGGCCTTCGCGATCATCATCCCGGCGGTCTACTTGCCCATCCGCTGATGCTGCTTGCGCTGGTGTTCCGCGGCGTGGCATTCGAATTCCGCTTCCGCGACAGCGCGCACCGCTCGTTCTGGGACCATGGCTTTTCTGCCGGCTCGCTGATCGCCACCTTCTGCCAGGGCATCGTGCTCGGCGCCTTCATCCAGGGCTTCGAGGTCGACGGCCGCGTCTTCGCCGGCTCGAGCTGGGACTGCTTCACGCCTTTCTCGATGCTCACCGGCGTGGCGCTGGTGTTCGGCTACGGCCTGCTCGGCGCCGGCTGGCTGATCCTGAAGACGAAGGCGAACTGCAGGCGCAGATGCGCCGCTACGGACTCGTCTGCCTTGTCGGAGTGGTCGCGGCGGTCGGCATCGTCAGCATCTGGACGCCGCTGATGGACGCCGGCATCGCCGCGCGCTGGTTCACCTGGCCCGAACCTCGCGATCCTCGCCCCCGTGCCGCTCCTGGCGCTGATCTGCGCGGCTTTGGCATGGCGCGGACTGACCGGAACGGCCGAGATCATGCCGTTCGCGGCTGCGGTCGGCCTCTTCCTGAGCTCCTATCTCGGCATCGTCATCAGCCTGTTCCCGATGATCGTGCCGCATCGCTATTCGCTCTGGGAGGCGGCCGCCGCACCCAGCACGCAGGCCTTCCTGTTGATCGGCACCCTGTTCGCTGCTGCCGGTGATCCTGGTCTATACGGCCTGGTCGTACTGGGTGTTTCGCGGCAAAGTGCGCGCCGATATCGGCTACCATTAGCCGGCCGGCGGATACGGAGATCCATGCCTTCCCAACCCATTGCCATCGGCATCGTCAGCGTCGGCAAGATCGTCCGCGACCAGCATCTGCCGGCCATCGCCAAGGATCCGAGCTTTCGCCTGCTGGCTGCCGCCAGCCGCAATGCCAGCGTCGACGGCGTCGCCAGCTTTCCCTCTCTCGAGGCCATGCTTGCCGCGGTGCCCGACCTTCAGGCGGTGTCGCTCTGCATGCCGCCCAGCTTCCGCTACGATGCCGCACGAACGGCGATTGCCGCCGGCAAGCACGTCTTCCTGGAGAAGCCGCCGGGCGCGACGGTCAGCGAGGTCGAGGACCTCAAGGCGCGCGCCGCGGCCAAGGGCGTGTCGCTGTTCGCCGGCTGGCACTCCCGCTACGCGCCGGCGGTCGAAGCCACCCGGCTGCAGCTGTCGCAGACCAGGGTGCGCACGGCCGCGATCATCTGGAAGGAGGATGTGCGCCGCTGGCATCCCGGCCAGGCCTGGATCTGGGAGCCCGGCGGCTTCGGCGTGTTCGATCCCGGCATCAACGCCTTGTCGATCGCCACCTCCATTTTCGCGCCGTTCTTTCTCACCGCAGCCCGGCTCGACTTCCCGGAAAACCGTGATGCGCCGATCGCCGCGGCGCTCGATTTCCGCATGGCCGACGGAACGCCGCTGACGGCCGAGCTCGACTGGCGCCAGACCGGGCCGCAGAGCTGGGACATCGTCGCCGAGACCGATGCCGGCCGGGTCGAGCTCGCCAATGGCGGCGCCAAGCTCACGGTCGGCGGACGCGTGCTCCAGGACGCGCCCGAGGCCGAATACCCGGGCCTCTACCGGCGCTTCGCGGAAATCATCAGGGCGGGCAGATCCGACGTCGATCTGGCGCCGCTGCAGCACGTCGCCGACGCGTTCATGCTGGGTAAGCGCAACGTTGTTGAGGCTTTCACAGACTAGTCCGGCGCCCATAAGCCTGATTGTGCCGTGCAATCCTTTGTGCTGAGATGGAAACGGCGACGGCGAGGAGAAGGGACCGGCGATGAAGCGAACCGGGTTTGCTCTGCTTTTCGGCGTGGTCCTTGCAGCGCTCATTGGCGGAACACCGGCTTTGGCGCAGGACAGCGCAGCAGCCGCGCCGCCAACCTCAGACGCAGCACAGCCTGCACCTCTGAGCGAGGACGAGCTGGAGGTGCTCGTCGCGCGGATCGCGCTCTACCCGGATGACCTGGTCGCGCTGATCACCAGCGCTTCGCTCTATCCGCTGCAGATCGTCGAGGCCGCGCGCTATCTCGACCGCTACGCCAAGGACAAGTCGCTGAAGCCGAAGGACGGCTGGGACGGCAGCGTGGTCTCGCTGCTCAACTATCCGCAGATCGTCGAGATGATGAGCGACGACCTCGAATGGACGCAGAGCCTCGCCGACGCCATCGCCTATCAGCAGAAGGATGTGCTCATCGCCATCCAGCAGCTGCGCGACGAGGCTGTGGCCAAGCAGGTGATCAAGTCCGATGACAAGATCCAGGTGGTCTCGCAGGGCGACAACGTCGTCATCAAGCCGACCAATCCGGAAAAGGTCTATGTGCCTCAGTACAAGCCCGAAATGCTCTATGTCGAGGATTATCCCCCGGCGCCGATCAGCTACTACCCCGACCCCTATCCCAACTATTTCTACCCCGGCGCCACGTTCTTCGCCGCGGCGGTGACCGGGGCGGTGTGGGCCTCGGTGGTCGATTGGGACAATTGGGGCGTCTGGGACGGCCGCTGGAACGGCAATGACGTCGACATCGACTGCAACAATTGCTTCAACAACCGCCGGTTCAACGGCCGGGTCAATTTCAACGATGTCGACTGGAAGAACGTCGACCGTTCAAAGATCAAGTTCGACCGCAATCAGTTCAACAACATCAATGTCAACAACAACCTGCGCAACCGGATCGAGGCCAACGGCAACACCTCGATCAAGAACAAGGCGCAGACGTTGCGCGAGCAGCGCAGCGCCGCCTTCCCCAACCGTGCCGACGCGGCGCGCGATATCCGCAAGAACACCGCCGAGGGACTGAAAGCACGCCAGGGATCGCTGGGCGGCGGCAATGCGGGCCTCAACCGGCCGGGGCCGGCGGGCGGCGAGGGCATTCGCCGGCCCGATATTTCGCGGCCCGCGGGCAATCGGCCGAACCTCGACCGGCCCGCCGGCAACAGGCCGAACATCGCCAAGGGCGACGTCAAGCGCCCGGCCAATCTCAATCGCCCGGCCGGCAAGCCGACGATGGGAGGCCGCATCGACAACCGGCCCCGCAACCCGGGAGCGCTGGGCAGCGTCGACCGCGGCCGGGTGACGCAGATCCAGTCGAACCGTGGCCGCGCGGCGATGGGCGGCGGCTTTCAAGGCGGCGGCGGCCGGTCGATGGGCGGCGGCGGACGCGGCGGCGGCGGCTTCCATGGCGGCGGCGGCGGCGGTGGGCGCGCGATGCGCGGCGGCGGCGGCGACGCCGGCGCTGACCCGTGCGACCGGGTGGCCGATGCCGATGGAGCGAGCGAGCGAGTGGGGTTGGAGATGATCACTGCGAGCCTGCGCGCCCTCGGCGTCTTGAGCTGCCTGGTGTTGGCCGGCACGGCCTTGCCGGGCCCGTCCGCAGCCAAGGACGGAGCCGACCTCGCCGCACTGGCGGCGCCATCTCCGCCGCCGAGCTTCGCCAAGCCCGACGAGGCGATCGCCGCGTTGAAGACCGCGCTCGCCGACAATGACCTTCCGGCAACCGCCAAGCTGCTCGGGCTCGACCCCGCCAAGCTCGGCGGGGATGCCGACGTCAAACAGACCTTTGCCGAGATCCGCGCGGCCGCCGCCAAGCAGCTTACCGTGCAGTCGCTCAACCGACGCCAGATCCTGCAACTCGGAAGCAAGCTATGGCCGCTGCCGTTTCCCCTGGTCGAAGGCAAGGACGGAAAATGGGCGTTCGACACCCAGGCCGGCCTGGAGGAGGTGCGCAACCGCCGCATCGGCGAGAACGAGCTGCAGGCGATCGCCTCGGTGCGCGCCTATGTCGATGCCCAAAACGCCTATTCGGACGAGGATCATGACGGCGATGGTGTGCTGGAATATGCGCAGAAGCTGATCAGCAGTCCCGGGGCCACCGACGGCCTCTACTGGCCGGCGGACCAGGGCGACGGCGTCAGTCCGGCCGGCGACCTCGATCAGAAGGAGCTCAACGACGCGGCCGAGGGCGACGGCTATTTCGGCTACCACTTCCGCATCCTGAAAGGCCAGGGCGACAACATCGACGGCGGCGCCTACGATTACGTCATCAACGGCAACATGATCGGCGGTTTTGCGCTGATCGCCTGGCCGGCGCGATATGGCGAGACAGGCGTTCACACCTTCGCCGTCAACCAGCAGGGCACGGTCTACGAGATCGACTTCGGACCGACCACGGACCTCGTCGTCAAGCAGATCGAGCGCTTCAATCCCGACGACGACTGGGACGTGGTCGAGGATTGAAAACCACCACGCGCCGGCTCAGTCGGCCGGCACGGTATAGCGCTTGAGCACCGCCTCGATGATGCGCTCGCGCGACGCCTTTGCATCGAGCGCGGCATCCTCCTCGATCGGCGCGGCCTCCTCGGCGAGCTCGCTATCCTTGACCTTGTCGCGGAACCAGGCCGAATAGTCGCCGGCCTGGCGGTGGTGCTCCCAGGTGTCATCGTCGATACCTTCGGCGAGATGCACGAACATCATCAGGTTCTGCGCCTTGAGGTTCAGCTTTCCATCCGCGCCGGTGAAGTAGAAGCTGTGGTCCTTGAGATCGCCTTCCGCATATTTGCGCCGGTGCCGCTTGCGCGCCTGCAGCGGCCGCTCGACCTCGATCGCGCAGGCCTTGCCGGCGCTGTCGGTGCGGTCCCAGAACAGCACCTTGTCGTCCGCCGGCGGACGATTGCCCTTGGGCGGCGGCACCTTGAGGATGCTGCAAAAGGTGGTGATCACCTCGTCGGCCTTGGCTCCCAGCGCGATCACCGTATCGAACTCCGGCCAGCACGTCGGGCGACACCAGGTCGGGGTGGACGGTGATCAGGATAGTGGCGGGCAGCGCCTGCGGCACCGCCAGCGAGGCGCCGTCGCGCGCCGTGGGCAGAAGGTGGTGGGCCTCGTCGATGATCAGCCAGTGCGGCCGGCCGGTCCGCGCCCGGAGGCTGGCGAGATCCGGCATCAGCTTGGCGAAGTAGTTGGGCCGCTCGTCGATCTTGATGCCGAGCAGATTGATCACGACGTTGGAGCTCGGCTTGGCAAGCAGGTCGAGGATTTGCTGAGTGCTGGGCGCGGTCTTGCCGTCGCCGACCGTGACGACATCCTCCAGCTCCTCGTAGTCACCTTCCGGGTCAATGACGCAGAACTGGAATTTCTGCTCGGCGAAGCGCTCCATCATGGCCGTTGCCAGGGTCGACTTGCCGATCCCCGACGTGCCCGACAGGAGGATGCTTCCGCCCGACGGCGACACGGTCACCGCCGCCCCTTCGGCCTGGCGGCCGACCTGGATGCGGTGGCGCTCGGTTGCGAACAGGCCGGCGTCCTCTTCCAGGAGATGCTCGGCCAGTTCGATGACCCCGTCGCCGCGGGCGCGTTCGGTGACGAAATCAGCGGTTTTCTTGACCTGCGGCAGCGCGTTGCTCACCGCCACGCCGAAACCGACCGTGCGCAGGAAAGCGTGGTCGTTCTCGGCATCGCCGACGCCGACCACATTGTGCGGCGACAGCTGCAACTCCTCCAGGGCGGCCGCCAGGCCGGAGGCCTTGTTGACGCCGGAGGGCAGGATCATCACCGCACCCTTGTTGAAGATGATCTCCAGTTCGAGGCCGAGCCGCTTGATCTCTTCCAGCGCCGCGGCTTCGTGCGGCTCCCAGGTGGCAATCACCGAGCGGCCGACCGAGATCGGCGCGACGCCGCGGGCGGAAAGCCGCTTGACCAGCTCCGGCGACGGCTTAGGCGCGAGTTCGCGCTCGGTGCGCGATGCCGGCGTGTAGAGAAGCGCGCCGTTTTCGGCGACCACCCGATCGAAGATATCGATCCGGGCGAATACCTTTTCGAGGTCGGGCAGCTCGCGCCCGGTGACCAGGATCAGCTTGCGGCCGCTCGCCGCCAGCCGCTCGAGCGCGGCCAGCGCCTCGTCCGACACGATTCCGTCATGGGCCAGGGTTCCGTCATAGTCGGTGGCAAGGGCCAGAACATACATGCTCGGCAATCCCCGTTGCGCGCTCTGTCGGATAACGCGCACCGGGAGGATTGTTCCCGCCGGCCGATGCTTTTCCGCCTCGCCGGCGGCGAGGATCAGCCGCCGGAGGCACGCAGGCGGGCAATGTCGGCCGCGGTCGCGCGGCGTTCGACAACCGTGCGGCCGGCGGCGTTCTTCTGCTCGAAGCGGCCGTTCTCGACCTCCTCCTTGGTGCCGTCGGCATGAACTACCTCGATGTCGTTGCCGTTGATCTCGACCCGCGCTCCAGTCGCCGGATTGACATGATGGTCGGCGCGGCGGTCATCGCCGGGCGGATCGTCATTGCCCCGCACCCGGCCGCGATTGTCGGCACCGCGATCGTCGGCGCCATGTCGGCCGGCGTGGCCGGCACCGTCATCGGCGCCATGGCGGCCGGCGCTGTCGCCTGCCGAACCGCTGGCCCCGGCACTTGACCTGCCCGACCCCGAGCCGTCGGACCCGGAGCCGCTTGAGCCCGAACCGGACCCGCCGGAGCCCGAGCCAGAGCCACCGGAGCCGCCCCCACCGCCATGACCGTCCTTCGCCCAAGCTAGGTGCGAGCCGACGATGAGGCCGGACTTGCCGAGGTCGACGGAGTAAGGGGCCACCGCCAACAAGGCCGAAGCGGAGAAGACAAACGTCGCCGTCCGAATTTTAGAATTCATTCTATTTTCCTCCTGGTTGAGCGAGCGTGATGCCCGAACTCCAGCGAACCTGGCGGGCGGCGGCCGTGCTGGAAAGGCGCTCCCGACCGCTGCGCCGGCGGGCTCGGTCGCCAGCCGGGCGGACGTCCCGACCTTCGGCAGGGGCCAAGCACGACCCTTTGGCCGGTGTCCGCCGTCGCCAAACCGGGCGTTCGTCCGATTGTCGGAAATTTCGAATGCCGGTAACGTCCCCCGCATGCCGCCAGCGGCCGCCCGCCTCGCCCTGATCCGCACCCACCTTGCAAGGCTCACTTTGCTGCAGCGCTTCGCCTTGACCGGCGGCGCGGTGATGGTCATCGCCATGCTGGTGATCGGCAGCTGGGTGACATCGGTCATTTCGGCGCGGGTGGTCGAGAGCACGGCCGCAGCGACTGCGCTGTTCATGGACAGCTACATCGCCCCGCTCGCGCAGGAGCTCGACAGCCAGGATGCGCTGTCGATCGGCCCGACCCGGGCCCTCGAGGAACTGCTCGCCGGCAGCGCGTTCGGTCAGCGCGTCGTGTCGATCAAGATCTGGAAGCCCGGCGGCCTGATCGCCTATGCGGCCGATCCGGAGCTGATCGGCCGCCGCTTCGCGGCCTCCGAAAGCCTCGAAGGCGCATTCCAGGGCCGGGTGATGGCCGAGCTCGACCAGCTCGACGATCCCGAAAGCGCCGATGAAAAGCGCTCCGGCCTGCCGCTCCTCGAGATCTACAGCCCGATCCGTCAAGCCTGGTCGGGGCGGGTGATCGCGGTCGCCGAGTTCTACGAGGATGCGACCTCGCTCAGCCAGGCGCTGGCCGCCGCCCGCCGGCAGAGCTGGGCGATCGTGGCGGCCGTCACCGGGCTGGTCGGCATCGCCTTGTTCGGCATCGTCCACCAGGCGAGCCGCGTCATCGAGGAGCAGCGATCGGCGCTCAAGGCGCGGGTGGCCGAAACCGAGCGCATGTCGACCGAGAGCCGACAGCTCAGGCTGCGCGCGGAGCGGGCCTCCAGCCGCCTGACCGAGCTCAACGAACGGCTGCTGCGGCGCATCAGCGCCGACCTGCACGACGGCCCGGCCCAGCTTGTCGGCCTCGCGGCGCTCAGGCTGAGCAGCCTCGCCAAGACCCGCGCAGCGGCGACACGCGAGCGCGAGCTCGCTGTCGTCGACCAGGCACTGAGCGAAGCGATCCGTGAGATCCGCAACCTTTGCAACGGATTGTCGCTGCCGGATATCGACGGCGTGCCGATCGACAAGACCATCGAACGGGTCGTTCGGGCGCATGAGATGCGCACCGGAACCAAGGTCACGCTCGATCTCGGCGTCTCGGAACCGGTGCCGCACCCGGTGGCGATTTCCGCCTACCGGTTCGTCCAGGAGGGGCTCAACAATGCCTACCGGCATGGCGGCGGACTTGGCCAGACTGTCGATGCCGCGCTCGACCGCAGGCAGCTGATCATCCGGGTCGGCAACGATCTCGCCCCCGGCGAGGTGGTCAAGGCGCGACCCGATGCCGTCCGGGGTCTCGGTCTCGCCGGTTTGCGGGAGCGGATCGAGAGCCTTGGCGGCACGTTTCGGTTCGACAAGGGAGCGGAGCGCGCGGAGATGACGATGGCCCTTCAACTCGATGCCGAGGTCTTCCATGCCTGACCGCAAGAGCGTGCTCGTCGTCGACGATCATCCGCTTTACCGCAGCGGGGTGATCCGCTCGCTCGAGGAGGATCCGCGCTTTGCCGTGGCCGGCGAAGGCGCCTCGGCCGACGAGGCCGTCGCCCTGGCCGGAGCCACTCAGCCCGATGTCGCGCTGCTCGACCTGTCGATGCCCGGCAATGGGCTCGAGGCGGTGCGCCGGCTGCACCTGGTCGCACCGGCAACGCGGATCGTCGTGCTCACCGTTTCGGAGGCCGACGACGACATCATGCAAGCGCTCGAATCCGGCGCCGCTGCCTATGTGCTGAAGGGCGTGGGCGCGCCCGAACTGCTCGCCATCCTGGCCCGCGTGGCGGACGGGGAATCCTACGTCGCACCCGGACTGGCGGCACGGCTCCTGGTCGCCATGAAGCTGCGCGGCCAGAGCGACGCCCAGGGTGCGGCCGCGCCATCCCTGACCGGCCGGGAGGAGCAGATCCTGAAGCTCGTCGCCGAAGGGCTGAGCAACAAGGAGATCGGCCGCAAGCTCAACCTTCAGGAGAAGACGGTCAAATATTACCTGTCAACCGTGTTCCAGAAGCTCAACGTGCGCAACCGCGTCGAGGCTGCCTTGAAAGCGCGAGACCTATTCGGCACGGGGCTAGGAAACACAAAGACCTAGAGCAATTGCAGGAAAAGGGGAAACGGTTTTCCGTCCGGAATTGCGGAAAAACAAAGACTTAGAGGCGAGCACCGATTTTGAAGAAGCGGTGATCCGCTCGAGGGGGGCCAAAGTCGCAAGGAAACGGTGTTCTGCCCAGTCCGGACGTCAGTGTGCGGCGGACCGGAGGCGGTCGAGGTCGACGCGCTTCGACGAGCGCTCAACCACCACCCGCCGCGCCGGATCGCGTAGCCGGTAGCGCCCGCGGGCGACCTGCTCGCTCCAGCCGTCGGAATAGCGCACCTCCGCTCCATCGTCGCCGACTCGCGACCACACGACCTGGCCGCGGGCCTGGCCAGCCGCCGAGCGCGCCGCCCGGTTGGAACCCGAGCGGGCGTCGTGCGAGCCTCCATCATCGCCGCCGGCCCCTGCGGAGGGTCCCCCACCCTTGCCGCTGCCGTCACCGGAGTCTCCGGAACCCGACCCGCCGGAACCCTTGCCGGAGGAACTCCCCGCCGCCCGACGATCCGCTCGAGCCCGACCCCGAGCTGCCGCTGCCGCCGTCCGAACCCGAGCCGCTGCCGCCTGAGCTGCCTGAACCCGAGCCGCTGCCGCCGGAGCCGCCTCCCGAGCCGCCGTCCTTGGCCATCGCATCGCCGGAAGCCACGGCGGCGCTCAGCGCGCAGGCGCCTGCCGCCAGCACGCCCTGCAACAGGCCTCGCCGAGTCAATCGGTCGTCCATCGGCACGGCTGCCGATCCCTTTCCTTCGCGTTCAGGCAGACAACCTAGCTGCTCCGGCTGCACGAATCGACCTTTCCAGGACCAATGCCGCCGCTTCCCGACTTTGGTCGGGATCGCTCAGGATCGGTCACCGGCGGCCGCGGCGGCTGCGTTTTTGCGGCTCAGGCTGTGCTCCCAGGCAAGCGCGTCGCCGACGATCCGGTCGAGGTCGTCGAATTTCGGCACCCAGCCGAATTCCCGCCGGGCGAGCGCTAAATCGGCGACCACCGCCGGCGCATCGCCGGGGCGGCGCTCGCCCATGCCGACGGGGAAATCGGCACCGTGGACACGGCGCACGCTGTCGATCACCTCGAGCACCGAATAGCCGTGACTGTAGCCGCAATTGGCGACCAAGCTGCCGCCGCCCGCCCTGAGCCGGTCGAGCGCCAGGCGATGCACGGCAGCAAGGTCGCTGACGTGGATATAGTCGCGCACACAGGTCCCGTCCGGGGTCGGATAGTCGGTGCCGAAGACCTGCATCGCCGGCCGCTTGCCGAGCGCAGTCTGCGAGGCCACCTTGATCAGATGGGTGGCACCGGGCGTCGACTGGCCGGTGCGGCCCTTGGGATCGGCGCCGGCGACGTTGAAATAGCGCAGCGCGGAATAGGTGAAGCCGTGCGCGGCCGCGGCATCGCGCAGCATCCATTCGCTCATCAGCTTGGACGCGCCGTAGGGCAATTCCGGGTGGAGCGGCGCGCCTTCCGAAACCGGCTCGAGCCCAGCGCCGCCATAGACGGCGGCGGTGGAGGAAAAGATGAAGTGGGGCACCTTCTCGCGGACGACGGCATCCAGCAGCGAGCGGGTCTTGACGGTGTTGTTCTCGTAATAGCCGAGTGGGTCGGCAACCGATTCCGGCACCACGATCGAGCCGGCGAAGTGCAGGACCGCATCGACGGCATGGTCGCGGATCAGCTGGCGAACGGCGCCGACGTCGCCGATGTCGCCGACCACCAGCTTCGCCTCGGGCGCAACCGCCCAGTCGAACCCGGTGGACAACCGGTCGAGGACGACCACCTCCTCGCCGGCATCGAGCAGTTCCCAGACCATGTGGCTGCCGATATAGCCGGCACCCCCCGTCACCAACACCGACATGCTCAGCTCCCCTGTGGCCGACGGGCCGCCATGCCCCGCCGCCTGCGGATCGCACTATCGCAAATTCTGCCGCAACCGCGCACCCCCGTCGACAAAGGCGTGGCATTTTGACCCCATTGGTCCAATGGACGGCGCTCGGACCTGCCATTATGATCCGCGCCTAAAATCGGGAAGGCGCCATGAACTATCAAAGGTTCTTCGAGGAAGCCATCGACCAGGTGCATGCCGAGCGCCGCTATCGGGTGTTCGCAGATCTCGAACGAATCGCCGGTTCCTTTCCGCGGGCGATCTGGCGCTCCAACGGCCATGCCCAGGAAATCACCGTCTGGTGCTCGAACGACTATCTCGGCATGGGCCAGCACCCCACGGTGATCAGCGCCATGCAGAACGCCGCGGGGCGGATGGGCTCGGGCGCCGGCGGCACCCGCAACATTTCCGGCACCAACCATCCGCTGGTCGAGCTCGAGCTGGAGCTCGCCGACCTGCACAGCAAGGATGCTGCGCTCGTCTTCACCTCCGGTTTCGTTTCCAACGAAGCGGCAATCTCGACCATTGCGCGCCTGTTGCCCAACTGCCTTTTGCTGTCCGACGAGCTCAACCACGCCTCGATGATCGAGGGCGTCCGCCGCTCGGGCGCCGAGAAGAAGATCTTTCGCCACAACGACGTCGGCCATCTCGAGAGCCTGCTGCAGAGCGCCGGCCGGGAACGGGCCAAGCTGATCGTGTTCGAATCGGTCTATTCGATGGACGGCGACATCGCGCCGATCGCCAGGATTGCCGACCTCGCCGAACGCTACAATGCGATGACCTATGTCGACGAGGTCCACGCGGTCGGCATGTACGGCCCGCGCGGCGGCGGCATCACCGAACGCGAAGATCTGGCCCATCGCATCGACATCATCGAGGGGACGCTGGCCAAGGCCTACGGCACGCTCGGAGGCTATATCAGCGGCTCGCGCGCGGTGGTCGATGCGGTCCGCTCCTATGCTCCCGGGTTCATCTTCACCACGGCGCTGCCGCCGGCCATTGCAGCCGCTGCGACGGCCTCGATCCGCCACCTGAAAACCTCGCAGGGCGAACGCGACAGCCAGCAGCGTCAGGCGCTGCGGACAAAGGACATCCTGGCGGCGGCGGGGCTGCCGGTGATGCCGTCCGAGACCCACATCGTGCCGGTGCTGGTCGGGGATCCGGAGCTCTGCAAGATGGCCAGCGACCGGCTACTCGGCCTGCATGGCATCTATATTCAGCCGATCAACTACCCGACGGTGCCGCGCGGCACCGAACGCCTGCGCATCACGCCGACGCCGCTGCATGGCGACGGGCTGATCGAGGCGCTGCGCGACGCGCTGGTCGAGACCTGGGATGCGCTTGGCATCCCTTACCGCGAAGCCGGCCGGCCGGCTTTCGCCAAGTCCGACCGGATCATTCGCTTGCTGGTCCCCAAATCGGGCGGCTAACCGACCCGGCCCCCTCTATTTCAGCGGCCGAGCAGCCAACAGATCGCGGATCTCGCCCAGCAGTTCCACGTCCGCCG